>NZ_JRXE01000092.1 GCF_001267535.1 Winslowiella iniecta | reverse complement strand
GTCAACGCGGTTAGCCATATCCTGCGCATCGCGAGAGACTTCAGTCTTCTTGCTCATCTGCTCAAACTTGCTGTTCGCCAGTTCGGTAAACAGCAGCATGATGCTGTCCATGGTGACCATCGCAGCACCCATCAGCGAGGTGTTTTTGCCCGCGCTCAGGTACTCGGTATCGCCGGATTTCACGCCAGACTGTGCATTAACGTTGATGTTG
>NZ_JRXE01000091.1 GCF_001267535.1 Winslowiella iniecta | reverse complement strand
ATCACGGGAGACTTCGGTCTTCTTGCTCATCTGATCAAACTTGGCATTCGCCAGTTCGGTGAACAGCAGCATGATGTTTTCCATCGTTACCATTGCGGTGCCCATCAGCGAGGTGTTCTTACCTGCGCTCAGATATTCGGTATCACCTGATTTCACTTCAGACGCGGCATTCAGGTTGATGTTGTTGGTATTAATAGTGGTCATGATTTTACTTTCC
>NZ_JRXE01000090.1 GCF_001267535.1 Winslowiella iniecta | reverse complement strand
GGAAAGTAAAATCATGACCACTATTAATACCAACAACATCAACCTGAATGCCGCGTCTGAAGTGAAATCAGGTGATACCGAATACCTGAGCGCAGGTAAGAACACCTCGCTGATGGGCACCGCAATGGTCACCATGGAAAACATCATGCTGCTGTTCACCGAACTGGCGAATGCCAAGTTTGATCAGATGAGCAAGAAGACCGAAGTCTCCCGTGAT
>NZ_JRXE01000089.1 GCF_001267535.1 Winslowiella iniecta | reverse complement strand
AGATTCAGCCCGCCCGCCATCACAATCGGCTCATGTAACGCAAAAGTACCGACAGTTGTATCGTACGATAACTTTCGGTTTTAAATTACCCTCATTTTTTACATCATAGCCAAAAATTCCCTCTTCATCTAACCAAAACTATTTTATCAATACAGAAATAAAATATGGCTAGCTCAAATTTTAATCCCCTGGTTTTTCCCAGTATTTTATTTTTTCCAT
>NZ_JRXE01000088.1 GCF_001267535.1 Winslowiella iniecta | reverse complement strand
GGCCGCGGAGCAGTACTTCAGCTATAACGCGGAGCATCAGCTCAGCGAGGTGCGGCTGAGCGGGCACCGGGCGTTCAGCCGCGTGCAGTACCGCTATGATGCGCTGGGGCGGCGCACGCATAAAATTCTGCATCGCCACGACGAGCCGGATGCGGAAATAATGACCTTCCACTGGCAGGGGCTGCAGATGGTGGGCGAGCAGAGCAGCCGCTCGCCCGATCACCG
>NZ_JRXE01000087.1 GCF_001267535.1 Winslowiella iniecta | reverse complement strand
TGCAGCAGCGAAAGAGCCGTGGTTAATATTCAGCAGCACAGCCGAGTTTAAACCACGTGAGGTGATGAAGTTATATGGTCGAAGAATGCAGATAGAACAAAATTTTCGGGATGAGAAAAGTGAACGATTTGGGTTTGGGCTTCGCGACAGTCATAGCCGTTCAGCAGGGCGTATTCTGGTACTCAGCCTGCTGGTAACACTGAGCACAGCAGTACTGTGGTTGCTTGGTTA
>NZ_JRXE01000086.1 GCF_001267535.1 Winslowiella iniecta | reverse complement strand
TGCAGCAGCGAAAGAGCCGTGGTTAATATTCAGCAGCACAGCCGAGTTTAAACCACGTGAGGTGATGAAGTTATATGGTCGAAGGATGCAGATAGAACAAAATTTTCGGGATGAGAAAAGTGAACGATTTGGGTTTGGGCTTCGCGCCAGTCATAGCCGTTCAGCAGGGCGTATTCTGGTACTCAGCCTGCTGGTAACACTGAGCACAGCAGTACTGTGGTTGCTTGGTTA
>NZ_JRXE01000085.1 GCF_001267535.1 Winslowiella iniecta | reverse complement strand
GAGTGGTAGTAGATGGTCTCTGCAGTAACTGTATGGGGCTATAGCTCAGCTGGGAGAGCGCCTGCCTTGCACGCAGGAGGTCAGCGGTTCGATCCCGCTTAGCTCCACCATACTGTTTACTAAAAATACTTCAGAGCAAACCGGTAACGGTATGCTGCGAAGTATTATGCTCTTTAACAATCCGGAACAAGCTGAAAATTGAAACGACATGTCGTCTCATTTCTCCGTAATAAGAAATGAATCACGATATG
>NZ_JRXE01000084.1 GCF_001267535.1 Winslowiella iniecta | reverse complement strand
GTCGCCATGCCGATACTGCATATGGTCAATCAGTTTACCGATTAGCGCCTGATACTCGCCGACAAAAGAGAGGCTCTTTGATAAACTGCGGAACTCATCAAACAGTATACGGGCGCTTTCCAGTCGATTGGGAAAAGTAAAAGGGTTAACCCGCGAGGAGATATCATGCAATTTGTAGCGCTCTTTAAGCGCCTTTTCGCTGATATCGCCATAGTTCATATCATCAGCAAAGTAATCATCCATTTTACGCTGG
>NZ_JRXE01000083.1 GCF_001267535.1 Winslowiella iniecta | reverse complement strand
GTCGCCATGCCGATACTGCATATGGTCAATCAGTTTACCGATTAGCGCCTGATACTCGCCGACAAAAGAGAGGCTCTTTGATAAGCTACGGAACTCATCAAACAGTATACGAGCACTTTCCAGTCGATTGGGAAAAGTAAAAGGGTTAACTTGCGAGGAGATATCATATAATTTGTAGCGCTCTTTAAGCGCCTTTTCGCTGATATCGCCATAGTTCATATCATCAGCAAAGTAATCATCCATTTTACGCTGG
>NZ_JRXE01000082.1 GCF_001267535.1 Winslowiella iniecta | reverse complement strand
GTTGCCCGTCCGGGCGATTTTTTCGCGGCCCTGGGTAAGCAGGTCAGCGACCTGTCCGCGGCGGATATCGCTGATTTTTTCACTTATCTCCGGCAGGACATCCTGCAGCCGACGATCGCCGCGGCCGCGCCTTACAGCACTCCGGCCAGCATGGACACGGTGAAATGTAAAAAATCGCACCATATCGGTGGCCCGATTTTTCTCGCCGAAGGGTCGAAAAAGGTCTTTATCAATGGTCAGCCGGCGGCGCGCAGCGGCGATCGCAGC
>NZ_JRXE01000081.1 GCF_001267535.1 Winslowiella iniecta | reverse complement strand
CAGGGGCCGCTGACGCTGGAAACGCGCTACGATCCGGCGGGCCGCATCGTGATGCGCCGCAGTGCGGTGCTGGAACGGCGCTACCTGTGGGACGGGCTTGATCAGGTGACGCAGCAGATGCTGGCGTCAGCGGAGCCGGACGGCTCAGGCCCGGCCTTCAGTCAGCAGCGCTTTGGTTATGACGCCGCCGGTCAGCTGACGCAGCGCATCGCGGCGGGCCGCGAAGAGCGTTTTAGTTATGATCCGGCGGGCAACCGCACCGACACCCGCGGGCAGGTGGTATGGC
>NZ_JRXE01000080.1 GCF_001267535.1 Winslowiella iniecta | reverse complement strand
CACCCCGCCCAGCGTGACGGTAATCACCTGTCCCGCCTGCACGTTGGTGGTCGAGCCGCTCAGTTGCTGATCGACCTGCTGCTCCGCCCCGTCCAGCACGCCGTCGCCGGCGAACGGATCGAGGGTAATCGCCGGCTGATTCGCCGGATCGGCAATCACCGTCAGCGGGCTGTTGATCGTGCTGACGTTGCCCGCACCGTCGGTGGCGGTCACCACCACGCTGTAGCTGCCGTCCGGAATATTGCCAAGGTCGGCGGCCGGAATATCAATGCTCCACAGGCCGTTGCCG
>NZ_JRXE01000079.1 GCF_001267535.1 Winslowiella iniecta | reverse complement strand
CAGTCATAGCCGTTCAGCAGGGCGTATTCTGGTACTCAGCCTGCTGGTAACACTGAGCACAGCAGTACTGTGGTTGCTTGGTTATCATGCTGAAAACAAGGGGTTACACCTGAGATATCAGGCTAACAGCCTGAAATCGCGACGAGTCATATCCTTTCTGACATTAGCGGAGAATGTCTTGCGACACTCTCCGCTAATTTTAAAGCGAACAGCGTTAGACGCTGTCCTCAGCCACCTCGCCAAAACCTACCGTAATATGGTGTTGGTTTATTAGCGCTGATTTAGTGGGGATCC
>NZ_JRXE01000078.1 GCF_001267535.1 Winslowiella iniecta | reverse complement strand
TGTCGTTTCAATTTTCAGCTTGTTCCGGATTGTTAAAGAGCAATATCTTAAATCCTGACTCGAAAGTCAGTTTTAAGATATTTTCAGCGACACCTTTCACCTGTCACCAAGCAAGTGGCGTCCCCTAGGGGATTCGAACCCCTGTTGCCGCCGTGAAAGGGCGGAGTCCTAACCGCTAGACGAAGGGGACACGGGGTGTCGCGACTTCGCAGGCGCCTTGCTCATTACTTTTTCATCAGACAATCTGTGTGGGCACTGCGCGGGTATCTTCACATAGGTAAGGAGGTGATCCAACCGCAGGTTCCCCT
>NZ_JRXE01000077.1 GCF_001267535.1 Winslowiella iniecta | reverse complement strand
GGCAGGTGGTATGGCACAACCTGCTGCGCAGGCTGAAAGGTGCGCGTCAGGAGTATGACGGTTTTGGCCGCCTGGCCTGGCGCAAAGCGGCGCGGGGGGCCGCGGAGCAGTTCTTCAGCTATAACGCGGAGCATCAGCTCAGCGAGGTGCGGCTGAGCGGGCACCGGACGTTCAGCCGCGTGCAGTACCGCTATGATGCGCTGGGGCGGCGCACGCATAAAATTCTGCATCGCCACGGCGAGCCGGATGCGGAAATAATGACCTTCCACTGGCAGGGGCTGCAGATGGTGGGCGAGCAGAGCAGCCGCTCGCCC
>NZ_JRXE01000076.1 GCF_001267535.1 Winslowiella iniecta | reverse complement strand
TGTCGTTTCAATTTTCAGCTTGTTCCGGATTGTTAAAGAGCAATATCTTAAACCCTGACTCGAAAGTCAGTTTTAAGATATTTTTTGATAACGTCTTTCACTTCGTTATCAGAATATGGCGTCCCCAAGGGGATTCGAACCCCTGTTACAGCCGTGAAAGGGCAGTGTCCTGGGCCTCTAGACGATGGGGACTCTGTGGTTCTTTTGCTCGTTAATTTCTATCAGACAATCTGTGTGGACACTGCGCGGGTATCTTCACATAGGTAAGGAGGTGATCCAACCGCAGGTTCCCCTACGGTTACCTTGTTACGACTTCACCCCAG
>NZ_JRXE01000075.1 GCF_001267535.1 Winslowiella iniecta | reverse complement strand
CTGACCTCCTGCGTGCAAGGCAGGCGCTCTCCCAGCTGAGCTATAGCCCCATACAGTTACTGCAGAGACCATCTACTACCACTCGACTGAGTAACATTCGTTTTAAACACGAATGTTAATTTGGATTCAGGCAAGGCATGTAGGAGGGAAGTTTACTTAGGTAAACGACCGAGTACATAACGCAGCATGAATACAAATTTGGTAGGCCTGAGTGGACTTGAACCACCGACCTCACCCTTATCAGGGGTGCGCTCTAACCACCTGAGCTACAAGCCTGTAGAGGTTTTTTCTGCTCGTTACTTTTTCATCAGACAATCTGTGTGG
>NZ_JRXE01000074.1 GCF_001267535.1 Winslowiella iniecta | reverse complement strand
GTGCGTCCGGGCGATGTGGTTCATTTCATCGCGGACGGCCTGACGCTCTGGTGCACGCTGCAGGGCGTGCCGGTGCTGCAGACCAGCGGCGGTGAGCATCAGCTGTATGAGCCCGATCCGACGCGTGAAGGCGAATGGCGTATTGCGCGGATATACGATCGTCACGACAACTGTCAGCATCTGGGCTGGAACGCCGCGGGCCAGCTGATCGCCATCGCCGGGGATAACGAGGAGATGGCGGTGGAGCTCGACTATGAGGGCGTGCATGGCCGCCTGTGCGCGGTGCATCAGCGCACCGGCAGCGGGCGTCACCGGCTGGCCTGCTATGGCTAC
>NZ_JRXE01000073.1 GCF_001267535.1 Winslowiella iniecta | reverse complement strand
GTAGCCATAGCAGGCCAGCCGGTGACGCCCGCTGCCGGTGCGCTGATGCACCGCGCACAGGCGGCCATGCACGCCCTCATAGTCAAGCTCCACCGCCATCTCCTCATTATCCCCGGCGATGGCGATCAGCTGGCCCGCGGCGTTCCAGCCCAGATGCTGACAGTTGTCGTGACGATCATATATCCGCGCAATACGCCATTCGCCTTCACGCGTCGGATCGGGTTCATACAGCTGATGCTCACCGTCGCGGGTCTGCAGCACCGGCACGCCCTGCAGCGTGCACCAGAGCGTCAGGCCGTCCGCGATGAAATGAACCACATCGCCCGGACGCAC
>NZ_JRXE01000072.1 GCF_001267535.1 Winslowiella iniecta | reverse complement strand
TGTGATTCATGACTGGGGTGAAGTCGTAACAAGGTAACCGTAGGGGAACCTGCGGTTGGATCACCTCCTTACCTATGTGAAGATGCCCGCGTAGTGCCCACACAGATTGTCTGATGAAAAAGTAACGAGCAGAAAAAACCTCTACAGGCTTGTAGCTCAGGTGGTTAGAGCGCACCCCTGATAAGGGTGAGGTCGGTGGTTCAAGTCCACTCAGGCCTACCAAATTTTCATTCATGCTGCGTTGTGGCTCCGGCTCGCATACCTGTGTATGCTTCGCGAATCCACGCCTTGCCTGAATAAAAATTAACATCTCTTCAAAAGAGAGATGTGACTCCTGGTGAGTGGTAGTAGATGGTCTCTGCAGTAACTGTATGGGGCTATAGCTCAGCTGGGAGAGCGCCTGCCTTGCACGCAGGAGGTCAG
>NZ_JRXE01000071.1 GCF_001267535.1 Winslowiella iniecta | reverse complement strand
AACGGCGAAACGCTGGACGTCACGCTGACCGATGCGGCGAGCAACACCTCCGCTCCGGCCGAAGCCACCGCAGACGACACCACTGCGCCGCTGGCCCCGACCGATCTGGACGTCTCTGACAACGGCACTACGCTTACCGGTAAAGGTGAGCCTGGAACAACCGTTTCTGTTGAGGATGCCGAGGGTAATATCATCGGTTCCGGTTTGGTCGATGAAGAAGGTAACTTTACCGTTACGCTTAGTCCGGCACAGGCAACGGGCGGGATCCTCGCAGTCACGCTGACTGATGCTGCAAATAACACTTCTGATGCAGCGGATGTAACAGCTCCAATTATTGACGATTCAGATTCTGACTCCGACTCTGATTCTGACAGCGATTCCGATTCCGACAGCGATTCCGATTCCGACAGCGACTCCGATTCCGACAGC
>NZ_JRXE01000070.1 GCF_001267535.1 Winslowiella iniecta | reverse complement strand
TCCGACAGCGACTCTGATTCTGACAGTGACTCCGACTCCGACTCCGAAAGCGATTCAGACTCCGAAAGTGATTCTGATTCCGACAGCGATTCAGACTCCGACAGTGATTCAGACTCCGACAGTGATTCTGACTCTGACAGCGATTCAGAATCTGACAGCGAATCTGATTCCGACAGCGACTCTGACTCCGACAGTGATTCCGATTCTGACAGTGATTCAGATACTGATGCTCCGGATGCTCCTACCGATCTCAGTGTGTCTGAAGATGGCACCACGCTAAGCGGGAAAGGCGAAGCAGGGGCCACTGTTATTGTCAGGGATGACGAAGGGAATATCATCGGTACTGGCACGGTCGATGAAGACGGTAACTTTACGGTCGACCTGGATCCGGCGCAGACCAACGGCGAAACGCTGGACGTCACGCAAACCGACGCTGCGGGGAATATTTCTCCTGTTGCTGAAGTAACTGCCGGTGACACCACCGCGCCGCTGGCACCGACCGACCTGGATGTCTCGGAAGACGGCACCACGCTGAGCGGCAGGGGCGAGCCGGGCACCACCGTCACCGT
>NZ_JRXE01000069.1 GCF_001267535.1 Winslowiella iniecta | reverse complement strand
ATGGAAAACATCATGCTGCTGTTCACCGAACTGGCGAATGCCAAGTTTGATCAGATGAGCAAGAAGACCGAAGTCTCCCGTGATGCGCAGGATATGGCTAACCGTGTTGACGCGCTGCTGGCGAGCCTGGCTGATGCCAAAGGCAAGGCCGAGCTGCCGGAAGATGTTATTGCTTATATGCGTGAAAATAACATCGAAGTTAACGGCATGAGCATCGACAAGTTTATTGCTGAGAACGGCACCAACCTGGATAAAGCTGACCTGACGGCGGTGAAATCTGCGCTGGAATCCCACTCAGGCCGCGCGTCTGACTTCGTCCAGCAGAACCAGCTGAAGCTGCAGCAGCTGATGCAGAACTTCAACACCGCGGTCACCATGGCCAACAGCGTGCAGAGCATGAATGCAGAATCGGCCAAATCGATCGCCCAGTCCATCCGCTAATCACTGAATCATTGATACCGGCAGCGCCATGAGAGCCTGCCGTTAACCAAACACATTGAAAATTAAGGGAATAAAATCATGACTACTATCAACACCAATGCCAACATCAACGTTAATGCACAGTCTGGCGTGAAATCCGGCGATACCGAGTACCTGAGCGCGGGCAAAAACACCTCGCTGATGGG
>NZ_JRXE01000068.1 GCF_001267535.1 Winslowiella iniecta | reverse complement strand
GGCGCATACTGGTAAAGATTCAGCCCGCCCGCCACCCCAATCGGATCCGGCTGGGTAAAACGCGCGCAGTCGGGATCGTAGTAGCGGAATAAATTGTAGTGAAGCCCGGTTTCCCTGTCGAGGTACTGGCCCTGCATCCGCAGGTTCTGCGCAAAGTCCGCCGCGTCCTGCCGCGTCTCGCGCAGCAGTTTGCCCCACGCGCCGTTGCTGCCCCGCCAGCGCACCGCGCCCGATTCGTCGGTCAGCGTTTCCGGCGTGCCGTCCGGCCGGCAGTGGTACCAGTAAATCTCCGGGTTCTCCGCCCCGTCAATCCGCGCCAGCGGCTCATAACTCTGCGGCCCGGCGTACACCCAGGTCAGCGGCACCCCGTCGACGATTTCCTGCAGCAGCCGCAGCCCCTCCCAGACGAAGCGCGTGGTGTGCGGCTCCCCGATAACCTCCCCCCATTCGTCCTGCCGCCAGCAGGTTTTGCTGACGCGCCGCCCCAGCGGATCATAACGGAAGCTGACGTGCCGCCGCGGCTGCCGCACGTCGCGGGTGTCGTGCACCACCTCCGCCAGCCGCTGCTCCCCGTCGTAACGGTAGCGCCAGCGCTCGCGGCCGCTGACCTTTTCCGCCACCCGCCCCCAGGCATCGTAACGCCAGCGGATGCCGTTCAGCTGCGTGACCCGGTTGCCGGCAACCGCCGCCGCGCCGGGGCTGACCGGGTTCGACGCTGCG
>NZ_JRXE01000067.1 GCF_001267535.1 Winslowiella iniecta | reverse complement strand
AAATTCTTTCCGCTATCTGTGAAAACGTTCCTCTCGTATTGTTAGCTCCAGCAGCACAACACTAACCGAAAACAATACCCTGAGAGGAAATGACCATGTCCAAATTCGACCTGCTTGACCCACAGAACTCCGCACTGATTTTCATCGACCATCAGCCGCAAATGTCTTTCGGCGTTGCCAATATCGACCGCCAGCAGCTTAAAAATAACACCGTTGCCCTGGCGAAAGCGGGCAAGGTTTTTAACGTGCCGGTGATTTACACCTCAGTGGAAACCGAAAGCTTCAGCGGCTATATCTGGCCGGAACTGCTGGCGGTGCACCCGGAAGTGAAACCGATTGAGCGCACCTCGATGAACTCGTGGGAAGATGCGGCATTTGTTGAAGCGGTAAAGGCAACAGGTCGTAAAAAACTGATTATTTCGGCTCTGTGGACCGAGGTCTGTCTGACCTTCCCGGCGCTGATGGCGCTGAAAGAGGGCTATGAAGTGTATGTGGTGACCGATACCTCAGGCGGCACCAGCGTGGATGCGCATGAGCGCTCAATCGACCGGATGGTGCAGGCAGGCGCGGTGCCGGTTACCTGGCAACAGGTGCTGCTGGAGTACCAGCGTGACTGGTCACGTAAAGAGACCTACGACGCGGTGATGGATCTGGTGCGTGAGCACAGCGGTGCTTACGGCATGGGCGTGGATTATGCCTACACCCTGGTGCATAAAGCCCCACAACGTCAGGC
>NZ_JRXE01000066.1 GCF_001267535.1 Winslowiella iniecta | reverse complement strand
CTACTACGATCCCGACTGCGCGCGTTTTACCCAGCCGGATCCGATTGGGGTGGCGGGCGGGCTGAATCTTTACCAGTATGCGCCGAATCCGTTAAGCTGGATCGATCCGTTTGGGTTAACTGCATGTGGTCATATACGAGTGAGACATTATACAAACCGTAAGGGTTCACAAGGCATTAATGAAAGCGGCATAATAAAAGCTAAGGATAATGGCCGCGTATATGTTGAACCAGCAAGTAAAAAACCTTTAAGCCCAAAAGATGCTGAGGAAAAGTATCAAATAGGAAAAGGAAAGGGTAAGGACTATATTGAGACGGATGCTCCTAATGAGTTATTGGAGTGGAAAATGAACCCCAGATACCATACAGAAGAACTTACTGTGAAAGGTGATCTTGTTCTTATAAATCCTGAAGTAATATTAAGAAGGTAACATGCTGAAAGATAATGAAAAAATCACTCTAACTGCTGATGAGGCTATCAAAGTTCTTTCTGAGGTAGAGTATATGTTGATATCTTTAAGAGATATTGCCAGATATTATTATCATCGTAGAGATGAGGAGGTTACAGAGGAAATACAAGGCGAGTACTGTAAGGAGACAACTCGATTTATTGATGAGAACAGAATTACTAATAGATTGGCACATATAAGAAAAATAATATCAGAAAAATTTAATGATGAATTAGGTAAAGACGATATGGACGATGTAGAAAGAGAGATGGAAAAAATAAAATACTGGGAAAAACCAGGGGATTAAAATTTGAGCTAGCCATATTTTATTTCTGTATTGATAAAATAGTTT
>NZ_JRXE01000065.1 GCF_001267535.1 Winslowiella iniecta | reverse complement strand
AAAGTATGCCAGAAGTTTTTCCGGGGCGCTCTGGCCCCATTTCATCAGTACCGACAGAACGCACTGCTTGATGCCACCGTTGCCCTGACGCGTGGAGCTTCACTTACTCTGACCAGTATTGGCCGTTATTTACCGGGTGGTGCTCAGGTTAAGCACAAGATAAAGCGTGTTGACCGCCTGCTCGGCAACACGGCACTTCATGATGACATCCCGCTGATATTTAAAAATATAACTTCGCTGCTCACCCGACGACTTTCGTGGTGTGTCATTGCTGTTGACTGGAGCGGTTACCCTTCGCAGGCGTTCCATGTATTGCGGGCGAGCCTGATTTGTGATGGCCGTTCTATCCCGCTTATGAGCCAGATTGTACCGTCGAAGAAACAGCAAAACTCACTGATACAGAGAGCTTTTCTCGATTCTCTTTCCGCTGCCATCGCACCAGAAACCCGGGTACTGATTGTCACCGATGCCGGTTTTCAGAATGCGTGGTTTCGCCATATTAAAACACTGGGCTGGGATTTTATCGGTCGTGTCAGAGGCAACATTCATCTCCGGCTGGATAAAAAACCGGAGTGCTGGATAAGGCGGCACGAGCTACAGGCCACTAATAAACCGGAATATCTGGGGCCGGGAACGCTTGCCCGGGCAGAATATGCACGCTGTGAAGGGCATTTTTATCTTCATAAAAAAGAGTCTGCAAGCCGTAAAAACAAACGCGCTCGTTGCAGGATATCCCGTTACTCGCAGGCACAGGACGGACGTGCAGCAGCGAAAGAGCCGTGGTTAATATTCAGCAGCACAGCCGAGTTTAAACCACGTGAGGTGATGAAGTTATATGGTCGAAG
>NZ_JRXE01000064.1 GCF_001267535.1 Winslowiella iniecta | reverse complement strand
GGAACGCGGTTATTCCGTTGCCGAAGTATCCGACCGTCTGGGCGTTTCTGCGCACAGCCTCTACAAGTGGCTACGGGCTATCAAGCCTGATAACAGCGAACAGCATGCCCGGGATTTACTGGAAGCCAAAAGCGAGATCCTGAAACTACGGGCGCAGCTAAAACGCACCGAAGAAGAACGGGATATCCTGAAAAAGGCCGCGCGGTACTTTGCAAGGGAGCCCGACTGAAGTACCGCTTTATCAATGAGCACCGCACTGTATGGGGTGTGATGACGATGTGTCGGGTACTGAATGTCGCCCGGGCCGGGTTCTATGCGTGGCTGCACAACCCGGTCTCGGCGCGTGATAAAGATAACCAGCGTCTGCTGACGCTTATCCGTGACTCATATTCGCTGAGCGGAGGTGTATACGGTTACCGGCGGGTTTATGGCGACCTGAACGAAATCGGGGAAACCTGCGGCAAAAACCGGGTGGGTCGTATTATGCAACTGAACCGGATCAAAGCCGTACGCGGCTATAAAGCGCCACGTCGTATCGCCGGCAGACCTTCAGTGGTCGCTCCTAATCGCGTGCAGCGGCAGTTTACCGTTGTCCGGGCCAATCAGGTCTGGGTCACCGACATCACTTACATCCGCACCTGGCAGGGCTGGTTGTATCTGGCGGTGGTTATCGATCTCTTCGCCCGTAACGTGGTCGGCTGGTCGATGAAGCCCACTCTCTCACGTGAACTGGCGCTCGACGCGCTGATGATGGCCGTCTGGCGTCGAAAACCGGACGGCGAGGTCATCGTACACAGCGATCAAGGTAGCCAGTATGGCAGTGACGACTGGCGGCGCTTCTGCCGGGCCAATAACCTGGCCCCGAGCATGAGCCGGCGTGGCAACTGCTGGGATAATGCGGTGGCCGAATCGTTCTTCAGCTCACTGAAAAAAGAACGCATCAGGAAGAGAATATACAAAACCCGGGATCTGGCCCGGGCGGATATCTTCGATTACATTGAAGTCTTCTATAACCGGTCCCGGCGCCACAGTCATCTCGGCGGCGTCAGTCCGCAGGCCTTTGAACAGGCCTCGTCGTGAGGACAGAATTTGTCTACTGGCGTGGGGTCAGTCCA
>NZ_JRXE01000063.1 GCF_001267535.1 Winslowiella iniecta | reverse complement strand
GACAGGGAAACGGGGCTGCACTACAATCTTTTTCGCTATTATGATCCGGTGATGGGGAGGTTTACGCAGCCGGATCCGGTGGGGTTAGAAGGCGGGCTGAATCCTTATGCTTACGCTCCAACCCCTCTTACTTGGGTTGATCCGCTGGGACTTAAATGTTCCCATACAGCCAGTAATCCCAAAGAAGCTCACGCAGCTATAAGAGATAAATGGGGTTATGATATGGCACCAAAAGATATGAGAGAATTACAAGCCACGATTGACAGGATTAAATTACAGAGACCCGCTTACGATCAAGATGGGAGCATATTTAGAAACACTTATGAAATAAATCCCGGTAGTCAGCGCCTGAATACTGGAAGTGGTCCCTATCAGGAATGGACAGTAAGAACACCTGGTCTGGGAAATCGGGGAGCCAGACGTATTGTTGTAGATACAAAAACTGGTAAAGCATACTATAGCCACGATCATTACGAATCTTTCATAGAAGTAGTTCCTGGAGGATGGAAGTGATTAATGCAAAGAGATTATCCATTGATTTTTCCAAGATAAAAACCATTGGTGACTTTCACGATGAAATGAATGAGTTATTTGGTTTTCCGGATTTTTATGGGAAAAATGTCCATGCGTTAATTGATTGTTTGTCTAGTATCCGTTTTCCAAGTGACGGCATGACTAAAATACATGTAGATATGTGTGAGGTTCTTATTATAGAAGCAATGAATTTTTCTGTTTTAGAAAAAGAGATAATGAAAATTTTTATTTTTTCTGTAGAGGCTGTTAATCAAAGATCTATCTTGAAAGGGCGAAGTGCTCCATTGTTAATTGAATTTATTGAGAAACATGCATATTGAAATAAAAGCCGGAAGCGATCCCAGGGACTCTTCCGGATTTTTACTTTCAGTCGCTGGTGGTTAGGATCAGCCCCCCTGCCTCAACCTTGACCGCCACCGCCTGGCCGGTCTCAAACCCCGCCTCGCGCAGCCACTTGCCGGACAAGTTCAGCAGTGCTGCTATTCAGGCTACTGCGCAGGCTGAAAGGTGCGCGTCAGGAGTATGACGGTTTTGGCCGCCTGGCCTGGCGCAAAGCGGCGCGGGGCGGCGCACGCATAAAATTCTGCACCGCCACGGCGAGCCGGATGCGGAAATAATGACCTTCCACTGGCAGGGGCTGCAGATGGTGGGCGAGCAGAGCAGCCGCTCGCCC
>NZ_JRXE01000062.1:843-1230 GCF_001267535.1 Winslowiella iniecta | reverse complement strand
CAGCAGATGCTGGAAAGCTGGATCATTGACGCTGATGAGCAGGCGCGCCACGCCACGGTAACCTGCCTTTCCGGCGGCAGCTCTTTTCATCAGTGGGATGCGCGCTGCCGCATCACCGGCTGGCGCGATATGTACGGTGCCGAATGGCGCTATGAGTGGGCGGAGCAGGATGAACTGCTGCGGGCCGTCACCGGCCCCGACGGCGGGCGCTGGCAGTATGGCTATGATGCGCGCGGCAATCTCACCACCGCGTGCAGTCCGGCCGGGGAGACCCGGCTGACGGTCTGGCATCCGGTCTGGTCATTGCCTCAGCAGGACGTGCTGGCCGACGGGGCCGCCTGGCATTATCAGTATAACGCACTGGGCGACGCGGTGGCGGTGACCGAC
>NZ_JRXE01000062.1:0-634 GCF_001267535.1 Winslowiella iniecta | reverse complement strand
TACGACGCGCACGGGCAATTGTGCGGCGAAACCGTCGACGGCTTCACTGACCGCCGGGTGCGGCGCAACGTGCGCGGGCAGGTGGTTTGCCAGACCGACGCGGCCGGCCACTCCACCCGCTATGATTATGACCGTTTCGGTCGCCTTACCCGGCTGATAAATCCGAATCACGACAGCTGGCATTTTGCGTGGGACAACGGCGACCGCCTGCTGGCGCAGACCGACTACGCCGGGCGGCGCGAAAGCTATGGTTATGACAGTCATGGCCGGGTCGTGTCGGTTTCGCAGCAGCCGCTGGCGCAGGCCGGCGGGCAGCCGCAGCAGGCGCAGGTTTACGCGCTGGAGTATGACCGCGCCGGCAGGCTGGCGGCGAAAAGCAACGGCGAGAGTTATACGCGGTATCAGTATGCGGCGCGCAGCATCACGCTGAAGCGCACCAGCCTGGCAAAATATCATGCCGCGCGTCAGGCCGCCGTGGAGCCGGAGTGGGATGACCAGCTGTGCCTGACGCGGGATGCGTCGGGTCATCTGCTGAGTGAACAGAACCACGGCGGCCTCTGGCAGTACCGCCACGATGCGCAGGGAAACCTGCTGCAAAGCCGCGGGCCGGACGGCAGCACGCAAAATTTTCTGC
>NZ_JRXE01000061.1 GCF_001267535.1 Winslowiella iniecta | reverse complement strand
GTCGCCCTCTTCGTCAGTCAGCCGCTCCGGCAGCCCGTTCAGGTCGGTGTGATACCAGAACGTCTGCTGGCTGTCACCGTCGATGTCCACCCGCTGCCGCTTTGCGCGAGGCCAGGCGGCCGAAACCGTCATACTCCTGACGCGCACCTTCAGCCTGCGCATTAGCCTGAATAGCAGCACCGCTGAACCTGTCCAGCAAGTGGCTGCGTGAGGCGGGGTTTGAGACGGGCAAGGCGGTGACGGTCAGGATTGAGGCGGGTTGCTTTATTCTGACCACCGGCGGCTTTTTATAACTATGCCATAGATTCGGTTACATCTAGATAATATTTACCATTTATCTCGTAATAATCTAAATCTATATACTTAGTAAAGCTCTCCGATATTAATAAAATATTATTAATTATCTTACCCCCAAAAACAAAATCCTCCTTTAACATATTTAAAGAAGGGATAATGAAAGTTCCACAATATTGCCAGTCATCGTCAATAAAAACATAATATCCCGAGTCATAATTTTTTATTTTTCCTATGAATTCTGATAGCAACTGCGGCTCTATTTTTCGCTTAACTGAGTTTTCTTCATCCACTAACGATTTTTTCAATATATCATCTGTGCATTCTAATGGAATAAAAAAAAGATCAATTATATCACAATAAATAAGTGAGTTAATTTTAGATAAGTAGGATTCAATAACCTTCTTTCCATTAGCCTTTCTATATAACAATTCTTTCTTATATTGAACTGAAGTCATGTTAGCTACCACACTTTTTATTATAAGCCTTGCCTTTAGGGTTCGCGATTTTCGGTCGACCATAATCATTCATGCGCGTTTCACCTGTTCTAGGATCAACTTTTACTTTACCAGCTTCCCAGTGTGGTTGATCAGGATGGCTAACATCCATTGTTTGTTGTTGCACTGTCGCAGGAATAGTTCCACCACCAGGTTTTAGCACTTCATATCTATATTCCCAACCGGAGCTATTCTTCGACTGGCTAATCGGTTGTTGACTTGTAGGTATTCCTGCTTGCCTCATACCATCACGCCTGGCTGCACGGGAAGAACCGAATGGATTATTTTCACTCCCAATTGGATCGCCGCTTAACCCCAGCGGATCTATCCACGTCAGCGGGTTTTTGACATAAGCATACTGGTTTATACCACCAACCAGCCCCACCGGATCCGGCTGCGTAAACCTCCCCATCACCGGATCATAATAGCGAAAAAGATTGTAGTGCAGCCCCGTTTCCCTGTC
>NZ_JRXE01000060.1 GCF_001267535.1 Winslowiella iniecta | reverse complement strand
ACTGAAGTCTCTCGCGATGCGCAGGATATGGCTAACCGCGTTGACGCGCTGCTGGCGGGTCTGGCCGATGGCAGGGACAAGGCAACGCTGCCACCTGATGTTATCGAATACATGCGCGCCAATAATATTGAAGTCAATGGCAAGAGTATTGATGATTTTCTGAGCGACAAGCTGGCTGATATATTGGGATCCGGCGGTCTTGATGGCTATATCAATGAACTTGAGCGCGAGTATTACCAAAAATCAGGTGAGTATTACAACAGCAATGGCGGCGAGCGCTCCGATGATAAAAAAGCAGCACTGGACGACGTTTCACAGCGCCTGCTCAGAGCACGATCAGGGGATATCGACATTAAGCTGGATAAAGCTGACCTGACGGCAGTGAAGTCTGCGCTGGAGTCCCATTCAGGCCGTGCTTCTGACTTCGTTCAGCAGAACCAGCTGAAGCTGCAACAGCTGATGCAGAACTTCAACACCGCGGTCACCATGGCCAACAGCGTACAGAGCATGAACGCAGAATCGGCCAAATCGATCGCCCAGTCCATCCGCTAATCACTGATTCATTTATAACGGCAGCGCCATTTAGGCCTGCCGTTAACTAAACACATTCAAAATTAAGGGAAAAAATTCATGACTACTATCAACACCAACAACATCAACCTGAATGCCGCGTCTGAAGTGAAATCAGGTGATACCGAATACCTGAGCGCAGGTAAGAACACCTCGCTGATGGGCACCGCAATGGTCACCATGGAAAACATCATGCTGCTGTTCACCGAACTGGCGAATGCCAAGTTTGATCAGATGAGCAAGAAGACCGAAGTCTCCCGTGATGCGCAGGATATGGCTAACCGTGTTGACGCGCTGCTGGCGAGCCTGGCTGATGCCAAAGGCAAGGCCGAGCTGCCGGAAGATGTTATTGCTTATATGCGTGAAAATAACATCGAAGTTAACGGCATGAGCATCGACAAGTTTATTGCTGAGAACGGCACCAACCTGGATAAAGCTGACCTGACGGCGGTGAAATCTGCGCTGGAATCCCACTCAGGCCGCGCGTCTGACTTCGTCCAGCAGAACCAGCTGAAGCTGCAGCAGCTGATGCAGAACTTCAACACCGCGGTCACCATGGCCAACAGCGTGCAGAGCATGAACGCAGAATCGGCCAAATCGATCGCCCAGTCCATCCGCTAATCACTGATTCATTTATACCGGCAGAACGTAGTCAGTCTGCCGGTAATTAAAGTATGGAATTTAGAAGGACTTATCATGACTACTATCAACACCAACAACATCAACCTCAATACAGCGTCTGGCGTGAAATCCGGCGATACCGAGTACCTGAGCGCGGGCAAAAACACCTCGCTGATGGGCGCCGCGATGGTCACCATGGA
>NZ_JRXE01000059.1 GCF_001267535.1 Winslowiella iniecta | reverse complement strand
CGTGAAATCCGGCGATACCGAGTACCTGAGCGCGGGCAAAAACACCTCGCTGATGGGCGCCGCGATGGTCACCATGGACAGCATTATGCTGCTGTTTACCGAACTGGCGAACAGCAAGTTTGAGCAGATGAGCAAGAAGACCGAAGTCTCCCGTGATGCGCAGGATATGGCCAACCGGGTTGATGCGCTGCTGGCGAGCCTGAAAGATGCTAAAGATACTGCCGCACTGCCACCGGAAATTATTGAGTATATGCGTGCCAATAATATTCAGGTTAATGGCATGAGTATTGATGAATTTCTGGGACTTAAACCTGCTGATGGCACACCTGTTGCACCTTGCCCACCAGCAGCGCCGGGTACACCAGAGATCCCATCAACGCCTGGTACACCTGGAGCCTCTGATGCGGCGAAATTTGTGCAGATGCTAAATGCGCTGTTGGCCAGCGCACCGGCAGAAGGCGTGCAGGGAAGCCAGCTGTTTGAACTGCTTGATTTTATGCAAGCGCAGGGTATTCCACTCGGCGGCGATATGCTGCATCTGCCAGCTGGCGGTAATGCTTCACTGTGGCAAATCGAGCAACTGAGAAATCAGCTGGAAGCGGCTTTCCCTGATAGCGGCACCAGTCCGTCTACTCGCCCGGTTTCCAATCCAGGATCTGATCCTGTGACCAGTCCAGTAACGAGTCCGATCTCAAACCCTGTTATTGGTCCGATTGAGCTGGATAAGGCCGATCTGACGGCGATAAAGTCCGCGCTTGAATCTCACTCTGGTCGCGCTTCTGACTTCGTGCAGCAGAACCAGCTGAAACTGCAACAGTTGATGCAGAACTTCAATACCGCAGTCACGATGGCTAACAGCGTGCAGAGCATGAACGCTGAATCGGCCAAATCGATCGCCCAGTCTATCCGCTAATCGCGCATAGCGGCAGTACCTTAACGTTCTGCCGCCTTTCTGTCTGGCAATAAGCCATCATTTCTATAACGTCAATGGCAAATTCCCCACTGCTTGCCGATAAATAAAATTACTGCTTTACATTCAATATTTCCACCCTCAGAAAAAAAAGTATTTTTTAGCATTGGTATTTTTCGAAGGAAAATCACTGCCTGCCGACATTTCCCTTTATTAAATAATAAATTCAACTCGAATTCTTCCTGGCAAAGAAAAGGGCATCAGGTTTTTGCCTGATACTTAACGAAAAAACAGCGTTATGAATAATGGTGTTTAAAAACAGAATGTTTTGCAGAGATTCAGAAATCTATTTTTTTCAGATGCTTATTATAGGCCCATCAACACCGAACATTGCCGGGTTAGATAATCCGGCGAACATTTAAAACATCTAAAGGGAAAGTAAAATCATGACCACTATTAATACCAACAACATCAACCTGAATGCCGCGTCTGAAGTGAAATCAGGTGATAC
>NZ_JRXE01000058.1 GCF_001267535.1 Winslowiella iniecta | reverse complement strand
CTACTACGATCCCGACTGCGCGCGTTTTACCCAGCCGGATCCGATTGGGGTGGCGGGCGGGCTGAATCTTTACCAGTATGCGCCAAACCCTTTAATGTGGATCGATCCACTGGGTTTAAGTTTTATAGATATTATTGGCGATGCAGCTCAGACAACTGGAAAGAAATATCAGGGGGCTGAGATTTATAAAATTACATCCAAAGTTAAAATTGGTGATGCTACCTTTAAAAACGGAGATTATTTCTATTTGGATAATTTGCATAAAGATCATTATGAGACATTTTCTGCATTGGATAAGTCTAAGGGTGTCTTTAATTTAGATGGCTCTTATAATGAGAGAAAATCCGGGAAAGCAGCTAAAAGAAAGGGGCCGGGGTGTTAGATGAATATTGCTCTTAAAGAAGAAATCCTTAAAAACAGAAATGATCTTATTGAGGGTACTTTTTGTTTCTCATTGTTTGAGGAAAGATTTTTCTATCCTTCTTTATTGGATGACTTGATTGATAACTCTATATTATTTATAAAGGAGAATGGAAGTGATGCAGAGGTAAAGGATTTTTTATCCTGGCTGGTTAATTGTGTTGATCAGTGTTTTTTATCACATAAAGATGAAGGTGATCTTTACACTATTAAGAACTATTCATCAGAAATAGAAAAAAATTGGATGAATGTATGGAAACAAAAAATTAATGAGATAAATAATTAGATTTGTTTCAAATAATAGCTGAAAAGATCTTCCCGACTATTTTTTTAGCTGCCCGTTATGGCGATAGCATGTCCGGGGGCAAAAGTGCACGTCGGGGCTGGCGGCTCTTGGTGCGAAAAATCCTCTGAAAAGCCAGCGCCATCAGAAAGTTAAGTGTATTAAAAAGTACGATGGCGTCGGGATCGTCCCTTTAATCCGATTGGGGTGGCAGGCGGGCTGAATCTTTACCAGTATGCGCCGAATCCGTTAAGCTGGATTGATCCATTGGGATTGAGTTGCACGCGTGTTCGACATTACACAAACCGTAAGGGTTCAACTGCGATTAAAGAAAGCGGTATGATAAAAGCACAGGATAATAATCGTTTTTATGTCGAGCTGGCCAATAAAAAACCACTAAATCAATTAGAGGCCGAAACAAAATATAGAATTAAGGAAGGGCGAGGACGTGATTATGTTGAAACCGATGTTCCTACTGAGTTATTAGAGTGGAAGGTTAATCCAGCTTATCATACGAAAGAGTTAACTGTAAAAGGTGATGTTTTTCTAAAAAACCCTGAAATTATTCAAAGGAAATAAAAGGAAAAGACATGCAGAGAGAAAATGAAGAAATAACCATATCTGGTAAAGAATTAGTAGAGGTTTTGACCGTGGTTAATTTTTCCTTAATATCAATGAGAAATATCGCTCGATATTACTATGACAGTGAAGTTAATAGGGAGGGATATGAAAAGGAGATCGCAAGTTTCATTGATCATAACCAGTTGGTTGAACAGCTAGCTAATGTGAGAAAAATATTAAGCAAGAATTTTAATAATGATATCGGAGATGATGATATGGGAGATCTTGAAAGGGAAATGGAAAAAATAAAATACTGGGAAAAACCAGGGGATTAAAATTTGAGCTAGCCATATTTTATTTCTGTATTGATAAAATAGTTT
>NZ_JRXE01000057.1 GCF_001267535.1 Winslowiella iniecta | reverse complement strand
ATCTTCACATAGGTAAGGAGGTGATCCAACCGCAGGTTCCCCTACGGTTACCTTGTTACGACTTCACCCCAGTCATGAATCACAAAGTGGTAAGCGCCCTCCCGAAGGTTAAGCTACCTACTTCTTTTGCAACCCACTCCCATGGTGTGACGGGCGGTGTGTACAAGGCCCGGGAACGTATTCACCGTGGCATTCTGATCCACGATTACTAGCGATTCCGACTTCACGGAGTCGAGTTGCAGACTCCGATCCGGACTACGACGCACTTTATGAGGTCCGCTTGCTCTCGCGAGTTCGCTTCTCTTTGTATGCGCCATTGTAGCACGTGTGTAGCCCTGGCCGTAAGGGCCATGATGACTTGACGTCATCCCCACCTTCCTCCGGTTTATCACCGGCAGTCTCCTTTGAGTTCCCGCCATTACGCGCTGGCAACAAAGGATAAGGGTTGCGCTCGTTGCGGGACTTAACCCAACATTTCACAACACGAGCTGACGACAGCCATGCAGCACCTGTCTCACGGTTCCCGAAGGCACTAAGGCATCTCTGCCGAATTCCGTGGATGTCAAGGCCAGGTAAGGTTCTTCGCGTTGCATCGAATTAAACCACATGCTCCACCGCTTGTGCGGGCCCCCGTCAATTCATTTGAGTTTTAACCTTGCGGCCGTACTCCCCAGGCGGTCGACTTAACGCGTTAGCTCCGGAAGCCACGCCTCAAGGGCACAACCTCCAAGTCGACATCGTTTACGGCGTGGACTACCAGGGTATCTAATCCTGTTTGCTCCCCACGCTTTCGCACCTGAGCGTCAGTCTTCGTCCAGGGGGCCGCCTTCGCCACCGGTATTCCTCCAGATCTCTACGCATTTCACCGCTACACCTGGAATTCTACCCCCCTCTACGAGACTCAAGCTTGCCAGTTTCAAATGCAGTTCCCAGGTTGAGCCCGGGGATTTCACATCTGACTTAACAAACCGCCTGCGTGCGCTTTACGCCCAGTAATTCCGATTAACGCTTGCACCCTCCGTATTACCGCGGCTGCTGGCACGGAGTTAGCCGGTGCTTCTTCTGCGGGTAACGTCAATGACGAAGGTTATTAACCCTCATCCCTTCCTCCCCGCTGAAAGTACTTTACAACCCGAAGGCCTTCTTCATACACGCGGCATGGCTGCATCAGGCTTGCGCCCATTGTGCAATATTCCCCACTGCTGCCTCCCGTAGGAGTCTGGACCGTGTCTCAGTTCCAGTGTGGCTGGTCATCCTCTCAGACCAGCTAGGGATCGTCGCCTAGGTGAGCCGTTACCCCACCTACTAGCTAATCCCATCTGGGTTCATCCGATGGTGTGAGGCCCGAAGGTCCCCCACTTTGCTCTTTCGAGGTTATGCGGTATTAGCTACCGTTTCCAGTAGTTATCCCCCTCCATCGGGCAGATCCCCAGACATTACTCACCCGTCCGCCACTCGTCACCCGGGGAGCAAGCTCCCCTGTGCTACCGTTCGACTTGCATGTGTTAGGCCTGCCGCCAGCGTTCAATCTGAGCCATGATCAAACTCTTCAATTAAAAAGCTTGATGCTCAAAGAATTAAAACTGTTATTCGTAATGAATATAGTAGTCACTCTTGAGACTTGATATTTCAAATTTTTTCCATCCG
>NZ_JRXE01000056.1 GCF_001267535.1 Winslowiella iniecta | reverse complement strand
GGAGGAGAGATTCGAACTCTCGAACGGTTTCCCGTCGCCGGTTTTCAAGACCGGTGCCTTCAGCCACTCGGCCACCCCTCCGCAGACTCTATTACTAAAGTCACCCGAAACGCTGTTAAACACTGCTTAGCTCTTCAGGATGCGTAGCAGTGTAATGGGTTGATTGTTGAAGAGCAACAGGCAAATTGCTCTAAAATGACTGTTCGCCGAAATTGTGCACAGATCGCTTATATTTTAATGGCTTATGGTGGAAAAAGCAGCCTTTATCGGCAGTCAGACCTTTTAACAGGCAGGACAGCAGCATAAGCTGGCGTCCTGCCGCGAAGAAAATCACTTTCCCAAGTAGAGTCAATGAAAGAGAGAAATCAGTTTTTGCAACTCAGGGCAGTAAACGTGCTGTCTTCATTTTTCTCCTGAGTGCCGCTCAGAAAAACAATAGTATCCTCGACCGACGCTAAAAGAGTCGCGGTGTGGTCAGCTGCCGAATAAACCTTGTACGACAGATTAGCCCCATCCGCACACATTTTTTGCTGCAGGGCGAGTTGCATATTGGTGGGGACGTCAGTATCGCTGCCACCAATTGAAAGAAAAAGCGGAATTTCAGTTTTGAATGGCGGATAGGCTATTTTTTCAAGCAGCAGCTGATTACCAAATGCCTTGCGATTTACAATTTCATTTAGCTCAGACTTGTTGATGGTGGCCTCACGCACTAAATCGTCAACGCAGTAATTTCCGTATGTCCTGACAAACTGCTTTCCTTTCGCACTAAAGACATCATCTTCAGGAAGATCGGCTCCCAGCTGACTGGCAGAATTCAACAAATAGGTGACATAGCTGACCACTTCAGCCGATCCAGTTTTATCCGATGCCAGAAAACGGAGCGTCTTAGGTGTTATATAGGGCGCTCCGGAACTTGACGCGCCAGTAATATGCAGTGCAGGCGCATACTTTTGAGCATAGAGCGCTGTCGCAATCGTTGCCGCCCCACCCTCGGACCAACCATGAAGCACAATCGTGTTTTGTAAGCCCAATTCAGCAGCCAGGCTTGCCTTAAGTAAGTCTAATACGCTGTAGGCTAAGGATTTTGGCTCTAAATACGGGTGAATACCTGGCATTCCCAACCCCTGATAATCCGCAGCAACCACAGCATATCCTGCGGCAATCCAACTACTGATTACCACTTTTGACGGCTGATCCGGGCCTGTCCAGGAAGGGGCGCAGCGATCGGCTATACCGGTCGTGCCATGTTGCCAACTGACCACCGGCCAGCCATTTTTGGGGGGATTTCCCGCAGGTAAGAATATGATTCCCGAATTGATTCTGACTTTACTATTAACGCCGTCTGTCGCGGTATAAAAAACTTTATAAACCTCATCAGCGTTAGTGATTGCATATTTACCTTCGACTCTGGTTTTTTTCAAAATTTTCCCGGCAGCTTGTGTGGGAAAATCAGAAGCAGAGTAATCCTCTGATAATAACCGGTCACCGCTATCGGGCGAAACGGCTATAGCAGATGCAGTCAGACTGGAAAACACGAAAAGGGTTGCCACATTCAGAATTCGAATCATATTGATATTCATGTTGTACCCCATCAATAAACTGTCACGCTCAGTCTTTGATAAAACACATTATCCATCAATAGCTTTTATAATGAGAAAGCAGATAAGCCAGCCAGCAATCAAACACTTGAGCTGTAAAATTAAAGAGAGTCAGGCTACCGCTTTGATGAACATCACAAAAGCCCAAATACTGAGTAAGAGGTCAATGACTACTGCAAGTGTCGCGACGACGGGCAGCTAATAATAACTTAAAGAGATCGTGTGACAAATCCATCAAAGAAAAACGATTTTGTGACTGAACAGTCAAAGAAAACATTAAGAAAATCTTTAAAGAGAGGTTATTACTTGATTTGGGATATGACTACCAGCAGAACGCTAAGAGAAGATGGCGGAGGAGGAGAGATTCGAACTCTCGAACGGTTTCCCGTCGCCGGTTTTCAAGACCGGTGCCTTCAGCCACTCGGCC
>NZ_JRXE01000055.1 GCF_001267535.1 Winslowiella iniecta | reverse complement strand
GGAGGAGAGATTCGAACTCTCGAACGGTTTCCCGTCGCCGGTTTTCAAGACCGGTGCCTTCAGCCACTCGGCCACCCCTCCGCAATGAGGCGCACTATAAACATGTGCCCGATGCTTGTAAAGCAGGTTTTGATTCATTCGCCTGAAAAAACATCAACTTTGCGTTTTTTGTTGTATTTATCGCCTTCATGTACGAATTATCAGCAGTTTAACGCGTAAAGAAGGGTAAAACGTCTTCCTTTATTTACTCCGCTTCCTTATTGTCGTCGCTATATGGTGACCCGAAGAGAGGCGTTTTATGGATCGCATTGTTAGCTCCACACGCGAAAGCTCGCTAATAAGTACTAATAAAGTTCTGCGCAATACCTATTTCCTGCTTGGCCTGACGCTGACCTTCTCAGCGATTACCGCAACGGCCAGCACCGTGTTTGCCCTGCCCTCACCAGGTTTGATCCTGATGCTGGTTGGCTTCTACGGCCTGATGTTTCTGACACACAAACTGGCAAACAGCCCGGCGGGTATTCTGGCGGCCTTTGCCTTTACCGGTTTCCTTGGCTACTGCCTTGGCCCGATTCTTAACAGCTTCCTCAGTGCCGGAATGGGCGATGTTATCGCGCTGGCGCTGGGTGGTACGGCAGTAGTTTTCTTCTGTTGTTCTGCTTATGTGCTGACAACACGCAAGGATATGTCATTCCTCGGCGGCATGATGATGGCGGGCTTTGTGGTGCTGTTGGTGGCGGTCATCGCTAACCTGTTCCTGCAAATTCCTGCGCTACATCTGGCAATTAGCGCGATGTTTATTCTGTTTTCGGCCGGTGCCATCCTGTGGGAAACCAGCAATATCATCCACGGTGGCGAAACCAATTACATTCGCGCTACCGTCAGCCTGTATGTCTCGCTGTACAACATCTTTATCAGCCTGTTGAGCATTCTCGGCTTCGCCCGCAGTAACTAAGCCCAACGGATGAACAGATAAAGCCCCGCTTGCGGGGCTTTATTTTTTGCTGAAGGAAAAGTTTGCTAAACTGCGCAGCGTCATAAGAGAGCGAGGCAGCAACGTGTTATTTGAAGGCAGAGAGATTGAGCGCGACGCGCAGGGTTATCTGAAAAGTCTTAATGACTGGAATGAAGCGCTGGCATTGCATATTGCTACAGAAGAGTCGATCGAAATGAGTGAAGCGCACTGGGAAGTGGTGCGGTTTGTTCGCGAGTTTTACCTTGAGTTCAATACCTCTCCGGCCGTGCGTATGCTGGTAAAAGCCGTGGCACAAAAATTCGGTGAAGAGAAAGGCAATAGCCGTTATCTGTTCCGCCTGTTCCCGGATGGACCAGCAAAGCAGGCAACCAAAATCGCTGGCCTGCCTAAACCGGTAAAATGTCTCTGAGTTAGCCAGTGGTAAAACCGTGCGGCTGCTGAGCGGGTTGATGCGGTTCCACCAGCACCTTATCCACCCGCGCGCTGCGGGGGCCGCCCGCCTTTAACCATGCCAGCAGAGCCTGCACCTGCTGCGCCTCACCGCAGGCCAGCACTTCCACGCTGCCATCATCAAGATTGCGCGCATAGCCATTCAGCCCCAATTTTTTTGCCTGCAGCTGCGTGCTGTAACGAAAACCAACGCCCTGAACCACGCCATGTAGCCAAATTTTGCTGCATACTTCTGCCATTATCTCCTCCTGTGCATCAGGATAATTGCAATTTGCCGGTCAGCACCCGACAATGACGCAAATTTTCTGTAGGTAAGCATAGCAAAATATGAGCGTTCGTTTGATTCTCGCTAAGGGCCGGGAAAAGTCCCTGTTACGTCGTCATCCATGGGTGTTCTCCGGTGCCGTCGCGCGTATGGAAGGCAAAGCCAGCAGTGGCGAAACCATTGATGTTTGTGACAGCCAGGGCAAATGGCTGGCACGCGCCGCATACTCGCCGCAGTCACAGATTCGCGCACGTGTCTGGAGCTGGCAGCAGGATGAATCGGTTGATATCGACTTCTTTATTCGTCGTTTGCAGGCGGCGCAATCACTGCGTGACTGGCTGGCAGAACGTGACGATCTCGACAGCTATCGCCTGATTGCCGGTGAATCGGATGGTATGCCGGGCGTTACCATTGATCGTTTCGGCAATTTCCT
>NZ_JRXE01000054.1 GCF_001267535.1 Winslowiella iniecta | reverse complement strand
TGGCAAGTAACCACCGTGATGTACCCGGACCCGGCGGTAATCAATGGCGTTTTTAAATACAGACTTAGCCATTTCTGACTCACCATGAGTCAGACGTCTTGAAGATCCTTCTTCAATAATCATCTTCATTCTTTTCCCTATATGAGTATTACCGAAAATAAAGCATAAAGAACATTCATTTTCAGAGTCATGCTAAGTACATGTCAGGGGACTTCTGATCGGACATAGAGAGCCATTGTGTTATTGGTGGTACTAATATCTGTACTAACTAAAGCGGCTCCCTGGGTAGCCAATTTTCATCATGGTTTTAAATCTTGTAACTGGAAGTTTGCGTCCCATGAACGTTTAGTTTCTATTTTGTCGGGCGGAATAATAGTATAGATAGTAACGCTATATTCTACATTTGGTACAAAGTGATAATCGACGGGGATGCATTCACCGGGTACAACTACCTTAATCGGAAAAGAGTGCTCGCGCTGGCTCCATATCTCGCGCATATAGCCATCCTCAAACCTTTTATTGATAACAATGCTCATTATTCTCGACTGATTATTAGCAGTGACCGACTCTTTTTTTACTTTAAAGCAGGGTTGCCCATCTGGTTTTAGTGAGGCTACAGTGCTTCTGAATGGCATTGGATGTAAAAAACAACCAGTCAATATAATACAGCTTAGAGCAAGAGTCACTTTTTTAATTTCCACAGCGCGCTCCTGTCAGTAGGGTCGTTTAAAAACTTTATCAGTATACTTTGATATTTGTTAACTAAATCTGGTCCAATAAGCCCGGTAAATAATTTATCATCGTTCCATTTTTCAAGGCCGAAATTTATAAGGATATAGTAGTCGGCAATGATCGATGCTTGCTGCTCCATAGCAAAGTCAGCGAGGGTGTAATAGGGGGGTAAAGAGTATTTATATTCAACCGCCCAGCTTATTAAGCCACGCGTTCTGACATTCATACCCATTTGATGCTGCCAGACATGTGCCATTTCATGGATAAACAACCATTGATCTTTTGATTTTCTCTTTGAGTAGTCATCCTGATAAAGTGACGTGGGATAGTACATCTCACCATTTGGCGTCATGGCAGTATCCTTATTTTGCATGCCAAATGGCAAGTAACCACCGTGATGTACCCGTACCCGGCGGTAATCAATGGCGTTTTTAAATACAGACTTAGCCATTTCTGACTCACCAGTCAGACGTCTTGAAGATCCTTCTTCGATAATCGTCATTTTTATTCTCCCTCGCTAAGCTTTCAGATTTTGCAGCTCAAACCTCGCTCTCCAGAAACGTTTGGTTTCCACCTGATTGGGTGGCACGATAGTGTAAATGGTGACGCTATATTTCTGATATGGCTCAAATCTATAGTCGACTGGAATGCATTGGCCGGGAACGACTATTTTGATTGGAAAATCGAGGTCGTCACTGCTCCATATCTCACGCATATAGCCATCTTCGGATTCTTTGTTGACAACAATACTTAGTATACGTGATTGATTATTAACGGTGACTGACTCCCTTGTTACTTTAAAACAGGGTTGTCCATCTTCCTTTAATGATACAATTGCAGCCCTGATGGGTAATGGATGAATAGGGCAGCCTGTCAATAGAAAACAGCACAGTATTAAAGGGAGGTTTTTCATTTGCACAGGGTTCTCCTGTCTTTGGGATCTTCAATGAAATATTTTAATGTATTCTCATACTTATTAAGTAAGTCCGGGCCGACAATGCCTTTAAAAAAGTTTTCTTTAAGCCATCTCTCCATGCCAAACTCAGTAAGGATAAAGTAATCCGCAATGATAGAGGCTTGTTGCTCCATAGGATAATCCGCTAAGGTGTAATAAGGTGGAAGCGAATATTTGTATTCTACCAGCCAGCTTATCAGGCCACGAGTTCTTACACTCATGCCCATTTGATGCTGCCAGACATGCGCCATCTCATGGATAAATAGCCATTGTTGTGCTGCTTCTGCTTTAGCGAAATCGTCATTATAAAGCAGTGTGGGATAGTACATCTCACCATTTGGCGTCATGGCAGTATCCTTATGCTGCAGGCCAAATGGCAAGTAACCACCGTGATGTACCCGGACCCGGCGGTAATCAATGGCGTTTTTAAATACAGACTTAGCCATTTCT
>NZ_JRXE01000053.1 GCF_001267535.1 Winslowiella iniecta | reverse complement strand
CGCTGATATCGCCATAGTTCATATCATCAGCAAAGTAATCATCCATTTTACGCTGGGTTTCATAGATACGGATTGGCAGTTGCAACCTTGGTATCTGCGGTTTTTTTGTCGATAAAAGTATCCATAGATAACATCCTGTTATTATGTTTCAGTTCCCTCAGGTAATTAATATACAATACAGCGAAACACTATGATAGTCTGCTGGAAAAATAATCAGCGCGATTTAATTGATTGTTACTATTAAAGAATCAGTTAATTAATTATGAGGACAGCAGGCTGGCGTAGCTGGGTATTGCTTTACCATGATCGCGCAGAGATAACCGTTCATGTACGCCGTATCTGGAGCGCGACGCCGGGGCGTCGGGATGAGCGTTATTAGTCAGTAGTGTAAACCCGGGGTTGCGTCAATCCCGGGTTTACCTGATTGTAGCGGAAATTCTCATCGTTACCGCACCTTATCGAGACGTCCGGTAGCATCATATTTGATATATTTATTCTTCCAGTTATTTAGCAAGAAAATAGTTTGGCCTTTTTCGGCTATATACCATATCGTCATTGGCTGATTATCCTTTTCAATGCAGTTAGCTTTCGCATTCATATTATCAAAACATAATAAATCGCTATCCTGATCGGTTCCCGAATCTACCTTATAGCTGCTGACCCAAAAACTAATACGGTAATCATTGGGTTCTAAGAGGATGCTGTTTTCTTTACCCAGCTTTTTTTTATTCTTTTCCCACCACTGAATTTTTCCCTTGTCGGTTATCGGAAGGTGCCTGGCAATGATATCGAAGCTGTTTTTGTTGTTAAGGCGGTGAGTATCTATGATTTCAGTCGGTTGCATAAGATGCCATCCTATAAATGCACCTGAAATGATAATGGATAAAAAAAACCATCTAAAATTTGTCATCACGATGACCCTCAATCGTTTTCGTGGCATTCATTTCAGTGATAAAGGGTTGATAGCCGTAGCCTTGCCAACGTTGTAATGTGAACCAGATGCAGCTGATACAAACTAAATTTTTTACTCTATCTGCCGCATACGGCCTGTAATATCATTTTTCATATAACTGGTTGTTCCATTATCGAATGAGAAAAGTATTTGTCTGGTATCATATCGATACCAGACCGCCATCGGTTGATTATCTTTTTCGATGCAGTTGGCTTTACTTTTCATCTCGTTAAAACATAACAGATCACTGTCCTGAACAGTTTCTGAATCTATTTTGTAATCTGCCACCCAAAAAGTGACTCGGTAATCTCTCTGTCCTACTGGGACCTGGTGTTTTTCTTTAAAATAAATCTTGTTTTTTTTCCCACCATTGGATCTTGCCTTTATCTGTTACAGGCGGATATTTTATAATGACGTCGAAAGTATACCGATCACTGACGCGATGAACCGCGATAATTTTCGTCGGGAACAGTATGCGTAAAAATCCACAAAAAAAAGTAACGACCAGGAGCAATATCAACCATTTAAAACGGGTCATTATGAGTTCCCTCAATTTGCGGAAATTCTTATCGTTACCGCACCTTATCGAGACGTCCGGTAGCATCATATTTGATATATTTATTCTTCCAGTTATTTAGCAAGAAAATGGTTTGGCCTTTTTCGGCTATATACCATATCGTCATTGGTTGATTATCCTTTTCAATGCAGTTAGCTTTCGCATTCATATCATCAAAACATAATAAATCGCTGTCTTGATCGGTTCCTCTGTCAATTTTATACTTTGCGACAAAGAAATTTACGTCATACTTTTCGTTCATAATCGAAAGGTTGTATTTCAGTCTCAGTTGTTCTTTATTTTTTTCCCACCATTGAATTTTACCTTTATCAGTTAAAGGAAGGTTTTTAACGATAATGTCATAACTGCTTTTATACTTAGAGCTATGAATGTCAATAATTTCCACCGGTATCATCAGACGCCATATGACAGCGCCAGCAAATATGATAAGAAAAATTAGTAATATTTTACGCTTTTTCATCACGATGGCCTTCAATTGTTATGGTGGCATTCATTTCAGTGATAAAAGGTTGATAGCCGTAGCCCTGCCAACGTTGTAATGTGAACCAGATACGAAAAATACGAAATTGCCGATAAAAGAGATCAGTAATATCATCTTCATCCAGGCCAAAGTGGTCCTGAATTCGATAATGAACTTTTTGCTTTGTAGCGCGAGCCTGTGATTTCAAGAGACTCAAGCGTAATATGGGTTGCCCAAGTGTCATGAATACTGATCCCAAGCCCATTTATACGATCCATCGGATTGTTAAACTTTGGAAGCACGCTTTTACTTATACTCTTGGTTATCTCTTTTACCATGTCATGCGGGAAATAGCCCCTCTCCCAGTAAGTAAAACTCCTTAACGCCTCTCTGATTTTCTGCAAAGAGCTCTCCATCGAACTATGCTTCTCCAGCGCCGCATCCAGCATTGGATGGAAAAATCGGTCGCCATGCCGATACTGCATATGGTCAATC
>NZ_JRXE01000052.1 GCF_001267535.1 Winslowiella iniecta | reverse complement strand
TGCTCTTTAACAATCCGGAACAAGCTGAAAATTGAAACGACATGTCGTCTCATTTCTCCGTAATAAGAAATGAATCACGATATGTTCGAGTCTCTCAAATGCTTACAGCCGCAGTGGAAACACTTGTGGGTTGTGAGGTTAAGCGACTAAGCGTACACGGTGGATGCCCTGGCAGTCAGAGGCGATGAAGGGCGTGCTAATCTGCGATAAGCGACGGTAAGCCGATATGAGGCGTTACAACCGTCGATACCCGAATGGGGAAACCCAGTGCAATCCGTTGCACTATCATTAAGTGAATACATAGCTTAATGAGGCGAACCTGGGGAACTGAAACATCTAAGTACCCAGAGGAAAAGAAATCAACCGAGATTCCCCCAGTAGCGGCGAGCGAACGGGGAACAGCCCAGAACCTGAATCAGTTTGTGCATCAGTGGAAGCCTCTGGAAAGTGGCGCGACACAGGGTGATAGCCCCGTACACGAAGATGCACTTATTGTGAGTTCGATGAGTAGGGCGGGACACGTGACATCCTGTCTGAATATGGGGGGACCATCCTCCAAGGCTAAATACTCCTGACTGACCGATAGTGAACCAGTACCGTGAGGGAAAGGCGAAAAGAACCCCGGCGAGGGGAGTGAAACAGAACCTGAAACCGTGTACGTACAAGCAGTGGGAGCCTCTTAAATGTGGGGTGACTGCGTACCTTTTGTATAATGGGTCAGCGACTTATATTCTGTAGCAAGGTTAACCGTATAGGGGAGCCGCAGGGAAACCGAGTCTTAACTGGGCGTTAAGTTGCAGGGTATAGACCCGAAACCCGGTGATCTAGCCATGGGCAGGTTGAAGGTTGGGTAACACTAACTGGAGGACCGAACCGACTAATGTTGAAAAATTAGCGGATGACTTGTGGCTGGGGGTGAAAGGCCAATCAAACCGGGAGATAGCTGGTTCTCCCCGAAAGCTATTTAGGTAGCGCCTCGTGAACTCATCTCCGGGGGTAGAGCACTGTTTCGGCTAGGGGGCCATCCCGGCTTACCAACCCGATGCAAACTGCGAATACCGGAGAATGTTATCACGGGAGACACACGGCGGGTGCTAACGTCCGTCGTGAAGAGGGAAACAACCCAGACCGCCAGCTAAGGTCCCAAAGTCATGGTTAAGTGGGAAACGATGTGGGAAGGCACAGACAGCCAGGATGTTGGCTTAGAAGCAGCCATCATTTAAAGAAAGCGTAATAGCTCACTGGTCGAGTCGGCCTGCGCGGAAGATGTAACGGGGCTAAACCATGCACCGAAGCTGCGGCAGCGACGCTTATGCGTTGTTGGGTAGGGGAGCGTTCTGTAAGCCGTCGAAGGTGGACTGTGAGGTCTGCTGGAGGTATCAGAAGTGCGAATGCTGACATAAGTAACGATAAAGCGGGTGAAAAGCCCGCTCGCCGGAAGACCAAGGGTTCCTGTCCAACGTTAATCGGGGCAGGGTGAGTCGACCCCTAAGGCGAGGCTGAAAAGCGTAGTCGATGGGAAACAGGTTAATATTCCTGTACTTGGTGTTACTGCGAAGGGGGGACGGAGAAGGCTAGGTTATCCGGGCGACGGTTGTCCCGGTTTAAGCGTGTAGGCTTGCATTCCAGGCAAATCCGGAATGCTCCAAGGCTGAGGCGTGATGACGAGCCACCACGGTGGTGAAGTAACTGATGCCATGCTTCCAGGAAAAGCCTCTAAGCTCCAGGTAACACGAAATCGTACCCCAAACCGACACAGGTGGTCAGGTAGAGAATACCAAGGCGCTTGAGAGAACTCGGGTGAAGGAACTAGGCAAAATGGTGCCGTAACTTCGGGAGAAGGCACGCTGGCGCGTAGGTGAAGGGACTTGCTCCCGGAGCTGAAGCCAGTCGAAGATACCAGCTGGCTGCAACTGTTTATTAAAAACACAGCACTGTGCAAACACGAAAGTGGACGTATACGGTGTGACGCCTGCCCGGTGCCGGAAGGTTAATTGATGGGGTTATCCGCAAGGAGAAGCTCTTGATCGAAGCCCCGGTAAACGGCGGCCGTAACTATAACGGTCCTAAGGTAGCGAAATTCCTTGTCGGGTAAGTTCCGACCTGCACGAATGGCGTAATGATGGCCAGGCTGTCTCCACCCGAGACTCAGTGAAATTGAACTCGCTGTGAAGATGCAGTGTACCCGCGGCAAGACGGAAAGACCCCGTGAACCTTTACTACAGCTTGACACTGAACATTGAGCCTTGATGTGTAGGATAGGTGGGAGGCTTTGAAGCGTGGACGCCAGTCTGCGTGGAGCCAACCTTGAAATACCACCCTTTAATGTTTGATGTTCTAACCTGGCGCCGTGATCCGGCGTGGGGACAGTGTCTGGTGGGTAGTTTGACTGGGGCGGTCTCCTCCTAAAGAGTAACGGAGGAGCACGAAGGTCAGCTAATCACGGTCGGACATCGTGAGGTTAGTGCAATGGCATAAGCTGGCTTGACTGCGAGAGTGACGGCTCGAGCAGGTGCGAAAGCAGGTCATAGTGATCCGGTGGTTCTGAATGGAAGGGCCATCGCTCAACGGATAAAAGGTACTCCGGGGATAACAGGCTGATACCGCCCAAGAGTTCATATCGACGGCGGTGTTTGGCACCTCGATGTCGGCTCATCACATCCTGGGGCTGAAGTAGGTCCCAAGGGTACGGCTGTTCGCCGTTTAAAGTGGTACGCGAGCTGGGTTTAGAACGTCGTGAGACAGTTCGGTCCCTATCTGCCGTGGGCGCTGGAGAATTGAGAGGGGCTGCTCCTAGTACGAGAGGACCGGAGTGGACGCATCACTGGTGTTCGGGTTGTCATGCCAATGGCATTGCCCGGTAGCTAAATGCGGAAAAGATAAGCGCTGAAAGCATCTAAGCGCGAAACTTGCCTCGAGATGAATTCTCCCTGACTCCTTGAGGGTCCTGAAGGGACGTTGAAGACTACGACGTTGATAGGCCGGGTGTGTAAGCGCAGCGATGCGTTGAGCTAACCGGTACTAATGACCCGTGAGGCTTAACCTTACAACGCCAGAAGTGTTTTGGTGGTTGTGTGTGAGAGAACCATCAATTTCAGCTTGTTCATAACGGATTGAAGAATCTGCGGAAACGAAAGATTTTGTGCTGAAGCAAGGCGGC
>NZ_JRXE01000051.1 GCF_001267535.1 Winslowiella iniecta | reverse complement strand
ATCGCGGATCATGCGCCAGGCGATCAGGCCAACAATCGCGTAATCCAGCAGGATATCGCCTTCCCAGAAAAACACCGCGTGAATGCTTGGGGTTTCAGATGAGGCCACGCCCGGAATTTCCACTCTCTTCGCCGCCGCACCGCCAGCAGCCAGTGCTGCTTTACCGGCCTCAGAGTCGGCAGGGATCAGGTTCGGACTCTGCACCTGACGTTTCGCCGCATCAGCTTTATACACATAGGCAGTGATGTACTGATTACCGCCACTGTTGGCATCAATCTGACGCACGATAAAGAATGAGGCCGCGCCTTTCTGTTTGGCCGCTTTGGAAATCGCGTCATTAACGTCCGGCTGGCTGCGATAGAAGCCGCTAACCGAGACGGTATCGAAAGGTTCCAGCTGGTACGCTTCGCCTTTTGGCAGCTCTTTCACGCCGTTAAATACGCGGTACTCGGTCGTATTCACCGCGGCAGGCGCATCGGCGTGATAAAGATCGGCGGTGACGCGCCAGTTGCCGCCATTACCGTTATTATCACTGATGCCCTGAATATAGTAAGAGGCCGCGCCTTTTTCGTCGGCGCGTTTGGAGATGGCTGCGCTGGCGTCGCTAATCGCGTTAAAACGGCCGTTGATGGAAATACGCTCAAATGGCTTTAACGAGGCCGCTTTTTCTGGAGACAATTCCTGTGCCGCGTGGGCGGATAATGTCGTAATAGACAACAGGGTCGTCGCCAGAATGGTGTTCTTCAGCTTCATAAAAATAATCCTTCGCCTTACGCAAAAAATGAGTACGAAAACGTGCTGGACTCTTGATGTGTAACAGATTAGCTGTCGATTATTGCATGTAATAATGGCTGCTGTCTCAGGCAATTTATGCCATTTCTGTGCATCGTTATGAGGCAATTTTCTGTTTCCGTAAATTAAGTACAAAACTGAGCGAAGAGTGGCTCCTTTACCACTTATGCCGGTTATTGATATTAGTTAATTAGTTAACGCTTTGTTAATTAATGGTTTTTGCAGTTGATAAATTTGTCATGAACCGATTTTGCATAGCAGATTATGCGTAATTTGCTGCTAAATTCAGTGCCAAAATAGCGGTTTTACCACTTGCCTCTGAATTTTTATGTGAAAGTGTCGGCTAAAGCGCGCGGCGAGTGGATCGAGAGACATATTTTCAGTAGGTTATAAATAGTTTGAAACAAGTGAGTTTCGGTCATAAGGACCGGAGCAAGTGAATGCAAACCATCCTGACTCTACCCGGGCATCTGGCATGCAGTGGTGTTAATGACCCAGGGGATAACCGATGAAAGGGAATACTATGTTAATTGGAGTACCGAAAGAGCGGCTGCCCAATGAAGCGCGAGTCGCTGCGACGCCGAAAACCGTCGAGCAGCTGTTAAAACTCGGCTTTACGGTAGCGGTTGAAAGCGGCGCAGGTAAGCTGGCCAGCTTTGATGATGCGGCTTTTGTCGCTGCCGGGGCCAGCATTACCGATGCGGTGAATGTCTGGCAGTCCGATATTGTGCTGAAAGTGAATGCGCCGACGGATGAAGAGATTGCGCTGACGCGAGAAGGCAGTACGCTGGTGAGCTTTATCTGGCCAGCACAAAATCCGGCGCTGCTGGAAAAGCTGGCGGCGCGTAAGGTGACAGTGATGTCAATGGATGCGGTGCCGCGTATTTCGCGCGCGCAATCCCTTGATGCGCTCAGCTCGATGGCGAATATTGCCGGTTACCGCGCGATTGTTGAAGCGGCGCACGAGTTCGGTCGCTTCTTTACCGGTCAGATTACTGCTGCGGGCAAAGTTCCGCCGGCCAAAGTGATGGTGATCGGTGCCGGTGTTGCCGGGCTGGCGGCGATTGGTGCCGCAGGCAGTCTTGGCGCAATTGTGCGTGCCTTTGATACCCGCCCGGAAGTGAAGGAGCAGGTGCAGAGTATGGGCGCCGAGTTTCTTGAACTGGACTTCGAAGAAGAAGCCGGTAGCGGCGATGGCTATGCCAAAGTGATGTCAGAAGCCTTTATTAAGGCAGAGATGGCGCTGTTTGCCGCGCAGGCGCAGGAAGTCGACATTATTGTCACCACGGCGCTGATCCCGGGCCGTCCGGCACCGAAGCTGATCACCCGTGAAATGGTGGCAGCAATGAAACCGGGCAGTGTGATTGTTGACCTGGCCGCGCAAACCGGCGGCAACTGTGAGCTGACGGTTGCCGATACCGTGACCACCACTGACAACGGCGTGAAGATTATTGGCTATACCGATCTGCCAAGCCGTCTGCCAACCCAGTCCTCACAGCTGTACGGCACCAATCTGGTTAACCTGCTGAAACTGCTGTGCAAAGAGAAAAACGGCGAAATCGCCATTGATTTCGACGACGTGGTGGTGCGCGGCGTGACGGTGATTCGTGACGGCGAAGTCACCTGGCCAGCGCCTCCGATTCAGGTGTCTGCTGCGCCAAAAGCGCCTCAGCCTGAAGTGAAACCGGCGGCGAAAGAGCCGGCCAAACCGGCCTCGCCGGTGCGCAAATACCTGCTGATTGCGCTGGCTATTGTGCTGTTTGCCTGCCTGGCGAATGTGGCTCCGGCCGAGTTCCTGTCGCACTTTACCGTGTTCGCGCTCTCCTGCGTGGTCGGTTACTACGTGGTGTGGAATGTCAGCCATGCGCTGCATACCCCGCTGATGTCGGTAACCAATGCGATCTCCGGCATTATCGTGGTCGGTGCGGTATTGCAGATCGGGCACGGCGGCTGGGTAACGTTCTTCTCCTTCGTGGCGGTGCTGATTGCCAGCATCAATATTTTCGGTGGATTCACCGTTACTCAGCGCATGCTGAAAATGTTCCGTAAGAACTGAGGGCTAACAATATGTCTGGCGGATTAGTGACTGCAGCATACATTGTTGCCGCAATTCTGTTTATTTGCAGCCTTGCCGGTCTCTCTAAGCATGAGACCTCGAAGCGGGGCAATATTTTTGGTATCAGCGGTATGGCGATCGCGCTGATTGCCACCATTTTCGGACCGGACAGCGGCAATATTGGCTGGATCCTGCTGGCAATGGTGATCGGTGGCGCGATCGGTATTCGTCTGGCGAAAAAGGTCGAGATGACCGAAATGCCGGAGCTGGTCGCGGTGCTGCACAGCTTTGTCGGCCTGGCGGCGGTGCTGGTGGGCTTTAACAGCTATATCGACCATGCGCCGGGTCTGTTGCCGGTCATGGAAAATATTCATCTGACCGAAGTGTTTCTCGGCATCTTTATCGGCGCGGTGACCTTTACCGGTTCGATTGTGGCGTTTGGCAAACTGCGTGGCAAAATCTCTTCGCGTCCGCTGATGCTGCCGCATCGTCACAAGCTGAATCTGCTGGCGCTGGTGGTGTCATTCCTGCTGCTGCTGATGTTTGTTCGCTCCGACAGTGTCGGCGTACAGGTGTTTGCGCTGCTGCTGATGACGATTATCGCGCTGGCATTTGGCTGGCACCTGGTGGCCTCTATCGGCGGTGCCGATATGCCAGTGGTGGTGTCGATGCTGAACTCCTATTCCGGTTGGGCGGCAGCGGCAGCAGGCTTTATGCTGAGCAACGACCTGCTGATCGTTACCGGTGCGCTGGTCGGTTCTT
>NZ_JRXE01000050.1 GCF_001267535.1 Winslowiella iniecta | reverse complement strand
CTGTCGGAATCAGAATCACTGTCGGAATCAGAATCACTGTCGGAGTCTGAATCGCTTTCGGAGTCGGAGTCACTGTCAGAATCAGAATCGCTGTCGGAATCGGAGTCGCTTTCGGAGTCTGAATCACTGTCGGAATCAGAATCGCTGTCAGAGTCTGAATCACTTTCGGAGTCTGAGTCGCTGTCTGACTCAGAGTCGCTGTCAGAGTCTGAATCGCTATTATCTGAATCGCTATCTGAATCAGAATCACTGTCGCTATCAGAGTCGCTGTCAGAATCAGAGTCGCTGTCTGAATCAGAGTCGCTGTCAGAGTCTGAATCGCTGCTATCTGAATCACTGTCGGAGTCAGAGTCAGAGTCAGAGTCAGAGTCAGAGTCACTATCAGAGTCAGAGTCGGAGTCACTGTCAGAATCGCTGTCGTTCAACAGATCACGCGATTCACTGCCTGAGGAGTTAGCTGCTGCAGCCAGCCCGAGAAAACCTAAACCACCGGCACCCAAAAAGGCAGCGGTAGTGGCACTGGTCCCGGTTCCGTAAAGCAGTCCTTCGATGTCAGCGATCGAGGTAAATTCAAAACCCGGCCCCGGATTCTCAATCCACCACAAAGCGCCTGTATCATCCTGAAGCACTAAATCGCTGATATTTCCTTCCGCATCAGCGACAAAGAAATCCTTAATAACGACCTTCTCTCCGGAATGAAGAGTGACGACCAAATTATTTTGATCGCGGGTTAGGGAGGCGATGTCCTCTCTGTTCAGTTGGAGCGTGACGACACTGGGCGAAGTTACGCTAACTTCACTCCCATTTATACTGGAGGTTGAACCGCTATCTTTCGCGGTTACCTTGATTTCATTCATATAACTTGCACTCCCGATTAGGGTTAGGCATTCGGTTACGAGTAATCAATCACACCAATAATTTCTGACTGTTCCTCATGTAATAACAGACAAAAAACACGCCGTAAGGCGTCACCAGAGCTTGCGGTTTTATTCGTATTTATAACAACACCCAGAGATACGTATAAAGCTGCACTGCTGTGGATTCATTCCCCATGATTTAACAAGGAAATAAGTTTCTGAGATAAATTATCTTTTGAAGTGAAAGTCCAGGAAGGTGAGTTCTTTTCATTCTTTACCTACACTGTCATCAAATAGTTACTCAGATAAATTAAAAAATTTACACGCAAATAAGAAAGACGCTTAATTACGCCTTTCTTTCAGAATTGTTTCTGAAGTCCATATATTATTTGGATTATCAGTGCAGTCGTTTTATCATCGCGTCAATCTGAACGGGTTCCCAGTGATAGCCTTGCATCCCGGTGATATCCAGCGTCCGCAGCTGCTCCTCATGCTTTGCATGCTGAATTCCTTCGACAATAATCCCCTCACAAAAAGCGTTAAGATGAGAGATCAAGTCGCGAAACGCATTGCTGCTACCGTGCTGCCAGAAAAAATTCTTTTCAATCTTCACGTATTCAAACTCTCCCTTCATCACCAGGGTTAAATTTGAGTTTCCCGCCCCGAAATCATCCAGCCAGAGGGGACATATTTTCGTCAACTCTCTTAACAAACTGGATTCGTCATTATCTGAATCACTGGTGAAAAATTCACATATTTCAAAGCGCAGCAAAGGCATCTGCGCGATCTTTTCTTGCAGGCTACTGCTACTGGTTATTTCACCAGCGATGTCTTTATCGATATTAACGGATATTTTCGGGATGGTATCATTCCTTTGATAAAGCTCATCCAGCAATGTTATTTGCTGACGGAATATTGACAGGCGATCAGACTGAGAGAGCGGGTAAAAAAGATTATCATCGCCCTGGGTGAGATCAAAAGGTCTATTGGATGAGGCAAACTTCGTCAAAAGCTCATAGGCAATAAGCGAGCCAGAAAAATTGTGTATCGGCTCCAGAACGAATTGGTAATTATCATTATTTTCATCCATAGACTATTACCTTCACACCTGCAAGTACGATTAAAAAAATAATCTCTGGAAATTATTCATGAATATTTTCATTCATGGTCAGAGCAGGCGAACGGACACACTATTAATTAAACTTTTACAAAATCCTAACTGACGGACACACATATTAGAAATTGGTTAAATCTTACTTAACCCAAATTGTCATAGGCAAAAACTATCAATACAGAAAAATGATAGCTTAAGGTTATCAAAACCCCAGATGATTCTTATTTACCAATGTCCGTAGCAAGCACTCGCAACCAATCCTGCAATTAACGCCTTGAATCTATGGCTATTTAAGCGATTAAAATCGCAAATTTCGTGCAATGCCGGCCCTTTGCACTAAGTCAATTTGACGATATAATACACCAAAAGTTAAGTATCACTACATTATTCATCGATACAATAATTAAGCTTTATCGTGAGTTTGTCCTTAATAAGGCTGATTACGGCCTCCAGAGAAAGCCAAATTTGGCTCATTACAGATTTTTCCTAAAAAGCCGTTAACATTAAAAATTATAATAACTTTGTTGGAGGTATTATTTTCTGGTGGGCGATGCGCTGCACTGAAGAGGAAAGAACCTACGGATTTAAGGGAAATTAGCGCAAGAAAAGTGTCTGATCGTTCAAAACCTCCCCCACCACCCTGCCACCAGGCGCTTAAACACTCAGATTTGTTTTATGCATAGTTAAATATTGATTAAGCAAACCCAACGAAAAAGAGATTGGCCTGCTCAAAAAAACAGCCTTAAGAGTTGAGGGGTAGCAAAAATGTTACAGGAATGTTATGAAAGCATCCAACTAAAACGGTTCAGCCATACTAATTAACTCTATGCACCTTCATTTAGCTTTGCTGTCGTAAAATTCTGATAGCAGCTTGTGACTAAACAATCTCTGTTAAAATGCCTTTTTCCTTAAAAACGATGTCTTCACTATGCACTCCACCTCCATTTTACGTGCAATTGTTCAGCATTTTGGTGTAGCGGCTGACTGTGTCGGGCTTGAGCATTATCTCCCCTGCCCGACTGAATCTGGAAAAGCCGCGGTGCGCATGCAGCTGGCTGCCATTAACCCCTCTGACCTGATTACCATATCGGGTGCCTATCCCACACGCACGCAGCTACCTTTTGTGCCGGGTTTCGAAGGGGTTGGCACCGTCGAACTTTCTACCGGCGGGAAACGTGTGTTACCTCTGGGTAGCGCAGGTGGCTGGCAGCAGATCAAATATAGCGATCCCGCGTGGTGTTTTGAGGTTCCGCAGTGGATGACTGACGAACAGGCGGCGACCAGCTATGTCAATCCCATGACCGCATGGTTGATGCTAAACGATGTTTTACAACTGCCCGTCGGTGCGTGCATTGCCATCAATGCGGCTAATTCCGCCATCGGAGTGATGCTGCTCAGAATGGCCGCGCGGCTGAAACTCAACACCGTCGCGATTGTGCGGAATCAGGCAGCCGCGAAATCCCTGGATAAAGCTTCGCCAGGCACGGTCATGCTTATGGAAAGCGCCGAAGATCAGCGCGCGGTACTGGCAATAAATTCGGCAGGTGGGCTGGACGCAGTGCTGGATTGCATCGGGGGTAAAGGCGCAGTGACGTTGGCGACGGCGTTAAAACCATCCGGGAAATTTATCAGCTACGGTCTGCTGTCCGGCGAACCGATACCCAAAGCATTCTGGCTAAAACGGCCGGATATTCATTTCAGTTACTTTCATTTACGGCAGTGGATTCATCATGCCAGCCGCCCGCAGATTGCCGCGAAGCTGAATGAGGTGTTTGATCTGATCCGTGATGGGGTGGCCAAAACTCAGATCGCTGCGATTTTTCCATTAACCGATATATCAGCGGCGCTGCGCTTCTGTCAGCAGCAGCGCCCTGCGGGTAAAATACTGATTCAATGCAGATAAGTGGTGTGCGATGCGGATACCCGTCAGCCTGAAGCACTGGTATCCGACATCGCAACCGGTGGTTATCAGTTCGCTACAGCTTTAAATCGATCACCATACGGCCGGTAATTTTGCCGTTTTTCATCTCTTCAAATATGGCGTTGATATCTTTTAGCGGTCGTTTGGTGACTTTAGGTACGACTTTACCTTCAGCAGCAAACTGGAACGCTTCCTTCAGATCCTCGCGTGTGCCGACTAACGACCCCAGAACCTGAATACCGTCCAGCACCAACCGTGGGATATTCAGATCCATCGATTCCGGTGGCAGGCCGACCGCCACAATCCGGCCCCCTGCGCGCACGCAATCCACCGCCGAGTTAAACGCCGAACGAGCCACCGCAGTGACTACAGCGGCATGCGCGCCACCCACTTTCTCTTGCATGATCTTTGCGGCATCGTCTTTCGCCGGGTTAATCACTAAATCAGCGCCCATACTTTTAGCAAATTCCAGCTGCGCATCGTTAACATCAATCGCGATAACTTTGGCATTAAACACATTCTTCGCATACTGCAATGCCAGATTACCCAAACCGCCCAGGCCGTAGATGGCAATCCATTGGCCTGGCTTGATTTGCGACACCTTCACCGCTTTATAGGTAGTCACACCGGCGCAGGTAATGCTGCTGGCCGCTGCGGGTTCCAGATTATCCGGAACTTTCACCGCATAATCCGCAACCACGATACACTCTTCTGCCATGCCGCCATCCACTGAATAACCCGCGTTTTTCACCTCGCGGCACAGCGTCTCATTGCCGCTGTTACAATATTCGCAGTGACCACAACCCTTGAAAAACCACGCCACACTGGCACGGTCGCCCGGCTTTAACGACGTAACTCCCGGCCCGATCTTTTTCACAATACCGATGCCTTCATGGCCAAGGGTAATACCCGGCACCTCACCAAAATCACCGTTTTTAACGTGCAGATCGGTATGACAGACGCCACAAAATTCCATGCTGAGTAACGCTTCGCCATGCTCGAGTTCGCGCAGTTCTTTATCCTGAATCTCAACCGAATGTTCGGGGGTAACCACAGCTGCTTTCATAATCTTCCTCTGAGTACTGACGTAACTAATCAGAGTTAAATCTAGAACATTCTCAACCAGATCGGGTGAATAGTTTGAAAATTGCTGATAACGATCAAAAACGCGCTGATTAAATCAGCGCGTTGCTATAAAAGAGGGAAATGTATCGCCGGATGAAAAATTACGCCTGACGTTGTGGGGCTTTATGCACCAGGGTGTAGGCATAATCCACGCCCATGCCGTAAGCACCGCTGTGCTCACGCACCAGA
>NZ_JRXE01000049.1 GCF_001267535.1 Winslowiella iniecta | reverse complement strand
CCGATCTCGCCATTACCTATCAGCCACAATTGCACTTTTTTGCCGACCAGGGTTTACCGCTGATGCGCGTCGGCACCTTAATTAACACGCCGCTGAATACGCTGATTGCGCTGGATAAAAACATCCGCTCACCGGCCGATTTGAAAGGGAAGAAAGTTGGATATTCGGTTAGCGGCATTGAGGAAGCCACGGTCGCCACTATGCTGCATCATGAAAAGCTCAGGGCGGATGATATCAAACTGATTAACGTGAATTTCCAGCTAACCAGCGCGCTGATGGCGGGTCAGGTGGATGCCATTATTGGAGGTTATCGCAATATTGAAGCACTGGAACTGGCGTTGCACGGCAAACAGCCCGTGGTGTTTAATGTTGAGGATTATGGCGTTCCGGCATACGACGAACTGATTATTGTTGCCAATAAAGCCGCCGTCAATCAGCCTAAAATCAAGAAATTTCTCGCGGCACTGAAGCAAGGTAATGACTACTTGCAGGCGCATCCTGAGGAGAGCTGGAACCGCTTCGCCGCCAGCCACGCGGAACTGAATACCGAGCTGAACCGACTGGCGTGGCAAAAAACATTGCCATTATTTGCCAGCGATCCGGCTAAGCTGGATCGCGCACGCTACCAGGCCTATGAGCAATTTCTTTTCGATCACCAACTGATCAAAAAGATCACTCCGGTCAGCGAGTATGCCACTGAACTGAAGTGATCGTCAGCCGAAGCCGGGGGAACTGCCCCCGGCTCTGCCACGTCAGAAATCGGTATTATTAATATCGATAACAAAACGGTACTTCACATCGCCTTTCAGCATGCGGGCAAAGGCATCTTCAATCTGATTGCCTTTAATCAGTTCGATATCCGCGGTGATATTGTGCTGACCACAGAAATCCAGCACTTCCTGCGTCTCGCGGATACTGCCGATTGAGGTTCCGCTAATGCTCAGACGGCGGAACACCATTGGCGTGACATCCGGTGCCGGATGGCGGCTGTCGGGAATCCCCACCAGTACCAGATGACCGTTGGTTTTTAACGTACTCAGATACGCATCCAGATCGTGTGGAGCCGCCACGCAATCCAGAATCAGATCGAGGGTATTTGCCGCGTCGGCCATCTGTTTTGCATCGGTCGAGACCACCACGGATTTCGCGCCCAGACGGATGGCGTCCGCGCCTTTCTGCGGAGACGTGGTAAACAGCGTCACCTCAGCACCCAATGCGCTGGCCAGTTTGACCGCCATATGGCCGAGGCCACCCAGTCCTACCACGCCGACTTTATCACCGGCTTTCACATTCCAGTGACGCAGCGGCGACCAGACGGTAACGCCAGCACACAGCAACGGAGCCACGCCGCTCAGCTCAAGGTTTTCAGGCACGGACACCACAAATTTGCTGTCCACCACGATACCTTCCGCGTAACCACCCCAGGTGGTGCCGCCGGTATAGCGATCTTTGCCGTTATAAGTCGGGGTAAAGCCCGCTTCGCAATACTGCTCTTCCGCGCCCGCACAGGCCGCGCAGTGGCCGCAGGAGTCGACCATCACCCCCACACCCACCAGATCGCCGGCTTTAAAGCGGCTGACCTGATGACCGGTTTCGCGCACCCGGCCCACAATCTCATGGCCCGGCAGCATCGGGTACTGGCTGACGCCCCATTCATTACGCGCCAGATGCAGATCCGAATGGCAGACACCGCAATAGAGAATATCGATGCGAACGTCATCAGGTTGAACATCACGCGCGTCAACGCTGGCTGGCGCGAGCGGTAAATGTGCCGCGCTGGCAACAATGCCTTTAATTTTCATAGGATCATCCAGATTGTGTCGGTTGCACCTGTTATCACAGGCCATGTCAGAGGGCGGCCACTATAGACAAAAGGGGTTAATATTGGTAGTAGTTACCCTTTTGGGACATAGGTACCAAAAGGTGACCATATGCCAGTAATCGTTGACGGCAAAATGATGTTTTACGCGGATTCCGAACCGCGTCGTTTAATGGAATTGTTCTCGGTAAAGTGGACCACCATGGTGATTCATGCGCTGTATCACTGGCCGGGCGGAAAATGCCGTACCGGCGAATTGCAGCGCAGCCTTGATGGCATATCAAAGAAAATGCTGGTGCAATCGCTACGTGAAGTCGAGCGGCGTGGACTGGTCAAACGCAATGTTTTTAATGTCGTACCGCCAAAAGTGGAGTACGAATTAACTGAACTGGGCCGCACCTTCGCCGAACCCATTGAGCTGATGTATCAATGGGGGCTGGATAATCAGGCCGCGCTGGATGCCATGGAAGCCGCCTGTCAGCAGAATCGGTCATTGTAGCGGCGGGGTTAGCGCTGTGCCTTAGCCATAATTTTGCGAAATTCCGGGCAGTCGAGATGGTCGCTGGCCGGGCAGCTGGCAACATGTCGTAAACCGTCGCGCACCTTCATTAACCGCTTAATGGTGCGATCGATCTCACTGGCTTTATTGCTAAGCAGCACACGATCAATCACCATTTCCCCCTGCGCGGTAAACATCGCGGCAATATCATCCAGGGTAAAACCTGCGGTGCGACCCAGCGCAATCAGCGCCAGTTTTTGCAGCACCCCGACGTGATATTGCCGCCGCAAACCGTGGCGACCCGTCGGCTGGATCAGCCCTTTCTTCTCGTAAAAACGCAGCGTCGAGGGTCTGACGCCTGCACGCTGAGCCACCTCAGCAATATCGAGTTCTTTCATGCTTGACTTGAAGTTCACTTTAGGTTGCACAATGCCGCTCAGCTTATCATCTTACCCTGTACGGAGCGTAACGCATGTTATCTGAGGTCATTATTCGTCTGTCGCTGATCGGTATCGGTGCCACGCTGTTAATGGATGGCTGGTCACTGCTGCAAAAACATCTGCTCGGCATTCCGCCGCTGAATTATGCCCTGCCAGGCCGCTGGATTTTGTCGATGTTTCGCGGCCAGTTTGTCCACCGCACTATTTTGCAAACGCCGCCAGTCAAAGGCGAGCGCACGATCGGCTGGCTGTTTCATTATCTTACCGGCATGGTATTTGCCGTCATTCCGTTGCTGCTGGCCGGTGCGGAATGGCTGGATCAGCCGGGTTTACTGACCGGGTTACTTGCCGGGCTGCTGACCTGCGCCGCCCCTTTCCTGATTATGCAGCCGGCGTTTGGCTTTGGTGTGGCGGCAGCTAACGCGCCGAACCCCGCGCGCGCCAGACTACTCAGCTTACTGACGCATAGCGTATTTGGCCTCGGTCTGTTTCTGGCGGCGCAGCTGACTAAACTGGTGTGACGCAGTGATATACTCACGGCAAAAGCGCATAAGGAGATTTTTATGAACGGTCTTACGGTTACAGAAGCACTGGATAAACTGGAAGCGATGTACGATGCGGCGGTTAATGCATTACGTGATGCAATTACCACGTATATTGCCGATGGCTCGCTGCCTGCGGCCGATCAACGTGCGGCTGGCCTGTTTGTTTACCCGCAAATCCGTGTCAGCTGGGAAGGCAGTGCCGCCGATCATCACTTATCCCGCGCTTTTGGTCGCTTTACCCGCCCTGGCTGTTACACCACCACCGTCACCCGACCGGCGCTGTTTCGTGCCTATTTACAGCAACAGCTGGAAATGCTGAGCGGCGAATATCCGATTACCCTGAAAGTAGAGCCGTCACAGCAGGAGATTCCGTTTCCTTATGTGATTGACGGTTCCCGGCTGATGCTGGATCGCAGTATGAGCGCCGGTATCGCCCGGCATTTCCCGACCACCGAGCTGTCGCAGATTGGCGATGAAAATGCTGATGGCACCTTTCATCCCTCCGATACCTTACCGCTTTCCCACTTTGATGCGCTGCGCAGTGATTTCTCCCTCGCGCGCCTGAAACACTATACCGGCACGCCGGTAGAGCACTTCCAGTCGTGGGTGCTGTTTACCAATTATACCCGCTATGTGGATGAGTTTGTGCGCTGGGCTTGCGAACAGATTGCGGATGCGGATTCGCCGTATCAGGCGCTCTCCTGCGCCGGTAATATTGTGATTACCGCAGAAACCCGCGATCCGCAGCAGACCATTTCCGATCTGGCGTGGAAAAATCATCAGATGCCCGCCTGGCACCTGATTGCTGAACAGGGTCAGGGAATTACGCTGGTGAATATTGGCGTTGGCCCGTCGAACGCCAAGACCATTTGCGACCACCTGGCGGTACTGCGGCCGCATGCGTGGCTGATGATCGGCCACTGTGGCGGCCTGCGTGAAAGTCAGACGATTGGCGACTATGTGCTGGCGCATGCCTATCTGCGCGACGATCACGTGCTGGATGCGGTGCTGCCGCCGGATATTCCGATTCCCAGCATTGCGGAAGTTCAACGTGCGCTGTTCGACGCCACCAAAATTGTCAGCGCCATGCCGGGTGAAAAGGTTAAACAGCGGTTGCGTACCGGTACGGTGGTCACCACTGACGATCGTAACTGGGAATTACGCTACTCGGCGTCGGCGCTGCGTTTTAACCTCAGTCGGGCGGTAGCGGTGGATATGGAAAGCGCCACTATCGCGGCGCAGGGATATCGCTTTCGCGTGCCTTACGGCACACTGCTGTGCGTTTCGGATAAACCGTTGCATGGTGAAATCAAACTGCCCGGTCAGGCGAACCGCTTTTACGAAGGGGCGATTTCGGAACATCTGCAAATCGGTATTTGCGCCATCGATCTGCTGCGTGCCGAAGGCGACCGCCTGCATTCCCGTAAGCTGCGTACCTTTAATGAGCCGCCGTTCCGCTAAAGATAACCGTTGGGGCGGCGTTATCACCGCCCCAACACAATCCCTTTACTACCAGCTATAACTCGCTGACGCCACGATACTGCGACCGCTGCCGTAGAAGCAGGCCGAGGTGTTGCTACAGGATGAAACATAGTGTTTATCGCTGAGGTTATTCACATTCAACTGTAATGTCGTGCCCTTCAGCGCCGAGGAGATGGCACCCAGCTGGTACTTCGCCATCGCATCATACAGCGTGTAATGCGCCACATTAAACCCACCCTCGGAGTCACCCGGTGTGGTGCCGGTATAACGCACACCGGTGCCCAGCGTCAGTCCGTTCAGTGCCCCTTCCAGGAAGCTGTAACTTCCCCAGGCCGATGCGGCGTGACGGGGAACCGAAGCAATTGCCTGCCCTTCCTGTAGCGGGTTACTGCTGGCTTTGGTCACCGCATCGGTATAAGTGTACGCCGCCATTACCGCGATTTCCGGCGTCAGCTGGCTGCGTAACTCCGTTTCAACACCTTGCGATTTCACCTTGCCAATCTGCTCGAAGTAACCAAGAACGCTGTTGTACTGGCTGATATTTTTCTGCGTCAGATCAAACGCCGAGAGCGTCAGCACCGTATCCTGCCCCGGAGGCTGGAACTTCACCCCCACTTCCGTCTGTTCGCCGGTAGTGGGCGCAAACGGATCGCTGCCCGGCGCACCAATACTGAGGTTAGGTTCAAACGAGGTGCTGTAGCTGATATACGGCGACAGGCCATTATCAAAGGCGTACAGTAATCCGGCGCGACCGGTTAGCTTGTTGTCATTTTGCTGGCGGCGGGTATTGTCGGTGCGATCCTGAGTACGCACTTCTGACCAGTCATTACGGCCCGACAACAGCAGATTCCACTGATTCCACTCCAGTTGATCCTGTAAATAGATCCCGACTTGATCCAGCTTCTTACGGCTACTGGTGGCAAGGCTTAACTGGCTTTCGTCTACGCTGACAGGCTGCGGACGCGTCCAGTCCAGGTTGTATTTATCGCTGCTCTCGCGCCATAACTTGCTGTCGAGGTCGCTCCATTTATAGTCCAGACCGGCCAGCAGCGTATGCTGCACCGCGCCGGTGTCAAACAGCGCTTTAAACTGGTTGTCAATGCCCAGCTCTTTCGACTCAATTTTATCATGCTGTGGACGACGGCCAATGGTGGTCGGTGCGCCGCTCACGCCGCTGGTAAACACCAGATATTTGTAGGATTCGCTCATGGTGCTGTAACGGAAATTCTGCTGGAACGACAGCGCCTCATTAAAGTTATGCTCAAAAATATAACCTAATGAAGTTTGTTCACGCTTCGCCTGATTAAAGCTCGGGTCGCTGACATTAAAGTCGTAAGGGATATAGCTGCCATTACCCGGCACCACGGTGCCGACATACGGCAGGAAGTTACGGTAACCGGCCTTTGGCTCGTTGGTGTAGCTGGTCAGCAGCGTAATACTGGTATCGTCATTCGGTAACCAGGTGATGGCCGGCGCAATCGCCATGCGCTGCTGCTTATTATCCTTAACGAACTCATGTCTGGTGCTGGCGATACCATTCAGTCGGTAAAACAGCGAGTAGTCATCATTCAGCGCGCCGCCAAAATCAAATGCCGCTTCGGCCAGATGCTGATTACCACTGCTGAACTGCACTTTATGGATACTCTCTGCCGTCGGGCGCTTGCTGGTCATGCTGATCAGCCCACCGGGATTCACCTGGCCATACAGCACCGATGCCGGGCCATGCACCATCTCCACCCGCTCCAGCAACCAGGGATCAACCTGCCCGGCCGCCCCCGCCTGGCCGGATAAACCGTAGCTCAGACCGTCGAGAAACTTCGGCGCATAGCGAAAGCCACGGCTGATTACTTCATCATTACGGTTGGAGTTACCCCGGTAGTTGGTGAGCACGCCGCTGGTATAGCTCAGCGCATCGGATACCGACGGTGCCGCCTGATCGTCCATCTGCTGGCGGGTGATAACCGAGATCGATTGCGGCGTTTTTCTGAGTGCCGTTGGCGTTTTGGTGCCTGAAGCACTCTCTTTCGCCACGATGCCTTTTAGTGGTGCGGTGACACTCTCCCCGGACTCGGCTGTGACGAGCAGCGTGTTTTCGCTGGCCGCCATGCTGTGTGCAACCGGCATCACCAGCAAGGTTGAAGTCAGCAATACTCTGATAGCCGGTTCTTTGACTGGCTGTTTTTTATTTCGGTCGGACATGATGTTAATCCCTGTCAGCACTGCCTGATGAAAATACCCAGTTATATCCATAACCCCTTGCCACAGAGGGAAAATACTCACTCAGTTGAGGTCGGCGCTGATGCTATTGCAAATGTAAATAATTCTCAATGACATTTGCATTAGTAGTTCTTAAGATAGATATTATCAACAACGCGTCAGGTTCTGTGACGCACGCTAATGGAGGATAAGGTGAGCATTAACCCGATTAAGCCAGTGCAACCTGAGGGTACAGCGGCTGGTTTACTGGCAGCGGCAGACGCCGGTCAGCCGCAGTGGTGGCAACAGCTGGCACAACTGGGCACACCGCTAATTGAACCGGCAGGCAATAGTGAAGTGAAAATGAACTATTTCTGGCGTGACCCGACCGGAACGGCACAACAATCCGCCATTGTGCGGGTGTATATTGATATTAATGGCATCACCGACCATCACAGCCGCACGCCGCAAAGCTTGCAGCGACTGGCCGGAACCGATATCTGGTACTGGTCAACCACCGTCGATGCGCGCTGGCGCGGCAGTTATAGCCTGATACCGATCGATGCCAGCCAGTTGCCACCGGCTTTCAGCGCGGATGATAATCTCGCCAGTCAGCAGCAGCGCGAATGGTGGATATCGCTGTTTCCGCTGGCGATCGCCGACCCGCTGAATCCGCTGCGCAGCTATTTTAACAGCCGTGGTCAGCCGCTATCTGCCGCGCATATGCCGGCTGCACCGCCGCAAACTGGCTGGCTGGCGTGGGATCATCACCGTGAAGCGCCGGTTGATACTAGCCGTCTGCAACAATTCAACTGGCACAGCTCACGGCTGGATAATCAGCGCCGCATCTGGCTGTATAGCAGCGGCGAAACCGCGCAGCCTGCCACGCGCCCGCTGGTGATTCTGCTCGACGGGCAAAACTGGGCGCAAGGTATTCCACTGTTTTCGGTAATTGAGCAGCAGACGGCTGCAGGATTACTGCCGGCTGCCTGTTGGTTATTTATTGATGTTATTGATATGGCTCACCGCGAACAGGAACTGCCCTGTAACCCCGAATTCTGGCAGGCGATACAGCAGGAGTTACTGCCCGAGGCGCGTCGCCGGGCGGCATTCACCGAAGATCCCCAACACACGGTGGTGGCCGGTCAGAGCTACGGCGGTCTGGCGGCGATGTATGCCGGTCTGCACTGGCCGCAGCGCTTTGGCCGGGTGCTCAGTCAGTCGGGATCGTTCTGGTGGCCGGAGGTAAAATTTGTCACTCAGTCGGCGCAACGCGACAGCTATCAGCCAGGCTGGCTGACCAGACAGGTCGACGAGCATCACGTGGCCGCCGCCACCCTGACTATTTTCCTGGAATATGGCGACCGCGAACCAAGTATCGGCTTTGTTAATCAACAGATGCTGCGGGCCTTAACCGCCGCCGGACATCGTATCGAACAGCGCGAATTTATCGGCGGTCACGACTCCCTTTGCTGGCGCGGTGGCCTGCTCGACGGATTACAACGGTTGTTGAACGCAGAGTAACCGGCGACGCCCCTTCCCGTTCAGTCCGGCGAAGGGGCATGAAAACGCCCGCAGGGCACAATCATTGGCGTATGTGACACCGGATCGTCAATCACAATACAGGCCATGCCAAATACGCGCTCAACCAGTTCCGCACTGATGATGTCCGCCGGTTTGCCCTGCGCAATAATCTCGCCGCTGCGCATCACAATCAGATGGTCGGCATAGCGACAGGCCTGATTCAGATCGTGCAGCACCGCAATCAGCGTATGGCCCGCCTGCTGATTCAACTCACGAAACAGATCCAGCAACTCGATTTGATGCGCAATATCCAGCCAGGTGGTCGGCTCATCCAGCAGTAACAGCGGGGTTTGCTGCGCCAGTACCATCGCCACCCAGACCCGCTGACGCTGGCCGCCCGACAGCTCATCGACACTGCGATCCGCAAGCTGTTCGACATTTGTCGCGCGCATTGCCGCGCTGACCGCCTGCTGATCCGCTTCGCTCCACTGCTTTAACAAACTCTGGTGTGGATAACGACCCCGCGCCACCAGTTCAGCCACGCTAATCCCTTCCGGCACGATGGCATGTTGCGGCAGCAGGCCAAGCTGACGCGCCAGCGCTTTGGTGCCCAGTTGATGAATATCTTTGCCGTCAAGCAGCACCTGTCCGGCACGTGGCTTCAGCAGACGACAGAGCGCCCGCAGCAGCGTCGACTTGCCGCAGGCGTTCGGGCCGATAATCACCGTAAACTGATTATCGGGAATATTGACGCTCAGCTCACTGGCAATCACTTTTTGCTCATACGCCAGCGTCAGTTGCGCTGCCTGCAAACGACTTTTAACCAAAGATTTCATACTTAGCGACGAGCCTCACGAATCAACAACCAAATCAGATACAGCCCACCAATGCTGACAGTCACCGCGCCAACCGGCAGCTGTACACCGTCGAAGCTGTGTTGTGCCGTCAGGTCGGCAGCCAAAAGTAACAGTGCGCCGGTGGTGGCGGCAGAAAACAGCGGCACCGAGCTGGCGCGCGTCAGGCGGCGGGCAATCTGCGGTGCCGCCAGTGCAATAAAGGATATTGGTCCGGCGCTGGCGGTC
>NZ_JRXE01000048.1 GCF_001267535.1 Winslowiella iniecta | reverse complement strand
CCACCATGCGCAAACCTTCGCGTGCATAGCGGGCAATTTCGGTTTCCCAGTGGGCGATATTGAGGGGCTCGATGCCGTTTTCACTCAACTGGTAGCGGCAGTGCTGCATCAGGACATCCGGTGCGCCGGTCATCAGTAACTTGGTGGACGCGCCAATCTGATGCAAGGTCGCCATATATTTCCATTCTGAGTCGAAGGGGATTTTATCCAGCTGGGCGCAGGGCTGTGGTGGCAGGCTGACTTTTCCCGCCAGCACTTTTAATGCGCCGCCGGTTGGCCCACCCGTAATGCCCCAGTGACCCTGTTCATCCTGAAATACGGTGCTTTCGTTACACAGGTCGATGACCCGTAAAAAGTGGCTCAGCACCGGGTTCTGCGCGGCATCAATCGCGCTTTCGTCATGCTCCGCAAGAATGCGGCCAGTTGGCTGATAGCTGTTACCTTCAACGCGGAAGTTTTTATCGGCGAGGATAACGGCTTTTACCGTCATCTCATTCATCGTCAGCGTACCGGTTTTATCTGAGCAGACCACCGTCATCGCGCCCAGGGTTTCAACGGTCGGCAGCTTGCGGATAATCGCTTTTTTGCCCGCCATCGCCTGTACGCCCAGTGACAGAATGATCGAGATAATCGCCGGTAAACCTTCCGGCACCGCGGCGACCGCCAGACCAATTAATGACAGCAGCAGTTCACCCATTGGCATGTCGCGTAACAGCAACATAAAGACAAACAGCGCGGCCATCATCGCGAGGATAATGGCGAAAATGGCCTTGCCCAGCTTATCCATCTGGACCAGCAGCGGAGTGCGATGCTGTTTGATATCGGCCATCATATGATTGATTTTGCCCAGCTCGGTGTCCGCGCCAGTGGCAATGACAACCCCGGCACCGCTGCCCGCGCTGACGGTGGTGCCGGAAAATACCAGGTTAAAGCGGTCGCCAATCATCACTTCGTCGTCAATGGCCGCAATCTGCTTGGTCACGGCAATCGATTCACCGGTCAGTATCGCTTCCTCGACCCGAAGATTATGGGCTTCCAGCAGCCGGATATCAGCCGGAATGCGGTCACCGGCACGCAGTATCACCACATCACCCGGCACCAGCATGCTGGCCTCAACCGTCACCAGCGTATCGTTACGCAGTGCCTGTGCCGACGAGGAGAGCATATTTTCGATACTTTTCAGCGATTTTTCCGCATTGCTTTCCTGTACAAAGCCGATCAGTGCGTTGATAACCGCCACCCCAAGGATCACCGCGGTATCGACCCAGTGGCCCATTACGGCGGTTAATACCGCCGCCGCCAGCAGCACGTAGATCAGTACGTCATTGAAATGGGCGAGGAAGCGCATCAGCGCACTTTTACCCGCGCGCGCCGGTAGCTGGTTCGGGCCATGTTGCATCAGGCGCTGGTGGGCTTCGCTGGCACTCAGTCCGCTGGCGCGGCTCTGTTGTGCCTTAAGTGTCGCTTCAGTGGTGAGCTGATACCAGCGTGGTTCATTGGTGGGAGGCATATTGCTCATCGATTATTCTCCAGTCAGCAGGCTTCATTTTCCGTGAGAAAAATCTGCCTAAACTAAATTTAAAAAATTTGGTACCGGAACTTAATTAAGCAATTGGTTTTCTTTCACTCACTCAGTTGTTGTTCTCGTTATTTTGAAAGCCAGTTGTTTAATTAGCCGGGAAGAGGCGCAAGGATGCCCTTTTCTTCGCTGGCGAATTTTGATCAAGATTAATAATCTGTTACATCGGCGATATCAGCATAACGACGTTTAAGCTCTGTTCAGGTTGCGCTTGCTAACGTGCCAGCTATCCTGGGCTAATTTATCGAGGGTCTGACGATGAAAAAAAGTAAGCAGATTAGTGCAGTGCGTATGACATTGATTATTCTCTGTGGGTTAATCCTGGCCAGCGCTATCGGCATGATTATTTTTGAAATTGCCGAGCATCTTTAAACGTTGCGGCGGATGACAGTAAAAATTTGTCTGAATCATGGCGTGAAGCGATATGCCTGGTTAGCATGAAAAGGCTATACCCTCCGGAGTATAATTTTTTCAACAATGGGTTAAGAGAGGCGCTAACGTGGGAAAGGTCATGGCGGACAAGTGGCAGTACTGGATAGTTGGAGCCTGTCTGACAGTAATGGCTGGCAGTGTGCAAGCCGATTCATTAGATGCGCAGCGCCAGCGCTATCAGCAAATTAAACAAGCCTGGGACAATAAGCAGATGGATACCGTGGAGCAACTAATGCCCACGCTGCGTGATTACCCGCTCTATCCCTATCTTGAGTATCGCCAGCTGTCGCAAAACCTGGATCAGGAAACCAGTATGGCGGTCAGCAACTTTATTAAGCAGCATCCGACGCTGCCACCGGTACGCTCGCTCTCTTCCCGCTTTGTTAATGAACTGGCTCGCCGTGAGGACTGGCGCGGCCTGTTGGCTTTCAGCCCGGATGCACCAAAACCGGTTGCTGCCCGTTGTAACTGGTACTACGCCAAATGGGCCACTGGCCAGCAGCAGGTGGCGTATACCGGTGCAAAAGAGATTTGGCTGACCGGCAGTTCGCTGCCAGCCACCTGCGATAAGCTGTTTTCCGTCTGGCAGGGAGCCGGTGAACAGACGCCGATTACCACGCTGGAACGCATTCGTCTGGCCATGGTTGCCGGTAATACCAGCCTGGTCAATTACCTCGCGAAACAGCTGCCGTCCGACTATCAGACCATGGCCAATGCGGTGATGGATCTGCAAAACACTCCCGCCAGCGTGGAATCTTTTGCCCGTGCGGTCGGGCCAACCGATTTTACCCGCCAGGCTACTTCAATTGCTTTCGCCAGCGTGGCGCGACAGGATGCGGAAAATGCCCGTGCAATGATCCCGTCGCTGGTTCGTCTGCAAAAGATGAGTGAGCAGGAAAAGCAGGATCTTGATGAAGCCGTTGCCTGGCGTCTGATGGGCAATGACATCACCTCAGAGCAGGCGCGCTGGCGCGATAACGTGGTGATGCGCAGCGGTTCGACCTCGCTGATTGAGCGCCGGGTGCGTATGGCGCTGGGCAATAACGATCGCCGCGGGCTGAATACCTGGCTGGCGCGTCTGCCGGTAGAGGATAAACAGAAAGATGAGTGGCAATACTGGCAGGCCGATCTGCTGATTGAGCAGGGGCGAAAAGAGGAAGCCGATGAGATTCTGCAGAAACTGATGCGCGAGCGCGGGTTCTATCCGATGGTTGCCGCGCAGCGCCTCGGTGTTGAATATCCGTTGCGGGTGGACAAAGCCCCGCGTCCGGAAGGGAGTCTGCTGAAGGGCAATGCCATTGACCGGGTACGCGAGCTGATGTACTGGAATATGGATAATCTGGCGCGCACCGAGTGGGCTTATCTGGTGGCCAGTAAGACCTCTGCTGAACAGCAGATGCTGGCGCGTTATGCGTTTGAACAGGACTGGTGGGATCTCAGCGTGCAGGCGACCATCAGCGGAAAATTGTGGAATCATCTGGAAGAGCGTTTCCCGCTGGCGTGGAACGATCAGTTTAAACGCTTTACCCGCGACAAGGACATTCCACAGAGTTACGCCATGGCGATTGCCCGTCAGGAGAGTGCATGGAATCCGAAAGCCGGTTCACCGGTCGGCGCTTCCGGCCTGATGCAGATTATGCCCGCCACTGCGCAGCATACCGTCAAGCTGTACAGCATTCCGGGCTATGTCAACAGCAGCCAGTTGCTTGATCCACAAACCAATATTGAGATCGGCACCCAGTATCTTGAGCACGTCTACCAGCAGTTTGGTCAGAACCGTATTTTCGCGTCGGCGGCTTACAATGCCGGTCCGTCGCGGGTGAAAACCTGGCTGGGTAACAGTGCCGGTCGTCTGGATGCGGTGGCCTTTATCGAAACCATCCCGTTCTCCGAAACGCGCGGTTATGTGAAGAACGTGCTGGCATATGATGCTTACTATCGCCACTTTATGAGCCAGTCAGACAAGATCCTTTCCGACGGTGAGTGGCAGCGCCGTTACTGAGTGTGTTATTCTTCCGTACTCGCTAATGAGTACGGAAGAGCTTTTATGACGCCACATTCCCCAATCCCGGTTACCGAAGAGCCGCACAATGCTGAGTGGCTGCGTTTTGTGGCGCTGATGCAGCGCGCCTTTGCCGAAAACCTGCATATGCCGCTGTTACAGCTGATGATGACGCCCGATGAGCGCGAGTCTTACGGTACCCGGCTGCGTATTATTGAAGAGCTGATGCGCGGGGAGATGAGCCAGCGCGAGCTGAAATCCGAACTGGGTGCCGGCATCGCCACCATTACGCGGGGATCAAACAGTCTGAAAGCTGCGCCGCCAGTGCTGAAAGAGTGGCTGGAGACGCAGTTACTTAAGGGTTCAGACAGGGTCTGACGGGGCGGGTTTAATCTGATAGATGTCATTATGAAACGGGCAGAGTGCCAGAATCAGCGCCTGATGATACACGCTGGTGCGCGTCAGTAAGCCGTGGGTAAACGCACCAATTGCCCCGCCTTGATGCTTAATATTGTTAATACCGGTCAGACGCGCCATCTCTTCACCCAGTTCACGCCCTTCATGGATGCCTTTCATCACCACCGGGGGCAGGGTAAAGCTGGCGGAACGTGATTCGCCGCGCTGTTTGCGGTCCTCAACCACCATCCATGCGAAGGCGCTGGTCTCTTCGATGCCGGCTTCAATCGCTACCCAGAAGTCAGCTTCTGGTCTGACCTGACGGGCATTCATCACCCGCTGACGTGCGCCAGTTCTCGTTTCTGTATTTGTAATCGGCTGTGCAGCGACGCCACTGTCGACCTCAACACCTTCGATATGGCAGGATCCCTCCCCGAAAACATCGCTGAACGCCTGAGAAATCGCGCTAATTTTTGCCGGATTGGTGGTTGCAGCGACAACATGGTACATAATTGATTGAACCTTCTACGCAAATTTGTCGCAGTATAACGGAAAAACTACATGTTACAGGTCTATCTTGTTCGCCACGGGGAAACGGTCTGGAATGCAGCGCGCCGCATTCAGGGACAATCAGACAGCGCGCTGACTGCCAAAGGTGAGCAGCAGGCTTTTCAGGTGGCAGAGCGCGTGAAGTCGTTAGGGATCACGCATGTTATTGCCAGTGATTTGGGCCGCACAAAGCGAACCGCCGAAATCATTGCTGATGCCTGTGGATGCAACGTGACGCTCGACCCGCGCCTGCGTGAGCTGAATATGGGCGTGCTGGAACAGCGTCCTTTAGATGAACTCACCGCCGAGGAAGAGCGCTGGCGCAAGGCGCTGGTCGACGGCACGGTTAATGGGCGTATTCCGCAGGGTGAGTCGATGGCAGAACTGGCGGAGCGCATGCATCAGGCGCTGAATGCCTGCCTTGATCTGCCTGCCGGTAGTCGCCCGTTGCTGGTCAGCCACGGTATGGCGCTGGGCGCGCTGGTCAGCACCATTCTCGGCCTGTCGCCAAGTGCTGAGCGCCGGTTGCGTTTACGTAACTGCTCGATTTCGCGTGTTGATCATCAGCAGAGTGCCTGGCTGGCATCCGGCTGGATTGTTGAGACGGCGGGGGATGTGTCGCATCTGGATGCACCGGCACTGGATGAGTTGCAACGCTAAATTGTCAGTCGGGCGGCGATAACGCCGCCCCTGGGATCAAGCCTGACGCCGAATCGGGATCAGATAATCACAACGAATTTCGCTTGGCGGCGTCTGACGCTTCTTCCCGCCGTGGGTATGGAAGCGTTCAATATCCTGCCCCTGACGACGTGTCAGCCCCAGCGTTGGCATACAGGTGCCGTAAATCAGCAGAATAAACTCCTGCAGGTCACCGGTCGGGCCGTGGTAGCTGAACTGCACGTAATCACCGGCTTCCAGCAGTACCGTCTGGGTAGACTGCATGGTCTGCGTCAGCTGATCGGACGGCACCGCGGTAGTATAGAGAATCTCCTGCTCATCATCTTTCTCCTGACTTGGACGCGACTGGTGCAGGCCGTACAGCATCGGCGGAACCGTATCGGTTTCAGTCAGGAACTGACGCCAGAAATGCATACGCATCTCATCACGGAAGCGGGAAATTTGCTCCAGGGTGCAGGTGTAACTTTGCGTCTGTCCAACCAGCACCGTTTCCGGCAGCGTGACATACGTGGCTTCCGGCAGCTGGAAATCACCGAGACGAATCGGTGGACGAATACCGAACGAGTTCCAGTCAGAGGCGCGACGATAGTAAGCCGGCGTCTGGGCAAACTGCTTTTTAAAGGCGCGGGTAAAGGTCTGCTGGGAATCAAACCGGTACTGCAGGGCAATATCGAGAATCGGACGGCTGGTCAGACGTAAGGCGACCGCGGCTTTCGACAAACGGCGGGCGCGGATATACGCGCCAATCGCATGACCGGTCACTTCCTTGAACATGCGTTGCAGATGCCATTTGGAATAACCTGCTTTAGCGGCCACATTGTCGAGCGATAATGGTTGATCCAGATGGCTCTCCAGCCAGACAAGCAAATCGCGAATGATACCGGCTTGGTCCATAAAACGTCCTCTTCGTACTCAGTGTTGGCGCAGGGAAAGCAAAGTCGACGAATAATAGCACTAAATGCCCAGGAAACCGTGGCGGTTTTATTAGTCCGAATGTGCTATATCAATGCAAATTGGCGACAGGGTGTAAATTCTGCGAATGGATGCAAAACGCATTCCTGAGTTTACCTTACAATTTCATCTATTTCTTAAGCAATGGTAACGTAATGATAATAAAAGCACGGTTATTAGTAACAGCTGTTATTTTTTCGGCATTTACGGCTCAGGCAGAGGTCGTGGGCTCAGTGGATACGGTGTTTAAGGTGTTTGGGCCGGACCATAAAATCATCGTTGAGGCCTTCGATGATCCTGACGTAAAAAATGTAACCTGTTATATCAGCCGGGCAAAAACCGGCGGAATCAAAGGTGGACTCGGTCTGGCAGAAGATACTGCCGATGCCGCGATTTCCTGTCAGCAGGTCGGCCCGGTGACGCTCAGTGACAACATTGCGCAGGGTAAAGCTGAAGGGGAAGTGGTGTTTAAGAAGCGTACATCGCTGGTGTTTAAGAAACTACAGGTGGTGCGTTTCTATGACCAGAAACGTCATGCGCTGGTCTACCTGAGCTATTCCGACAAAGTAGTCGAAGGCTCACCGAAAAACGCGTTAAGCGCAGTGCCCATTATGCCGTGGAAAGAATAAAAGCAGCGGGAATTTTTCGGTCTGCAAACCATTGATAGGGGCGGCGATAACGCCGCCCTTACGGCTAGTCGTGCAGCTCACCACAGAAGCGGTAGCCTTCGCCGTGAATGGTGGCGATAATTTCTGGCGTATCCGGCGTGGATTCGAAATGCTTACGGATGCGGCGAATAGTCACGTCGACGGTACGGTCGTGTGGTTTCAGTTCGCGGCCGGTCATCTTCTTCAGCAGATCGCCACGGGTCTGAATTTTGCCCGGGTTTTCGCAGAAGTGCAGCATGGCGCGGAATTCGCTGCGCGGCAGTTTGTACTGCTCGCCATTCGGGCTGATCAGTGAGCGGCTGTTGATATCCAGCTCCCAGCCGTTGAACTTGTAGCTTTCAACCAGCTTGCGCTCTTCGCTGCTGACCGCCAGATTCATGGTACGGGACAGCAGATTACGCGCACGAATAGTCAGCTCGCGTGGGTTAAACGGTTTAGTGATGTAATCGTCTGCACCAATTTCTAAACCGAGAATCTTATCAACTTCGTTATCGCGCCCCGTCAGGAACATCAGCGCAACGTTAGCCTGCTCACGCAGTTCGCGCGCCAGCAATAAGCCATTTTTACCCGGCAGATTAATATCCATAATCACCAGATTTACGTCGTTATCGGTCAGAACCTGATGCATTTCAGCACCATCCGTAGCTTCATAGACCATGTAGCCTTCGGCCTCAAAAATACTTTTGAGAGTATTACGAGTCACTAATTCGTCTTCAACGATAAGTATGTGCGGGGTCTGCATGTGTTCGCTACCTAAAATTGCCAACAAAAATTGAAAACAGGACGTACAACCATTAATAAGCCCTTCAACAAGGGTTTTAACCGAAGTACAGAATTATGTTCTTGATGCACCATCCATCAACGTCAACAACATTGTCAGCTCAGCCATAAGGATGAATCCTGCATGCCCTGGCGGTGGCCTAACGCTGCCTATCCTAACTGTATTAACAGCAACATAACAGCAAAGAGCACAACCGATACGCATTAAAACAACGCTTCGTTGACTTATATCAAATCCAATTGTAGCACGTTAACACTTTTGTGAAAAACTCTTCGCAGAATGCCAGCTTAGCTCACAAATATACCTGAATTAGCAACGATTCAGCGACAAAAACGGATTCAGGCCAATTTTGTTTAACTGTGGATTTTAATGCCATGATAAATATTAACTATTTGTTAATGATTTGGATTAAATAGCAATTAACCGGTTAGTTAAGGATAAACGCTAACCTCAGGTAATTTATCAGGGTAATTTGCGCTTGTTATTTAATTGTTAAATTAAGCCGGTCTGTTATTTAACATGCTGTCGTGTCAGAGTATCCGCCTGTACTGATGTAACATTTAAGGCTGTCATGCTGTTTCCTTTGATTCTGGTCTCTCCTGCCCGTGCTGAAAACATCGGCGCCGCTGCGCGCGCGATGAAAACCATGGGCTTTAGCGAATTGCGTATTGTGCAAAGCCAGGCTTATCTTGAGCCTGCCGCGCGTTGGGTGGCACACGGTGCCGGTGAAATTCTCGATAACGTTACCCATTTTAACTCGCTGGCCGAGGCGCTGGCGGATATCGACTTCTCGGTGGCGACTACCGCACGCAGCCGCGCCAAATTCCGTTACTACGCCACGCCACAGCAAGTGCAGGAAATCCTGCAAGAGAAGATGCAGTGGGTAAACAGTATGGCGCTGGTGTTCGGGCGCGAGGACAGCGGCCTGACCAATGAAGAGCTTGATCAGGTCGACTTGCTGACCGGCATTCCGATGGCAAATGATTATCCCTCGCTGAATCTCGGACAGGCGGTGATGGTGTATTGCTATCAGTTGTCAGCGTTACGTCAGCTGGCGGCTGAACGGCCAGCGGTCGCCGACGGGCAGCAGCTGACAGCGCTGCGTCAGCGTCTTGAACAGCTGTTGGTGAAGCTGAAAGTCGAGGATGACCAGAAGCTGGCCGACTGGCTGCATCAACGTACCGGCCTGCTGGAGCAGCGCGACAGCGCGATGCTGCATCGTCTGCTGCACGACATCGAAAAAAACTTATAGACAAAAATTCGGTGTGATCGACTTCTGATAGTGTGACTCACTATCAAAATTGTCAGTGGTAAAAGATCCGCACTGACAAGCGTCGATTCGCACTGGCAGCATGCGGTAAAGCCCGCCTGCGGGTATGGATAAAAAAATTGACTTAGCCAGCGGTTTGCTTTACTTCTGGAAGTCAGACAGACATTAAAAGACAGACAGACGATAAATCTCAATGCGTAAAATCAGCCTGAACAACACAATTATTATTACCACCACCATTACCACAGGTAACGGTGCGGGCTGACGCATAAAGAAAAAAATCAAAAAGAAGCCCGCACCTTAACAGTGCGGGCTTTTTTTTCGGCGTAAATTCAGGAGAGTTTGACAATGCGAGTGCTGAAATTCGGCGGGACCTCAGTGGCAAATGCGGACAGATTTATGCGCGTTGCCGATATTCTGGAGAGCAATGCACAGCAGGGACAGGTCGCGACGGTGCTTTCTGCCCCGGCTAAAATTACCAATCATCTGGTGGCGATGATTGAAAAAACCATCAGTGGTCAGGATGCATCACCGAATATCAGTGACGCCGAGCGCATTTTCACCGAGCTGTTGCAGGGGCTGGCTGACGTCCAGCCGGGCTTCGCTTTCTCGCGGGTAAAAACCCAGGTCGACCAGGAGTTCGCCCAGCTAAAGCAGGTGCTGCACGGTATCAGCCTGTTGGGGCAGTGCCCGGACAGCGTTAACGCGGCGATTATCTGTCGCGGTGAAAAACTCTCGATCGCCATTATGGAAGCGGTGTTACAGGCGCGTGGCTACAGCGTGACGGTGATTGATCCGGTGGAAAAATTGCTGGCGGTCGGTCACTACCTCGAATCCACCGTGGATATTGCTGAATCTACCCGCCGGATTGTTGCCAGCCAGATCCCGGCTAACAATATGGTGCTGATGGCCGGATTTACTGCCGGTAACGAACGCGGTGAGCTGGTGGTATTAGGCCGTAATGGCTCTGATTACTCGGCAGCGGTACTGGCCGCTTGTCTGCGCGCCGACTGTTGCGAAATCTGGACTGATGTCGACGGTGTCTATACTTGCGACCCGCGCCAGGTACCGGATGCGCGGCTGCTGAAGTCGATGTCGTATCAGGAGGCGATGGAGCTCTCTTACTTCGGCGCAAAAGTTCTGCATCCCCGCACTATCACCCCCATCGCCCAGTTCCAGATTCCTTGCCTGATTAAAAACACCGCCAATCCGCAAGCGCCCGGCACCTTAATCGGTGGCGATGGCGCGGATGAAGAAAATCCGGTCAAAGGCATCACCAACCTGAACAATATGGCGATGTTTAACGTCTCCGGCCCCGGAATGAAAGGGATGGTCGGGATGGCGGCGCGGGTGTTCGCGGCCATGTCACGTGCCGGTATTTCCGTGGTACTGATTACACAATCCTCGTCAGAATACAGCATCAGTTTCTGCGTATCGCAGCATGATCTGGCGCGCGCGCGTCGCGTGCTGGAAGACGAATTTTACCTCGAATTAAAAGATGGCCTGCTGGAGCCGCTGGACGTCACGGAACAGCTGGCGGTGATCTCGGTGGTCGGCGACGGTATGCGTACGCTGCGCGGCATCTCGGCCAAATTCTTCTCGGCGCTGG
>NZ_JRXE01000047.1 GCF_001267535.1 Winslowiella iniecta | reverse complement strand
CGAGCCGCAGGCGGTGGCCTTGCTGGGCGTCGGCGAGTCATCCGATGCGTATCATATGTCGGCCCCGCATCCGCAGGGTGAGGGCGCGAAGCGTGCCATCCATATGGCGTTGCAGCACGCCGGATTACAGCCGCCAGATCTCGGCTATATCAATCTGCATGGCACCGCCACCCGCCTTAACGATCAGGTGGAAGCGCAAGTTATCCATCAGATCTTTGCTGAGCAGGTGCCGTGCAGTTCAACCAAGCATCTGACCGGACACACGCTGGGTGCAGCGGGAATTTGTGAAGTGGCGCTGTGCTGGCTGTTGCTGACGCGTAATTTACCGCTGCCGCCGCAGGATTTTTCTGCTGCTGAGCCGGATAACAGTCTGCTGCCTTGCGGGCTGATCACTGCGCCGCAGCCGCTGCAAAAGCCGCGGATCCTGTCTAATTCATTTGCCTTTGGCGGTAATAATGCCTGCCTGATTTTAGGAGTGCCGCATGGCCGAGTTTCTAAGCGCTGAGCACTATTTACCGCATGCCACACCGATGGTGCTGGTGGAGCAAGTGGTGGCGGTGACAGAGCAAACCGCCCATTGCCGGGTGCGCGTTTGTAGAGACGGCGTGCTGGGTCCGTTTCTGAATGCTGACGGAGAGCTGCCAGCGTGGTTTGGCATTGAGATTATCGCGCAAACAGTCGGCGTCTGGTCGGGCTGGCATGCCCGTCAGCTCAGCGATAACCCACCGCAGCCGGGGATGTTACTCGGTGGCCGTGGCTATCGCAGCCACCAGCCAATGTTTCCCGCCGGTGCGTTGCTGGATATTAACGTCACGCTGCTGATGCACGACGAAAAAATTGCCAGCTTTGAAGGTGAAATCTCCCTGAACGGCGAACTTTTTGCCAGTGGCAGGCTAAATACTTACCAGCCTGACGACGAGGAACTTATTTATCTTATGCAACAGGACAGTCAGTCATGACCCGCTCAGTATTAGTTACCGGCGCCAGTAAAGGAATTGGTCGCGCCATTGCGCTGCGTCTGGCGGCGGATGGATTCACCCTTATTGCCCATTATCACAGCGATCGCCCGGGCGCAGAGCAGACCGTGGCGCAGATTGTGCAGAACGGTGGCTCGGCGCGGGTACTGGGATTTGATATTGCCAATCGCCAGCAGTGTCGCGAGCAGCTGGAGCAGGATATTGCGCAGCATGGCGCTTATTACGGTGTGGTCAGCAATGCCGGTATCACCCGTGATGGTGCTTTCCCGGCGCTGAGCGAGCAGGACTGGGATGGCGTTATCCATACTAATCTCGACAGTTTCTATAACGTCATTCATCCCTGCGTGATGCCGATGATTGGCCTGCGTAAAGGCGGCCGGATTATTACTCTTTCATCCGTGTCCGGAATAATGGGCAACCGGGGTCAGGTTAATTACAGTGCGGCCAAAGCCGGGATTATCGGTGCCACGAAAGCGCTGGCGATTGAGCTGGCGAAACGCAAGATTTCTGTTAACTGTATCGCCCCAGGACTGATCGATACCGGCATGATTCAGATGGAGCAGACGGCGATCGACGAAGCGCTGAAAATGATCCCGATGAAGCGGATGGGGGCGGCGGATGAAGTGGCCGGGCTGGCAAGTTATCTGATGTCGGATATTGCGGGCTATGTCACCCGTCAGGTGATTTCGGTTAACGGAGGCATGCTGTGATTCGGCGGGTGGTGGTCACCGGTATGGGGGGCGTAACGGCATTTGGCGAGAGCTGGCAACATGTCGCTGCCGGTTTGCGTACCGGGCAAAATGCCGTGCGAAAGATGCCGGAGTGGCAGGTTTATCAGGGGCTGCATACCCTGCTGGGCGCGCCGATCGACAATTTCAGCTTGCCGGAACACTACACGCGTAAGCGCATTCGCTCGATGGGGCGGGTATCGCTGATGGCAACGCGTGCCAGCGAACTGGCGCTGGAGCAGGCGAATCTGCTCGACCATCCGGTATTAACCAGTGGCGCAACCGGTATTGCTTATGGCTCCTCGACCGGCAGCACCGGGCCGGTAAGCGAATTCGCCACCATGCTGACGGAGAAACACACCAACAATATTACCGGCACCACCTATGTGCAGATGATGCCGCACACCACTGCGGTGAATGCCGGGCTGTTTTTTGGCTTACGCGGTCGGGTGATCCCGACGTCCAGCGCCTGCACTTCCGGCAGTCAGGCAATTGGCTATGCGTGGGAGGCGATTCGTCACGGTTATCAGACGGTGATGGTGGCGGGTGGCGCTGAAGAGCTGTGCCCGTCGGAAGCCGCAGTATTCGATACTCTGTTTGCCACCAGTCAGCGCAATGATGCGCCCAAAACTACTCCGTCACCCTTTGACGTGAAGCGCGATGGACTGGTGATTGGTGAGGGGGCTGGCACGCTGATTCTGGAAGAGCTGGAGCATGCCCAGGCGCGCGGTGCCACCATCTATGCCGAGCTGGTGGGCTTCCATACCAACTGCGATGCGGCGCATATTACCCAGCCGCAGCGTGAAACGATGCAAATCTGTATCGAAGGCGCACTGCGCAGCGCCGGACTGACACCACGGGATATCGGCTATATTAATGCGCACGGAACGGCTACCGACCGTGGCGATAGCGCGGAAAGTCTGGCCACTGCGGCGGTGTTTGGTCGCCATACGCCGGTCTCTTCATTAAAGAGTTACCTGGGTCATACGCTGGGTGCCTGCGGCGCGCTGGAAGCCTGGATGAGTATCGAAATGATGCGCGAAGGGTGGTTTGCGCCGACGCTGAATCTGACTGAGCCGGCGGCCGACTGCGGTGAACTGGACTACATCACCGGCAGTGTGCGGCAGGTTGATACTGACTATATCCAGTCAAACAACTTTGCATTTGGCGGCATCAATACCTCGCTGATTTTCCGCCGCTGGCGCTAACGGTGGTGGGTAGGGAAGCCGTTTTTGGCTCCCACGCTGATAGGATGTGGGGTACAAATCCCTGGCACGGGCGGCGAGAACGCCGCCCCTATGGAAATCAGCAGGTTAGCGTCCAACTTTCCGTTGTGGCTACCGTCCTGAACGTCAAGCAGTAGCTGCATAGTTTTCATCCCCCGCGCGTTATTGCATAATAAGCCATCCAAATCAGAATAATAATCATTAAGCTTCCATGACTATTGCGGTTGATGCGCCCGATCGGCGCGAGTTTCTTAAGCTGATGGCGCTGTCGCCACTGCTTTTTTCCTCACTTAGCCAGGCAACACAGATCGATCTGACGCGCATTATCGTGCTGGAGTGGCGACCGGTTGAGTTGCTGATGGCACTGGGTATCGCGCCGATGGCGATTGCCGATATTCCCAATTATCACCGCTGGCTGGTAGAACCGGCGCTGCCGGACGGCGTGCTGGATGTCGGTTTGCGTACCGAACCCAATCTCGAAATGATGCAGCGGCTGAAACCCTCGCTGATTATTCGCTCCAACGGCTATGGGCCGACAGCCGCATCGCTGCAATCCATTGCGCCGGTCTGGGGCGGCGATTTTACCGATGGTAAAACCCAGCCGCTGACTCTGATGCGCCGCGATCTGATCTCCCTCGGCGCGCTGCTTAACCATCAACAGCAGGCCGCAGCGCATCTGCAACTGATGGATAACCGTTTCCGGCAACATCGCCAGCGCCTCAGCGCGTTTGCCGCGGAACCGCTGCTGATCTTCTCTTTCCTCGACAGCCGTCGGGTGATGGTATTTGGTAATAACAGCCTGTTCGCTGACGCCATGAATCAGATCGGTTTTAAAAATGGCTGGCAGGGTGGCAGTAGCTACTGGGGCAGTACGATTGTCGGCATCGAAACCCTCGCGCAGGTGAAAAATGTGCGCGCCATTGGCCTGACTCATGGCGATAACGACCCGGTGCAGCAGATTGCCCACTCGGCGCTGTGGCGCAGCATCCCGTTTGTCCGTGAAGAGAAATTGCATCTGATTCCGGCTGTCTGGTTTTACGGTGCCAGCTTCTCGGCGATGCGTTTTTGCCAGCTGCTTGAGCAGACGCTGCTGGAGAACGCATGAGAATCCTGATTTTTCCGCTGATGTTACTGTTGGCCCTGCTGCTGACCTTCAATAATTTTCACAGTCAACTGGCACTGCCGCTGTGGCGTCAGGCGTTTTTCTCGCCGGATGAGCGGGATGTCAGCCAGATGCTGTTTCACTACAGTATGTTACCGCGCACCCTGTTATCCCTGCTGGTGGGAGCCGGGCTGGGGCTGGCGGGCGCGCTGTTCCAGCAAATTTTACGCAATCCACTGGCCGAACCCTCAACCCTTGGCGTGTCGGCGGGGGCGCAACTGGGGCTGACGCTGGCGACGCTGTATGCCGCCAGCTGGGGCGAGACCGGCCAGCAGCTGGCTACGCTGGCCGGAGCCATCGTGATCGGACTGCTGGTGATGCTGGTGGCCAGCGGCAAACGGATGTCGCCGGTGACGTTAATCCTCGCCGGGCTGATGCTCGGTATGTACTGCGGCGCGGTGAAAAGCTTACTGGCACTGTTTAATCACGACCGTTTGCAGAGTCTGTTTATCTGGAGCAGCGGCATGCTCAACCAGAATGACTGGAGCAACGTGACTTTCCTCTGGCCGCGGATGTTGCTGGCGGTACTGCTGATAGCACTGATGATCAGACCGCTGAACCTGCTCGGGCTGGAAGATGGCGTGGTGCGCAATCTCGGGATGCGGCTGGCGCTGGTGCGTTTTTCCGGCCTGATGCTGGCGGTGGTACTGAGTGCGATGCTGGTCAGCGTCGCCGGGGTGATCGGTTTTATCGGACTGTTTGCGCCGGTGATTGCCCGGCTGTTTGGCGCGCGACGGCTGCCCGCACGACTGGCGCTGTCGACGTTAACCGGAGCCGTATTGCTGTTAATTAGCGATCAGGCCGTGATGTTACTGGCAACCGTGTGGATCGAGATCCCGACCGGTGCGGCCACCGCGCTGGTCGGCGCGCCGGTGATGCTGTGGTTATTGACGCGTTTGCGCCATCAGCAAGTGTCCGGCAGCGAACGCAGCCCTGCCCGGCAGAAGGAGAGGGCGCTGACGCCTGCGCTGCTGATGGCTATTGTGCTGCTAATGGTGGTGATGATTGTGCTGGCGTTGTTTAGCGGCGACGCTCTGAGCAGTTGGGTGGACAGTCAGGCGGTATGGCAATTCCGCTGGCCGCGCGTGGTCGCTGCGCTGGCCGCCGGTGCGATGCTGGCGGCGGCAGGCACGCTAATCCAGCGGATGACCGGTAACGCGATGGCCAGCCCGGAAGTGTTGGGCGTCAGCGCCGGAGCCGCTTGCGCCATGGTATTGCTGATGTTTTTGGTGCCCGGCGATAATGTAATCTGGCAGTTTCCCGCCGGATGTCTGGGGGCGGCGCTGACGCTGATGGTGATTTTGCTGCTGGCGCAACGCGGCGGACTGTCACCGACGCGCATGCTGCTGACCGGCGTGGCGCTGAGTACCGTTTATGGCACTTTTCTGACGCTGTTTCTGGTCAGCGGCGATCCGCGTATCAGTTCGGTATTAAGCTGGTTGTCAGGCTCTACCTATCGGGTGACCGCCACGCAGGCCAGCTGGACGGCGGCACTGGCGCTGTTGTTACTGCTGCTGACGCCGCTGCTGGCGCGTTGGTTAACCATTTTGCCGTTAGGCAGTTTTACCGCTCAGGCGATTGGCATTCCGCTGAAAAGGTCGCGGATACTGATCCTGCTGCTGGCTTCGGCGCTAATCGCGGCTGCAACCCTGTGCGTCGGGCCGTTAAGCTTTATTGGTCTGATGGCACCACATCTGGCACGCATGGCCGGTTTTCGCCGGGCGATGCCGCAGTTAATGGTGGCGATTGCTGCGGGCGCAGGCTTAATGTTGCTGGCAGATGGAATTGGCCGGGTAATAATCTTTCCGTATCAGATACCTGCAGGATTGCTGGCGACCTTCCTCGGTGCGCCCTGGTTTATCTGGCTGCTACGCCGCGCCTGACGGGCTTTCCGGTGAGTGTAAAGGCGGGTAAAAGTTCCGCGATCAGAATGTGATTTTTGCTTGCAATTGTGAGGGCGCTAAGGATAATCGCAAATCTGAATAATAACGATTATCACTCCTTTTGCCATTAGGGAAATTACCATGCACAGCTCACTGTTTGCTGCCAGAAGATTCAATCGTACATTACTGGCAGTATTCATCAGCGCGGCTGGGTTGCCAGCGGTCGCGGCAACTCAGCCTGACACCAGTAAAAACACCGAAGCGACGATGACCGTGGTCGCGACGCCGGAGAACAATTTTAATCCCGGTGGCGATGAATTAGTCCCGGCTTATCTCGACGGACAGATTGCTAACGGTGGCCGTATGGGGATGCTCGGCCAGCAAAACGCCATGGATGTGCCGTTTAATGTGGTCGGTTTCACCTCGAAGATGATTGAAGATCAGCAGGCGAAAACCATTGCTGATGTGGTGCGCAATGACGCCACCGTGCAGAACGTGCAGGGTTACGGCAACTTTGGCGAGAGCTACCGTATTCGTGGTTTCCAGCTGGACGGCGACGATATGACTCTGGGTGGTCTGGCGGGCATCATGCCGCGTCAGGTGATTTCTGCCAATATGGTCGATCGCGTTGAAGTGTTTAAAGGTGCCAATGCGCTGATGAACGGTGCTGCGGGTACCGGTGTTGGCGGCATGATTAACCTTGAGCCAAAACATGCTGACGATCTGCCGCTGACCCGCCTCGGTGTGGATTATACTTCGGCTTCTCAGATTGGCACCTCACTGGATGCCGGTCGTCGGTTTGGTGATGACAACCAGTTTGGCGCACGAGTCAACCTGTTGCAGCGCGAAGGGGATACCGCCGTGCACGGCGAAAAACGTCGTACCACCGTGGCTTCTGTTGGGCTGGACTACCGCAGCGATCGCCTGCGTTCCTCACTGGATATGGGCTATCAAAAACAGACTTTCCATGGCGGTCGTATCGGCGTGAACGTCAGCGGCGTTGATTTTATCCCTGAAGCCCCTTCCGCGACGCACAATACCAGTCAGAAATGGGTCTACAGCGATCTGGAAAGTCAGTTTGCCATGCTGCGCGGCGAATTTGATATGACCGATAACTGGACGCTGTATGGCGGCGTCGGTACGCAGCACTCTCATGAGAGCGGCGCTTATGGTTCACCGAAATTAACCGACGCTGACGGCTCCGCCACCATGGGTCGAATGGATGTCACCAATATCAATGATGCTTACAGCGGCATGTTTGGTATTCGCGGTAAATTTGATACCGGCTTTGTTAACCACAAAGTTAACCTCGGTTACTCAGCGACCAGCCAGCGTCATAAAGCCGCTTACGATATGGCGCTGACCGGTGTACCGACCAATATTTATGATACCCCGGCCATCACTTCACCGGAACTGAACTTTGCCGGCGGCGATCTGGATGATCCAGGTATGCGCGGCCGTACCCGTACTCAGGGTATTCTGCTGACGGATACCCTTGGCGTGCTGGATGACAAAGTGCAGTTAACCCTCGGCACCCGTCATCAGAAAGTGGTCACCCGTGAATACAACTACGGTACCGCCACCGAAAATACCGATGCGCGCTTTGGCGAAAGTCGCTGGACGCCAGCGGTTGGCCTGATGGTGAAACCGTGGCAGCATATTTCTCTGTATGCTAACCATATTGAGTCCCTGCAGCCAGGTTCAGCGGCTCCGCGTGGCGCGGTTAACTACGGCAGCACCACCGATGTCATTCACTCTAAACAGAATGAAGTCGGCGTGAAGTTTGATTATCAGCGCTTCGGTGGCTCACTGGCGCTGTATGAAATCAAGTTACCTTCAGCGGTGCTGAATGCCAACAATGCCTATATGCTGGATGGCGAACAGCGTAACCGTGGCCTTGAAGTGAATCTGTTTGGTGAGCCGGTACTGGGCCTGCGGGTTAACGGCAGCGCCAGCTGGATTGATGCTAAGCTGACGAAAACGGCTAACGGCACCAGTGATGGTAATAACGCGGTGGGCGTACCTTCATACAATATGGTGCTGGGTGTGGAATACGATATCAAACCGGTTGAAGGCCTGACCGCCACCGCGCTGGTTAATCATAACGGTGCGCAGTATGCCAACACCGCCAATACCAAAAAGCTGGACAGCTATACCACGCTGGATCTGGGTGTACGCTACAGTATGAAAGTGCAAGAGAACGATATGGTATGGCGCGTCGGTGTTGATAACGTCACCAACGAAGACTACTGGGCGAGCGTAGACAACAGTGGTACCTACATTTACCAGGGGCAGCCACGTACTCTGAAAGTCTCAATGAGTTACGACTTCTGATGAGTAAAGCAGCGACCTGAGTCGCTTGCAGAAAGTAAAAACGGGTGGAAGCAATTCCATCCGTTTTTTTTTGCCGCGCCGGTCGCATTTGTGTCGCTATACTGTATAGCTGCTTAACGGGCAGCGAACAGTTTGATGGCAGTAAACTTACTGCATCACGTTACAGTTAAGCCCAGTTGATAAACCTGGTGGTGAAAGTCGCGACACAGACAGCGTTTTTCTGACGGCCTGGCAGGGGTTGCTGCCGGAGGTCAGGCGGTTTTAGGCAGATTTCAGGTTATTTCACTGCCGTTATATGCTAAACTGCACGCTAATGATTGCCATATCGCCAGGCCTGATTCGTCAGCAGAATATGACAACAGCGATAATAATAGATTAATTTTTTTTATGTTTATATGTGCACCAAGACACATATCGTGATTATTTTTGCACACCAGAGATTTACGCGGCTTTAATTCCATGCGTTCTGAAGTCTCTTTAAACATATTTTGCGTTTGTTACGTGTTACCCAAAATGAAAAATCTGACTCCACCTGATGTAGAAAAAGAACCACGTGTTCCCCTGGATGATGCACAGTTTGCCATCGTGGTACTTGCAGTGACTTCTTTTACACTTATAATCTTCGTCCTGATGATTACGCTGTGGATGACATAATGCGTTTTACAGCGAGTTGGCGGTGATAAAGGAGACCTGAACGATGGAAAACAGAGACGACAAGCTAATTGCCCTGATTGGTTTACTCTCTGCCTGTCTGGTGTGTGTCTGCGTCCTGTTCACCATGACCTGGTTGTCCGATGTGCGTCATCCTTCCGATCAATTTGTCGATGCGCAATCCTGTTATACCAAGAGCGATCATCCGGCGCGACCTTAAGCGTCACGCCGGATTTTAATTTGCTGGCTGCGCAGTTCTAACGCCAGCGGTTCGTATACCGTGCGGTTGCCATTGGCATCGGCTAATCCCAGCAACGCACCGGGTGAACGTCGGTCGTCTGCCCAGGCCGGATATTCCACCAGCGGATAAATCGACACCCCCTCCAGCGCAATACCGTTATCCAGCGCAATATTGACCTGATCCATTACGCTGCGCAGCCAGCTGACCCGTGCTTCACCTTCCGCTCCGGTTTCCGCCAACAGCAACGGGCGTTGATAGCGCTGCCAGACCTCATCCAGCAACAGGTTGAGCGGCCGGTAACCGGCATGCTCCGGCGTCAGCGTTTCTTCGCGGGTATTCCACTGATTATCCGGGTAGTAGTTCAGCCCGATAATGTCGAGATAGCACGGTTTACCTCCTAACTCCGGGTGCAGGCGTCCGCACAACATATCCCAGGCGGCAAACTGCGCCTGCTGCTGCTGGTGGGCATCCGCCTGGGCTTGCGCTGAGTCGTCCGCTGCCGCCACGTGTACCAGCGGATCGGTGAGCACAAAGCGCGCCTGTGGCAGCACGTCGCGAATCGCCTCGATCGCCGCAATGGTGGCACGAACCAGCTGAAGCTTGAGCTCTTTACCGCGTCCGCTGGCGTTGGGATTGAGCCAGGCGACCTGCGCACCGGCCCATGACCAGAACGAAATTTGGTTAATCGGAGTGAAAAAGGGCTGGCTGAAACCCTCGTCGCGCATCACTTCAGCCATGGCGCGGGCGAAGCGGGCAAAACTGTCGATAAACGCCGGTTGCCAGATATCCAGATGTGACGGATAGCCAAAATGCGCCAGTTCCCAGATCACCTCAATGCCATGGCGTTCGGCGGCATGCAGCATCGGGGTAAATGATGACCAGTCATAGTCACCGGGTTGCTGTTCAATCAGATGCCAGCGCGCACCGTCGCGAGCGGTTAACAGCTGATGATCGGCCAGCGCCGCGTAGTCGTTATTCAGCAGCATATCGTGTCCGCTGCTGGCGACCAGATCAACGCGCTTGCCTTCACTCCGGCAGGCGGTCGAGCAGGCAAAGCTACCCTGAAAAAAGCTGCTGAACAGTTGCGGATGGTGGCGCTGTATCAGCAAGGCATGCGGCTGAACGGGCATGAGAAATCTCTCCATGGCAATGAGCTGTCGCGTGAGCTTCCGCTAAGTCTAGACTAAATGCCGGGAGCAATGCTTGTTGGCCGCTGAATGACGGTGCTAAGCGAAACTGCTGGCGCAGTGGCAGCAATCAGATACGCTGCCAGCGCCAGAAGATTGAAATGCGCCTTCAATGATAAAAGCGCGTGAGAGGTTTTATTTTATATCGACCGTTAATTCCGGTGCGCCAAAGCTGACCACCGTAGCCTGTGAAGCGGAAAAATAGTCGCGCCAGAAAATTTCCAGTTGCTGCATAATTTTACCGGAGCGGTAATTATTTTTTGCCTCGCTGTCAATCAGGCCGGCACCGGCGACATACACCCGCGCGCCGCCAAAGTCAGCCAGAAGGTGTTGTTTGGTGACGCGCGCCATCTCTTTATCCGCCGCCAGCAGACGGATCTGATTGTTGCTGTAAAAACTGCCAAAATCACTGTTTTCCAGCATATCGGAGACCAGCAGCAGCGTTTTGCCGGGTGCCGGATCGTCTTTCAGATCGTCACCGATCCGTTTCAGGCTGTCGAGAATTTCGCTTTTCGCAATATTGTCACCCTGTCCGGCAAAGCTGGCTGCCATACGTTTACCAATGGTCTGGGCAAAAAATTGCTGCTGCTGTTGCAGACAGCCGTCGAGCGACTTCAGGCTGTCCATACCGAGACTGTTGCGCACTTTCTGGTCAGTAAACGGCATCTCCAGTTTGCCGTCAAACTCGCGCTTCATATAGTTATCCTGCAACAGCGCGGAGAACTGATAGAGGATCACATGATCGCCCGGTTGGGTATAACGCAACACCTGATTCCACACCGATTTTTTCAGTCCGAGGGGAACCTTTACCGTTTGATCGATAATGACGACCAGCTCGCGACCGCTATCAGCCGGGCGATGTTCATCCATTTTGGCAAAACTATAGCAACTGGGAATGTCGTTACGCTCCGCCGCCTGGCTGACAAAGCTGATACCGACCAGCATCAGGGCGAGGAGTGTTTTCATGCTGCACTCCCGCCACGCGCCTTGTTGAGTAATGCCTGAACCTGCTGACGTTTTTTTAATGCTGCCGGAGCAATCCCCTGATCCTCGGCAATCAGCTCCAGCTCGGTTTCACTGAAGGAGGTCAAATCGCCCAGAGCGTGAATACGTTGTTTTTCAGCCTCGCTGTCCGGATTCACGCCGCTCTCGCGGGTGACCACAGCATCAGGCACCTGCTGTGGGTCGGCAACCGGCACGTGCAGGCTGGCGGGTTGTGGCGCTGGCGCAGACGGCTGGACTTGCAATGCCAGTTCATCACTTTGCGTTTTCAGATGCGCAGCCAGTTCGATATCAGTACGCGCTTTGTCGCGCATTTTACCGCTGACATAATCAGTAAAGCTGGGCAGGGTGCTGACTGGCTCACTCTGGCTAATGGTTCGCTTCATCACCAGCCGGGTTTGCAAGGCGGTCAGCTTCTCCTGCGCATCACGTTCAACCCGCTCACGGCGCATGGCATGCCAGGCAGCGAACTCCTCGGAGCCGCTAAAGCCGCCGATATAATTGGCCGCCATCTTAGAATCAATACCTGCGAAGGAGCGGAACAGGCCAATCAGAATACCAATAAGCTGCACGCCGACGAAGATCACCGACAGAATAATGAAGGTCAGTTTCGAGGCGAAAACGCGGTTATCGCTGATCTCCTGGCTGGCCTGGTGATCGGCTTTGGCATTGTCAGCTACCGCTTCAGCGGGCAGATCAAAGGGAGAGTCCTGCACCGGTGCTGACACCTGCTGGCTGAATGGCGAGCCGTTGACGGCCTCGGTATCCATCGCATTAATCGTCGCAGCGCGCACGAAGTAGGCACCGACCGCAAAGAAGAGGATTAACGCCAGCGCAATGCCGGTAGCCCAGTACTGCGGCGTCACACGTGCATTGTGGGTGATACGGTTGAGCATCTGCAGATAGTTAGGGTCGTTATCATCGACACGGGTGTTTTCCAGCGAAACCTGGGTATTTTTGCTCAGGCTTTTGGCATTGCCACTGTGGCGTTCTTCACCATGCCAGTAGCGAATTTTCTTTACCAGGGTATTTTTATGCAGTTCTGCACCCATTAAATGGGTGGCCGGTACCAGAATGACACCAATCAGTACTGACACCACCACCGCCGAGAATTCGGCCTGGTTAGCGGAAATATTGCTGGCAATAAACGGTGACAGCACCAGCGCGAAGATAAAGGCTTCCAGCAAGACCAGCGCCACACTGCAAGCCCAGAGCAGTGGTCCGGTCGGTTTGCGACCCCGCTCATCGACCTTATTCAGATAGTTAACGCAACGCAGATAGAAATCGGCACCGAGATTCGAGGTTTTATAGTGTTGCCAGTACTTGGCGCAAATCGCTTCTTCGGCCGGATACCAGGCGTGGCCACCAGTGCCTTGACGACGTGGCTCATTGCTGCGTGCAAGGCGCGCGACGTAGCCAAAAAATGGCATGGCGCTCATCAGATTGAGAAAGAAATAACTGACCTTATCCCACCAACGAATAAAGATGATGACCATCGCCATTAAACCGAGTAATGGCCAGAAGATATAACGATAAAGCGAAATCGCTTCAGCAACGCTTTGGAATAATTCCATGTTTTTCCCTTAAATCAGCTGCGTACCGGGGTGTAACCGGCCATCCAGGCTGCACTGTGGTTGGTATAAAAAAGTTGTCCCTGCTGGGCGCGGGTCGCGTCCTTAGGCACTAACAAATCGATGCAGGAGATCGCCTGCTGTTTGTCATTTTGTAACCAGACGCGGTAAAGAATATTGTCTTCACCTTCCCAGGCATTCGCGATCGCCGCAACCGGCGCATCCGCCTGGCGATTTTTCTTCGACAGATAGTCGCGGGTGATATAGACGCGGGGGTTTTCAGTGACAGTTACGTCATCGCGTAATACTTTCACCGGCGAAAGCGTGACCAGATGACCATTAACCAATCCGGCCCAGGCGCGACCATTCATTCCCGCCAGATATTCACGCGTCTGATGCAGTTCGACGGACTTACCACTGGCAAGATTCTTCGCCTGCCCGCCGACACGGGCGCTATCCACCATGCAGCTGCTTAATGCGCCGCTGGCATTGGCGTCAGAAATCAGGCTGAATCCGTTAGTCCGCGGTTTGAGATTTGCGGCAAGGGAC
>NZ_JRXE01000046.1 GCF_001267535.1 Winslowiella iniecta | reverse complement strand
TCTTCTCGGCGCTGGCGCGTGCCAATATCAATATTGTGGCAATTGCTCAGGGCTCTTCCGAGCGCTCGATTTCGGTCGTGGTCAGCAACGAAGACGCCACCACCGGCGTGCGGGTGGTGCACCAGATGCTGTTCGCCACCGATCAGGTGATTGAAGTGTTTGTGGTCGGCGTCGGTGGCGTCGGTGGCGCACTGATCGATCAGCTGTATCGCCAGCAGGCGTGGCTGAAGAAGAAACATATCGATCTGCGCGTCTGCGGTATCGCCAATTCAAAAGCGCTGCTGACCAATGTTCACGGCGTGGCATTAGAGAACTGGAAAGAGGCGCTGGCGGCAGCGAAAGAACCGTTCAGCCTTGAGCGCCTGTCGCGGCTGGCCAAAGAGTACCATCTGCTTAACCCGGTGATTGTTGACTGTACTTCCAGCCAGGCGGTGGCCGATCAGTATGCCGACTTCCTTGCCGATGGCTTCCACGTGGTGACGCCGAATAAAAAGGCCAACACCTCATCATGGAATTACTACCAGCAAATGCGTGCAGCGGCGGCGAAATCGCGCCGTAAGTTCCTCTACGACACCAACGTCGGAGCCGGACTGCCGGTGATCGAGAACCTGCAAAACCTGCTGAACGCCGGTGACGAGCTGATTCGTTTCTCCGGCATCCTGTCGGGCTCGCTGTCGTTTATCTTTGGTAAGCTGGATGAAGGTGTCTCGTTGTCCGAAGCCACTAAACTGGCGCGTGAGCTGGGCTTTACCGAGCCGGATCCGCGTGACGATCTCTCCGGGATGGATGTGGCGCGTAAGCTGCTGATCCTCGCCCGTGAAGCAGGCTACCAGCTGGAACTGAGTGATATCGAAATAGAAGCGGTATTGCCGGACAGCCTGAACCAGATTGCCGACGTCGAGAGTTTTATGCAGCGTCTGCCAGAGCTGGATGAAGCCTTTGCCGCGCGTGTGGCAGCGGCGCGTGATGAGGGTAAGGTGCTGCGCTTTGTCGGTGCGATTGAAGAGGGCGGCGTCTGTAAAGTGAAAATCGACGCGGTTGACGGCAACGACCCGCTGTATAAAGTTAAAAATGGTGAAAATGCCCTGGCGTTCTACAGTCGCTATTACCAGCCGATCCCGCTGGTACTGCGTGGTTACGGTGCCGGTAATGATGTGACGGCTGCGGGTGTATTTGCCGATCTGTTACGCACGCTGTCGTGGAAGTTGGGAGTTTAATGATGGTAAAAATTTATGCACCGGCCTCGATTGGCAATGTCAGCGTCGGATTTGATGTGCTGGGCGCGGCGGTCTCGCCCGTTGATGGTTCGTTGCTCGGCGACTGCGTCACCGTTGAGGCGGCTGACAGCTTCAGTCTGGTTAATGAAGGTCGCTTCGTCAGTAAGCTGCCGACTAATCCGCAAGAGAACATTGTTTATCAGTGCTGGGCACGCTTCTGTGAGGCCATCGGTAAGCAAGTGCCGGTGGCGATGAAGCTGGAAAAAAACATGCCAATCGGTTCCGGGCTGGGTTCCAGCGCCTGTTCGGTAGTGGCAGGTCTGATGGCGATGAACGAGCACTGCGGCAAGCCGCTGAATGATACCGAACTGCTGGCGCTGATGGGCGAGCTGGAAGGGCGGATTTCCGGCAGCGTACATTACGATAACGTCGCGCCTTGCTTCCTTGGCGGGCTGCAACTGATGCTGGAAGAGAACGGCATTATCAGTCAGGACGTGCCAGGCTTTGATAACTGGCTGTGGGTAATGGCTTATCCGGGTATCAAAGTGTCTACCGCCGAGGCGCGGGCGATTTTACCGGCGCAGTATCGCAAAGAGGACTGCATTAAGCATGGTCGCTATCTGGCGGGCTTTATTCATGCCTGCCACACCCAGCAACCGCAGCTGGCGGCGAAACTGATGAAGGATGTGATTGCCGAACCGTATCGCACTAAGCTGCTGCCGGGCTTTGCTGAAGCACGTCAGGCGGCGCAGGATATTGGCGCGCTGGCCTGCGGTATTTCCGGCTCCGGCCCGACGCTGTTTGCCGTCTGTGACAATACCGACACCGCACAGCGCATGGCTGACTGGCTCAGCCAGCACTATTTGCAGAATGATGAAGGCTTCGTACATATTTGCCGTTTAGACACGGCAGGCGCACGTAAACTGGGATAACGCATGAAACTGTATAACCTTAAGGATCACAACGAGCAGGTCAGCTTTGCCCAGGCGGTAAAGCAGGGGTTGGGCAAACAGCAAGGTCTGTTTTTCCCACTGGAGCTGCCTGAGTTTGAACTGACTGATATCGATGAGATGCTGAAGCTGGATTTCGTGACCCGCAGCAGCAAAATTCTCGCGGCATTTATCGGCGATGAAATTGAGCCACACCAGCTGCAAGAGCGCGTAAAGCAGGCGTTTGCCTTCCCCGCGCCGGTGGTCAAAGTCAGCGATGATATTTCGGCGCTGGAGCTGTTTCACGGCCCGACGCTGGCGTTTAAAGACTTCGGCGGCCGCTTTATGGCGCAGATGCTCTCTTATATCAGCGGTGCCGATGAGCAGATTACTATTCTGACGGCGACGTCCGGTGACACCGGTGCGGCAGTAGCCCATGCGTTTTACGGCATGGACAATGTGCGCGTGGTGATCCTGTATCCGCAGGGCAAAATCAGCCCGTTGCAGGAGAAACTGTTCTGTACGCTGGGCGGCAATATCGAAACCATCGCCATTGACGGTGATTTCGATGCCTGCCAGTCGCTGGTGAAGCAGGCTTTCGATGATGAAGAGCTGAAACGCGCGATTGGCCTTAACTCTGCCAACTCGATCAATATCAGCCGTCTGCTGGCGCAGATTTGCTACTACTTCGAAGCGGCCGCGCAACTGACGCAAGAGCAGCGTAATCAGCTGGTGATTTCGGTGCCAAGCGGTAACTTTGGCGATCTGACCGCTGGCCTGCTGGCGAAATCCCTGGGTCTGCCGGTGAAGCGCTTTATCGCCGCGACCAATGCCAACGATACCGTACCGCGCTTTCTGAGCAGCGGTGAGTGGCAGCCAAACGCCACGGTCGCGACGCTGTCCAATGCGATGGATGTCAGTCAGCCTAACAACTGGCCGCGGGTTGAAGAGCTGTTCCGTCGTAAAATCTGGCGTTTACAGGATCTGGCCACCGGTGCCGTGAGTGATGAGACCACCAAAGCCACCATGCGTGAGCTGGACGGCATTGGCTATGTGTCGGAGCCTCACGCGGCGATTGCCTATCGTCTGTTGCGCGATCAGCTACAGGAAGGCGAGTTTGGCTTGTTCCTCGGCACTGCGCACCCGGCGAAGTTTAAAGAGAGTGTTGAAGAGATTCTGGACAAACAGCTGCCTCTGCCGCCAGAACTGGCTGAACGTGCCGGGCTGGATCTGCTTTCACACTCTATGAAAGCTGACTTTGCAGCGTTACGTGCATTCTTATTGAAAGCCTGAACCGGCCTCAGGGCCGGTAGTTTCCCGTAGGGGCGGCGTTCTCGCCGCCCCTACCGAGGGTTAGTACGCTGGATGACTTCACGACGGGAGCCGAAAACGGCTCCCCTGGAGCCTTCCGGAAACGCCGGTCATTGTTCCTCAACCCACCTCAGCCGCAATCGGCATCTTTGTCTGCTCAGATAAAATAAAAATTAAAGCCCTATTTTTACTATTTTTGACTGAAAAAACGCTATCCAACGCTATTATTTTTGAATAATTAATGTTACTAATGTTTTGCATGTCATTGAGTTAATCTGAAGATGATTTAATTGCTTAAACCTTCCATTTTTCTATTTTTGATAGGTATGGTAAATAGCTAAAAGTGCAGGATAGTCAGGTGTCAGCGACAATAACCTCCCATAAATACACAACTTTTCCTTATGATATTCCCTGTGAGATACTCGTCTCCTAAAGTAAAGTAATAATTATTTAGGGTTATTATCAAATGACGAATGTTGTTGTTGTATGATTTTCCTGGTTATTTTTCGCAGATTTTTCTGATGTTACATAATGTAACGGAACTGCCAGACTTCACTTAGACTAAAGTACAGTTGTAACCTCACATAATTAGTGCGCTTTTCGTTAAAGTATCAGTTAATCCCTCACCCCGTTTCTTGTTACATTTGGTAACAGGCCTGTCTTGTCTGACCTGTGACACGATCCATTCGTCCGCGTAAAGTTCCCCGGTCAAATATCCCGTCCACACCTGATTCAGTCAAAAAAGCTGATGCAACTCCGCGCAGGTGCGGAGAGGATAATTCTTCTTTCACTAAATTAATGGCGACCTATTTCCGTCAGGAAAGTCCGTCGGTCAAAAACAGGTATTCACATGGCTAACAGCTTTCAGGATGAAGTACCCGCAGCACGCGTCAATATCAAACTGGACCTGCACACCGGTGGCACGCAGAAGAAAGTCGAGCTGCCGCTCAAACTTTTGGTGATGGGGGATTACAGCAACGGTCAGGACGATCGCGCGCTGTCTGAGCGGGAAAAGATCTCCATTAATAAAAACAACTTCAATCAGGTGCTGGCGGAATACAACCCGAAAGTGAATCTGACGGTGGAAAACACCCTCGCGGGTGATGGCACGGAAGAGTCGGTCAGCCTTGATTTTAAAGATATGAAGGACTTCGAACCGGAACAGGTTGCCCGTCAGATCCCACAGCTGCGTGCACTGCTGTCGATGCGCAATCTGTTACGTGACCTGAAATCCAACCTGCTGGATAACGCCACTTTCCGTCGTGAACTGGAAAACATCCTGAAGGATGAGGCGCTAAGCGATGAGCTGCGCGCTGAACTGGCTGCGCTGGCACCGAACGAAGCGTAATCGCCCCTCATAACCTGCAAGGAGCTGTGCATGTCTAAGCAAGAAACCCAACACGCTGCCAGCGTGACCACTGAGCAGACGCTGGATGGTGGCGTTTATCAGTCACTGTTTGAAAAAATCAATCTCAGCCCGGTCAGCCAGCTGAACGGCATCGAGGCATTTCAGGATAACGAAGCGCTGGCCGATACCACCGCTGATGAGCGCGCCACCGCCGCGGTCAGCGTTTTTCTTAATCTGCTGAAGCAGTCGTCGCAGAAAGTCGAACGTCTCGATAAAACGCTGCTGGATAACCATATCAACCAGCTGGACCAGCAGATTAGCCGCCAGCTGGATGCCGTCATGCATCATCCGGAATTTCAGAAAGTGGAATCCGCGTGGCGCGGCCTGAAGTTCCTCGTTGACCGCACCGACTTCCGTCAGAACGTCAAAATTGAAGTGCTGGATGTATCCAAAGACGATCTGCGCCAGGATTTCGAAGATTCACCGGAAATCGTGCAGAGTGGTTTTTATCACCACACCTACACCCAGGAGTACGATACGCCGGGTGGCGAGCCGATTGGCTCTACCATTGCCAACTACGAATTTGACCGCAGCCCGCAGGATATCGCGCTGCTGCGTAATATCTCCAACGTCTCCGCTTCGGCACATATGCCGTTTGTCGCCTCCGTCGGCCCGGCCTTCTTTGGCAAAGAGAATATGGAAGAAGTGGCCGGTATCAAAGATATCGCCAGCTACTTTGACCGGGCGGAATACATTAAGTGGAAAGCCTTCCGCGAAAGCGATGACTCGCGCTATATCGGCCTGACGCTGCCGCGTGTGCTGGGTCGTCTGCCGTATGGCCCGGACACCGTACCGGTGCGCAGCTTTAACTATGTTGAAGAAGTGAAAGGCCCGGACCACGACAGCTATCTGTGGAGCAACGCCTCGTTTGCCTTTGCCGCCAATATGGTGAAAAGCTTTGTGAACAACGGCTGGTGCGTACAGATTCGCGGCCCGCAGGCCGGTGGTGCGGTAACCGATCTGCCGATCCATATGTACGATCTCGGCACCGGCAACCAGGTGAAAATCCCGTCGGAAGTGATGATCCCGGAAACGCGCGAATTTGAGTTCGCCAATCTCGGCTTTATTCCGCTCTCCTACTACAAAAACCGCGATTACGCCTGCTTCTTCTCGGCTAACTCGGCGCAGAAACCGGCGTTGTACGACACTGAAGAGGCCACCGCCAACAGCCGGATTAATGCGCGTCTGCCGTATATCTTCCTGCTGTCACGCATTGCGCACTACCTGAAGATGCTGCAACGCGAAAACATCGGTACCACGAAAGATCGTCGCCTGCTGGAGCTGGAACTCAACAACTGGATTAACACCCTGGTGACCGAGATGACCGACCCATCTGATGATTTGCAGGCGTCGCATCCGCTGCGTGAAGCGCGCGTCACCGTTGAAGATATCGAAGATAACCCTGGGTTCTTCCGCGTCAAACTGTATGCCGTACCGCATTTCCAGGTTGAAGGGCTGGACGTCAACCTGTCACTGGTATCGCAAATGCCGAAGGCGAAAGCGTAAGTCTCCCGGGAGTTATGATGAAGGTTTCACGCCCGCTGTGGATTGAAGGTGCCTTTCTGGCACCACAACAATTCCAGCAACAGGCACGCTGGGAAGCGTTAACCAACCAATGTATCGCTCAGCTTGGGCTGAATCATCCGTGGGGCGTGGTTAACGCCCGCTTTGATGAAGATGCATTGCGCCTGAACCGACTGAAAGCCCGGCATATTGCGGTGCGGATGCAGGACGGCACGCTGATTGACAGCGATCATGCTGACAACCTGCCGGCCGCGCTCGATCTGGAACGGGTTATCCCGGCGGATCTGCGCAGCGTCACGGTGCTGCTGGCACTGCCGCTGGAGCACGCCAACGGCGGTAACTGTCAGCTGGACAGCGCGGCAGGCGACCGTCCGCTGCGTTATCAGCAGGAGTGGGTGGCGGTGCAGGATCTGTTCGGCAGCGAGCAGGAGTCGATTGCCGTCGAGCGCTATGCGCTGTCGCTGCGTTTCGACTGTGATAACAACGACGAATACCTTACCTGTCCGCTGCTGCGCCTGCAACGTGACGGGCAGGGCGGCTGGCTGCCGGACGGGCAATATATTCCGCCGCTGCTGACGTTTGGCGCGAATCCGCTGCTGGTCGATCAGCTCAGCCTGCGCGTGGCCCAGCTGCGTACAAAGCGCACCCGTCTGATGGGCATGCGTCGGGAGAGCAATCAGCGCATGGCCGATTTCGCGGTGGCCGATGTCTCGCTGTTCTGGCTGCTGAATGCGCTGAACACCTACGAGCCGGTGCTGATGGATTTCGAAGCCGCGCCGATGCTGCATCCGGAAATCATCTACCGCGAACTGGTGAAGCTGGCGGGTGCGCTGCTGACCTTTTCGCTGGAACACGATATGGACGCGATTCCGCGTTACGACCATCAGCAACTGAACGAGGTGTTTCCGCCGCTGTTCAACCTGATCAGCACGCTGCTGGAAGCCAGCCTGCCGTCGCGGGTGATCGCCATCGAGCTGGAAAACGTGCGTGAGAACCAGTGGCGCGCGCAGCTTAACGACAGCCGCCTGCGCGAAGATGCCGACTTCTACCTGTCGGTGCGCTCCGATTTACCGGCGCATCAGCTGCAAAAACAGTTCCCGCAATTGTGCAAAGTCGGCACGCCAGATGAAGTCAGCAACATCATTAATGTGGCGCTGAACGGCATTCCGTTAATTCCCCTCAGCCATGTCCCGGCAGCTATTCCGCTGCGGCTGGAAAACCAGTACTTCGCGCTTGATCTCAGTCATCCGTCAGCGAAAGCGATGCTGGAGGCGGGCAGCTGCGCCATCTATGTGCCAGGCATTCTGTCCGGCGTGAAGTTAGAACTCTATGCGGTACTGCGATCATGAAAAGCGATTTTTCCATCGACGAACTAATGCGTGATAGCTGGCTGCTGGTGGTGTCACTGCGTAACGGCGCGGTCTCGGAACAGGGCGAGGCGCTGTATCAGCGCGGCGTCGAGCTGGTTGAACAGACGCGTCAGCGGCTGGCCGAGGCGGGGTTTTCTGCCGAAAACAGTGAACATATCGCTTATGCACAGTGTGTCTTGCTGGATGAAACGGTACTGAACCGCCCTGACATCGATAACGGTTATGAGTTCTGGATGCGCACGCCATTGCAGGCGCGCTTTTTTAACACCCTGCAAGGGGGCGAGATGCTGTATCAGCGCATCCGTCAGGTGGTGCAGCAACCCTCGCCTGACCGTCATGTGCTGACCTGTTTTCATCGCGTACTGATGCTGGGATTCCAGGGACGTTACCGTAATCAGCCGCAGCAGGAGCGTCAGGCGCTGCTGGCGGAGATTACCGCCCTGGTGCCGCCGTTCAGCCTGCAACCCGATGCGCCGATTCTGCAACGCGTCGGCAATCGCCGCCCTGGGCTGTGGCAAGGGCATTCATTATGGTTCTGGGCAGGAGCGGCGGTGGTGATCGTCGCCGCAGTCTGGTTTGGCCTGCATCACCAGCTTCAGCATCTGCTGAATGTCTGGCTTCAGGATAACCAGGGCTAAGGAGCCGCAGTTGAGTAAGGCATTGAAACGCGCGCTATGGATCGCTGGCTGTCTGCTGGTGCTGATGCTCTGCGTGCTGTTTTTCCCGCTGGGTAATCCGCTGAAAGCCGTCAGCGCGCTGCTGATTGCGCTGGTTGCCGGTATCGGCTGGTGGCGTATCGGCCATGCGGCAAGTGCATTACGCCATGCGCCGCTGGGTGAAAACCTGACGGCGGCGCTGCCGGCTGCCGGCTATCGTCAGTCGATTGTGCTGACGGTCGGCGAGCAGGCCGAAACGCTGTTTGACGGCGAAGTGGTACGCGAAACGCCGCAGGGTTGCTACATCCTGATTCCGCGTATTGATCAGCTGGCGCACTATGCCGAAATGCTGCTGGCGCTGCGTCCTGAATGGACCACCCAGCTCAGCGTACTGTTTGTGCTGCTGCCAGAGCACCATGACGATCGGCCGGTACTGGCAGCGCAGCTGCGCGAATTTCGTTTTCAGGCGCAGCGCTGTGCCCGGCTTAGCGATTGCGCGGTTCCGGCATTACTGGCCTGTTATCTGCACGGCGAGCCAGGCCCGTGGTTTACGCTACAGGCCGACGATAAACAGACGCGCGTCTGGGATAACGCTCAGCGCGCCAGCACCCTAAGCGAGTGGCTGCGCAGTGGTAACTGCCGCCAGCAGGAGCAGCAACTGGCCACCGCGATTGAGCTGACCAGCTTCGGTGACTGGCTGCAACAGCAGGTTATTAATGAATTCCACACCGGTGAACAGCCGGGTGCGCCACTGCATCTGCTGGCAACCAGCGTGCGCTGGTTGCCGACGCCGACGCCGCGGGCAGATAACCTCTGGCAGCAGTGGCTGACGGCCAAAACCACCTTGCTGGCTGGTGAACAACGGAGTCAGCAGGATGCCGGCGTTCAGCTGCCAGACTGCCTGCTGCCGCTGCTGCCCACCCGCAGCGGTTACTCCCCACAGCTGCGCGCTGCCGGATACGGCATCGTCATGCTGATGTTATTCAGCGTAGTGGCCATGGCCAGTTCATCGATGAATAACCGCCAGCTGATGTGGGAAATCCACAGCGATATCGAGCGCTATCAGGCGATCCCGATGACGAGTGAACAGCCGAAAGTTGAGGCGCTGAACCAGCTGAAAACCGATGCGCAGTTGCTGGAAAAATATCACCGTAACGGTACGCCGTTGCGCTTAGGGCTGGGACTGTATCCCGGCGAACGAATTTATCCTCCGCTGATGGCGGCGATTCGCCGTTATGTGCCACCGGCTCCGCCAGCAGAAACACCGGCAGCGAAGCTGGTGCGACTCGACAGTATGTCGCTGTTTGAAGTGGGGAAAGCGCAGCTAAAAGCCGGTTCCACCAAACTGATGGTCGATGCGCTGATCGATATAAAAGCAAAACCTGGCTGGATGGTACTAATCACCGGCCATACCGATGTGACCGGCAATGCTCACGCTAACCAGCAACTGTCGCTGGAACGTGCGGCTGCCGTACGCGACTGGATGATTGCTACCAGCGATATCCCCGAAACCTGCTTTGCGATTCAGGGATATGGTGCAACGCGGCCGGTCGCCACCAATTCAACCACTGCGGGGCGGGCAGCTAACCGCAGGGTTGAGATCAGTCTGGTACCGAATTCAGCGGCCTGCCAGCCAGCTGCACGGCATACAAACTGATCGCTCTCATCGCCAGCAGGCGATATTACCCAGTAAATAACAGGAGTATTACATGGCTATTCCAGCATACCTTTGGCTTAAGGACGACGGCGGCGCTGATATCAAAGGTTCCGTAACTGTACAAAACCGTGAAGGCAGCGTTGAAGTCGTGGCACTGGACCATGCGTTGTACATCCCAACGGATAACAACACTGGCAAGCTGACCGGAACCCGCGTGCACGCGCCGTTAGTGTTTACTAAAGAAGTCGATTCTTCAACCCCGTATCTGTACAAAGCGGTGACTTCAGGCCAGACCCTGAAATCCGCTGAGTTCAAGTGGTACAAAATCGATGATGCCGGCCAGGAAAAAGAGTACTTCAACACCAAACTGGAAAACGTGAAGGTGGTGAAAGTGGCTCCGCTGATGCACGACATCAAAGACCCCGCCAAAGAGAAGCATAACCACCTGGAAGTGGTTGAGCTGCGCTACGAAAAAATCATCTGGACCTACAAAGACGGCAACATCATTCATTCCGATTCCTGGAATGAGCGCGCACAGGCGTAATTCGCCTGATGCAGGGGAGCCGTTTTCGGCTCCCGTTCTGAAGGTATGCAGAGTGCAACCTGGCGGCACGGGCGGCGAGAACGCCGCCGCTACAACCAAACGGCGACACCCTTCGCCGCTTAACGCCTTGCGCGTTATCACCTGAAACAGGTTACAAGCTGGCGCTTCACCCCAACGGACGATCTTCGGCCGTGCGGTAGCTATGGCTTGACCCCTGACGTCTGCATGTATTTCGTACCTCGACGGGAAAATTATGGATATCTCCTCACCTGCTTTATTGCGCCGACTCAACCCCTTTTGTGCCCGCGCGCTGGATGCCGCCGCCGCGTTATGCCAGACCCGCGCCCATCGGGAAATTACCGTGGAGCACTGGCTGTTGAAACTGCTGGAAAGTGGTGAAGGCGATATGATCACGATTGCCCGCCGCTACGAGTGGGATCTCGATACCCTGTGGCAGGCGCTGGTCGGCCATCTTGATACGCTGCCGCGTAGCGTGGCGCAGCGTCCACAGCTGTCAACAGCGCTGCTGGGGCTGCTGCAATCGGCGTGGCTGATTGCTTCGCTGGAAGACAACGCCGCGTCGATCCGCTCGGTACATCTGATGCAGGCGCTGATCAACCAACCGGCATGGCTGAGCGCACAGCAAGCCTGGCCGCTGTTAAGCCTGACGCCGACACAGTTGCAACGCCTGCGCCCGCTGCTGGATGAGCAGTCGGAAGAGCGCCCGGAAGTGCAGCTGGCTGAGCGCGCAGCAGTGAGCGAGATAACCGATACCCCCCCAGTTGAGGGCAATCCTACCCTTTCTGAAGCACTGCAAAATGTGCTGAACAAATTTACCCAGGATCTGACCGAACAGGCGAAGCAGGGCAAGATCGATCCGGTGTTAGGGCGTGATAATGAGATCCGCCAGATGATCGATATTCTGTCGCGTCGCCGTAAAAACAATCCGATCCTGGTCGGTGAACCTGGCGTCGGTAAAACCGCGCTGGTGGAAGGACTGGCGCTGCGCATTGCCGAAGGTAACGTGCCGGACAGCCTGAAAATGGTCTCGGTGCGCACTCTCGACCTCGGCATTCTCCAGGCGGGGGCTGGCGTCAAAGGCGAATTCGAACAACGACTTAAAAGCATTATTGACGCCGTGCAGCAATCGCCAAACCCGGTGCTGCTGTTTATTGACGAAGCCCACACCATTATCGGTGCCGGTAACCAGGCGGGCGGTGCCGATGCCGCCAACCTGCTAAAACCGGCGCTGGCGCGGGGGGAATTGCGCACCATTGCCGCCACCACCTGGTCTGAATATAAACAATATTTCGAGCGGGATGCCGCGCTGGAGCGTCGCTTCCAGATGGTCAAAGTCGACGAGCCGGACGATCAGCGCGCCAGCCTGATGCTGCGCGGCCTGAAATCTCGCTATGCGCAACACCACGGCGTGCATATTCAGGATGCGGCGGTGCAGGCGGCGGTTACCCTGTCGCGCCGTTACCTAACCGCGCGTCAGTTACCGGATAAAGCGGTCGATCTGCTCGATACCGCCAGCGCCCGCGTGCGTATGAGCCTCGACACCCAGCCGGAACAGCTGGTGCAGCTGCGCGCCGAACTGGCGGCGCTGGAGATGGAACAACAGGCGATCGAACAGGATCTGGCGCTTCAGCCGGACGGCGACGATTCACGGCTGACAGTGATTGCCGAGCGCCGCGCTGCGCTGCAACAGCAAAGCGAACAGACCGAACAGCAGTATCAGCAGGAAAAAGCGCTGGCGCAGCAGATTCTCGACGCGCGTCAGCAGCAGGATCATTCCGCGCCACTGGCGGAACTGCAACAGGCACTGGCGACATTGCAGGGCAATACGCCATTGCTGTCGCTGGACGTCGATGCGCGTACCGTAGCGGCGGTGATTGCCGACTGGACCGGCGTACCGCCTGGTAGCCTGATGAAAGATGAACAGACTAACCTGCTGCAACTCGAACAGCAGCTGGCACAGCGGGTGATTGGCCAGGATGCCGGATTAACCGCCATCGCCCAGCGCCTGCGCGCCTCGAAAACCGGCCTGACGGCAGAAAATGGCCCGCTGGGGGTATTTCTGCTGGTTGGCCCGAGCGGCGTCGGGAAAACCGAATCGGCGCTGGCGCTGGCCGACACGCTGTTTGGCGGCGACCAGGCGCTGATCACCATCAATCTGTCGGAATATCAGGAAGCGCACACCGTTTCCCAGCTGAAAGGCTCACCGCCGGGCTACGTTGGCTACGGTCAGGGCGGCATTCTGACCGAAGCGGTGCGGAAACGCCCGTACAGCGTGGTACTGCTGGATGAAGTGGAAAAAGCCCATCGCGATGTGCTGAACCTGTTTTATCAGGTCTTCGATCGCGGCGTGATGCGCGATGGCGAAGGGCGTGAAATTGACTTCCGTAATACCGTGATTCTGATGACCTCCAACCTGGGCAGCGACGAGCTGATGGCGCTGCTGGATCAGCAGCCGGAAGCACCGACCCGCACGCTGAATGAGCTGTTGCGGCCGATCCTGCGCGATCACTTCCAGCCGGCACTGCTGGCGCGCTTCCAGACCATTATCTACCGCCCGCTGGGGGCAGCAGCGCTGCGCCGGATTGTGGCGATCAAACTCGACCAGGTGGCGCGCCGTCTGCAACGTCATTACGGCCTGCAATGCAGTATCGAAGAGAGCCTGTACGACACGCTGGTCAGCGCCTGCCTGCTGCCGGACAGCGGCGCGCGCAATATCGACAGCCTGCTGAATCAGCAGATCCTGCCGGTACTGTCGCAGGCGCTGTTACAGCGACTGGCGCAGCAGGACAAACCGACGCAGCTGGCGCTGGGTTACCACGACGAAGAGGGCATCACCCTCAGTTTTGCTGCCACTGAACAGGAGGCATAACTATGGCACTCGCGGATTTAGCAGCAAAAGTCAGCCAGAAGCTCAGCGGTGCGCTGAACCGCTACTCGCTGACGGTGGAAGGCGGCGCGGCGGCGCTGGACGTTGAGTCATTCAGCGGCGAAGAATTTCTCAGCCGCGGCTATCGCTACGTTATCACCTTTACCAGCCGCGACAGCGATATCGGCCCGCAGCAGATGCTGCTGAAAAACGCCACCTTCAGCTTTAACCTGCCGGGCACCGAACTGGCCGGTTTCTCGCTGCCGGCGGCGGAACCGCGCGCGGTGCACGGCGTGCTGACCCGGTTTCAGCGCCTCTCCTCGTCGGTGGACGAAACCCGCTACCAGGCCACGCTGGAGCCACGGCTGGTGCTGCTCGGCAATGCCAGCCGCCCGGCGATTTTCCAGAACCAGTCGGTGCCGGAAATCGTCGAGCAGGTGCTGCGCGACACCCACCAGTTTGAAGGCTGGCAGTTCGACTTCCGCCTGCGCAACCGCTACCCGCGCCGCGAGCAGGTGATGCAGTGGCAGGAGTCGGACCTGGCGTTTATCGAGCGCCTGCTGTCGGAAGTGGGCATCTGGTATCGCTTTGAGGCCGACGGCCGCCTGCAACAGGAAATCGTGGTCTTCGCCGACGACCAGCAGTTTTACCAGTTTGACGTCAGCCTGCCGCTGCGCGCGCTGTCCGGCATGAACGACAGCGCCGGCGAATCGGTGTGGAAGCTGAGCGCCGCGCACCAGGTGGTGAGCAAATCGGTGCAGGTCAAGGACTA
>NZ_JRXE01000045.1 GCF_001267535.1 Winslowiella iniecta | reverse complement strand
CGCTTCAAGGCTGTCATCATTGATTGCTGTAAAACGTATCCCGAGATGCCCGACCATACAGCCTGCACTGCGCTGGTTCAGCTGTTCCAGGGTTGCTTCACGTTGCCAAATCGCCATTAAATCATCTCCAGCAGCGCCTGCAGTGGATGGCGCATTCCGTTACCTTCAATACGCTTCACCTGGCTGCGGCAAGAGTAGCCGGTCGCCAGACAGCGCTGACGCGGTAACTGCTGCAACGCCTGATGCCAGGACAGCTCATAAATCCCGAGCGAATTATCGAGATTCTTGGTTTCATGGCCGTAGGTGCCCGCCATACCACAGCAGCCAACATTGATATTTTCCAGCTTCGCACCAAAACGGGCAAAAATTCCCTGCCACTGCATCGGCGTGGCAGGCAACGCGGTGACTTCGGTACAGTGACCAAACAGATACCAGGCTTCGCCACTGGTCACCGAGGTTTCGCGGCGATCAACGGCGTTTTGTAGCCACTCATGCACCAGCTGCACATGGAATTCTCCACGCTGCTCACCCAGCACCTGATGGTATTCGTCGCGATAACAGAGCACTAACGCCGGATCGACGCCGACCAGCGGCATACCGAGCGCGGCCACGCGATTAAGGAAATCAGCGGTTTTTTGCGCGGTGCGGGCAAAGCGTTGCAGAAAACCTTTAATATGCTGCGCTTTGCCGTTTGGGGAAAATGGCAGCAGCACCGGCTGATAGCCGAGTTTTTCAATCAGGCGCACAAAATCGGCCACCAGCTGGGCTTCGTAATAGCTGGTGAACGGATCCTGCACCACCAGCACCGTTTTCTCGCGCTGTTCAGCACTCAGCAGCTCAAGACTTTCCAGCGTGGTGTTGCCGGCGCGGTGTCCGGCCAGCTGCTGCTTTAGCGTTGGTGAAGAGAGCAGCGGCAGATCGACCATCCCGATATGCTTTTTACTGAGTTCCCGCAGCCACGGCTGTTTGAGGAAGAAGTTAAAGGTTTTCGGCGCACGCGCCATCAACGGTGCATAACTCTCCACGCTGGCGACCAGATGATCGCTTACCGGACGCAGATAGCGGGTGTGATACAGTTGCAGGAAACGGGAGCGGAAGCCCGGCACATCGATTTTAATCGGGCATTGGGTGGAACAGGCTTTACAGGCCAGGCAGCCGGACATCGCCTCTTTCACTTCATGCGAGAAGTCATATTCACCCTTCTTCGCATGCCAGCTGTTGCGCGTGCGCTCAATCAGCCCACGCAGGCTGACGCCAGTGGTTGGCAGCTGTTTTTCCAGCAGTAATGGGTCAACGCCGCGCTCTGCCAGCAGGCGCAACCATTCCCGCGTCAGGGTGGCACGGCCTTTCGGCGAATGAATACGGTTACGGGTAATTTTCATCGACGGACACATCGGACTGCGCGCATCGAAGTTAAAGCACAGGCCGTTGCCGTTACACTCCATGGCACCGCGCCAGTCGCTGCGCACATTCACCGGAATTTGCCGATCGTAAGTGCCGCGCTTGACCGCATCCACTTTCATCATCGGATCGTCCACGCCATAGGGGGCACAGATTTTGCCGGGATTGAGCCGGTTAGCCGGATCAAACGCCGCTTTGATGCGACGCAGCTCGTTATACAACGTTTCACCAAAGAACGCCGGGCTGTATTCTGCGCGGAAGCCCTTACCGTGTTCGCCCCACAGCAGGCCGCCGTAACGCGCGGTCAATGCCACCACCTCGTCGGAGATCTGCTTCATCAGCATCTCCTGCTGCGGATCGCACATATCCAGCGCCGGACGCACGTGCAGTACGCCAGCATCGACATGGCCAAACATGCCATAACTCAGATTGTGACTGTCCAGCAGCGCGCGGAACTCGACAATATAGTCGGCCAGATGCTGCGGCGGCACCGCCGTATCTTCAACAAACGGGATCGGCTTGGCGCGCCCTTTGGCATTGCCCAACAGACCAACGGCTTTTTTTCGCATCGCGTAAATACGCTCAATGCCGTCGAGGTCTTCGCACAGCTGCCAGCCAATCACGCCACTTTGACGCGCGGCCATCAGGCCATCCAGTCGCTGACACAAAGACGCCACCTGACTGTCAATCAGCGCCTGGTCATCTCCGGCGAACTCAACAATATTCAGCCCGAGCATCTGCTGGTCCGGCACATCGGTAATCAGCTCCTGCACCGAATGCCAGACAATATCTTCCCGCGCCAGATTGAGCACTTTCGAGTCGACGGTTTCTACCGACAGCGCTTGCGCTTCCACCATCAACGGTGCATTACGCAGCGCGGAGTCAAACGCATCGTATTTAATATTGACCAGCCGCCGCACTTTCGGCAGTGGCGTAATATCCAGACGCGCTTCGCTGATAAACGCCAGCGTCCCCTCAGCGCCGCACAGAATGCGGGTCAGGTCAAAGCGTTGCAAATCGTCACTCAGCACATGACGCAGATCGTAACCGGTCAGAAAACGGTTCAGTTTCGGGAATTTTTCGATAATCAGGTTACGTTGCTGGCGGCAGCGTTCCAGCACCGTACGGTAAATTTTGCCTTCCGGCGTTGACTCCTCCGCCAGCGCTTCTGCCAGCGCGACCGGCATCTCGCGGGTATCAAGGATTTCGCCGCCCAGCAGCACCGCACGCAGGCCAAGCACGTGATCAGAGGTTTTACCGTAAACCAGTGAGCCCTGACCGGAAGCATCGGTGTTAATCATGCCGCCCAATGTGGCACGGTTGCTGGTCGACAGCTCGGGTGAAAAGAAATAGCCGTAAGGTTTCAGATACGCATTAAGCTGATCTTTCACCACCCCGGCTTCAACCCTGACCCAGCCCTGCTCAGGATTGATTTCCAGAATCCGGTTCATATGGCGCGACATATCGACCACAATGCCCTGATTCAGTGACTGACCATTGGTGCCGGTGCCACCGCCGCGCGGCGTAAACACCAGGCTGGTAAAACGCGGCTCAGCGGCAACGCGCGCAATCAGCGCCACATCAGCGGTCGAACGGGGGAATAGAACGGCATCCGGTAACAGTTGATAAATACTGTTATCCGTAGACATCGTTAATCGGTCGGCGTAGCTGGTAGCGCTATCGCCGGTGAAGCCTTGCTGCTGTAAAGCTTCCAAAAACGTCAGCACCAGCTGAACGAGGCCAGGTGCCTGAGAAATTTGTGGGATCATTATCGGGTGACCAGCATGTTGTGTTAATCGTTTGCGCTTGCTTTTTATCAGTAAGTTATCCGTTTTATCATATTTTTTTATCACCTGCCGTTTTTTCAAGAAACGTAAAATCACTTTTTTCACCAGCACTGTCGCAAAGCGAATAAATGCATCATGATTAGCAAGGTGGCGGCTGTTGCCACCGATAAGGAAGCGATATCCGGCATACTTCAGTCGCAGCACCGGGCGCAGCCAGCCCCTCTGCAACATGAAGCCTGACGGGTATGATCATCAAGGAATTATTTGAGGTACTGATTTTCGTATGAGAAATCCAGAACGCGGGATCGATTTTCCGCAGATAGTGTTTACGTTGATGCTCATTACCCTGCTGATCGTCGCGTGTTTTTGGGTAGTGCAGCCGTTTATCCTCGGCTTTGCCTGGGCCAGTATGGTGGTAATCGCCACCTGGCCGTTAATGCTTAAACTGCAAAGTTTGTTATGGGGGCGGCGCTCGCTGGCGGTGGTCGCCATGACGTTGATTCTGATCTTACTGTTTGTTATTCCGGTCGCGCTGTTGGTTAACAGCCTGATTGATAACAGTGCACCGGTGATTCAATGGGCGACCTCGGGCCATATTCAGATCCCCCGTCTGGAATGGCTGAATGAGATTCCGATGATTGGTGAGAAGCTTTATTCGAGCTATCACAAACTGGTTGCCGGCGGCGGCGGCGCGCTGATGACCAAAGTGCAGCCCTATATTGGTCGCACTACCGGCTTCTTTGTCGCTCAGGCGGGTCATTTTGGCCGTTTAATGATGCATCTTGGTCTGATGCTGCTGTTCAGCGTGCTGCTCTACTGGCGTGGTGAACAGGTGGGCAACGGTATCCGTCATTTTGCTTTCCGCCTCGCCTCGCGTCGTGGCGATGCCGCGGTACTGCTGGCCGGTCAGGCGATTCGTGCGGTGGCGCTCGGCGTGGTGGTCACCGCGCTGGTGCAAGGCGTGCTCGGCGGTATCGGCCTGGCGATTTCCGGTATTCCTTACGCCACCCTGTTAACCGTATTGATGATTTTGTTCTGTCTGGTCCAGCTCGGGCCGTTACCAGTGCTGGTTCCGGCGATTATCTGGCTTTACTGGAGCGGCGACACCACCTGGGGCACCGTGTTGCTGGTGTGGAGCTGCGTGGTGGGCACACTGGATAACGTGCTGCGACCGGTGCTGATCAGGATGGGAGCCGACCTGCCGATGATCCTGATCCTTTCCGGCGTGATCGGCGGACTGTTCGCCTTTGGCATGATTGGCCTGTTTATTGGTCCGGTGGTGCTGGCAGTCTCTTATCGCCTGGTTTCCGTCTGGATGCATGAAGCACCCGCGCCGGATGAAGATCCGGAAGAGGTGGTGGAAGAGCTGGCGGAAATTGAGGCAGATCACGAGGCGCAGCAAAAATCCGCCGAGTAGTTATTTTTGCTCTTGTTGATAAACAAGCGGCCAGCCAATCCTGGCCGCTTAACGTGATTATCGTTGACTCTCATTTGTTCAGGATTTTTTACCAGTAAACGCTGGCTTTTATCCGTTTTTGTTTAATCTTCGCACTATTGATTACTTTTCCCACAATTTTCACCCTTAGCGCCCGTTCTGCGCATCACAAAAGATTATCAACTTTAAACTAATAAGAGGATTCTTAAAGACGCCTGGCGCGATGCTGCATAGTATGAAGCCCATGTTCAGAATCAACCCCATGATTTCTAAACAACCTTTTCCCTGAGTAAGTAACGAATTGCTGTGTGTAGTCTTTGCCCATCCAGGTGATGGGCCTTTTTTTTGTCTGCCGTTTAAGCGCGCGTCAACACCCTGACCTTAGTGAAAACAGCCCGCTCAACATCACTCCTGACCAGAGCCCCTGTTTTCAACTTTATCCGCTTTGATGTCAGACGGTGTATCCCCCCAGTTCAGCATTCAGTTGCATTGAACCCTCTTCGTGGCTGAAATAGGTCACGGGTTGATAGTTATCAAACAAGCCATTTCCGATCCTGAAATAAGCTCGTGCTTCTTCATCAAGCCGTGGAAAAACCCGCAGCATATTCCGGTACATGTTCGCTCGGTTTTGTACTAACCCACTGATAAATTGCAAATCTTCTGCTGTTACCTGGCCATGTTGGGTTGCGCGCTGTACGTGCCAGATATCTCTGATATCGTCTGGCAGCTCACCATAGCAGGTCACGTTGCCGCGAAAACCGGTGGTAATTAACCCGGTTGACTCGCGAAATTGATCGGCCAGGCTCACCAGGCCGTCAGCAGAATGACAAACTACCATTCTGGCGCACCCGTACTGGCTGATATCGACATGGTGCATCACCCGTTGGGCCAGACCGTATCCGTCAATTGCCTGACCATTGCGTAATAAAATTGTTGCACTGAAATCTCCCGCCGCATACCGGCTATGCGCCAGCACATTCAGCCGGCGCAGACCATAGTGCATATCGGCAAACAGCGTAACGGGTCGATTTGCGTTATCCCCGGATTCAGCCATCACTTGAACACCGTGGATAGAATCCCAGCCCCAGACGGTCTTTTTCAGCGGCGTGGCCAGGCGAGTGATTCCCCCCGCCAGAGCACTGCCAAAAGAGAGTAATCCGCTGGCAAACGAGACCCAGCCCAACACGGCTGACGCCTGAGGATGGTGCTTCTCCAGCACCATGCTGGCAAGACCGGTCACATCGGCCACTAACGCAGCACTGCCAACCATCAGTGACTCCAGCGAAGTACTCAATAGTGCCGCACTGATGCCGCCTGCCGCCACCAGCGAGCTACCACCAGTAAACACTGCGCCCAGCACGCCGAGAATACCTAATCCAATGCCCAGCGGCACCCGCCAGCTAAAATGCCCACTGGGATCGGAACGGTTAATAGGATCGCCATTACAATAGACATACGGATTAACGCCACCTGCGCCAAACGGGCTAAAGCTGTCCGGCGCATGAAAGCGGCGTAGCGGCGGATTATAGGCGCGGTAGCCATTACCCAGATGATACTCGTCACCGATCGGGTCCCGGCGCTCACCGTTAAATGCCAGAATACAACTGTTCATTTTGACTCCTTGTCTGCTGTCAGTTTCAGTTCATAAATAAACATTCCTTCAGTTAAAATAACTAACAAGCAACCCGCCGGGCGTAAAGTTAATCCCCACCACATCGCACCGACGTGTTGAAGTTTATTTTTTTGCTGAGTCTGATCGGCGGGCAAAAAAAAACAGCAGCGATATGCCGCTGCTGTTGAAGTTAACTTTGTCCGGGAAGGAATTATTTAAGTTGCGCCAGGCTCAACCAGGTCTGCACCACGGTATCCGGATTGAGGGACAGGCTGTCGATCCCCTCTTCCATCAGCCATGCGGCAAAATCTTCGTGGTCGGATGGCCCCTGGCCGCAGATACCGACATATTTCCCCTGCTTCTTCGCCGCGCGAATCGCCATCGACAGCAGCGCTTTCACCGCCTCGTCGCGCTCATCAAACAGCGCAGAGACCACGCCAGAGTCACGATCCAGACCTAATGCCAGCTGTGTCATATCGTTGGAGCCAATCGAGAAACCATCGAAATATTCGAGGAACTGCTCGGCCAGTAAGGCATTCGAGGGAATCTCACACATCATAATCAGCTTCAGCCCGTTCTCGCCGCGCTTCAGCCCCTGACGTGCCAGCTCTTCCACTACCGCCTTCGCCTGTGCAACGGTACGCACGAATGGCACCATAATCTCAACGTTGGTCAGCCCCATTTCATTACGCACCCGTTTAACCGCTTCACACTCAAGGGCAAAACAGTCGCGGAAGCTGTCAGAGACATAGCGCCCGGCACCACGGAAGCCGAGCATCGGGTTTTCCTCTTCCGGCTCATAACGCTCACCACCGACCAGGTTAGCGTATTCATTCGATTTAAAGTCAGAGAGGCGCACAATCACCCGCTTCGGTGCAAAAGCCGCTCCCAGCGTGGCGATGCCTTCGGTCAGGCGACCAATATAGAACTCCACCGGATCGTCAAAACCTTTCATCATTTCGCGAATCTGCTGTTGCAGCGGCGGAGTCTGTTGATCGAACTCCAGCAGCGCCTTCGGATGCACGCCGATCATGCGGTTGATGATAAATTCCAGACGGGCAAGGCCAACACCTTCATTCGGCAGACAGGCAAAATCAAAGGCGCGATCCGGGTTGCCGACGTTCATCATAATCTTCAGCGGCAGCTCCGGCATTTTATCCACCTGCGAACTGGTCACGTCAAAATCAAGCAGATCGTCGTAAACATAGCCGGTATCTCCTTCAGCACAGGAGACGGTGACGTTATGCCCCTCCTGCAACCGCTCAGTGGCATCGCCGCAGCCCACCACCGCCGGAATGCCCAGCTCACGGGCGATAATCGCCGCGTGACAGGTGCGCCCACCGCGGTTGGTGACAATCGCTGAGGCTTTTTTCATGATCGGTTCCCAGTCCGGGTCGGTCATATCGGTGACCAGCACATCACCTTTCTCAATGCGGTTCATTTCGCTGATATCGTGGATTACTTTCACCGCACCCGCGCCAATGCGGTGGCCGATAGCGCGACCTTCCACCACCACCTTGCCTTTGCCCTGCAGGGTATAGCGCTCCATCACCTGACCGTTTGAACGCACGGTTTCAGGGCGCGCCTGCACAATAAACAGCTTTCCGGTGTGGCCATCTTTTGCCCACTCAATATCCATCGGGCGCTGATAGTGTTGCTCGATCTGTACCGCCTGCTGCGCCAGCGCCTGCACTTCGTCATCGCTCAGACAGAAACGGTCACGCTGCTGCTGTGGTACCTCTTCGATACGCACTTGCTCACCGTGCTGTTTCGAGTCGGCATACACCATACGAATTTTCTTCGAGCCCATATTGCGCCGCACAATTGACGGACGACCCGCCGCCAGCGTCGGTTTGTGCACGTAGAATTCATCAGGGTTAACTGCGCCCTGCACCACCATCTCGCCCAGGCCCAGTGCGGCGGTGATAAACACCACCTGATCAAAGCCGGATTCGGTATCAATGGTAAACATCACGCCGGAGGAAGCGAGGTCGGAACGCACCATACGCTGCACGCCGGCAGAGAGCGCAACGCCACGGTGATCGTAGCCCTGATGCACGCGATAAGAGATGGCGCGATCGTTAAACAGTGAGGCATAAACATGTTTTACCGCCACCATTACCGCATCGATCCCCTGCACATTGAGGAAAGTTTCCTGCTGGCCGGCAAACGAAGCGTCGGGCATATCCTCGGCGGTGGCGGAAGAGCGCACGGCAAACGAGGCGTCAGCATCATCCGCAGAGAGCTGCTGATAAGCGGCAAGAATCGCCTGCTCCAGTTCCGGCTGGAATGGCGTATCCACGATCCACTGACGAATCTGTTTACCGGCTTTGGCCAGTGCATCAATATCATCAATATCGGTTTTATCCAGCAGCTGATAAATACGCTGGTTAACGCCGCTTTGGTCCAGAAATTGGTTGAAAGCATCGGAGGTAGTGGCAAAGCCGTTTGGCACTGACACACCCAGTGAGGACAAATTGGTAATCATTTCACCCAGAGAGGCATTTTTGCCTCCCACCCGATCAACATCATTCATGCCGAGCTGGTTGTACCAAAGTACGAGCGGCACTTCGCCTATATTGGACATTGAAGCAATCCTTTTCAGTTAATGAGGGGCGCAAGTCATATTCTGCGGTGCAGATATCACGGTTTCAGCCTGGCACATTGATAAAGCAAAGCGAAAGTGGTGAATCGTTCAAGCAAAGTAAAAAAGTATTTTTAAGAATACTCCGCGCCAATAACTTTTTGTTGCGCAACAGGTAAAAACGAGAATAAATACATTAAAATCAAAACCATAACAAAACAACAACCGGTCAGACCCTTATTTCATTTGCGCAACAAGATCGGGCTGAAATAACACTTTTCTGCCGGTGAAATCGCTATAATGTTTAATTAAAAAAAAGAAACATCATTTCATTTATTATGATTTCATTTTACAGCTGAAGCATTGGAAATAAAAAATTCAGTTTAATTTATTATGAATTATTCATTTCATCAGCTTGCGCGAACAGGCTTCACCGATACAATCAGATGCATTACATGGTTAAAGAGATCACTTAGCAGGAGATAAAATGGACGTTGCGGACGAAAGAAGTGTTTTTTACATCTCAGATGGCACGGCGATTACGGCCGAAGTGCTCGGTCATGCGGTGATGTCGCAATTCCCGGTGGCGATGAATAGCGTCACATTGCCGTTTGTCGAGAACGTGCAGCGCGCCCAGGCGGTAAAAGGCCAGATCAATGCCATCTATCAAAAAAGCGGTATTCGTCCGCTGGTATTTTTCTCGATTGTCACCCCGGACGTGCGCGAAATCATTATGCAAAGCGAAGGCTTTTGTCAGGATATTGTTCAGTCGCTGGTCGCGCCGTTACAGCAAGAGCTGGGAATGGCGCCTGCGCCGGTTGCTCACCGCACCCATGGCCTGACCGCCAGCAATCTGGGCAAATATGACGCGCGTATCGCCGCCATTGACTACGCGCTGGCGCACGATGACGGCATTTCACTGCGCGGACTGGAAGATGCACAAGTGATCCTGTTAGGCGTTTCACGCTGCGGTAAAACCCCTACCAGCCTCTATCTGGCAATGCAGTTTGGCGTGCGTGCGGCTAACTATCCGTTTATTGCCGATGATATGGACAACCTCAAACTGCCACCGGCGTTAAAAGCCCATCAGCAAAAGCTGTTCGGGCTTACCATTGAGCCGGAACGTCTTTCAGCGATTCGCCAGGAACGGGCGGAAAATACCCGCTACGCGTCAATGCGCCAGTGCCGGGTAGAAGTGGGCGAAGTCGAAGCGCTGTTCCGCACTCACCAGATCCGCTATCTCAACAGTACCAACTACTCGGTGGAGGAAATTGCCACCAAAATCCTCGATATTATGGGGCTGAATCGCCATATGTATTAAGAGTCCGCCAACGCATTTCCGACGCCGACGCCGCCTGACGGCGGCATTTTGTGGCAGACGCCGCGTTTTAACGCTTCAGCCAGTTGAATTCATCGCTAATTGGGCTATTGTGATCGCCATCACTTCCCGGCACTTCTGCCGTTGAGAAGAAAAAAATTCAGAGATTCAGATGAATAAAACAGATGAACTGCGAACCGCGCGCATCGAGAGCCTGATTACGCCTGAGGAACTGGCATCAAAGCACCCGATTACTGCCGCCATTGCAGAAAACGTGACGGCGTCACGTAAACGGATAGCCCGGATCCTGACCGGTGAAGATAAACGTCTGCTGGTGGTGATCGGCCCCTGCTCCCTGCATGACCCGAAAGCCGCGGTTGAGTACGCCACCCGACTCAATATCTTGCGCTCTAAGCATCAGCACCGGCTGGAAATTGTGATGCGCACCTATTTTGAAAAGCCGCGTACCGTCGTCGGCTGGAAAGGACTGATTTCCGATCCCGATCTGGATGGCAGTTTCCGCGTCAATCACGGTCTTGAAATCGCCCGCAAGCTGCTGCTGGATATCAATGCGCTGGGAATGCCAACCGCCACCGAGTTTCTCGATATGGTCATTGGTCAGTTTATTTCCGATCTGATTAGCTGGGGTGCCATTGGCGCGCGCACTACGGAAAGCCAGATTCACCGCGAAATGGCGTCAGCACTCTCCTGCCCGGTAGGTTTTAAAAATGGTACCGATGGCAACACACAAATCGCCGTCGACGCCATCCGCGCGGCGCGCGCCAGCCATATGTTTCTGTCATCGGATAAACACGGGCAGATGACCATTTACCAGACCAGCGGCAATCCGTCCGGCCATATTATTATGCGCGGCGGCAAACAACCTAACTACCATGCAGAAGATATTGCCGCCGCCGCCGCCAGCCTGCGCGAATTTCATCTGCCGGAGCAACTGGTGGTCGACTTCAGCCATGCCAACTGCCTGAAACAGCATCGTCGCCAGCGTGATGTTGCCGAATCGGTGGCGCAGCAGATCCGCGACGGCTCGCAAGCGATTGCCGGGGTGATGATTGAGAGCTTCCTGCAGGAGGGCACGCAAAAAGTGATTGCCGGACAACCGCTGGTTTATGGCCAGTCGATTACCGACCCCTGCCTCGGCTGGGACGACAGCGAAGCAGTGCTGGCACTGCTGGCCGACGCCATCGACAGCCGCTTCTGACCCCTCTCCCGCTGGCTGTTTTTCGGCCAGCCCTTTAGCATATTGTTGTAAATTTTCCAGCATTGCCTCGCTTTGACAATTTTATTCTTGCCTCTGTGAAACATTTATTGATAATGATTATCATTGTGAAAACAATTTACATTACTAACAGGTAGCTTTATGGACAAATCTCCTTCCACCTGCGCCGTGCCTGATATCCAGCAGAGCCTGCGGCAGGTCGACAGCAAACTGCTGTTAGGCAGCGAAGGTCGCGTTGTCATCCTGCATCAGGGTCAACAATACATTCTGCGTCAGACCCAGGCCGGTAAACTTATCCTGACGAAATAACCGAAAAATTTCATAAGCGCCAGCCACCCAGGCTTTGAGCCAAGGCAGCCAGCTCCTGACACATCCCCGGCCTCAGGCCGGGGACACGATAATATGGAGAGTTGCATTGATGCCTCACTTACCTTCAGCCGGTTTACGCCTGTCGCGTTTAACGCTGGCTATTACCTGTGCTTTACCCCTTTTCGCACAGGCTGCCGACACCACCACCACCCGTGAGAACCCGACCGCCGCGAAAACCGAACAAATGACGGTGGTCGCCACCGGTAACCCGCGCAATAGCTTCGAAGCACCAATGATGGTGACGGTGATTGAAGGCGAGTCGCCAAAATCGAAAACCGCCTCCTCTGCCGCCGATATGCTGCGTAATGTGCCGGGCATCACCATCAGCGGCACCGGTCGCACCAACGGCCAGGATCTGAGCATGCGTGGTTACGATCGCCGCGGCGTGTTAACGCTGGTAGACGGTATTCGTCAGGGTACCGATACCGGCCACCTGAACAGTGTGTTTCTGGATCCGGCGTTAATCAAACGCATTGAAGTGGTGCGTGGCCCGTCAGCGCTGCTGTATGGCAGTGGCGCACTGGGCGGCGTGATCTCTTATGAAACCGTGGATGCCGCCGATCTGCTGGAAGAGGGCCAGAACAGCGGCTATCGCGTGTTCAGCAGCGCGGCAACCGGCGACCACAGTTTTGGTTTAGGTGCCAGTGCCTTTGGTCGCAGCGACGATCTCGACGGGGTGCTGTCGTGGAGCAGCCGCGACCGGGGTGATATCCGCCAAAGCAGCGGTGCTGATGCACCTAACGATGAAAATATCAGTAATCTGCTGGCAAAAGGCAGCTGGAAACTGGATCCGGCGCAGACCTTAAGCGGCAGCCTGCGTTATTACAATAATAACGCTCAGGAGCCGGTTAACCCGCAGGTGGTTCAGCCCGGCACCGGTAACCTGATGACTGACCGCTCCACCATTCAGCGCGATGTGCAGCTGGGCTATCACCTCGATCCGGCTGATATGGCGTGGCTGAATGCTAACCTGACCACCTACTGGTCTGAAACCCGGATTAATGCCGGTACTCGTGAAACCGGCAATCAGTATCGCGAGCAGACCACCAAAGGGCTCAAACTGGATAACCGCAGCCGACTGTTTGCCGACAGTTTTGCCTCACATCTGTTCACTTACGGCGGCGAATACTACCGTCAGGAACAGCATCCGGGCGGCGCAACTACCAGTTTCCCGCAGGCGAAAATCGACTTCTCCTCCGGCTGGTTACAGGACGAGATCACGCTGCGCGATATCCCGGCCTCACTGGTGCTCGGCACCCGCTACGATAATTACAGTGGTAGCAGTGAGGGTTATGCCGATGTCGATGCCGATAAATGGTCATCACGCGCCGCGCTCTCCGTCACGCCGACCGACTGGCTGATGCTGTTCGGATCTTACGCGCAGGCGTTCCGCGCACCGACCATGGGCGAAATGTATAACGACGATGTGCACTTCTCGTTCCCGGGCTATGTCAACCGCTGGGTGCCGAACCCGAACCTGCGCCCGGAGACCAACGCCACGCGCGAAGCCGGGTTTGGACTGCGCTTTGACGATGTGCTGATGGCCAACGACGGCCTCGAATTTAAAGCCAGCTATTTCGATACCGCAGCAAAAGACTATATTTCGACCACCGTTGATTTTGCCGCCGCGACCACTCAGTCTTATAACGTGCCACAGGCGAAAATCTGGGGCTGGGATATGTCGCTGAAGTACAACACCGACCTGTTCAGCTGGGATCTGGCGTATAACCGCACCCGGGGTAAAGACAGTGATACCGGCGAGTGGATCTCCAGCCTGAATCCGGACACTGTCACCAGCATGCTGGATGTACCCATTGCCCAGAGCGCCTTCTCGGTCGGTTGGGTTGGCACCTTCGTTGAGCGATCCACCCATATCAGCTCGACCTATGCCAATCAGCCTGGTTACGCGGTGAATGATTTCTATCTGCGCTATAAAGGCCAGGATCGTCTGAAAGGCGTGACCACCACGCTGGTGCTGGCGAACGCCTTTGATAAAGAGTACTACTCCACGCAAGGTCTTCCGCAAGACGGGATCAATGGCAAAGTCTTTGTCAGTTATCAGTGGTAATCATTGCGCCCTGTGATAAGCCGCAGGGCGAATTTGAAACAAGGAAGCAATCAATGAACGCAATTTATCAGCAGTACCAGGCTCTGAAAGCGGCAAACCCGAAAAAGTATGCCCGCGATCTGGCCGCCGATATGGCAATCAGTGAAGCAGAACTGACCCATTCCCGTGTGGGACACGATGCACAGCAGTTGCGCAATGAGATGCGTGAGATGCTGCAGGCGCTGGAAGCCGTGGGAGAAACCAAATCCATTACCCGCAATGAATATGCGGTGCATGAGCAGGTTGGCCATTACCGCAATCTGCACCTCAGCGACCATGCCGGACTGGTACTGAATCCACGCGCACTCGATCAGCGGCTGTTCGTTAATCAGTGGCAAAGCGCCTTTGCCCTGAAAGAGCAAAATGCCCGTGGCGAACGTCAGAGTCTGCAATTCTTTGATGCGCACGGCGATGCAGTACTGAAAGTCTATACCACAGATAACACCGATCTCGCCGCATGGCAGGCGCTGACAGAGCGTTTTGCCCGGCCGGAAGTCAGCGACCTGAGCGTGACGCCAGCAGTTGCTGCCGCAACCCACGACGTCAGTGATGCCGCACTGATTGAACAAGAGTGGCGCGCAATGACCGATGTGCACCAGTTCTTCCGCCTGCTGAAACGTCACAATATCAGCCGCCAGCAAGCTTTCCGCGCGGTGGCCAGCGATCTCGCCTGCCAGGTCAGCAACCAGGCGCTGCGCCAGATCCTTGAGGTGGCGAAAACCGACGGCAATGAAATTATGATTTTCGTCGGTAACCGTGGCTGCGTGCAGATCTTCACCGGCAAAATTGAACGTCTGATGCCGATGGATAACTGGATCAATATTTTCAACCGCGAATTTACCCTGCATCTGATTGAAGACGCGATTGCTGAAAGCTGGGTCACCCGCAAACCGACCGCTGACGGTTTTGTGACCAGCCTGGAGCTGTTTGCAGCCGACGGCACGCAAATCGCCCAGCTGTATGGTCAGCGTAGCGAGGGCCAGCCTGAGCAGACGCAGTGGCGTGAACAGCTGGCGACGTTAACCCGCGAAGGAGTTCCCGCATGAAACGCTGGCTAATCGCCCTGCTCGCGCTGCCGCTGTCGGCACTGGCGACAGAGCGCGTGGTGTCGATTGGCGGCGACGTCACGCAGATTGTCTATGCACTCGACGCCCAGCAAAATCTGGTGGGCCGTGACAGTACCAGCCTGCATCCGGCTGTTGCCACAAAATTGCCGGATGTCGGCTATATGCGCCAGCTGAGTGCCGAAGGCATTCTGGCGTTAAAACCGACGCTGGTGCTGGTCAGTGAGCTGGCAAAACCGTCAATGGCACTGGAACAGGTGCAGCAAGCCGGAGTGAAAGTGGTGACCGTCAGCGGTAAAGCTGATATTCAGGCGATCGACGACAAAATCACCACTATTGCTCAGGCCTTAAAGCGCGAAGAGGCGGGCAAAAGCCTGCAACAGAGCCTCGATAAACAGCTGGCATCGCTGAACAAGCAGCCGCTGCCGGTGAAAGTGCTGTTTATTATGGCGCACAACGGCGTCACGACCATGAGTGCCGGAAGTGGCACGGCGGCCGATGCGGCGATTCATACCGCAGGCTTGCAAAACGCCATGAGCAACGTGCAGCGTTATCAGCCATTATCACAGGAGGGGGTGATTGCCAGCGCACCGCAACTGGTGGTCGTGGGTGAAGACGGGCTGCGCACGCTGGGCGGTAAAGACAATCTGTGGCAGTTGCCGGGACTGGCGATGACGCCTGCCGGTCAACACCATCAGTTGCTGGTGGTCGATGATATGGCGCTGCTTGGCTTCGGCATTGACACGCCGGGTGCGATCGTTAAGTTGCGCAAAGCGGCGGAAGCGATAGCAAAATGATTGCGCGTTTACCCCTGCGCTGGCTGTTTGCCATGCTGATTACCCTGACGGTGCTGG
>NZ_JRXE01000044.1 GCF_001267535.1 Winslowiella iniecta | reverse complement strand
TACCGAAGGCGATTTCCGCCACAAAGATCGCCGAGGCCAGCGGCGCGTGATAGACCGAAGAGAGTCCGGCGGCGGCGGCCATCGCCACTACATCACTGTTTTTCAGCGCCAGCGATTTAAAGCAGTAGCGCCCCATCATACTGCCGCACAGCGCCGATAGCTGAACCATCGGCCCCTCTTTACCAATTGAGGCCCCGCTGCCAATACTGGCAATCGATGATAAGGCGCGAAACAGCGACGTTTTAGTCGGCACCGCATCCAGCCGGGCGTTGATCACCTCAAGATAGTCGGTTTTAACCGTCTCTTTCTGCTCAATCGACGTGGCATATTTCAGGAAGAAACCGGCGATCACGCCGCCAGCCCCCACAATTAACGGCCAGAAAAACCACGGATACACCGTCATCGCCTGGGTGATATCCTGCTGGCTGTTAAACAGTAGCTGGTTAATCAATTCGATCAGCAGTCGAAATCCTAAAGTCACCAGTGAAGCGGCGAACCCGACCGGGATTGCCACCAGAATACTGGTCCAGTTCAACGCATGTTTATTTCCGCCACCTGTGCTACTCACTGCTGATCCTTTTTATTAAGCCCGCACCTGCAACGGGAAGCCTGAAAATTATCATACTGGAAGCGAGATCTCAGGTTGAAATTGCCATCGGGAATCTTCGTTGCCCTCACTTCAGGCTGTGATAATCTGCTGTTTCACTCACAGGATCGTGGAGCCAGAAGAAGATGATTCGCCTCGCTGTTGTTGGAACTAACTGGATCACTCGCCAGTTTGTCGATGCCGCCCATGAAACCGGTAAATACAAACTTAGCGCCATCTATTCCCGTACGCTGGAACAGGCACAGGCCTTCAGCCACGATTATCCGGTTAAACATCTGTTCGTCTCGCTGGAAGAACTGGCGCAATCCGATGCCATTGATGCGGTGTATATTGCCAGCCCCAACGCCCTGCACTGCGAGCAGGCCCAACTGTTCTTGCGCCATAAAAAACATGTGATTTGCGAAAAACCGCTGGCTTCCAACTTACAGGAAGTTGAGCAGATGATCGCCAGCGCCCGCGACAATCAGGTCGTGCTGTTCGAGGCATTTAAAACCGCCAGTCTGCCAAACTTCCACCTGCTGCGGCAGTCACTGCCACAAGTGGGCAAATTGCGTAAAGCGCTGTTTAACTACTGCCAGTATTCATCACGCTATCAACGCTATCTCGACGGTGAAAACCCCAACACCTTCAATCCGGCCTGGTCTAACGGCTCGATTATGGATATCGGTTACTACAGTCTTGCCAGCGCGGTCAGCCTGTGGGGCGAACCGGTCAGCGTGGTCGCACAGGCTTCGCTGCTGGAAAGCGGCGTCGACGCGCATGGCTCCGTGGTGATGAGCTATGGCGATTTTGACGTCACCATACTGCATTCTAAAGTGAGTAACTCACTGATCCCAAGTGAGATTCAGGGCGAAGATGGCTCGCTGGTGATTGAACAACTCTCCCATTGCGAACGCATTACGCTGACGCCGCGTGGCGGTCAGACGCAACAACTTAGCCAGCAGCAGCACATTAATACTATGCTGTATGAAGCGGAACACTTCGCCCGCCTGGTTGAAAATAATGAAGTGAATCATGCCGGACTGACAACATCACGGATTACCGCCAGCCTGCTGACGGAAATTCGGCGTCAGACCGGCGTGATCTTCCCGGCAGACAGTCACGATCCATCGGCTGTGTAAATATTTCTAAATATTACACCGATTCGTTGACCCGTTTTATCGCTGAACGTATCTTACGCTTCAGCAAAGGGGAGTAACTTCTTAGCCAGTTAATCGTCATTACGGCCATGATAAATCGCCGCATCCGCGACTCAGCAGATTGCCGATTTTAGCCCGGTTACTGGGCAACCCGGATAGCACTTTATCCTGCGTTGTAAGTGAGACCTTGCCGGGAGGCGAGGTTTTGTTTGCACGTAAACAGTGCGGCTGACGTCTTCCGATGTCAGCCGTTTTGTTTTTTACAGGATACGTTTATGAACACTGTAGGCACACCGCTACTCTGGGGCAGCTTCGCTGTCGTGGTCATTATCATGCTGGCGATTGACCTGCTGTTGCAGGGGCGTCGCGGCTCTCACACCATGTCACTTAAACAAGCCGCTATCTGGTCGCTGGTTTGGGTCTCCGTCTCGTTGCTGTTCAGTGCGGCTTTCTGGTGGTACCTCAACGGTACGCTTGGCCGTGAAGCGGCTGATACTCAAACGCTGGCCTTCCTGACCGGTTATGTGCTGGAAAAAGCCCTCGCGGTTGATAACGTCTTTGTCTGGCTGATGCTGTTCAGCTATTTCGCCATACCGGCGGCACTGCAACGCCGGGTGTTAATTTACGGTGTGCTGGGTGCGATTGTGCTGCGCACCATTATGATATTTGCGGGCAGCTGGCTGGTGACGCAATTTAGCTGGATTCTGTATATCTTCGGTGCTTTCCTGCTGTTTACCGGGATCAAAATGGCAATGGCGAAAGATGATGACGCCAGTGCTGTCGGCGATAAGCCGGTCGTGCGCTGGCTGCGCAGTCATCTGCGTATGACTGATAACCTTGAAGGCGAGAAGTTCTTTACCCGCAAAAATGGCGTGTTATTTGCCACCCCGCTGCTGCTGGTACTGATTATGGTTGAGCTGAGTGATGTGATTTTTGCCGTCGACAGTATCCCGGCGATTTTCGCTGTCACCACCGATCCCTTTATCGTGCTGACGTCCAACCTGTTTGCTATTCTCGGCCTGCGCGCGATGTACTTCCTGCTGGCAAATGTGGCAGAGCGCTTCTCAATGCTGAAATATGGTCTGGCGATTGTGCTGGTGTTTATTGGCGTGAAAATGCTGATTGTCGATTTCTGGCATATCCCGGTCTCAATCTCCCTGAGCGTGGTGGGCGGTATTCTGGCGCTGACGCTGCTGATCAATGCCTGGGTTAACCATAAAAACGACCTGAAAAAACGCCAATAACGTTAAACGTAGTGGCGGCGTTTTCGCCGCCCGTTTCAAAGACCTGCACCCGACATGCCATCAGGACGGGCGGCGAGAACGCCGCCCCTTTGGAAATACTGGCATCAGACGTTAGCGACATTTTATTGTTCTGCAAGAGAGTCAATTCTCCCTTTGTTATCTCGCTCGCATTCCTCTTCAAGGTAAGTTGTAAAAGTCGATCATGGACAAATTGTAGAGATTTCCCCTTTTCCTGCCATTTCTTTTCCTTATACTGCCCTGGCAAACGCTTCATCTGGAGTAACAATCAGGGATGCCGGATAAGTGATCTTATAACTATTAACGGTTTAGAAAATGACGATGGAAAATAAGCCTTCCGGGCTGTTATGCCGGCTTTTCGGCGGCAGTCTGGTGAAACAGATTATGTTGGGTCTGGTCGCCGGTATTGCTCTGGCCTGGTTCTCAAAAGACAGCGCGCTGGCAGTGGGCTTGCTGGGTTCGCTGTTTGTCAGCGCCTTAAAAGCGGTGGCGCCACTGCTGGTTCTGGTGCTGGTAATCTCGGCCATTGCCAGCCATAAGCAGGGTCAGAAAACCAATATTCGCCCGATAGTACTGCTGTATCTGCTGAGCACGGTGTTTGCTGCGATGGTGGCGGTGGTAGTCAGTCATCTTTATCCACAAACGCTGACCCTCAGCTCCTCCAATATCGATATCACGCCGCCATCAGGCATTATTGAAGTGCTGCGCGGTTTGCTGATGAGTATGGTTTCCAACCCAATTGACGCGCTGATGCACGCCAACTATATCGGGATTCTGGTCTGGGGAATTGGTCTGGGCCTCGCCTTCCGCCACAGCAGTGACACCACCAAAACTCTGCTTAACGATGCGTCTGAAGCCGTAACCTGGATGGTGCGTCTGGTTATCCGCTGCGCGCCAATCGGTATTTTTGGTCTGGTGGCGTCAATTCTGGCCTCAACCGGCTTTGAAGTGCTGTGGAGCTATGCGCATCTGCTGGCGCTGCTGATTGGCTGCATGTTGTTAATGGCGCTGGTGTTTAACCCGATTCTGGTTTACTGGAAAATCCGTCGCAACCCTTACCCACTGGTGTTTACCTGTCTGCGCGAGAGCGGCGTGACGGCCTTCTTTACCCGCAGTTCAGCCGCCAACATTCCGGTGAATATGGCGCTGGCGAAACGACTGAAGCTTGATGAAGATACCTATTCGGTGTCGATTCCGCTGGGTGCCACCATTAGTATGGCGGGGGCTTCAATTACCATTACCGTGCTGACGCTGGCGGCGGTGCATACGCTGGGTATCAGCATTGATGTTCCGACGGCGATTCTGTTAAGCCTGGTGGCGTCGCTGTGTGCCTGTGGCGCATCCGGCGTGGCCGGTGGCTCGCTGCTGCTGATTCCGGTGGCCTGCAATATGTTTGGTATTCCGAACGAAGTAGCAATGCAGGTGGTTGCGGTGGGCTTTATCATTGGCGTGTTGCAGGATTCAGCGGAAACCGCACTGAATTCTTCCACCGATATTCTGTTTACGGCTGCCGTTTGTCAGGCAGAAGAGCAACGTATTTCACAGCAAGCTTAACCACAACGGGCGGCGTTCTCGCCGCCCGTACGGAATTCAGAGCGTTACCCCGCTTTTAAATAACGCCAGTTCGCGAAAATCATTACGCTCATTATTGGTCAACTTGCCATTAGCGATAACGACAATCTGATCAACAAATTCGCTTAACAGCTGTTCCATACTGGTGCCATAAATCAGCTTACCGGCATCGAAATCGATCCAGTGTGGCTTTTTACTGGCCAGCTCACTGTTGGTGGCGATTTTCACCGTCGGCACAAATCCACCGTAAGGCGTTCCCCGACCGGTGCTGAACAGCACCATATGGCAGCCCGCACCCGCCAGCGCGCTGGTGGCGACCGCATCGTTACCCGGCGCACTGAGTAAATTCAGGCCATGTACCTTCAGTCGTTCGCCATATTTCAGCACATCCACCACCTGGCTCTGACCCGCTTTTTGCGTGCATCCCAGCGATTTCTCTTCCAGCGTGGTGATACCGCCCGCTTTATTGCCTGGCGAAGGGTTTTCATAAATCGGTTGCTGATGAGCAATAAAATACTGCTTAAAGTCGTTGATCATGCTGACGGTTTTCTCAAACGTCGCTTCGTCACGGCAGCGGCTCATCAGGATACGCTCGGCACCAAACATTTCCGGCACTTCCGTCAGCACCGTGGTGCCGCCGTTGGCAATCATCTGATCCGAAAAGCGTCCGAGTAACGGATTGGCGGTAATGCCGGATAAACCGTCGGAGCCACCGCATTCGAGACCGAATTTCAGCTCGCTAAGCTTGCCCGGCTGACGCTGGTCGCCACGTATCACCTGATACAACTGATGCAGCCGCTCTACCCCCGCTTCAACTTCATCATCCTGCTGCTGGCAGACCATAAAGGTGACGCGTTCACTGGAAAATTCGCCCAGCGTTTCGCGAAACACATCCACCTGATTATTCTCGCAGCCAAGACCAATCACCAGCACCGCGCCAGCATTAGGATGACGCACCATATTTTGCAGCATGGTACGGGTGTTTTCGTGATCCTCACCCAGCTGCGAACAGCCAAACGGATGGCTGAACAAGTGCACGCCGTCAATATCTGGCGCATCCGCCGTTTCGCGTAAAAAACGCGACTGAATCTGGCGCGCTATCCCGTTGACGCAGCCGACGGTGGGCAAAATCCACAGTTCATTACGGATACCGACTTCACCGCTGGCACGCCGGTAAATCTGCACCTCACGATCGCCCTCCTGCGGCGGTAGCGTGAGGAATTCAGGCTGATACTGATACTCATCCAGATCGCTGAGATTAGTGCGCGCGTTTTGCGAATGAATCACCTCGCCCGCCGCGATGGGTTGGGTCGCATGACCAATTGGCAGGCCATATTTCATGACCAGCGCCCCCTGCTCAATCGGCTGTAGAGCAAATTTATGGCCACGCGCCACCGGCTGAGCCAGCGTTATCTGTAGCTGTTCCAGCGACAGGTTTTCCCCTTCGTTTAAATCACTCAACGCTACAGCGACATTGTCACGTGGATCGATTTTGATGATGTTTTGCATCGCGCTATTACCCCAGTTGTTCCAGTGCCGCACGCATACCGTGGTCGACAATCATTTGCAGCGATTCCGTCACCGCCGCCACCAGACCCGGCAGTTGGGTCAGATCGCGTTGCCAGTGGTCGTTATCCGCCAGTACTGTTTCGACCAGCTGTTGCGGCGTGATTTCACCGCACCCGAGCTGCGCCCATAGCGTGGAAAAGCGCGTCAGCCAGTGCGCATCGTCCTGTAGCGGGAATGATTCGCCGTCACGCTCACCGCGATAAAACACCAGCAGCGCCGCCAGCGCGAAAGTGAGTCTTCGCGGCCAGTGGCCTTGCTGCTGCTGACTTGCCAGCAGTTGCGGCAGGATACGGGTGCGGAATTTGGTCATACCGTTCAGCGCGATAGCCAGTAACTGATGGCGGATAAACGGATTGCGGAAACGGCTCAGTACCGCATCGGCAAAGGCGTGCAGTTCAGCGGCAGGCAAATTCAGCGTCGGGATAATTTCCTCACGCAGCGTGCTTTCCACAAAAGCGGCAATCTGCGCATCATTCATCGCTTCGCCGACGGTATCCAGACCCGCCAGAAACGCCACCGGCACCAGCGCGGTATGCGCACCGTTGAGAATCGCCACTTTCTGCGCTTTATACGGTTTGATGTCATCAACCAGCCGGATATTCAGCGGATAGTGCTCGAGGCGCAGTACCTCATTCAGCCAGTGCGGCCCCTGAATAACGAACTGGTAATAGACTTCACCGGCATCCAGATAGTCGTCGCGATAACCCAGCTGCTGGAAAATCTGCTCCGCATCTTCCTGTGGATAGCCGGTGACAATGCGGTCAACCAGCGTCGAACAGAAGGTGTTGTGCTGGTTTAGCCACTGGCTGAACGCCTCGGGTAATTGCCACTGCTGCGCATAGCGCAGTACCAACGCCTTTAACGCTTCACCGTTATCATCAATCAGTTCACACGGCAGAATAATCCAGCCTTTATCGGCGGCACCGGCAAAATGGCGGAAACGCTCATACAACAGACGCGTCAGCTTGGCCGGAAAGCTGTCCGGTGGCGCGTCTTCCAGCCGGTCACTGGCGGTGAAAGCAATGCCCGCTTCCGTGGTATTGGAGAATACCAGGCGTATATTGCCATCACGCGCCAGCGCCAGAAATTCGTCGAACTGGCGGTAAGCGTGGATTTCCCGGTTAACCGAACGAATCAGACGCGGCTCACTGACCACCTCGCCCTGCTCATTAAGACCACGAATCAACGCAGTAAACAGCCCGTCCTGGCCGTTTAAGCTGCGTTGCGTGGCGCTGTTACGCGGACGAACCACCACAATACCGGCATCCAGATCGGTGTGTTGATTAAGCAGATCGATCTGCCAGTCGATAAAGGCGCGCAGAAAATTGCCCTCACCAAACTGAATAATACGATCGGGATAGTCTCTGCCGGGAAATTGACGGCGGTTCAGCGGCTGCATAGTGATTCCTTGTTAAAGTTCGACGGCGAAGTAGTCCCGGGCATTGTTAAAGCTGATGTTCTGCACCATCGACCCCAGCAGTTCGATATCATTGGGTGCCTCACCGTTTTCCACCCAGCGCCCAATCATCTGGCACAGCAGGCGGCGGAAGTATTCATGGCGGGTGTAGGAGAGGAAGCTGCGGCTGTCGGTCAGCATGCCCACAAAACGGCTCAGCAGACCAATTTGTGCCAGTTGGGTCATCTGACGCTGCATGCCGTCCAGCTGATCGTTAAACCACCAGGCTGAACCGAACTGCATTTTTCCAGGCTGACCTTCGCCCTGGAAATTGCCGACCATGGTGGCAATCACTTCGTTATCGCGTGGATTGACGCAGTAAAGAATGGTTTTCGGCAGCGCGTTGTCGCGGTTTTGCGCATCCAGCAAACGCGCCAGCGGCTCAGCCAGCGGACGGTCATTAATCGAGTCAAAGCCGACATCCGGCCCGAGCAGCGCCAGCTGGCGGCGGTTGGTATTGCGCAGTGCGCCAATATGATACTGCTGCACCCAGCCGCGACGAGTATATTCCGCCCCCAGCCAGACCAGCACGGCGGTTTTAAACTGCGCGATTTCGTTTTCTGTTGGCGTTGCGCCTTGCAGACGACGCGCCAGAATCGCATCCAGCGTTGCCTCATCCGCCTCGGCAAACAGCACCACATCCAGCGCATGATCGGAGACTTTACAGCCGTGCGCGGCAAAATGATCAAGGCGTCGGCTTAATGCCTGACGCAAATGGTCAAAGCGCGAGATCGCCACATCGGCACTGGCTGACAGCTTTTGCAAATAATCGGCAAAACCTTCTGCTTCGAGATTAAACGCTTTATCCGGTCGCCATGACGGCAGCACTTTGGTGGTGAAACTGGTCTCGCGGGCCAGCGCGGCATGATGGCGCAGGTCGTCAATCGGGTCGTCGGTAGTGCCGACCATTTTCACCTTCATCTGCGTCATAATGCCGCGGGCGCTGAATGCGTCCTGCGCCAGCAGCGCATTACATTGTTGCCAGACGGTATCGGCGGTTTTCTCTGACAGCAGAATATCGGTAATGCCGAACGGGCGGCGTAATTCGAGATGGGTCCAGTGATACAGCGGATTACCAATGGTATGCGGCACGGTACGCGCCCAGGCATCAAACTTCTCGCGGTCGCTGGCATCACCGGTACAGAGCGCCTCCGGCACGCCATTGGCGCGCATCGCCCGCCATTTATAGTGATCGCCCTTCAGCCAGATATCGTAGAGATTTTTAAAGCGGGTATTTTCGGCTATCTGCTGCGGCGGTAAGTGGCAGTGATAATCGAAAATCGGCTGATCGGCAGCGTAATCATGAAATAACCGCCGTGCAACCTCGCTATCCAGTAAAAAATCTTCGCTCATAAATCGGGACATACCAGCTTCCTCACTCTCGACGTTGGGCTGCACTGCCTGAACGCGTAAAAGTTATCATACCAATTATGGCAGATGCAGCGATAATTTTGAGATGCCGCTCACATTAGCAGCAGGTTTCTTGCCTGATTTTCCACTTCAGTACACCTGACAGAGATTAACACTCTGACTAAAAGCGATTTTTAGTATCCCACACATGAAAAGAGGTTTATGTGATAGTACTCAACTTTTAAAGCTGTATGACAGATAATCAATAATCCTGTTATACCAGAATGCGCATACTGGACGGATGAAGCGCCGGGGCTTTTACTCACGGCTGACATTGTCAAAAGCGTCCGGAAACTGGTATAACAACTCTATTATTAGCCCACTTTTAACCCGGAGCCTCGATCATGGAACTGAGCGAATCCCGTCGTCTTTATCAACAACTGGCTGCTGAACTTAAGCGTCAGCTGGAAGCAGGCGAATATCAGGTGGGCGATAAGTTGCCCGCAGAGCGTTTTATCGCCGAAGAGATGGGCGTCAGCCGCACCGTGGTGCGCGAAGCGATCATCATGCTGGAAGTGGAAGGCTATGTTGACGTCCGTAAAGGATCGGGCATTCATGTGGTCAGTAATCAGCAGAAAAACAGCGTTACGACCCACAGTCAGCTTGAGTTTGCCAGTTTCGGCCCTTTTGAGTTGTTACAGGCACGCCAGCTGATTGAAAGTAATGTCGCTGAGTTCGCCGCCACTCAGGTGACCCGGCAACACATTATTCAGTTGATGGAGATTCAGGAGCAGGCGCGCAAAGAGGATCGCTTCCGCGATTCAGAATGGGATATGAAATTCCATGTGCAGATTGCGGCAGCAACGCAAAACAGCGCGCTGGCGGCGATTGTCGAAAAGATGTGGTTACATCGCCTGTATAATCCGTACTGGCTGAAGCTGCATGAACATATTGATGACAAGTCGATAGAGAGCTGGTGCGACGATCACGACCAGATTCTTCAGGCGCTGATGCGTAAGGATCCGGCAGCCAGTAAACGGGCGATGTGGCAACATCTGGAAAACACGCGTCAGATGCTATTTCGCGCCACCAGTGATGACTTTGAAATTAATGTTGATCGTTATATGTTCGCCGAAAACCCGGTAATCACGCTCGAAAAACCGGATAATCAGTAAATAAACTGCCACTTTCCTTTGCGGCTGATAATTTAAGCAAACTTGCATAAATGTCAGCCTGTGTAAAGCTCCTTTCTGCTTGCGCCATTGAACGGTAAAACACCCTTGCTGTAACAAGTTTCTCCTGTCTCAAATCGGTGATTTTTGTTACAGTTAACTGTGTTTTTTTACCCTTTGCGACCGGGTGAAAATTACGTGCGGCTTTTACGCACAACATGCAGAGTGTCCCCTATCCGGCTGCAGGCTGCGCCAACCATAACGATTAAAATCCGTGCCAGCCCTCGCCTGAACTTGTCATCCGGCAAGCGTGTTTAACAATGATGTTCAGGAATACTTAATGGATATTATGAAAGAGTTGTTGCATGCACTGTGGCAACAAGATTATGAAACCCTGGCCGATCCCACGCTGGTCTGGGCGATTTACGGCATACTGTTTATGATTTTGTTTCTGGAAAACGGCCTGCTGCCCGCGGCCTTTCTGCCAGGCGACAGCTTACTGATTCTGGTTGGCGTGTTGATCGCCAAAGGCACCATGAACCTCCCACTGACCATTGTTATACTGACAACCGCGGCCAGTCTCGGTAGCTGGGTGGGTTATATACAAGGAAAGTGGCTGGGGAATACCGTCCTGGTGCAGAAATGGCTCTCACATCTGCCAGCGCAATATCATCAGCGGGCGCACAGTTTATTTCACCGGCACGGCCTGTCTGCACTGCTCATCGGCCGTTTTATTGCTTTTGTACGCACTCTGCTGCCAACCATCGCGGGTCTGTCCGGCCTCAACAATGCTCGCTTCCAGTTCTTTAACTGGATGAGTGCGCTGCTTTGGATACTGATTCTGACGGTGATGGGCTTTGCGTTAGGTAAAACGCCTATTTTCCGCAAATATGAAGATGAGGTGATGTTCTGCCTGATGCTGTTACCGTTGGTTTTACTGGTGTTTGGCTTGTTTGGTTCACTGTACGTTTTATGGCGCAATAAACGAAATCCAGGGAATGAGAAAGGAAACTCATAATGATAGTGCTACCTAAATGGACCACCGCTCGACGACGTGTGTTACCGTGGCTGATGCTTGGCGCGCTGGCATTATTAGCGGTAGTGCTCATGCCGGCACTGTACCGCCAGGAGACCGCTTTACAGATCCGTGCTGCGCGTCAGGGTATCTCGCTGCCCGATGGTTTTTATGTCTGGCAGCGCCTCAATGCGCAAGGGATTCAGATCAAAAGCATCACGCCTGACCGCGATTCACTGGTGATCAAGTTTGACTCGCAAGAACAGAGTCTGGCAGCGCAGAAGGCGTTGCAGGAGATACTGCCTTATGGCTTTGAGATCGCGCAAATGGACGCGTCCTCAACGAAAAACTGGTTCAGCCGCATCAGCTTTAATCCTCAGTCGGTTGGCTGAGATCTTCCGCCGACGATGATGGTCGGCGGTCAGAATGACCCCGCTTACTCCCTCTGCTTTGAGCTTTCACCAATTTCTGACTATCCTTACAGGAAGATATCGATTTTTACTTCTGGCTCAAAGCAGACTCAGGATTTTTCGTGCCGTGAAATCTGCGTAACGTTCGGCATATTAACAAAGGAAGGTAATAGTAAATGAAATTTCGCTTCGTTCTCTGTTTAGGTCTTCTCTCTCTCACCGGCTTCGCTCAGGCAGCTGAACCGCTCTGCCAGCAAAAAGAGCAGGCTATCCAGCATCAAATCGATATGGCGCGTAAACACGATAATCAACGTCGGGTGACGGGACTGGAGCGCGCATTGACTGAAGCGCGTGCCGGCTGTACCGATGCGCGCCTGAAATCCGAGCATCAGGAGAAGATTGAAAAGCATAAGCATGAAGTAGCTGAACGTGAACGCGATTTAAGTGAGGCGCGTGAAAAGGGCGACAGTGACAAAATTGCCAAACGTGAGAAAAAACTGGCTGAAGCACGTGAAGAACTAAAAGAAGTTGAAGCAGCACCGTACTAACCGAAGTAACTGACTTAATCCAATGATAATAAGGAGTGTTTCATGTCAAAAGATACCACCTCAGAACATCTGCGTGCGGAATTAAAAAATCTGGCCGACACCCTGGAAGAAGTACTGAGCACCTCGGGCGAGAAATCGAAAACCGAGCTGGATAAGCTGCGTAACAAGGCACGCGCCGCGCTGGATGAGTCGCGTCACCGCCTTGGCGAATCGGGCGAGCGTATTGCACAGGGTACCCGTGAAGCAGCAGGACGCGCCGATGAATATGTGCGTGAAAATCCATGGCATGGCGTCGGCATTGGTGCCGCAGTAGGCGTGGTGCTTGGCGTACTGCTGACGCGTCGTTAATGATGGCCGACTCACAGCAAAGCCACGGCCCGGGCAAAGGGGTCATAAACATTGGACAGCGTATTGTCACCACGCTGGTCGGCATGGTTGAAACCCGCGTACGGCTGGCAGTGGTCGAGCTGGAGGAAGAGAAAGCTAACCTGCTGCAAATGCTGTTGATGGTCGGTTTAACCATGCTGTTCACCGCCTTTGGGCTGATGAGCCTGATGGTACTGGTCATCTGGGCGGTCGACGCGCAATATCGTCTGATGGCCATTGCTATCACCACCGGCGTATTGTTTGCACTGGCGCTGTTCTTTGGCCTGTGGACGCTTAGCAAGTCGCGCAAATCGACGCTGCTGCGCGCCACGCGTAAAGAGCTGGAAACCGACCGCAAGCTGCTTGAGGATGACGGTGCATGAGCCGCCGCGAACGCGAACAGCGTAAGGCCGAACTGCTGGGCATTGTCCAGCAGCAACGCCTCGATCTGACCGCCGCTCGCCGCGACTGGCTGGCGGGCACCGCTCGCTACGACCATGGCTGGCTGACACTGGTCAGCATGCGCCGCTATCTGGTTATTGGTAGCAGCGCGCTGGCTATCTGGACCGCACGCAATCCAGGCTTCCTGCTGCGCTGGGCAAAGCGCGGCTTCGGGGCCTGGAGCACCTGGCGGCTGATTCGTAAGAATCTGCCCGGCAGCCGATAATCCAGGGGCGGCGCTTTTCGCCGCCCGTCTCGCCATTGCCCTCACAGCGCCACTCTTCAATTTTATTGAACAACATCGACAGTTTATATCGCTTACAACCTTATCGGTTCACGATTAATATCTCCTCCAACGAAAAGACTCCAGCGCATTTTGCCCGTGAGCCTTGTTACTTAGCTGGCTGACTTGTTCCGCCCATAATAAAAAACATGTTGGAGTTGATGATGAAAAAATTAGAAGATACTGGCTTACTGATCGCACGCATTCTGATGCCAATCCTGTTCATTACTGCGGGCTGGGGAAAAATCACCGGATATGCAGGGACACAGCAGTATATGGAAGCGATGGGTGTGCCGGGCTTCTTCCTGCCGCTGACCATCCTGCTGGAGTTTGGCGGCGGTCTGGCGATTCTGTTCGGTTTCCTGACCCGTACCACCGCGCTGTTCACCGCTGGCTTTACGCTGCTGACGGCGTTCCTTTTCCACAGCAACTTTGCTGAAGGCGTTAACCAGCTGATGTTTATGAAAAACCTGACCATCGCTGGCGGCTTCTTACTGTTAGCTATTACCGGTCCGGGTGCATTCAGCATCGACCGCGTAATCAATAAAAAATGGTAAGAACAGCACGTCTATACTCTACTTTATGACGGCTATCAGGGCGAGGATGACCACATCCTCGCCTCGTTCATTTTGGAGGCTTTATGGGACAATTAATTGACGGTGTCTGGCACGACAACTGGTATGACACCAAATCCACCGGCGGACGCTTTAAACGTTCCGAATCAGCTTTCCGTAACTGGGTTACTGCCGATGGCGAGGCTGGCCCGACCGGCAGCGGTGGTTTTCGCGCCGAACGCGATCGCTATCATCTTTATGTGTCGCTGGCTTGTCCATGGGCACACCGCACCCTACTGATGCGCAAGCTGAAAGGGCTGGAAGATCTGATTCCGGTTTCGGTGGTACATCCGCTGATGCTGGAAAACGGCTGGACCTTTGATGACGATTTCCCTGCGGCTACCGGTGACAGCCTGTATCAGAATGAATTTCTCTATCAGCTTTATCTGCATGCCGATAAAGAGTATACCGGGCGCGTGACGGTGCCAGTGCTGTGGGATAAGCAGCAGAACACCATTGTCAGCAACGAATCTGCCGATATCATCCGCATGTTCAACTCGGCGTTTGATGGCGTGGGTGCCCGCGCGGGAGATTTCTATCCGCAGGAATTACGTGCCAGCATTGATGAGCTGAACGGCTGGATTTATGACACGGTTAACAACGGCGTCTATAAAAGCGGTTTTGCCACTTCACAGGAAGCTTACGACGAAGCGGTGACCACTTTGTTCAGCTCCCTGGATCGGTTGGAACAAATTTTGGGGCAGCATCGCTACCTGACCGGCGATCGTCTGACCGAGGCCGATCTGCGCCTGTGGACCACGCTGGTGCGCTTTGATCCGGTGTATGTCACCCATTTCAAATGTGACAAGCATCGTATTGGCGATTACCTGAACTTAAATGGCTTCCTGCGTGAGATTTATCAGCTGCCGGGTATTGCTGAAACTGTCGATCTGGCGCATATCCGCCATCACTATTATCGCAGCCATAAAACCATCAATCCTCACGGCGTGATATCCGTCGGGCCAGCGTTTAACTGGGATGAACCGCATGGGCGGGATCATCTTTAAACTTTGATGTCGTTATGGGCGGCGATAACGTCGCCCCTACATAAGCCTGATTAACAAAATTGATATCTGAGGAAAAAACGCCATAACCAGAACGTGAGTAGCAGTACAGTGATTATATTAATGGGGGCTGATTTAAATTTTCTTTTTGTCGCCATATAGATAAGTGGCAAAACAAATAAAAAAGTTACAGGTGCCATCACATCTCGCGTATCATCGATTACCAAAGCCTCTAATACTACGCAGACATTCTTTATTTCCCCCTCCCCAATCATCTCTTCATAATCAAGATAAGAAAAAATCTCAATAATTACGGCACTTATCAGACCGTATGCCATTAGAGATATGGCCTTCCAGAGATTCACTCTGCAATTCTCATTATGTTTTCTATCGTCTCTTTTTTCTCAAGGATTCGTCTTCCGTACTCAGAATACTCCCTTGTAGGGCAGCCTGGAGGCGCACTAATAGATTCAATAAAGTCACTTTTTATACGTTCCTTTCCACGGTTATAACGTGATCCAGCAAGAATAAGTTGCTCATCTGTTAACGAAGCTGTATCGGTATCAGGATAGTCAAAAATGATTAAATCACGCAGATGTCTGGCCGCAATATTGATATTAAAATCATCATTTAGTAAACAATTAGATAACTGAAATTGTTGCGTGCGTGTCAGACTGGCGGGATTAATGCCCATAGTTTCAGCTGCCACTCTCAGCTGCATGGCTATTGTTCCAATCGAGGTATTATTAGACAAAAAATTATTGCGATTTTTTATATCAATAAGCTGCCGCAACTGCAAAATCCCATACCCTTTTAGTCGGTCAGGTTTACCACCAGCTTCAGAAACGGCAACGCCAGCCAATAGCAGAACAGGAATATTATATTCTTTGGCATATTTCAATATGCGACCTTTATTGTAAACAAGATAGCCTGCTTTAAAAGCCCATAGATAGCTTTCACCTGTCACAAAACGCCGGTCATTAGGAAGATATCTAAACCGCAGATAATCCATTGCAGTAAAGTGGGGAAAACCCAACTCATCAACTTCACAAAACTCATTATCCATTAAAGGTTCCATCCCTTCTGGTTATCATCCAAACGCTCAGAATACTTAATAGGAAGCCTTATTTAAACAATATCACATTTTAGGTTATAAAATAATCGTAAAATCGCTGAACAGTAATTAATGGCTCGATTTACAAATACATATACAGCAAGGGCGGCGAAAACGCCGCCCTACAATAGCTGCTCAGTACTTACCGCTGTTTCGCCAATAAACGCGGAATCTCACGCAGGCACCAGGCTTTTGCTTCGCCCATACTGTCGCGTCGCCACGCCATAATAATATCCACCTCACGCGAATATTCCGGGCTGACAACCCGCAAGCGCCCTTCGGCGATATCCTTTTCTACCAGCGGATAAGGCATGGTGGCAACGCCGAGACCGGCCAGCAGCGCCTTGCGTTTATCATCAATAGAACTGACCGTTAAACGCTGCTGTTTATCCAGCAACTGCACGGTTAATACCGGGCGCTCCCGTGCGGTATCCGCCACCGCAATACCGCGATATTTTACCCGCGTCACCTCAGACAATGGCTCCGGCTCGCTGTGAATCGGATGATCCGGGCTGGCAACATACACGCTGACCATACTGTAAAGCTTGCGCGTATTGATCTCCGATGAAGCACGGAAGTGCATATCCGGCGCGATAACAATATCCGCTCTGCCCTGCTCCAGCCGTTCCCAGGCTCCCGCCAGCACTTCGGTCATCAGTGAAATTTGGGTATTGGCTTTCTCCGCCAGCCTGTCGATCAGTGGAAACAGCAGCTCACTGGGAACCAGCGCTTCAGCCACAATCGTCAGATGGGTTTCCCAGCCGCGCGCCAGCGCTTCCGCATCGGTGGTCAATTTATCTGCCGCTTCCAGCAGAACCCGACCGCGTTCCAGTAACATCCGGCCAACGTTGGTGAATTTCGTGCGATGACCCGAGCGGTCAAATAACACCACATCCAGCTCTTCTTCCAGCTTTTGCATGGTGTAGCTCAGCGCAGACGGCACGCGGCCCAGCTCATCGGCAGCGGCAGCAAAACTGCCACGGCGATCGATTGCATCCATCACCCGTAAAGCTTCTAACGTTAAGGCCCGATCTTTAGCCATCGCGGTTCTCTGTCAGGAAATTTGAATATACCCAGCAGATTAACTGGCTAACAATCCTGCGTCCAGAAACTTACCATGGAATGATTAAAGCGTCCGCCACTCTGGGGCTGGACGATACCAGAGGTTATAACAATTATGATTAGATCACGTGCAGCGAACGACTGTGGCAAAGCCGATTATGGCTGGTTACAGGGGCGCTATACCTTCTCTTTTGGCCATTACTTTGATCCGGAACTGCTGGGCTATGCGTCCCTGCGCGTGCTTAACCAGGAAGTGCTGGCGCCGGGAGCCTCCTTCCAGCCGCGCAGCTATCCAAAGGTCGATATCCTCAATTTAATTCTGCAAGGTGAAGCCGAATACCGCGACAGCGAAGGGAATCACACCAGCGCCCGCGCCGGTGAAGCGCTGTTGCTGTCAACGCAGGCGGGCGTGACCTGGAGCGAGCACAATCTGAGTAAAGAGACGCCATTGACGCGTCTGCAACTGTGGCTGGACGCCTGCCCGCAGCGGGAAAACCCGTTGATTCAGCGAGTGAAAGTCGCTCAGCGTCAGTCGTATACGCTGCTGGCATCACCTGATGGCGATCAGGGCAGCTTGCAGTTACGTCAGCAGGTCTGGGTGCATCATATTGAGCTGCAACCCGGCGAAAGCTGGTCGACCAAACTGCACGGACCACGCGCTTATCTGCAATCGATTCACGGTTCATTGCAGGCAGAAACGCATTCAGCGCAGCAGCAGGCTTTAGTCTGTGGGGATGGTGCGTTTATCAAAGAAGAACAGCAGGTGAAGCTGGTCGCCGAAACGCCGCTGCGGGCGCTGGTGATTGATTTGCCGGTATAATTTTTGCAGGGGAGGCGTTTTCGCCTCCCGTGCTGAGGGTATGCAGGCTGTAAACCCCCGGCACTGGCGGCGAGAACGCCGCCACTACGGTTACTTCAGAATAGTAAACGCGGTAGTAACGTGTTTTACACCGCTCACCCGGCTGGCGATATCCGCCGCCGCTTTGGCTTCCTGATCGGTCACCAGACCCAGTAAGAATACTTCGCCATTCTCGGTCGTCACCTTCACGTTAGACGACTTCACCTGGTCGCTGCCCAGTAACTGGGAACGAACTTTAGTGGTAATCCAGGTGTCGGAAGAGGCGGTGCCAAGGCTCACTTTTTGCCCCTGACGGATCTCGTTATAGACTTCCGTTGCGCCATCCACACCCATCGCGATCTGTTTCGCACGGCCTGGAATATCCGCATTCGGTGCCTGGCCGGTCAGCAGAACTTTACCCTGGTAGGCAGTAGCAACAATGTGTGCATCTTTTTTAATCTGTTCATCTTTCGCCAGCGCGTTACTGACGCGCAGCTCCAGCGTCCCGTCATCGACCTGAGTACCGACCGTGCGGGGATCGGTGGCCGTTTTGGTGGCGACGGCTGCGCTACCCACAACCACTGCAGCACAACCCTGTAGCATCAGCGCGGTAAGAATAACTGCACATGCAGATAATGCCTTCATTGTATGCTCCTTCAAACATCCTGGTGGGGAAATAAGGTGTTATCTATCAAATCGCACAGGCAATTCACGGTTAACATGTGCATTTCCTGTATCCTTGAGCTTCTGTGTGAGGGGATGCGAATCTCCACATCCTGTGGCCCCAGCAAACCGGCGAGCTCACCGCCGTCATATCCCGTAAGCGCGATAATCGTCATATCTCGCGTGACCGCAGCCTCGACGGCTTTCACTATATCGCGGCTGTTACCCCGAGTAGAAATCGCCAGCAACACATCACCGGCATGACCCAGTGCGCGCACCTGCTTGGCGTAAATCTCTTCGTGCAGACGATCATTACCAATCGCGGTTAACAGGACATTGTCAGCGCTGAGCGCGATCGCCGGTAAACTCGGGCGCTCGGTCTCAAAACGATTGATCATGCTGGCGGCAAAATGCTGAGCATTGGCGCTTGAGGTTCCGTTACCACAGCTCAGGATTTTGTTGCCATTCAGCAGAGACTGCACCATGGTCATCGCTGCACGCGAGATGGCATCCGGCAAGGCTTCTGCCGCGGCAATCTGCGTTTGAATACTCTCTGTAAAACAAGCTTTAATTTTTTCCAGCACGGTTTTCACCCGGTTCTAATCTTCTGCATTAAACGCATCGGGTAACCACTCAAGCTGATTCCCGGTAATGGCAACAACGTCAAAACGACAGTCGCACGTATCAAAGCTGGCATTGCGCATCGCCAGCCAGATGGCTGCCGCCCGTAATAACTTTTGCTGCTTCTGCCGCGTCACGCTGGCGGCTGCGCCACCGAAACGGTCGTTACGACGGTAGCGAACCTCAACAAACACCCATCGCTGCTGGTCGCGCATGATGAGGTCCAGCTCTCCGCCGCGAAAGCGGACATTCGCGGCTTCAAATACCAGTCCGGCCTGTTCCAGATGGCGACGGGCTATCAACTCATAGCCCGCCCCTTGTTGCTGGCGACTCAGTTGGCCGGAACGATTTGTCCCTGACGATACTGGCTCCATGTCAACTTCCTGTTGATGACGCAATCCTGAGTGGCGCTCAGCTTGCCGGTATTGCCATCAATCTGGAAACCCGGCAGCTGACGCATTTCGCTAAAGTGGTTCGCCAGCGTCCAGGCATCAATGCCCATGGCATAAAGGCGTACCAGCGAATAGTCATTATTAAATGATCGTGCCGCCTGCTGCATCAGCGCAGGATTGGCACCGGTCAGCAGAGGAATATCGCTAAACTGTAGCCCTTCCATCTCCAGACGGTAATCCGGGCCGGTTCCAGCCTGGAAGCTGCGAGAGCTGGCATACAGCGCCACGTTATCACGACTGCTGACGCGCATGGCAATCATCGGCTTAATCAGTTGCAACTCATCCTGCGTCGAGACGATATAAGTCGCATCCACGCTGCCGGATGAAGATTGCACCGGCGCATCAACTGGCGGTGCAGGGATGGTCAGTCCGGCAATAGTCACACCCTGCGGCTGCTGTTGCGGTGCGCTGACTGGCGTACCGGTCAGACGAATACCGGCACCGCTGTTAATGCCCTGCTTCAGTTCACCGGTCGAACCAAACTGCTGCTTCAGCACCGTGCTGCCCCCCAGTTTTTGCCATTCGCTGGCAAAGGCGTTGCTGACCCGATCGCCGAGCGAGCCGCGTGGCACCAGCAACAGCGGCGCGCGTTTGCCCTGCTCCCAGATATGATGCGCAGCATCGCGCGCTTCGTCTTCAGGAGAAAGCGCAAAATAGCAAAGATTCGGACGGTTCTGGATCTTTTCAGGCTCATTCAGCGCCAGCACGTTCAGTGGCGTCTGGCTGTCAGCCAGCTGTTCAACGTTGCTTTTCAGCAGCGGGCCGACCACCAGCGTTGCGCCATCCTGCTGCGCTTGCGCCAGCAGCTGTGGCAGCGGCTGTGCGCTGGTATCATAGACTTTCACTTCGGCATTGCTGGCCGGCGCGGGGGTAACCGATGGCGAACGGGCTGGCGCAGCAGGCTGCTCTTGTTGCGAGTCGGCTTCATCACCCACCTGAGCCGCCGACGGGCTGACGACGGCATTAGCATCGCTTTCCGCAGGCGTCGCTGGCGCGTTTTCTGCTGGCTGAGCCATCGCGACTTGCGCTGGCGCATTCAGCACGCCATTTTTCGCATCGTTAAAGCCTTTCTGAATGGCGCTGGCAAACACCTGCGCCTGGCCGTTCAGCGGCAGTAACAGCGCAATTTTACCGGTTGAGGCCTGCTGGAAATTCTGTACCTGGCCTAACGCCGTCGGCAAGGTTTTCGCCGCCGGATTTTGCGGATAGCGCGTCTGCCAGTCGGTGATGCCCGCTTTCAGCATATCCGGATCCTGACGATTGGCGGTATACACGCTCAGCAGATCCAGCCAGCCTTGCAGAACATTTTCATCGGCGTTAATCACCAGATTATTTGCCTGCTCCGGCGTCATTTGCGTCAGCGCCTGCCAGGTTGCATCAATATTCTTCTGCTTGTCAGCGCCCTGCAACAGCGGTTCCTGCGCGATATAAGCACGCAACAGCGTCAGCGACGGCTTGCCCTGCCTGGCGGTAATTTGCAACTGCCAGTAACGCGCTTGCTGATCGGAAGACAATGAAGTGGGATCAAGCTTATCAAGCGTGCCCTGGGCAGTGGCCACATCCTGACGGGAAAGCGCCAGTTGCGCGTTAAGTAACTGCACTTCCTGACGCTGGCTGTCGCTCAATGTTTTCGGCAGTTGAGTAAACTGCTGGTTGGCCTGCGGGTACTTCCCTTCATTCAGCAATGCACGTATGGCAAGTAATTGCCAGTCAGCCTTGTTATCATCGGAGCTTTGCTGCACTTGCTGCAGATAATAGTCGGAAGTCCTGGTGGCGGGTCCCTGGACATTCGCACCTGGAGTTTGCGGTGCCTGACCGGTACAAGCTGCTAAAATTAGCCCGGCCAGAAGAACAGGCACGAAGCGTCCTGCTTTATTACGAACGACTTTTGAAGGAAGCATACTGTATCCAGTGATGTTTTTTTCAAGATGCTCAATATTAAATCGGCAATTCGGATGAAACAATGAAACAACTCGATCGGGCAGATATTTCTGCCAGCACGCTCTACATCGTTCCTACGCCGATTGGTAATCTGGGTGATATCACCCAGCGTGCCCTGACGGTGCTCACGAGCGTCGATCTGATCGCTGCGGAAGATACACGTCATACCGGGCTGTTGCTACAACATTTCGCCATCAATGCGCGGCTGTTCGCACTCCATGATCATAATGAACAACAGAAAGCGGAACAGCTGCTGGCGAAGCTGCAGGAAGGCCAAAGCATAGCGTTAGTTTCCGATGCAGGCACGCCATTGATCAACGATCCTGGCTATCATCTGGTGCGCCGCTGCCGCGAAGCCGGTATCCGGGTGGTGCCACTGCCGGGTGCCTGTGCGGCGATTACTGCCTTAAGCGCCGCCGGATTACCCTCAGATCGTTTCTGTTACGAAGGGTTTCTCCCGGCGAAGAGTAAAGCTCGCTGCGATACGCTGCGCGCGCTGGAACAAGAGCCGCGTACGCTGATTTTTTACGAATCCACCCACCGTCTGCTGGACAGCATGCAGGACATTGCCACGGTGCTGGGTGAAGATCGCTATGTGGTACTGGCGCGCGAAATCACCAAAACCTGGGAGTCGATTCAGGGTGCCCCCATCGGCGAACTGCTGGCCTGGGTGAAAGAAGATGAAAATCGTCGTAAGGGCGAAATGGTGCTAATTATCGAAGGTTTTAAGGCGCCAGCCGACGATGCTCTGCCAGCTGAAGCACTGCGCACGCTGGCGCTGTTACAGGCTGAATTACCGCTGAAAAAGGCGGCGGCACTGACCGCTGAGATCCACGGCGTGAAGAAAAATGCGCTGTATAAGTATGCGCTGGATCAGCAAGAGGGGTGACAAACCGCGCGGAATGCCCTATTATCCGCGCCGAAGCTGACCAGACAGTCGCCGCTTTGTTGCCGTCCTCTTTCGGGGGGAGACAGACAGAGGGGAGGAAAGTCCGGGCTCCATAGGGCAGGGTGCCAGGTAACGCCTGGGGGGTGATGAGCCTACGACCAGTGCAACAGAGAGCAAACCGCCGATGGCCCATTTATGGGATCAGGTAAGGGTGAAAGGGTGCGGTAAGAGCGCACCGCGCGGCTGGCAACAGTCCGTGGCACGGTAAACTCCACCCGGAGCAAGGCCAAATAGGGGTTCACTTGGTACGGCCCGTACTGAACCCGGGTAGGCTGCTTGAGCCAGTGAGCGATTGCTGGCCTAGATGAATGACTGTCCACGACAGAACCCGGCTTATCGGTCAGTTTCACTTCTTATAAGACCCCGCTTCGGCGCTGAGGAATCCCCAGTAATGGGCGGGGAAACAGGACAGGCATAGAGATTTATGATCTACTGATTGTGCGACCAATTAAG
>NZ_JRXE01000043.1 GCF_001267535.1 Winslowiella iniecta | reverse complement strand
CTCAGGGTATTGTTTTCGGTTAGTGTTGTGCTGCTGGAGCTAACAATACGAGAGGAACGTTTTCACAGATAGCGGAAAGAATTTGCCAACTTGTTAAATAATTTTTGCGTCTGCCAGCAGAGCGCCCGCAGCGGTAAGCTGCGGACAAGTGGGTTAAAGAGGCTGTTCTGATTCCGTTTCAACAAGTGGCGAGGTCTGATTGCGTCCGTTACGTTTCGAGTGATAGAGCCGCTTATCGGCCGCAGAAATTAATGCGTTAACCGTTTCGACACGGTTCGTTTCCGGCCGGGTTTTACTGGCTATGCCAATACTGACGGTGATACCAACGGTATTCCCCTGCAGCAAGAATTTACGCATGATGATGGCGTGGCGAATCTGCTCGGCGATCTGAAACAGCGCGGCCCGTTCGTGATTAAAAAATACCACCACAAACTCTTCACCACCGAAGCGGCATAGCATCCCCTGATCACCGATCACTGAACGCATCCGGCTCGCGATCTCCTCCAGCACCGCATCACCGGAATCGTGGCCAAAACTGTCGTTAATCGCTTTAAAATAATCGATATCTACCAGCATCACGCCCGCGCTATGCAAGTTGCCTGGCGCGCTATCATCCATCTGGCGCAGCTGTTCATACATACCGGATCGCGAGAGCAGCCGGGTGAGAAAATCGTAATTGGCGCGCAGTGCCAGCTGCTTATTAAGCTGCAAAATGGCATCCATACTGACCGCCACAATCAGCGGACTAATAGCAACTGTCGCAATGCCGAGCCGGGCAGAAACCAGATAACTCATTGCCAGCAACTCATCATTGCCCTGAATGTTCATGACTCCGTTCACCACCAGCACAATCTCGGTGACGCCGGTTATCAGCGTAATCAGACTGGTGACGGTGATGGGATAAACAATTGCGCACCAGATCAGCGCCGGCAGCGGGAATGTCAGGCTGCCGGCACCGTCAATCAACGCGGCAGCAATGATTGACACCATCACCGCCACTGCCGGTAACAGTTTTTTTAGGCGATATGACGATAAATGCAGGCTAAATCGCGCAGGCAAGGTCAACAGAAAAGGTAATAACAGCACGCCCGTAGAGAACTGCTCACTGACCCAGTCACTCCAGACCGGCAAAAAGTTTTCGCCGATTGTCGCCCCTTCGGCCAGTGTTCCCCACGTAGCACTCAGCAGGGATCCCAGCAAGCAAGCGGGAAAAATCTGTAATGCTTTGCCCGGACGACGTAAACCGACAACCGGCATACTGTGTTTAATCAACAGGCTGGCAACAATGAAAATAAAAATAATATTGGCAAAGTTGATAGTAAATGACTGGGATGCCCAACCAGAAAATACCAAATCGTTTAATACCATTGCCAGATAGCTAATCAGATAGATTCCGCTGCGATGCAGGAAGGGGAAGCGGACGATCATTCCCGCCAGCAGTGCATTAACCGGCCAGAACAGTGACAGCTCCTGCGGCATACGCAAGTGCCCGCCGATAAAACAGAACAGCGCGGTCACGACAAAGACAGTTAAGGCATTGGCTTTATTATTATTTTCACCAAGCAGATTGATTCGCATATACCCTGATACCCATAATATTTCCCCTGCTTAGCCTCAATGTTGTCTGAGGTTATGACCGGTGTGCTAAATGAAAGTGACGTTTACCCAACTAAACAAAGATAAGCAAAATATTATTCTGATTATTATGGATTGGTAAGATTATTCCTGGTTGCAGTGCTCAGGATGTTATCACAGGCAAAACGGCAACAGTTATAACAAAGCGGGTGCCATCAGGACGATGGCACCCGCTTTGAGCCGAGGAGGAAGGGGTCAGATTATTTAACCGCAACCGGCCACTGACTTAGCTTAATCCCACGGTCGTCAGCATTTTCGCTAAAGTCTTTCAGTACCGCTTTAACATCAGGATCGATATATTCCGCATTATCATGATCGACGATTACGACACTATTTTCTGGGATCTCGGCCAGCAAATTTTGCAAACGCGGATTATGCATAAATGTCAGGTTCTGCTGGAAGCGCAACACGTAATGATCGTCATAGCGGGTAAGCTGCAACGCGTTGCGATGGCTTTTATATACGCTGTAGAGAATCTGCGTGGCAATACCGAGACCGATACCGGCCAGCATACCAAAGACGATTATTCCGACAATGGTGACAATAAACGGCACAAACTGCTGCGCCCCCATGCGAAACTGTTCGATAAACAGCCGTGGTGTTGCCAGTTTATAACCGGTATACAACAACACCGCCGCAAGACTTGCCAGCGGAATTGCATTCAGTAACTGACCGAAGTACAACCCACAGACCACCAGCAGCACCCCGTGCAGCAGAATCGAGAGCTTGCTCTGCGCCCCGGCATTGACGTTGACTGAACTGCGCACAATCACTGCGGTTATCGGTAAGCCACCGAGGAAACCCGCCAACATATTACCGACACCTTGCGCGCGCATCTCTTTATCCGGCGATGGCGGCGGGTTTTGCGGCCGCAATTTTTTCAGCGCTTCCTGGCTGAGCAGCGTTTCCAGGCTGGCGACCAGCGCCAGAGTTACCGCAACCACATACACCGAAGGATTTCGCCATGCCTGCCAGTCCGGTCGTTCCAGTTCGCGGGTCAGCGCGGCAGGACTGTCAAACTCGGGCAGTGTAATGCGCGGCAGGCTGCTGATAAATTCCGGATGAATGCGATCGCCAAACACCGTCGCCAGACAACCAAACAACACCGCAATCAGCGGGCCAGGTACCCAGTTAAGGCCTTTTATCCGCGTGACCAACGGCGTGGTCCACAACCACAGAATCAACAATCCGATGGCGGCTACCGCAATGGCTGATGAGGAGAAACTAAAATCACCGCTAAACAGCGCCGACAGACTGCTCTCTTCTGCCGCTCCCAACGCCACCGGAATCTGCTGCATAATCAGTAAAATACCGATAGCAGCCAGCATTCCCTTGATCACGCTGCCCGGCACCAGAGTGATAAAACGCCCGGCGCGAAGCACGCCAAACAGAAATTGCAGGACGCCGGCAAGCACCAGCGCCAGCAGGAAAGCGGAGAAAGAGCCAAGTGTCGCAATGGCGGCGACCACAATGGTTACCAGCCCGGCCGCCGGCCCGCTGACCGCAAAACGCGACGGGCTGAGTGAAGTAACAATCAATCCACCGATAACACCGGTTAACAACCCGACAAATGGCGGTAAACCACTGGCTTGCGCGATGCCCAGACATAACGGCAACGCCACCAGAAACACAACGAGACCGGCAGGAATATCCTGACGAAGCGTTCTCAGATTCATGGTGAGGGTTCCTCTGTAGATTGCTGAATTAACTCTTTAAGATGCCCCGACTGCAAATCGTACACGCAGCCGAAAACATCCAGCTCGACGCCCTGTTGCCAGGCTTTTTTCACCGGTTCGGTGACCACCAGCCGGGCAAACTGCGCAATAACATTGGCTTCAACCAGTCGGTTTTGCCGTGCACTCTCCTCGTCTTTATCGGCGTGAAATGCCGTTAAACCGGATGACAGCGACGCCCGCAGTTGCGTAATTCGCCGCGCCAGCGGGGAATTTTCATCCGCCAGCGGGCTGTCGGGCAATGCCACCGCCGCCTGCACGCCGCCGCAGCCATAATGACCGCACAGCACAATGCGCGAGACGTTGAGATATTCCAGCGCGTATTGCAGCACGCTCATAAAGTTGTCATCGTTTTCGATCACCATATTGGCAATATTACGATGTACAAATAGCTCTCCGGGATGTGCGCCAGTCAGTACCTCAGCGGGTACGCGGCTATCAGAGCATCCTATCCATAACGAGTGCGGTTTCTGCTGATGCAGATACTTATCGAAATACTTCGGATTACGCTGGCGCCGTTGTAATGCCCAACTGCGATTCTTAGCTAACAGGGGTTTAAGTGTCGTCAAAATAATAGTCTCTCTATGGCTACAATCAGGCTTATACCTGGGCGACAGATAAATTGCGCAATCTCACTTTCGAAATAACACATGCACTCACGGCAGACTTACCGTTAATGAAATAATTTCTAACACTGAACAGATTAATAGAGTATTAGGAAAACTCTCATAAAGACAAATAAAAATTCAATTGTAATTTTATTTAAATTTAATGTATTTTTTAAGTAAATTAGCAGGATAGCACTTGTAATCATCGGCCTGATAAGCACCCAGTCAAAACAGTGTAATTTCAATTGGTTATTATCAAAGTTGCATCTCAACTACCCTAATAAATATATCAACAGTATTGATACGGGTATATTAATAAAGACAACAGTCTCAATAATGCACTACAATCCCATATATTATTTATCAACTGCCTGCCACAGTGAATTATTCTGCACATATCAGAAAATCAATTAAATTATTATGGGCAATTGAACAATACAGAGAGTGATATTTAGTAAAACACTTAATTATGCCATTAATTAGATTGATTCCCTTGCCGCCCCGTTCGACAAATCCCGTCTCCCGCCAGCCAACCGCGAAAAATCATCTTTGTTTATCAACTATTGCTCAGGAAAAGCTTTATAAATGGTGCTGTTAAGGCGTAATTTATCGTGAACAGACATACTGTCATTCATGATAACAAGGATCGCATCATGCCAGATTCTGCCACAGCAAATTCCCGCTCTTCCTCATTGCTGGCCGGCCTTGGCTGGCTGGAACATGCTTTCCTGCCCGCCGGTGCAGCGCCGCCGGATAACAGCGCATTTGCGCATCAACGCCATAGCGCGGCGGTGGTACTGGATGAACAAGCGGTTCCGGCCAAAAGCTGTGATGCAGATGGCGTGATTGGTGTCACCACGCGTCCGGTGGCGATTTATACCGCTGATTGCCTGCCGGTGCTGGTTGCCGATGATCGGATGCATCACGTTGCGGCGGTGCATGCAGGGCTGAAAGGTGCACTGGCTGGCGTGCTGTTCAGCGCCATTGACCGCCTGTTGGCGCTAGGTGCCCGCACTGACAGCCTGCATTTCGCAATAGGACCGGCGATTGGACCGTGCTGTTACGAACTGGGTCATGAGGTGCTGGATGAGATGCAAAATAATGCACTGCTGAGACAAACACCGACGTGGCAACAGCAACAACCGCGCAATTCACGGGCGTTACGGCCACAAGCGGAGGCACACACTCAGGGCATCTGGTTTGATCTGCCGGGCTTAGCCAGACAGATGCTGCACCAGCGCGGTATCCCGGCCGCACAGATAGAGATACTGGAGGTCTGCACCTATTGTATGGCCGAGCCACATGCCAGTTATCGTCGTAACACCCACTTCCGTGACGGCTATGCTGCACGCTATTCATGGATTCAACGCTGCAACTGAGCCACTGGTGACGGGTAAACGCCGTTTTCCCCGTCCCTTCCCCCTCCTTATTTCACCTTGCAACTCTGCTCGCTAAATAAACAAAACTCATACCTCTATAACGATTTTATGGCAGACAAAGCCGTAACAGCACCCTAACGTGGTAACAACGATGAAAATCGTTAACCATATAAACAATTGTTTTAAAAATAAAAAATTATAAAATCGCATTACGTGTTGGTGTTAACAGTCTGGACTGCCAGTTATGCAACGTAGAAAAAATTTTAACCCGATCACGTATTAATAAAAAAAATTGAGAGCGTACCCTATGAGCAACCACGATATTGTCGACGTAAAGGAGTGGATCGATTCCCGCCCGATATCCGGCTACCAATGGCTGATATTAGCCCTTTGCTTCATCATCATTATGTTTGATGGCTATGATGCGGCAGTCATGGGCTTTATCGCCCCGGCGCTGATTGAGGACTGGGGCATGTCCCGTGCCGAAATGGGCCCAATTCTGGGGTGCGCGATGTTTGGCGTCGCGCTCGGCGCACTGATAGCGGGCCCCTGGTCGGATCGTTTTGGTCGCAAGCGCGTCCTGCTGCTGTCGATCCTCTGTTTCGCCAGCTTTAGTCTGCTTAGCGCCTTCGCCCGCTCACCAATGGAGATGGCGTTTTTGCGCTTCCTCACCGGATTAGGACTGGGGGCCGTCATGCCGAACTGTGTGACGCTGGTCTCTGAATATATGCCGGAGCGCCGCCGCAGCCTGATGATCACCCTGATGTACAGCGGCTTTAATATCGGTTCAGGCCTGGGCGGATTTATTGCCGCCGGACTGCTGCCGACCTTTGGCTGGAAAGCGGTGCTCTGCTTTGGCGGTATTATTCCGCTACTGATGTTGCCACTGCTGCTGTGGATTCTGCCGGAATCGGCGATGTATATGGTGGTGCGCAATATCTCGCGCGACAAGATTGCCGCCGCGCTGACGCGTATCGGGGGTCAGTTTAAGGCTAATACCGCTTTTGTCCTTAATGCGCCAGTCATCCCGAAACAAGCGCCGGTACTGCAACTGTTCAGTCGCGGCTACGCCAGAGGCACCGTGGTGCTGTGGACGACCTATTTTATGGGTTTATTTGTTATCTATCTACTGAATGGCTGGTTACCGACCATTATGCGCACCGGCGGCGTCTCGCTGGAACGGGCGGCTATCGTCGCTGGCCTGTTCCAGCTGGGCGGCACCGTCGGTGGTCTGTTAGTCGGTAGTCTGATGGATCGTCTGCAGGCGAAATATGTGATTGGCAGCTTCTATTTTCTCGGCTGCTGTAGCCTGCTGTCACAAGGCATTTTTGGTTTCGGCCCGGAAGTGCTGGCGCTGTTAGTGTTCTTTAGCGGTGTCTGTATTAACGGGGCGCAAACCGGTTTGCAGGCGTTCTCGCCGGCTTACTACCCAACAGAAATGCGCGCCACCGGAGTCTGCTGGATGCACGGCATCGGTCGCAGCGGCGCGATTCTTAGTTCCTCGCTTGGCGGTGTATTGCTTGGCGTTTTCCCGGGAGAGACAAGCATCTTTATCATTTTGTCACTCCCGGCTTTACTGGCAGCGATCGTGATCACCCGTCATAAAAAAGCGCGCACTCAGCAGCAGGTGAAAGGGATCGATCTTAACGATCTTCCTGCGCTGTCGCGCACCATGAATAATCGATAAGTGAAGTAAGAGGTCAACAATGGCAAAAATCATCGGCGGTCTGGCGGTTTCTCATACCCCCACAATCGGCTTTGCAGTCGATCATAACAAGCAGCAAGAGAGCGCATGGGCGCCTATTTTCGACGGCTTCGCGCCGATGCAGCGCTGGCTGGAAGAGAAAAAACCAGACGTGCTGCTGTATGTGTTTAACGATCATGTCACGTCGTTTTTCTTTGATCACTACTCAGCGTTTGTGCTGGGGATTGACGATCAGTATGCCGTTGCCGATGAAGGCGGCGGTCCACGCGATTTACCGCCAATTAAAGGCCATGCGGCACTGTCCCATCATATAGGTGCCAGCCTGATGGCGGACGAATTTGATATGTCGTTCTTCCAGGACAAGCCGCTGGATCACGGCCTGTTTTCTCCCTTATCAGCGCTGATGCCGTGTCAGGATGGCTGGCCAACGACCGTAGTGCCGTTACAGGTTGGCGTATTGCAGTTCCCGATCCCCAGCGCACGCCGCTGTTTTAAACTCGGCCAGGCACTGCGTCGTGCGGTAGAAAGTTTTCCGGAAGATCTCAAGGTAGCGGTGATTGCTACCGGCGGCGTTTCGCATCAGGTACACGGCGAGCGCTGTGGCTTTAACAACCCGGAATGGGATGCGCAATTTATCGATATGCTGGTCAATGACCCGGAGCGTCTGACCGAGATGACGCTGGCAGAATACGCCACCCTTGGCGGGCTGGAAGGCGCAGAGATCATTATGTGGTTAGTGATGCGCGGCGCGCTTTCGGCGAATGTTGAAAAGCTGCATGAAGCTTACTATCTGCCATCGATGACCGGCATCGCCACGCTGATTCTGGAAAACCAGGCGCGTGAAGCCCCGGTCGATGTCCACCAGCGCCAGCGCGATAAAATCAATGCCCAGCTTGATGGCGTGGAAAAATTACCTGGTACCTATCCGTTTACCCATGCACGTAGCCTTAAAGCCATCCGCATTAACCGTTTTCTGCACCGGATGATCCAGCCGGCATGGCGTGAGCGGTTCCGCAACGAACCGAAAGCGTTGTATGCTGAAGCCGGGCTGACCGCCGAAGAACAACAGTTGCTGGACAACCTCGACTGGCGCGGCATGATTCATTATGGCGTCAGCTTCTTCTTACTGGAGAAACTGGGCGCGGTGGTTGGCGTGTCCAATCTACATATCTATTCGGCGATGCGCGGCGTCTCGCTGGAAGAGTTCCAGAAAACACGTAATCAGCAGGTACTTTATTCAGTGGCAGGGAAATCAGCCTGATGTCTATTTCATTACAACCCATTATCGACTGCCATCATCATGTTTTCGATCCGGCGAATTTTCCCTACGCGACGGAGAGCGGATACCATCCGGACGGGCATGAACTGGCCACGCCAGCTTATTACCAGGCGGTAATGGAAGCCTATAACATTCAGCATTCACTGATCGTCGGCCCGACATCGGCGTACAACACTGACAACCGCTGCCTGCTGGCAACGCTGAAACAGGGAAGTGGCAAATTTAAAGGGATTGCGGTTACCCCATTCGATATCGACAGTGACCGACTGGCGACATTGAAAGCCCAGGGTGTAGTCGGTATCGCCATGAATGTGGCGATGCTTGGCGTTGAGCCGTTTTTGCAACTTGACGGACTGATGGCGCGACTGGCCGAGCTGGATATGTATGCTCAGGTTCAGGTGCAGGACGATCAGCTGCTGGCATTAATGCCGCTGCTGCAACGCAGCCATGCACGCTTGTTAATCGACCATTCCGGGCGGCCTGATGTCACTGCTGGCGTACAGCAACCGGCTTTCCAGGCGTTACTGTCGCTGGCAGACAATGGCCGCAGTGCGGTGAAACTTTCCGGACTGGCGAAGTTTTCCCGCGAGGCATGGCCTTATCGCGATGGTCACCCTTACCTGCACGCGCTGTTAAACGCGTTTGGCGCAGAAAACTGCATGTGGGGTTCTGACTGGCCGTTCCTGCGCGCCAGTGAGCGAATGGATATGGGCACGCAACTGCTGCTGCTGGAGACGTTATTCCCCGATGAGCAAACGCGCCGTCAGATTTTATGGCATACGCCGCAGCGCCTGTTTGGCTTTGGACTCTGAGGAGAAAAGATGAAAACTATTTATGTCCTGAACGGACCGAATCTTAATTTACTGGGCACCCGCGAGCCGGAGACCTACGGCTCAGATACGCTGGCAACCATCGAGGAGCTGTGCCGCACGACCGCCGCGCAGCTGGATGTGGCGATTGAATTTCGCCAGACTAATCATGAAGGCGAGATGATCGACTGGATTCAGCAGTCACGTCTTGATGGTCATGCGCTGGTGATTAATCCCGCCGCCTGGACCCATACCTCGGTCGCCATCCGCGATGCGGTTACTGCCGTCGCGCTGCCGCTGTATGAAGTGCATATCACCAATGTGCATAAACGCGAACCGTTCCGCCATCACTCATTTTTGTCCGATGTGGCGAAAGGGGTGATTTGTGGTTACGGCATTCGCGGTTATCAGTATGCGTTGATGGAAGCGGCGCGATAATCTCAGGGATTCAACAGCTTACGTTGGGGAGGCGTTCTCGCCGCCCGTGCCGAAGGTTTGCACCCTGAATGCCATCAAAACGGGAGCCGAAAACGGCTCCCCTACATTATTTCATTAATATCAGTTACTTGTAGGTGAGGTGTTTAATTTACGCCCGCCACCTCACGTAAACAACCGATCAACGCTTCGGCCGCCGGAGAGTGCAGGCATCCGGCGCGAAAAGTCAGCCCTATCGCCCTGCCGGTATCCGGCAGTGTCACCGATAACGCCACCAGCTGACCGGAAGCTATCTCATACTCCAGCTGATGCGCCGACACCGCCGCCAGCATATCGGAGTTCAACAGCAAGCCGCGTAACAACGCCAGATCGCCGGTTTCCACCACCGGATCCGGCGCCGGGATGCCCATCGCCAGAAAACAGTTATCCAGCAGACGACGTCCCGGTGTTGCCGAGCGCGGCAATACCCAGCGCGCACTGCGTAAATCCTGATTTTCCACTTTGCGCTGCGCCAGCGGATGATCGTGACGCGCGAGGATCACCATATCCTCAGCAAACAGCGTTTCGCTGGTAGCATCCGCCGCATAGTCACTGCCGCGCAGTGCACCAAAAATAAAATCGATATCACCCGCGCGCATCTCGCTGGCCAGTGCACCAAAGGCACTTTCATTGGTCACGACTTTAACGCCAGGGTAGCGCGACGTCAGCGCAATAATCGCCTGCGGCAGCAGTCGGGTACGCCCGAGCGGCAGTGCGCCGACCCGCACCGTGCCTTCCAGCACGCCACGACGCGCGGCAATATCCGCCGGAATATGACGTAATTCATTCAGCGCACGCCGAATATTGGCTTCAATCTCCTGCCCGGCCAGCGACGGCATCATGCCGTGCGGTGTACGCTCCAGCAGCGCCATTCCTGCGCCATGCTCCAGCACTTTCAGCGCCGCACTGACCGCAGGCTGGCTCAGTCCCAGTAGCGTGGCCACCGTCTGCATATGGTGCGTCTGGCACAGCATGACAAAGATTTGCAGGCGACGAACGTTAAACAGATACAGCGGTTCGGTATCCAGCCGACTGGAACTGCTTTTCCCCATCAGTTTCGCCAGCAATGTCGGGATTTGATGCAGTTCCGCAATCGCACGATGGGCACGCGGCAATACGCATTTGCCGAAGTCGGTCAGCAACATGCCACCAGCATGCCGCTCAAAAAGCGGCACGGCTAAAGTGAGCTCCAGATCACGAATTGAACGCGTAATTGCCGACTGAGTACGAAATAATTCATCGGCCGCACGCGACACACTCCCCTGCGCGACAACCTGACTGAACGCCCTGATTTGCATCAGGTTTACCAGTTCATGGGTAGTGTTTTCCTGCATATTTATCGCTCCTGAATCCTGTCCTGCCGAACGGGGAATATAAATAAAACGCATACCTGCTGCAATCAAATGAATTATCCCCTTGCCAGCCAGAGTGACAGCATGGAAAAAAAACAGCGAAGGAATCCGATTATGACTGAGCACACTACAAAAAAAACCGCACTGGTTGTCAGCGCCCACTCAGCTGACTTCGTCTGGCGGGCAGGCGGCGCGATTGCGTTACATAGCACTCTGGGCTATGACGTACATGTTGTCTGCCTCTCTTTCGGCGAACGCGGCGAGTCAGCAAAGCTGTGGCGCAAAGGCAGCAGCATGACCGAAGAGCAGGTAAAAGCCTCGCGTCGTGAGGAAGCCCATGCCGCTGCCGATATCCTCGGTGCCAGCATTGAATTTTTCGACCTCGGCGACTATCCGCTACGCGCCGATAAACAGACCCTGTTCCGCCTTGCCGATGTCTATCGCCGCGTACAGCCACACTTTGTGCTGACCCACTCGCTACAGGATCCCTACAACTACGATCACCCAATGGCGACCAATCTGGCGCAGGAAGCACGCATTATCGCGCAGGCCGAAGGTTATCGTCCGGGTGAACCGATTATTGGTGCGCCACCGGTTTACTGCTTTGAGCCGCATCAGCCGGAACAGTGCAACTGGAAGCCAGATGTGCTGCTGGATATCACCGACGTGTGGGACAAAAAATATCAGGCGATTCAGTGCATGGCCGGTCAGGAACATCTGTGGGAATACTACACCCGCGTGGCGCAGCAGCGCGGCGTGCAGGCCAAGCGCAATGTCGGCATCACCAGCACCCGCAATATTGTTTTCGCCGAAGGTTATCAGAGCATCTTCCCACGCGTAACGGGAGATCTGGCATGAGCATGATCGGCAAAAAAGGCGTCGTGGTACGCAATATCAAGCGTGCCGCAGAGCAGGATGTCGATGCGCTGGCGGAATTCGGCGTGGCAACGGTGCATGAAGCTCAGGGTCGCCACGGGCTGCTGGATGCGGCCATTCGTCCGATTCAGCGCGATTGCGCTATCGCCGGTAGCGCAGTGACGGTACTGGTGGCACCAGGCGATAACTGGATGTTTCATGTCGCGGTTGAACAGTGCCAGCCGGGCGATATCCTGGTGGTCGCACCCACTTCCCCGTGTATTGACGGTTTCTTTGGCGACCTGCTGGCGACGTCATTGCAGTCGCGTGGCGTGCGCGGCTTAGTCGGCGATCTCGGCATTCGTGACAGCCGTACCCTGCGTGAAATGGGCTTTGCCGTCTGGTCACGTGCGGTCTACGCGCAGGGCACGGTTAAAGAGACCATCGGCTCAGTCAACGTGCCGCTGGTATGCGCCGGTCAGTTGGTCTGGCCCGGCGATGTGGTGGTGGCTGACGATGACGGCGTGGTGATTGTAGCGCGTGAGAAAGCCAGTCAGGTGGTGGCTGCCAGCCGTCAACGTGCCGATGCGGAAGAGAGCAAACGCGCCCGGATGGCGCGCGGTGAACTGGGGCTGGATATCTACAATATGCGTCCACGACTGGCCGAAAAAGGGTTGCGCTATCTCGACAGCCTTGAACAGCTGGAGGATTGATATGCGCCAGCGCCGAATTCCCTGCCTGTTGATGCGCGGCGGCACCTCGAAAGCCGCCTGCTTTGTTGCCAGCGATCTGCCGGACGATCCGGCGCTTCGCGATCGGGTGCTGCTGGCGGTAATGGGATCGCCCGATCCACGCCAGATCGACGGTATTGGCGGTGCCGATCCGCTGACCAGCAAAGTGGCGATCGTGCAGGCGTCAGAGCGTGAAGATGCGGATGTCGATTACCTGTTCGCTCAGGTCAATGTCGATCAGGCGCGGGTCGATTATGGCCAGAACTGCGGCAATGTGCTGGCTGCAGTCGGCCCTTTTGCCATCGAGCGCGGGCTGGTTGCCGCCCGGCGAGGCAGCACGTCGGTGCGCATCTTTATGCAGAACACCGGGCAGATCGCCGAAGCGCAGATCCCGACGCCTGATGGCGAGATCGCTTATGACGGTGATTTACAGATCGACGGCGTTCCCGGCAGCGCGGCACAGATCGTACTGAATTTTCAGGACATTGCCGGATCGAGCTGCGGCGCGCTGCTGCCGACTGGTCACCCGCAGGATCGTTTTGATGGGGTTGCCGTGACCTGTATCGATAATGGTATGCCGGTAGTGTTACTGCGCGCGGCGGATGTTGGCCGCACCGGCTTTGAGAGCCGTGAACAGCTGGATAACGACAGCGAACTGAAACAGCGGCTGGAATCTATCCGCTTGCAGGCCGGGCCGAAGATGAATCTGGGCGATGTCAGCCAGCGCACGGTGCCGAAAATGACGCTGGTCGCCGAGCCGCGTGACGGTGGCGCGATCACCAGCCGCACTTTTATTCCCCATCGTTGCCACGCCTCAATTGGCGTGCTGGGCGCAGTCAGCGTCGCCAGCGCCTGCCTGATTGCCGGCAGCATCACGCAAGGACTGGCACGCACCGCTTCTGGTCAGCAACAGCGTCTTAGCGTTGAACACCCCAGCGGTGAATTCAGCGTGTTACTGACGCTGGATAAACAAAAGCAGATTGTCGGCTGCGGATTGTTGCGCAGCGCACGCGCACTATTTGACGGAAATGTGCAGATACCGGGCGACATCTGGCCGGTATCTGCCGCGAAATCAGGAGAAAAAGGATGACTAACATTGCTATTGTCGGCTTCGGCGAAGCGGGCAGCATTCTGGCGCAGGAACTGGCGTCAGCACATCGCGTTACCGTCTGGGACAGCAAACTATTAACGGACTCCCGTCAGGCGCTGCACGATAAAGCGCAGCAGACTGGCGTGCGCGCCGCCACGTCACTGGCTGATGCCCTGACCGATGCATCACTGGTGTTTTCTGCCGTTACCGCCGCCAATGCACTGACGCTGGCGCAGCAAGCCGCCCCACTGCTGCAATCCCGGCAAACCTTTCTCGACCTCAATTCCGTCGCGCCCAATACCAAACGGGCGGCGGCAGAAATCATTGAAAGCGTTGGCGCTCACTATATTGATGTTGCAGTAATGGCGCCGGTGCCGCCAAAACGGCTGTCAACACCGCTGCTGCTCGGCGGAGCGACTGCCGAACGCTGTACTGAACAACTGAATGCGCTGGGATTTAATGCGCGCTTTCGCAGCACCGAGGTCGGTGAGGCTTCCGCCATCAAAATGTGCCGCAGCGTGATGATTAAAGGGCTGGAGGCGCTGACCACCGAATGTCTGAGCGCAGCACGTCAGTATGGCGTGGAACAGGCGGTGCTGGATTCGCTGCACGCCAGTTTCCCTTCACTCGGCTGGGATGACGCTTTCCCACACTATCTGATCAGTCGGGTAGCCGAGCACGGTAAACGCCGCGCCGAAGAGATGCAGGAAGTGGTGAAAACCCTGAATGACGTCGATGTCCCTGCCGCCATGAGCCAGGCGACCGTGGCGACACAGCAGGGGCTGGTGGATGCACTGGCACAGCGCGATATGCAGTATGCCGAGCTTACGCCATTCGTCTGGCAACAGACTCTGGATAAGATTTATGCAAAGCCATGATAAGCATGAATAAAGGTATGAGTTTTATTTATATCACATTGTTAACATTTTGATAACGTCGTAGCGTAACGCGCATAAATAGATAGCGGGCTAATTAAAAGTTAGCCCTCACTACAGATCAAGATTTTATTGTTACTGGAAAACAACACCATGAAATTACCCGTCACTCTTGCCGCTGCGCTGCTGGCGCTAAGCGCTGGCTCTGCCAGTGCCGCTCAACTCAATAATACTCAGGCTAATCAGGTGATTGCCAGCGTCAAAAACAGCCTTAGCACGCAGAAAAGCGTTGGCTGCGTCGCGGTAGTGGATGCCAGCGGCACGCTGATGGCATTTCAGCGGTTTGACGGCGCGCCGCTCGGCTGTGTGGATGCTTCAATTGGCAAAGCCCGTACCTCTGCGCTTTACCGCGCGCCCTCGCTGAAATTTATGCAACGTTTGCAAAATGGCGAAACCACCGTCCTGGCAATACCGCACGCGGTCGCGCTCGGTGGCGGTTTCCCGTTAACCCTCAATGGTGAAGTGGTCGGCGCCGTCGGCGTCAGTACACCAAAACAGGAACTGGATAATCAGTCGTCAGAAGCTGCGGCTCAGTCACTGAAATAATAACACCACTCACAAACAGGAAGTTCCATGGTTACCCTTACACGCCGCCGGTTATTAACCGGGACGGCGGGCCTTTTGGTGGCTGGCGTTCTGCATAATCTGCTGCCGCTCAGCTCAGCTTTTGCTGCGCCACCGCTGGCCTCTGCCGTCAATATGCCCAAACATTTTCTTACCCTCTCCACGCAACTGACCGGTATTGAGCAGCCCGATGCCCTGCTGTCACAGCGTTTATACAGCTGGTTGTATCAGCAATTTCCACAGCTGGATCAGCAGATTGACCAGCTGGCCGCGCTGCTTAATCAGCAGCAAGACAGTAATGGCGCGGCACTGCTGTCGCTACTCGCCAGCCAGCCTGAGCCGCTGCGCGAACTGTATCAGGCGCTGGTCTCCGGCTGGTATCTCGGCGTCGTCGGTCAGAGCAAACCCGAATGTATCGCCTTTGAAAATATCGTCAGCTACGCCCTGCTGCGTGATTCGCTGACGCCGCCAAGTTATGCCCCTGGCGAACCCAATTTCTGGACACAACCGCCACATAAGGAGACAGGAAAAAATGTCTGAAGCTTTACATGCTGATGTGGTAGTGATTGGTGCCGGTATTGCCGGTTCGCTGGCCGCGCTGAAAATGGCAAAAGCCGGAGCGTCAGTGCTGATGCTGGAGTCCGGGCCGGAAATCAAACGCGATGAGGCGGTGGAGTATTTCCGCAACTCACCGTTTAAAGGCGACTTTACTGAACCCTACCCGCCCGAGCCGTGGGCACCCCAGCCAAAATTTGTGCCGAAAGATAATAACTATCTGATCCAGAAAGGCCCGGATGCCTATCGCGCCCAGTATCTGCGCGGTATTGGCGGCACCACCTGGCACTGGGCCGGTCAGGCTTTCCGCCTGCTACCCAACGATATGAAGATTCGCTCACTGTACGGCATTGGCCGCGACTGGCCGATCTCCTACGCCGAGCTGGAACCGTATTACTGCGATGCGGAGTACCAGATGGGCGTCTCGGGTGATGACGATTTGCAGTCACCGCGCTCACGCCCGTATCCGATTCCGGGCATTCCGCTGCCGTATGGTTTTGAACGGATTAAGCAGCGTGTGGCCGGTCTTGGCTACGACGTTGGCATTGGTCCGCAGGCGCGTAACAGTATTCCTTATGACGGTCGTCCGGCCTGCTGCGGCAACAATAACTGTATGCCGGTATGCCCGATTGATGCGCAATATCACGGCGGTATTTCCGCGCGTAAGGCACTGGATGCCGGCGTCAAAATTGTCGCCAATGCGGTGGTGTATCGCATTGAAGCCGACGATCGCGGCACCATTCAGGCGGTGCACTATCTCGACCGCAACAAAGTCAGCCACCGTGTGACCGGCAAGCAATTTGTACTGACCGCTAACGGCATTGAAAGTCCGAAAATCTTGCTGCTCTCCACCAGCGATCGCTTCCCGAACGGGATTGCCAACAGCTCCGGTATGGTCGGTCGCAACCTGATGGATCATCCGGGTTCTTCCGTCGAGTTTTACGCCGATGAACCGGTGTGGTTTGGCCGTGGGCCGATGCGTCCGGGCAGTATTAACAACCTGCGCGACGGAGACTTCCGTGGTGAGCGTTCGGCGCTGCGTATCGACCTCGCCAACACTTCGCCGGTGCGTTATCTCACCGAACGCCTGATTCGCCAGGGTTATTACGGCAAGGCGCTTAACGAAAAACTGGCTTATCAGTCAGAGCGTTACGTACTGCTGAAATGCCTGCTGGAGATGCTGCCAGAACCGGAAAACCGCGTGACACTCAGCAAAACGGAGAAAGATGCCTGGGGCATTCCGAAACTGGAAGTCTGGTACAAATTCCCGGAATACGTGCATCGTGGTTATGACCAGTCAATGCTCGATTTCCAGCGCATCGTTAAACAGATGGGCGGCAGCGAAGCGGTTTACAGCCAGCGCGGCGTGTATGACAACAACCAGCATATTACCGGCACCATGATTATGGGCAGCGATCCACGCGACTCGGTGGTCGACGGCAACTGTCGTACTCATGACCACGAGAATCTGTTTATCGCCGGCACCGGCATTATGCCATCCGCTTCCACCGTGAACTCGACGCTGACCGGCACCGCTCTGGCGCTGCGGATGGCCGACAGCGTGCTGAAAAGCTTGTAAGGGAGAACAGCATGAAACGACTGTTAAACACGGTAGTGATGGCGCTGGCACTGACGCAAAGTGCCGCTGCGCTGGCCGACCAGGCGATTGCCAACGCCGATCAGATTAAGCGCGGTGAATACCTTGCGCGCGCGGCCGACTGTACCGCCTGTCATACTTCGACCAATGGCCCGCTGTTTGGCGGCGGATTTGCCGTCAGCACGCCGTTTGGTCAGATCTTTGGCACCAATATCTCTTCGGATAAGCAGTACGGTATTGGTAACTGGAGTGATGACGAGTTTGTCGCCGCGGTGCGCGATGGCGTCGGTAAAGACGGGCAGCAACTTTATCCGGCGATGCCTTACGACTCATTTACCAAAATGAAACGCGACGATGTGCTGGCGATTAAAGCGTACTTAATGTCGCTGCCGGGCGTTCATGAAGCCTCACCGAAAACCGATCTGCCGTTCCCGTTTAATCAGCGCTGGGGCATGCATTTCTGGAAGTTGTTCAACTTTAATGAAGGCGAGCTGCAAGCCGATCCGGCGCAAAGCGCGCAGTGGAATAATGGCCGCTATCTGGTTGAAGCCCTTGAGCACTGCGGCACCTGTCACACGCCACGCAACCTGACGATGGGGATGGACAATGATAAGCCGCTGGCCGGTGGCGATCTTGGCGGCTGGATCGCATTCAATATCACCCCGGATCGCGATGCCGGTATCGGCAGCTGGTCAGAACAGGAGCTGGTCGATTACCTGAAAACCGGGAATGTGGCCGGACGTGCCAGCGCTTCCGGCCCGATGGCCGAAGCGATTGAACACAGCCTGCAATATCTGCCGGACAGCGATCTGCATGATATCGCCACCTATCTGCGCACGGTGAAACCGATGGCGGATAAGCAGCAGACTCAGCCGCGTGAAGCCTGGGGCAAACCGACGCAGGATGCGGTGTTACTTCGTGGCGCAACTGCGCAGCAGCGGGCTGACAATGCCGGAGCGGTGTTGTTTGTCGGTAACTGCGCCAGCTGTCACGGCGCTGACGGAGGCGGTAAAGGTGAGGGTTTCCATGCTTATCCGTCACTGTTCAACCACACCAGTACCGGTGCCGCCGACAGTCGTAATGTGCAGTCGGTGATACTGAATGGCGTGCGCCGTCATATGACGCAGGGTGAAATTCTGATGCCCGCGTTTGCCGCTGAGCTGAGTGACCAACAGGTTGCCGATCTGACTAACTACGTCAGCAAGCAGTTTGGTAATCCCGCCGCCGCAACGGTTACCGCGAAAGAGGTGTCGAAGCTGCGCAGCGATGCGCAACTACCGTCACCTGCCCGTTTCGCACAGGGCGATCAGCCTTAATCTTGACAAACAGCCGGGCGGGGAACAATCCGCCCGGACAATCCATTAATGAATGATCGTATTCAAAATCAGTACGCCAGCTAAACCCAGGATCGAGATCAGCGTTTCCATCACCGTCCAGGTCTTCAGCGTTTCCACCACCGTCAGATTAAAGTAACCCTTAAACAGCCAGAAACCCGGATCGTTAACGTGTGACGCAATAACGCTACCGGAACCGACCGCCAGCACCATCAGTGCCGGGTCTGCATGGGTGACGGCAATAATTGGCGTGACAATACCGGCAGTGGTAATCGCGGCAACCGTCGCCGAACCGAGGGCAATGCGCAGCATGGCCGCGACCGTCCAGCACATCAGCAGTGGCGACAACGAAGAGTCTCTCATCATATCAGCGATATAGTCGCCCACACCGCTGTCCACCAGCACCTGTTTAAAGGCGCCGCCACCGGCGATAATAAACACAATCATGGCGATGGCAGCAATCGAGTCGCCGCACATGTCCATCACCTCTTCCATCTTACGGCCATTGCGTAAGCCAAGGGTAAACACCGCAATCACCACCGCGATAAACAGCGCCACCGCCGGATTACCAATAAACTCAAAGAACTGGCGCACCGGGTTCTCTTTCGGCATGGTCAGCTCAAATACCGCCGCCACCGCCATCAGAATCACCGGGATCACTGCGGCAAAAATACTGGTCCAGAAGCCCGGCATTTCATGATCTTCAAAGATTTTTGGATTAAACAGCCCTTCCGGTGGCGTTCTTTCAAAACTCTTCAGGAATGTCGAGAAGATCGGCCCGGCAACGATCACTGTGGGAATGGTAATCATCATGCCGTACAGCAGCGTCGTGCCGAGGTTCGCCCCAAAGATGGTGGCGATCGCCGTTGGCCCCGGATGCGGCGGCAGGAAACAGTGCGTAACCGACAGCGCGGCCACCATCGGCACGCCAACATACAGCAGCGGCATCTGTGCCGCCGCCACCACGGTAAACACCAGCGGCAGCAACAGCACAAAGCCCACTTCATAGAACATCGCCAGCCCGACAATCAGACCGGTAATCATCAGCGCCCACTGCAGGCGCTGTTTACCAAAAGCGGCGATCAGCGTGGTAGCAACGCGCTGGGCGGCACCAGTATCGGATACCAGTCTGCCCAGCATGGCGCCGAAACCAAGGATCAACGCCAGACTGCCCAGCGTGCCGCCAATGCCTTTCTGGATTGACGCCACCGCTTCCAGCGGCGTCATACCTTCGGCGATCGCCACCACCGCCGCCACAAAAACCAGTGCAATAAAGCCGTTTACCTTAAAAACAATCATCAACACCAAAAGCAGAATCACGCCTGCCGCTATTATGGTTATCGGCATAGAAAGTTTCCTTCAAGGGGTACAGGTCACTACAGGTTTAGTTGTTTAAACCGCAACCCGCATACCACCATCAACGAAAAGCAGGTGGCCGTTCACAAAATCAGAGGCTTTAGTGGATAAAAACACCGCAGCACCAATTAGCTCTTCCGGATTGCCCCAGCGCGCCGCCGGAGTACGTTTGGTCAGCCAGCCGGTAAAAGCTTCGTCATCTGCCAGCGCCTGGGTCATTTCGGTTTTAAAGTAGCCGGGCGCAATGCCGTTAACCTGGATATTATGACGCGCCAGCTCGACGCACATGCCGCGCGTTAACATGGTTACAGCACCTTTTGAGGCGGCATACGGCGTAATAGTGTCGCGACCCAGTTCGCTCTGCATCGAGCCAATATTGATAATTTTGCCGCGCTGACGGCTGACCATCTTGCGTGCCACCGCCTGTGAAACAAGGAACACCGCCGTCTGGTTAACTGCAATCACTTCGTTCCAGTCCTGCTCCGGGAACTCAAGAAACGGGCGTCGGCGCTGAATTCCGGCGTTATTAACCAGCACATCAATCGCGCCAATCTGGCTTTCGATCTGTTCAATCGCCGCATTCACCGCCGCCGACTGCGTGACATCGAACGCCATCGCGTGGGCTTTATGTCCCAGCTCGGTCAGCTGAGCAGCGGCATGCTGCGCGCCAGCCTCGGTGGTGGCGTTAATAATCACTTCTGCGCCCGCTTCCGCCAGCCCTTTTGCCAGTAAAAAACCAATGCCACGACCAGAGCCGGTAATCAGTACGCGTTTGTTATGCAAAGAAAAAAGAATGCTCATCATATTCCCCAATCAGAAAGTCAGCTGAACTTTTGCCGCTTGTTGTTTATCACCGGCAAACTGTAATGCGGCATCGATCTCTTCCCAGCGATATTCGCCACTGAACAGCGGCAGCGGATCGACGGTGCCAGTGGCTAACCACTCAACGGCGGTAGTAAATTCGTGGGTAAAGCGGAACGAACCCACCAGTTTTATCTCTTTAGCGATCAAGGTCATAATCGGGAAATTTGGCACTGCGCCGCCCATACCAACCTGTACCAGCGTGCCTTTGGCACGGGTGACGTCGAGACAGCGTTGAATTGAGGAAGGGTGTCCGGACGCTTCAAACGACACATCGAAATAGCCTTTTTCTGCCAGGTAAGCGGTAAAATCACCGCTGGCGGCATCCATCACCCGCGTCGCCCCCATCTTTTCCGCCATTTTCAGCGAACGCTCACTGACATCAGCACAGACGATTTCGCTCGCGCCTTTAGCTTTGGCCGCAGCGGCAATCAGGCAACCAATTGGGCCAACGCCGGAGATAAACACCTTCTTGCCACTCAGTTCGCCCGCCTGACTGGCAGCATGAATACAGACCGCCAGCGGTTCGGCGAACACCATGACCGTTTCATCAGCGTCAGCGGGAAAAGGCACGCACTGGGCAGTGTCGACCACTTTGTATTGAGTAAAGCCGCCGTCGACATGCGGAAAATACATCGCGCTGCCGAAGAAGCGCATGCTGACGCACTGGTTCTCTTCCTCGTTCAGGCAATATTTACAACTGCCACAGGGCTTTGACGGGTTGATCGCCACTTTTTGCTGCTCTTTCAATGCCGGATCGTCACTTTTCACCACCACGCCAATCACTTCATGGCCGAGAATCATTGGCATTTTGATTTCGTAGCTGCCGACTTTTCCATGCTGATAGTAATGAAGGTCGGAACCGCAAATACCGCCACGGGTAATGCGTACCAGCGTACCTTCGCCCTGATAACTGACTTGCTGGCTGATAACTTCAACCTGCTGTTTGCCGTTTATCACGCAGGACTGCGTTGTTGTATTCATCGTTACCTCTGGAAATCACTCTTTGAGGCACATCAGATAGTTTTCGACCCGACAAAACTGTGAAGCAGATCACTTTAAACGCTGTTACGAAATTGATGTTACGCATAACGTGAACCAGGTTTGGCTTTGCGCGACCTAAAGCGCGATGCAGATCCCCATAAAAAGTGCGCGTTTCTTTGAAGCACCTCACACCCTGATGCGCGACAGTTGCGCTTTTCAGCCGTCAGAAGCTACATTCAACTCATCCGACCACATAACATTCTGGCAACATTCCTGGTGGACACCCGTATGCAATCAGCGCCTTCGCTTTTCTCACCCCTCGATCTCGGTTTTACCCAGCTAAAAAACCGCGTACTGATGGGTTCCATGCACACCGGGCTGGAAGAACATCCTGACGGTGCCGCGCGGCTGGCGGCGTTTTACGCGGAACGCGCACGGGCTGGCGTGGCGCTGATTGTCACCGGTGGTATTGCGCCTTCGCCTGAAGGCGTGGTGGTGGCTGGCGGATCGGTGCTGAATGACGAGCAGCAACTGGCGCATCATCGTCCGGTCACTGAGGCGGTCCATCAGGCTGGTGGCAAAATTGCCTTACAGATCCTGCATGCCGGGCGCTACAGCTATCAACCCGCGTTGGTGGCTCCTTCCCCGTTACAGGCCCCGATCAACCCGTTTAAGCCGCAGATGCTAAGTCATCAGGAGATCCTGCGCATCATCGCTGATTTTGCGCGCTGCGCCCGCTTAGCGCAGCAGGCCGGTTATGATGGCGTCGAGATTATGGGTTCGGAAGGTTATCTGATTAACCAGTTTCTGGTCGCCCGCACTAACCAGCGCGACGACCCCTGGGGCGGCGATTTCGAGCGCAGGATGCGCTTTGCCCTTGAGATTTTGCGTGCGGTCCGTGCCGCAGTGGGTGACGAATTTATTATTATCTGGCGTTTGTCGATGCTCGACCTGGTGGAGGATGGCAATACTCTTGATCAGACCATTCAGCTGGCAAAAGCCATCGAGCAAGCGGGTGCCACGCTGATTAATACCGGCATTGGCTGGCATGAAGCCCGGGTGCCGACCATTGCCACCTCGGTGCCGCGTGCCGCCTTTGGCTGGGTTACCCAAACACTGAAACAGCATGTCACTTTGCCGCTAATTACCACTAACCGCATCAATCATCCTGATGTGGCGCAAACCCTGCTGGATGAGGGCTGCGCAGATATGATTTCCATGGCGCGCCCGTTTCTGGCCGACGCGGAATTTGTGCTGAAAGCGCAGCAGAACCGTGCGGATGAGATCAACACCTGTATCGGTTGCAATCAGGCCTGTCTCGATCAGATTTTTGCCGGAAAAGTCACTTCTTGCCTGGTGAATCCGCGCGCCTGCCATGAAACGCTGATGACGATGACGGCGGCTGAGCGGCCGAAAAAGCTGGCAGTAGTGGGCGCAGGCCCGGCCGGACTGGCGTTTGCCGTGAATGCCGCCGCACGCGGCCATCAGGTCACGCTATTTGATGCCGCCAGTGATATCGGCGGACAATTTAATATTGCACGCCAGATCCCCGGCAAAGAAGAGTTCAATGAAACGCTGCGCTACTATCGGCGGCAACTGGCGCTGAACGGCGTCACGCTGCGGCTAAATCAGTGGGCAGACAGCAGCGAGCTGGCGGCGTTTGACGAAGTGATTCTCGCCACCGGCATTGTGCCGCGCACGCCAGCGATTGAGGGAATCGATCATCCCAGCGTACTGAGTTACCTTGGGGTGATTCGCGATAAAAAACCGGTGGGAAAACGCGTGGCGATTATCGGCGCGGGCGGCATTGGTTTTGATACTGCTGAATACCTCTGCAACAGCGGTCATCCTGTCAGCCTTGATCCAGAGGCTTTCTGCCGCCAGTGGGGCATTGATCGTTCGCTGCAACATCCGGGTGGGCTGAAGCCTGAAGGCGGGCAGCTACCCGCCAGTCCGCGCGAGATTTATCTGTTGCAACGTAAAGCGGGCAAACCCGGCGCAACGCTGGGGAAAACCACCGGCTGGATTCACCGCGCCAGCCTGCAAGCGCATGGCGTCAAAATGTGGGGCGACGTGCAGTATCAGCGCATCGACGATAACGGATTACATATTCTGCGCGACGGTCAGCCGCAAATCCTGGCGGTGGATAATGTAGTGATTTGTGCCGGACAAGAGTCCAGACGCGAGCTGGCCGCACCGTTAAGCGCAATGGGGATTCAGATACATATTATTGGTGGTGCCGATGTGGCAATGGAACTGGATGCGCGGCGGGCGATTGCACAGGGAACGCGATTAGCGTTAGAAATGTAGGGGCGGCATTTTCGCCGCCCTTTCAATAATTTAACGCAATTTCACCGAGCGCAAAATCACAAATTTCTGATTGGATGCCACGGTGGTGCAGTTACCAAACAGCTTCTTCATCTTCTGGTAATAACCGAGATGACGGTTGCCAACGATACGCAACTCACCGCCGTATTGCAGGCAGCGACGCGCATCATTCAGCATCTGCCAGGCGATATGATCGTGAATCGCACTTTGCTGATGGAATGGCGGGTTGCAGAGTACCGCATGCAGGCGATCGGACGGGAAACCGCTCAGCGAGTTATTCACCGCGAAGTGGCTGCGGCTGAGATCGTCCGGCCGGTTAGTCTCCACATTCAGGCGACTTGAGGCCACCGCCATCGACGACTCGTCAACAAAATGCACGTCTGCCTGTGGATTTTGCTCCAGCGCCAGCAGACCAATTACCCCGTTGCCACAGCCAAGATCGACAATCTCACCTTCGATATTTTCCGGCAGATACTCCATAAAGAAGCGTGCGCCAATATCCAGGCCGTTGCGCGAAAACACATTGGCGTGGTTATGAATCTGATACGACGTGCCATCCAGCGGCCAGACGTTAATAACCTCACTCTCTTTCAGCACTGGATTGCTGAAGGTGCTGTAAACCAGCCGCGCTTTTTTCCACGCCAGTGAGGTTTTACTGTTACCCAGCACACGTTCAAACAGTTGCAGCGTCGAATTATGAATATCTTTCGCTTTGGCACCGGCAATAATCAGCGTGTCTGGCGTGACCACCTGGCGCAGTGCGCGCAGCTGATGCTCAAGCAGAGCCAGCGTTTTCGGGATTTTAATCAGTACGCAGGAAGGCGCAGTAGGCAGTGCCGACAGGCTATCAACAAAAGTGACGTTATCTTCATCCAGCCCGTTGTGACGTAAATTATTACGCGTCGCCAGCTGACTCATCAGCGAGTCACCCACGCTGTAAACCTGATGCTCGCTCAAAGCGCAGGCCAGCGCGCCGAAGCTGTCGTTAAAGATCAGGATTGGGCCGCTACCGTCTGTCGGTAAGGGCTGCTGCAGCAAATATTCATCTGCGGCATCCCAGGCCTGCAGCGGACTCTCGTCATCCATTTGCGGGAAGCGATGCAGCGTCAGCGTGCGGTTGCTCAGTTCGAGTTGGCTCATTGGATCTCCGGCATGATAATATTTGCGCATTCAAACCCCTGAAGGGGGGCGCAGTATATACCCACAAGGGATCACTTTCTATTGATCCAGGAGTCCTGATGTCATCGTTAATCTATTTACAGGGATACCCTGAATCACTACTCAGCCAGGTGCGCAGCCTGATTGAACAGCAACGTTTAGCGGAAGTATTGCAGAAACGCTATCCGGACAGCCACAATATTACCAGCGACAAAGCGCTATATGAGTACGCGCTGGATCTGAAAAACAGTTATCTGCGCAACGCCGCACCGCTGAATAAAGTGGCCTATGACAGTAAAATCAAAGTGATGAAACATGCGCTGGGTTTGCATACGGCGGTTTCCCGCGTGCAGGGCGGCAAACTGAAAGCCAAAGCGGAAATCCGCGTGGCGACCATCTTTAAAAGTGCGCCCGAAGCCTTTCTGCGGATGATCGTGGTGCACGAGCTGGCACATATTAAAGAGAAAGATCACAGCAAAGCCTTTTACCAGCTCTGCTGCCATATGGAACCGAACTACCATCAGTACGAGTTTGATACCCGCTTATGGCTGACCGAGCAAGCGCTGCGCGGTAACGCGGCCTAATCGGGGATGTGGGCGCAGATTAGCTGCGCCCGCTTAAATAAAGTCCTTCGCTTTCTGAATCAGACTGGTTTTTGTCAGCGCACCGAGAAATTTTCTTTCCAGTGGATTATTCAGCACCGGCAGGCGTTCCAGCGTAACCTGTGCAAAGGCTTCCCAGCCTTCGCGGATAGTCTGATTGGCACAGATAAACGGAAAATCGCCGTCCGTCACCACGCTGACCGGCGAATCAAGGGTGATTTCGCCATCCAGTATCTTGCGCGAGATATCGTGAATCGACACCACACCGAGAAACTGACCGTACTGATTCACAATATAAACAAAGCGCTCACGCTTCAGCGAGCTGACCGCCAGCGCTTTCCTCACCGACTCTTCCGGCAACAGTGCGGCACCGGGAACGATAAACTGCGAGATAATGCTGTTATCAAAGTCGAACCAGGCATCAGAACGACTGAAATGCTGGCTGACCACCGGATAGGTACTGGTGGATTGCAGACGATAAACCGTCATTGAGGCCAGCACTGAGGCGATCATCAGCGGAAACAGCAGGCTGCTGTTTAGCGTCATCTCCAGCACCATAATAATGGCCATCAGCGGCGCCTGGCTGACGGACGCCAGCACCGCCGCCATCCCAATCGCTGCGTACAGCAGCACATTGCCTGCCGGTAGCCCTGCGGCACTGGCGACGGTGGCGATGGCGACGCCCAGTAATGCGCCAATCAGTAATGATGGCGTAAACAGCCCGCCGACCGCGCTGGAGCCGACCGACAGCGCAGTGGCCACCATTTTCAGCACCAGCAATACCAGCAGCGCCT
>NZ_JRXE01000042.1 GCF_001267535.1 Winslowiella iniecta | reverse complement strand
CCAAAAGCAGAGTTGCAGAAGCGCTGTTCATATTTCACCACCCGATTACCGAACCCGCTTAAGGTGCTGAGCTGGTGTTTTTTCACCAGCAGATCCAGCGTGTCCTGCACCGCGTTTTCGCTCAGCGACATCACCGGTTCGCGGTTGGATTTTTGGTTACAGGCCGTCACCACACCATTTAATGACATCGGATATTGATCGGGCGTGGTGACCTGCTTCTCCAGCAGACAACCGACCACGCGCGCCTCAACGGGCGTCAGCACGATTTTCATAATAAGGATCAACCTCTGTAGTTATTGGCCGCGACGATCCGCAGCCCAGTCAGCTGCGGTTAACGACGTCAGCACATGATCCTGCCAGCGACCGTCAATCAATAAGTAATCTTTGGCGTAGCCCTCTTTTTCGAAGCCAAGCCGTGCCAGCAAATCGCCGCTGCGGGCATTGTGCGGCATATAGTTGGCCATAATGCGATGCATCCGCTGTTGGCGCTGCATATACCGAATCGCCGCCTGCAGCGCTTCGAACATCATTCCTTGCCCTTGCCACTTTTCACCCAGCGAATAGCCGAGATAGCAGGCGTAAAACGAACCGCGCAACACATTACTGAAGTTGGCCACACCACGCACTTCGTTCTCGTCAGGATCCAAAATAATGAAATAGAAGGCGCTGCCCTGCTTGTGCATTTCGGTAATCAGCCCCAGTCGCGCCTGCCAGCCGGAAGGATAACAGTGGCTGTCATCACGTACCGGTTCCCAGGGTTTTAAAAACGCACGGTTTTCCGCGTAATAATCCGCCAGCCGCCAGGCATCACGCTCATGGACCAGACGGACTACCAGCCGGTCGGTTGTCAGGCGCACTTTTGGCGCAGCAGAACGATAGCCAAACATCTTATCTCCCAAAATCGATGGCCGATAAAAAAAATTGATTGTAAATCACACTACGGCTAACCCCTCAGACAGAATCCAGGCAACCCGCCATTTTTTGCCAGCCTGCACTCACTATAACCGCCATCTCAACATACGGTAAATTGTTGCGGGTGATCGTCGTCATTTTTTGCCGGTTCTCACTGAATCTATGGCACTAATTGCACCATGACGATGAAAAAATATCATCCCGTCATCGCTGGGAAAAGTCGTCGCCCAGGAGGAAAATGAACCCTCCGGAAGCTTTCCCCTCCCTATGCTCAGGAAACAGCAAGCATGTCACGCGTCGCACGGGCACGAAGCCTTGGTAAGTATTTTCTGCTGTTAGATAACATGCTGGTGGTGTTAGGTTTTTTTGTGGTTTTCCCCCTTATCTCGATCCGCTTTGTTGATCAACTCGGATGGGCGGCGCTGATGGTCGGTATTGCGCTGGGTCTGCGCCAGTTAGTTCAGCAAGGATTGGGGATTTTTGGTGGCGCGATTGCCGACCGCTTCGGTGCCAAACCGATGATCGTCACCGGTATGTTGCTACGCGCCGCTGGCTTTGCGGCCATGGCGATGGCGCATGAACCCTGGGTGCTGTGGTTTTCCTGTCTGCTCTCCGGCCTCGGCGGCACGCTGTTTGATCCGCCCCGCACCGCGCTGGTGATCAAACTGATTCGTCCGCGTCAGCGCGGGCGCTTCTTTTCCCTGTTAATGATGCAGGACAGCGCCGGAGCGGTGATCGGTGCGCTGATTGGCAGCTGGCTGCTGAGCTACGATTTCCGTCTGGTGTGCTGGGTGGGGGCGATGGTGTTTGTGCTGGCAGCGCTGTGTAATGCCCTGCTCTTACCGGCATGGCGTATTTCAACGGTGCGCACGCCGATGCGTGAAGGGATGGCGCGAGTACTTAAGGATCGCCGCTTCTGCACGTATGTGCTGACGCTGACGGGCTACTACGCACTGGCGGTTCAGGTCATGCTGATGTTGCCGATCGTGGTGAATCAGATTGCCGGTGAGCCAGGCGCAGTAAAATGGATGTACGCCATTGAAGCGGCGCTGTCGTTAACCCTGCTCTATCCGATTGCCCGCTGGAGCGAAAAACATTTTCGTCTGGAACAGCGTCTGATGGCCGGTTTGCTGCTGATGACACTCAGCCTGATACCGGTCGGGATGGCCAGCACGCTACAACAGGTGTTTATGCTGATCTGTACTTTTTATATCGGTGCCATTATCGCTGAACCGGCGCGTGAAACCCTCAGCGCCTCGCTGGCCAGTTCTCGCGCACGCGGGAGTTATATGGGCTTTAGTCGATTAGGACTGGCATTAGGCGGCGCGCTGGGGTACAGCGGCGGCGGCTGGGTATTCGATCTCGGCCATGAACTGGCAATGCCGCAATTACCGTGGCTGATGCTTGGCAGCATCGGTTTTATTACCTTGCTGGCGTTGTGGTGGCAATTCCATCCGCGCCAGCCAGCACCGGCAATGCTCAGTGGCGGCTAGCCCGGGGTTTGCCTACTCCGCCAATCTGACCCATACTTCTTTAATACATTCAAAACATTGATAGCGGCAAACGCCGCTATCAATGTTCAAACGAGAGGGTCTGATGAAACTGTATATCTATGAGCACTGCCCGTTCTGTGTCAAAGCGCGCATGATTTTTGGTCTGAAAAATCTGCCCATCGAACTGGTGGTGTTGCTCAATGACGATGAAGAGACACCCAAGCGGTTAATCGGGCAAAAAATGGCCCCTATCCTGCAAAAAGAAGATGGCAGCTGCATGCCGGAAAGCATGGATATCGTGCACTTTATCGATAACAAAGATCGCGAACCGCTGCTGACCGGTCAAACTAATCCGGCCATCTCCACCTGGCTGCGTCAGGTTAACGAATACGTCAGTAAATTGCTGATGCCTCGCATTGCTGAAGCGCCTTTTGCTGAATTTGCCACACCGCAAGCGCGGGCCTACTTTAAAAACAAAAAAGAGGCCAGTATCGGCAACTTTGAAGAGCTGAAACTGCACTCACCGGGTCTGATCAAGAAAATCAGCGACGACCTGCGTCAGCTGGATAAGCTGATCGTCAAACCCAATGCCGTCAACGGCGAACTGTCAGAAGATGATATTCACCTGTTCCCACTGTTGCGCTCGCTGTCACTGGTCGCCGGGGTAGAATACCCGACGCGTGTTGCCGAGTACCGTGACAATATGGCAAAACAGACGCAGATTAACCTGCTGTCTTCAGTCGCGATTTAATCCCCCGCTTAATGGCTGTGCCGCGCCTGGCTCAGCCATTTTTACTGCTCTCCGTGTTAAACTCTTGTCCCATTTCAGTGATATCCTGGTGACTCTTGCAGCCTGCTCCGGCAAGCTATGCGGCGGTATCACCGCAGTTTGTGCGACGAAAAAAACGAGGACAGTGATGAAAAAGATTTTTCCAGGGCTGATTGTCCTGATATTTGCCGGTCTGCTTGCCGGTTGTAATCAGTTAACTCAGTACACCATCAGCGAACAGGAAGTGAACCAGGCGCTGCAAAAACACAACAATTATGAAAAACAGCTGGGGGTCGCCGGGCTGGTAGACGCGCATATTGTGCTGAGCGATCTCAGCAGCCAGATCGGCCGTGATGAGCCGAATAAAGTGACCCTGACCGGCAATGCCAAAGTGAATATCACTTCGCTGTTTGGTCCACAGCAGGCCGATATGAAGCTGACGATGAAGGCACAGCCGGTATTTAATAAAGAAGAAGGCGCAATTTATCTCAAAGAGATGCAGATTGTTGATGCTCAGGTCCAGCCGGAGAAAATGCAGTCGCTGATGAAAACCCTGACGCCGTATCTGGATCAGTCGCTGAAAAGTTACTTCAACCAGAAACCGGCCTATATTCTCAGCACTGACCGCAGCAAAGCGGAATCGCTGGCGAAGAAATTTGCCAAAGGCATTGAGGTTAAACCGGGCAAACTGGTGATCCCTTTCACTGAATAACCCCCCGCCCTCGTGAAAACGGGGGCTTTTTTTTATCTGGCATCATAAAGCAAGTGCAATCGGTTGCCTTTACCCCTATCCTTAGACCCCGGCTCAAAACCGCCATACGAATTCCCTTCCTAGCCGGAGCATAACTGATGACTGCACAACCCCAGCAATTACTCATTCGCCGCCCTGACGACTGGCACATCCATCTGCGTGATGATGAGATGCTTCAGGCCGTGGTGCCGTTTACCAGTGAGGTGTGCGGTCGGGCGATAGTGATGCCGAATCTGGTGCCACCGGTGACCAGCGTCGCCAGCGCCATTGCCTATCGCGACCGTATTCGCGCCGCAGTGCCAGCCGGACACGATTTCAGACCACTGATGACCTGTTACCTGACCGACTCACTGGATGCGGATGAAGTTGAAAAGGGCTTCAGCGAAGGCGTCTTTACCGCCGCTAAACTGTATCCGGCTCATGCCACCACCAACTCCAGCCATGGCGTCACCAATATTGCCGCTATTGCGACAGTGCTGGAACGCATGCAAAAGATCGGTATGCCATTACTGATTCATGGCGAAGTGACCGATGCGCATATTGATATCTTTGATCGTGAAGCGCGCTTTATTGAGAGCGTGATGGAGCCGCTGCGTCAGCAGTTTCCGCAGCTGAAAGTGGTGTTTGAGCATATTACGACCAAAGAAGCCGCAGCCTATGTGCAGGAAGGTAACCGCTTTATTGCTGCCACCATTACCCCGCAGCATCTGATGTTCAACCGCAACCATATGCTGGTTGGCGGCGTGCGTCCGCATCTTTACTGCCTGCCGATTCTTAAACGTAACGTGCATCAGGAAGCACTCCGTCAGGTGATTGCCAGCGGCAATGACCGCTTCTTCCTTGGCACCGATACTGCTCCGCATACCCGTCATCGTAAAGAAGCCAGCTGTGGTTGCGCCGGGGTGTTTAACGCGCCGACAGCACTACCCGCCTACGCAACGGTATTTGAAGAGATGAATGCTTTACAGCATCTCGAAGCATTCTGCTCGGAAAACGGCCCGCGTTTCTATGGCCTGCCGCTTAACGAAGGAAAAATTAAGCTGGTGCGCAAACCGTTTACCGTGACCGACAGCATTCCGGTGGGTGACGATACGCTGGTGCCGTTCCTTGCCGGCGAAACGCTAAACTGGTCGGTAGAACTCTGATCAACAGTGGGAAGCATCCGCTTCCCACTTTTTTGTTGCTTCTTCGATTAAGTAACTGTATAAATGTACAGTATACTTATCGGAGGCTCTCATGCGTGTAGAAGTCACTGTAGCAAAAACCACGACCCTGCCCGCGGGCGCGCTTGACGCGCTAACGCAGGAACTTACCAAACGTATCGATAAACAGTTTCCTGAAACGGATAACCGCGTATCGGTGCGCTATGCCAGCGCCAATAATCTGAGCGTACTGGGTGCCGGAAAAGAACAAAAAGATCTCATCAGTGATATTCTGCAAGAGACCTGGGAAAGCGCGGATGACTGGTTTATCACTGATTAACCGCACTGCCCGCTTTTTCCATGAAATGCTGTTTTTTGCCGGGTGTCGCTATCCGGCTTTTTTGATTTTACTGCCCTCCTCGCTTCACCTTGCTTAATCCCCCCTCACCTGTATAGACTGTTGCTAAACGATGACCTATTCTTGCGCCTGTCATGTTTTACAGGAGGTGTTACCCATGACTGCAGATAAGCCCGAAGAGGCAATGACTTTCGGTGAATTGCTGGCGTTGATCAGCGATCAGCAGCGTCGCTTGTCGGTGCTGGAAAATGCCTTTTCTTATCTCTCCTTTTGTCTGGACGAGAAGTCGAATCAGCTGCTGATTCACAGCCTGCGTCTGGAAGCGCAAAATCAGAATCGCGATGAGACAATGCAACAGCATTTTACCCGTCTCGCCGATGAACTGGAAAAACGCAACGGGATCGTTCGGGTGCAACCGGACGCAACGGCCTGATAAAAAACTCCCGCCGTTGCGGGAGTTTTTTATTTATCTTTTCCCTTAGCGATTACGCTTAAATATCCACCAGCAACCCTTGCATTTGATCTTCTGCACACTTTTCATGCCATCTGTGTTAAATATGCTGTTATAATTAATTCGCTCTATGTAAAAAAGGCCGCATTGGAACCTCGATAAATCACTTCGTTTTGACGAGTAATAAAGGGGGTTATAATGGACAGAAACAAAGATGTAATCCAAACACATCCCCTGGTTGGATGGGATATCAGTACGGTAGACAGTTATGACGCCATGATGATTCGCCTTCATTCGCTTTCATCTGGCGAGCAACCAGCCGATGAGGCTGAAGTGGGCCAGACCTACTGGTTAACCACCGATGTTGCCAGACAGTTTATATCGATTCTAGAAGCTGGCATTGCGAAGATCGAAGCAACTGAATACCAGGATCGTGATTACAAGAAGCATTAACTTTTGTGCTTGTTGCCTTGAGGCACCCAATATGGGTGCCTTTTTATTGCCGGTAAGTTTTTGCTATCCTGCGGAAAACGATTGCATAAGTCAGGAGTAAGACACAGATGGTTTACGATTTAATCGTGGTAGGAAGTGGCTCCGTAGGTGCGGCTGCCGGCTTTTATGCCACGCAGGCGGGACTGAAAGTATTAATGATTGACGGCGCACACCCGCCCCACCAGCAGGGCAGCCATCATGGCGAAACCCGTTTGATTCGTCATGCTTACGGTGAAGGTGCTCGCTATGTCCCGCTGGTATTGCGCGCGCAAAAACTGTGGGATGAGCTGGAACAGCTGAGCGGTGAGCGCATTATGCAGCGCAGCGGCCTGATTAACCTGGCACCGTTAAACTCTGAATTTATTAAGAATGTTATCGACAGCGCACAACAATTTGATCTCGATGTGCAAGTGTTACAGGCCGATGAAGTGCGTAAGCGCTGGCCGCAATTCGCGGTGCCCGAGGAGTATATTGGCGTTTTTGAGCCACAGTCTGGTTACCTGAAATCAGAAGTCGCGATCAAAAGCTGGATTCGTCTGGCAGAACAAGCTGGCTGCGCGCAGCTGTTTAACTGCCCGGTGCAAAGTATTGAGAAAGATGGCGAGCTGGAGGTGGTGAATACCTTAGACGGCAGCTATCGCGGACGCAAGCTGCTACTCAGTGCCGGAACCTGGGTCAAAGCTCTGTATCCTGACCTGCCGATGACGCCAGTTCGTAAAGTGTTCTCCTGGCACCAGGCCGACGGGCGCTACAGTGAAAATAACAAGTTCCCTGCCTTTGCCGTCGAAATGGCGGATGGTATTCATTATTACGGTTTTCCTGCGGATAACAACGCGTTAAAGGTCGGTAAACACGAAGGTGGTCAGCCCATTGACCGGCCGGCACAGCGTAAGGCCTTTGGCGCTTTTGCCGAAGATGGCAGTGAAGTGTTTAACTTTATGCGCCAGTTTTTGCCGGGCGTGGGTGTCTGCCTGCACGGAGCCGCCTGCACTTATGATAATTCCCCGGATGAGGACTTTATTATCGATACCCTGCCCGGCCATCCTGGGAGATTAATCATCACCGGCTTAAGCGGACATGGCTTTAAATTTGCCAGTGTGCTGGGTGAAATCGCCGCCCAGTTTGCCGCCGGTGAAAAATCCGCTTTCGATTTAGCGCCGTTTGCCTTGTCGCGTTTTCAATCGTCGGATTAAGCGCTAAAAAATTCAGCAAACAGATCGGAGAGGCACAATACTTGTGCCTCAATAATTAATATTTATAAAGATATTATTTTATTGTTAACAGAATCGTGCAGAGTTTTTTCATTTCTCTTTTCTGAATAAGCCACTCACCTCAGAATTACCGTTCAAAAGATCTTTGTGATTTATCTGTCGCAATCTGCAAAGGCAATCAACTGGCGAAAGCCTTCAGTAAGGGAGTAAGCCCATCAAAACCCGCCAGTCTGGAAGGGTTGCAACGTGCCCTCAAAACGCTTGAAGGCCCATCGTTGAATAATCCACAACTGGCGCATACCGCTTACTTTATTGCTCAGCAACGGGACATTAACGATCTGTATTCTGTTTTCTCGGTAGTTCAGGCGCTGGATGATGACAGCGGAAGAATCTCCACCGAAGGAAAGCTGCAAAGACTGTATGGCACCAGGTCCGAAGATATCTTTTTGATTCGTGACGGTGAACGTCAGTTTCTTAATATGGATAACAAGCTGATTTTCAATAATAAGCAGTCTGTTGCCTGGTTAATGAAATGGTATCCGGAGCTGGGGCTGACGGATACTTCTGCCGCTTTACCGGCGCAGTATTTGTTAAAATGCCGCTGGGAGTGGGCCTGCCCTGGGTCGAACTCAGCCGTTAAGCGGGGATCTCAGGCAGCATGTCGCTGCCTGAGATCGGTACTGCCAGGCGTTACTCTGCGGCTTTGGCCGCGTCTTTCTCTTTCTGACGGCGCAGCTTCAATTTATTAATCAGCTTATGCGCCTCCGCCCGGGTGCCAACCGCAGGTGCCGAGCCATGCAATGGCTTGTTAGCGGTTTCACGGGTAAAGTACACGGTAATCAGGCCAATCACCGCCGCCCCCATCAGATAATAAGCCGGCATCATCAGGTTGTTGGTGGTGTCCACCAGCCAGGTGGTGATTAACGGCGTGGTGCCCCCGAACAGTGACACCGACAGGTTAAAACCAATCGCCAGTGCGCTGTAGCGGATATCGGTCGCAAACAGTGCCGGCAGTGCTGATGGCATGGTGCCGCTAAAGCAGGTGTGCAGTACCCCCAGGATCATCAGACCAACGAATACCAGCCCCAGGTTACCGCTGCCAATCAGCATCAGACAGGGTATCGCCAGCAGGATAATTCCCACGGCACCCAGCGCAATCACCGGACGACGGCCCAGACGGTCGTTCCAGTGCCCCCAGAACAGCGTCAGTGGCATCATAACGAACATTACCACCAGTACCAGCATTAAACCGCTCAGCTCGCTCAGGCCGAGAATACCGGTCAGGTAGCTTGGCATATAGGAAGTCAGCATATAGTTCGAGACATTAAACAGCAGCACCAGACCGATACATTTCAGCATCTGCGCGCGATACTTACTCAGCATCTGCAACACGCCAAGGCGGGGTTTGCTGTGCTCCAGCTGCTCCTGCTTCTCCATATGTTTCTGGAACGCGGGAGTCTCTTCCAGTTTCAGACGGATATACAGACCGAACAGACCCAGCGGTGCCGCAATAAAGAACGGTACGCGCCAGCCCCAGCTTAGCAGTTGCTCAGTTGACATCGCGGCGGTCATGCCGGTTACCAGACCGGCACCAATCAGATACCCTGCCAGCGTACCAAACTCCAGCCAGCTGCCCATAAAGCCGCGACGTTTATCGGTAGAGTATTCGGCGATAAAGGTTGCCGCCCCACCGTACTCACCGCCGGTAGAGAAGCCCTGCACCATACGCGCGACCAGTAACAGCACCGGCGCCATAATGCCGATACTTTCGTAGTCGGGTATGATCCCGATACAGAAAGTACCAATCGACATCATAATCATGGTAATCGCCAGCACCTTCTGACGGCCAATCCGGTCGCCCAATGGACCAAACACCAGTCCACCCAACGGTCGAACCAGGAAGGCGGCGGCAAAGGCACCAAAGGCTGCCAGCAGCTGCGCCGCCGGGCTACCGCCGGGGAAGAACACCTTACCGATGGTGACGGCCAGGTAGCTGTAGACGCCGAAGTCGAACCACTCCATGGCATTGCCCAGCGCGGCGGCACCCACCGCCCGCTTTAGCATATCTTTATCGACGATAGTGATATCGTCCACCGTCAGCTCTTTTTTTGGTCGTTTATTCCAGAAATGCTTCTTCTGTTTTTCTGTTGCTGTTGAGTCGTTCATAGAGTTCTCTCAAAAATGACGCGATCAAGATTTACAGCACCATAGCTTTCTTCGCCTGTCGTAAAGACCTGAATCTGAGGGGAAGAAAGCTATAACGCAGCGGTTACAGCCAGGCTCGTGATGCGACAAAACATAACCTGAGTTTAATTTAGATTTCTTTAATTTATACAAAATAGCGTATTTTTTCAAGTTTTCAGCGGTAAGCGCTGTTATTTCACACAATTAAAGCCGGTATCGCCATAATAAATGCGCTTTTTGCTGCGAAAAAAAAGCCTCTCATTCAGAGAAATATTTCCTGCTTAAGCCCTATGATTTAGCGTATCAGAAGAAAATAATGCTGCGGCCTTCGAACCTAAACCCGCGCATTAATCGCCTGTCGCTCAGCAAAATATCGCCTTTAAAACGCGGAATTATTTACATAAAATAACATACCGTTGACGTTAATTTATAATTCATTCAATTTTTTAGAATGTCAGGAAAAATCTCCCCTTTTTTAGCCAGACGCCAACCTGCGCCAGGAAAGCTCCCTCACCGCACGATGAGATAACAGTTTTACGATAAAACTGAATTCATTCAGTCAATCTCATTCAAAATATTTCATTAAAAAGATTTAATTTAAGGCTATGCTCAACATTCAGTTGATTTTTTATTTCCAGTTGTTCAGTCTCATTTCTAATCGTAAATCTGAGGATTCACCGCGTGCCGTTAAAAAATACGTCAACCCGATTCGGTTCTCTGTCAATTACCTTGCACTGGCTGGTCGCGCTGGCCGTTTATGGCATGTTTGCACTCGGTTTGTGGATGGTGACGCTGGGTTATTACGACAACTGGTATCACCAGGCACCCGAACTGCATAAAAGCATCGGTATGGTGCTGTTTGCCGTGATGATCCTGCGACTGCTGTGGCGCTTTATCTCACCACCACCGAAACCCCTCAGCAGTTATTCACCGCTGGTGCGTCTCAGCGCAGTTGTCGCGCATTTGTTGTTATATCTGCTGCTGTTCGCCATTTTGATTACCGGTTATCTGATCTCAACCGCTGAAGGCAAGCCGATTGAGGTGTTCGGCGTGCTTCCGGTTCCTGCCCTGCTGGCGGGGGGCGCAGAGCAAGCCGACCTGGCCGGCGATATTCATCTTTATCTCGCCTGGAGCGTGGTGATCATTTCAGTTCTGCACGGACTGGCCGCGCTCAAGCATCACTTTATTGATCGTGATATCACGTTGAAACGGATGCTGGGTCACCGCATCGATTAACCTTGTTAACGGAGAAACACTATGTTGAAGAAAAGCGTACTGGGATTAGCCGCTGCTGCCATGCTGATGAGCGCCGGTTCTGCCGTCGCGGCAGACTATAAAATCGATAAAGAGGGCCAGCATGCGTTTGTCCAGTTCCGCATCCAGCACCTGGGTTACAGCTGGATATACGGTACTTTTAAAGACTTCGACGGCAGCTTCACCTTTGACGAAAAAGATCCGTCAGCTGATAAGGTTAACGTCACCATTAATACCAACAGCGTCGATACTAACCATGCTGAGCGTGACAAACACCTGCGCAGTGCCGACTTCCTGAACACCGCTAAATTCGCCCAGGCGACCTTTGTGTCGACCAGCGTGAAGAAAGATGGCGACGATCTGGACATCGCCGGCAATCTGACGCTGAATGGCGTGACTAAACCGGTAACGCTGGAAGCGAAACTGCTGGGTCAGGGTAAAGATCCATGGGGCGGTTACCGCGCCGGTTTTGAAGCGGAAGGTAAAATCGCGCTGAAAGATTTCAATATCACCAAAGATCTGGGGCCGGCATCTCAGGAAGTTGAGTTGATCATTTCGTTGGAAGGTGTTCGTCAGTAATTCTGGCGAATGACTGAAATAAACCGGGCGGCGAGTGCCGCCCGGTTTAAATTACCGGTTACTTATCGCTGTCAGGCGCAGGGATATGTAAGGTGGTATTTAACAAGCCACGCGACTTATTAAAAATCTTATTACCGTTCTCACGACCGGCGCGGCGCGCACGCTGCTCCTCCGGTGTCAACGCCAGCTCTTCCATACAGAGTGGGCTGCAACAGTTTTTAAACTTCTCAGCACAGACTGGGCACTGAATAAACAGCAGATGGCAACCGTCGTTCTTGCAGTTGACGTGAGTATCGCAGACCGCACCGCACTGATGACAATGCGCAATCACATCATCAGAAATCCGCTCACCCATACGCTCGTCGAACACAAAGTTTTTACCCTTAAAACGCACCGGTAATCCCTGTTCACGCGCACGACGGGCATACTCAATAATGCCGCCTTCGATATGATAAACATTTTCAAAACCGTTATGACGCATCCAGGCACTGGCTTTTTCACAGCGAATTCCCCCGGTGCAGTACATAACAATTTTCTTATCTTTATCTTCCTGCAGCATATCGACCGCCATCGGCAGCTGATCGCGGAAGGTATCCGCCGGAATTTCCATCGCCTGTTCAAAGTGGCCCACTTCGTATTCGTAGTGGTTGCGCATATCGACAAATACCGCGTCAGGATCGTCCAGCATGGCGTTAACTTCCGCCGCCTTCAGATAGGCACCCACGTCGCTGGCATCAAAGCTTTCGTCAGTAATCCCGTCAGCGACGATGCGGTCGCGCACTTTCAGCCGCAGAACCCAGAAAGATTTACCATCATCGTCGAGCGCAATGTTCATCCGCAGATTTTCCAGCGCCGGATCGAAAGCATACAGCGTCTCTTTCATCTGCTGATAAAGGCTTGCAGGCACGCTGATCTGCGCATTGATCCCTTCCGCAGCAACGTAGACGCGGCCGAAAACTTTCAGCCGGGTGAAGGTCTGATACAGAGAATCACGAAACGCTTTCGGGTCGTTGATGGTGAAATATTTATAAAAAGAGACTGTGGTGCGCGGCTCGGTTTCAGCCAGCATGCGCGCCTTCAGCTCTTCATTGGAAACAAGGTTATGTAACACTGGCATGGTGTACGTTCCTGTGTGCAATAGAGTGAAATTTTAGCGGCGACATGATACCTGAATCATCACTGAATGACAGCGGCGAGGGCATTTTTCTTCCCTGCTGCTACTCTTTTCACCACCGCACATACTGACTTGACCCGGATGACAAAAACACCGAGCATTAACTTAGCGCACTTACTATCACACATGTGAATAAAATGGAGTCACCCATGAGTCTACTGTTTACCCCAATGAAAATTGGCAAATTGTCACTGGATAACCGCATTATCATTGCGCCTATGTGCCAGTATTCTGCCGAACAGGGGAAAGCGACAGCCTGGCATCGCATCCATTTAGGTCATCTGGCACTGTCGGGCGCCGGATTAATGATTCTTGAAGCCGCCGCCATTGAAACCGAAGGCCGCATCACGCCGCAGGATTTGGGGCTGTGGGATGACGTCACCGAACAAGCGCTGGCTGAGGTGATTAACGACGTACGTAAATATTCCTCCATGCCGCTGGGTATTCAGCTGGGTCATGCCGGGCGTAAAGCCTCCACCGATGTGCCATGGCGTGGCGGCGGTTTCCTTGCGGCCAGCCAGGGTGGCTGGCAGACATCAGCCCCCTCGGCCCTGCCGTTTAATGACAGTCATGAAGCACCGCAGGCGATGTCGCTGGCACGCATCGAAGAGGTCAAACAGGCCTTTATCGACAGTGCGATCCGCGCCGATCGTCTGGGACTTGAGCTGATCGAGGTTCATGCTGCGCACGGTTATCTGCTACACCAGTTTCTGTCGCCGCTTTCCAATCAACGGGACGATCAATATGGCGGTTCGCTGGAAAACCGTATGCGTATCGTGCTGGAGATTTTCCGCGACGTGCGTCGGGTATTCCCGGCCAATAAGCCGGTTGGCGTGCGCATTTCTGCCACTGACTGGGTGGAAGGTGGCTGGGATCTGCAACAATCGATTGCACTGAGCCAGGCGCTGGAAGCCATTGGCTGTGATTATATCCACGTCTCCAGCGGCGGCCTGTCACCTCAGCAGCAGATTTCAGTCGGCCCGGGCTATCAGGTTCCTTTCTCAGAAAGCATCAAACAAGCGGTGAGCATTCCGGTTATCGCTGTTGGCTTGATTACTGAGCCAGAACAGGCAGAAGCGATCCTGACTGAAGGGAAGTCTGACGCCATCGCGCTGGCGCGCGGGATGCTCTACGATCCGCGCTGGCCATGGCATGCGGCCGCTAAACTGGGGGCGAAAGTTAAAGCACCTGAGCAGTACTGGCGCAGTGAGCCACATGAAGTTAAAGGATTGTTTAAACAGTAAACAATTTCCGCCTGTGGAGCGATCCACAGGCGCTTTCCCGCCGCCGATCTGCTCCTGTTTTGTTAACAAACCTCACATTACTAGCCAGTTATTTCAGCCTGAGCAAAAAAAATGGCACAATAGGCCATAATCATCAGAATAGTTAAACGCCATAATAGTGGCTCATAAAATCGAAGCTGGAAGAATATGACACAGTTGCCACACTTTTCTCGCGAATTGTTACATCCGCGCTATTGGTTTACCTGGATAGGGATTGGCCTGCTTTACCTGATTGTTTTGCTCCCTTACCCGGTGCTTTATCACCTTGGTTGCGGTCTGGGCCGCTTATCAATGCGTTTTCTGAAGCAACGTGTTTTTGTGGCGCGCCGCAATCTGGAGCTAAGCTTTCCGAAGATGCCGACGGCCGAGCGTGAGGCGCTGGTGGTGCGTAACTTTGAGTCAGTCGGGATGGGCCTGCTGGAAACCGGTATGGCATGGTTCTGGCCTGACTGGCGGATCAAACGCTGGTTCGCCGTCAGCGGCCTCGAACATATCGATCAAGCCCATCAACAGGGCAAAGGTGTGCTGTTAATCGGTATGCACTTTCTGACACTGGAACTGGGCGCGCGCATTTTTGGGATTTATAATCCGGGTATTGGGGTTTATCGCCCTAACGATAACAAATTGCTCGACTGGCTTCAGACCTGGGGACGCATGCGCTCAAATAAAAGCATGCTGGATCGTAAAGACCTGAAGGGCATGATCCGTGCGCTGAAAAATGGTGACATTATCTGGTATGCGCCGGACCACGATTATGGGCCGCGCAGCAGCGTGTTTGTGCCGTTCTTTGGCGTCGACAAAGCTGCCACCACGAAGGGTAGCTATGTGTTAATTCGCAGTGGCAAGCCGGCGATCATCCCTTTTGTGCCGCGTCGCCTGCCCCATGGTAAAGGTTATGAGATGATTATCATGCCGGATGTCGCCGATATGCCGTTGGATGATGAAACGGCAACCGCCGCACGGATGAATCGCGTAGTCGAAGAAGGCGTATTAATGGCGCCGGAGCAATATATGTGGCTGCATCGCCGCTTTAAAACGCGCCCGGAAGGGGAAGCGTCTCTCTACTGATTGGGCAGCACGCCTTAGCCCTGGAGTCGGGCGGCGTTTTCGCCGCCCGTATTAATGGCATATCCGCAGTTGATTAAGCGCCCGACTTAACGCCCCTCATAACCATCCCAGTAAGCACCGAGGATTTAGGCGGTGAAAATCTGGCGTTTTTTATCACTCACCTGCTCTTTATACTCATGATTGATAATGCTCTGAGTATGGGTGAGCTGATTCTGGAACTCGTCGCTTTTGAAATAATCGACTTTTTTTTGAGCCTCTGCACGAGGAAGCTTAGCCATGCGATCCGCAACGCCTTGCTGATAAAACCAGTCGAACATCGGCACAGCACGCTTTATCGAATCAGAAACCAGCGTGCGGTAATTGACGTCCCTTTCATTTCTCATCTGATATACATAGTGCTCAGCATGTTTCTGCGACGATGTTTTTGCTGTGGTACAGGCAGCGAGAAAACCACAGGCAATCAGCACGGAATGCTTTAACCCAGTTATTATTCATTCCTAAAAGTATTATTGATTTTATACAACCTGAAATAGTGCGCAGTACATAAATTAATGCTGCTAAATGCACTGAACAATTGCAGAATAATATTATCTGTCAGTAGAGGAAATCACTTTTAATCGGCGAGAGATGATTCTGGCTATTTTTTTACGCGGGGTTTAGTCTTCATTAAATAAATGGCATACGGCAATGCCGGGGGCTTAATGCCCCCGAATTATTTAAGGATTATGACCTTGTCATAGCCGCCACTTTCGCTATCGATATGGGTTTTGGCATCCATGTAATCCTTCATCACCAGCTCAACGACCTTGTTGAAGTGCTCACATCGGGTGCCTTGCTTTCTGGTGATGGTGATTGTCGACTGCGTCTCTTCAACATGGTGGTAAGCGGAGTCCTGCATATAGTCCATTTTCAAACCCTCTGAATTTTTTTTAATGATAGTACTCTTACAGATTGTATGGAAAAAATCATTTGGACAAAATCTGAAAAATCAGAGGTATCAGTGGATTATGATGCCTCCTTGACTGGACTGCTCCGTTAAACTGTCAGCATGATTGAATCTGATTTTTTATGGTCTCAACTATCATAAGGGCAAAACACCCTCTTTTTATTACTTGAGTATTCATAGCCTAAGCACTGCCGCGTAACCATGCTGATATAAAGGGTGAACAGTACGACTGGCGTCTGCTCCTTTGGGTGCAACTTCGCTATGCAAGCTGTTATCATGACCACTGCCCAGCAGGGTTCAGTATTTACATTTTTTCTTACCGCCCAGCTCAGTCTGTCACTCCACCCGGTCTCATACCTTGCAGCAAATTCTTGTGCAATATGCATAGCAGTTGATTGAGAGATCATCGATGGACTCCGTAATAGACGTTATAAATCAAACCACCAACCATTATTGGCCCGAGAAAAATACCTGCAGCCTCATGACGTAGTGCAACAAAAGTGATTTGATATTCATTTTTCAATGGGAATTTTAATCCCTGAATAATGTACTTCTTTGATAGCCCTCTGACCCTTAATAAACCAATTGTTTCCGCCAAAAATTCCTCAAGGTAGCGTAGAATATAGGATTTCTGGTAGGCGCTAATATTGATAAAAGCCCTTAATTCTCTTAACAGATAAAACTTAGGCGCAACAAACTGATGAACCTTTTCGTGATAGATTGTTTCTAATACTTTTTTCGCAGCTTCATCGGCAGAAAGCACTGTGCGGTCGTATCGTCTCCCAATGGTAATATCCCCCCAGGGATCTGCGGCCCCATGGCCAGCCTCGATTTTATCAGTAAACCTTATTTTCGGGCGATAACGCCATCCAGGATGACTGTTTTTAGGGGCAACGGCAGCTAACTCTCTGCCGAGGCTGCTACTATAGGCAGGCATTTTATGTTTATTTAATTGCGTACCGAATGTATCCCTTGGCCCCTTCTTCAGCATTAGCGCCATCACCGTATTAATCCCTATCAGCGTAATCGCCTGAGCAAGATCGCTGGCAGCATCGTCAAGATCGGCTTCATCGTGGGCATTATAGGTTTTGGTGGCAAAATCGCAGAGTTTGCTACCGGCTTCGACGGCAACACCGCCAACCGCGGCCCATCCCACGACCAACAGGATAATATCGGCTATCTCACCAATGCCGATAAAATGCGACCCGGCCCATAACACCACCGTCGCCGCCATGGTAGCCAATGATGTCGGTGATATTAATACCAGTAACTGCTTACCGATATCTTCAGGAAGTAAACTGGCTGCTTTGGTTATTGACGCCTCCAGCCGCGCTTGCAGATCCATTGTTGCAATATCCATACTTTACTCTCCATGTAGTCAGCCGATATTCATCACATCCTTATCCATCCAGCAGGCTGATAATAAACCATCTGCCAAGTTATTTAACAGAGTGCCGGAAAAAAATTAAATATGCAGATTTAATTATGCTCGCGAATATTTATTATTATAAAAATAATAAATTGCTGCTCCACGGCATCATTGACCTCGGTTATCACCGCACAGGGCTGGCCAGAAACAGACCCCGATGCTAACCCCCTGATACCTGGGTATAAATCGACCTTAAATTTTTTTTCGTCATCGCACTTACCCTGCCAGATCTTCGACTATCCTTGTCAGAATCAGCATAACTTAAGCAGGGAGAAAACTGATGAGCATGTTCTCAACACTGGAAGAAGCTATTGATAATGCACGCGAAGAGTATCTGGCCGATAATCCGGAACTCACTGAGGACGAAGCCTCAGTCGCCCAGTTTAATCTGCAAAAGTATGTGATGCAGGATGGCGATATCATGTGGCAGGCCGAGTTCTTTACAGATGAAGGTGATGAAGGCGAATGCCTGCCGATCCGCAGCGGTGAAGCAGCACAGGCAATTTTTGACGGCGATTTCGACGAGATCGAGCTGCGCCAGGAGTGGCAGGCTGAAAACACCCTGCATGAGTGGGATGAAGGTGAATTTCAGCTGGAGCCGTCAGTCGATACCGAAGAAGGCCGGGCTGCCGCCGAGGAGTGGGAAGATGACAATACCGACGCTGACAATAACTACGCTGATGACGAGCGCTAATTATTCGTAAGGGCCATGTTTCGCATCGACCGGTAACAGCAGCGTATCGACCACTAATGACAGTGGCAGATCGATGATGGTAAGAAAACGCCAGGGCGTATCCCGCACATCCCACTGTACGCCAGGGTAGTACTGATTGCCGTGCCCCTGTCCGGGCACGGTTCTGCTGATTATACTACCGCATCCGGTTAAGGTCAGCAGGCATGCAGCCACAACCGTCAGTCGGCCAAATTTGCCAGTCATGCAAGTTCTCGTGATGATTAAGGACAGTCATTATACGCTGCATCATGCCCGGTACAGGCAGAGTACATGCAATTTATCTGTCAACAAAGCGTAAAAAAGGCGGCATTTCTGCCGCCTTTTTACTATTTCGCTGACTGAATCGCCAGCGGATTAAGTTTCAACGTCTGATATTTTTCGAACCAGTCATGATACTTATCAGCATCCTGCCACAGACGATAGTGGAGACGCGCTAACGTCACCGGATCGCTTAGCAGGTTCAGTCGCTGATCGCGGCTGAGTTTTTCCGGCGAATCACTTAACGCCTGCTCCACACGACGATCACGCGCATATTCCAGCAAATCGCTTTTCAGGTGACGTGAAGTCGCCATAGCGCTCGCCAGTGCATTGAATGAAGGATGGAATAAGGCATGCATAAAGCCATTCTTCAGTGCGCGGTCGCGGTTCAGATGCAGGTACGCATCGGTGTCCAGCAACTCCTTCGGCGGATCGTACTCTTCCGGAATCAGGAACAGTTTGGCACGTTTTGAACCGAGTCCCAGCGTGGCACGGCTGGAGAATACCGAAACAAACGGCGACAGAATCAGCGAGAAGACAATTGGTGACAGCCACCACAGGAAATTAAGATCCAGCCAACCCATGCCGACCGCCCAGACCACACCCAGCAGCAACTGCGAGCCGTGACGGGCAAAAGCTTCGCTCCATGGCGTCGCATCGTCATCACGCTGGGGTGAATTCCATACCACTTCCCAGCCGAGGAAGGCGCTGACCACAAACACGGTGTGGAACAACATGCGCACCGGTGCCAGCAGTACCGAGAACAGCATTTCCAGCAGCAGCGAGAAGAACAGGCGAATCGCCCCACCGTAAGGTTTGGCACCTTTACACCAGATCAATACCACACTCAGCAGTTTCGGCAGGAACAGCAGCACCAGCGTGGTCGAGAACAGCGCAATCGCCAGCTCCGGACGCCACTGCGGCCAGACCGGGAAAAGCTGCCGCGGCTGCAGGAAGTATTGCGGTTCCATCAGGGTATGCACCACCTGCAAAGCGGTGGATAACGCGAGGAACATAAACCACAGCGGCGCCGAGAGATAGGACATCACACCGGTCAGGAACACCGCACGGTGTACCGGGTGCATCCCTTTCACCAGGAACAGACGGAAGTTCATCAGGTTACCGTGACACCAGCGGCGGTCGCGTTTCAGCTCATCCAGCAGGTTTGGCGGCAGCTCTTCATACGAGCCCGGCAGATCGTAAGCAATCCATACCCCCCAGCCGGCACGACGCATCAGCGCGGCTTCAACAAAGTCATGGGAGAGAATCGAACCGGCAAATGAACCTTCGCCCGGCAGTGGCGCCAGCGCACAGTGTTCAATAAACGGTTTTACACGGATGATGGCGTTATGCCCCCAGTAGTGCGACTCACCCAATTGCCAGAAGTGCAGACCGGCGGTAAACAGCGGGCCATACACGCGGGTAGCAAACTGCTGACAGCGCGCATACAGCGTATCCATACCGGACGCTTTTGGCGACGACTGGATAATACCGGCGTTTGGATTGGCTTCCATCATGCGCACCAGACCGGTCAGACACTCGCCGCTCATCACGCTGTCCGCATCCAGCACCACCATGTAGCTGTACTGGCTGCCCCAGCGGCGGCAGAAGTCATCGATGTTACCGCTTTTACGCTTCACACGACGGCGACGGCGGCGATAGAAGATCTTCCCTTCCCCACCCACATCACGCACCAGTTCCATCCACGCTTTCTGCTCAGCCATAGCGATATCGGCGTCATAGCTGTCACTGAGGATGTAAACATCGAAGTGCTCTTGCTGACCGGTACGCACCACGGATTCCCAGGTCGCACGCAGACCGGCGAACACGCGTTCAACGTCTTCATTACAGATCGGCATGATCAGCGCAGTGCGGTGCTCAGGGTTAATCGGCTCATCGCCGTTGGTCGAATAAGAGATACTGTACTTATCGCGGCCAATCAGCAGTTGCAGGAAGCCCATCAGCGCGGTCCAGAAACCGGCCGACACCCAGCAGAACAGGATGGCAAACAGGAACAGTATGCCGGTCTGCAGCACATACGGCAGGATCTGTAATACCGACTGCTGCCAGTTCTGGTTGATCATCTCCATTGGATCGATCAGTGCCCAGCCCTGGTATGGCAAAATGGTTTTCATATACCAGGTGGCGATCACCGTCTGCACCAGCGTCAACAGCAGCAGAATATAACGACGAATCGAGCCAACGTGGCGCCATTTGTCTTCTGTCTTCTGCTCTTCTGCACTGGCATAGCGATGGGTGGTTTTACGGCCACGCAGCGAGTCCCAGGCACGGGCGACCGGGTTGGTACGCCAGGCTTCCGGGAACATCAGCGAGCGCTTTACCGGCGGCATCGCTTTCAGCGTGGTGCGATCTAAATAATCTTTATCGAATTGTTCACCACCAGCAACGGAATCCGGCCACGTGGTTTCAATACGTGACCTGACCGATTCAAGAGGCGCATCGTCAGGACGCGCCTCCACCGGGCCGTCCTGGCCCAGCTGATGGTGAAGCTTGCTGTACACTTCAGCTTTCTCGCCCTCGGCAGGCAGCGAGTGCTGAAGCACCTCCTTCCGCTCAGCGGAAAGAGGCAGCAAGTCGATGTAATCAGCGGGTGTTACAATTGACTTATTCATTGGCAGGCAACTGATAGCTCCATGTTTCCGTCAGCGTCTTATCACCATTTACCAGTGCAGCACGCATTTCGGTCGGCTGTTTGTTGTCTTTCACTCGCAGACGCAATACTAAACGCCAGCCTTTGGTCACGGAGTTGTAGCGAACGCTTTGCTCGACCACTTCACCGTTATCACCCACGCTGACCTGCGGAGTGACCGGCGTGTTATCGGCCAGCTTGCTCATTTCCGGGCCCACAAAATCAACCAGGAAGGCGACCGTGCCATCCGGCTGACGCACCAGATTAGACTGCTTCACATCACCGGTAGAGCGCAGTGTGCTCTTCACATAAGCGGTTTCCGGCGAGTGCAGCTGGTTTTCATCGCGAGTGAAGTGCAGACGATATTTGAAATTCATCTCTTTGCCAGGTTCTGGCAGAGTTTCCGGCGTCCAGAAAGCGACGATATTGTCGTTGGTTTCATCCGCAGTGGGGATCTCCACCAGCTCAACGCGTCCTTTGCCCCAGTCACCTTGCGGCTCGACCCAGCCACTTGGGCGCTGATCGTAGCGATCGTCAAGATCCTGGAACTGGCTGAAATCACGGCCACGTTGCAACAAACCAAAGCCTTTCGGATTCTCAACGGTAAACGTACTGACCGCCAGATGCTTCGGATTGTTCAGCGGACGCCAGATCCACTCACCGTTACCGGCGTGAATCGAGAGACCATTGGAATCATGCAGCGCCGGACGATAGTTCACCATCGGAGAAGGCTGATTTGGCCCAAACAGGAACATGCTGGTCAGGGGTGCCACGCCCAGCTTGCCCACTTTATCGCGCAGATAGACTTTCGACTGCACGTCGACAGTGGTCTCTTTGCCCGGATTAATGACAAAGCGATAAGCACCGGCAGCACGTGGCGAATCCAGCAGTGCGTAGATTACCAGATGTTTGTCCTGCGGTTTTGGACGTTCAATCCAGTACTCTTTAAAACGCGGGAACTCTTCGCCGGAAGGTAAGGCAGTATCGATCGCCAGACCACGTGCAGAAAGTCCATAAACCTGACCGCCGCCGATAACGCGGAAGTAACTCGCGCCTAAGAAGCTGCTGATTTCGTCGTTTTTATCTTTGCTGTTAAGCGGGTAAAGCACTTTAAAACCGGCATAACCGAGATTTTTCACGGTTTCCGGATCGTGTTTAACGTTACCGAAATTAAAATAGTCAGAATTATATTTAATCTCACGCACCGTGGTCGCGGTGACTTCGTTCAGTTTCACCGGCGTATCGAAATACATACCCTGATGATAGAACTCAAGCTTGAACGGGGTTTTCAGCTTGCTCCAGTAAGCTTTATCGTGGTTGAACTGAATCTGCTGATAATCAGCAAATTTCATGTCACGTAACTGAGAAGGTAAATTGCTTTTTGGCGCTTCGAATCCTTTACCTGCCAAATCTTTCGCCTGTTTTGCCACATCATCAATGCCGAAAGCCCAACTTGAACTGGCATACATCGACAGCAAAACTGCCGCGCCAACCCAGCGCATCTTCATCAGTTTTGGTTCATTTTTCATTTTAATCAGCACATCCCCCCCTTTCGTGTGCTTAAATCAATCCCATCAATCTTAATGGATAATTCAGGTTTCCGACAGCCTGTGCGGGATTAGGTTCCCGTGTTTTTTGCCTCTAAGCGCCGATATCTCAAGCGTTTAGAGGATACGGATTTGGCTGATAGTATACTCTTTGTTGCTGCAGTAAAGTAAGCCCGTGCTTTAGCGTGGTTCAGGGCGAGCCAGGGGTTAAAACGGTCAATGAATGGATAATTATGAGTATAAAAAAACCACAACGTGAGTATTTTCTTGATTCAATTCGCGCTTATTTGATGTTACTGGGTATTCCTTTTCATATGTCACTGATTTACTCCGGTCATCAGTGGGCGGTAAACAGTGCCGAACCCAGTAGCTGGCTGACGCTGTTTAATGACTTTATCCACGCCTTCCGCATGCAGGTTTTCTTTGTCATTTCAGGCTATTTTTCCTATATGCTCTACCTGCGCTACCAGCCCCAGCGCTGGCTGAAAGTGCGCGTCGAGCGCGTCGGCATTCCGATGCTGACCGCCATCCCATTACTGACGTTGCCGCAGTTCTTTTTGCTGAAAAGCTGGACGCCAGCCATCGGCGACTGGAATCACTTCGGCCTGTATGAAAAATATAACGCGCTGGTGTGGCATCTGGTGTCACATTTATGGTTTTTGCTGGTGCTGGTGATCCTCACGACGCTGGGCATTGTGCTGTTTAAAATATTGCGCGATGGCGGCAAAAAGCAGACGACAAAAACAGACTATTCCGAGCTTAACTGGCGCAAATTAACGCTGAGTTTTATTGGATTTGCCTTAATCTGGGGCAGCATCCGCCGCCTGGTGTTTATTTTCCAGCCTGCTCTGCTGACCGACGGCCTGTTTAATTTCGCCGTGATGCAGACACTGTTCTACCTGCCGTTCTTTATGCTTGGCGCGATGGCGTGGAAACACCCGGCCATTAAAGCACTGTTTTTGAAATTTAATCCGTGGACGCTGGTCGGCTCGACTGGCGCATTTATCGCTTATCTGCTCAATCAGCGTTACAGCACCGGCGAAGGCTGGTTATATGAAATTGATACGGTGATTACCCTGCTGATGGGTCTGTGGATGGTGAATGTGGTGTTCACTTTGGGGCATAAACTGCTGAATTCACATTCACCGCGCATTACCTATCTGGTGAATGCCTCACTGTTTATTTATCTGGTGCATCACCCGTTAACCCTGCTGTACGGCATATTTATTACGCCGGCGATTAGTAACAATACGCTGGGTTTCTTTGTCGGCCTGGCTTTTGTCTTTGGTATCGCCTTTGTGCTGTATGAGATTCATCTGCGCATTCCGCTGCTGCGCTTCCTGTTCTCGGGTAAGCCGCCGCAAGCTGCGAAATCGCCACAGCAGGCGAACAGCTAATTTGTTCTGATTAGCTAACGGCCGGTTTAACACCGGCCGTTAGCTGGCTTAAGCGACTACAGCAACCACTCCACCGGCAACCGCCATACCAGGCGCACCAGCAGACGCTGTATAAAGCGGGTGCGCGGTTCATGCTTATGCACCACCTCGCCCGCTTCGCCTTCATATTCAACCCAGTTCACCCTGCCCCACTTGTCGAGGCGCAGTTTCCAGGCTTTATCGCGCATCCGGCTGATAAACCGTTGATGTACCGAGGTGGCCAGCGTTTCGCTCTCAATCACAAACCCCATTTCGGTATTCAGCACCGCCGAACGCGGGTCAAAATTAAACGAGCCAATAAAGACTTTCTGATTGTCGACGCTAAAGGTTTTAGCATGCAGGCTGGAGCCAGAATTACCGGTTAAACCGCGATCGTGCGGTGCATCGCGATTATCGCTGTGCGGTTTTAATTCATATAACGCAATACCGTGGCGCAGCAATTTTTTGCGCCATTTGGCATAGCCGGCATGCACTACCGACACATCATTGGCCGCCAGCGAGTTGGTAAGAATGGCGATTTTCACCCCTTTACGCTTTAGCGCCAGCAGCTGCGCTACGCCAGCGCGCGTCGGCACAAAATAAGCTGAAATAATATCGAACTGCTGTTGGGGTTTGCCGATCACCTCCAGCATCCGCTGCGGCAACAGCGTGGAAGCCTTCGCCTTGCCCAGCCCTTTACGCGGATCGTCACTCAGTAACCGGGTTCTGGCCCAGATTAGCTCCAGCTCACCACTCTCCAGCCGGGCCACAAACGGGGAAGAGTGCAGACGTTGTAAATATTGCTGAACCTGCGGATTATCACGCCAGGCAGCGGGCAACTGCACCGCCGAAAGCGGATCGTCGCTGCTGCTCTCCACCACCGAATTCAATGCCGAGACTGCCCGGCTGTGCCAGTAGCGCTCAAAATCGGCACTGACCTCTTCCACTACCGGGCCAAGTGCCAGCACGTCGAGATCGGAAAACAACGGCTCATCACCGGTACCAAAATACTCATCGCCGATATTACGCCCACCAACAATGGTAGCCATGCCGTCGACGGTAAAGCTTTTGTTGTGCATTCGCCGGTTAAGCCGGGCAAAATCGGTGAGATAACCGAGCGCACGCAGCGTACGAAAAGAGAAAGGATTAAACAGCCGAATCTGGATATTCGCATGCCGGTTCAGTTCGCTCAGCGTCTCATCCAGCCCCATAGTGTTGTTATCGTCGAGCAGCAGGCGCACTTTTACCCCGCGCCCGGCGGCCTCAAGCAGCGCGCTGAACAATAAACGCCCGGACATATCGTTTTGCCAGATGTAATACTGAATATCGAGGGTGCGTTCAGCCATGGATATCAGCAAATAACGCGAAGCAAACGCATCCAGTCCATCTTCCAGCGGATGAATGCCGCTGTGCAGAGGATGGCGCGCCACCTGCGGCGCAACCGCGCGCGCCAGTCTGGTCTCGCGAGGCTGATTGTCGTTATCAGCGTTGGCAGCAAACGCTTCGACCATGATGATTCCTTATTAAGAGTGATGACGCGTATCGTTTCTGAAATGATTATCTGCCTGAAGAAACCCTGGTGTCATGCGACTCTTCTGATTACTGCATTGGCAGCCATCGTTTTAGCACAAAATAAGCTTGTGACGATCGCACCAGCCAACAAATTCCCCTGCTGGTTGACCGTGATTATACAACCTGCCGGTTGAAAATGAGCGCGGGTGGCGACTAATCGTTGACCGTGACGGGTGACTTGCTCTACCATTCAGAAGATTCTTACCAGGCTAACTACTCGTCATTTCAGCAGAAAAAGCAGGCGGTTACCTTTCCCATACTCCATGGGAACGTGCCATTTTTTCTCCGCTGGACAGGAGTGCAATATCAGGGACGACGATAACTGATTAAACCAGACTATTCGGCTGCTTATTTGCCTTAACGGCATATTCTACATTCGTGCGCTAATGGCGACGGATGACTCATGCTATTAAATAAAATCGTGCATCGCCGCGTGGTATTTTCACGTCGCCAGAAAAAATAAAAATAAACTTTTGCGGAACCTGAAAAAGTTATTACGCCATAAAAAATAACCGGATGATCTATTTTATGGCGGGTTAAAAGGGACAAGGAGAAAAATTGAAACGCTTTCATTTAAGAAAAATCAGCCTGCTGATGGCAGTGGTAACACTGACATCAAGCTGCGCCAGCATACATCAGGCGGGACAAGATTATGGCACCGCAATCGGTTGTATTGGGGGGGCCGCGCTGGGGGGTGGGCTGACTTATCTGATTACCGGCGATGCAAAAAAAGCGCTGGCCGGTGGACTGATTGGCGGCGTGGCAGGCTGCGCAGCGGGAAACGTCTGGCAGAGTCGTGAAAAAGCGCTGGCTCAGATTGCCGCCGATGAGCATATTGCCATCAGCACCCGTCCATTGCAGGCGGACGAAAATAGCAGCAAAAAAACCGTTGGGCTGGTTGCTCAGGTAGAAGACAACGGGATGTTTGATACCAACAGCGCCCAGCTTTCAACGAACGGTCTGCGCCAGGTAAGGAAAATCGCCAGCGCCATGAAAGCAGGAAATCAGGATGGCGTGATTCTGGTGGTCGGCCATACCGATGCCACCGGCAATCCGGCCTGGAACCAACGGTTGTCTG
>NZ_JRXE01000041.1 GCF_001267535.1 Winslowiella iniecta | reverse complement strand
AATCAGCGATTTGGCTTGCTGTTGCGAGGTGGCGTATATTACGCTTTCCTCCTTCAGAGTCAACCTCTTTTTCAGAAGTTTTTCCCCGGCGGTTCAGAACTTCCTGAACCTCTCAACACCGTGGCCTGTAAGCCGTTGTTCCGTGTCGATGGAGGCGCATTATAGGGATCCGAATTTAATGCACAAGCCTTTTTTCGATCTTTTATTTTGGTTGCTGAGTTTTCAATCTTTTCGTTGAGATCTCGTTCGATCCGCGCAATTTTGCCGCATAAATTACGCTATTCATTGATAACAAATCGGCATGCGCACTACCCTTCAATAACAACATGAAAGGAGAACAACTCTATGCCTTCGGTTTTACGTGCTTTTAAGCAATGGTTTCCTCAATTAGGTGAACGCGTAATGGTTGATGCGTCGAGCGTGGTAGTCGGTGATGTCTCACTGGCAGACGATGTCAGCATCTGGCCACTGGTGGCGATTCGCGGTGACGTTAATAAAGTGGTGATTGGCAAACGCAGTAATATTCAGGACGGCAGCGTGCTGCATGTCACCCATAAGTCATCGTCTAACCCGGAAGGTCATCCGCTAATTATCGGTGAAGACGTAACGGTGGGTCATAAAGCGATGCTGCATGGCTGCACCATCGGCAATCGTGTACTGATTGGTATGGGATCGATTTTACTGGATGGCGTAATAGTAGAAGATGATGTGATGGTTGGTGCGGGCAGCCTGGTCGCTCCAGGTAAGCGGCTGGAAAGCGGTTATCTCTATTTAGGTAGTCCGGCGAAGCCAGTACGACCACTGACAGAGAAAGAGATCGCCGGGTTACTCTATTCCTCCAGCAACTATGTTGGCTGGAAGGATGACTATTTAGCGAAGGAGAGCCAGACCCAGCCTTGATCGTCTTCTTGCTGTTGCGCGATCAAGGCTTCAGCTTCTTCTTCTATATCCCAGCGGTGCGCTCTGAACAACTCAAGGTCGGATGCACCGCTGCCGTAACGCTGCCGCAGCGTTTCCGCCGCAATCGCACAGGTAAGGTTAAAACCATTGACCTGCGCCGGAAAGCAGACCGCCTGACGTTCACTGTCCCAGAACTCCCGATCGGGAAACTGAATCGCCTGATTCACTCTGCCAGCTCGCTCTTCAGGATCGCAATCACTGGGCTGATTTCCGGTAATTTGCCATGCCATAAAAGAAAAGCATGCGCAGCTTGACCGACCAGCATTCCCAGACCATCGGCAAACTGCGTTGCGCCCTGTTGCTGACACCAACTGAGAAACGGCGTGAGACCCACCTGATAAAACATGTCGTAGCAGCGCACCTCCGCAGTAATAAGAGAAGCAGGCACCGCCGGAATATCGCCCGCGACACCGCTGGAAGTGGCATTGATAATCAGATCGAAGTGCTGATCTGGCAGTTGATCCATGGCCACAGCCTGCACGTCGCCGCTATGCTGGTATAACGTGGCCAGCTCTTCAGCGCGACTCAGGGTGCGGTTGGTCAATGTGACCGCGCAGCCAAATGACAACAGAGGTAACATCACGCCACGCGCCGCGCCGCCAGCGCCGATCAATAAGATCCGATCGCCTGGCTTGATCAAGTTAAGACGTTCAAGATCGGTCAGCAGGCCGATACCGTCGGTGTTATCCCCGATTAAGACGCCCTCTTTATTGAGCAACAGGGTATTTACCGCACCGGCTAATGCCGCGCGCGCGGTTAATTCACTGGCCAACGCAAAGGCTTGCTGCTTAAAAGGTAGAGTGACATTCGCACCACGCCCGCCCTGCGCAAAGAATTGATTAAGCGTGGCAGCAAAATCATCCACCGGCGCGCAGATACGCCCATAAGAATGGTCGATACCGGTATGCTGCGAAAACAACTGATGAATGCGCGGCGATTTACTGTGACTAATCGGGTTACCAAATACGGCGAAAGTGTCCATTCTGTTCCTCTATCCCTGACGAATCAGCTCACCCGAGATGACATCACGGATCTCTGACGGATTCAGTCGTCCACCGGTTTCACCCACCAGCAGCGGAAAATCAATGCCAAACTGCGCACGCACCTCTTCGACACTGCGACAAGGTTCAGCACCGGTCAAGTTAGCACTGGTGGAAACCAGCGGCTTACCGAATGCGCGGCACAGACGCTGCACATCCGGATGATCGCTGACGCGCACCGCCAGTGAGTCAAAACGCCCGGTCAGCCAGCGTGGGGTGTGTTGTGATGCCGGCACCACCCAGCTTACCGGACCAGGCCAGCTGGCAAACATACGCTCGCGTTGCTCCACCGAGAGTTCGCCATCGGCGATATACGGCTCAAGCTGCTGATAATCAGCAGCGATTAAAATAAGTCCTTTCTCAACCGGACGCTGCTTCAGCGCCAGCAACTTCAGGACCGCAGTTTCACTGTCAGGGTCACAGCCCAGACCAAAAACCGCCTCAGTCGGATAGGCGATCACAGCTTGCTGTTGAAGCTGTGCAACAGATGACTCAATTGAGCCGGCTAACAGATCATTCTTCACTACGGGTTCCTGCGGTAACTGGCTTACCACACGCTTTGCTGGCGCAATAACGTTTTAAGCCTCTGGCGGTTTTTTTCTCAATAAGCAGAGGGAAGTGGCAAAATTCGCACTCGCCTTCAACCGGGGTAAAATTAACGGCAAACTGGCAATCAGGATAGCGATCGCAGGCATGGAAGGTTTTGCCATAGCGCGAGCGGCGCTGAACCAGTTTGCCCTGCTGACACTGTGGGCAGGGAATGGTGGTTGCATCCGGGCGATCGATCACTTCAGTATGTTCGCATTCCGGATAGTTGCTACAGCCAATAAACATGCCGTAACGCCCCTGCCGCAGTACCAGCTCGGACTGACATTGCGGACACAGCTGCCCTTCCAGCACTTTCACCACATGCCCGTCAGCCTGACTTTTAAGCGGGCGAATATACTCGCAGGTTGGATAATCAGAGCAACCGAGAAACGCACCGTGTTTCCCGGAGCGAATAACCAGTTCTGCCCCACAGCGGGGGCAGGCTTCATTTTTTCGCACAGCGAAAAGCGCTGTTTTATTCATAGCGTTTTGTACACGAAGGCAATCTTCAGTGCAGCATTCCTTCATTGGCTTCGAAAAGTAGCTCTTCCATCTGCTGGTAGGCGTTTTCACATCCCGGGATGTTAAACAGCACCATCAGCACGACCCATTTAAGATCTTCCAGATCGAACTCGAGGGTATCCAAAGCCATAATGCGTTCGATAACCATTTCCCGGGTTTCGAGATTAAGCACCTGAATCTGCTCCAGGAACAGAATGAAACCACGGCAATTGGCATCGAGGCGCTGACTCTCTTCCTCGGTGTAGATACGCATTGACAATGGATCGCTTGCCAGCTGAATCGGAGCGGTAAGACCGTCCTGATAATCTGCCAGCTTTTCCAACCAGTTCAACGCATTATAAATATCTTCACGATGAAAACCTGCATCGGTCAAATCATCAGTCAATTTATCCTGATCAACACGCATTTCTGCTTCGTTGTGGATATAGGTTTCAAATAAGTACATTAATACGTCGAACATGGCATGCCCTCCTCAATCGGACATAGCCGCCGGGTACAGCTGCGATCCATCCTGCTAACTCCAGCTCAAGCAACTTAGCTACGATGGCTGGCACAGGTTGGCCGGCACGTTCAGCGACGACGTCAACAGGTGTAACCTCATCTCCTACGTTAGCCAACACATCAGCAAATGGCAATGGAACATCGGCATTGTCTGAAGAATATATTGGCTGTGTAGCTAAAAAAGGCAGCCAGTTGAGGTTGCTGTTCATTTCTTCGAGAATATTGTTCGGATGCGCCACTAATAATGCCCCCTGCTGAATCAACCAGTGCACACCTTCACTACCGCTATTTCCTAACGCGCCGGGTAAAGCATACACCTCGCGATTCTGCTCCAGTGCATAGCGTGCGGTCACCAGCGATCCGCTGCGCAACGTGGCTTCAATCACCAATACGCCGGCACTCAGACCACTAATAATGCGGTTACGCTGGGGAAAATGTTGCGGCAGAGGCCGTGTTGATAACGGGAACTCGGAAACCAGCGCACCACCCGCGGCAATAATTTCACTGGCCAGCGCCGTATGTCGCTTTGGATACAGCGCGGCCAGGCCACTGCCTAATACCGCAATCGTCTTGCCTTCTACGTCGAGGGCTGCACGATGGGCAACGCCATCAATTCCCAGCGCCAGTCCGCTGGTAATGGTCAAGCCGCTCAGCGCCAACGCCTGGGTAAAATAAGCCCCCCATTCCCGGCCATAGTGACTACAGTCACGGCTACCCACGACCGCCAGCTGCGGCGATGACAAAATCTCACGATTACCGGCAATAAACAGCAGCGGCGGATAACTGGCAATATTCTTCAGCTGTGGTGGGTAGTCAGCCGCATCGGCGGTTAACAGATGGTGCTGAGGCGAAGCCAGCCAGTCGCAGGTATTCTCCAGCACGCGCGGATCACACTGCCAAAACTGGCTTGCCTGCTCAGGATTTAACCCGGCCGCGCGCAGTGCATCCGCGCTGGTTTCATTAAGCGAAATCAGGGTGGTCGCCGCCTCCAGCATCCGCATACCAGACAGGTTTTTTACTCCGGACAAGCGCAGCCAAATCTCAGTTGAGGTCACGATACTATCCTTGTCATCGTCAGCGCAAAGGTGCGCCGCTCATCGCGAGGAATGCTGTCAATCAGCGCCTGAAATGTCTACAATAAGAGGAATAATTCTTTTATCCCTTGAACACAGATCTGGAAAGTTATGTCAGTTTTGCAGGTATTACATTTTCCTGACGATCGCCTTCGCATCGTCGCAAAGCCAGTTAAAGAAGTGAATGCAGACATTCAGCGTATCGTCGATGATATGTTCGAAACGATGTACGCCGAAGAAGGCATCGGTCTGGCGGCGACGCAGGTTGATATCCATCAGCGCATCATCGTTATTGATGTGTCAGAGGAGCGCGACCAGCGTTTAGTCCTGATTAACCCGGAGCTGCTTGAAGAGTGTGGCGAAACCGGTATTGAAGAAGGCTGCCTGTCTATTCCGGAACAGCGTGCTCTGGTACCGCGTTCAGAAAAAGTGAAAATCCGCGCGCTGGATCGTGACGGTAACAGTTTCGAACTGGAAGCGGATGGCCTGTTGGCAATCTGTATTCAGCACGAGATGGATCACCTGGTCGGTAAATTGTTTATCGATTACCTCTCGCCGATGAAACGCCAGCGTATTCGGCAGAAACTGGAAAAACTGGCGCGCCTCAACTCGCGTGCCTGATAGTACTGCTTTCGAAGGGAATACTGTGTCCGATTCGCTTAAGATCATTTTCGCCGGAACCCCGGACTTTGCCGCGCAGCATCTTACTGCGCTGTTGGCTTCTGAGCATCAGGTGGTTGGCGTGTTTACTCAGCCTGACCGCCCGGCTGGCCGCGGCAACAAGCTGACGCCCAGCCCGGTTAAAGTACTGGCGCTGGAACATAACATTCCGCTGTTTCAGCCTAAGTCGCTGCGCCCGGAAGAGAACCAGCAGCTGGTCGCTGATCTGCATGCCGATCTGATGGTGGTAGTGGCCTACGGACTGATTCTGCCAAAAGCGGTGCTGGAGATGCCTCGCCTCGGCTGCATCAATGTGCATGGCTCGCTACTGCCGCGCTGGCGTGGCGCTGCGCCGATTCAACGTTCGCTGTGGGCGGGGGACAGCGAAACCGGCGTCACTATTATGCAGATGGATGTCGGTCTGGATACCGGCGACATGCTGTATAAACTGTCCTGTCCGATTGAATCCAGCGATACCAGTGCCACGCTGTATAACAAGCTGGCGCAGCTCGGGCCCACCGGTATGTTAGCCACCATCCAGCAACTGGCGGACGGCAGCGCTAAACCAGAAGTGCAGGATGAAACAGCCGTAAACTATGCCGAGAAGCTGAGTAAAGAAGAGGCTCGCCTCGACTGGTCACTCTCTGCGGCTCAGCTGGAACGCTGTATCCGCGCCTTTAATCCATGGCCGATGAGCTATTTTATGGTTGAGGATCAGCCGGTCAAGGTGTGGAGCGCGCAAGTGTTGCCGCATCAGGCAAACAGCCAGCCGGGTGAGATTGTCCATGCAGATAAGAAAGGTATTCAGATTGCCACCTCTGATGGCGTGCTGAATATCACTGAATTGCAGCCAGCCGGCAAAAAAGCGATGAAAGCGCAGGATATTCTAAATTCCCGCCGTGAATGGTTCATACAGGGCAATGTTCTTGCCTGATCCTTCAGCCCGGCAATACGTCGGGCTTTTGTTTAGTGACGACCCTAATAATGAAAAAACAGACCAATCTCCGCAGCCTTGCGGCACAAGCTATTGAGCGCGTTGTTGAGCAGGGACAATCACTCAGCAATGTCCTGCCCGCGACGCAAAAGTCATTATCCGAAAAAGATAGCGCCCTGCTGCAGGAGCTCTGTTTCGGCGTGCTGCGTACATTGCCTCAGCTGCAGTGGATTATTAATAAACTGATGTCGCGTCCGATGACCGGCAAGCAGCGCACTATCCACTTCCTGATTATGGTCGGCCTGTATCAGTTAATGTATACCCGCATTCCGGCACATGCTGCGCTGGCCGAAACTGTTGAAGGCGCAGTGGTGCTTAAGCGTCAGGCGCTGAAAGGTTTGATTAACGGCGTACTGCGTCAGTTCCAGCGCCAGCAGGAAGCACTGATGCTGGAAATGAATGATGGCCCGCATAAGTACCTGCATCCGAAGTGGCTGCTGGAACGTTTACAGCGCGCATGGCCAGACAACTGGCAGCAAATCGTCGAGGCAAATAACCAGCGTCCACCGATGTGGCTGCGCGTTAACCGTCAACATCACAGCCGCGATGCCTGGCTGGCGCTGCTACAGGAGTCGGGTAAAGAAGCCGAAGCCCATCCTGAACACCGCGACGCGCTGCGTCTCGATTCTCCGTGCCCGGTAAGCCAGTTGCCAGGTTTTGATAAAGGCTGGGTAACGGTTCAGGATGCCTCGGCGCAGGGTTGTATCGCACTGCTTGATCCGCAAAACGGCGAATCGATCCTCGACCTGTGTGCAGCGCCCGGCGGTAAAACCACCCATATTCTTGAAGCTGCACCTGAGGCTAAAGTGATGGCGGTGGATATTGATGAACAACGCCTGGCACGAGTCAATGAGAACCTCGCCCGTCTTGGTATGAATGCGACGGTAAAATCAGGCGATGGCCGCCACCCGGAACAGTGGGCCGAAGGCATGCAGTTTGATCGTATTTTACTTGATGCTCCTTGCTCAGCGACCGGTGTCATCCGACGTCATCCTGATATTAAATGGTTGCGTCGCGATCGTGATATCGCTGAACTGGCGGCGCTGCAGCAGGAAATCCTTGATGCGGTTTGGCCGAAGCTGAAGTCCGGCGGCACACTACTGTACGCAACCTGCTCCATTCTGCCGGAAGAGAATCATCAACAGGTCAGCGCCTTTCTCAGTCGTCACCCTGATGCGAAACTTCAGCCAATTGCTGATGGCACGCAGCCAGGTCTGCAAGTATTCCCACATCCGCAAGGTGGGGATGGTTTCTTTTACGCTAAGCTGATAAAAAATTGATTATCCGGCTGCGCAGGCAGCCGGACTTAATCACGGAATAAGCTGAAACGACGATGAAAATAATCATTCTGGGTGCCGGACAGGTAGGCGGAACACTGGCGGAAAATCTCGTTGGCGAAAACAACGATATTACGGTGGTGGATACCGATGGCGTACGTCTGCGTCAGTTGCAGGATAAATTCGATCTGCGCGTGGTGCAGGGGCACGGCTCACACCCCAGAGTTTTACGGGAAGCCGGAGCGGAAGATGCCGATATGCTGGTCGCAGTGACCAGCTCGGATGAAACCAATATGATTGCCTGCCAGGTCGCCTACTCTCTGTTTAATACGCCAAACCGCATCGCGCGTATTCGTGCGCCTGACTATATCCGCGATGCGGATAAACTGTTTCTTCCCGAAGCGGTGCCTATCGATCACCTCATCGCGCCTGAGCAGCTGGTAATCGACAATATTTATCGTCTGATCGAATATCCAGGCGCATTGCAGGTGGTGAATTTCGCCGAAGGTAAAGTCAGTCTGGCGGTGGTAAAAGCCTATTACGGCGGGCCGTTGGTCGGCAACGCGCTGTCGATTATGCGTGAGCATATGCCGCATATCGATACCCGGGTTGCCGCCATTTTTCGCCAGGATCGCCCCATCCGCCCGCAGGGTTCAACCATTGTTGAAGCAGGCGATGAAGTGTTCTTTATTGCCGCCAGTCAGCATATTCGGGCGGTGATGAGTGAGCTGCAACGCCTTGAAAAACCTTATAAACGCATTATGCTGGTCGGTGGCGGTAATATCGGATTCGGTCTGGCACAACGGCTGGAGAAGAATTACAGCGTTAAACTGATCGAGCGTAATCAGCAACGTGCGGCCGAGCTGGCCGAGCAATTGCAAGATACCATCGTGTTTTATGGCGATGCTTCTGACCAGGAGCTGCTGGCAGAAGAGCATATTGAGCAGGTGGACCTGTTTATTGCTGTCACCAATGATGATGAAGCTAACATCATGTCAGCCATGCTGGCGAAAAAGATGGGAGCAAAAAAGGTGATGGTGCTGATCCAGCGTAAAGCCTACGTCGACCTGGTTCAGGGAAGCGTGATCGATATTGCCATCTCTCCACAGCAAGCCACCATTTCCGCGTTGTTGGGTCACGTGCGTAAAGCCGATATTGTCAGTGTTTCTTCGCTACGCCGTGGCATCGCCGAAGCTATCGAAGCCATTGCCCATGGTGACGAAAGTACTTCGCGGGTTGTTGGCCGCTTAATTGATGATATTAAACTGCCGCCTGGAACCATCATTGGTGCTGTAGTGCGCGGCGATGATGTGATGATTGCCAATGACAATCTGCGTATTGAGCAGGGCGACCATGTCATTATGTTCCTGACAGATAAGAAGTTTGTGCCTGACGTGGAACGTCTGTTCCAGCCCAGTCCTTTCTTTCTATAGCGTTATATGGGCAGCACGGCTTGCTGCCTGTGCATTATTCGCGGTGATTATTCGCCTAATTACGCCAAGGCGATGGCAAAAGGTGAATCGTTTGTTAGACTTTAGCCATTGGCACAGGAATGGAGATAACAATGAGTTTATTCAAAGAGTTTCGCGACTTTGCGATGCGTGGCAACGTCGTCGATCTGGCAGTGGGTGTAATTATTGGTGCAGCGTTCGGTAAGATCGTCTCGTCACTGGTCGCAAATATCATTATGCCGCCGCTGGGATTACTGATTGGCGGTGTGGATTTTAAACAGTTTGAATGGGTGCTGAAACCTGCTGTCGGTGAAACTCCAGCAGTAGTTATGCAGTACGGCGTGTTTATTCAGACCGTGTTTGATTTTGTGATTGTGGCTTTTGCTATCTTTATGGCAATTAAACTGATGAACAAGATGCACAAGAAGAAAGAGGCTGCGCCAGCCAAAACTCCGGCGCAAGAAGTTCTGCTTACTGAAATCCGCGATCTGCTGAAGCAACAAAACAATCAGCCGTAAACGCAAAAAAAGCCGTCGCAAGACGGTTTTTTTTCGCCTGAAACCAGAAGGCCAGTGGTAAAAATCTGCTTTGCTTTTTTACCACTGGCCTCCCAGTTACCTTTCCCTGCATGCTTATCTTTACGTCGATAACTGCCTTTCCCTTTTTGATTCACTTCAATGCGCGGTTTAAACAGTGGGTCATGAAGTAACGCCTCGATAGCGTTATCGCGTATCTTGCCTTTTTTATGCTGATAGACGGTCATGGTATTTTCCTTTGTGATTGAAGTGAAGAATATAGGCCCGATTTGCCTGATTTTCAATCGGCTTTCGCATGAATGGTGGTCGCGCCCTGCTCTAAGGCTTCGAGAATTGAGCAATAAGCGCTGCTGTGATCGGTGCCACAACAGGCATCATTCAGCCGTTTAAGCGAACGCTGCATATGTTGCAGCTCAGCAATCATCCCTTCCACTTCACTCAGCCGTTTCTGCACGATAGTTTTTGACTCGTGGCAAGTGTGCTGTGCAGGATCGATACGAATCGACAACAGCTCGCGAATCGAATCAAGAGTAAAGCCCAGCTGCCGTCCATAGCGAATGAATTTGAGCCGCTGAAGATCTCTCTCGGTGTAGAGACGAAATCCCCCTTCGGTTCTCACCTCGTGTTCCATCATCTGCTGTTTTTCGTAATAGCGGATAGTGTCCGGGGTAACGTCCGCCAGCCTGGCCAGTTGTCCAATGCGATACATTATTTATCCTCCGCAAAGCGGTGTTTTAAATGATGCCGGTATTCACCATTCAGAAAAGCGGTCGTCATACCTGCCTGCTTCAATTTCATTTCCAGCAGCGTTAAGCGCTTAAGTCCAGGCTGGTAACGTTGATCCCCAGGATCGAGCGATTGCAGCAAAGAATCCAGTTCGATCGCTTCACGTTTCATTTCCAGTTCAGGGGGTAAATAGCCGGCGTTTTTCAACAGGCGATATGAAGTGCGCAGTTCTGGCGGAACATGGCTGTCGTCATCAAGGATCAATGGTTTTCCCTGGCCTGGAAGCTGGTCAAGTTCGCCTGCGGCCTGAGCTTCACGGATATGTTGTTCAACGAGCTGGTCGATTAACCACATCATCTTCTCCTTTGCAGAAGTGAATTATGGATAGCATAACCAAATATCGGATGGGAAGTACGAGGAATTTTGGATATAAAAAAACCGGGCAAGCCCGGTTTTTCTACGTTGCTACAGATTACTCTGCAGCAGCTTCTGCTTGCAGCTCTGGACGATCAACCAGCTCGATGTAAGCCATCGGAGCGTTGTCACCAGCGCGGAAGCCACACTTCAGAATGCGAGTGTAACCACCGGCACGGCTCGCGAAACGCGGGCCCAGCTCGTTAAACAGTTTTGCCACGATCTCGTTATCACGAGTACGGGCGAATGCCAGACGACGATTAGCTACGCTGTCGGTCTTGGCAAGAGTAATCAGCGGCTCAACTACGCGACGCAGCTCTTTCGCTTTCGGCAGGGTCGTCTTGATGATCTCATGACGAACCAAAGAGCCAGCCATGTTGCGGAACATAGCCTGACGATGGCTGCTGTTGCGGTTCAGTTGACGACCACTCTTACGATGGCGCATGACCTTATCCTTCTCAGTGAAACCTTAACCTGTGATCGGGTTATTCATCAGCAATGCTAGCTGGTGGCCAGTTTTCCAGGCGCATGCCCAGAGACAGACCACGTGATGCCAGCACATCTTTAATCTCGGTAAGAGATTTTTTACCAAGGTTAGGCGTTTTAAGCAGCTCAACCTCGGTACGCTGTACCAGATCACCGATGTAGTGGATAGCTTCTGCCTTAAGGCAGTTAGCAGAGCGGACAGTCAATTCCAGATCGTCAACAGGGCGCAGCAGGATCGGATCGAATTCTGGTTTCTCTTCTTTAACTTCCGGCTGACGTACATCACGTAAGTCAACGAAAGCTTCAAGTTGTTCTGCCAGGATGGTTGCCGCACGGCGGATCGCTTCTTCAGGATCAATAGTGCCGTTGGTTTCCATTTCGATGACCAGCTTGTCCAGGTCAGTACGCTGTTCAACACGCGCTGCTTCAACATTGTAGGCTATACGGTCTACAGGGCTATAGCAGGCGTCGACTAACAGACGACCGATCGGGCGCTCATCTTCTTCCGAATGAATTCGGGCAGAAGCCGGCACATAACCGCGACCGCGCTGAACTTTGATACGCATATTAATCGCTGCGTTCTCATCGGTCAGGTGGCAGATCACGTGCTGCGGCTTGACGATTTCGACATCACCATCATGGGTGATATCGGCTGCAGTCACAGGGCCAATGCCAGATTTATTCAGGGTAAGAATAACTTCATCTTTGCCTTGAACTCTTACCGCAAGCCCTTTCAGGTTGAGAAGGATTTCCAGGATATCTTCCTGTACGCCCTCTTTGGTGCTGTACTCATGCAGTACACCATCAATTTCAACCTCGGTCACCGCGCAACCCGGCATGGATGAAAGCAGAATACGGCGCAGTGCGTTACCAAGAGTATGGCCAAAGCCACGCTCTAAAGGCTCAAGGGTCACCTTGGCGTGCGTCGAACTGACTTGCTCGATATCTACCAGGCGCGGTTTTAGAAACTCTGTCACAGAACCCTGCATTGTGTCCTCTCTTTGGTACTAAGCTTTACTTGGAGTAAAGCTCGACGATCAGGTGTTCGTTAATGTCCGCAGACAGATCGGTACGTTCAGGAATACGTTTGAACACACCTTCCATCTTAGTCGCATCAACTTCCAGCCAGGTTGGCTTTTCACGCTGCTCAGCCAGCTCCAGAGCGGCTTTAACGCGAGACTGCTTTTTGGCTTTCTCACGGATGCTAACAACGTCATTCGGAGTTACCTGATAAGAAGCGATGCTGACAACGCGGCCGTTTACCATAACAGATTTATGGCTAACCAGCTGACGTGCTTCTGCACGAGTAGCGCCAAAGCCCATACGGTAAACTACGTTATCCAGACGACCTTCCAGCAGAGCCAACAGGTTTTCACCGGTGTTGCCTTTCAGACGTGCTGCTTCTTTGTAATAGTTACGGAACTGACGCTCCAGAACACCGTACATACGGCGAACTTTCTGCTTTTCACGCAACTGCACACCATAGTCAGACAGACGCGGTTTACGCGCACCGTGCTGGCCAGGAGCTTGTTCAATCTTACACTTGGTATCAATCGCGCGAACGCCAGACTTAAGGAACAGGTCTGTACCCTCGCGACGGCTCAGCTTGAGCTTAGGACCCAAATATCTTGCCATTTTCTTTCTCCAACATTCCTAAAAACGTGCGTTATACGCGACGTTTTTTCGGCGGACGACAACCGTTGTGAGGGATCGGAGTCACATCAGTAATATTAGTGATGCGGAAACCAGCGGCGTTCAGAGCACGAATCGTTGATTCGCGGCCTGGACCCGGACCCTTAACCATAACTTCCAGGTTCTTGATACCGTAATCTTTCACGGCTTCTGCGCAACGTTCTGCAGCGACCTGCGCAGCGAACGGCGTAGATTTACGAGAACCACGGAAACCGGAACCACCGGCAGTTGCCCAACCCAGTGCGTTACCCTGACGATCAGTAATAGTAACGATGGTGTTGTTAAAAGAAGCATGGACATGAGCCACGCCGTCAGAGACTTGTTTTCTTACACGCTTACGTGCACGAACTGGTGCCTTTGCCATTATTCAATCACCCCGATTATTTCTTGATCGGTTTACGCGGACCCTTACGGGTACGTGCGTTGGTCTTGGTACGCTGACCGCGAACCGGAAGACCACGACGATGACGCAAACCACGATAGCAACCAAGGTCCATCAGACGCTTGATGCTCAGGGTGACTTCACGACGCAGATCGCCTTCAACGACGAACTTTGCAACTTCATCACGCAGCGTGTCAATTTGTTCTTCAGACAGCTCTCTGATCTTAACATCTTCAGCGATACCCGCAGAGGCGCAGATGGCCTGGGAGCGAGTCTTGCCGATACCGTAGATCGAAGTTAATGCGATAACGGTGTGTTTCTGATCAGGAATGTTAATGCCTGCTATACGGGCCACTATGCACTCCTACTATTCAAATATGCGCCCCATGCTGAAAAGCCCGTTTTCAGGATACTCAAATGGAAACGCATAGACATACAAAAGATTGGCTGGCTAATCTAGCCAGCTCAACCCGACTTTGCAAGAAAAATATGTGAAAATCAGCCTTGGCGCTGTTTATGCTTTGGCTCGGCACTGCAAATCACACGCACAACACCGTCGCGACGGATGATTTTGCAGTTACGACATAATTTCTTGACGGAAGCACGAACTTTCATTTTTACTCTCCGTAACTTCTCAAGCGCCTGAATAATGGCATTAGCCTTTCAGGTTTGCTTTCTTCAATGCAGACTCGTATTGACTAGACATCATCAGAGTTTGCACTTGAGCCATAAAGTCCATGATGACAACGACTACAATCAGCAGTGATGTACCGCCGAAGTAGAATGGAACTTTCATCGCATCACGCATGAACTCCGGGATTAGGCAGATGAAAGTAATGTACAGTGCACCGACCAAGGTCAGGCGAGTCATTACTTTATCGATGTACTTCGCCGTTTGCTCTCCCGGACGAATTCCTGGTACAAATGCACCAGACTTCTTCAGGTTATCTGCTGTTTCACGCGGGTTGAAAACCAACGCCGTGTAGAAGAAACAGAAGAAGATGATTGCAGTCGCATAGAGTAACACATACAACGGCTGTCCTGGCTGTAAATACATCGAAATTGTAGTCAGCCAGTTCCAACCGGTACCACCACCGAACCAGGACGCAATTGTCGCCGGGAACAGGATGATGCTGGAAGCAAAGATAGCAGGGATTACACCGGCCATGTTCACTTTCAACGGTAAGTGTGTGCTCTGCGCAGCATAGACGCGACGGCCTTGCTGACGTTTCGCATAGTTCACCACAATGCGGCGTTGACCACGCTCAACGAAAACAACGAAGAAGGTCACTGCAAATACGAGAACTGCAACCAACAGCAACAGGAGGAAGTGCAGGTCGCCTTGCCGCGCTTGCTCGATGGTATGGCCAATGGCCGGCGGCAATCCCGCAACAATACCAGCGAAGATAATGATCGAGATACCGTTACCGATACCTCGTTCAGTAATCTGTTCGCCCAGCCACATCAGGAACATTGTCCCGGTAACCAGACTCACAACAGCGGTAAAGTAGAATGGGAAGCCTGGGTTTAACACCAGGCCCTGCATTCCAGGCATATTCGGCAGACCGGTAGCAATACCGATAGACTGAAATATGGCCAATACCAGAGTACCGTAACGGGTGTACTGGCTAATCTTACGACGGCCAGCCTCCCCTTCTTTCTTGATCTCTGCCAGGGCGGGATGAACCACCGTCAGCAGCTGGATAATAATCGATGCCGAAATATACGGCATGATACCCAGAGCAAAAATAGAAGCACGGCTCAGAGCACCACCAGAGAACATGTTAAACATTTCAATGATGGTGCCACGCTGTTGCTCAAGCAGTTTGGCAAGTACAGTGGCATCGATACCAGGGATCGGAATAAAAGAGCCAATGCGGAAGACAATCAGCGCACCAATTACAAACAGAAGTCTGCGTTTTAGTTCGCCAAAACCACCCTTGGCACTTTGAAAATCTAATCCCGGTTGCTTAGCCATCTGCTACTTATTCCTCAATTTTACCGCCAGCAGCTTCGATTGCAGCACGAGCGCCTTTAGTGACACGCAGACCGCGAACCGTTACCGGTGCAGAGACTTCGCCAGACAGAATAACTTTAGCGAATTCAATCTGAATACCGATAATGTTAGCCGCTTTCAGCGTGTTCAGGTCGACGATCCCGCCTTCAACTTTCGCCAGGTCAGACAGACGAACTTCTGCCGTAACCATTGCTTTGCGAGAGGTGAAACCGAATTTCGGCAGACGGCGGTACAGAGGCATCTGACCACCTTCGAAACCGCGACGTACGCCACCGCCAGAACGAGAGTTCTGACCTTTGTGACCACGACCACCGGTTTTACCGAGGCCAGAACCAATACCACGACCCAGACGCTTCGGTGCGTGTTTAGACCCTTCGGCCGGAGACAGAGTATTTAAACGCATCTGTTACTCCTCCACTTTAACCATGTAGGAAATCGCGTTAACCATACCGCGTACAGCTGGCGTGTCTTCACGCTCTACGGTGTGGTTAATACGACGCAGACCCAGGCCAAGCAGCGTTGCCTTGTGTTTCGGCAGACGACCGATTGCACTGCGGGTTTGAGTAATTTTAATAGTCTTTGCCATGGTCATTACCCCAGAATTTCTTCAACGGATTTACCACGCTTGGCAGCGACCATTTCCGGGGAATTCATATTCGCCAGGCCATCCAGAGTTGCACGAACCACGTTGATCGGGTTGGTGGAACCATAGGCTTTAGCCAGTACGTTATGAACCCCAGCGACTTCCAGAACGGCGCGCATTGCACCACCGGCGATGATACCAGTACCTTCTGAAGCCGGCTGCATGAACACGCGGGAACCCGTGTGAACACCTTTAACAGGGTGTTGCAGGGTGCCGTTGGTCAGCGCGACGTTAATCATATTGCGACGGGCTTTTTCCATCGCTTTCTGGATCGCTGCTGGAACTTCACGCGCTTTGCCGTAACCAAAACCGATGCGACCGTTACCGTCACCTACCACAGTCAGTGCTGTGAAGGAGAAAATACGACCACCTTTAACAGTTTTAGATACACGGTTTACCGCGATCAGCTTTTCCTGCAGTTCGCCAGCTTGTTTCTCGATGTGTGCCATCTTACACCTCTACCTTAGAACTGAAGGCCAGCTTCACGAGCAGCATCTGCCAGTGCCTGGACGCGACCATGATATTGGAAACCGGAACGGTCGAAAGAAACATCTTTGATGCCTTTTTCGAGAGCGCGTTCAGCCAGTGCTTTACCCACAGCAGCCGCAGCGTCTTTGTTGCCGGTATACTTCAGTTGTTCAGTGATAGCTTTTTCTACAGTAGAAGCAGCAACCAAAACTTCAGAACCGTTCGGAGCAATGACCTGTGCGTAAATATGACGCGGAGTACGATGTACTACCAGGCGAGTTGCACCCAGCTCTTTGAGCTTGCGACGTGCGCGGGTCGCACGACGGATACGAGCAGATTTCTTATCCATAGTGTTACCTTACTTCTTCTTAGCCTCTTTGGTACGCACGACTTCGTCGGCGTAACGAACACCCTTGCCTTTATAAGGCTCAGGACGACGGTAGGCGCGGATGTCAGCTGCAACCTGGCCGATCAACTGTTTATCAGCGCCCTTGAGCACGATTTCAGTCTGAGTCGGACATTCAGCAGTGATTCCCGCTGGCAGCTCGTGGTCAACTGGATGAGAGAAGCCAAGAGCTAAACTCACCGAGTTGCCTTTAACGGCCGCACGATAACCTACACCAACCAGCTGCAGCTTCTTAGTGAAGCCTTCGGTAACACCGATAACCATTGCGTTAAGCAGCGCGCGAGAAGTACCCGCCTGCGCCCAGCCATCAACAAAACCTTCGCGCGGAGCGAAAGTCAGAGCGTTGTCAGCATGCTTAATTTCAACAGCATCATTGATAGTACGAGTCAGCTCGCCGTTTTTACCTTTAATCGAAATTACCTGACCGTTGAGTTTTACCTCTACGCCGGCAGGAATCACGACTGGTGCTTTAGCAACACGAGACATTTATTCCTCCGATTAAGCTACGTAGCAGATAATTTCGCCACCAAGACCTGCCTGGCGCGCTGCACGATCAGTCATAACACCTTTAGAGGTAGAAACAACGGCAATACCCAGTCCTGCCATAACTTTAGGCAGTTCGTCTTTGCGCTTATAAATACGCAGACCTGGACGGCTTACACGTTGAATGCTCTCTACCACAGCCTTGCCCTGGAAATACTTAAGAGTCAGTTCCAGTTCTGGCTTGGTGTCGCCTTCGATTTTAAATTCTTCAATATATCCTTCTTCCTTCAGCACGTTGGCAATTGCCACTTTTAGCTTGGAGGAAGGCATGGTGACCGCAACTTTGTTCGCGGCCTGACCGTTACGGATACGGGTCAGCATATCCGCGATCGGATCTTGCATGCTCATCTGTCTTTACTCCCGTGATTCAATTGGTAATTACCAGCTAGCCTTTTTCAAGCCAGGTACTTCACCGCGCATAGCGGCTTCACGAAGCTTAATACGGCTCAACCCGAATTTGCCCACATAACCATGTGGACGGCCAGTTTGGCGGCAGCGGTTACGCTGACGGGACGGGCTGGAATCACGCGGCAGAGTCTGCAGCTTAAGAACAGCATTCCAACGATCTTCGTCGGATGAGTTCACACTAGAGATGATAGCTTTCAATTCCTCGCGTTTAGCGCGGTATTTATCAGCCAGTTTTACGCGAACGACTTCGCGTGCCTTCATCGATTGCTTAGCCATGAAGTAACCCTACCTTACTTGCGGAACGGGAAGTCAAAGGCAGCCAGCAGAGCACGGCCTTCATCGTCAGATTTCGCAGTAGTGGTAATGGTAATATCCAAACCACGAACGCGATCGACTTTGTCATAGTCGATTTCTGGGAAGATGATCTGCTCACGAACGCCCATGCTGTAGTTACCACGGCCATCGAATGACTTAGCGGACAAGCCACGGAAGTCACGGATACGTGGAACAGCAATAGAAATCAGACGCTCAAAGAACTCCCACATGCGCTCGCCACGCAGAGTCACTTTACAGCCGATCGGATAGCCCTGACGGATTTTGAAGCCTGCAACTGATTTGCGTGCTTTGGTGATCAACGGCTTTTGACCGGAGATTGCTGTCAGGTCAGCTGCTGCGTTATCCAGCAGTTTCTTGTCAGCGATCGCTTCACCAACACCCATGTTCAGGGTGATCTTCTCGACCCGAGGGACTTGCATGACAGAATTGTAGCCAAACTCAGTCATGAGTTTTTGGACTACCTCGTCTTTGTAGTAATCATGCAGTTTCGCCATCGTACTACTCCAAATTACTTGATAGTTTCGCTGTTAGACTTGAAGAAACGGACTTTTTTGCCGTCTTCGAATCTAAAGCCTACACGGTCAGCCTTGCCGGTTGCCGTATTGAAGAGTGCAACGTTAGAAATCTGCAGAGCAGCTTCCTTTTCAACGATGCCACCTGGTTGGTTCAGGGCCGGAACCGGCTTCTGATGTTTCTTAACCAGGTTGATACCTTCAACAATGACCTTACCAGAAGACAGGACATTCTTAACTTTACCGCGCTTACCTTTATCTTTACCGGTCAGCACGATAACTTCGTCATCGCGACGGATTTTAGCTGCCATTGCTCGCTCCTTAGAGTACTTCTGGTGCCAGAGAGATAATTTTCATGAACTTTTCATTACGAAGTTCACGAGTTACCGGCCCAAAAATACGCGTACCGATAGGTTGCTCGCTGTTATTGTTTAAAATAACGCATGCATTACCATCGAAGCGAATGACAGAACCGTCCGGGCGACGAACACCCTTCTTGGTGCGCACCACTACCGCCTTCAGCACATCACCCTTCTTAACCTTACCGCGAGGAATTGCTTCCTTGATGGTAATTTTGATGATGTCGCCTACGCCTGCGTAGCGACGGTGCGAGCCACCCAGAACCTTGATACACATTACGCGACGTGCACCGGAGTTGTCGGCGACGTTCAGCATAGTCTGTTCTTGGATCATTTTAGTGCTCCGCTAATGTCAACTACTACTTCGGGACCTGATACAGGTCGTTAGAAAGCCCCATAATTGAGGGCGCGGCATTATAACACCGGATCTCGCATATGGGTAGAAAAAATGAACGGCTCGACAGAGCCGTTCATTTTATTTTTAAAGAGGGCTAATTCTATTACAGAATCGCTTTCTCTACAACGCGAACCAGAGTCCATGACTTAGTCTTGGACAGTGGACGGCATTCGCGGATTTCAACCACGTCGCCGATACCACATTCATTGTTCTCGTCGTGTACGTGCAGTTTGGTCGTACGCTTGATGAATTTACCGTAGATCGGGTGTTTCACAAAACGTTCAATCGCAACAACGATGGATTTCTCCATTTTGTCACTCAGGACACGACCTTGCAGAGTACGGATTTTATCGGTCATTACGCACCCGCCTTCTCAGTCAGTAAAGTCTTAACACGTGCAACATCACGACGCACTTGCTTCAACAGATGACTCTGTTGCAGCTGGCCGGATGCTGTCTGCATGCGCAGGTTAAACTGCTCACGCAGCAGATTAAGCAGCTCAGTGTTCAGCTCTTCAACGCTTTTTTCACGCAGCTCTGTTGCTTTCATTACATCACCGTCTTAGTTACAAAGGTGGTTTTGATAGGCAGTTTTGCTGCTGCCAGCTTGAATGCTTCACGGGCCAGCTCTTCTGATACGCCGTCCATTTCATACAGGACTTTACCAGGCTGGATCAAGGCAACCCAATACTCCACGTTACCTTTACCTTTACCCATACGCACTTCCAGCGGCTTCTCGGTGATCGGTTTGTCCGGGAATACACGGATCCAGATCTTACCTTGACGCTTAACTGCACGGGTCATAGCACGACGTGCTGCTTCGATCTGACGTGCAGTCAGACGACCACGGCCAACAGCTTTCAGACCGAAAGTACCGAAGCTAACATCCGTACCCTGCGCCAGACCACGGTTGCGGCCTTTGTGCACTTTACGGAATTTTGTACGCTTTGGTTGTAACATCAGCGACTCTCCTTACTTACGGCCTTTACGCTGCTGCTTTTTAGGTTGAGCAGCCGGTTCCGGTTGTTCAACAGCAGCCATACCACCCAGGATCTCACCTTTGAAGATCCATACCTTAACGCCGATTACACCATAAGTGGTGTGCGCTTCAGAGGTGTTGTAGTCAATGTCAGCACGCAGGGTGTGCAATGGCACGCGGCCTTCACGGTACCATTCAGTACGCGCGATTTCTGCACCGCCCAGACGGCCACTAACTTCAACTTTAATCCCTTTAGCGCCCAGACGCATTGCGTTCTGTACAGCACGCTTCATAGCACGACGGAACATCACACGACGCTCCAGCTGTGAAGTGATGCTGTCAGCAACCAATTTAGCGTCCAGTTCCGGTTTACGGACTTCGGCGATATTGATCTGTGCAGGAACGCCAGCGATATCCGCTACGACCTTGCGCAGTTTTTCTACGTCTTCGCCTTTCTTACCGATCACGATGCCAGGGCGAGCAGTGTGAATAGTCACACGGATGCTCTTAGCTGGGCGCTCGATAACGATACGAGATACGGACGCTTTAGCCAGTTCTTTAGTCAGGAACTGACGGACTTTAAAATCGCTGTCCAGGTTGTCAGCGAATTCTTTGGTATTGGCGAACCAGGTAGAGTTCCAGGGTTTAACAATACCCAGTCGAATACCATTAGGATGTACTTTCTGACCCATTGCTAGTCTCCAGAGTCTCAGCGATCGGACACAACCACAGTAATGTGGCTGGTGCGCTTCAGGATGCGATCTGCACGACCTTTTGCACGCGGCATAATGCGCTTCATGCTTGGGCCTTCGTCGACGAAGATTTTCGTGACTTTCAGATCATCAATGTCAGCGCCATCGTTGTGTTCGGCGTTAGCAATGGCAGATTCCAGAACTTTCTTGACCAGTACAGCCGCTTTCTTATTGGTGTAGGTCAGAATGTCCAGAGCCTGCGACACTTTCTTACCGCGTACAAGGTCAGCCACCAGGCGAACCTTTTGAGCAGAAGAACGAGCGTGGCGATGTTGAGCTAAAGTTTCCATCTCTTCCTCCTGCCTTAGCGTTTCTTGGCTTTTTTGTCGGCCGCGTGTCCGCGATAAGTACGAGTCGGCGCAAATTCACCCAGTTTGTGACCAACCATTTCGTCGGAAACAAAGACTGGAACGTGCTGACGACCATTATGGACAGCGATGGTCAAACCGATCATGTTAGGAAAGATCGTTGAACGACGGGACCAAGTGCGCAGGGGCTTCTTGTCACCGCTTTCCACCGCTTTCTCTACCTTCTTCAGCAAGTGCAGGTCAATAAAAGGACCTTTCTTGAGAGAACGTGGCATGGCTTATCCTCTAAAATTATTTGCTACGGCGACGTACGATAAATTTATCAGTACGCTTGTTGCTACGGGTCTTCTTACCTTTGGTCTGAACGCCCCACGGGGTTACCGGGTGCTTACCAAAGTTACGACCTTCACCACCACCGTGCGGGTGATCGACTGGGTTCATCGCAGTACCGCGAACGGTAGGACGAACACCACGCCAACGAGTTGCACCGGCTTTACCCAGAACGCGCAGCATGTGCTCAGCGTTGCCGACTTCGCCCAGGGTCGCGCGGCAGTCTAATTCGACTTTACGCATTTCACCTGAACGCAGACGCAGGGTAACGTAGGAACCTTCACGCGCAACGATCTGCACGTAAGCACCAGCAGAGCGAGCAATCTGACCGCCTTTGCCTGGTTTCATTTCTACGTTGTGTACGGTAGAACCCACTGGGATGTTACGCATCGGCAGGGTGTTACCCGCTTTAATCGCAGCATCAACGCCAGACTGAATCTGGTCGCCAGCTTTCAGGCCTTTAGGGGCCAGGATATAACGGCGCTCGCCATCTTTGTACAGAACCAGCGCGATGTTCGCGGAGCGGTTCGGATCGTACTCAAGACGTTCAACAGTTGCCGGGATACCGTCTTTGTTGCGTTTGAAGTCAACAATACGGTAAGCCTGCTTGTGACCACCACCGATATGACGGGTAGTGATGCGACCATTGTTGTTACGGCCACCGGATTTGCTGTTTTTTTCTACCAGCGGGGCAAATGGTTTGCCCTTGTGCAGCTCTGGGTTCACCACTTTAACTACGTGACGACGACCCGGAGATGTCGGTTTACATTTAACAATTGCCATTGTTCTTCTCCTCCGACTTACTCAGCGCCGCCGACGAAGTCCAGATTCTGGCCTTCTTTCAGGGTGACGTAAGCTTTTTTCCAGTCGCTACGACGACCAATACGCTGTCCGTGACGTTTTGATTTCCCTTTAACTAACAGGGTATTCACGACTTCAACTTCAACTTCGAAAAGTTTCTGAACAGCGGCTTTGATTTCTGCTTTGGTCGCGTCTTTAGCAACTTTGAGAACGATGGTGTTGGTTTTTTCCATCGCAGCAGATGCTTTTTCAGATACGTGCGGCGCGCGCAGTACTTTCAGCAGACGTTCTTCACGGATCATGCCAGCATCTCCTCAACTTGCTTAACTGCGTCAGCAGTCATAACGACTTTGTCGAAGGCGATCAGGCTAACTGGGTCAATGCCCGCTGCATCACGAACGTCAACCTTGTACAGGTTACGCGCGGCCAGGAACAGGTTCTCTTCCAGTTCGCCAGTGATGATCAGCACATCTGCCAGAGCCATGTCTTTCAGCTTCTCTACCAGCAACTTAGTTTTAGGTGCTTCCAGAGAGAACTGCTCGACAACGATCAGACGTTCTTGACGTACCAGTTCGGACAGGATGCTTTTCAGCGCGCCGCGGTACATCTTTTTGTTAACTTTTTGACTGTGGTCCTGTGGCTTCGCAGCGAAGGTCACACCACCTGAGCGCCAGATTGGGCTTTTTACAGTACCCGCACGCGCACGGCCGGTGCCTTTCTGACGAAACGGCTTTTTACCGGAACCAGTTACTTCAGCACGGGTCTTCTGAGCACGGGTACCTTGACGGGCACCTGCTGCATAAGCAACAACAACCTGGTGTACCAGCGCTTCGTTGAAATCACGACCGAAGGTAGTTTCGGAAACAGTCAGCGCGCTTTGCGCGTCTTTCAATACTAATTCCATGGCTATCCCCTTACGCCTTCACAGCTGGTTTAACGATCAGGTCGCTACCGGTAGCACCGGGAACTGCACCTTTAACCAGCAGCAGGTTGCGCTCAGCGTCAACACGCACAACGTCAAGGCTCTGAACGGTTACGCGCTCATTACCCAGCTGTCCTGCCATTTTCTTGCCTTTAAACACTTTGCCCGGAGTCTGGTTCTGACCGATAGAACCCGGAACGCGGTGAGACAAGGAGTTACCGTGGGTAGCATCCTGAGTACGGAAGTTCCAGCGCTTAACAGTACCGGCAAAACCTTTACCTTTAGATGTACCAGTCACGTCAACTTTTTTCACTTCAGTGAAAATATCGACATTAATGCTCTGACCTACGGTGAATTCTTCGCCTTCAGCAGTACGGAATTCCCACAGACCACGGCCAGCTTCAACACCAGCTTTAGCAAAATGACCTGCTTCAGGCTTAGTTACACGGTTTGCTTTTTTAGCACCGGTAGTTACCTGGATAGCAGTGTAACCGTCGTTTTCCAGGCCTTTGACCTGAGTAACGCGGTTTGCTTCAATTTCGATCACGGTTACTGGGATAGAAACGCCATCTTCAGTGAAGATGCGGGTCATGCCCACTTTTTTACCGACTAAACCAATCATTGTTTCAACCTCTCAATCGCTCAATGACCTGATTAACCCAGGCTGATCTGCACGTCAACACCGGCAGCCAGATCCAGACGCATCAGAGCATCAACCGTTTTCTCAGTTGGCTCAACGATGTCAACCAGACGCTTGTGAGTGCGAATCTCGTACTGATCACGCGCGTCTTTGTTGACGTGCGGGGAGATCAGAACGGTAAAGCGCTCTTTGCGGGTCGGCAGCGGGATTGGACCACGAACCTGCGCACCAGTGCGCTTGGCAGTCTCAACGATTTCCGCAGTTGATTGATCGATCAGACGATGATCAAACGCTTTAAGACGGATACGGATTCTTTGGTTCTGCATGAGACCAGAGCTCCAATTATTTATAAACGAAAAAAATTACTACCCACATCCATTACGATTGATGGAGGAGTGTAATCGTTCAGTACATAACCCCCCAATTGGGAGTATTGTCTGGCCAGATGCCGAAGCATCCGCCGTGCGACTCTGATTGAATCGCGCCTGCTATATATCACAGGCCGGCGTATTATACGTAATTCTGCTCATGAAGCAACCCATATTCCGTGATTGATCTCTGACATCTGGAAGCGGGTGCAAATAAATCCTGACAGTTACATTAATTGCGCAATCCGCTTGTGCGCTGCTTTCCAGTTCAGCGATTGCGCCAGTGACAGCGCAGCTTTTCGCGCCCTATGCTGGCGGACAGCGAATGGGAGAAACTTATGGATGAGTGGCTGATTATAGCGGCGCTGCTGGCAGGCGCCATTCTGGGCAGTTTTCTCTGTCTGGTGATTGAACGTTTTCCGGTTGATGCCGATGGGCGTCGCTGGCTGGCGCGTATTTGCCATCCCGCTTCTGCCTGCTCCATGTGTGGTCACAGACTGGCGCTGCGCGATTTAGTACCGCTGTTAAGCTGGGTGATACTGCGCGGTTGTTGCCGTTATTGTCATCAACCCATTTCGCGCTACCCTTACTATCTCGAGTCAGGTACTGCTCTGTTGCTGGCATTGATTGCCTTCAGTTGCCCGCCCCCTGCCCTGTTCGCATGGTTAACCCTGTTCAGTTGCGCAGTTCTGGTTCTGAGCGAAATTGACCGGCGCCATCTGTTACTGCCGGATGCGATAACACTGCCGCTGCTCTGGTGCGGACTGCTGTTTAACTGGCAACTCTCCCCACTGCATCTGCAACAAGCCGTAGCTGGCGCGATATGCGGCTATCTCAGTTTTCGGGGGCTTAACGAGATCTATCTTTGGTTACGAAAGCAGGATGGGATGGGACTGGGCGATGCGAAATTTTTTGCCGCGCTGGGTGCATGGACCGGCTGGCTATCGCTACCCTTGATCGCCACGCTGGCGGCGCTTATCGGGATTGTCGTCTGGCTGGTAAGCCGGCTGAAGGGGCAAAAAACCATCCGGCAACCGTTCGGACCCTGCCTGTCAGTTGCTGGATGGTCGCTGCTTATCGCTCAACATGGGGAATCTGACTGGTTTAGTTTTATTGTTTAATTTGTGACTGCAGGTAATTCTGAACGCCGATTTTCTGAATCAGATCGAGTTCGGTCTCAAGGAAGTCGATGTGGTGCTCTTCATCCGCAAGGATTTCGATCATCATATCGCGACTGACGTAGTCATGAACCTTGTCTGCATAGGCGATGGCCTCACGCAGATCTTTGGCACCTTCCAGTTCCAGCACTAAATCTGATTTCAGTATCTCCTCAACATCTTCGCCAATGCGTAGCCTGCCGAGATCCTGCAAATTGGGGATGCCTTCAAGAAAAAGAATGCGTTCGATGTACTTGTCCGCATGCTTCATTTCATCTATTGACTCGTGATACTCAATATCATTCAGGCGCATCAGTCCCCAATTTTTGAACATTCGCGCATGCAGGAAATACTGATTTATCGCAACCAGTTCATTACCCAGTAATTTGTTGAGATGGTTTATGATTTTAACATCGCCCTTCATTTTGCTTCCTCCGCTTCCAGTTAATAACAGCGTAGATGCGGAATGAAGGAAGTCAAAAATCCATGACAAAAAGCATGGGTATTATCAGGCGATCTCTTTGTACTGCGGAACGTGTTGCAGTTCTTCGTCCATAATTTCGCGCGCGGCACGGATGCATTTACCGCACTGTTTCCCTACTGGAACAAACTGACGAAGATGTTGAATAGATTTTGGCTGATAGTGACGCACGACTTCACGAATAGTTTTATCACTTACGGCATTACACAAGCAGACGTACATTTCTAAACTCCAGTACAATTTCTGATCATAGTGTAAATGCGAATCGTTTTTATTACAAGTACGGCGAGAACGTCACCTTATAGGTTTACCCAAATTACAGGCATAAAAAAAGAGCACCGAAGTGCTCTCTTTTTACTGCAGTGGTCAGTTAATGAAAACTGACCACCTCAGGTTATCAGCAATTAAGCGATAACTTTAGCAACAACGCCCGCACCAACAGTACGGCCGCCTTCACGGATTGCGAAACGCAGACCGTCATCCATCGCGATTGGGTGGATCAGGGTAACAACCATTTTGATGTTGTCACCAGGCATCACCATCTCAACGCCTTCTGGCAGTTCGATGGTACCGGTCACGTCAGTAGTACGGAAGTAGAACTGTGGACGGTAGCCTTTGAAGAACGGAGTATGACGGCCGCCTTCGTCTTTAGACAGGATATAAACTTCAGACTCGAACTGAGTGTGAGGCTTAATAGAACCTGGCTTAGCCAGAACCTGGCCACGTTCGATGTCTTCACGTTTGATACCACGCAGCAGAACACCAACGTTCTCACCAGCACGGCCTTCGTCCAGCAGTTTGCGGAACATTTCAACGCCGGTACAAGTAGATTTCGCAGTATCTTTGATACCAACGATTTCAACTTCTTCACCAACTTTAACGATACCGCGCTCTACACGACCGGTAACAACAGTACCACGGCCGGAGATGGAGAATACGTCTTCGATAGGCAGCAGGAATGGCTTATCAATCGCACGCTCTGGCTCAGGGATGTAAGAATCCAGGTAACCCGCCAGTTCAACGATCTTAGCTTCCCACTCTGCTTCGCCTTCCAGCGCTTTCAGAGCAGAACCGTGAACGATTGGAGTGTCATCACCTGGGAAGTCGTACTGTGACAGCAGGTCACGTACTTCCATCTCAACCAGTTCCAGCAGCTCTTCATCATCAACCATGTCACATTTGTTCAGGAACACGATGATGTAAGGAACGCCAACCTGGCGACCC
>NZ_JRXE01000040.1 GCF_001267535.1 Winslowiella iniecta | reverse complement strand
AGCGCATCGCGGCGGGCCGCGAAGAGCGTTTTAGTTATGATCCGGCGGGCAACCGCACCGACACCCGCGGGCAGGTGGTATGGCACAACCTGCTGCGCAGGCTGAAAGGTGCGCGTCAGGAGTATGACGGTTTTGGCCGCCTGGCCTGGCGCAGGGCGGCGCGGGGGGCCGCGGAGCAGTACTTCAGCTATAACGCGGAGCATCAGCTCAGCGAGGTGCGGCTGAGCGGGCACCGGGCGTTCAGCCGCGTGCAGTACCGCTATGATGCGCTGGGGCGGCGCACGCATAAAATTCTGCATCGCCACGACGAGCCGGATGCGGAAATAATGACCTTCCACTGGCAGGGGCTGCAGATGGTGGGCGAACAGAGCAGCCGCTCGCCCGATCACCGCGTGCAGTATCTGTATGGCGAAGGGAGTCGGGAGCCGCTGGCGCGGGTGGATATCGACGGTGACAGCCAGCAGACGTTCTGGTATCACACCGACCTGAACGGGCTGCCGGAGCGGCTGACTGACGAAGAGGGCGACGTGGTCTGGCGCGGCCGGTTCAGCAGCTGGGGCGAAACGGAATATGAAAGCGGCGGAAGCCGGCTGGCGGTGCCGCAGAACCTGCGTTTCCAGGGTCAGTATCTGGACAGGGAAACGGGGCTGCACTACAATCTTTTTCGCTATTATGATCCGGTGATGGGGAGGTTTACGCAGCCGGATCCGGTGGGGTTACGGGGTGGGCTGAACCAGTATGCTTACGCTCCAACCCCTCTTACTTGGGTTGATCCGCTGGGACTTAAATGTTCCCATACAGCCAGTAACCCCAAAGAAGCTCACGCAGCTATAAGAGATAAATGGGGTTATGATATGGCGCCAAAAGATATGAGAGAATTACATAGAGCAATAGATAATATTAAATTAAGGCAATCAGCGTATTTACGAGATGGTGCTACATTTGAAAATGACTTTAGAATCTTTTCTAATAGTCAGCGCCTTAATACGGGAGGCGGCCCTTATCAGGAATGGACAGTTAAAACACCGGGGGTAGGGAATCGTGGTACAAGACGTATTGTTGTCGATACGAAGATAGACAAAGCATACTATAGTCATGATCATTACGAATCTTTCATAGAAATAGTTCTTGGAGGGTGGAAATAATGAAAATGATAAAATTATCCATTGATTTTTCTAAAGTGAAAACTATTAATGACTTTCATCATGAAATGAATTTGTTATTTGGTTTTCCGGATTTTTATGGAAGGAATTTTCATGCTTTTATTGATTGCCTCACTAGTTTACGTTTCCCAGAGGATGGGATGACAAATGTTCATATAGAACAAGATGAATGTATACTACTTGAAGTCATGAATATAAATTCAGTTTCCAGCGACATTAGGCACGATTTTTTTTTATCGATACAAGCAATAAATGGAAGATGCATTTCTTATGGTGAAAATGCATCGATATTGTTATTGCTTTGCGAACCTCCTCGTTATTAATAAACTACTATTAAGCCGGAAAAGGTCCCTGTGATCCTTCCGTTTTTTTACTTTTAGCCGCCTGTGGTCAGGATCAGACAACCCGCCTCAACCCAGACGTTCACTATGCAGCCTGTCTCAAATCCCGCTTTACGCAGCCATTTACCTTTCTAAATTAATATTCAGTGTACTGATATCACTCCAATTCGGTACACATCCGACGATGTACTGTCGCTGCGCTTTGGAAATTACTTATTCTGAAATACAATTGTGTTCAGAAATGATCAAGTCCTGTTAAGTTGCCTGTGATTAGGGGCGTTGGCGTGTTGATGCACGGTAACGCTGCGTTAACTACCATGATCCGGTTATGGGGAGGTTTACGCAGCCGGATCCGACAGGACTAAAAGGCGGCTAAACCTCTACACGTACGTCAAAAACCCGTTAATCTGGATCGATCCACTTGGATTAAGTGGTTGTCTGGAAACTAGTTCGAATGATTATGTAGATCTTGCCAGTCCTCAACGACGTAGACATATTTTAGATGGCGATGCTACTGGTGGCGGTCAGCGTTCCGGAACAGGACACCCGGGTAAAAGTGAATTCCCTGTTGGATGGTCTGATGCAGAATAATGCATGAAGTTTCAGATATAGCTACAGATTATTTACTGGTATATACGACAGGACGCGGAGGAAGAACGGTAACAAATGGAACTCGAGACAGCATTGATATAAGAGTAATTCAGGAAAAGAATGGTGATATTATATCAGGCTTTCCAACAAACGTCCTCAGGAATCCTCGTTGATGAATACTAAACATCAAGAAATAGAAATTAATTTTTCTGAGTTAATGAATTTATTGAGGGTGTGATTTACATCCTCAGGACTTGATGAGGTTTTTGAATTTATTAAATATAATGAATATGGCTTGGCTCTGGACACTATAATTGACATTATTATTGAGGAAAATAAAAATATCAATTACGACACCTTTTATTTAATAATGAAATTATCTGACATTATGGAGTTGGATTCAGATAATCTTGGTAAGAAATTAATGGTCCATGTACTTTGATTATGCGCCGGGAAAGAACCACCAATTTCCCCGGCTCTTTTTTTAAGGGTTGTCGGGCTGACGGCCTCCGCTTACAAGGGCTTTATACTCATCCGGTGGCCGTTGTTAAGGTTACATACCCGAAAAATAGGGCTGGCACCGCTGCTATGAGAGATAACGGCATTTCCTGATAGTGGACTTATCCCTTCTTAACCGGAGGCCAGATGATGTCGATTGGTGAAGAATTAAATGAATTTGGCATGTGCTTTAATGATCGTCTTTCTGAGACAAATTTGAAATTTGCCCTGAATTACATAGGATTGAGTGAGGTGCCATTAGCACTCGAAACCTTATGCGATTATTTATGCGAAGGCGATATACCTGTAACAGAAGAAGAATATAAAAGAATCGCTTATTTTGATCAGGCACTGAAATATCCTTTGGATAAGCGTGTAATGAGATATTTGCAAGATCTGATTCTATGATAGAAAAGCCGGAAACGATCATGAAGATCCTTCCGGATTTTTTACTTTTACCCGCCCGTGCTCAGGTTCAGACAACCGGCCTCACTCCTGACCGTCACCGCCTGACCCGTCTCAAACCCCGCTTCGCGCAGCCACTTGCCGGACAGGTTCAGCTCCAGCGTGCCCGGTATCCCACAAGATGCTACTCAGAGCTTACCCGGCATTTCACCCTTAAGCCAGTTCAATATCCCCCGCAGGAATACAGCTACACGCCAGAATAGTGCCGTCATCACGAATAGCACTCTGCTTCAAGGCTTTTACTTCCCCGGAAACCAGCGTCATTTTGCAGCTGCCACAAATCCCGGCGCGACAAGAGTAGGGGATACGATGGCCCTGCATCTCTAACTGTTCCAGCAGTACTTGCTGATTATTACCGCTGAACTGCCCGCCCTGATATCCAATGGTGATTGCCGCTGCCGCCTGTTGTTCGACAGCCAGCGTTTCCACTATCTGACCGGTTCCATAGCTGCGCGGTGCCCTGGTTTGCAGAATTTCCAGCCGATCGCCAACGCGGATTACGCCGCTGTTGCGGGCGGTCAGATTGAGGCCAAAGTCGACATCGCCACTGTCATCGCCGGCACTACGGAATTTTTGTAATGTGGCCAGCGGTTCACCAGTGGGATGTTTACGGCCACGATCCGGGCTGATGGTGGTAAAGACGCAGCGGCTGCAAGGTTTCGGTACATCAAAGGTAATATCACCGATGCGCACCACCGACCAGCCGTCTTCGGCCCAGGCGCTGGCACCGCTGACCACCAGATTGGGGCGGAACTGCTCCAGTTTTACGCTGGCCGGGCAGCGCTGTTGCAGATCGAACAGTGAGGCGTCATTGACTAACAGGAAGGGAAAGCCGTCGGCGAAACCGAGCGGGATCTGCGGGTGCTTTTTCACCCGGCGGGTCATTTCCGGCCCGACCCAGCGCAACTGCACCGGACGCGGAAAGAAGCCGCTTAACCAGTTATTGATCGTTTCCGGCGCGATCAGTGCGGTAAAATGGTTGCCCCATACCTGTGTCGGCGCTGATTCAGCGGCGAAATCGGCAAAGCGAATGCTGGCGCTGCTGCCATCCGGCGCTTGCAGATACAGGCCATCAAGGGTCAGTGCCGGGGTAAACAGCACAATTTCCGGAAACTGGCGTGCAGTAATAAAAGTGCCATCCGGCTCGGTAATCATAAAAACGCGGTCAAATGCCAGACCGCTCTCCAGCGCCTGGGCGTGCGACAGCTGCAAGCCGCGCATCGACTTGACCGGGTGAATAAACAGGCGCGACAAGGTAATCATGGGGCTCTCCATGCTTGATCGGGTAGTCTGAGGCGAAAATCGGCTAAAACCGGATAAATCGTCGGACGAAAAGAAGCTAACTTTATGACATGCGTCTGTGATTAGCTATAATGCGCAACAATTTTCTCAGGACAGTAAGTGACGATATGAATTCTCTGTTTGCCAGTACGGCGCGTGGGCTCGAAGAGCTATTAAAAAGTGAACTGGAAGCGCTGGGTGCGCAAGACTGTCAGGTCGTCCAGGGCGGCGTACATTTCCAGGGAGACGATCGTTTACTCTATCAAAGCCTGATGTGGAGTCGACTGGCGTCGCGCATTCTGCTGCCGTTAACCGAGTGCGGTGTCTACAGCGATCTCGATCTTTATATTGGTGCGCAGGTGATCGACTGGACCGCGATGTTCGACAGCGATAAAACTTTCGCCGTCCATTTCAGCGGTACCAATGAGGTGATCCGCAACAGCCAGTTCGGCGCGCTGAAAGTTAAAGACGCCATCGTGGACAGCTTTACGCGTAAAAACCTGCCGCGTCCGAATGTTGATCGCGAGCAGCCCGATATTCGCGTTAACGTCTGGCTGAATAAAGAGACTGCCAGCATTGCACTCGATCTGAGTGGCGATGGCCTGCATCAGCGCGGCTACCGTCAACAGACCGGTCAGGCACCGTTAAAAGAGAACCTCGCGGCGTCGATCGTGCTGCGTTCCGGCTGGCAGCCAGGTACGCCGCTGCTCGATCCGATGTGTGGTTCCGGGACGCTGCTGATTGAAGCGGCGATGATTGCCAGCGATCGTGCGCCAGGCCTGCATCGTGCTCACTGGGGTTTCCTCGGCTGGAACAAACATAATGAAGAACTGTGGCGCGAAGTGACCAGTGAAGCGCAGGTTCGTGCACGTCGCGGCCTGCAGGAAACTACTTCCCGTTTCTATGGTTACGATAATGATTCACGGGTGATGGAGCGCGCGCGGGCCAACGCCCGTCGTGCCGGACTGGCCGATATTATCAGCTTTAACGTGCAGGATGTGTTGAAGCTGACCAATCCGTTACCGGAAGGGCCGACCGGTACCGTGCTGAGCAACCCGCCGTACGGCGAGCGCCTCGAGAGCGAACCGGCGCTGATTGCGCTGCACTCTCAGCTGGGCCGCATTATGAAAAGCCACTTTGGCGGCTGGAATTTGTCACTGTTCAGCGCTTCACCGGAGCTGTTAAGCTGCCTGCAACTGCGCGCCGATCGCCAGTTCAAAGCGAAAAATGGCCCGCTGGACTGTGTGCAGAAAAACTATCAGCTGGCCGTCAGCAGCTCGCCCAACGCGGTGGGGCAGATTGCTGAAGATTACGCCAACCGTCTGCGTAAGAATCTGAAGAAACTGGAAAAATGGGCGAAACAGGAAGGCATCGAATGCTACCGTATTTATGATGCCGACCTGCCGGATTACAACGTGGCAGTCGACCGTTACGGTGACTGGGTGGTGGTGCAGGAGTATGCGCCGCCGAAAACCATCGATCCGAATAAAGCCCGTCAGCGCCTGTTCGACGTGATTTCTGCCACCTTAAGCGTGCTTAATCTGCCGGCAAACAAGCTGGTGATGAAAACGCGTGAGAAGCAGAAGGGCAAAAGCCAGTATCAGAAACTGGGTGAAAAGGGCGATTTCTTCGAAGTCTCGGAATTTAATGCCAGATTGTGGGTCAACCTGACTGACTATCTCGATACCGGTCTGTTCCTCGACCACCGTGTGGCGCGTAAGATGCTTGGCCAGATGAGTAAAGGTAAGGACTTCCTTAACCTGTTTGCTTACACCGGCAGCGCCAGCGTGCATGCCGGACTCGGCGGCGCGCGCAGCACTACCACCGTGGATATGTCCCGTACTTATCTGGAGTGGGCAGAGCGTAACCTGCGCCTGAACGGCCTGACCGGACGTCAGCACCGTCTGATGCAGGCGGATTGCCTGAGCTGGCTGCGCGAAAGCCAGGAGCAGTTCGATTTGATCTTTATCGATCCGCCGACCTTCTCCAACTCCAAACGTATGGAAGAGAGCTTTGATGTGCAGCGCGACCATCTGGCGCTGATGACCGATCTGAAGCGTCTGTTACGCAAAGGCGGCACCATTATGTTCTCCAACAATAAACGCGGATTCAAAATGGACCATCAGGGACTGGCGTCGCTGGGTCTGAATGCGCAAGAAATTACGGCCAAAACCCAGTCGCAGGATTTTGCCCGCAACCGTCAAATTCATAACTGCTGGCTGATTACTCACGCTGGTAAGGAATAAGTTTTTATGTCACTGATCAGTATTCATGGTGCTTACCTGTCATTCAGCGATGCGCCGCTGTTGGATAACACTGAGCTTCATATCGAAGAGAATGAGCGCGTCTGTCTGGTAGGCCGTAATGGTGCCGGTAAATCGACGCTGATGAAAATCATCAACGGCGAACAGCCGCTGGACGATGGCCGTATTATTTATGAACAGGATCTGATTGTTGCCCGCTTGCAACAGGATCCACCGCGTAATGTGCAGGGCACGGTGTATGACTTTGTCGCCGAAGGTGTCGCCGAACAGGCGGAACATCTGAAGGCTTATCACGCGATTTCCCATACCGTAATGGAAGATCCTAGTGATAAGAACCTTAACGAGATGGCGCGTCTGCAAAGTATTCTCGACCATCAAAATCTGTGGCAGCTGGAGAGCCGCATTAATGATGTGCTGGAGCAGATTGGCCTGCAGGCTGATGTGCCGCTCTCTTCACTGTCCGGTGGCTGGCTGCGTAAAGCGGCACTGGGTCGTGCGCTGGTCAGCAATCCGCGCGTGCTGATGCTTGATGAGCCGACGAACCACCTTGATATTGAAACCATCGACTGGCTGGAAGGTTTCCTGAAAACGTTCCAGGGCAGCATCGTGTTTATTTCCCACGACCGTTCCTTTATCCGCAATATGGCGACGCGCATTGTCGATCTCGATCGCGGCAAGCTGGTCTCCTGGCCGGGCGATTATGACCAGTATCTGCTGGGTAAAGAAGAAGCGCTGCGTGTGGAAGAGATGCAGAATGCGGAGTTCGACCGCAAGCTGGCGCAGGAAGAGGTGTGGATTCGCCAGGGGATTAAGGCACGTCGTACCCGTAACGAAGGCCGTGTGCGTGCATTAAAAGCATTACGTCGCGAGCGCTCTGAGCGCCGTGAAGTGATGGGCAAAGCCAATATGTCAGTGGGCGAAGCCAGCCGTTCCGGCAAAATCGTCTTTGAGCTGGAAAACGTCGATTACGCCATTTCCGGCAAGCAGCTGGTGAAAGACTTCTCGGTACAGGTGCAGCGTGGCGATAAAATTGCGCTGGTTGGCCCGAACGGCTGCGGTAAAACCACCTTACTGAAACTGATGCTTGATCAACTGAAAGCCGACAGCGGCCGCGTGCATATCGGCACCAAGCTGGAAGTGGCTTACTTCGATCAGCACCGTGCAGAGCTGGATCCGGATCGCACGGTGATGGATAACCTCGCCGAAGGTAAGCAGGAAGTACTGGTAAATGGTAAGCCGCGTCACGTGCTGGGTTATCTGCAGGACTTCCTGTTCCACCCGAAACGGGCGATGACGCCGGTGCGTGCGCTGTCCGGTGGTGAGCGTAACCGTCTGCTGCTGGCGCGTCTGTTCCTGAAGCCAAGCAACCTGATGATTCTCGATGAACCGACCAACGACCTCGACGTGGAAACGCTGGAGCTGCTGGAAGAGTTAATTGACGGCTATCAGGGCACCGTGCTGCTGGTTAGCCACGATCGTCAGTTTGTCGACAATACTGTTACCGACTGCTGGATTTTTGAAGGCACTGGCGAGATCGGCAGCTTTGTTGGCGGCTATCACGATGCGCAGTTGCAGCGTGCCGCTTACAAACAAACCCGTGCCGCCAGCAAACCGGTCAGCGCGCCGAAGCAGGAAACGGCGAAAAGCGAAGCTGTTAAACGTCCGGCAACCAAACTAAGCTATAACCTGCAACGTGAACTGGAACAGCTGCCGCAAAAGCTGGAGCAGCTGGAGAATAAGATTGTCGATCTGCAAGCGCAGATGGGCGATGCTAATTTCTTTAACCAGCCGCACGATAAAACCCAGCCGGTACTGGATGCGCTGGCGCAGACTGAGCAGGAGCTTGAAGTCGCTTTCGAGCGCTGGGAATACCTTGAATCCCTGAAAAACGGTGCCTGATATAACGGGAGTGTAAGGTATGTGTTCGTCGGACCACGCGCATCACTGGATGCTCTGTCCCCAATGTGACCTGATGACACAGCTGCCGGAGGTAAAACCCGGCAGCAAAGCGAGCTGTCCACGCTGTCACACCACATTAATCGCGAACTGGGTTGAGCCGCGCAAGCGGCCAACTGGCTACGCGATTGCCGCACTGTTTATGCTGTTGCTCGCCAACCTCTTTCCCTTTGTCAACATGCATGTCGCTGGCCTGAGCAGCCAGATTACCCTGATGCAGATCCCGCAGGTGATGGTGTCTGAGAATTATACCAGCCTCGCCACGCTATTTATGTTGTTTGTGCAGGGCGTACCGGCTTTTTGTATGGTGGCGATTCTGCTGCTGGTCAATAAAGTGCGCATGGCTGAACGGCTGCGGCGCGGCATAGCGCGTGTCCTGTTTCAGCTGAAAAGCTGGAGTATGGCGGAGATTTTTCTCGCCGGGGTGCTGGTCAGCTTCGTTAAATTGATGGCTTATGGCGATATCGGTATCGGCAGCAGCTTTATTCCCTGGTGTCTGTTTTGCGTTTTACAGCTGCGTGCGTTTCAGTGTGTTGATCGCCGCGGGCTATGGCAGCGCGTGGCACCGATGCCAGCGCTACCGATTAAACCGACTGGCGGCATCAGCGGCTTGCGTCAGGGCGTGCGCTCCTGTCGTTGCTGTACCGCGATACTTCCGGTCGATCAGCGGGTTTGCCCGCGTTGCGGTACTGCCGGACACGCAAGGCGCAGGCACAGTCTGCAATGGACCATGGCGCTGCTGATTACCTCGCTGGTGTTGTATATTCCGGCAAATCTGATGCCGATTATGGTCACTGAAGCGCTCGGTAACAAAATGAACTCGACGATTATGGCCGGGGTAATTTTGCTCTGGAGTGACGGCTCTTATCCGGTCGCGCTGGTCATTTTTATCGCCAGTATTATGGTGCCGTCGCTGAAGATGATTGCCATTGGCTGGCTCTGCCTGGATGCACAGGGGCATGGACGCCGCGACAGCGAAAAAATGCATCTGATTTATGAAGTGGTGGAATTTGTCGGACGTTGGTCAATGATCGACGTCTTTGTTATTGCCGTGCTCTCTGCGCTGGTGCGTATGGGGCGATTAATGAGTATTTATCCTGCGACAGGTGCGTTGTTGTTTGCGATGGTGGTGATCCTCACTATGTTCGCCGCCATCACCTTTGATCCGCGCCTGACATGGGATCGAGTACGAGAAAAAAGTCTGAAGGAGCCGAGCGTTGACGGAAAATAATCACGGCGTCGCCAAAGTCGAGCAGATCAAACGCTGGTCGCCCGTCTGGATCATCCCGATTGTCACCATTCTGATCGGGGCGTGGATACTGTTTTATCATTTCAGCCATCAGGGGCCGGAAGTCACCCTGATCACCACCAATGCCGAAGGGATTGAGGGCGGAAAAACCACGATTAAAAGTCGTAGCGTCGATGTCGGTATCGTTGAGAGTGCGGTGCTGAGCGACGATTTACACCATGTGGAAATTAAAGCGCGCATGAACGCCGGTATGGAAAAGCTGTTGCACAGTGACACCGCGTTCTGGGTCGTGAAACCGCAAATTGGTAAGGAAGGCGTGACCGGGCTGGGTACGCTACTGTCCGGTGCTTATATTGAACTGCAGCCGGGCAATAAAGGTGACAAACCTGAAAGCTACCAACTGCTGGATTCGCCACCGCTTGCTCCACCTGATGCTAAGGGGATTCGTATTACCCTCGACAGCAATAAAGCCGGGCAGCTGAATGCCGGCGATCCGGTATTGTTCCGTGGCTATCGCGTCGGTTCGGTTGAGGCCAGTAAGTTTGATGCCGACAAGCGCTCAATGCGTTATCAGCTGTTCATTGCTGCGCCTTACGATCGTCTGATCACCTCCAATGTGCGTTTCTGGAAAGACAGCGGCATCGCCGTCGATATGTCGGCTTCCGGTATGCGGGTGGAAATGGGCTCGCTGACCACATTGTTTAGCGGCGGGGTCAGTTTCGACGTGCCTGACGGACGTGAGCTGGGCCAGCCAGCGGAGAATAATGCTGAGTATCAGCTGTTTGACGATCAGCGCAGCATCCAGGATTCGCTGTATACCGAGCATAAAGATTTCGTGATGTTCTTTGACGATTCGATTCGAGGTTTGCAGCCGGGCGCACCGGTTGAGTTCCGTGGCATTCGTCTGGGCACCGTCGCGCAGGTACCTTTCCTGGTGCCGGGCACCAATCAGCAGCTGAACAACGATTATCGTATTCCAGTGCTGGTGCGTATCGAGCCAGAGCGCTTCATTAAAATGATGGGCAGCAACTTCGATCTTGAACGTCGTCTCCAGGAAGGTAAGCAGCAGGGGCTGCGCGCTTCACTGAAATCGGCCAATTTGCTGACCGGTTCACTGTATGTCGATCTCGACTTCTATAACTCAGTGAAACCTTACACCGGGCCGAATGATATTGGTGGTTACGAAATCATTCCAACCACCAGCGGCGGTCTGAGCCAGATTCAGCAGAAACTGATGGCGGCGCTGGATAAGGTCAATGCGCTGCCGCTGAATCCGATGGTGGATCAGGCGACCAATACTCTGGCAGAAAGCCAGCGTACCCTGCGCGAGTTGCAGAAGACGCTGGATAATATCAACCAGATTACCTCCAGCCAGTCGATGAAAGATCTGCCGCAGGATATGCAGCAAACCCTGCGCGAACTGAATCGCAGTATGAAGGGCTTCCAGCCAGGCTCGCCAGCTTACAGCAAGATGATCGGGGATATGCAGCGTCTCGACCAGGTGTTGCGTGAACTGCAGCCGGTGCTGAAAACGCTGAACAACAAGAGTAACGCGCTGGTCTTTCAAGCAAAACCAGGCCAGGACCCGCAGCCAAAGAGGGCTAAACAATGATGAAATGGATCCCCGTGGCAATGGCGCTGGCACTAAGCGCCTGTAGCAGTACGCCGGACACCACTTACTATCAGTTACCGGCTGCGGCCGGTAGTGCCAGCACTATCAGCACTACCGCCACCAGTAAGCCGATTCTGTGGATCGAGCACGTATCGGTGCCGGATTACCTCGCCGGCAACGGCGTGGTTTATCAGACCAGTGATGTGCAGTATGTGATTGCCGCCAATAATCTTTGGGCCAGTCCGCTGGACCAACAGCTGCAACAGACGCTGGTCAGTAATATCAGCGCTGTGCTGCCTGGCTGGATTGTCTCGGCGTCACCACTGGATGAGAAACACGATACGCTCAACGTCAGTGTCAGCGGTTTCCATGGTCGTTATGACGGTAAGGTCATTATTAGCGGTCAATGGATTCTGCAACACGACAGCCAGCTGATTAAGCGGCCGTTCCTGATCTCATTGCCGCAGGATGAGGATGGTTACGATGCGTTAGTCCGCACATTGGCAAAGGGCTGGCAGCAGGAAGCTCAGCAAATAGCAAGTGAGTTAACGCGCTTAAATTAGGAATAATTTTACTTAACCGCTAAGTCCTTGATTATCTGAGCGCGCGATGCTCTCAGTGTCAGGGACTTTTTATTTGGTATTTCATGATGATAACCAAATTTTATCTTGTTTTTCGCGCGTTTTAGCCGCTTATCTTAACCTGCATTTATGACATTGGCGTGAATTTTGCGCATTGATCTTTCCCTCTATAGGTTGTAGAACTTAAGGGTGGCTGCACATTCTGTGACCACTGTTTTCTTTACTCCACATTCCAGCAGAGCTATATGAGGGAACCGAGGCATGATGAAGAGACAGAAACGTGATCGCCTGGAACGGGCACATTCACGGGGTTATCAAGCGGGAATTACCGGACGCTCTAAAGAGATGTGTCCTTACCAGATTATTGATGCAAGGTCACACTGGTTGGGAGGTTGGCGACAAGCTATGGAGGACAGGGCAGTTACTTCATAACTGACTGTTAAGACAAGGAAGATAACCTCCGCTGAGCGCGGAGGTTTTCATATCTGTTATCAGAAAGAGGTGGTGTCTTTAAACAGGCCCACTTTCAGGTCGGTCGCATTATAGATAACATGACCGTCTACCAGAACTTCACCATCAGCCACGCCCATCACCAGTTTACGGTTAATCACGCGCTTAAAGTGGATACGGTAGGTGACTTTCTTAGCGGTTGGCAGAACCTGGCCGGTGAATTTGACTTCACCCACGCCCAGTGCACGGCCTTTGCCTTCCGCACCCAGCCAGCCGAGATAAAAACCAACCAACTGCCACATGGCATCCAGACCCAGACAACCTGGCATCACCGGATCACCGATAAAGTGGCAGTCGAAGAACCACAGCTCCGGATTGATATCCAGCTCGGCTTCCACGTAACCTTTACCGTAGTTACCGCCGTCTTCAGTCATTTTAACGACGCGGTCCATCATCAACATATTACCTGATGGCAACGGTGGGCCTCCAGCGCCAAACAGTTCGCCGCGTCCGGAAGCAATCAGGTCTTCTTTCGTATAGGATTCGCGTTTATCTACCATGTTCTTAATAAGCCTTATTTTAGTGAATCACGAAGGTTAGCTAACAGGTGTAAGCTGAACAAGTCCGATCAGCTGTGGTTAAACCAGTTAAGCCAACGCAGCGGCCAGGGACGCTGGCGAGCATCCTGCTGGTTAATTTGTGCAATACGTTCCTGAATTGAGCGTAGCAGACAGGGGGCATTTTCTTTATCCCATTCTACGCCGGTCAGCAGCGGTAGTGCTTCATCCGCACTGCTGACCGCCCACAAATGGAACTGGCCATCGCGCACCGCATCAACCACATCCTGCTGCAAACTCAGGTGGCGTACATTGCTGGCGGGAATGATCACGCCCTGTTTACCGTTAAGCGTACGCTGGCGGCAAATCTCGAAGAAACCTTCGATCTTTTCATTCAGTCCGCCCACCGGCTGCACATTACCGAACTGATCAACTGAACCCGTAACGGCAATATGCTGATTAATGGGCTGAATGGCCAGCGCACTGACCAGAGCACAAAGCTCAGCCAGCGATGCGCTGTCACCATCGACTTCCGAATAAGATTGCTCAAACACCAGGGACGCCGAGAAGGGCAGAGGCTGGTCGAGCTGCATTTCGGCAATCAGATAGGCTTGCATAATCATCATGCCTTTCGCATGAATATTACCGCCTAACTCGGCTTTACGCTCAACGTCGGTGAATTCCCCGTCGCCTGGATGTACGACACAGCTTATGCGGGAAGGTTCACCGAAGGCGCGCGGATGACCCGGAAACTCGATCACTGACAGTCCGTTAATCTGGCCGATGGCCTCACCTTCGGTTTCAATCAGAATTTGATCCAGCAGGATTTCATCACGCACGCGCTCAGAAAGATAATTTTCGCGCCATTCGCGGGCGCTGAGAGCGGCAGTCAGGCTCTCGCCGGTCAGCAACTGTTGCTCACTGTACAGAGCCGCTTCTCGCAGCTGGCGGCCAAGCCATGCCGGACAGACTGGCACGTTTTCCTGATCGCCGGTGTAACGTGCCGCTTCGCGCAGCAAAACCGGCCAGAAATCGGCACTGATAGCCGGCAAGGCTAACTGTTTTGCCAGTTGGCTGGTCCACTGGCACCACAGGCTGAGATCGTCTTCATGAGCAATTTGCAGGTTTTCTTCAAACTCGCTATAGATGCACAGCGCCGCCAGTTCCGGCTCCATCTCCTGGAAGTCAGCCAGCGCGTCACGCTCGCCGCTCAGTACCAGTCGGAACTGCATTGGCATTGAAGGAATTGAAACCGGCAGTGGGCGGGTTTCATCAGGAGACAGCCAGTCAAAGCGCTGGCGCGTCATCACCTGTTTCAGACGCAACCACATCAGTGGCTGCGCCAGCAGGCTGCGCAAAGAGAGCACCAGCGTTCCACCGTTGATGCGGTGCAGCAGCCCCGGCTCTAATGTAATGCGGTTTTGATGAATGCGAACGCAACCAAACAGCTGTTCCGGCTCAATCCAGTCGGCATAGCTGATTTCGCCAACCGTGGCAAAACGATCATCCGCAATGCGGGCAGGTTGCCAGCGGATATTTTGCTCATCGATCAGATACTCGCCACCGTAAAGCTGTTGTGCGTCATCATTCGCCAGACTTTGCAGTGCTGAGGTCAGTAACGGTAAGTAGTCAGGGTTTTCCGCACATTTCACCAGCATCAACGGGAAGGCTGCCGAGGACTGCTGCAGTAAACCTAACGCATTGATAAGACGAGGTTGTACCGCAGACAGGCTGTCAGTATCGTCATCAAATGCCTGGGAAAAAAGAGGCTGATAGCTGTCGGTATCGGGCTGTAGGGCGCGCCATTCTAATCGGTTACTGGTCAAAGTTATCGAATTTATCTGAATTGAGGAAAAGCGCGATTATACAAGATTTCAGCCGGTTAAGCACCGTAGAGATGCATTTTGCTCCAGCGTGTCATCTCATCCGGTTTAATCGTATGGTTTTCTCTGCCGCAATGCGGAAAAAAGCTGTTATTCTTAGCTTGTTACGTGGTAACGATGAGATCCCGATGAAATATCAGCAACTCGAAAACCTGGAAAGCGGATGGAAATGGACCTACCTGGTAAAAAAACACCGGGAGGGGGAGTTGATCACGCGTTATATCGAAATTAGCGCGGCGCAAGAAGCGGTGGACGCGTTACTGGCGATGGAAAACCGGCCGGTGGAAGTGCTGAAATGGATTGAGTTACATATCAATCCGACGCTGGAAAACCGCATGAAGCAGACGATTCGCGCGCGACGCAAACGCCACTTTAATGCCGAGCATCAACATACCCGTAAAAAGTCGATCGATCTGGAGTATCTGGTCTGGCAGCGGCTGGCAGGACTGGCGCAGCGTCGTCACTGCACGCTGTCGGAGACCATTGTTCAACTGATTGAGGATGCTGAGCGTAAAGAGAAATACGCCGATCAGATGTCCTCACTGAAGCAGGGGCTGAAGGATATGCTGGGTAAACCGGAAGAGTAAGTCAGCCTCATTTTTCTAAATCAGCTTCTGCAAAAAATAAAAAACCCCGCCTTGGCGGGGTTTTATTAACGCGGATAACTTAAGCCTGTGGCTGAGTTACAACGTCTTTGATGCCTTTAACTTCGATTTCTACACGACGATCTGGCGCCAGGCAGTCGATCAGGGCGTTACGGCCTTTCACGCTGTCACAGGTGTTGCCAGTAACTGGGTTAGATTTACCCTCGCCACGTGCAGAGATTTTGTCAGAAGGGATACCCTTAGATACCAGGTAATCAACAACGGACTGAGCACGTTTCTCAGACAGTTTCTGGTTGTACTGCTCAGAACCGATGCGGTCGGTGTAACCCAGAACCACAACTGAACCGTCTTTAGGATCCATGGAGCTCAGCTGGGTGTACAGCTGATCCAGAGCCTGCTGACCTTCTGGCTTCAGCGTTGCTTTGTTGAAGTTGAACAGAACGTCAGACTTCAGGGTGAAACGCTTGGTTTCTACAACCGGAGCCGGTGCTGGAGCTGGAGCTGGTGCTGGAGCAGCTTCGTCCTGACCGAAACGGTAAGAAACACCCACGCTCAGCATGGAGTTGTCTGGACGAGCGCCAACGGTGCTTGCGTCACCGATGTTGTTAACCCACTGGTAATCCAGACGGGTAGCCCAGTTTTTGGTCAGTGCATACTCAACACCAACAGCAGCCAGCGGAGAAACGCCGGTGTCGTGATCGCTGATGCGACCGTAGGTTGAGTTAGTCTGAGTTGAGTCAGCACGCCAGACCATACCACCCAGACGGGTGTAGATGTCCAGATCGTCTGCTACCGGGTAGCTTAATTTAGCTGCCAGCTGAACGCCCTGAGCTTTGAAAGCGCCGTTTACTTTGTCGCCTTTGTTAGGCATACGGCCAAGCCAGTCATAACCCAGCTCGAAGCCCAGATACGGATTAGCCTGATAACCCAGGAATGCACCAGCACCCAGCTGATTTTCATGGGATGGGCCATCGTTATCTGCATAACCGTTACCGTAGTAACCTTTGTCATGGTACTGAGACCAGCCCAGTTTAGCACCGGTGTACCAGGTGTCATCTTTCGGAGCGGCCTGCGCTACGGTAGCGAAGCCAGCCAGTGCCACTGCAATTGCGATAGCTGTCTTTTTCATTTTTGCGCCTCGTTATCATCCAAATAGGCAATGAGCTTTAAATTAAGCCCTTGGTTTAATCCTTCGCCGGGTTATGAAGCTCGATTATTACTCTACCGAAAAACGGAGGTTATTGAGCACCCTGGCGAGATAAAGTCTACAACGTACCAGCAAACTTACAAGTAGGATGTGATGAGGCGCAGCAAAAAAACAGTGTTTCATACATAAAATTTAACATTTTAAGGGCTATTTTATGCATTAAATCTGGGAACTTATTGCGGCTAAACCTTTGTGCAGCCGCGCCAGAGCAGAATCAGTGTGTTATGCAGGCACGATCGCAAAAAAATCCTGGGATAAATCTTATTTTTACTTAATGATACAAAGTAGAGTGAATTTTTAGGCCACTTTCTGGTCTGGCGGAGGACGATACCCGATACTGAGGTCGCATAATCAGACCCAAAGCCTGACCCATTGCAGCCGCTTCATCCAGCCGACGACGATCGTCGCTATTAATTTCTTCAGGTAACCATCCCAGCACGACACTGTAATTCCCTGTCTGCAGCGCTTTTATCATCGCGTCAACGGTACTAATCTGCCCGGCCTGCGGAATCTGCATCACTTTATCCAGCGGTAACCCCGACTGTTGTAACCAGCGACGGCTTAATTTTTGTGGCGGCGTGAGCCATAACTGCCAGCGAGATTGCGTGCCCAGCTGCTGAAGCAGAGGTAACAACAGCATTTGCGTCATGCCTGGTTGATCTTCACTGTAAGTCAGTTCACTGATCCAACCACCGGAAACGGACGCAGTTGCCGCGTGACGGGAAGGGTGAATCACAGCATTAGCAGATTGAGTTTTCAGCAGATGAGTACGCATATTTTTATTCGCTCGCAATGTTACTGTATGGATATACAGTAACTGCCTTGTGGGTAAAGATCAACCTCAATTTCTGAAAACATCTCGCAGATTAAAATGAAAATGAGATGCAAATCGATTTAATGATTGAACCTGTTACGCGAATTGAATATTTTCTAATTTCATGTAAAAGAACGTTTTTTTGCATTCTCACCCGCATGCTAAAGGAGATTTGCATGAATAACTCTAAACAAAGGATTGAGCAGTCAAAACGTTATCTTGCGTCATTGGGCAAAATTGATACACGTACGCAATTCGGTGGATACAGCCTTGCGGTAGAGAAAATCGTCTTTGCAGTGGTGGCGGAAGGAGAACTTTACCTGCGTGCGTGTGAACAGATACAGCCGTATGTCGGAGCAGGCCGTATGCCGCCGCTGGTGTTCCAGAAGCGCGGAATGCCGGTGGCATTGAACTACTTTCGCGTTGATGACGCGATGTGGGAACAGCCCGAAATGCTGCTGGCGCTTTCGCGATCATCCCTTAAACGGGCGCAGCAGCAATCTCTCGATAAGATCGCCAACCCGCGGGTAAAAGACCTGCCGAATATGGGGCTGCGGCTGGAGATGATGTTGCGTGAGGTCGGGATATGCTCGGTACAAAGCTTACGGGCGGAAGGCTCGAAGCAGTGCTGGTTAAAACTGAAAGCGGCACATAAAAATGTCGGGATAAATATTTTGTTCGCGCTGGAAGGGGCGATAACAGGACGGCATCAGGCGGCGTTGCCTGATGCCGTCATGCAGGAGCTTCGTGACTGGGTTGAATGCCTGAGTCTTTGTCCTCAGGCGAAAAAGTAAGGCTAAAGCGAGTGGGAAATCTGCTTTTTCAATGCGGCGATCTCCGGTAAAAGAGCCACCAGTAAACCCAGCTGTTGTAGTACCAGTGGCTCTTTGGTTTCAGGAGCAGGCTGAATGGCTGCCATCCGCCGCGTCAGATTCTCCAGTATCTGTCTGGTCTGCTGCTCGTTAACCGTATCGACCTGCAACACATCATCTGCATAACAAACCGCATCATCCAGCAGTTGTAGCATTTCGACACTGGCAATTTTTTCCCGATGCGCACCCAGCGCAGAAATATAACTCAGGAACGAGTGATTGAGGCAGAGCAGACGAAATGCCGCTTCCAGCAACGCCGGATTGCGGCGTGACTCCGTCGACATATTGGATACCACCGAGGCCAGCTCAGCATCACTGTTATGCGCATCCCGGCGCGCAATACGGTAATCAAGGCGATTATCTTTGCCCTGATGATATTGCACCAGGATCGCGTCAAGGTAGCGACAGTTGGCATTCAGGGTGCGTTCAGTGACCGCCGGTAAGCGACGGAATTTCCAGTCAGGCCAGATATAGCTGACCGCCAGCCAGGCGATACCGCAACCGAGTAAGGTATCGACAATACGGGGTATCGCCACCTCAAAGCCTTCACCCAGCAGGTTAAAGCACAGCAGCACCAGCAACGTGATAAACAGCGTGGCATGGGCATAGCGCACATTACGGAAGGCAAAAAATAGCACGCCGGTAAGCACGATCAGCATCAGCTGTCCGTCTATTGAAGGCACCAGCCACAGCATTGGCAGACCGACGGCAATACCGGCCAGCGTTCCCAATATGCGTAATGCCAGCCGTCGTCGGGTGGCATTGTAGTTAGGCTGGCAGACAAATAAGCTGGTTAGCAATATCCAGTAACCATGCTCCAGCCCGGTTATCTGGATAAAAGCATAACCAACACACAGCACCAGTGACATTCTCACTGCATGGCGAAATAACGCTGACTCAGGGGTGAGGTGGCGGCTGATGCGTAAGCGAATATCGCTCCAGCCGGTCAGTCCTTCATTTGACAGATTGTTATCATGCGTGGCATGAGCCAGCTCCAGCGCTTGCTCGGACTCAATGGTCGCCAGCTGTGCATCGATGGCCTTTAAATTGTGCAGCAGATAGTGCATGGCTTTGATGGTGCCGGATTCTGGCTGCGCGGCCTGCAACCGTTCCAGAGCGCTTTGCAGATGGCTAAAGGCAGAGTCAAAACGGTTGTCATGCTGCCAGGTTTCACGCATCAGAATAGAATGCGCCAGTTGCTGGCAAGCCTTTGCCTGCATATTCAACAGGCGCTGAAACCGGAACAGGATCTCACTGTAACGGTACTCTTTGCGTAACTGATGATACTGCACGTGTGAAGAGCTGGCGCGCTCATGAATATCCTGCGCGACAAAATAGTAATGCAGCGTGCGGCGAGTACTGCGCTGCCCCCGATCGCCACGTAAACGCGTCTGAATCGAACTTTTGGTCTGATTCAGTACCGCCACCAGCTGACTGTTGGCCATCGCCACGTCGATCAGCGGCGCATCGTCGTTCTCTTCGATATCCGGATCAAACAGATTTGCTTTGGCTTCGAGATAATGTGCCAGCTGGCTGAAGCTGCGCGCGAGGTTCTCCTGGAGCGGCCGGATGGGAAACAGCAGATGTCCGGTCAGCGTCAGCAGGTTATACCAAATCGCCCCGACCAGCAGCAGCACCGGTTGCAGATACCATTGTGGAAACAGGCCGATCCCCAACATGGTGTAAATGGCGATCAGCAGCGCACCGAAGGCGATGGTGGCATAGCGCTGACCCAGCGCGCCCAGCAGAATAAAACCGCAGGTTGAGAGCGCCAGCCCCACAATAAACAGCCAGGGATAAGGAAACAGTAGCTCGATCGACACCGACGCAATGCAGAAGCAGACCAGCGTAATCAACAGATTACGTAAGCGCCCGCTTAAACGGTCGTCAAGATCGGCCAGGGCGGCAGCCACCACGCCAAGCGTCAGCGGAATGGTCCAGATGATTTGGTGCAACCACCAGGGCACTGCGGCGGTACCGGCCAGTGCCAGCAAAATTCGTAGGTTATACAGCCAGGCACTGCTCAGGGCGTAGCGACGCAGGCGTGGCTTAATCGCAAACATCACACTCTACCTGCTTAGTTAAAACGGCTGCGCGCATTGGCTTCCCGAGCGGCTTGTGCCACTTCTACTGATACCACGCGGCGACCAACCGGCCACAGCGCGATGGCAGCAATTTTGAAATTAGCGATACCCACCGGAATTCCGATAATGGTACAACACTGGATTATCCCTACGGAGATATGAGAGAGGCACAGCCACCAGCCGAAAAAGATAAACCACAGGATATTTAACAGTGTGCCACCGGAATTCATCAGCGCGTTTTTTTTGCCGGGATTTAACACATCCACATGCACCGCTTCATTACCATACGGCAGCAGCGCTATTTTGGTGATTTCCCAGCACGAGCGGGTTAGCGGCAAGGTGAAAATAAAAATGATACTCACCACTGTCGCGGTCAGCCAGGCCAGCGTGGTAAAAAAACCGCCGAAAATAAAGTTGATGATATTGAGTACGGTACGCATAAATGCTTTGCCCTTAATCAGTGCGCTGTATCAGCAATCAGATAATTAGCTGATTGTAACGTGTTTTAACGGTGGAGCGGTAAACTCCTGCCAGTTAAACTGCGTAACAGACACTAAAACCGCGACATGGTCAATCTGAATGGAACTTAAATCAACGTCGCTGGGTAAACACCTGGCGCAACATCCTTACAATCGGGTGCGGCTGCTGGCAGCAGGCGTCGAAGTCAGCGGTGAAAAGCATGAATATCTGATTCCTTTTAACCAGTTGCTTGCCATTCAGTGCAAGCGGGGGCTGGTGTGGGGAGAGCTGGAGTTTAGCCTGCCGGAAAATAAAGTGGTGCGACTGCACGGCACAGAATGGCAGGAAACGCAGCGCTTTTATCACTATCTGAATAAGGCCTGGCAGGGCTGGAGTGCTGAAATGAGCGAGGTCAGCGCGCAGGTTCTGCAGGACGTAGTGGATACGCTGCAGCGTTTTGAGCAGCAGGATATGTGGCTCAGACGTAATGCGCTGAGCGAGCTTCGTCATACCATCGAGAAAGCCTTCGATGCCCTGCCGCTTCCGGTTGAACGGCTAAATGAATTCGCCAGCTGCCGTGAGCTTTACCAGTTCTGTCGGCAGTGGTTGCAGCATGGCGAGCAGCAGCTGGCAATACGCAATACGGACTGGACCAGCCGCATGCTGAAGCAGTATGCCGACTTCTTTGACCGTGTTGAGAGCTCACCGCTCAATCCATCTCAGGCGCGCGCAGTGGTTAATGGTGAAGATTCATTACTGGTACTGGCTGGTGCCGGTAGCGGCAAAACCTCGGTGCTGGTGGCGCGTGCCGGTTGGTTGCTGATGCGTAAGCAGGCGACACCGCAGCAGATCCTGTTACTGGCATTTGGCCGCCAGGCAGCGGATGAGATGAACCAGCGTATTCAGTCGCGGCTGGAGATCGATGGCATTCAGGCGCGAACTTTTCACGCGCTGGCGCTGCATATTATCCAGCAGGGCAGCAATAAATCCCCGGCGATCAGTAAACTGGAATCGGACAGCAGTCATCGGCGTAAATTACTGATTGATACCTGGCGTCAGCAGTGCAGCGAGAAAAAAGCCCATGCCACTGGCTGGCGGCAGTGGCTCAATGATGAGCTGGAGTGGGATGTCGAAGAGGGAGAGTTCTGGAAAAATGAGCGCCTGGCACAACGACTGGCCAGCCGACTGGAACGCTGGCTGGGATTAATGCGGATGCACGGCGGCGCGCAGGCAGCAATGATCGCGTCAGCGCCGGAAGAGGTGCGCGAGCTGTTCGGCAAGCGCGTAAAGTTAATGGCACCGCTACTGAAAGCGTGGAAGAGTGCGCTAAAAGATGAAGGAGCGGTGGATTTCTCGGGTCTGATCCATCAGGCGGTGAATATCCTTGAGAAGGGGCGTTTTATCAGCCCGTGGAAACACATTCTGGTGGACGAGTTCCAGGATATTTCACCCCAGCGTGCCGCACTGCTGGCGGCGCTGCGCAAACAGAATAAGCAAACTACGCTGTTTGCCGTCGGGGATGACTGGCAGGCGATCTACCGGTTCAGCGGCGCGGAAATGACGCTGACGACCGCCTTCCATCACCATTTTGGTGATGGCGATCGCTGCGTGCTGGATACCACTTATCGCTTTAACGATCGGATTGGTGATATCGCCAACCGCTTTGTGCAGGAAAACCCGCATCAGCTGGAGAAGCCATTAAACAGTCTCAGCAAAGGCAATAAAAAATCGATCTCGCTGTTGCCTGACGATCAGCTGGAGCCGTTGCTGAATAAAATCAGCGGTTACGCTAAACCGGAGGAGCGGGTGCTGCTGCTGGCGCGCTATCATCATTTGCGCCCTGAGATCCTGGAAAAGGCGAAAACCCGCTGGCCAAAGCTGAAACTCGATTTTATGACCATTCATGCCAGTAAGGGACAACAGGCCGATTTTGTGATTATTCTCGGGTTGCAGCAGGGTAAAGATGGCTTTCCGGCGGCGGCGCGTGAATCGGTGATGGAGCAAGGATTACTCCCGCAGCCGGAGGATTTTCCAGACGCCGAAGAGCGGCGACTGGCGTATGTCGCCATTACCCGGGCAAAACAGCAGGTATGGATGCTGTTTGATCGTCAGCAACCGTCTGATTTTGTCGCGCAGTTTAAACAGCTGGGCGTTCCGCTATTACGGAAACCCTGAGCGGCCAGCGGGGACTGGCCGCCGTGCATTACTGTAAGCGCTGTTGCAGATAGCGCTGGTAATCCGGGATCAGGATATCGACCGGCTGTGAAAACAGCGGTGAATGAATAATAAAATCGGCGGTAGAGCGGTTGGTTGCCACCGGGATATTCCACACGGTGGCAAGGCGCAGCAAGGCCTTAACATCGGGATCGTGCGGCACGGCATTAAGCGGATCCCAGAAGAAAATTAACAGATCAATTTTCCCTTCCGAAATCAGTGCGCCAACCTGCTGATCGCCACCCATTGGGCCGCTCAGCATGGCGTTAACTTCTAAGCCGGTCTCGCGCTGGATAAGATTGCCGGTGGTGCCGGTGGCATAAAGAGTGTGGTTACCCAGCACGGCTTTATGGGTACTGACCCATTGCAGCAACGACGATTTACAATGATCGTGTGCCACCAAAGCAATATGTTTTAGTTCGGGGATAGTACGGCTGGTTTGCTCCATTAATGCATCCTGGTTTTGCGTAGGGTGAGGGAAATAAGGGCGATTATTTTACTTATCAGCGTTGGCGAGTTTACCGCTGCTTCAGGTAAAACATCAACTTGCCCGTAATGCCCTCATCCACAAAACCAGGCGTTGCCGGGTGGCCGCGTCAACCTGGTGGAACCACAGATTGAGCAGACGCTCGGTCGCGGTGTCGTTTACCGCCAGGTCAGCAGGCATAGACTGGGTGATAGTGGTCGTCGCCTGCGGCTGGGCAAAACGCGGAACCGACGCCACCTGACCATTACGGTTATAGGCAATCATTGCCTGTTCCAGATCGCTGTGATGGCTGGGAAGTAAATGATCGCGTCGACTGACAATCTCATGACCTTGCTCATCGACCAGCTGGAAATCAGCGGCTTTATCAAAGTGTCGGCGGTCATGCAGCGTTTGCAGCGCGGGCAAACGGATAGTCACGGATTTAGCCTGCGCAGTGAACGTGGCGATCAGCGGAACAGAAACGTATTCTCTTACCGGATGGTAACGATCTTTATCCAGCGGTTTTACTACGCGGAACAAGAACTGATGTTCGCCACGTTCTAATTCTAACCCTTCAGCACCTTTCAGCAGAGAACCGGAGATTTTACGTCCATCCAATACCAGCAGGTCAATTTCAGGTGCCAGCTTCAGCGTGGTCGCATTGCAGGATGCAGCAACCAGCAGGGCGATTAAACCTGACAGCACCAGACGCAGTTTCATCTTTACTCCAGAGCACGAGAGGACAGCAAATAACGCGATGAATGTATCAAATTCTTACATTATGGCAGCATATTAACATTTAAACATATTTATTCGTGCTATTAATCCATAAAACTGCATGCTGCCGCATGTGTCTCATCTTCCGACCACAAATAACCTAAAATGTTTGCATTCATCGCATAAGGAGTGGGATATGAACGATCAAACGATTGCTGATGTACTGACGACGACAAAAAGCATTGCGCTGGTGGGGGCCAGTGATAATCCGGCTCGCCCCAGCTATGGCGTGATGGCTTATTTGTTATCTCAGGGCTATCAGGTAACCCCTGTCAGCCCGAAACTTGCCGGTCAGACCTTACTTGGCCAGCAGGTCTATGGTTCGCTCGGGGAGATCCCCCATCCGATCGATATGGTCGACGTGTTCCGTAATGCTGAAGCGGCGTGGGGCGTCGCGCAGGAAGCGATTGCCATCGGTGCCAAAACCCTGTGGCTACAAATTGGCGTCATTAATGAACAGGCGGCGGTTCTGGCAGGCGAGGCGGGATTACGTGTGGTGATGGATCGCTGCCCGAAAATTGAGATTCCGCGGCTGGGGCTGGCGAAGGCTGAGTAAAAATCGTTATGAGCTAATCTTTTTCATTTGAGAAAATTATTAAGATTCGGCAAATCAGAGACAACCTGGCCCAAATCTTTTTTGGCCTTGTGGTCTCTGATGGCTGACCAACACCGGGCACGGGTTTTCAACTTATCCGGCGATTAAAATTTTCACCGATAAGTTAGTGGTGTTACCGGTTAGCAGCGTTGTATCTTTGGCAGGCAAAGGTATAACATACAGAATGACCGTTATCGTGCAAAAGTTCACAAAATGTTCATTTTCTTGCTCAGTGCTAAAGGCGATATCGTATTCGCGGTTAAAAAGTGATTTATTTTTGCACTAATATTGTGCAAGGGCTCAATTTTTCACTTAAAAATCCATGGAAGTCTTTGTCAAACTTATTGAAGTCTGTCATCTGCGGCGGACATCAAAAAATGTTCAAACATAAGGTATATTCTGAATTTCAACTAATTCAATTTCAAACACAAGCTGTCGACATTACAACATGTTATATTAATTTTTTGTCAATAATGTTTCCATTTAGACAGGAGCTCCAGTGAGCATTAAATACCGATCCGATATCGACGGACTGCGTGCTATAGCTATAATACCCGTTCTCTTATTTCATGCCGGATTTACTTCTTTTTCTGGTGGGTACATAGGGGTGGATATTTTTTTTGTGATAAGTGGATTCCTTATTACATCTATTTTGTTAAGGGATATGTCATTAAAGACATATAGCATAACAGATTTTTATGAACGTAGAATACGACGTATATTCCCTGCGTTATTTGCTGTTCTATTATTCGTTCTCTTGGTTTCGCCATTTGCGCTGTTGCCAGAGGAGTATGAGTTTTTACCTAAAGAGATAATCGGAACATTACTATTTATATCAAATATTGTAAGTTGGAGGAAGTCCGGATATTTTTCAACGGATTCTGAAGAGAGGCCTCTACTGCATACTTGGTCCTTAGGTGTTGAAGAGCAGTTTTATATATTTGCTCCAATAATACTTTTTATTATTTTGATTAAATTTAAGCGATCGCCAGGGCCTTTTCTGATCTTTGCATTTATATGCTCGTTCTTGTTAAGTGTGTTTCTTACCAGTATTAAGCCGACAGCTGCATTTTACCTCTTGCCGACAAGGGCATGGGAATTGATTGCCGGGTCATTACTGGCGTTAAATATTTTTCCGAAGATTGAGAAGGGATATATCAAGGAGTCAATATCATTAATCGGCCTGATATGTATCCTGTATAGTGTTTTCTCATTTGGTTCTGGCACGGTGTTTCCGGGTTACGCAGCAGCACTCCCTGTGTTTGGTAGCATGTGTATTATCTACGCAGCGGAAAGAACGCTGACAGGAAAGCTACTGTCATTAAAACCAGTTGTTTTTATAGGTTTGATATCCTACTCCCTGTATCTTTGGCATTGGCCTTTAATCGTATTCTTTAAGGACTGGAACTTACTTGGTGCCGACTATGGTCGATTAATGGTTATAGTTATTTCCTTAATCGCCGCTTATTTTTCATGGCGATTCATTGAAAAGCCTTTTCGGAACCGGGCCGCTTTTCCCCCTAAAAAATTGTATACAGCGAGTGCGTGTGGTTTATCTTTACTACTTCTCGTCACCGCGATGACCTTCATGATGAGCGGATGGCCTGGCCGATTTAGCGAACAAACTCTGCGCTATGTATCAGCTCATGAGGATTCCAGCCCCGCAAGAGAGCATTGTCACTTTGACAGAGGGGTCCCGAAAACATCCGATTATTGCCACTTTGGTACGGGCACCCCAAGTGTTGCCGTGTGGGGTGATAGCCATGGAGCTGAGTTATCTAAAGCTTTGGGTAATAATGATATCAATGTTTATGAAATCACCTATTCAGCCTGCCCACCCGCACTAAACTATCAGTTAAAGTCGCGGCCTTCATGTATGGCACATAATGATCGTGTAAATGAGTTTTTGAAAAATAACAAAGATATAAACGTAGTTATTATGGCAGCACGTTATCAAGTATACCCAAATTATTTCTATGATAATTTGAACAAAACTGCGATGGGACTTATTTCACATGGTAAGAAAGTTATCATTGTTGGTCCTGTTCCAACGCCAGGAGTTGATGTGCCAACCACTTTGGCGCGTGGCAGAAATCCTGAGTTTATTTTTAAAAATCCTGCAATTGAAAATATCAATAAATATATTGATCCTAAGGTGATTAGATTTATGCCATCATCAATAATCTGCAAAGATGACAAATGTAATATGCTGTTGAATGGTAAGCCTCTGCTGTTCGACGATAATCATCTAAGTATGTCCTCAGCTGATTACATGGCGAAGCGTTTAATACCACTTTTCAATAACTGATAAGCTGGTAAATAATCACCCACGTCAGGAATGATTGAGGTGGGTGATTACTAATCAAACTGTTTCTGGATTTATTTAAGGTGGTTTTCAGTGTTAATTTATGGTTGTCCGGATGGCAAGGAATAAACAAAATATTGTTATACATGGGGCAGGGCTCCATGAAAAATTAGTTAATAGTATAAGGCAGAGTATTGAATGTTTCGGGTTGAAGAATGGTATTGCAATTAAGACTTGATGTGAACGAAATGATAATTATTCCCCTTGTTTAAGAGGGGAATAATATGAACCGGATTGAGTGACCTCTACTTGAGCGAAATGCTATCAATGGCGCAGGCGAGGTGTCTGAAGCTGCTGGCGCAGGGATGCGGCGAGCTCATCAAGCGACGGATGTTCAGGGTGTTCCCCCTGGATTTCCCCGTATAACTGAGATTCTGCGAGGTACGTATGTACTGCTTCCCCGTCATCATCTTCCATCACCACATGATACCAGGGCGCAGCACGTAGCTGTTCGTTTTCTGCTACCGCGTCAATATCGGGTTCGTCTAAGGAGTATTCCGCATCGACGTCCACGACTACTCCCAGAAAGCCCAACATTGTATGCCGGACCTGCTGACCGATTCCAAATTTACTGGCAATCATCGTGACCTCCTCAGAAACATTGCCCTGACTCCGATATGGGGCCAGGGGTGTTGTTTTCAAGTCACAGCACGCGGCAGGCGAATCCTTTCAGGTACATACCTTCCGGGTAGCTGGCAATCACGGGATGGTCAGCCGCCTGACGGAACTGCTCTATAAATTGTACATCACGATGCGCATCCAGCGCGGCGTCGGCGATAATTTTCTGAAATAAATCAGTCGCCATCAATCCGGAGCAGGAGAAGGTCAACAGCATGCCATTGGGATTTAACAGCTGCATCGCCAGCATATTAATATCTTTATAACCGCGGCAAGCGCCCGCCAGCTGATTTTTGTTTTCGACGAATTTTGGCGGGTCCATTACGATCAGATCGAATTTCTCGCCGCTATCACGATAGCTGCGCAGCAGTTTAAATACGTCGTCACGCAGGAACTGCGCTTTCGACACATCCAGGCCATTCAGCTCGACATTCTGTTTAGCCACATCAAGTGCTGCCTGCGACGTATCCACGCTGATAACTTCCGAACAGCCGCCCATCAGTGCAGAAACCGCAAAGCCGCCGG
>NZ_JRXE01000039.1 GCF_001267535.1 Winslowiella iniecta | reverse complement strand
GTGGGGTCTCCCCATGCGAGAGTAGGGAACTGCCAGGCATCAAATTGCGATAACCCTCAGCGAAAGCTGAGGGTTTTTTGCGTTTGCGCTCCCGCAAGACCCCCCGAAAATCCCCCTGAATTTCCCTTCACTGCTGTGATAACAGCTTCTGATCAGTCATTTATTCCATTAAAACGCCCGACAATCGGGTAAACTGTGCGCAGATAAATCAGTAAAGGCTCAGACATGTCCCGCGATATCAATTCATTAAAGCCCTTTAATACCTTCGGAATCGACGCAAACGCCAGGAAAATTATCCTCGCTGAAACAGCAGAGCAGCTCTGCGAAGCATGGCATGAGAGCCGAAGCGCAGCCGTGCCTTTTTTGCTACTCGGGGAAGGGAGTAATGTCCTTTTTCTCGAAAACTTTGCGGGTATAGTCGCGGTTAACCGTCTGAAAGGTATCAAGGTTGCTGAGGATGACGATGCCTGGTCGTTGCATGTAGCCGCCGGCGAGAACTGGCATGCTCTGGTAGAGTACAGCCTGAAGAATGGTTTCTCTGGTTTAGAGAATTTAGCCTTGATCCCGGGCTGTGTGGGCTCTGCTCCGATTCAGAATATCGGTGCTTATGGTGTCGAACTGAATCAGATTTGTGAATACGTTGATGTGCTCAATCTTAATAGCGGAGAAATTGAGCATATTCGGGCAGAAGAGTGCCAGTTTGGCTATCGTGACAGCGTATTTAAACATCATTATCGTGATGGCTATGCCATTGTCGCGGTCGGTTTACGCCTGAAAAAGGTCTGGAAGCCGATAATGACTTATGGTGATCTAACCCGGCTGGATCCGTCGACGGTAACCCCGCAGGAAATTTTTGATAGCGTATGTCAAATGCGTCGCAGCAAGCTTCCCGATCCGCAGGTTACCGGTAATGCAGGCAGCTTTTTCAAAAACCCGGTGATAAGCGCTGAACAAGCCGCAGCGATTGCCGCCGAATTTCCGCAAGCTCCTCAATATCTCCAGGCCAATGGTCAGGTAAAACTGGCCGCCGGTTGGTTGATCGATCAATGTGATCTGAAGGGTTATGGCAAAGGTGGGGCGGCGGTACATCGTCAGCAGGCACTGGTAATTATTAATCAGCAACAGGCAACGGGTCAGGATATTGTTGCGTTAGCCCATGATGTTCGCCAGCGTGTTGGTGAGAAGTTTAATGTCTGGCTCGAACCCGAAGTCCGTTTTATCGGTGCCACAGGCGAGAAAAATGCTGTCGAGGTGATCGCATGAGAGATAATACCGTACCCTTAGCGCTGGTGAGTATTTTAGCTGACGGCGAATTCCATTCTGGCGAACAACTCGGTGAAACGCTGGGAATGAGTCGCGCGGCGATCAATAAACATATTCAGACCTTAAAAGACTGGGGACTGGATGTCTTCACTGTGACCGGCAAAGGCTACAGCCTGTCTGCACCACTGCAGTTACTTAATGAAGAAAGCATTGCTATGCAACTGGATAAACACCGTGTTTCAGTTATCCCGGTTATTGATTCTACCAATCAGTATCTGCTGGATCGTATGGACTTATTGCAGTCGGGCGATGCCTGTGTGGCGGAATATCAACAAGCAGGTCGTGGACGCCGTGGCCGACAGTGGTTCTCACCTTTTGGTTCTAATCTCTACTTGTCGATGTTCTGGCGCCTGGAGCAAGGGCCTGCGGCGGCCATGGGGCTGAGCCTGGTGATCGGTATTGTGATGGCGGAAGTTCTTCAGGAGCTGGGTGCCAAAGATGTCAGAGTAAAATGGCCTAACGATCTCTATCTGCAGGATCGTAAACTGGCGGGTATTCTGGTGGAACTGACGGGAAAAACGGGTGATGCAGCCAACCTGGTGATTGGTGCGGGTATAAATCTGGCGATGCGTTCGCCTGATGCTTCTGTGGTGAACCAGGGTTGGATCAACCTGCAGGAGGCTGGGATCAATATTGATCGTAATGCGCTGACTGCAATGTTGGTTAATAAACTGCGCCGGACTCTGCTGGATTTTGAACGCGACGGACTGACACCTTTCCTTCAGCGCTGGGCGGCACTGGATAATTTTATCAATCGACCGGTTAAATTACTGATTGGCGATCGTGAAGTGCTGGGAATTGCCCGCGGTATTGATCAGCAGGGTGGTTTATTACTGGAGCAGGACGGCATTACCAAATCCTGGGTAGGAGGAGAAATCTCTCTCCGGCCACAACAGTAAGTCTGACTTAGCTGGAGGCTTTATTGCCTCCAGCGGGTTGAGAATTTTGCAGCAGAAAGAAGCGATAAATTACTTTCCCGCTGACTCTGTCGTACCGTCCTTAATTACCGCATACCATCTTAATGAGTTAGCTATTGGCGTCGGCGTAACAACCACTCGCTGTTGCTCAACCAGCTTTAACAAAATACTGCGCGTCTGATATATTCCCATCTCACAGTCTTCCGCCAGCACCCGCGTGCTAATCCACTCCTCATAAGCAGGTGGCGACAGCTTCTTGCAGCGCTTAAGTAGCGCATTATAAAGTTCCTCAAGCAGAATATTGCGCTTCTTCCCTCTGCTAATTGTTTCTGTTACCGGTTTTTTTATCGACTCCTGCCAGGGAATGACATCTTCTGCATGTGGCAAAAGTCCTGAAGCAAATTGCTGTAAAGGTAAATTTCCATTTCTCATAAATAGTGAACTCCTTGTCATGTGAATTAGCACAAAAAACTTATTAAGATAGTTCTTAAAATCCCTTTCCAAACAGTTATTTATGAAAATATCTGACGTATTTTATTATCCTTTAAATAGTCCTCTATGCCGGATATTGTAGACTGTAAATGATTTTAAGGAACTAATATTTTACTAAAAAGTAAATGTATAGTGTTTTATGCTGATTTGTATATCTTCGCGACCTGTTATGTCGCAATGAATTCACTATATTAATTTGTTAAGTGAAAAGTTTCGTATTTAACCGACGAGAAAATATTACTTTTAAATCCTATTTCTTCTTTGTAAAGTTTCAATGACAATCTGAATAAAGACCAGTGCAGAGAAGGATTCTTCGTAAATGGTCTTATTGCTGAATGCAAGGCAATCTTTCGCGATGCCATCATTTATCATCAGGTTGTTTCTTTATAATCACTCACATGGCAGTTGTTAGGCACATTTGTCGTGCTTGCCATTTAAAAATATACACATATCAAAATCTATATGTTCATTTTTTAAAATGAAAGGAAATCTTGTGATTGAATTTAAAAAGGATAAGAAGTTCATGGAAGTGAATAAGATAATGATGACTGCAGTGATGATATTTGGTTCTGTTTCAGTCGCAGATGCTGCAGATGCCGGTCATGGAAAATTGACGTTTAGCGGAGCGATTATTGACTCACCCTGTTCAATTAGTCCTGATAGCGTAGATCAGACGGTTGAGCTCGGACAGGTCTCGAATGTTGCACTGGCCGCTAACGGCAATACCGGCACTTCCGTACCTCGCCCGTTCCAAATCAGACTCGAAAACTGCGATATAACCACAATGAAAACCGTACAAGCCATTTTTTCTGGCCCGGTATCGGCTTATGACCCTGATAGTCTGGGGATTAGTGGTACTGCAAGTGGTGCCAGCATCGAGATGAACGATGGTAGTAATAACAAAATAAGGTTAGGTGTACCGACGACGCCTCAGCCTCTGTTGCAGGGTTATAACACGCTGCCTTATACCGCGTATCTTCGGGGTGGTGGTGCTTCCGCGACAATTACTCCTGGTGAATTCCAGAGTATTGCTGGGTTCACACTCGTTTATCCATAAACAGGGAGGGGCATGTGAAGCGGAATTTCACATGCCTTTTTACAACGGAGAGGAACAATTAGTTACTCAGTTTCAGCTCTGAATTTTTACCTGAATCTCCTCATTGTAAAAATTGTGGCACCAAGGGATGCCTGAGGTGGATAAAGACTAAGAAATTATCCAATGAGTGATAAAAACAATGGACGTTTTAACGCTCTCAGCTATTTGACAAAGGCGATTTTAATTTCGTGTTTACTCGATAGCCTACCAGCATCTGCAAATGAAATTCGCTTCAACACTGATGTGATGGATATTAAGGACCGGGAGAATATCGATTTTGCGCAGTTTTCTCGTCGTGGATTTATTTTGCCCGGGAGCTATCAAATGTCGATTATGATTAATCGCCATGAATTACCAGAACAGGAAATCCATTTTTATCCCGTGGATAATAACCCAGAGGGCAGTCAAGCCTGTCTGACCCGCAACGAAGTGACGGCGTTTGCCATCAAGCCCAACCTGCTGGCCCGGCTCACCTGGTGGCACCACGGCGAATGTCTGGATATCTCCAGTATCGCCGGAATGGAAGTGCGGGGCGAGCTGGGGGAGGGCGTGCTGGTTGTGAAAATCCCGCAAAACTGGCTGGAGTACGATGCCAGTGACTGGGATCCGCCTTCGCGCTGGGACGACGGAATAGCCGGCGTACTGCTGGATTACAACCTGAATATGCAGGCCACTGAACAGCATCATACTGGCACACAGAGTTACAGTATCAGTGGTAATGGCGTCACCGGCGCTAACTTCGAGGCGTGGCGGCTGCGTGCGGAGTGGCAGGGACGCTTCGGCGAGAAAACGCAGAGTGGGGAAAACCGCCAGTATGATATCGACTGGAGTCGCTACTACGGCTGGCGAGCAATACCCAGCCTGCGAGCGCGCCTGACGCTGGGAGAAGATAATCTCGATTCAGCCATTTTTGATAGTTTCCGTTTTACTGGCCTGAGCCTGAACTCAGACGACAGTATGTTACCGCCCGGCTTACGGGGCTATGCTGCCGAAGTTACGGGTGTCGCCAGAAGCAATGCCAGAGTGATCATCAGCCAGCAGGATCGCGTACTGTATGAAACTCAGGTACCCGCTGGCCCCTTTCGTATTCAGGATCTTAGTGATGCGGTAGCAGGTAAGCTGGATGTGCGTATCGAAGAGCAGGATGGGAATATCCAGCGTTTTCAGATCGATACCGCCACGGTGCCGTATCTCACCCGTCCAGGTATGGTGCGCTATAAGCTGGCTGCCGGAAAGCCCTCGCTGACTGCCCACCGTCTTACCGATCCACTGTTTGCCAGCACAGAATTCTCCTGGGGCATTTCTAATAGCTGGTCAGCCTATGGCGGCAGTATCCTCGGAGAAGAATATCAGGCAGTGTCGGCGGGGATTGGACGAGACTTGTTTATCCTCGGCGCAGTCTCTGTTGATGGCACCGTGTCGCGCGCGGATGTCTCTGATGACATTAGCCTGAGTGGAGAATCCCTGCGCCTGAGCTACGCCAAACGTTTTGAATCGATTTCCAGCCAGTTAACCTTCGCCGGCTATCGGTTTTCCGAGCGTAATTTTATGACGATGTCTGATTATCTGCTGGCAAAGCAGGATAATTCGCTGAGTCGTCACGGCAAGCAGCTCTATACGCTCACCTTCAGGCAGCAGTTTACCCGCTGGCAGCTGGATGCATATCTCAATTACAGCCACCAGAGTTACTGGGATCGCCCTCACAGCGAACGATATGATCTGACTTTAGCCCGAATGTTTGATCTGGCTGGCTGGAAGAATATCAACGTTTCGCTGGCCGGTTTCCGCAATAAGTTCAGTGACCGCGATGATAAGGGTGGCTGGATCGCTTTCGCCTTGCCGTGGGGAACACAATCAACACTAAGCTATAACCTCTCCCTAAATAATCAACAGCTTGAGCAGAGCGTGGGATATTTTAGAAATATTGATGAGCAGCATAACTATCAGCTTAGTGCTGGCACTACACCTCAGGGAGGGGCGTTCAGTGGCTTTTACAACCACGCGGGAGAGAGTGCACAACTGAGCGCCAGTGCTGGCTACCAGCAAGGTCAATATAGCTCAATTGGATTATCAGCACAGGGTGGTGCAACCCTGACGCCTGAAGGGGGAGCAGTGCATCGCGTCTCGGCTTCTGGCGGCACCCGGTTACTGGTGGATGTTGATGGCCTCGCTGACGTACCGGTAAGAGGATATGGCAGCCCGGTCAAAAGCAATGTTTTCGGTAAGGCGGTGATAACAGATATGCACAGTTATTACCCCAGCCGTGCCCGTATTGATGTTGAAAGGCTGTCTGACGATATTGAAGCAACCCGATCGGTAGTGCAGGCCACGCTGACGGAAGGGGCTATCGGTTATCGAAAATTCAATGTGACTGCAGGTAAGAAGGCGATGGTCAGTATCCATCTCGATAAGGAACAGGTTCCACCCTTTGGCGCGTTGCTGCGCAATGAAAAAATGCAGCAGACCGGCATGGTCAGTGATGAGGGCAGTGCCTGGCTGAGTGGCATCCGGCCGGGCGAGAGAATGTCGGTTGAGTGGGATAATAGCGTGCAGTGCTATGTACAAATACCTGTTTCGTTATCAGAACCGCAGTTAGCTGCGCTCAGTCTGCCTTGCCGTAACCGGTCGGTCGGGGCTGAATAGTTTTTAAGGACATCATTCAATAATCGTTACAGGGATGGATAGCGTGATATGAAACTTAATTTGTCGGGCCGCGCCGTCGCGGTCATCTTGCTGGTGAACCTCAATACATCAATGGCTATGGCCGCTATTGCGCTCGACCGCACAAGGGTCATTTATAATGCCGGCGACAAAGCGATTAGCCTGAGTATCAGCAATGAGAATAAGCAATTGCCTTTTCTGGCTCAGAGCTGGCTGACCGACGAGCAGGGAGAAAAAATCAGCTCGCCATTAATGGTGTTACCTCCGGTGCAACGTGTTGAGCCGGGCGAAAGAAGCCAGATAAAAATACAGGCGCTGCCAGCGGCCGAATCGCTGGCGCAGGATAGAGAGACCCTTTTTTACTTTAACCTGCGCGAAATCCCCCCACGTAGCGACAAACCCAATACCTTACAAATTGCATTGCAAACCAGCATCAAGCTGTTTTACCGACCACAGGCCATTGTGCCTGGTGAGGCAGAGCGGCTGACGCCGTGGCAGCAACAACTGACGCTGACCCGGCGGGATGACCGCTATCAAATCGCTAATCCGACGCCTTACTTCATCACGCTGGTAGACGCCAGGCATCATCAGAAGAGCACTACGGCGGCGGGGTTTGCGCCGTTAATGATTGCGCCACGAGATAAGGCATGGCTGGGCGGCTCGCTCTCCAGTCTGGGATCAGAGCCGGTGCTGACTTACGTCAACGACTACGGAGGGCGTACTGAGCTTAAATTTCGTTGCGAAGCCGATCGCTGCCGGGCGGTGGTAGAGCATAAATAATGATCGACCTGCCCGGAGATAAATCGATGAAGCCATGGCAAAAAAGCGGCAGTCAGCCGGGAAGTATCCTGCTGTTATGTAGCGTAATGCTTGTCGCCTTTGGTATTAACCTGCTGAGCGTAGCCCATGCCGTTCCGCAGAAGAATATAATGCTGCGTGTGGTACTGATTACGCCGGCCTGCACGATTAATCAGGGGCAGATGATCACGGTCGAATTTGGCGACAACCTCAACGCGGATAAAGTCGACGGGCAGAATTACCTGCAGGATATCGATTTTAAGCTGAAGTGTCCCGGTACGGTTGCTCCCTCAGTGGTGACATTGACGCTGGCCGGCGCTGTCAGCCCATTTGATATTACCGCACTGGATACCAATATGCCGGGTCTGGGGATAAGAATGCTGCTGGATGGAGTACCACTGGAGATTAACAAATCAGTACCGATTGATATCGGGCATCTGCCGAGACTGCAAGCGGTACCGGTTCAGCGTCATGGAGCCATCTTGGCGAAAGGTAAGATAAGAGCCTCCGCCACATTGCGTGCCGTTTATTTATAGCCTTGCTGGCTATGCGAATAAAGGAACAATGGAATGTTTATCAAACTAGTCAGGGCGTTAATCCTCCTGCTGACTGTGCTGGCGCAACAGGTGATGGCGGGGGCTTATGTGTTTCCTCTCTCTTTCAATAATCTTCAGGTGGTGCATCGGCTGGTGGGATGGGAGGAGAATGAAATCGATCTTAACCCTTGTTTTAAATGGCCAAGTTGTTATGTCGGTCTGGATGTGATGTATCGCTCGCATGCGCCGAGTATGTACTCTTCCTGCGCCCTGAATAATAACTGTATTCGTATTGAAAGGCTGCGGACGCGTAAAGAGGTGATGGAAGCGTGGCGACAGGCAAAAGGCATCCCTTACACCGGCGTGTTTAACGTCGAGAGCCGGCAAGCCACTTGCGTCGGGATGTTCTATATCGATCAACCGCAGCATCCCACGCCAGAGACCCGCACCGCAGTGAAGTTTCCTGGATCGGTATGCGGTGAGCTGCCTCCGGAAAATCAGTCATGTCACATAGTCCTGCCGCTGGAAATTAATTTTGGCGTGCTGAACAGCCTGCAGATTAATGATACCGCGCAGGAAGTTACCGGATATTTGTACTGCTCATTAGCTGGAACGGTCAGTGTGTTTGCGGAGTCTCTGTTGGGAGAGCGTCAGATTTATTTTGATGGTGCCAGGAGAAATTTTTACAGCACGCTGACGATTAACAATCAGGATGCATGGGATGGCGTGACATTTACCCTGCCGGGCAACAATAAGCGGCAAAGTTTTACTCTAAAGGCTGCGCTCGGAGCGAAAGAGATGCCGGAGGCGGGAAAATACAGCGCCAGTGGCATCGTTTATGTCTCTTACCTGTAATGAAAGGGTACAGCAGAACAGACTCTGCTGTTCCAGGCACCGTTATTTACGCAATCGAACGCATTCCACCGCATGATCGGCACTTTTGGTCATAATCAGGCTGGCGCGTTCACGGGTAGGTAAAATGTTCTGCTTAAGATTCAGCCAGTTAATCTCTTTCCATAGCTGAGTCGCGATACCAACGGCTTCCTGTTCCGAAAGTTGGGCATAATGATGGAAATAGGAATCAGGATCGGTAAATGCGCCCTGGCGGAATTTCAGGAAGCGATTGATATACCATCTTTCCAGCAACTCTTCTGGCGCGTCAACATAGATTGAGAAATCGACAAAATCTGAAACGAATACATGATGCGGATCGTGCGGATAATCCATCCCGGTCTGTAATACATTCAGGCCTTCGAGAATCAGTATATCCGGCTGTTGTACAATCTTGTCCCCGTCGGGGATCACATCATAAATCAGATGCGAATAGACCGGAGCAGTAACCTGCGAAGAGCCTGATTTCAGATCAGACACGAAATTGACCAGACGATGCATATCATAGGATTGCGGGAATCCCTTTTTCTTCATCAGTCCGCGCTCTTTCAGCACGTCATTAGGGTGCAAAAAGCCGTCGGTGGTAATCAGCTCAACGCGTCTGTGTTCCGGCCAGCGGCTCAGCAGCGCTTGCAGGACACGCGCCGTGGTGCTCTTGCCGACGGCAACGCTGCCAGCAATGCTAATGATATAAGGAACTTTCTGACCATCGGTGCCTAAAAACTGCTCGAGCACTGCCTGACGGCGTACGTTGGAACTGATGTAGAAATTCAGCAAACGTGACAAAGGCAGATAGATCTCAGCCACTTCTTCCAGCGAAAGATCTTCGTTAATGCCTTTCAGACGTGCAATCTCTTCTTCTGAAAGCGTCATTGGCACGGAGTCACGTAACGCTGCCCATTGGGTCCTGTCGAACTCTAAGTAGGGCGTAGTTACCAGGGAATCTTTTTTGCTCATATGCATGCTTCTGCCAGCAAATATTTACCCGTCAGCACGTTGCATAAGGGCTGACGTGAAAACGCCATCTCCTTATTTCGCTTACGTACTCAGGGAAATTTCAGAAAACAATGCGCAGGAGGTTAACACCAGTAAGGCGAGAAAAAGAAGGAAAAAGATAAATGTGCAGACGCAATCGCAACAACGCCCGCACTTTTGCACTTTTGTTAACTGGCAATCGAACGGATCAGCGGGTTAACCGCGAACAGTCTCTTGTAATAGATCACCGATGCATGGAAATAGCCATCGGGTGAACTGGCATAATCGGGGATTTCACCGAGACAGTGGTAGCCCTGTGCGCGCCAGAATGCTTCCGAGGCTGAGCCAGCACGGGTATTCAGGCAGAGCAGCCCACGCTGCTGCTCATGCGCGCTGCGCTCAAGAGCAGCGATCAGCATTTTAGCCGTGCCCTGACGTCTGACACGCGAGTGCACCAGCAGTTTATGAATTTCCGCGCGGTTTTGACCATCCGGCTTTTGACAGATCTCCAGCTGGACGCTGCCACGTAATCCCTGAGGGTCACGGGCAATCCACAGCAGCCTTTCCCGTTTGGCGATTTCAGAGCGCAAACTATGAAAGTAACTTTCAGCCGCTTCACGTGTTAAACGTTGTTGATACCCGACGGACGCATTACTGGCGACAGCATCCATTAACAGAGTGGCCAGCTCGCTACGATACAGAGGTAAGGTGGCAGCATTGAGTAAGATGATTTTCATGCGTTCTCCTCCTTAAAGACTTTCATTGATTAGATGCAATAAGCGATCCAGTGCTGGATAGTGGAAAACAGGCGGTAAATGTTCATCCCTGAGCGAAAAATTGCACTATCGATGAGCATGACGACAGCGAGTGGTGCAGAAGGGTGGCGTTTGTATGATTGTTGAGCGGTTGACGGGCGCCGAAAGAATTAAATGGCTACAACCTGGCGCAGCGGTCGCAGCAAAATGCGCTGGTGAGTGGCTTTTATTGCGCGTTTTTTCTCCAAAAAATCGTCAATTTGCGAAGTTTTGCACAAATAATAAGCGAAAGCACATTTATCGCAATTTTTTTGTTGCATCCCGCGCCCGCAGTTCCTAGAATGCGCACCACTTGATGCCGGCTTAGCTCAGTTGGTAGAGCAACTGACTTGTAATCAGTAGGTCACCAGTTCGATTCCGGTAGCCGGCACCATCAAGTACCCAGGTGGGGTTCCCGAGCGGCCAAAGGGAGCAGACTGTAAATCTGCCGTCACAGACTTCGAAGGTTCGAATCCTTCTCCCACCACCATATTCAGACTGAGCTCAAGCACAGTCAGGGTCAGCAGGCTAAGCCGGTTGGCTCGAATAATAAGAAACTCCTCTTATTATTCATAAGCTACAGAAAGAACAGGTAGCCGAGTTCCAGGTTGCGGGCATCGTATAATGGCTATTACCTCAGCCTTCCAAGCTGATGATGCGGGTTCGATTCCCGCTGCCCGCTCCAAAAGATGTGCTGATATGGCTCAGTTGGTAGAGCGCACCCTTGGTAAGGGTGAGGTCCCCAGTTCGACTCTGGGTATCAGCACCACTTCACAATCTCCCTCCCTGATTCTTCTCTGTGACCAAAAAATTCAACAGTTCAGGCAATGCCTGGTTGATGTGGTGATATCACCGATTTATCCGTGTCTTAGAGGGACAATCGATGTCTAAAGAAAAATTTGAACGTTCAAAACCGCACGTCAACGTCGGTACTATCGGCCACGTTGACCATGGTAAAACTACCCTGACTGCAGCTATCACCACCGTACTGGCTAAAACTTTCGGTGGTTCTGCTCGTGCATTCGATCAGATCGATAACGCGCCAGAAGAAAAAGCTCGTGGTATCACCATCAACACTTCTCACGTTGAGTATGACACCCCGACTCGCCACTACGCGCACGTTGACTGCCCGGGACACGCCGACTACGTCAAAAACATGATCACCGGTGCTGCTCAGATGGACGGCGCTATCCTGGTTGTTGCTGCGACTGACGGCCCTATGCCTCAGACCCGTGAGCACATCCTGCTGGGTCGCCAGGTTGGCGTTCCTTACATCATCGTGTTCCTGAACAAATGTGACATGGTTGATGATGAAGAGCTGCTGGAACTGGTCGAGATGGAAGTTCGCGAACTGCTGTCTGCTTACGATTTCCCGGGCGACGATCTGCCGATCGTTCGTGGTTCTGCTCTGAAAGCGCTGCAAGGCGAAGCAGAGTGGGAAGCTAAGATCGTTGAACTGGCGGGTTACCTGGATTCTTACATCCCTGAGCCAGAGCGTGCGATTGATAAGCCATTCCTGCTGCCTATCGAAGACGTATTCTCCATCTCCGGCCGTGGTACTGTTGTTACCGGTCGTGTAGAGCGCGGTATCGTTAAAGTTGGTGAAGAAGTTGAAATCGTTGGTATCAAAGATACTGCGAAATCTACTTGTACCGGCGTTGAAATGTTCCGCAAACTGCTGGACGAAGGCCGTGCTGGTGAGAACGTTGGTGTTCTGCTGCGTGGTATCAAACGTGAAGACATCGAACGTGGTCAGGTTCTGGCTAAGCCAGGCTCTATCAAGCCACACACCACTTTCGATTCAGAAGTTTACATCCTGTCTAAAGACGAAGGCGGCCGTCATACTCCGTTCTTCAAAGGCTACCGTCCACAGTTCTACTTCCGTACTACTGACGTGACCGGTACCATCGAACTGCCAGAAGGCGTTGAGATGGTAATGCCAGGCGACAACGTAAACATGAAAGTGACCCTGATCCACCCAATCGCGATGGATGACGGTCTGCGTTTCGCAATCCGTGAAGGCGGCCGTACTGTTGGTGCGGGTGTTGTTGCTAAAGTTATCGCTTAATCGCGGATAATATTTGACGCAACGCACAAGAAAAGGGCATCATTTGATGCCCTTTTTGCACGCTGTAACATAGAACCTGGCTCATCAGTGATTTTCCGTCATAATCATTGCTGAGGCAGGCTCTGTAGCACGGCGTTAAATGCCGAGTTACGCCTTCAACAGCTTTCTTCGGTTTGGTTGCCTCGCATTGCGCGGGGCAAAATAGTTTCTGTTTATTGTGGCAGGTTGGTTTATGAGTGCTAATACCGAAGCTCAAGGGAGCGGACGCGGCCTGGAAGCGATAAAGTGGTTAGTCGTTGCCATTTTGCTTGTCGTGGCAATCGTAGGTAACTACTACTATCGCGAAATTACATTGCCGTTACGTGCGCTGGCCGTTGTGGTGCTGATTGCCGCTGCGGGTGGCATCGCGCTGCTGACGACGAAAGGTAAAGCTACGGTGGCTTTTGCTCGTGAAGCAAGAACTGAAGTCCGTAAAGTCATTTGGCCTACTCGTCAGGAAACGTTGCACACCACCTTAATCGTTGCCGCGGTTACCGCCGTGATGTCACTGATTTTGTGGGGGCTGGATGGTATTCTGGTCCGTCTGGTATCGTTTATCACTGGCCTGAGGTTCTGAGATGTCTGAAGCTCCAAAAAAGCGCTGGTACGTCGTTCAGGCGTTTTCCGGTTTTGAAGGCCGCGTAGCACAATCGCTGCGTGAGCATATCAAGTTACACAACATGGAAGAGCTGTTTGGCGATGTCATGGTTCCAACCGAAGAAGTGGTTGAGATCCGTGGTGGCCAGCGTCGCAAAAGCGAGCGCAAGTTCTTCCCTGGTTACGTTCTGGTTCAGATGGTCATGAACGATGCAAGCTGGCACTTAGTGCGCAGTGTGCCGCGTGTCATGGGCTTCATCGGCGGAACGTCAGATCGCCCGGCACCGATTAGCGATAAAGAAGTCGATGCGATCATGAACCGCTTGCAGCAAGTTGGCGATAAGCCACGTCCTAAAACCCTGTTCGAACCAGGCGAAATGGTGCGCGTCAGCGACGGTCCGTTTGCCGACTTCAACGGTGTGGTCGAAGAAGTGGATTACGAAAAAAGCCGCCTGAAAGTGTCTGTTTCCATCTTTGGCCGTGCTACGCCAGTGGAACTCGACTTTGGTCAGGTAGAAAAAGGCTAATTATCGTTGCGAATCTCCGGGTGGCGCTTCACTGTCACCTGGTTAAAGAGTTTACGCATTGAGCGATTATTGGTTGCGGAAGGCGCGAAATTGGCATACAATTTCGCGCCTTTTGTTTTTACACGCTGTTTCAGCGGGTAAAACGTAGATTGCACCGCAGCCATTTGGCCGGGTGCAAACGAATAATCACGGGGAGCTTCTCGCGAAGCGCTATAACCCAATAGAGGAATCATCATGGCTAAGAAAGTACAAGCCTACGTCAAACTGCAAGTTTCTGCAGGTATGGCTAACCCAAGTCCACCAGTTGGTCCAGCACTGGGCCAGCAGGGTGTTAACATCATGGAATTCTGTAAAGCGTTTAACGCCAAAACAGAGAGCCTGGAAAAGGGTTTGCCGACCCCGGTCGTTATCACCGTTTATTCTGACCGTTCTTTCACCTTTATCACTAAAACCCCGCCAGCAGCAGTTCTGCTGAAAAAAGCGGCTGGTATTAAGTCTGGTTCCGGTAAGCCGAACAAAGATAAAGTGGGTAAAGTAACTCGTGCTCAGGTACGTGAAATCGCAGAAACCAAAGCTGCGGACATGACTGGTTCTGACGTTGAAGCGATGACTCGCTCAATCGAAGGTACTGCTCGTTCCATGGGCCTGGTAGTGGAGGACTAAGAAATGGCTAAGCTGACCAAGCGCATGCGTGTGATCCGTGACAAAGTTGATTCAACTAAACAGTATGACATCAACGAAGCTGTTGCTCTGCTGAAAGAACTGGCTACTGCTAAGTTCGTAGAAAGCGTTGACGTAGCTGTAAACCTGGGCATCGATGCTCGTAAATCTGACCAGAACGTTCGCGGTGCAACTGTACTGCCAAACGGTACTGGCCGTTCCGTTCGCGTAGCCGTATTTGCCCAAGGCGCAAACGCTGAAGCAGCTAAAGCTGCAGGCGCTGAGCTGGTAGGTATGGAAGATCTGGCTGACCTGATCAAAAAAGGCGAAATGAACTTCGACGTAGTTATCGCATCTCCAGATGCAATGCGCGTTGTTGGCCAGCTGGGTCAGGTTCTGGGCCCACGTGGTCTGATGCCAAACCCGAAAGTTGGTACTGTAACGCCTAACGTTGCTGAAGCGGTTAAGAACGCTAAAGCAGGTCAGGTTCGTTACCGTAACGACAAAAACGGCATCATCCATACCACTATCGGTAAGGTTGATTTCGATGCAGACAAACTGAAAGAAAACCTGGAAGCCCTGCTGATTGCGCTGAAAAAAGCGAAACCATCTCAGGCGAAAGGCGTTTTCATCAAGAAAGTTAGCCTGTCCACCACTATGGGCGCTGGCGTAGCTGTTGATCAGTCTGGTCTGAATGCAGTAGCGAACTAATTCGCTGCTTTACGCGGGCGAAAGTTTCGACTAGAATCTTACGCCCGTTGTTCTGTAATTATACAGAACCAGGATTCAAGGCATTTGCGCTTAGACACGGCGGCAATTGAGCAAGTCATCAGGAGCATAGTTAACTGTGTAACTGGTGCGAGTGAAAGCGGCCAGTGCAGTATCAGCGTGAATGACCAGGAAACCTAAGAATTTTAGTTGTTCGGTTGGAGCCTGGCCTTATCCAGGCCTCCGTCCAAGACCGCAGGAGTCAGACACTTTCGGGTTGAAGACTTAATACATCCTGCGTAGACGGTGACAGAACCTGAAGAATATTTTAATAGTCTTTGCTGGATTCTGCTCACCGTGTTCTAGCGCTTACCTACGGCGACGTGGGTAAGTGATGTGAGTTTCGGGGAAATCCTTCCCCGACCAAAATCCAGGAGCTATAGCTAATGGCATTAAATCTTCAAGACAAACAAGCGATTGTTGCTGAAGTCAGCGAAGTAGCCAAAGGCGCGCTGTCTGCGGTAGTTGCGGATTCTCGTGGCGTTACCGTTGACAAAATGACCGAACTGCGTAAAGCAGGTCGTGAAGCTGGCGTTTACATGCGTGTTGTTCGTAACACCCTGCTGCGCCGCGTCGTTGAAGGTACTCAGTTTGAGTGCCTGAAAGACACGTTTGTTGGTCCGACCCTGATTGCATATTCTATGGAACACCCGGGCGCTGCTGCTCGTCTGTTCAAAGAGTTCGCGAAAGCGAATGCAAAATTTGAGGTCAAAGCTGCAGCCTTTGAAGGCGAGTTGATCACCGCGGACAATATTGACCGTCTGGCGACTCTGCCAACTTACGATGAAGCAATCGCACGCCTGATGGCAACCATGAAAGAAGCCGCTGCCGGCAAACTGGTTCGCACTCTGGCTGCTGTACGCGATCAGAAAGAAGCAGAAGCTGCTTAATCAGCCTCTCTTTTCTTTTCTCGTTCACTTGCTTACGTATAAACTTTTTCTGAATTTAGGAACACGAAATGTCAATCACTAAAGACCAAATCATTGAAGGCGTTGCAGCTCTGTCTGTAATGGAAATCGTTGAACTGATCTCCGCTATGGAAGAAAAATTCGGCGTGTCTGCTGCTGCTGCTGTTGCAGGTCCAGCTGCTGCTGCTGAAGCTGTTGAAGAAAAAACTGAATTTGACGTTGTACTGAAAGCTATCGGCGCTAACAAAGTTGCTGTGATCAAAGCAGTACGTGGCGCAACTGGTCTGGGCCTGAAAGAAGCTAAAGACCTGGTTGAGTCTGCACCAGCAACTCTGAAAGAAGGCATCAGCAAAGATGACGCCGAAGCCCTGAAAAAGGCTCTGGAAGAAGCTGGCGCTGAAGTTGAAGTCAAATAAGACAGCCTTAATGGTTGCAGCCTGATCCGTCAGGCTGATGGCTGGTGACTTTTTGGTCACCAGCCTTTTTGCGCTCAAGGACCTCAATGGGGTTTCACACTGTTTATCCATTGAAGTTCCTCAATATCTTTTTCTATCGACGCCTTAATATACTGCTTCCCTGTGAAGATTCCCTGTCGGCACAACAGCAATGAAATGATTTAAGAGTGATAGAAAGATGTATTGTCGGGGGGTGAGCCCTCACTTTCCGAAAAAACAAAATAGTGTTGCATGAACTGTCCTCCAGGACGGACAGAGTGGGTCACTGATCAGCGAGCTGAGGAACCCTATGGTTTACTCCTATACCGAGAAAAAACGCATTCGTAAGGATTTTGGTAAACGTCCACAAGTTCTGGACATTCCATATCTCCTTTCTATCCAGCTTGACTCGTTCCAGAAGTTTATCGAGCAAGATCCGGAAGGCCAGTACGGGCTGGAAGCAGCATTCCGTTCTGTTTTTCCTATTCAGAGCTACAGCGGTAATTCCGAGCTGCAATATGTCAGCTACCGCTTAGGCGAACCTGTATTTGATGTTAAAGAATGTCAGATTCGTGGCGTGACGTATTCTGCTCCGCTGCGTGTAAAACTGCGTCTGGTGATCTACGAGCGCGAAGCGCCGGAAGGCACTGTTAAAGACATCAAAGAACAAGAAGTTTACATGGGCGAAATTCCGCTCATGACCGATAACGGTACCTTCGTTATCAACGGTACAGAAAGGGTTATCGTTTCTCAGCTGCATCGTAGTCCTGGCGTCTTCTTTGACAGCGATAAGGGTAAAACCCACTCATCGGGTAAAGTGCTGTATAACGCACGTATTATTCCTTACCGTGGTTCATGGCTGGACTTCGAATTCGATCCGAAAGACAACCTGTTCGTTCGTATTGACCGTCGCCGTAAACTGCCTGCGACCATCATCCTGCGCGCACTGAGTTACACCACTGAACAGATCCTTGACCTGTTCTTCGAGAAAGTGGTGTATCAAATCCGTGACAACAAGCTGCAGATGGAACTGGTACCAGAGCGTCTGCGTGGCGAAACTGCCTCTTTCGATATTGAATCGAACGGTACGGTTTACGTTGAGAAAGGCCGTCGCATCACGGCACGTCATATCCGTCAGCTGGAAAAAGATAGCGTTGCGCATATCGAAGTCCCGGTTGAGTACATTGCGGGTAAAGTGGTCTCTAAAGACTACATTGACGAAAACACCGGTGAGCTGATTGTTGCTGCCAACATGGAGCTGTCGCTGGATCTGCTGGCGAAACTGAGCCAGTCTGGTCACAAGCGTATTGAAACGCTGTTTACCAACGATCTGGATCACGGCGCTTACATGTCCGAGACCTTACGTGTTGACCCAACCAATGACCGCCTGAGCGCGCTGGTTGAGATCTACCGTATGATGCGTCCTGGCGAGCCACCAACGCGTGAAGCGGCTGAAAACCTGTTCGAGAACCTGTTCTTCTCTGAAGATCGTTATGACCTTTCTGCGGTTGGCCGCATGAAGTTCAACCGTTCTCTGCTGCGTGATGAGATCGAAGGTTCCGGTATCCTGAGCAAAGACGACATCATTCAAGTGATGAAGAAGCTCATCGGTATCCGTAACGGTGTTGGCGAAGTGGATGATATCGACCACCTCGGTAACCGTCGTATCCGTTCCGTCGGCGAAATGGCGGAAAACCAGTTCCGCGTTGGCCTGGTACGTGTTGAGCGTGCGGTTAAAGAGCGTCTGTCTCTGGGCGATCTCGATACCCTGATGCCTCAGGATATGATTAACGCGAAGCCGATCTCCGCGGCAGTGAAAGAGTTCTTTGGTTCCAGCCAGCTGTCTCAATTTATGGACCAGAACAACCCGCTGTCTGAGATCACGCACAAGCGTCGTATCTCTGCACTTGGCCCGGGCGGTCTGACGCGTGAGCGTGCAGGCTTTGAAGTTCGAGACGTTCACCCGACTCACTACGGTCGTGTGTGTCCAATCGAAACGCCGGAAGGTCCAAACATCGGTCTGATCAACTCCTTGTCTGTTTATGCACAGACCAATGAGTACGGTTTCCTGGAAACCCCTTATCGTCGCGTACGTGACGGTGTGGTCACCGACGAAATTCATTACCTCTCGGCAATTGAAGAGGGTAACTACGTTATCGCTCAGGCGAACACCAACCTCGACGACGAAGGTCACTTCGTAGACGACCTGGTGACTTGCCGTAGCAAAGGCGAATCGAGCCTGTTCAGCCGCGATCAGGTTGACTACATGGACGTTTCCACCCAACAGGTGGTTTCCGTCGGTGCGTCACTGATCCCGTTCCTGGAACACGATGACGCCAACCGCGCATTGATGGGTGCAAACATGCAACGTCAGGCGGTTCCAACTCTGCGCGCTGATAAGCCGCTGGTGGGTACCGGTATGGAACGCGCGGTTGCGGTTGACTCCGGTGTAACTGCCGTAGCGAAACGTGGTGGTACCGTTCAGTACGTTGATGCATCGCGTATCGTTATTAAAGTTAACGAAGACGAAATGTATCCGGGCGAAGCCGGTATCGATATTTACAACCTGACCAAGTACACCCGTTCGAACCAGAACACCTGCATCAGCCAGATGCCATGTGTTAACCTGGGCGAGCCGATTGAACGTGGCGATGTGCTGGCTGATGGCCCGTCTACCGATCTCGGTGAACTGGCGCTGGGTCAGAACATGCGCGTGGCGTTCATGCCGTGGAACGGCTACAACTTCGAAGACTCCATCTTAGTCTCCGAGCGCGTAGTACAGGAAGATCGCTTCACTACCATCCACATTCAGGAACTGGCATGTGTGTCTCGTGACACCAAGCTGGGGCCAGAAGAGATCACTGCTGATATCCCGAACGTGGGTGAAGCTGCGCTCTCCAAACTGGATGAGTCCGGTATCGTGTATATCGGTGCAGAAGTGACCGGTGGCGACATTCTGGTTGGTAAGGTTACGCCGAAAGGTGAAACCCAGCTGACGCCAGAAGAGAAGCTGCTGCGTGCGATCTTCGGTGAGAAAGCGTCTGACGTTAAAGACTCTTCTCTGCGCGTACCAAATGGTGTCTCCGGTACCGTTATCGATGTTCAGGTCTTTACCCGCGATGGCGTGGAAAAAGACAAGCGTGCGTTGGAAATCGAAGAGATGCAGCTGAAGCAGGCGAAGAAAGACCTGACTGAAGAACTGCAGATCCTCGAAGCTGGCCTGTTTGCGCGTATTAACTACGTGCTGGTTTCTGGCGGTGTTGAAGCTGAGAAACTGGACAAGCTGCCACGCGAGCGCTGGCTGGAACTCGGCCTGACCGACGAAGACAAGCAAAACCAGCTGGAGCAGCTGGCAGAGCAGTACGACGAGCTGAAGCACGAGTTTGAGAAGAAACTCGACGCGAAACGCCGCAAAATCACTCAGGGCGATGATCTGGCACCAGGCGTGCTGAAAATCGTGAAAGTGTATCTGGCCGTTAAACGTCAGATTCAGCCTGGTGACAAAATGGCAGGTCGTCACGGGAACAAAGGTGTTATCTCCAAGATCAACCCGATCGAAGATATGCCTTACGATGAAAACGGCACGCCGGTAGACATCGTACTGAACCCGCTGGGCGTACCATCACGTATGAACATTGGTCAGATTCTTGAAACCCACCTGGGTATGGCTGCAAAAGGTATCGGTGAGAAAATCAACGCGATGCTGAAAAAGCAGGAAGAAGTGACCAAACTGCGTGAGTTTATCCAGCGCGCGTACGATCTGGGCACCGATGTGCGTCAGAAAGTCGACCTGAACACCTTCACCGATGATGAAGTGCTGCGTCTGGCAGAGAACCTGAAAAAAGGTATGCCAATCGCAACGCCGGTGTTTGACGGTGCTAAAGAGAGCGAAATTAAAGAACTGCTGCAGTTGGGTGGTTTACCGACCTCTGGTCAGATTACGCTGTTTGATGGCCGTACTGGCGAGCAGTTCGAGCGTCCGGTTACCGTTGGCTACATGTACATGCTGAAACTTAACCACCTGGTTGATGACAAGATGCATGCACGTTCTACCGGCTCTTATAGCCTCGTTACTCAGCAGCCGCTGGGTGGTAAGGCACAGTTCGGTGGTCAGCGCTTCGGTGAGATGGAAGTGTGGGCGCTGGAAGCATACGGCGCTGCCTATACTCTGCAGGAAATGCTCACCGTTAAGTCTGATGACGTCAACGGCCGTACTAAGATGTATAAGAACATCGTGGACGGCAACCATCAGATGGAACCAGGCATGCCGGAATCCTTCAACGTACTGTTGAAAGAGATCCGCTCGCTGGGTATCAACATCGAGCTGGAAGACGAATAATTTCCCGATCGATTTCGGGTTGCAGGCAGCTAACGCGCCTGCAGCCTGAAACAGAAGGGAAAAGCACTTGAATTCGTACTGGTTACGAGGCGTCCGGGTCACACCGGACTGCCTTGAGAAGTCTCACTCCGACGGGAGCTAATCCGTGAAAGACTTACTTAAGTTTCTGAAAGCGCAAACTAAGACAGAAGAGTTTGATGCGATCAAAATTGCTCTGGCCTCGCCAGACATGATCCGTTCCTGGTCTTTCGGTGAAGTTAAAAAGCCGGAAACCATTAACTATCGTACGTTCAAACCTGAACGTGACGGTCTGTTCTGTGCGCGTATTTTCGGGCCGGTAAAAGACTATGAGTGCTTGTGCGGTAAGTACAAGCGCCTGAAGCATCGCGGTGTGATCTGTGAGAAGTGTGGCGTTGAAGTTACACAGACCAAAGTTCGCCGTGAGCGTATGGGTCACATTGAGCTGGCTTCGCCAACTGCGCACATCTGGTTCCTGAAATCGCTGCCTTCGCGCATCGGTTTGCTGCTGGACATGCCACTGCGTGATATCGAACGCGTGCTGTACTTCGAATCTTATGTGGTGATCGAAGGCGGCATGACCAACCTTGAGAAGCGTCAGATCCTGACTGAAGAGCAGTATCTGGATGCGCTGGAAGAGTTTGGTGATGAGTTCGACGCGAAGATGGGTGCGGAAGCGATCCAGGCGCTGTTGAAAAACATGGATCTGGAGCAAGAGTGCGAGCAGCTGCGTGAAGAGCTGAACGAAACCAACTCCGAGACCAAGCGTAAGAAGCTGACCAAGCGTATCAAGCTGCTGGAAGCGTTCGTTCAGTCTGGTAACAAGCCAGAGTGGATGATCCTGACTGTGCTGCCGGTACTGCCACCTGATCTGCGTCCGCTGGTTCCACTGGATGGTGGCCGTTTTGCTACGTCCGATCTGAACGACCTTTATCGTCGTGTGATCAACCGTAACAACCGTCTGAAGCGTCTGCTGGATCTGGCTGCGCCAGATATCATCGTACGTAACGAAAAACGTATGCTGCAGGAAGCGGTCGATGCGCTGCTGGATAACGGTCGTCGTGGTCGTGCGATCACCGGCTCTAACAAGCGTCCGCTGAAATCGCTGGCTGACATGATTAAAGGTAAGCAGGGTCGTTTTCGTCAGAACCTGCTGGGTAAACGTGTCGACTACTCTGGTCGTTCCGTCATTACCGTAGGTCCATACCTGCGCCTGCATCAGTGCGGTCTGCCGAAGAAAATGGCACTGGAACTGTTCAAACCGTTTATCTACGGCAAGCTGGAACTGCGTGGCCTCGCGACCACCATCAAAGCCGCCAAGAAAATGGTTGAGCGTGAAGAAGCTGTCGTTTGGGATATCCTGGACGAAGTGATCCGCGAACACCCGGTGTTGCTGAACCGTGCACCAACACTGCACCGTCTGGGCATCCAGGCGTTTGAGCCAGTACTGATCGAAGGTAAAGCGATTCAGCTGCACCCGCTGGTCTGTGCGGCATACAACGCCGACTTCGATGGTGACCAGATGGCTGTTCACGTACCGCTGACGCTGGAAGCCCAGCTGGAAGCGCGTGCGTTGATGATGTCTACCAACAACATCCTGTCCCCAGCGAACGGTGAGCCAATCATTGTTCCTTCTCAGGACGTTGTACTGGGTCTGTACTACATGACCCGTGACTGTGTTAACGCCAAAGGCGAAGGCATGGTGCTGACCGGCCCTAAAGAAGCTGAGCGCATCTACCGTGCTGGCCTGGCTTCACTGCATGCTCGCGTTAAAGTGCGTATTACTGAGCACGAGAAAAACGAGCAGGACGAGTGGGTTGAGAAAACCAGCCTGATCGACACGACCGTTGGTCGCGCCATCCTGTGGATGATCGTGCCGAAAGGTCTGCCTTACTCCATCGTCAACCAGGCGCTGGGTAAGAAAGCGATCTCCAAAATGCTGAACACCTGTTACCGCATTTTGGGTCTGAAGCCGACAGTTATCTTTGCTGACCAGACCATGTACACCGGTTTTGCTTACGCTGCCCGTTCAGGTGCATCCGTAGGTATCGACGATATGGTCATTCCGGCGAAGAAAGTGGAAATCATCACCGAAGCGGAAGCGGAAGTTGCTGAAATTCAGCAGCAGTTCCAGTCTGGTCTGGTCACCGCTGGCGAACGCTACAACAAAGTGATCGATATCTGGGCTGCAGCTAACGAACGTGTTGCTAAAGCGATGATGGAGAACCTGTCGACTGAAACCGTGATTAACCGTGACGGTGTTGAAGAACGTCAGGTTTCCTTCAACAGCATCTTTATGATGGCCGACTCCGGTGCGCGTGGTTCTGCAGCACAGATTCGTCAGCTGGCAGGTATGCGTGGTCTGATGGCGAAACCAGATGGTTCCATCATCGAGACGCCAATCACCGCGAACTTCCGTGAAGGTCTGAACGTACTCCAGTACTTCATCTCCACGCATGGTGCGCGTAAAGGTCTGGCGGATACCGCACTGAAAACTGCGAACTCCGGTTATCTGACGCGTCGTCTGGTTGACGTAGCGCAGGATCTGGTAGTAACCGAAGACGACTGTGGTACCCACGAAGGTATCCTGATGACGCCGGTTATCGAAGGTGGTGATGTTAAAGAACCACTGCGTGAGCGCGTACTCGGCCGTGTTACTGCGGAAGACGTTCTCAAGCCAGGTACCGCAGACATTCTGCTGCCGCGTAACACCCTGCTGCACGAACAGCAGTGTGATCTGTTGGAAGAGAACTCTGTCGACAGCCTGAAAGTACGCTCCGTAGTAAGTTGTGAAACTGACTTCGGTGTGTGTGCGCACTGTTATGGACGCGATCTGGCGCGTGGTCACATCATCAACAAAGGTGAAGCGATCGGCGTTATTGCAGCACAGTCCATCGGTGAGCCGGGTACACAGCTGACGATGCGTACGTTCCACATCGGTGGTGCGGCATCTCGTGCGGCTGCTGAATCCAGCATCCAGGTGAAGAACAAAGGTACTATCAAGCTGACCAACGCGAAATCGGTAACGAACTCCGCTGGTAAGCTGGTAATCACCTCGCGTAACGTTGAACTGAAAATGATCGACGAATTTGGTCGTACCAAAGAGAGCTATAAAGTTCCTTACGGTGCCACCATGGCGAAAGGTGATGGCGAACAGGCTGCTGCGGGCGAGACCGTCGCGAACTGGGATCCACATACCATGCCAGTTATCACCGAAGTGAGCGGTTTCATCCGTTTCACCGACATGATCGATGGCCAGTCGATTACTCGTCAGACTGATGAGTTAACCGGTCTGTCCTCGCTGGTGGTTCTGGATAGTGCTGAGCGTACTACCGGTGGTAAAGACCTGCGTCCTGCACTGAAAATCGTTGATGCTAACGGCAACGATGTACTGATCCCTGGTTCTGATATGCCAGCACAGTACTTCCTGCCAGGTAAAGCGATCGTTCAGCTGGAAGATGGCATCAAGATCAGTTCAGGTGATACCCTGGCGCGTGTTCCTCAGGAATCAGGCGGTACCAAGGATATTACCGGTGGTCTGCCACGCGTTGCGGATCTGTTCGAAGCACGTCGTCCGAAAGAGCCGGCAATCCTGGCTGAAATCAGCGGCATCATTTCCTTCGGTAAAGAGACCAAAGGTAAACGTCGTCTGGTGATCACGCCGATTGATGGTAGCGATCCGTACGAAGAGATGATTCCTAAATGGCGTCAGCTCAACGTGTTCGAAGGTGAGCGCGTAGAACGTGGTGACGTGGTATCCGATGGTCCAGAGTCTCCGCATGACATTCTGCGTCTGCGTGGCGTGCATGCTGTGACCCGTTACATCACTAACGAAGTGCAGGAAGTTTACCGTCTGCAAGGCGTTAAGATTAACGATAAGCACATCGAAGTTATCGTGCGTCAGATGCTGCGTAAAGCAACCATCGAAAGTTCCGGTAGTTCAGACTTCCTGGACGGTGAGCAGGTTGAAGTGTCTCGCGTTAAAATCGCGAACCGTGACCTGGAAAACAACGGCAAGATTGCGGCTACCTACGCACGCGATCTGCTGGGTATCACCAAGGCGTCTCTGGCAACCGAATCGTTCATCTCTGCGGCATCGTTCCAGGAGACCACTCGTGTCCTGACCGAAGCAGCCGTTGCAGGTAAACGTGACGAGTTGCGCGGCCTGAAAGAGAACGTAATCGTGGGTCGTCTGATCCCAGCCGGTACCGGTTACGCTTATCATCAGGATCGTATGCGTCGCCGTCAGGCAGGCGAAGTTCCGGCAGCACCTCAGGTGACTGCAGACGAAGCTTCTGCAAGCCTGGCTGAGCTGCTGAACGCAGGCCTCGGTGGTAGCGACAACGATTAATCGTTAGTCTGCTATGACGTAATAAAAACCGCTCTCCGGAGCGGTTTTTTTATGCCTGAAATCCGGCAGTTCTGGGAAATTTCGTATATTTCAACGATTAATGGCGTACTGACTGTCACAGGGGTATTTTTAGCTGATACCCTAATGTTAAGGACATCATTTATGAAATTATTACCTGCTGTTGTACTGGCCTCGGCCACCCTTTCCTCACTGGCTGCGGTGGCAGCTGATGCGCCTGCGGCAAAAAATCCACTGAGCGTACACGTGCTCAATCTGCAAACTGGCGTACCGACTGCCGGGGTCAACGTTGAGCTGGAACAGAAACAACAGGATAAGTGGGTGAAGCTGGCATCGGGCACCACCGACCAGAATGGTCGTATTAGTGCGCTCTATCCGGCGGGGAAAACTTTCGCTGAGGGTGACTACAAAGTGGTATTTAAAACCGGCGAGTACTACCAGAAAGTGAAGCAAGAGACTTTCTTCCCGGAGATCCCGGTGATTTTCCATGTGGCAAAAACCGATCAGCACTACCATATTCCGTTGTTGCTGAGCCAGTACGGTTACTCAACTTATCGCGGTAACTGATCGCTGAGTGGCTTCATTGCTGCTCAACGATAATATGCTGGTGGCCATTCAGCCAGTAAAAAGGGGCGAAGCTGATCCTTCGCCCAATAGCAACATACACATCATTTATAACGCTGCACATCTTCACAACTTAAGCCAATATCCCGTAGCTGTGCTTCACTCAGTGCCGATAAAATTTTTCGTGTCTGCTTACGCAGTAGCCATGCCTTCCACAGGCGATACGGCAGGATAAACATCAAACGAAAAGGGGACTGTTGAAACGGTTTCCCCGCCCGGTTCTCATTAAATTCCATCATCTGTTCCTCATCCTGTGCCTGAGAAACATTTTGCAGTCGAAGTAAATTTCAATACAGATGCAAAAATCACCTTTATTTAACATACAGAATGGCAGATAGTGGTTCTGAATGGTCGGTTTTATGTCGATCTGTACTGGTTTTTACCAGGATGATTAAGGTGAGTGTAATACGATGACGCGCTATCAACATCTGGCAACGCTGCTGGCACAGCGAATTGAGCAGGGGCTGTATCAGGGAGGCGAACGCCTGCCATCTGTACGGTCGTTAAGTGCTGAACATGGTGTCAGTATCAGTACCGTGCAGCAGGCTTATCACCTGCTGGAGGAAAAACAGCTGATCACTCCCCAGCCGCGCTCGGGTTATTTCGTCACGCCATGTAAATCAAAACCGCCCGTACCGCCGATTACCCGACCGGCACAGCGTCCGGTAGAGGTCACGCAGTGGGAATCGGTGCTGGAACTCATTAATTCCCGACTGGACGAAGATACTTTGCAGCTGGGTAGCGGTACGCCAGATACCAGCCAGCCGACCATCAAACCGTTATGGAAAATCATCAGCCGTCTGGCGCAGAAACAAGATCCGCGCATGCTGAACTACGACAATATCTATGGTGTTCCGGCGCTGCGTGAGCAGGTAGCGCGCATGGCGATAGACAGTGGCTGTCAGCTGTCGCCGGATGACATTGTGATTACCACCGGTTGTCATGAGGCGCTGTCGGTCTCGATTCGCGCCGTCTGTCAGCCGGGTGATATTATCGCTGTGGAGTCACCGACCTTTCACGGCACCATGCAGACACTGCGTGGTTTTGGTATTAAAGTCATTGAGATTCCTACCGATTCCGTCACCGGCATCAGTCTTGAAGCGCTGGAGCTGGCGCTGGAGCAGTGGCCAATAAAAGCGGTGATTGTGGTACCCAACTGTAATAATCCGCTGGGCTTTATCATGCCCGACGCGCGGAAACGCGCACTGCTGTCGATGGCGCAATGTTTCGATATCGCCATCATTGAGGATGATGTGTATGGCGAACTGGCTTACGAATATCCTCGTCCACTCAGCATCAAGTCAATGGATGAAGATGGCCGTGTGCTGTTATGTAGCTCGGTGTCTAAAGTGCTGGCTCCCGGCCTGCGGGTTGGCTGGGTGGCACCGGGGCGCTATCTTAACCGCGTACTGCATTTAAAATATATTGGCACCGGCTCGACCGCCACCCAGACTCAGCTGGCGGTCGCTGAGTTTATCCGTCAGGGACATTATCAACCGCATCTGCGCAAGATGCGCATGCACTATCAGCGCAATCTCGATATTTTCACTCACTGGGTGCGCCACTATTTTCCCTGCGGAATTTGCGTCAGTCGCCCGCAGGGTGGATTTATGATGTGGATTGAGCTGCCCGAAGCTTTCGATGCGATGCGCCTTAACCGTGAACTGCGTGAATCGCATATCCAGATTAGCGTCGGCTCGCTGTTTTCCGCCTCGGGCAAATACCGCAACTGTCTGCGGCTGAATTACTCGCTGGCAGTGACGGCACAAACTGAACGCGCGCTGGCGATAGTGGGCGCAGCCGTTGAGCGCGCAATGGTCTGTTGCCCGCCTTCAGCTTCAGTGGCAGAAGTTGAAGGCGGGGCCAGCCTGAAGGGGTAATAGCCGGCCCCGGACGATAACGAGCTTGTTATCGACCACGCCACTATAGCGCTGTCGGTTATTGCTGCCAGCCGCGGTTGAGTGGCTTGCGGCCCGTGCCGAAACCTTTTTACCGCCGTTGCATCAGCTTACTTTTTGCCGCGAGACGCTTTCCGGTTATTCAATCGCTTCCACGCCCTGTGGTTCCGCCAGCGCCAGCAGGGTTTGCGTCGCGTGCCGCCAGTCCGCTGCCTGCGTGATGGCACTGACCACCGCAATGCTGCCGACACCACAAGCCAGCACTTCGGGTGCCCGTGCAATGCTGATGCCACCGATTGCCACGGTAGAAATATCGCCAAGGCGACGGATATGGCGTTTCAGTTCCAGCAAACCCTGCGGCGCAGAGGGCATATCTTTAGTCTGGGTAGGAAAAATATGGCCCAGCGCGATATAAGAGGGGCGCACGGCCAGCGCGCGCTCCAGCTCAGCGTCATCATGCGTCGAGAGGCCGAGCCGCAGCCCGGCATCGCGTATCGCGGCTAAATCGGCCACATCCAGATCTTCCTGACCGAGATGCACGCCATAGGCATTATGCTTAATTGCCAGCTGCCAGTAATCATTGATAAACAGGCGTGCGCGATAACGTTTACCCAGCGCGATGGCTTCAGCGATTGCCGGTTCTGCCGCCTCGTCGGGTTGATCCTTAATTCGCAGCTGGAGGGTTCGTACACCTGCGTCCAGCAAGCGGGCAATCCATTCGACAGTGTCGACCACCGGATAAAGTCCAAGTTTTTGCGCGGTGGCAGGGAAGGGCGCGGTCATACATTTTCCTCTTGTTTCAGGTCGTCGGCCGGATGATAAAGTTCGCCGCCGCGACTGCGGAATTCAGTCGACATCTGCGCCATACCGATCTCAATCGGCTGGGCTAATGCTTCTTGTTGCGCGGCATATTCGCGGACTTCCTGGGTGATTTTCATTGAGCAGAATTTCGGGCCACACATTGAACAGAAATGCGCAACTTTACCGGATTCTTGCGGCAGGGTTTCATCGTGATAGGCGCGGGCGGTATGCGGATCCAGCGCCAGGTTAAACTGATCTTCCCAGCGGAATTCGAAGCGTGCTTTTGACATGGCGTTATCGCGAATCTGCGCACCCGGATGGCCTTTTGCCAGGTCGGCGGCGTGGGCGGCAATTTTGTAGGTGATTAATCCCTGTTTAACATCTTCTTTGTTCGGCAGCCCAAGATGCTCTTTAGGCGTGACGTAACAGAGCATCGCGCAGCCAAACCAGCCAATCATTGCCGCACCAATCCCTGAAGTGAAATGGTCATAGCCCGGAGCAATATCCGTGGTTAACGGGCCGAGGGTGTAGAACGGTGCCTCATGACAATGTTCCAGCTGTTCGGTCATATTGCGGCGAATCATCTGCATCGGCACATGGCCCGGCCCTTCGATCATCACCTGCACGTCATATTCCCAGGCGATTTTCGTCAGCTCGCCCAGCGTATGGAGCTCGGCAAACTGCGCTTCATCGTTGGCATCCTGAATCGAGCCAGGGCGCAGGCCGTCACCTAACGACAGCGAAATATCATAGGCTGCGCATATCTGACAGATGTCGCGGAAATGCTGATAAAGGAAACTCTCCTGGTGATGCGACAGGCACCATTTGGCCATAATTGATCCGCCGCGCGAGACAATACCGGTCAGGCGCTTCGCGGTCATTGGCACGTAGCGCAGCAACACGCCAGCATGGATGGTGAAATAATCCACGCCTTGCTCGGCCTGTTCCAGTAACGTATCGCGAAAAATTTCCCAGTTAAGGTCTTCGGCGATGCCATTCACTTTCTCCAGCGCCTGGTAAATCGGCACGGTACCAATTGGCACCGGGCTGTTACGCAAAATCCATTCGCGGGTTTCGTGAATATAGCGCCCGGTCGAGAGATCCATCACCGTGTCGGCACCCCAGCGGGTAGACCACACCAGTTTTTCTACTTCCTCTTCAATCGAAGAGGTGACCGCCGAGTTACCGATATTAGCATTCACTTTCACCAGGAAGTTACGGCCGATAATCATCGGTTCCGATTCCGGATGGTTGATATTGGCCGGGATAATGGCGCGACCCGCCGCGACTTCCTGGCGGACAAACTCGGCGGTGATATTTTCCGGCAGCTGAGCGCCGAAACTGTTACCGGGATGCTGTTGCAGCAACACTTCACTGCGAATGCGCTCGCGCCCCATATTTTCCCGCAGCGCGATAAACTCCATTTCCGGCGTGACGATACCGAGGCGTGCATAGTGTAGCTGCGTGACGCAGCGACCGGCCAGCGCACGTCTGGGACGCGGCAAGTTATCAAAGCGCAGATGATCAAGACCCTCATCGGCCAGTCGCTGCTGGGTATAACTTGAACTGAGCTGGTCGATCTCTTGCGTATCACCGCGTTCGGCAATCCAGTCGGCGCGCAATTTCGGCAGGCCATTATGTACGTCAATGCTGGCTGCGGGATCGCCATACGGACCGGCAGTATCATACACCGGTACTGGCTCGTTATCCTCGAATTTCGGCTGATCTTTGCTGCCACCCACCATGGTCTGACTGAGCTGAATTTCACGCATCGGCACGCGAATATCCGCGCGTGAGCCACTCAGATAGATACGTCTGGAATTGGGGAAAGCGGTGCCCTGCAGGGAGTCGATAAACTGCTGGGCCTGAGCGCGTTGCTCACGGCGACTGGATTTTTTCTCAACGGTAGACATAGCTCATATCCTGATTACATAGGGAAAATGGCTTGTCCGGAGTTCGGAGGGAGTAACAGACGGTGTGACGACGTGTCGGCAAACACCGAAGCAGATTGCTTACTCTTGTTCCCTTCGCAGGTACTAACCTGATCAGGTTCCGCGGATCCCGAATTAACGGTCTCAGCCCCGGGGGGCACTCCGACAAGATGTTGGTTGGATGAAACTCAACCAAAAAATAACCCCTCCAGCATAGGGGGGCTTTCGGCAAACTACAAGGAATTTACCAACTGATAATCGTTACGCCGGACGAACCAGCGTGGCCTCATTAGCTGCCGGCAGGGGGCGCAGCTGATGGTCGAAGGCGAGTTGAATCAGCTTATCTTCGAGAGTAAAGCGTGCTTCCAGTGCTTCACCCACGCCGGATAATGCCTGCTGGAATTCCAGACAGTTATCATCGTCAATCGCCGTTTCCAGGTGCGTATCGTAATAATCCATGATCTGCTCAGTATTGGCCTGCAACGCCGGATAAATCTGGGAAGCCGCAATCAGCGGGCTGTCACCCTGCAGTTCATTGATGATGCGTTCATAGATATTGAAGTGCCCGGTGGAAAGGTAATCCACCAGTCTCTGACAAAAGTTATCCAGAGCTTCATCGTCAAGTGCAGTCAGTGGATCTTTGTTAGGCTTCATACCCACTAACTGATAATAGGCGGCCAGTAGCGGTCTGCGGGCATTTAACCAGTGATCCACCAGTTCATTACTACCACCGACGCGTGCGGCCAGAGCATCTAACTGGTTAAGCATGATCGACTCCGTGTGAGTAAATACCCTGCTACTTTGGGTATTATAGTTTAAAGCATCTTTCCGAATACTTAACATCAGTACTACAGAGTGCCTGTTAAAGCAAAGGATAACAAATTTTATGGAACATGAGATTTCAAGCGTAGACGCTGGCTGGTGGGTTGTCAGCCATGAGCAGAAACTTTGGTTGCCGAACGGTGATCTGCCGCATGGTAATGCGCAGACTTTTGGGCTGACAGGATCGAAAGGATCGCTTATCGGCGAATGGCAGGGCGAAAAGGTGTGGTTGATCCGCGAGAACCGCACGGAAAATATGGGATCGGTGCGGCAGATTATCGATCAGGATGTCGGGTTGTTTCAGCTGGCGGGCCGCGGCGTCCAGCTGGCTGAGTTCTTCCGTTCTCATCGCTGGTGCGGCTATTGCGGCCACGAAATGCACCACAGTAAAAGCGAAAACGCCTGTCTCTGCGGCCACTGTCGCCAGCGCTACTATCCGCAAATCGCGCCCTGCATTATTGTCGCCATTCGCCGTGGCGAAGAGATTCTGCTGGCGCAGCATGCCCGTCATCGCAACGGTATTTATACCGTGCTGGCCGGGTTTGTCGAGGTTGGCGAAACGCTGGAGCAGGCCGTTGCGCGTGAAGTGATGGAAGAGAGCAACGTCAAGGTGAAGAACGTGCGGTATGTCACTTCGCAGCCATGGCCGTTCCCTCATTCACTGATGATGGCGTTTATGGCCGAATATGATGCAGGGGCATTGCAGCACGATGGTAAAGAGCTGATTGACGCTGGCTGGTATCGTTATGACGACCTGCCGCTGTTACCGCCGCCGGGCACGGTGGCACGCCGGCTGATTGAGGATACTGTTGCACTGTGCCGCGCCGAAGCGGAATGAGTGATATACTGAGCACCTGTTTTTGAGAGAGTCTGATGATGAGTGAATTGAAGAACGATCGTTACCTGCGTGCTCTGCTGCGCCAGCCCGTTGATATCACCCCGGTATGGATGATGCGCCAGGCGGGACGTTATTTGCCAGAGTACAAAGCCACTCGCGCTGAGGCTGGCGACTTTATGTCGCTGTGCAAGAATGCCGAACTGGCGTGTGAAGTCACGCTGCAACCCCTGCGACGTTATCCGCTTGATGCGGCGATCCTGTTCTCCGATATCCTGACCATTCCTGATGCGATGGGCTTAGGGCTCTACTTTGAAACCGGCGAAGGCCCGCGTTTCTCCTCGCCGATTACCTGTCGTGCCGACGTGGAAAAATTGCCGATCCCGGACCCGGAACAAGAGCTGGGTTACGTGATGAATGCGGTACGCACCATTCGCAAGAATCTGAAGGGCGAAGTCCCGCTGATCGGTTTCTCCGGCAGTCCGTGGACGCTGGCGACCTACATGGTGGAAGGCGGTAGCAGCAAAGCTTTCACCAAAATCAAAAAAATGATGTACGCCGAGCCGGAAACGCTGCACCTGATGCTGGATAAGCTGGCAGACAGCGTCACGCTGTATCTGAACGCCCAGATCCGTGCGGGTGCGCAGTCACTGATGATTTTTGATACCTGGGGCGGCGTGCTGACCGGTCGCGACTATCGTGATTTCTCGCTCTGGTACATGCATAAAATCGTTGATGGTCTGCTGCGTGAAAATGAAGGTCGTCGCGTGCCGGTGACGCTGTTTACCAAAGGCGGCGGTCAGTGGCTGGAAGAGATGGCGGCGACCGGCTGTGATGCGCTGGGCCTCGACTGGACCACCGATATCGCCGATGCGCGTCGTCGCGTAGGCGATAAAGTGGCGTTGCAGGGCAATATGGACCCTTCTATGCTTTATGCTTCGCCAGAACGCATCCAGCAGGAAGTGGCGGGCATTCTGCAAGGTTTCGGTAAAGGTAACGGCCACGTGTTTAATCTGGGACACGGTATTCATCAGGATGTGCCACCCGAGCATGCCGGTGCGTTTGTGGAGGCAGTGCACGCGTTATCGCGTCCTTACCATCAGGAGTAAGCATGGATATTCAGGCGCTGCGCGCTGAGCAGCTTGCCCGGGCGGCGGAAGTGGTTCGCCACGATGACTTTGATTGTTTACCGCCGCGCCTGATTGCCGGTGCGGATGTCGGGTTTGAACAACATGGCGACGTCACCCGCGCGGCGCTGGTGATACTGGAATATCCCTCGTTAAAACTGATTGAACACAAGGTGGCGCGCGTCGCCACCACCATGCCCTATATTCCTGGCTTTCTCTCCTTTCGTGAATATCCGGCGCTACTGGCGGCCTGGCAAATGCTGGAGCATCGACCCGATCTGGTGCTGGTCGATGGTCACGGCATTTCGCATCCGCGTCGGTTAGGCGTTGCCAGCCACTTTGGTCTGCTGGTGGATGTGCCGACCATTGGCGTGGCAAAACGGCGTTTGTGTGGTCGTTTTGAGCCGCTCGATGAAGAGCCCGGTTCCCGTCAGCCACTGCTGGACAAAGGCGAGCAGCTCGGCTGGGTATGGCGCAGTAAAAAGCGCTGCAACCCGCTGTTTGTGTCAACCGGCCATCGCGTCAGTCAGGATACCGCGCTGCAATGGGTAGAAAACTGTATGTCAGGCTATCGCCTGCCGGAACCCACCCGCTGGGCAGATGCTGTCGCCTCGCAACGCACGGCTTTCGTGCGCTGGCAGCAGCAGGGTTAACGGTGTGAGTCAGCGGCTTTTCAGGTACACTGCAGGCCGCGCGTCAATGTCTATGAGATCCCAACATGTTACGTAATCCGATTCATCTGCGGCTGGAAAAGCTCGAAAGCTGGCAGCACGTTACTTTTATGGCTTGCCTGTGCGAGCGTATGTATCCCAACTACTGGGCATTCTGCCAGCAGACCGGTTTTGCCGATCCTCAGCTGTATCGCCGTATCCTCGATCTGATATGGGAAACGCTGGTGGTGAAAGATGCCAAAGTGAATTTCGACAGCCAGCTGGAAAAACTGGAAGAAGCGATCCCGGCGGCAGAGGATTACGACGTCTACGGCGTGCACCCGGCAATTGATGCCTGTGTGGCGCTGAGCGAGTTGCTGCACTCACGTCTGAGCGGCGAAACGTTAGCCCATGCGATTGAAGTGAGTGAGACCTCAATCACCACCGTTGCCATCCTCGAAATGACCCAGGCCGGTCGCGAAATGACCGATGAAGAGCTAAAAGAGAACCCGGCTGTGGCAGAGGAATGGGACATCCAGTGGGAGATTTTCCGCCTGCTGGCAGCCTGCGAGGAGCGGGACCTGGATCTGATTAAAGGACTGCGATCTGACCTGCGTGAGTCGGGAATCAGTAACATCGGTATAAATTTTCAGCAGTAAGGCGATAAAACGTGACTTCACGCCTGATTTGTCATGCCTAAAGGCTTCACATTCGCCCCCTGTCTGGTCTACATTTGGGGGGCTGAAAAATGTGGCTATCGGTGCGTGCAGGCTGAAGAGTGCCGAATCTGGCTTTTCCCTCGCACTTGATGCTTAGCAAGCGATAAATACACTGTAAGGATAACTTATGAACAAGACTCAACTGATTGATGTAATTGCGGACAAAGCGGACCTGTCTAAGACCCAGGCTAAAGCTGCTCTGGAATCCACCCTGGCTGCGATTACTGAGTCTCTGAAAGAAGGTGATGCTGTACAACTGGTTGGTTTTGGTACTTTTAAAGTTAACCACCGTGCTGAGCGTACTGGCCGCAACCCGCAGACTGGCAACGAAATCAAAATTGCTGCTGCAAACGTACCGGCATTCGTATCTGGTAAAGCACTGAAAGACGCTGTTAAGTAATAGCGTTACAGTGAAGGTTTGAACACTGGGAGCGATTAATCGCTCCTTTTGTTTTTTTGAGTGTCCAGGCTATCTTACTTGTCATATTCGGCTGGTGCCGTGCTCGCACCAAATCTGACAGCGACGATGACGCCTTATGAAATTCAAGTCCGTAATAATTCTTTCAATGATCCTCCTTGCGGGTTGCAGCTCGCGTTCTTCCCTGCCGGATTTTACCGCCAGCGGTTATCTGGCCGATCGCGGCGCGGTGCGCATCTGGCGTAAAGACAGTCAGCAGGAAGTGGCCCATATGATGACGGTGTTCAGCCCGTTTAATGGCGACGCGACTGAAATCACCGATTACAACTGGCAGGCTGGCAAGCTGGTTTCCATCGAACGGCACATCAAAGGCGCTTACCCTGATGACGTCACCTTACGTTTCGATCAGCAGGGAAACCTCAATTTTATGCAGCGTCAGTTGCAGGGACGGCGTGAAGCGGTCTCAGCGGACGCTGTAGAGCTTTATCTCTTCGATGCACAACGGATGCTGAAAATCAGCGATGCATTGCTTAGCGGGCGTGTAATGCTGAAACAGGGGCACTGGCTGGCGAATGGCGAAGTGAAAACCTGTCAGGGAAAGCTGGAGAAGCCGGCACTGGATGACCGCGCATTAACAAATATTGCACAGCGGCAGAGCCGCTCACGGATTCCGGTAAGCATCGCGTGGCTGGAAGCGCCAGAAGGCACGCAGCTGCTGCTGGTGGCCAATGAAGATTACTGCCAGTGGGAACCGAAGGAAGAAGATTTCTGACAGGTTTTTTGCAGGGCGGCGTTAACGCCGCCCTGCAAACAGCTTACTTACGGTTAATCGCGCGGTAACCGATATCTTTACGGCAGAAGCTGCCACTCCAGGAGATGTGCTCCATCAGCTGATAAGCGCGCTGTTGTGCGGCGGCTACATCATCACCCAGTGCGGTTACGCACAGCACGCGTCCACCGTTAGTCACCACCAGATCATCCTGCATGGTGGTTCCGGCGTGGAAGACTTTACCGTCAGCCACCTCTTCCAGCGGTAATCCGTGGATCTGGTCGCCGGTATTGTAGTTGCCCGGATAACCGCCAGCCGCCAGCACCACACCCAGTGAAGGGCGCGGATCCCACTGCGAATCTTTTTGATCTAATTTGCCGTCGCAGGCCGCGAGACAAAGATCGACCAGATCCGATTGCAGGCGCAACATGATCGGCTGCGTTTCCGGATCGCCAAAGCGGCAGTTAAATTCGATCACTTTCGGCTGATTGTTGCTGCCGATCATCAGGCCGGCATACAGGAAGCCGGTGTAGGTGTTGCCTTCTGCTGCCATGCCGCGAACGGTTGGCCAGATCACTTCGTCCATCACGCGCTGGTGGATCTCATCAGTCACCACTGGCGCCGGGGAATAGGCACCCATCCCGCCGGTGTTCGGGCCGGTATCGCCATCGCCGACGCGTTTATGATCCTGGCTGGTGGCCATCGGCAGCACATTCTCACCGTCAACCATCACGATAAAACTGGCTTCTTCACCATCAAGGAACTCTTCCACCACAATGCGGTGACCCGCATCGCCAAAGGCATTGCCGGCCAGCATATCCTGGATGGCGTCTTCCGCTTCCTGCAGCGTCATCGCAACAATCACGCCTTTACCGGCAGCCAGACCGTCAGCTTTAATCACAATCGGCGCGCCTTTGCTGCGCACGTAGGCCAGCGCGGGCTCGATTTCGGTAAAGTTCTGGTATTCCGCGGTGGGAATCTGGTGGCGAGCAAGGAAATCTTTGGTGAAAGCTTTTGAGCCTTCCAGCTGAGCCGCTGCCTGAGTCGGGCCAAAAATCTTCAGGCCTGCCGCGCGAAAAGCATCTACCACGCCAATCACCAGTGGCGCTTCCGGGCCAACGATAGTCAGATCGATTTTCTCGTTCTGGGCAAAGCTCAGCAGCGCCGGAATATCGGTCGCGCTGATAGCGACGTTTTGCAGCGCCGGTTCCAGTGCCGTTCCGGCGTTACCCGGCGCGACAAATACCGTTTCGGCCAGAGGAGACTGGGCGGCTTTCCATGCCAGTGCGTGTTCACGACCGCCATTACCGATAACTAAAATTTTCATCACAAACTCTCCGAAGGACGATTAATGGCGGAAATGGCGCATGTCGGTAAAGATCATCGCAATACCGTGTTCATTGGCTGCGGCGATCACTTCATCATCACGAATCGAACCACCCGGCTGAATAACACAGCTGACGCCAACGGCGGCGGCGGCATCAATACCATCGCGGAACGGGAAGAAAGCGTCGGAAGCCATCGCACAGCCTTTCACTTCCAGGCCTTCGTCCGCGGCTTTAATACCGGCAATTTTGGCGGAGTAGACGCGGCTCATCTGACCCGCACCAATTCCGATGGTCATATTGTTGCGGGAATAAACGATGGCATTGGACTTAACGAATTTCGCGACTTTCCAGCAGAACAGCGCATCACGCAGCTCTTGTTCAGTGGGCTGACGCTGGCTGACGACGCGCAGCTGGCTTTCATCGACCATACCCAGATCGCGGTCCTGTACCAGCAAACCGCCGTTAACACGTTTGAAATCCAGCCCTTTCTGGCGCTGTTGCCACTGGCCGCAGGTCAGTACGCGCACATTCTGTTTGGCTGCGGTGACTTTCAACGCGGCTTCGCTGGCGGAAGGGGCGATAATTACTTCAACAAACTGACGGCTGATGATCGCCTGTGCAGTCGCTTCGTCCAGTTCACGGTTGAAAGCAATAATGCCGCCGAATGCGGAAGTCGGATCAGTTTTGTAGGCGTGCTCATAAGCATCGAGGATCGCATCACCCACCGCCACACCGCACGGGTTCGCGTGCTTGACGATCACGCAAGCCGGCTCGCTAAACTCTTTGACGCATTCCAGCGCGGCGTCGGTATCGGCGATGTTGTTATAAGAGAGCGCTTTGCCCTGAACCTGCTGCGCAGTAGCGACTGAAGCTTCAGTGATCTTCTCTTCTATATAGAAGGCGGCATCCTGATGGCTGTTCTCGCCGTAACGCATATCCTGCTTCTTAATAAAGTTGAGGTTGAGCGTACGCGGGAAGCGGCCTGCGGGTTCAGTGGACTCGCCGTGATAAGCCGGAACCAGGCTACCGAAGTAGTTAGCGATCATGCTGTCATAGGCGGCAGTGTGTTCGAAGGCTTTGATCGCCAGGTCGAAACGCGTTGCCAGCGTCAGGGAGTTGTCGTTGGCATCCAGCTCGGCAATGATCGCGTTGTAATCACCGCTCTTTACTACGATCGCCACATCTTTATGGTTCTTGGCGGCGGAGCGCACCATCGTCGGACCGCCGATATCGATATTCTCAACGGCATCTTCCAGGGAACAACCTTCGCGGGCCACGGTTTCGGCAAACGGATAAAGGTTAACGACCACCATGTCGATAGGGGAGATGTCGTGCTGAGTCATAATCGCATCATCCTGACCGCGGCGGCCTAAAATGCCACCGTGCACTTTCGGGTGCAGCGTTTTGACGCGTCCATCCATCATTTCAGGGAAGCCGGTGTAATCCGACACTTCGGTTACTGGCAGGCCTGCATCAGCCAGCAGGCGAGCAGTGCCCCCTGTAGAGAGCAGTTCGACACCACGGCTGGAAAGTGCCTGGGCAAATTCGAGGATACCGGCTTTATCAGACACGCTGAGCAGCGCGCGGCGTAGAGGACGAGGTTGTTGCATGGTGGTTATATCCCTTGGCTTTGGTTCGCAATGACTTGGGGTAATGAAAGAGCGTTACATCAAGCTTAGCTTTTCTCTCTATATATAGAGGAGAAGCCAATAAGTTTCAGGTAACGCCCCCAAAGGGGAGCCCGTACGTCGCCCGGCATTGTAGCGAAAACGTTTGCGTGATGCTCGTCAAAATTAGCGGTTGATAATGAATGTGGATAAGTTTGTGCATAACCACGTATAAGGTGGCCTTTTGCTGGGGATTGCAGCAAACAGTTAATTTATCGCAATTTACCTGTTGCGGCCTGCGGAGAACTCCCTATAATGCGCCTCCATCGACACGGAACAACGGCTTACAGGCCACGGTGTTGAGAGGTTCAGGAAGTTCTGAACCGCCGGAGAAAAACTTCTGAAAAAGAGGTTGACTCTGAAGGAGGAAAGCGTAATATACGCCACCTCGCAACAGCAAG
>NZ_JRXE01000038.1:14338-40681 GCF_001267535.1 Winslowiella iniecta | reverse complement strand
AACTGTAGGGCAGGATCGTCTACCGGGGTGGGGTCAGTCCATTGAGGAAAAGAGAGCGTCAAGCGAACTGATTGCAGTAGGCTTAATCGTTGTTTGTTTTGTTTGCAAAGCCTTTGCAATTTCGGCAACTCGTTCAACAGGAGATGATTTAGAAACGGTTTCAATCTTGCCAGCGTCAATAACTTCTATTGCTGCTTCTTTAGCAAGTCGGACAATCTCGTTTGCGACTTCTGGATCAGCAAACATTGTGATAGCGACCTTACCATCTGGCATTGCTTTTTTTATAATTGCATCTTTCATTTAGAATTTATTCCATAAAAAAAAGGCCCCGTTAAGGAGCCGAATCACCAATTTAAATTTTAGGAAATTATGGTTTTAAAGGAGTGGGCCTTTCGGAATGAGACGATCAGCCCTAACATAATGGAAGTAATGTTTTACCCCGCTCAATCGCACCGCCATAAGCGCCGCGTTAAATAGGAAGGGGATTATACCCCCTTAAATTACTTTAAGATGCATACAACCCCTAAGTCGTATGCGTGTCTTTGGCTGCCACAGCCTTAAAGCACAAGACGGGAACTTTTGGTTTAGATAACCAATTTAGATCGTTTCCGATTTAAATTTTGTGCAGTTCGGATAATCAGTCCTTTCGTAATACAGGTGAACGCGGCAACCTGCTGTAGCTGGAAGTTGAGTTCTTCCCCTACATAGTTATTTTAGCATAGAAACGGATGTAACGCAACGAATTTAGCGATTTTATTCGCTATTAGTGCATATTCATGCACTCAGTGAATCTGTGAGTGTGGCGCGGGTTTAGTTATCACTTCAAGTGTGGCGGAGATTGCGGCGATTGCAGTTGAGCACTGAAGCAACTCTACAAAGTCGCTGAGGTAATTCTCTGCCAGCCAGATTCTATCCTCTGGGGTCAACGTGGCATTATACGAGAAATACCGTTCTTTCACGAAAGCAAAGTTAGATAAAAATACATCGGTAGATGTGTAATCTGATTGCACGAGGGAAAAAACAACATCTCCTACACAATCCCAAAATTCGTCAAAGTTGGCTTTAACATCGCGTTTTTCTTCATTCATTATTGTTATTCTCCTTTAAATTTGGATGATGCCGCAAACTAATGCGGCTTCTGATTCTGATAACATAAATTGCCTTGCCACACAGGAAGGACTTTTGCTTTGTTCGTATGCATCAATTATCTGGCGGTATTATCTGTGCTTCTTTAAGCGGCGTAATAAAATGGGATTGGATGTATTCACGTCATCCACTCGCTTGTTTGATTCATCATTTCTTGATAACTGTAACCATCAAAATGAGGGCTTCCAATCCGGTTGTAAATACACCAGAATTCAAATTCTTCTCTTGAATTGTGGATCATGTGCCATTTTTCAGGGGCATAAATAATAGTTATGCAGCGGTTTCGAGGTTTGAAGTAAACGCCAGGAGTGTTATCAAGTATTTCGGAAATAGTTTCTTTTTCCATTTCCGTAAGACTCGGACTTTCGGAATAGACTTTTTCTATTTTCAGTTCATCTGATTTGGGTTCCTGCTTGGATCTAATCTTGCGGGGCCTGCCTTTCTTTTTAGGCTGTTGACTTGCAATCTTGTTGTAATTGGGTGTAGTGGTATAACTCATTTTCCTCCTATGATTCGGTATCGTTTAGCCAAAATTTTTAGCCGCTCTACAGTCTCAACTGATAAACCTAAACGCTGTGCTATTAGCTCGATAGGCTCACTACTACTACTCGCGACTTCATTTAGAAGATAAATCTTGTTCATTATTATTCCTTAGAATGGGATGAATTCGGAATCTTCCTCTTCATCGAAAGAAAGCATTACCGGCTTATCAAGCAATTTGCTTAGGTATTCCATCAAGTAACGTTCAGCTTTATAAAGATCGCCGTCTGCTTGTGAAAGCGCCCATTGTTTAGCGGGTGTAGTCACATCGCCATTAGACTTAAACGCCCCTGATGATCCCCACGGATAAGCAATAACAGGCTTTGTTTTTTCTTCTATTCTAGTATCAGGTGGCAACTCTGTGTGCTGTTCGTCTTGGCTATCATCACTGCCAGAAGCGGCTGGAGTATGAATATCATCAGAAGAAGGTAAAGCGGGGTCTGTAGCTGGCTGCTGTGGCCCTTGCGGGGAAGTTTCTGTAACAGCTTCTTGCTCTCTGACTTCGTGCCGTGTTCCTTTGTTTTCAGAATAAGAACGGCCTTTCACGTTACTAAAATCTATTTCTTTCACAATGTAGTAATTAGATTGCCCTGCCCTTTCAATTCTTTCTACAAGTCCCATAGCTTCTAAGCTTTTCACTCGTTCCTTTGCTGCATCACGAGTTATTCCGAATACATCAGCTATTTTATTGTAACTTGGGAAGGCTTCTTTCCATCCTTTGAGATAAGCATAAGTCGTTTTCAGCGCATCAGTAAAATTATAATCTTTACCATTGTAGCGGATCTTTTTTATTCCTAAGATTGCATAATCAATTTGCAGATGTTGCTTTTCTTTCATTTGGTTCATTCGGTTCTCCATTTAGAGTTGGGTTAAGTAGTTCAGCTTCTAACAATTTAGTTATCAGCTTTGGCGGTGAAATTCCCTGGCGTGTTGCCTCAGCAAATAGCGCCTTACGAAGTTCAGCTTTCATTTTAAGATTCATACCAGATTCAAAGGCCATATTGTGATCTCCTGTTAAGTGGTAGTTATAGATTGTTGGTTTCGCAGTTCAACAAGTCTTTCAGCGGCAATAAGAAGGGCGTGTATAGCGAGTGCTTCACGGATTTTCTTAGATGTTGTTGATTCGGGATCGATTGCTGCTTGAGATTGAAGGGATTTTCTTTCGTATTCCCCTGAAAGAAGAAGTGATACGTAATCTGCTTCAGGAAAATGTTTTCTACGTCCAGCCATAAGCCTCCTTATTTAAATTTGTTTAATCTCCCTAATACTCATAGTATAGGAATACAAGCCCGATGTCAATAATTTTATTAATTTATTTAAATAAGCTCGCTTAGATTACCAGTCTTACACCATTAATGCAAGTAAATTTACAAAAATAGTATCAAGTCGAATTCTACCTATCTGTAAGCCTCTGTATTGCGTTCTAAGCTAAAAGGTAAGGAAACAGTATTACCCGCACTTATAAAGCGCCTCAGAACGGCTTAGATTTAGCCCTTTTATCAGTAATTTACGGTTAACTGTGATTCTGGAGAATATCCGGCGCGGCCCACTTTAAAACGATCAGCCAGGCGTTAGCGTTCTGGCTGCAATGGACTTGCGTCCAGTGTCTGGCTGTAGCCAGTGGGAGCACACAAATCAAAGGTGAGATGAAGAAGAGGTGTAAACGATCATCGAAAGCTTAATCACTAATTACATTGTGTCAGGGTAGGGCGTGCAATCGTCCGATGTAAGCACAATCAATCATTGCTCTGTGGGCGACAACGGAGCAAGAGCAAACGATCATCATTACTTTTATAAACTGTTGTTCAAAGAAAGAACAATCTTGAAATTACTATACTGATTTAATAAATGATCTAATAAATAATTTAATAATTGATCTAATAGTGGGGGGTTAGCCCCCTCCCCCCTGGGGTACTTTCACCCCTCCCCTATGGTAAACCTATAGTTTTACCGTTCATCTTAATGAGTGACAATCTGTCACCTATCATTCAATCCGGCTTACGGTAAAACGATACTTTTCCTTTCTCATAACCCGCCCACTTTATGAGATTTATTATTTGAAATAGCTACAGCCTGATAGTGATCCTTCCCACTGTTGATCGGGGAATGCCTGTTGCCTCTGCTATCGCTTGAATTGTGCTGCCTTTCTCATACAACTGAACAACCATATCAATCTGTTCAGCATCATAGAGGGTAGGTCTGCCCCCCTTCCCGCCTCTGTTGACTACGGTCAGCGGTAACAGGGTATCAGCACAACAAACCGTTATTCTGTGCTCTGCTGTGCGTGGTGTGTTGCGATAGACAAGGATAGCCACTGGCAAGGGCGCACGGTTAGCTATCACGGCTTGTGCTACGCCTGGCGGCGGTACAAAGCGCACATTCCTGTGTAAGAAGCGGATCTCATGGCAATAGGAGTTAGTCCAGACCAGTTTTAACCAGTACCCGCTTTGTGTACGTGCAGGAACAACAAACACGCCTGTATCTGGTTCATGTGCTTTCTTCAGGAACTTGCTGATCTGACTGTATGGAGGATTGCAAAAGAGGCTTTCACCCTGCCAGCTTTGGGCAAATGCATCAGACGCTATATCAAAGTAGCGATCACATACCCGGTTTTCCCTGGTAGCTGCTGCATCTATGGTAAAACTGAATTCTTTGTTCAGGTTGTCAAACATCCGGCGCGGTGTGCGCCAGTCGTCATTACCGCCTTTGGCCTTACCGTTTGAAGCATAGCGCCGTACATCTTGGGATAAAACACTAACTATCTCTGTCACAGGTTCCCTTTGTGGTTGCAGTCGAGTAGGAAGCAGACAATACATTTTGATCGTGATGATGTCATTTGCTTAACAACGCCCTTCCCTCTCTACTTAAAGTGAAATAAAAAATTCGGTCAAATTATGTTCAGCTAATCCAGATTAAATAGACCGTTATTAACATGAATACATAGCGGTATTCCCGAACATACCCGCCGAATCTCCCACTTAACTAAACCCACTTTGAAACCTTCAATTGTTGATCCCAATGTTGAAAGTTAACTTTGCTGACTTTGGTCAATGTCTCCTGAACCCGCACCACAGAAGGCTTCAGAGAAGATTTCACTTTCAATTGTGGAATTACACTGTGCCAGGTTGCTAGACACACGCTTTCCTTCGCTACATTCGTGCACCGGAAACTCGTAATTTTTTCTATTTTTTGAGAAAATCGAAATGCTGATGGTTACAGATGATACTGTTTCAATTTGAAATCAGTTTTCAGGTGGGCGGATCTGTCTCGTGGGGTTTGGAACAATTTCGAGGTGAAAGCCTCAAAACCTAAGAACTATCTTTTCATGCATGATCAGCCACAAATTTACTGAACAAGATAAGTTGTCCTGAATCTCTCTCAAATGCATTGATTGTGCGATCAATTAGCCCTCTAGCCTTCGCAAGCGTTTAAAACAAGTGAAAGGCAATACCTGACTAAAATAGTCAAGTACACGTTATGGTCATTATGTTAAATACGTGCAAATTTGAGTGAGATCAAAGGGCCTAACACCAAGTTTTCACGATTGATGCGGGTTATTGGCGGGTTAAATTCGTACTGATATTTTGAGATTTTACGGTTTAGGATTTCCGGCAGGATGCGCGGCGCTTAGCAAAGCAGCCGTTGAGATGGGATAATTTCTGCATTCAATTGTAGAGTAAAGGCATGGCCTTATGGAATCGCCCACGGCGGGGGAATTTGAAATGAATAAAACATTAGCCACTATTTTATTGTGCCTGGCTGCGGCTAAGGCGTCAGCCGTGCAGGTAACGCTAACTGATGTTGAGCGTGTGGAGAATGGGAGAACTGCCCTATGCATTTACACAGGGCATAATTTAACCCGCACTGTTGAAGTTCCATCTAGTCAAAACTGTAAGTCAACTATGAGTTTTGAGACGGATGAATGATACTATTCTCTAAAGCCTGTACCACATTGCCGAATGTTGTTAAAAGGATTGGGCTATTTTTTATTTCTATTTTCATTATCTTTTGATGACTACCTTTATTCAATTGTGACTTATACTTTTTAGTCATCATGTCATAAAAATCTTTGCCCGGCGAGATCGAGTAAATAATCAAAAATCCGTCAGCAATGAAACTCCAGATTACGGCATCAATGGTATCATCATAAGATTGCCCTACATTACTCACAATACCTTTAATTGCATCATCATTGAAAGTACCTGAAGAATCCACGATTCTAAAAATACAGATCTTTATAAACTTATCAATACTAAGTCTACTTAACTTATTGAATCTTAGCTTATTCTGGAGGATACAATGCCTTAAAGCATCATCAAGGCTCTCATTGCCTACAACTCCTTGGAAGTGCGAGTGTTTAGAAATTGATGCCCGCCATAGGATACTTAGTAAATAGAGGTAATACTTTTCGTAATTGAAAGATTTTATGATGATGTGGTCACTATTTTTCCTGACATTACTCCAATCTCTAAGAACACGAATGCCATAATTTTCGAATGTTGTTGAGAGGTATTGCTCACAATCATCACAAAGCATTGGCTCTTTAGGATCAAAATTCCCCACTGTTGAATGCTTACCCTTATGCACCATTACCAGCTTTCCATTCTCTTTGAGATTCTTATAGTAACTTCTAGGAATTATGTGAGAATTACGTAAAATGCTGTCTTTAAGACATAGTTTACAAATTCCTTTCATTATTGATTCTCCATAAACCTTGAATTAGTCTGCTTATTGCACTTTACGATTCTTTCGAAAAAGATACTAATTAAGTAATTCAGGTTGTTTCTTTAAAGCTTTTCTTGCCCACGGATAAAGACTATAGGGAAATGTCTTCCAGTGAGAACTCAAATTTGAAGAACGATAAACAATTCTTTTTGATTCTAGAGAGCAGATCACACCATCACTAATTTCTCTTGAGATAGTTGAAGTATCATTTTCCAAAAATATTTTTAGGTAGCCTTTTTCATCACTAGTTAAGGTTTTTAATTTTTCAAGACGTTCTCTATTTTTTTGGAATCCTATTATTCTTTCGCTAAAAAATGTAAACAGACGACTGACTAAAATAGCTGTAACCAAAAGAAAGGCAGGTCCTAACCACGCTCCATAGTTGGCTCTAAATTCTGAAAGGTTTAACTTCTCAGTCCATGAATGGGGGCTGAACAAAATCATTGCTAGCAAAAAAGTAATTGCTACAAACAGGCTTGTGGGGAGTTTTCTGTATGCATCTACAATATCGGAAAAGTTAGGCAAGGGTCGTACCTTTTGATTTCTTATGTTATGGCTAACTTATAGCCGTTTCCTTTCCTTCAGACAATAGTCACCTAAAGCGTTGTGACGAGGTTATAGCCTATCGAACGTATAAACCCACTCTTCATAGACTCAGGACTTGCATTCCTTCCCTACACTAACTACTGTGTATTTATACAGTTTTATGGTGGTGATTTTATGGGCAACAAGAATGGTTTTGATCCTAGTGTAACAAGAGGCGTTCAAGTCTATTGGGAAAGGGCCGAACGGGTGACAGTAGTGCACTCAGGCGGCTTTCTGGACAGAGTTGATCAGGGTTCAGTAGTTCTCTTTGAAACTAAGCGTGAGGATGAAGAACGGATGTTTTGGTTTGGTCGCACCACGAACACAGCTTATTGGTTCGTGATGCATCAGCCTGTGTCGATTTTTGAAGTAGGGAACTGGTTCAATCATCATCAGATGATGTTAGATGCACATAATGGTGATCTAGATGAGTTCTGCGACATGCAAGGAGAGTTACCCTTTTAACGCCAATCGATACCATCAACCACAGAAAGTAATTCTTCAAGGGTTGGCTCATGTGTGTAACGCGCAGTGATGCCAAGAGATTCAGTCAAGCTATGACCAACTACAAGTTGCACTTGAACAGGTCGTGCATGAGTCAAAGCCTTAGTAATGAACGAATGGCGGATCGAGTGTACGCGCCTCTTCTGCCCTTTTTCATTGAAATCGGGAGCATTGCATTGGCGCATAATCGTTACCCAAGCGTCAGTGACTTCTTTGTAACCTGGGAATTTAGGAAAAAGTCTGTCTGTTATTTTTTTACCTTCAGCCAGCTTTTCTAAAATCCCTTCGATGCTTTTATGAACCGGGATCTGTCGCTTGGCATGATCGGTCTTGCCATCCTCGATAAATAAGTATCTACGCCCTGTTAGTTCATCGGTGCGGAACTGACTTACCTTTAGATCTGCAATTTCGCCCCGGCGTGCTCCTGTATGGCATAAGGTAAGGAAGTAAGCCTTACGCCAGTTATCATCAGTGAGGCCGTCCAGGTGAGCTACCAGCCTCTTCATCTCAGGCGCTGAGAAGTTGCCGCCTCTGTTCTCTTTAACTTCATACTTTATCCCCTCTGTTGGGGCCAAGGTGAGAACGTCTTTTTCATCTTTCAAGTAGACTTTGAAGAAAGAGCTATAGATCTTCAGATGCTTTTTCACCATCGCGCTGCTAAGCAAATCTTCCTCCGGCACATCATGATCGATGCACTGTTGAAGGGTCATAGTTTTGTATGGGTGTGCAAAGCGCTTAGGTAGTGCAGTAATGACGTCCAGTGTCTTCCTGATATCTTGCTTTGTGATACTGGTTACAGGCTGATCCCCAACAACATGAATCAAAATTTCAAAGAATCGTTTGTTCTCTTTCTCTATTGACCTAACCCAATGGCTACCCTTGTCTTTGACAAACATTGCCCAAGCTTCTGACAGCAAGATTGATACACTTTCTTCTTCTACATCAGCTTCAAGTTCAGCCGCTTCAGGAACAACAGGAAGCGCCTGTTTAAGCCCTTGTATGATTTGCTGATACCTTGGCAGGTCTTTTGAGTAAAAAGCTTGGTACGCCTCGTATAGTTGCGCCCTGCACATGTCCCACCGACTACCCGCAACCATCACTTCAAACGGTAAAGAATCAGGATCAAATCCTTCGTGTTTGAGATTGTACTTGATTAGATTTTCACTAAAAGAATGCCCATTTATCAGATCGTCCGATACAGCACCTGCATAACCTTTAGCAGTTTCTACTGTATCTGCCGCATTCACTGGCCCGAGTCCAGCAGCCCTAATGATCGAACCGAGTTGTGGAATTCGCTCTGCTTCTTTCAGGTCTGTTTCAAGCAGTCTGAACAGCAAGCTATCAAGATCGCGTTTAGTCAGCGCCTTGAGATCAACAATCTTGAGTTTGAAATCCTCTTCGCTCATCTGGCCTGCCTGAACCAAAGGAATGTAGGCAGACAACCGCGACATGGTTGCTTGTGCAGTTTTCAGGGAGTCAGTAGCTAAGGATTGGCGAAAGAACTTGCCAGAGGGTAAGCGGAAGTTGATGTAGAAAGTTTCGCCGCGCTTCGTAGTGTATTTGGGTGTGTTGCTCACGTTTCGACTTTTGTTGTACACCGAATTGTTGCCCATAACGTTGACCTTGTTGTTGTTAAGTCATTGATTTTATTAACAAGGAAATCGTAACAGATTGATTTTAAGCCTAAATTCTCGGGCCTTCCCAGGCGTCATGGATGATAGTCAATTCGCCCCTGACAGAGTGCCAGGCTTCAGACTGTAAACATAATAAAAACAGCGTGTTAATACTTAGCTTCTTTCAGGGGAACAGCATTCTACACTAAGTTGATTACCATTGATAATGATTCAACGAGTATAGCAACAGCGGGCCCGGCACGCTGAGCGCCTGATTTCTGAACCATGGCGGCGGCTGCCCCACCGCTTTCATCAGGCACAGTGAAGCTTAACGTTGCCATCAGCAAAAAAACCAGTCAGGACAACCACTTTTCCACAAATGAGCAGTTGTTAATATCAAGTTGAATTTACCTTTTAATTTTTTATGCTGTGTTAAGTTAAATTAACCTGCATTCGAATATATCAAACATCAAATAAACAGAATAAATAAATATCAAATTAACTTAACCCATTATTATTATAATTTTTTACTTTGCGGCATTTTAATTAATTTGCCTGATTTAAGATAGTGTGTAGAATTTAACCATCAGCATAACCAGCACAGTTATTTATAGCCGATTACTGACAGTAAAAATTTTCTATTTATTAATTATACGATAACAACTTACGCATCAGATAATTTCTGTTGTTAATTGCGCTAATTGACTTAGCGCCGAACTTGCATGTCAAAAATCTTCACCAGGGATTGCCGATATGCGCAAATAAAAAGTTTAACACAATGAAAATACTGATATTTTTGCCAGTTTTGCTTACACTATTGCTGTCAGGTTGCTCTGTCGGAAAATATCAGTACAGCAGCGAAGCAATGAAACATGTGGACCTGAATTTCACCGGTATCCCCACCGTATTGGGTATTGGCATGATGGGCAGCAGTATTCCGATCACCCCTGAATACAGCCTGACCGCCGCGCACGTGGCGAAATATTCTGTGCAGCGGGTAAAGGCTTATCATCCTTATTGTGATGTTGCCATTATTTATCATAAGAATGACATCAAGGATTTACCTAAGTTTCGCAGCAGCGAGATCGGTGATCCCATTAAAATGTACGGCTACAGTTTTATCTCGGCGATGCCAGTGGAATCCTCCGGGGTTAATTTAACCCGAACCGGAATCCGTAACGGCTGGAATAAACGCCCATGTGTCGCGATGGCTTCCAACGCTGGCGTCGTAAAAGGCATGTCAGGCGGCGCGGTGTTTAACAATGATGACACTATTGGCGGGGTGATTGTCGGTTACACGTCAAAAGTGAGAAATCACGCTAATGGACAGTCGGTACTGAAGAATGTTTCGCTGTATATTCCCTATGCCAATTTCCAGCAGTGGCTGGTCGCCAACACACTGTAGGGGAGCCGTTTTCAGCTCCCGTTCTGATGGCACGCAGGGGGCAAACACTCAACACGGACGGTGAGCTCCCCGCCCCTGCAAAAGCCGAAAACAGATTACTGGAATGGCTTCACGTCACCCACGCCTGTGCGGATCACCACCGGTGCATCATCAGTCAGATCGATAACGGTGGTCGGCTGCTGGCCCAAAAAGCCGCCATGAATGATCAAATCCACCACTTTACCGATGCTGTCCTGGATCTCTTCCGGGTCGGACTCGGTGAAATCATTGCCCGGCAGCATTAATGAGGTCGACATCATCGGCTCATTCAACGCTTCAAGCAGCGCCAGCGCGATAGGATTTGACGGCACGCGCAACCCGATGGTTTTACGCTTCTCATTCATCAGACGGCGCGGCACTTCTTTGGTCGCCTTCAGAATAAAGGTGTAATTGCCTGGGGTATTATTTTTAATCAGGCGAAAAGCACTGTTATCAACATGCGCATAGGTCGAAAGCTCAGAGAGATCGCGACACATCAGCGTGAAGTTATGATTGCCATCCAGCTGACGAATGCGGCAAATCCGCTCCATGGCGGTTTTGTCTTCCAGCTTGCAGCCCAGTGCATAGCCGGAGTCGGTCGGATAAACAATCACCCCGCCTTTATTCAGCATCTCAACCGCCTGTTTTACCAGACGTGGCTGCGGGTTTTCCGGGTGAATATAAAAAAATTGACTCATAGCTAACCTCTTGTCGCCCTGGTATCCGGGATTGTTACTGCGCAATATCCGGGTAGCGTGTCCAGATGGCTTCAACGCCACCGGGCAGCCATAATTTTTTCCCCAATTCAATCCACGGACAGGGTTGGTGGAAATCGGAGCCTTGCGATGCGGCCAGTTGATAGTGCTGTGCATATTGCGCCAGCTGGCTTCGCTCATTGGGTGGCTGCTGACACTGCGCCACTTCCATCGCGTCCCCCCCGCACTCGGCAAAGTACGCTATCAGGCGTTTTAACCATTTGGTCGACAAACCATAACGACCAGGATGCGCCAGCACCGCACGACCACCGGAATGATGAATTGCATCAATGGCTTGTTCTATTGTACACCACTGTGGCGGTGCGTAACCGGTTTTGCCACGCGCCAGGTAGTTTTTAAAGATTTGCGCCATATTATCGCCTTTACCCTGTTCAATCAGGTAACGGGCAAAATGACCACGGGTGATCGCACCGCCATCGGCCAGACGCAGTGCGCCTTCCAGTGCGCCGGGGATCTGCGCTTTTTCCAGCCGTTCGGCTATTAATTGCGCGCGTGCCAGACGGCGATCGCTTTGCGCTTGCAGAAACGCATTGATCCCCGCATCGTGAATATTAATCCCTAAACCGACAATATGAATTTCATGGTTTTCCCACAGCGTCGAGACTTCAACACCGCTGATAAGCTGTAACGGCAGTTGATGCTGGTCAATCGCGGCCTGCGCCGGGGCAATACCGGCGATAGTGTCGTGGTCGGTGATCGCCAGCACGCCCACCCGCATGTCGGTCGCGCGCAATACCAGCGCTTCAGGGCTGAGTAATCCATCAGATGCACGCGTATGACTGTGGAGATCGTAAAGAGGGAAATTGCTGAGGGGCGTTACGGCTGTCAAAACTACTCCGGGACACTAAGAATTTATGCCGTCATGATAACGACAATTGGCATCAAGGGAAAAAGAGTATTGACATTTTTCTCCCGAACCAGTTAACTAGTACACAAGTTCACATGCGGGGTATCACGAAAATGACTTCTTTAAACACGAATTTGCATAGCTGGTGGCGCACTTCTCCCTGACCGGGCGGCGTCGTCATGCACATTCTGAGGAACTCAGTGCAGATACCCAAGCCCGCCGCCAGCGGGCTTTTTTTTGAGCTATACCAACAGAGATATCATCATGCCAAATGCGAAACCTACATTGAAGTTGATAACCGGCAACGCGCCTTACCGCGAAGATCCGGCCGCAGTGTTCCATCAGTTATGCGGCGCACGTCCGGCGACTCTGCTGCTCGAATCCGCCGATATCGACAGCAAAAAAAATCTGAAAAGCCTGCTGATTGTCGACAGCGCGCTGCGCATCACCGCGTTGGATAAAACCGTCACTCTGCAGGCGCTGTCAGAAAATGGCCGTGCGCTGCTGCCGCTGCTGGATGCCGCGCTGCCTGCGGAAGTGGATAACCAGATTCGCCCCGACGGCCGGGTACTGACCTTTCCGGAAATCAATCAGTTGCAGGATGAGGACTCGCGTTTACGGTCACTGTCGGTGTTTGATGCGCTGCGTCTGTTCCCGACGCTGGTCAACACGCCGGTCGAAGAGCGTGAAGCGATGCTGCTCGGCGGCCTGTTTGCTTACGATCTGGTCGCCGGTTTTGAAACGCTGCCGGCGCTGGATAATCAGCAGCGCTGCCCGGACTACTGCTTCTATCTGGCCGAAACCCTGCTGATTATTGATCACCAGACCCAGACTTCACGCCTGCAAGCCAGCCTGTTCGCACCTTCTACCGCTGAGTTCCAGCGTTTACAGGGGCGTATTGAACAGTTGCATGGTCAGATGCTGCAACCCGCGCCGGCACTGCCGGTGCAACAGGTTGAGAAAATGTCGCTGAGCTGCAACCAGAGCGACGAAGAGTACTGCGCTGTGGTGCGCAATATGCAGGAAGCGATTCGCATCGGTGAAATTTTCCAGGTGGTGCCATCGCGCCGCTTCTCATTGCCCTGCCCGTCGCCGCTGGCGGCTTATGACACGCTGAAAAACAGCAATCCCAGCCCGTATATGTTCTTTATGCAGGATCAGGACTTCTCGCTGTTCGGCGCGTCACCGGAAAGCTCGCTGAAATATGAAGCGACCGACCGTCAGATTGAAATCTATCCGATTGCCGGTACTCGTCCACGCGGTCGCCATGCTGATGGCTCACTGGATCGCGATCTCGACAGCCGTATCGAACTGGAAATGCGCACCGACCATAAAGAGCTGGCCGAACACCTGATGCTGGTCGACCTGGCCCGTAACGATCTGGCGCGCATCTGCGAAGCTGGTAGTCGCTACGTGGCGGACTTAACCAAAGTTGACCGTTACTCATTTGTGATGCACCTGGTATCACGCGTGGTCGGCAAACTGCGTGGCGACCTGGATGTGCTGCACGCCTATCGCGCCTGCATGAATATGGGCACCCTGAGCGGCGCGCCGAAAGTCCGGGCGATGCAGTTGATCGCCGCCGCTGAAGGCACCCGTCGCGGCAGCTACGGCGGTGCCGTCGGCTACTTTACCGCCAACGGCGATCTCGATACCTGTATTGTGATTCGTTCGGCCTGGGTTGAAGACGGCGTGGCCACGGTGCAGGCGGGAGCGGGCGTGGTACTCGACTCCAACCCGCAAGCCGAAGCTGACGAAAGCCGCAATAAAGCGCGCGCGGTGTTACGCGCAATCGCCACCGCTCATCACTGCACGGAGATTTTCTGATGGCCGATATCCTGCTGCTCGACAATATCGACTCCTTTACCTACAACCTCGTCGACCAGTTACGCGCCTTTGGCCATAACGTGGTGATTTACCGTAACAATATGCCAGCCGATACGCTGATTGAACGGCTGCAAGGGATGGAAAACCCGGTGCTGATGCTGTCACCAGGCCCTGGCGCCCCGGCTGAAGCCGGTTGCATGCCGGCATTGCTGCAACGCCTGCGCGGTCAGTTGCCGATTATTGGCATCTGTCTGGGTCATCAGGCGATTGTTGAAGCCTATGGGGGGCATGTTGGCCAGGCGGGAGAAATTCTGCACGGTAAAGCCTCAGCGATTACCCACGATGATGCCGCCATGTTCCACGGCCTGAGCAATCCGCTGCCGGTGGCGCGCTACCACTCGCTGGTAGGCAGCAATATCCCGGAAGAATTAACGATTAACGCCAGCTTTAACGGCATGGTGATGGCAGTGCGCCACGACGCCGACCGCGTCTGCGGTTTCCAGTTCCATCCTGAGTCGATTCTGACCACTCAGGGCGCAAACCTGCTTGAACAGACCCTCGCCTGGGCGCTGGCGTAATCTAAGGAGAATCAGATGCACGATATTCTGGAAAAACTTTATCAGGCGCAAACCCTGACTCAGGCAGAGAGCCACCAGCTGTTTTCAGCGATTATCACCGGTCAGCTGGAACCGACCCAGCTTGCCGCCGCATTAATTGCGATGAAAGTGCGCGGTGAGCGCCCGGAAGAGATTGCCGGTGCGGCCTGCGCGCTGCTGGAAGACGCGAAGCCTTTCCCACGCCCGGATTATATGTTCGCGGATATCGTCGGCACCGGCGGTGACGGCAGTAACAGCATTAATATCTCTACGACCAGCGCGTTTGTGGCGGCCAGCTGCGGACTGAAAGTTGCCAAACACGGTAACCGCAGCGTTTCCAGTAAGTCAGGGTCGTCAGATCTGCTGGCGGCGTTGGGGATTAACCTCGATATGCCCGCGGAGCAGGCACGTCAGGCGCTGGATGATCTGAACGTCTGTTTCCTGTTTGCACCGCAATATCACACCGGCTTCCGCCACGCGATGCCGGTACGTCAGCAGCTGAAAACCCGCACGCTGTTTAATGTGCTCGGCCCGTTAATCAACCCGGCGCGCCCGCCGCTGGCCGTGATTGGCGTCTACAGCGCTGAGCTGGTGCTGCCGATTGCCCAGACGCTGAAAGTACTCGGTTATCAGCGTGCGGCAGTCGTTCATGGCGGTGGCATGGATGAAGTGGCATTGCACAGCGCCACCCATGTCGCCGAACTGCGCGACGGTGAAATTACTCACTATCAGCTGACGCCGGAAGATTTTGGTCTGAGCTTCCATCCGAAGGAAGCGCTGGCGGGCGGCACGCCGGAAGAAAATCGTGACATTCTGACGCGATTACTTCAGGGTAATGGCGAGCGCGCCCATGAAGAGGCGGTAGCGGTTAACGTCGCGATGCTGTTGAAAGTCTTCGGACATGAAGATTTACGTGAAAATGCCCAGCGCGCACTGCAAGTCATTCGCAGTGGCCAGGCCTGGGAGCGCGTCGTCGCACTGGCAGCAAGAGGATAATCATGCAGGACACCGTACTTAACAAAATTGTTCAGGACAAAGCCATCTGGCTGGAAGCGCGTCAGGCACAGCAACCGCTGGCCTCGTTTCAGAATGACGTGGTACCGGCAAGCCGTAATTTTTATGATGCATTGCAGGGAGCGCGTACCGTTTTTATCCTTGAGTGCAAAAAAGCTTCGCCATCGAAAGGGGTGATCCGTGACGATTTTGATCCGGCGACCATTGCTGGCGTCTATAAATCCTATGCCTCAGCAGTCTCGGTGTTAACCGACGAGAAATATTTCCACGGCAGCTTCGATTTCTTGCCGATTGTCAGCGCGGCGATTACCCAGCCGGTGCTGTGCAAGGACTTTATTATCGACCCTTACCAGATTTATCTGGCGCGTTATTACCAGGGCGATGCGATTTTACTGATGCTATCGGTGCTGGATGATGAGCAATATCGTCAGCTGGCGGCGGTGGCACACAGCCTGAATATGGGCGTACTGACCGAAGTCAGTAATGAAGACGAGCTGGAGCGCGCGATTGCGCTACAGGCGAAAGTGGTCGGCATCAATAATCGCGACCTGCGCGATCTGTCGATTGACCTGAACCGCACGCGTCAGCTGGCGCCACTCCTGTCGCATGGCGTCACGGTGATCAGTGAGTCGGGCATTAACAGCTATGCACAAGTGCGCGAGCTTAGCCATTTTGCCAATGGTTTTCTGATCGGTTCGGCGCTGATGTCCGAAGACAATCTGGATGCAGCAGTACGTCGGGTATTGCTGGGCGAGAATAAAGTCTGCGGCCTGACCCGCGCAGAAGATGCCGTGGCAGCATATCAGGCGGGCGCAATTTACGGTGGACTGATTTTTGCTGACGGATCGCCACGTCAGATTAGTCTTGAGCAAGCGCGTGAGGTGTCAGCCGCAGCCGCGCTGAAATACGTCGGTGTTTTCCGCAATCATACGCCTGATAAGGTGGCCACTACCGCGCAGGCGCTGTCACTGTATGCGGTGCAGTTGCATGGCGCGGAAGATCAGGCGTTTGTTGATACGTTACGCGCACAGTTACCGGCAACAGTGCAAATCTGGAAAGCACTCAGCGTGCAGCAAAGCCTGCCTGCGCGCAACTGGCAACATATTGACCGCTATGTCTTTGATCAGGGTAACGGCGGCAGCGGCAAGCCGTTCGACTGGTCGCTGCTGAACGGCCAGCCGCTGAGCGATGTGCTGCTGGCGGGTGGCTTAAGCGCAGATAACTGTGTCGCCGCCGCGCAACTTGGCTGTGCCGGACTGGACTTTAACTCGGGTGTGGAAAGCGCACCGGGCATTAAAGACCACGCTAAAATTGCCGCCGTATTTCAGACGCTGAAAGCTTATTAAGAGAGATATCATGACCTTATTAAACCCCTATTTTGGCGAATTTGGCGGTATGTATGTGCCGCAGATTTTGATGCCAGCACTACGCCAGCTGGAAGAAGCCTTTGTCAGCGCCCAGCGCGACCCGGAATTTCAGGCGCAGTTTACCGACCTGCTGAAAAACTATGCCGGTCGCCCGACCGCCCTGACCCTGTGCCAGAATCTGACCAAGGGGACGAAAACCCGTCTCTATCTGAAACGTGAAGACCTGCTGCACGGTGGCGCGCATAAAACAAACCAGGTGTTAGGTCAGGCGCTGCTGGCGAAACGCATGGGGAAAACCGAGATTATCGCCGAAACCGGTGCGGGCCAGCATGGCGTCGCCTCGGCACTGGCCAGCGCTCTGCTGGGTCTGAAATGCCGCATCTATATGGGTGCAAAAGATATTGAACGCCAGTCGCCAAATGTGTTCCGTATGCGCCTCATGGGTGCCGAAGTGATTCCGGTTCACAGTGGTTCCGCCACGCTGAAAGATGCCTGCAACGAGGCGCTGCGCGACTGGTCCGGCAGCTATGAAAACTCACACTACATGCTGGGCACTGCTGCGGGTCCACATCCGTATCCAACCATCGTGCGCGAATTCCAGCGGATGATCGGTGAAGAGACCAAAGCACAAATTCTGGAGCGCGAAGGCCGTCTGCCGGATGCGGTGCTGGCCTGTGTCGGTGGCGGCTCGAACGCCATTGGTATGTTTGCCGATTTTATCGATGAGGCATCGGTTGGCCTGATTGGCGTCGAACCGGCCGGTCACGGTATCGAAACCGGTGAGCATGGCGCGCCGCTGAAGCATGGCCGTGTCGGCATCTATTTCGGTATGAAAGCGCCGATGATGCAGACCGAAGAGGGTCAGATTGAAGAGTCCTACTCGATTTCTGCCGGTCTCGACTTTCCGTCGGTCGGCCCACAGCATGCTTATCTGAACAGCATTGGCCGCGCTGATTACGTCTCAATTACCGACGACGAAGCGATGGACGCGTTTAAAGCGCTGTGCCGCGCCGAAGGCATTATCCCGGCGCTGGAATCCTCACATGCACTCGCCCACGCGCTAAAAATGATCGCTGAAAATCCGGAAAAAGAGCAGCTGTTGGTGGTGAACCTCTCCGGCCGTGGCGACAAAGATATTTTCACCGTGCACGATATTCTGAAAGCGAAGGGAGAGATCTGATGGAGCGTTATCAGCAATTATTCAACCGTCTCGACGCGGCGAAACAGGGTGCATTTGTGCCTTTTGTCACGCTTGGCGACCCCTCCCCTGGTCTGTCGCTGAAAATCATTGATACGCTGGTTGAGGCGGGCGCAGATGCGCTGGAACTGGGAATACCGTTCTCCGACCCTCTGGCCGATGGCCCGACGATTCAGGGCGCTAACCTGCGCGCATTTGCCTCCGGCGTCACCCCTGCTCACTGCTTCGACATGCTGGCGACCCTTCGTCAGAAATACCCGGATTTACCCATTGGGCTGCTGATGTACGCCAACCTGGTGTTCTCCAACGGTATTGATAACTTCTATGCGCGTTGCGCAGAAGTGGGCGTTGATTCAGTGCTGGTGGCCGATGTACCGGTTGAAGAGTCTGCACCTTTCCGCCAGGCGGCATTGCGCCATAATATCGCGCCGATCTTTATCTGCCCACCGAATGCCGATGACGACCTGCTGCGTGAAATCGCGTCCCATGGCCGTGGCTATACCTATTTGCTGTCACGTGCCGGGGTGACCGGTGCAGAGACCCGCGCCAGCCTGCCGCTAAAACACCTGGTGGATAAACTGCGCGAATATCATGCGGCACCGCCGTTACAGGGCTTTGGTATCTCCGAGCCTTCGCAGGTAAAAGAAGCGATTGCGTCTGGTGCTGCCGGTGCAATTTCTGGCTCAGCAATTGTAAAGATCATCGAGCGAAATCATGCCAGTCCGGATGTTATGCTGACTGAACTGTATAATTTTGTCAGTAGTCTGAAGGCCGCCTCGCGTTAATGTCTGTAAACAGTAACCAGCTATAAATTAAAATGCCTTATCAAACGATAAGGCATTCTTTCCTTTCTGTTTTTTTGCCTCAGTAATTTGTACATTTCTTTTTTCTGTCCGACAATAATAGAGGTTCCGTCGTTGATGACGGCCATATCCATTGATTGTGACAGGGAGATAAACAATGAAGTTATTTAAAGTCGTAAGTGGTGCAGTTATTGCTGCTGTGGTTGCGCTGGCAGTCAGTGCCTGTGCGCCAACATCAACCAAAGAAGGCACCGGCGGATACATTGATGACACGGTGGTGACCACCAAAGTTAAAACGCAGCTGCTGCGTGAAGACTCACTGAAATCGACTGAGATCAATGTCGAAACCTTTAAAGGCCGCGTACAGCTAAGTGGTTTTGTCGCCTCACCGCAAATGGCAAATCGTGCCGTAGAAGTGACACGTACCGTGCCGGGTGTGAAATCTGTAGTCAATAATATGCAGATTAAATAACCCACCGTTCGTGACCAGGCTGGCCGGATAATTCCCGGCCATTTTTTTGCAGCTATCTCCTCTCCACGCAGCGATAATCCTGAGATCTTTCCCCTCTCCTGGCGATAGCGCGCAAAAGGACTGGCATATCACCGCTCACACTGTTAAACAAAACTTATTGATAAGGCGCGATTTATGGTCAATATTGAACCGGTCGCACGGTGCGACGGAATAAGGAGACAGCCATGGGTTACTACGTAATTAAGAGAAGCAAATCTACGGTTAAAACAGAATTCTACTTTGTCCTGAAAGCGTCCAATGGCGAGGTGATCGCCACCAGCGAGATGTACACGTCAAAACAAGCGGCACATACAGGAATAAAGTCGGTACAGCAAAACGGACCGACCACGGATATTCGTGATGAGAGTTAGCCGTTCAGTCTGACGACGTAAAAAAGGGCAAACTTTTGCCCTTATCACTTCATGACCTGAAAGTTTACCAGAGGGGTCAGAAACGGTAGCCCACGCCAAAGAAAAACACCCAGGGATCAATCCGGGTTTTAATATTCTGCTCTTCGCCGCCAGCCTTAAATTTCACTTCGGTATCGATATCCATATACCACACCGACATATTCAGCATCCAGTCAGGGCTGACTTCATAGTCCAGCCCCACCTGTCCGGCCAGACCCCAGGAGTCTTTGACGCTCAGATCGCTAAGGCCCGCATCACGCCCGGTCTGATTGAAGTCGGCGTCAAAAAAGGTGGTGTAGTTGATACCGGCACCCACATACGGACGCGCCTTACTGTTACTGTCGAAGAAGTACCACTGGGCCATCAACGTTGGCGGTAACTGTTTCACTTCAGCCAGATTACCGGTAGCAGCAAGGCCAACCCGATGTCGGAACGGGGTCGCCGCCAGCAGCTCGACACCGATATTGTCGGTGGCCATATAGGTAAACGTCAGGCCAAGCTGAGTATTGTTATCCACGCTGAATGAGCCCATACCCAGCACATTATCCGATCCTTCCGTCGGGCGTACCGTCGCCGAACCGGCACGCATAAAGAAATCACCTGCCTGATGCGCACTTGCTACCACTGGCATTGCTGCTGTCATTGCCAGGATTACCGCTGCCAACTTCATAACCACTCCTGTTGTTATCGCGTTGTGTTTGCTACCTCTTTTGAGGTGTTCTGATTAATATCGCGCGGCACATACTGACAGTAGATTTACAAAAGATCATGCAAATCAATTGTTTCATATCTCTTAACATTCAATGCATTGATCTGGATCAATTTGTTTCAAATTCGTTACACGAATAAAGCCATTGAAGAAAAGCGAGGAAGCGGATATTTTGCTTGTCTCCATTAATGTGATTTTGGTTCGAAGCCTCAGGAGGGGCGGGCGATCAAATGAGCGATACCCTTAATCCTTGCGTAACCTGTGGCGCTTGCTGCGCCTATTTCCGTGTCTCTTTCTACTGGGCTGAAGCCAATGATGGCGGCGGCTGCGTGCCAGCAGAACTGACTGAACCTCTGACCCCTTTTCTGCGTGCCATGGCGGGCACCAACAGTAAAACACCACGCTGTACCTCGTTGCAGGGAGAGATTGGTGGCTGTGTCTCATGCGGTATTTATGAGCATCGCCCGACGCCCTGTCGGGAATTTCAGATGGCAGGTGAAAATGGTGAGCCGAATGATGCTTGCGACCGGGCGCGGGCAAAATACGGCCTGCCGCCGCTTTTTCATCCAGCAATCGCTGCAATAACCGAAAGTTATGTAAGTCAGGGTGCCAGCTTCCTGTCAGAACATGTACAATCGCCGGGTATATAAAACCCGGTTTTCCACTAAAGGAGTGTACATGTCTATCACGGCGGGATCGCTATACCGTGACACGGGAAATTTCCTGCGCCATCAATTAATTACTATCTTACTGATGGCGCTGTTGACCTCATTTATTACGGTGATCATTGGTCACGCCCTGACGCCCAATGCCGATCAGATGTCGATATTGAGCGAAGGCGACAGTGGCAGCGCGGCTACGCTGTTTGAAATGGTGCAAAGCATGACGCCAGAGCAGCAGCAGGTGTTATTGCGCGCGTCTGCTGCCGGCACCTTTGCGTCACTGGTCGGTAATGTGTTGCTGTTAGGTGGAATGCTCTGTCTGATCCCGATGGTTTCCGCCGGGCAACGGGTTAGCGCCCTGCGCGCTATCGGTGCTTCAGCACCGATGCTGCCACGTTTGCTGCTGCTCACCTTTTTGATGACGCTGGTGGTTCAGCTGGGCTTTATGGTGTTGGTGGTGCCGGGCGTGCTGCTGGCCACTTTGCTGGCACTCTCGCCGGTGATTCTGGCGACCGAGAAAAGCGGCGTATTTGCCTCAATGCGCGCCAGCGTCCGCCTGGTCTGGGGTCAGATGAAACTGGTGGCACCCGCCATCATTTTCTGGCTACTGGCGAAAATCCTGCTGATGTTGCTGGCAACCTCTTTCACCGTATTGCCCGCCAATGTTGCTTCGGTAGTATTTAACGCCATCAGCAATCTTGTTTCAGCCATATTGATTATTTATTTGTATCGGCTGTATATGCTGTTACGTTAAACAGTAAGGCATACCCGTAACGGGTATGCCGACTCTGAATGATGCCCCGTCAGTGATTTGGAAACTTTTATGAAGCAGTTACTCGATTTTCTCCCGCTGGTAGTATTCTTTGTCTTTTATAAGCTATACGACATTTTCGTCGCCTCGGGCGCGCTGATTGTCGCCACCGGTCTGGCGCTGGTCATTAGCTGGGTGCTTTATCGCAAGCTGGAAAAAATGACAATTTTCACCTTTGTGCTGGTCGCGGTATTTGGCACCCTGACACTGGTTTTCCACAACGATGAGTTTATTAAGTGGAAAGTCACGGTGATTTACGGGCTGTTTGGCGTTGCCTTGCTGTTCAGTCAGTTCTGGATGAAAAAACCGTTAATTCAAAGCATGTTAGGTAAAGAAATTCAGCTACCTGAACAGGCCTGGCGCAAACTGAATGTTGCCTGGGCGCTGTTCTTCTTCGCCTGTGGACTGGCAAATATCTATGTTGCCTTTTGGCTGTCGCAGGAATTTTGGGTTAATTTTAAAGTGTTCGGCCTGACCGGGTTGACGCTGGTATTTACCCTCGTCAGCGGTGTCTATATCTATCGTCTGATGCCGCAAGAACAAAAATAACTCACTTTGCCCGGCTGTCTGGCCGGGCACTTCAGGCCATCTGGCCGCCTTGATAAGAAGCGAAGCAATGGACGAGAAACAGAAATCCCCGCAGGGTGAAGTGGTACTGCGTACGCTGGCTATGCCCGCCGATACCAATGCCAACGGCGATATTTTTGGTGGCTGGCTGATGTCGCAAATGGACATGGGTGGCGCGATTCTGGCAAAAGAGATTGCCGAAGGCCGTGTGGTTACAGTGCGGGTCGACGGCATGACCTTTCTTAAGCCAGTGGCGGTCGGTGATGTGGTGTGCTGTTACGCGCGCTGCATGCGAACCGGCAGCAGCTCGATCACGATTAATGTCGAAGTGTGGGTGAAAAAAGTCTCTTCCGAGCCCATTGGTCAGCGTTATCGCGCGACCGAAGCAGTGTTTATCTATGTTGCCGTCGATCCTGAAGGCAAACCGCGCCCGCTGCCGGTGGGTAAAGGCAATCTCAATCACGACAGCCAGCCATAATGCTCAGGGCGGATATTATCCGCCCTGCCCTCGCCAGCCGCCCGGCTTATTCGATACTGCTGCCGCCATCGAGACGGAAGACAATATTCATGGTGATATTGTTACCCGGCTTACCCGCTTCATAACGCCACTTCTTCATCGCCTGCTTCACTTCACGCTCAAACATATTGCGCGGTTGCGCTGAGAGAATGCGTACGTTACCCACCTGACCTGAACTGTCGACATCAAACTGCACCCGCACTTTGCCCTCGATGCGTAATGCCGCGGCACGCGCCGGATAACCCGGCTTACCGATATTCAGCGCACGCGGCCCTGTAGGCACCGCTTTCGACTCTGGTGCATTTGACAGTTTCGGCGCGGTGGACTGTTTCGGAGCCACTTTCTCAGGCGTATCTTTCTGGAACGGATTGGCTTCACGCGGCGGCGTTTTCGCCTTCACCTCTTTCTTCGGCTTCACCACCTCTTTTTTAACCGGCTTCGGTTTCGGCTTCGGTTCCGGTTTAGGCATCGGTACCGGTTCAGGCTTTGGTGGTTCCGGCACCGGTTCTGGTTCCGGTTCCGGCTCAGGTTCAGGTTCCGCAATCGGTTCCACCACCGGCGCAGGCTGTTGCTCTGGCTGCACTTCAGGAGCAACCATCGTCACACTGATGGGTTGAGACGCTTTCGGTACTTCAACAACCTGGTGAAAAGAAGCATAGAGCAAACCCGCAATCACCGTGCCATGCAGCGCGACAGACAGCAGCAGTGGCAAGGGGGAACGTCGGGACAATGTTGTAGTGAGCGTCGTCATAGTCATTCAGCTATTTTAATCAGGCGACAATAGTAAATGCAAATAGCAATCAGTTTCAACAAACAGTCTGATTAAAGCCACCGAAAAGCGCTTAATCGCGTTTGGTCACGCTCTGCGCGGGTAAAAGGCCTGAAGCCAGGCAATGACCCGTGGGGATATTGCCATCAGCGACAGGATAAAGGCGGATATTGTAAATCGAATACAGTCAGCAGGGATATTATTAAGCTCTTTCCACAGATGCTTACTACTCAGGAGAGCAATATGGCCAGGGATTTCCCCGCTGTCACATCCTCATCTGCCGCTTCAACCTGCTCTGCGACGGTGACGACCAACACTGCCACCTCCGGCGTGATGAGCAAGATTATCGGCGCATCACAGAGCCCGGCCAGACTCGGTCAGTTGCCAGAGATGCCGCAGCATCTGCGAACGGACAGAGCGGCAGAGCAGTTAACACAATTAAACCTGCTTGGACAGTTTCAACAATATGAGCAATTTGTGCGCTTTCAACATTTTCAACGTTTCCAGCAAGTGCAGCAACTGGAGAAATTAGCGCTTATACAGCAGTTGCAGAGTGAAGTGGCACAAATCAAGCAGGCTCCTTTGCCATCAGCAGTCGCAGAAACAATGCAACATGACATGCAGGGCAGCGCCTCATGCCTGCAACATCTGAGTCCGGAAGCGGCTATCCGCCAGAATGCGCGTAAAGAAGTAGTCAGATGGTGTAATAAGTACTGGTGGATGAGTGCCGGATGCAACAGGCAGGGACGAGTCAGACAGCTTTTGCTGGCACCGGACAAGCCTGACAATCTTAAGCCGTCAGAGGTGCACAAAGCGTTGAGCCTGATCGACAGCGATGCCCCCTGTGCAAGATCAGTCGAATATGCATTTCATGAAAAGCCGACAGAAGCCGACCCAGAGTTAGTCAACTGGATTCAAACTAATCTGAGTGATAGCGGTTCCATCGAGTTCCAGTTACTGACGCTACTCAAACGCAAGGATGCACCAGCAGACCTTACGCCAAAAAAATTGCGGACAGCACTGCTGACGTTCGATCCTGACAGTATCTTCGGCAAGAGCACTATTCATAAAGCATTCGCTGCCAATAAAATCGTGTTAAGTCCCCAACTGAGGACATGGGTCAATCAGCACTGGCCTGAGTCTAAAGACATTCCGGTACGAGAAAAAATCGAACTGCTGCTGGCACTGCCCAACCGCCCCGCCGATCTCAATGCCAGGACGCTGTATATCGCCTTATTTTACTTGTTGGGTGAGGGTGTACCCGGGCTGGCCACCGTTTACCAAATTTATAATTCAAGAGGAACCACTGGCGCGGTTGAACAATTAAAGATGCTGAAAGAGTGCTGGGAGTACACCAAAGGGTCAGTAGTCGAACGGCTGGTTACCCTGTTAAATCAGCCCAATATGCAGCAGTGGCGTGATGTCCAAAAACTGCATACGGCGTTGAGGTCACTGTATAACCAAAATGCGCCGCTCAAAAACCAGATCAGAATAGCGGTCACTGAGGTAACGGGTGGAGTCAGTGACGCACTAAGAAACTGGGTCGTCAGAAACTGGACTGTCTCATCGGAAAACAGTCAGGAAGAGAAAAGTCGAAAAATCAATGCTCTAATGGAAAATCCGGCGATGCCGCAACCGGTAAATGCATCCATGGTGTATAGCGCGCTGGTGCTGGCGGATAGCCGCCCCCCGGCGAAAGAGTCAGTCATTACGGCATTTAACCACTACTTTCCAGAATCCAGTAATAAAGATGACCTGCTGCAGGTATCACAGGATATCGATGCCCATCTGTTGAAATTACAACAGTCCCCGGCTTCAGCACACAGTAATGAGATTCTGGACTGGTTAAATCAACCGGTTGCCGGTCAGAATGCTCGCGAGTTATCCGCGTCTCCGGACACCACCACGCCGGATATCATTACGCCGCAGCCCCTCACGGAAATTATGCAGGATGCCAGCATCGCAGAAATGTATCAGCAACTGGTGCAAGCGTGCGGCTTCGATATCCTTGAGCAATCCGGACCCAAACCGTCGCCGTTCCTGACGGATGTACAACCTCGCAAGCGCAGCGTAAGTTCGCCAGAGTTAGCCGCAACCGTGATAAAGAGGCCGCGTCAGCTTTAGCCTGCGGGCATTACAGCAGTGGGTAGCAGAATGAGCGGCAATCAATCCGCGAGTATCTTTTCAATTGCACATTGTTTAATGATGACTTAACGTGATCGCCGAATCTCAATGACCCGACAGGAGTTCTGAACGTGCTCTATGTAATTTACGCTGAAGATAATGCTGACTCACTGGAAAAACGCACCGCCGTGCGCCCTGCTCATCTTGCACGCCTGCAATTGCTGCAGGACGAGGGTCGCCTGATTATCGCCGGTCCAATGCCAGCAGTAGACAGCAACGATCCCGGCGTCGCAGGATTC
>NZ_JRXE01000038.1:0-14305 GCF_001267535.1 Winslowiella iniecta | reverse complement strand
TCTACCGCCATGTCGCGGTAAAGCCGTTTAAACGCGTATTTTAATCGCGCGAGATTGGGGCCAGCCACTGGCCCCAATAATTACATATACTGCGAAATAAACAGGATTGAGCGGCGCTGTTGCTGGCTCACCTGATGACGAAACGAGTGCATACGACCATAGCGACGGGACTGCCCTTCCAGCCAGCGCGCCCTGCGACGCTGAACCTGGCGCATCATCCGCCAACGTGCCACTTCGTTTCTGCTTCGTCTCATTTCACCATCTTCCCGCTTAATTATCACACGCGTCGCATTATAGACCTTTGTTTTGCCGATCCAGGTCCGATGTGTTGCACGCGGAAAAATGAGTCACAGGGTTTCGCCAAAGGTCATCTGCACGTAAACTGCCTCAACCATGAGCGTGAACAGGATTTCCACTTAATGACAACTTTTTACACCCTAATCAGTTGGCTACTGTTATTTGGTTATTGGTTACTGATTGCCGGTGTGACATTACGCATTCTGATGAAGCGGCGGGCAGTGCCATCGGCGATGGCCTGGCTGTTGATCATCTATATTATTCCGCTGGTCGGGATCATCGCTTATCTCTCCTTTGGTGAACTGCATCTTGGCAAACGCCGTGCCGAGCGAGCCCGCACCATGTGGCCCTCGACCGCGCGCTGGCTCAATGATCTGAAATCCTGTCACCATATTTTTGCCACTGAAAACAGTGACGTCGCGCGTTCGCTGTTCCAGCTGTGTGAAAATCGTCAGGGCATTGCCGGGGTGAAAGGCAATCAGCTACAGCTACTGACCAGCTCCGAAGACACCATGAAAGCGTTGATCCGCGATATCCAACTGGCGCGCCATAATATCGAGATGGTGTTCTATATCTGGCAACCGGGCGGGATGGCCGATGAAGTGGCGGAATCGCTGATGGCGGCATCCCGGCGCGGCGTGCACTGCCGACTGCTGCTGGATTCTGCCGGTAGCGTGGCCTTTTTCCGCAGTCCGTGGGCAGCGATGATGCGCAATGCCGGCATCGATGTGGTGGAAGCCTTAAAAGTCAGTCTGTTACGTGTATTCCTGCGTCGTATGGATTTACGTCAGCATCGCAAAGTGGTGCTGATCGATAACTATATTGCCTACACCGGCAGTATGAACCTGGTGGATCCGCGCTACTTTAAGCAGGATGCGGGCGTCGGTCAGTGGGTCGATTTAATGGCGCGCATGGAAGGTCCGGTGGCGACGACGCTGGGCATTATCTACTCCTGCGACTGGGAAATTGAGACCGGTAAACGTATTTTACCGCCGCCGCCGGATAGTAATGTGATGCCCTTCGAGCAGGAGAGCGGCCACACCATTCAGGCGATTGCGTCCGGCCCCGGTTTCCCGGAGGATATGATTCATCAGGCGCTGTTAACCGCGGTTTATTCGGCGCGTTCACAGCTGATTATGACCACCCCCTACTTTGTGCCTAGCGACGACCTGTTGCACGCCATCTGTACCGCTGCCCAGCGCGGTGTAGAGGTCAGCCTGATCGTACCGCATCACAATGATTCGATGCTGGTCGGCTGGGCCAGTCGCGCCTTCTTTGCCGAGCTGCTGGATGCCGGGGTAAAAATTTACCAGTTCGAAGGCGGCCTGCTGCATACCAAGAGTATTCTGGTCGACGGTCAGCTCAGCCTGGTCGGTACGGTGAATCTGGATATGCGCAGCCTGTGGCTCAATTTTGAGATCACACTGGTGATTGATGATGAAGGCTTTGGTGCTGATTTAGCCTGTGTGCAGGATGATTATATCGCGCGTTCCCGGCTGGTTGATGCCAAACGCTGGTCGCGACGGGCTTACTGGCAGCGAATCGTTGAACGACTGTTTTACTTCTTCAGTCCGTTGCTGTAAAACGAGCGAAATTGCAAAATGTCCGCAAAGCCAAGGGATTAATCATGGATTTAAATAACCGTCTTACCGAAGATGAAACGCTGGAACAGGCTTACGATATCTTTCTTGAACTGGCAGGGGATAACCTCGATCCGGCAGATATTATTTTATTTAATCTGCAGTTTGAAGAGCGTGGCGGTGCCGAGCTGATGGATCCAGCAGAAGACTGGCAGGAGCATGTGGACTTCGATCTGAATCCTGACTTTTTCGCTGAAGTGGTGATTGGTCTGGGTGACGCAGACGGTGAGCCGATTAACGATATTTTCGCCCGCGTTCTGCTGTGCCGTGAGAAAGACCACAAGCTGTGCCATATTTTATGGCGTGAATAAAAAAACGCCGCCCTTACCGTTTTTCCCCAGGGGCGGCGTGATTAATTACATCGGGTCCACTTTCAGGCAAGACACCGCATGGCGGAAACTGCCCTCCAGCAGTGGCCGGGTTTTGGCACATTCCGGTCCGGCAATCGGACAGCGGGTACGAAACACGCAGCCTGATGGCGGATTAATCGGCGACGGCAACTCCCCCTCCAGCAACTGAATGGTTTTCTGCTTTTCCAGATCGGGATCGGGAATCGGCACCGCCGACATCAGCGCTTTGGTGTACGGATGCTGCGGATTGCTGTAAACATTATCATAGGTGCCCAGCTCCACCGCATGACCGAGATACATCACCAGCACGCGGTCGGAGATATGCTTCACTACCGCCAGATCGTGGGCGATAAAGATCAACGACAGCCCCATCTCACGCTGCAACTGCTGCAACAGATTCACCACCTGCGCCTGAATCGACACGTCGAGTGCCGAAACCGGTTCATCACAGATAATCAGTTTCGGTTCAAGGATTAACGCGCGGGCAATACCGATACGTTGACACTGACCACCCGAGAACTCGTGCGGATAGCGGTTGATCAGGTTCGGCAGCAGACCCACCTTCATCATCATCGCCTTCACCTTGTCCTTCACTTGCTGACGCGGCATTTTCGGATGATAGGTACGCAGTGGTTCGGCAATAATCTCACCGATGGTCATCCTCGGGTTCAGTGAGGCCAGCGGATCCTGGAAGATCATCTGGATATCGCTGCGCGCCTTACGCCACTCTTCCGCACTCTGACCAAGCAGATCACGTCCGAGCCAGGCAACGCGGCCATCAGTGGCTTTGACCAGACCGATAATTGCCCGCGCCAGCGTCGATTTACCGCAACCGGATTCGCCAACCACGCCAAGGGTTTCGCCTTCATACAGACGCAGGCTGACGCCATCCACCGCTTTCAGGGTTTTCGGCGGCTGCCAGAACCACTGTTTGCCATCTTTAATATCGAAATGCACCTTCAGATCGGCGATTTCCAGTAACACTTTTTTCTCGGCTACCACGCTCATACCAACTCCTCCACCGGCTTAAAGCAGGCACGTAAACGCCCTTCACCAAAGGCTTCCAGCGGCGGCGCACTGGCGCAAATATCCATCGCATATGGGCATCGCGGCTGGAACGGACAGCCTTTCGGCAGACGCAACAGGTTGGGCGGATTACCCGGAATGGTCATCAGGATGTCATTTTCTACCGCATCCAGTCGTGGTACCGCATTCAGCAGACCAATTGAGTAAGGGTGCGCCGGACGATAAAACACATCACGCGCCTGACCATACTCCATGGTGCGTCCGGCATACATCACCAGCACCTTATTACAGATGCCGGCCACAACGCCGAGATCGTGGGTAATCATAATAATTGCGGTATTAAATTCGCGTTTCAGCTCATTCAGCAACGTCATGATCTGCGCCTGAACCGTCACATCCAGTGCAGTGGTCGGCTCATCGGCAATCAGCAGTTTCGGACGGCACAACAGCGCCATGGCAATCATCACACGCTGACGCATCCCGCCGGAAAACTCATGCGGATACATCTTCATACGCTTACGCGCTTCCGGCATTTTCACCGCGTCGAGCATCCGCACCGACTCTTCAAAGGCCTGGCTGCTGCTCATCCCTTTATGCAGCTGCAACACTTCCATCAGCTGTTCGCCCACCTTCATATACGGGTTCAGCGAAGTCATCGGATCCTGGAAAATCATCGCAATCTGCTCGGCGCGCAGTTTGTTCAGCTGCTTTTCCGGCAGATTCAGGATCTGTTTGCCGTTAAACAGCGCCGAACCGTCGATGCGGCCATTGCTGGCCAGCAGCCCCATTAGCGCAAAAGCCGTCTGCGATTTGCCGGAACCGGACTCACCGACAATTCCCAGCGTTTCACCAGCGCTGAGGCTAAAGTTGAGATCGTTTACCGCCGTGACGTCACCATCCGGGGTTTTAAAGGTGACGCGCAGATCTTTAACTTCCAGCAGCGCCGCGCTTCCCGTGGTATTTGCCATTGCTGGCTGTGTTTCAATTATGCTCATCGGGAAACTCCTTAACGATCTTTCGGGTCGAGGGCATCACGCAGGCCATCGCCGATAAAGTTAAAACAGAATAACGTCACCACCAGGAAGCCCGCCGGATACAGCAACAGCCATGGCGACACCTCCATCGAGTTGGCACCATCGCTCAGCAGAGCGCCCCAGCTGCTAAGTGGCTCTTGGGTGCCGAGGCCAAGGAAGCTAAGGAAGGATTCAAACAGGATCATGCTGGGAACCAGCAGTGAGGCATACACCACCACCACGCCCAACACGTTGGGCACGATATGGCGCACCACGATATTGAAGGTTGAGACACCACCAACATGCGCCGCTTCGATAAACTCTTTACGCTTCAGGCTCAGCGTCTGGCCGCGTACGATACGCGCCATATCCAGCCACGACACCATGCCGATGGCGACGAAAATCAGCAATATGTTCTGACCAAAAAAAGTCACCAGCAAAATGACAAAGAACATAAACGGGAAGGAGTTCAGGATCTCCAGCAGTCGCATCATTACCGAGTCAATTTTACCGCCAAGGTAACCGGACAGTGAGCCATACAGCGTACCCAGCAGTACCGCCACCAGCGCAGCCGATACGCCGACCATCAGGGAAATACGGCCACCGATAGCCACGCGCACCAACAGGTCACGACCTGATGAGTCAGTACCGAAATAGTGACCGGAGGTCATATCCGGTGCCGCTGACATCATCGCCCAGTCGGTATCGTCATAGGCAAACTGCGACAACATCGGCGCGAGGATAACAAACAGAGCAATCAGCAACAGCACAAACAGACTGGTTAACGCCGCACGGTTATGGATAAAGCGACGACGCGCATCCTGCCACAGGCTGCGCCCTTCGACTTCCAGCTTTTCACTGAAGTTATCGAGAGCTTCGCTATTTTTCTTACTTAAAATCATGGCGAGCTCCAGCGTTAATAACGGATTTTTGGATCGATAACGGCGTACAGCACATCCACGATCGCGTTGAACAGAATGGTCAGTGCACCCACCAGAATCGTCAGGCTGAGTACCAGCGAGTAGTCACGGTTCAGCGCACCGTTAACAAATAGCTGGCCGATACCTGGCAGGCCATAAATGGTTTCAATCACCATCGAACCGGTAATAATGCCGACAAAGGCCGGGCCGAGATACGAAAGCACCGGCAACAGCGCGGGTTTCAGCGCATGGCGCAGCACAATGCGACGCATCGGCAAACCTTTGGCGCGCGCGGTACGAATAAAGTTGGAGTGCAGCACTTCAATCATTGAGCCACGGGTGATACGCGCAATACTGGCAATATAGGCCAGCGATAGCGCCACCATTGGCAGAATCATAAATTTCAGCGCCCCACCATTCCAGCCGCCGCCCGGCAGCCATTTCAGCATGATCGCAAAGACCATGACCAGCAGCGGGGCCACCACAAAACTGGGGATCACCACCCCGGTCATGGCGATCCCCATTACCGTATAGTCCCATTTGGTATTCTGATTCAGTGCGGCAATCACCCCGGCGGTCACCCCGACCACCAGCGCCAGCAGAAATGCCGCGGCACCCAGTTTGGCCGAAACCGGGAAGGAACCGGCGACCAGATCGTTCACCGTGTAATCTTTATATTTAAACGAGGGGCCGAAATCGCCATGCGCCAGTTGTTTCAGATAACTGAAATACTGCGTCAGGATCGGATCGTTTAAGTGATATTTGGCTTCAATATTGGCCATAACTTCTGGCGCAAGCGTGCGCTCACCGGTAAAAGGACTGCCCGGTGCTAAACGCATCATAAAGAATGAGATGGTAATAAGAATAAATAACGTCGGAATCGCTTCCAGACAACGACGTAAAATGAACTTTAACATTGCCCGTACCTACATGGCTCAAACTACAGTATAAAAACACCAGAAGTCGCGAATCAGGGCGACTTGACGCCGCCCCCTGCGACTTACAACCGGTTGGCTGCTAATTAATGTTTAATGATGTACAGATTTTTATCGTAGACGTTATCCAGCGGATCTTTGCCGGTATAGCCGCCAACATACTGTTTCACCAGACGCGCGTTAACGTAGTAATAAACCGGTACGATCACCGAATCTTTATCGAGGATTTTTTCCGCTTCACCATACAGCTCACTGCGTTTCTCATCGGAAGGCGCAGCCAGCGTCTGGTTCATCGCCTTATCAAAGTCCGGATTCTTATAGTGTGAGGTGTTATTGCTGCTGTCAGACAGCATGGTGTTCAGGAAGCTGGTCGGTTCGTTATAATCCGCACACCAGCCAGCACGTGCCACATCGAAATTACCCTGATGACGGGTATCGAGGAAAGTTTTCCACTCCTGGTTCTGCAACTTAACGTTAACGCCAAGATTTTTCTTCCAGATAGACGCTGCGGCAATCGCCAGTTTTTTATGCAGATCGGAGGTGTTATACAACAGGTCAAAGGTCAGCGGCTTGTCGGCGGTAAAACCGGCTTCCGCCAGCAGTTTTTTCGCCTCTTCGTTACGTTTTTCCTGTGACCAGCTAAACCACTCTGGCTCGGTCAGTTTGATGCCGTCAGTGTAAGGCGGGGTATAACTATAAGCTGGCAGATCGCCCTGATTTTTCACTTTATGCACGATAATATCGCGATCAATCCCCAGCTTGAGTGCAGCACGCACGCGCGGATCGTTAAATGGCGGTTTCTGGTTATTAATTTCGTAATAATAGGTGCAGAGATACGGGTCAACATGCACCTCTTTTGGAATCTCTTGTTTCAGCTTCTGGAACAACTCGATCGGCATATTGTTATAGGTCATGTCGCTGCCGCCGCTGCGATAGCGGTTCACATCGGTGACTTCAGAAGAGATTGGCAGCAGAGTGACTTTTTCCAGTTTGGTATTGGCGTTATCCCAGTAGTCCGGGTTGCGCTCCAGAACGATACGCTCGTTCACCACCCACTCTTTCAGTTTAAATGCGCCATTGCCCACCCAGTTGGCGGGCTGCGTCCATTTCTCACCAAATTTCTCCACCGCAGGCTTATATACCGGCGACATTGATGGGTGAATCAGCAGCTTATAGAAGTAAGGCACCGGCTCGCTGAGGGTCACTTCCAGTGTATTGGCATCAATCGCCTTCACCCCCAGCTCAGTTGGCTTTTTCTTGCCGGCAATAATCTCATCAATATTGGCCAGATGACCGTATTGCAGATAGCTGGCGTAAGGAGAAGCGGTATTCGGATCGGCCAGACGCTGCCAGCTGTAAACGAAATCTTGTGCGGTGACCGGCTCGCCGTTCGACCATTTGGCATTTTTACGCAGGTGGAAAGTCCACACTTTGCCATCTTTATTTTCCCAGCTTTCCGCGACACCCGGGATTGGATGACCTTCCAAATCACTGATAATCAAACCTTCCAGCAGATCGCGGTTAGCATTTGATTCCGGCACGCCTTCGATTTTGTGCGGATCGAGCGATTGCAGTTCAGCGCCGTTGCCTTTTACCAGCTCTTGTTTCGCGGCCAGTTCAACGCCTGCCGGCACATTCGCCGCCAGTGCGCTTTGCGCGCCCAGCGCGGCCATCACCGCAATGGCAATCAGGCTTTTTTTCGTGATGTTGGTCATGGTGTTAATACTCCAGTGATTATTATTGCTGATGCAGTGAGCGTTCAGCTATCTCCCGTAAACCGGGCAACCCACTGAGGACATTGGAACGAATTAATGCCCTCAGTAGCGTTCTTCTGGCCCTGCCGGGCCACCATCGTTCGCCGCACCCGAGCTGTTTCGCCCGGTGCGCAGCAAATTAATGTTTAGTGATGTAGTAATATTTTAAATCGGTATTATCCTGCGGATCTTTACCGGTATATCCACCGACCCAGGGTTTCACCAGTCGCACGCTGACGCGGTAATAAACCGGGATAATCGCCGAGTCTTTGTCGAGCTGATTCTCTGCCTGCTGATAAATCGCCGCCCGCGCCCGCTCGTCGCCTGCCGCGAGGGACTGCGCCAACAGTCCGTCAAACGCCGGACTTTTATAGAAAGCGGTATTGGTCGATGAGTCACTCAGCAACATATTGAGGAAGGTCGATGGCTCGTTGTAGTCAGAACACCAGGTGGCACGCACCACGTCAAATTCACCGTTATGACGGGCGGTCAGCAGTGTTTTCCACTCCTGATTCTGCAAGGTAACGTCAGCACCGAGATTCTTTTTCCACATCGAGGCGGCAGCAATCGCCTGCTTTTTATTTTGATCGGAGGTGTTGTACAGCAGCGCAAATTTCAGTGGTTTTTCAGCGCTGTACCCCGCTTCCGCCAGCAGTGCTTTGGCTTTCGCATTACGCTCAGCCTGCGTCAGGGTGAACCACTCGGGCGGCGTTAAACTGGCCCCCTCGGTAAACGGCGGGGTAAGACCGTATGCCGGAATCTGCCCCTGCCCCATAATTTTTTCGGCAATAATCTCGCGGTCCAGCGTCAGCTTAAGCGCGGTACGCACCCGCACATCGGTAAACGGCGCGCGCTGATTATTGATTTCGTAATAAAAGGTACAAAGGTAAGGGCTCACGTGCACCTGCTGGCCAAGCTGTTTTTTCAGCATCGGGTAGAGATCTGGCGGAATGGCGCTGTTGGTAATATCAATTTCACCGCTGCGATAGCGGTTAACGTCACTGACTTCCGAAGCAATCGGTAAAAAGGTGCCCTGCTCAACCACCGTTTTACTGTTATTCCAGTAACCCGGATTGCGCTTCAGTACAATTTTTTCGTTAACCACCCAGCGATTCAGAGTGTACGCACCGTTGCCAACAAAGTGCTCAGGCCGCGTCCACTGTTCGCCAAAGCTTTCCACCGCTTGACGGTTAACCGGTTTCATCGCGGTATGCGTTAACATCGCCAGCAGATAAGGCACCGGCTCAGTGAGCGTCACTTGCAAACGACGATCGTCCAGTGCCTTTACGCCCAGCGCGCTGACTGGCTTTTTGCCGTTAATGATATCGTCGACATTTTCAATATGCGCATACTGAACATAACTGGCGTAAGGTGAAGCGGTGTTGGGATCCACCAGTCGTTGCCAGCTCCAGACAAAATCTTGCGCGGTAACCGGCTCGCCGTTGCTCCAGCGGGCATTGTCGCGCAGCCAGAAAGTCCAGACTTTACCCTCCTTATTTTCCCAGCGCTCCGCCACACCCGGAACCAGATGACCGTAGTTATCATTCGACACTAATCCTTCCAGCAGATTTAGAATAATACTGGTTTCCGGCACGCCTTCAGTTTTATGTGGATCGAGGGAAGCCACTTCGGAGCCGTTATTAATCACCACCGACTGTTGTGCAGCAAGTTCGGTACCCGCCGGTACGCTGGCGGCAAAAACCGGACTCGTCAGGCTAAAAGAAAGGATAAAACCGGGCGAAATGCCTTTTCGCATAGCGTTGATCAATTTCATGAAACGTAAATTCATCCTTATGGTGGATTTGCCCGTGTGAATCCCACTAACACCGCGACAACTTCATATAACTAAAGGCTTAAGCAAAATCCGTTCTCATTTTGCCGACAGGTCCAAATTTTTTTTTACGATGCATCGGAAATTAACAGAAGCCGAGATTTTGCGCCAAAGCAAAATCTTAAAAATGTTAACTAATTCTCTTTTATCACGTTAACGAGTAACGTCAAAGCGTTATTTGTTAAACTAAAATATCAACAAACTCATTGATTTATATATGTTTAATTTGAATTATGGTTACAGTAAAGTTATCAGGTTGTGCTGACTGCGCACAAAATGCACAAATTTTTCTAATTTATCCTTTGCTCAGAACAATCCGCTGCATTAAATGCATAATTGATGATAAGAATGCCAGAAAAATGCATTTAGGTATCAGAGAATAATGTGAAAAAAATAACATCACTCCGGTATGGATATCTCTGGCGGCAGAACAACAGAAAGGATTCTTATAATGCGCGCCATGAATGAAGAGAGATGAATACCTGCACCATAAAGATGCAATAATTTCACAATATGCACTGTTTTAGCGCGAGGAAAGTTTTTTACTAAAAAATAAGCGCATAATATGCGCCTATTTTTGAAAGAGGGAGGGTGAAAGTTTTAGCCAAGTAAGCCGGGGAAGATCGATTTCACACCGGCAACGATAAATTCAATGCCCAGCGCCATCAGCAGCAATCCCATAATACGGGTAATAACGTTAATCCCGGTCTGGCCGAGTAACCGCACCATTAATGGCGCAGCGCGAAACAGCAACCAACAGCAGCCCGCGAACAGCGCAATTGCCAGACTGAACCCTAGCAGGTTTTGCCAGCTGTGATAGCGGGTACTCCAGACAATGGTTGAACTGATGGCACCCGGCCCGGCCATTAACGGCAACGCCAACGGCACCACGCCGATACTCTCGCGGATCGCGCTTTCTGACTTCTCCTGCTTGTTCTGTTTATCTTCCCCCAGCTTGCCGCTGATCATCGACATGGCAATCGTCACCACCAGAATGCCGCCAGCGATACGGAAGGAGTCGATGGAAATACCAAAAATATGCAGGATGGCATCGCCGAGGAATAGCGAAGTCCAGAGAATAATCGCCACTGCCAGATTCGCCGTCAGATTGGTTTTATTCCGTTCTGCGACACCCTGATAGCTGGTCATACTGATAAATACCGGAATAATGCCGACCGGGTTAACCAGCGCAAACAGCCCAACGAAAAATTTAATGTAGCCGGATAAATCAAGAATTGCAGGGTTCACTCAGCGCTCCAGACCTGAGCCAATTTCAGGCGGCTAATTTAATCGAAAAGTGTCACGGACTCCAGCTGCGAAAGCAGCACAACACCCCAGATTATTCCATCACCCCAGCAGATAACTCCATCATTAAAATAACAGCCAGCTGATTATGCGATCACATAACAGGCCAATTTTCTCGCTAGCGGAATTTGTGCTGTAGCTCAAATAATCGACCGTGCTGAAAGGTGTCAGCTTGCATATAACTTGATGCAGATCATAAAACAGCTACCTCGGAGGGGGTAAGCTCACTGACATACAAAGGAAGGACAGAAGCAGAGCAGAGCGTAGCATCAGACTGTATATGCAGCAAAACTCTTTCAGTAAATGAACATAATTTTTCAGCGTGATAAAAGGCTGGCGACAGCACAGTGAAACGACAGTGTCAGACTCGCTGACTATACTCGCTAGTCAGGTTTGTTTACTAAAAGAGTTTAAACTTCCATCAGGAGAGTATTATGGCCGTGACTAATGTCGCTGAACTTAACGCACTTGTTGAACGTGTTAAAAAAGCACAGCGTGAATACGCCAATTTCACTCAAGAACAAGTAGACAAAATCTTCCGCGCTGCCGCGTTCGCCGCTGCAGATGCCCGCATACCGCTGGCTAAATTAGCCGTCGCCGAATCGGGTATGGGTATCGTTGAAGATAAAGTAATCAAAAACCACTTCGCCTCAGAATATATCTATAACGCTTATAAAGACGAAAAAACCTGTGGCATCCTCGAAACCGATGACACCTTCGGAACCATTACCATTGCCGAACCGACCGGTATTATCTGCGGTATCGTCCCGACGACCAACCCAACCTCTACCGCTATTTTTAAAGCGTTGATCAGCCTGAAGACCCGCAACGGCATTATTTTCTCCCCACATCCACGAGCGAAAGATGCCACCAACAAAGCGGCAGATATTGTGTTGCAGGCCGCCATCGCCGCCGGTGCACCTGCCGATATTATCGGCTGGATTGACGTCCCCTCCGTTGAACTGTCTAACCAATTAATGCATCACCCGGATATCAACCTGATCCTCGCCACCGGTGGTCCGGGCATGGTGAAGGCGGCTTACAGCTCTGGTAAACCGGCGATTGGTGTTGGTGCCGGTAATACCCCGGTAGTGATTGATGAAACGGCGGATATCAAACGTGCAGTGGCATCGATTCTGATGTCAAAAACCTTTGATAATGGCGTAATCTGCGCATCAGAACAGTCAGTTATCGTGGTTGACGCGGTCTATGATGCAGTACGTGAACGCTTTGCCAGCCACGGCGGCTACCTGCTGCAGGGGCAGGAATTAAAAGCGGTACAGGATATCATTCTGAAAAATGGCGCGCTGAACGCGGCGATTGTCGGTCAGCCCGCGGTGAAAATTGCCGAAATGGCCGGTATTACAGTGCCAGCGAATACCCGGATTCTGATCGGTGAAGTGAAGCAGGTGGATGAAACAGAGCCTTTTGCTCACGAAAAACTGTCGCCTACCCTCGCCATGTATCGTGCCAAAGATTTTGCCGATGCGGTCAGCAAAGCGGAAAAACTGGTGGCGATGGGCGGTATCGGTCACACCTCTTGTCTCTATACCGACCAGGATAATGAGCGCGAACGCGTCAACTATTTCGGCGATAAGATGAAAACCGCCCGTATCCTGATTAATACCCCGGCCTCACAGGGTGGCATCGGCGATCTGTATAACTTTAAACTGGCACCGTCTCTGACGCTGGGCTGTGGTTCGTGGGGAGGCAACTCCATTTCTGAAAACGTCGGACCTAAACATCTGATCAACAAGAAAACTGTGGCCAAGCGAGCAGAGAATATGTTGTGGCATAAACTTCCTAAGTCTATCTACTTCCGTCGCGGTTCCTTGCCGATCGCCCTTGAAGAAGTAGCGACTGACGGTGCTAAACGTGCTTTTATCGTCACTGACCGCTATCTGTTTAACAACGGTTACGCTGACCAGGTCACTTCCGTGCTGAAATCTCACGGCATTGAAACCGAAGTGTTTTTCGAAGTGGAGGCGGATCCGACGCTGAGTATCGTGCGCAAAGGTGCCGAGCAGATGCATTCGTTTAAACCTGATGTGATTATCGCACTGGGCGGTGGTTCACCGATGGATGCGGCGAAAATCATGTGGGTGATGTACGAGCATCCGGAAACTCACTTTGAAGAGCTGGCACTGCGCTTTATGGATATCCGTAAACGCATCTATAAATTCCCGAAAATGGGGGTGAAAGCGAAAATGGTCGCCATCACCACCACGTCCGGTACCGGTTCTGAAGTGACCCCGTTTGCGGTGGTTACCGATGACGCGACCGGCCAGAAATATCCGCTGGCGGATTATGCACTCACGCCGGATATGGCGATCGTCGATGCCAACCTGGTGATGAATATGCCGAAATCCCTCTGCGCCTTTGGTGGCCTTGATGCGGTGACCCACTCACTGGAAGCCTACGTTTCGGTGCTGGCAAATGAATACTCTGATGGTCAGGCGTTGCAGGCACTGAAACTACTGCAACATAATCTGCCCGCCAGTTATAAAGAAGGGGCAAAAAATCCGATTGCCCGCGAGCGTGTGCACAATGCCGCCACCATCGCCGGTATCGCCTTTGCCAACGCCTTCCTCGGTGTTTGTCACTCAATGGCGCATAAACTGGGCTCCGAGTTCCATATTCCGCACGGTCTGGCCAACGCCCTGCTGATTTGTAACGTCATCCGCTACAATGCCAATGACAACCCAACCAAGCAGACGGCGTTCAGCCAGTATGACCGCCCACAAGCGCGTCGTCGCTATGCGGAAATCGCTGACCATTTAGGCTTAAGCGCTGCCGGTGACCGCACCGCAGAGAAAATTGAGAAGCTGCTCGGCTGGCTGGAAGAGATGAAAGCAGAGCTGGGAATTCCGAAATCTATCCGCGAAGCAGGCGTACAGGAAGCGGACTTCCTTGCCAAAGTGGATAAGCTGGCCGAAGATGCGTTTGACGACCAGTGTACCGGCGCTAACCCGCGCTATCCGCTGATTGCTGAACTGAAACAGATTATGCTGGATACTTTCTACGGTCGTAACTTTGTCGAACCCTTCACCTCAGTTGCCGAAGCGGTAACAGCACAACCGGTGAAAAACGCCAAAGTTGAGAAGAAAGTAAAAAAGTAACGGTTTAGACTGTTGATAAAAAAACCCGCTGCGGCGCTGAGGAATCCCCAGTAATGGGCGGGGAAACAGGACAGGCATAGAGATTTATGATCTACTGATTGTGCGACCAATTAAG
>NZ_JRXE01000037.1 GCF_001267535.1 Winslowiella iniecta | reverse complement strand
TAGACGCTGTCCTCAGCCACCTCGCCAAAACCTACCGTAATATGGTGTTGGTTTATTAGCGCTGATTTAGTGGGGATCCCTCAGGGCTTAGGCCGGTTTTTACATTTGATGAACTTATCAATGTCCACTAAGAGCGAACAGCGGATGTAAGCTATTTTCATATTTAATAGAGGCTATTTTCAAGTTTCACATTTATAAAAAGATCAACCTATTATTTAAAGGCCATGCAGTTAATCTACTCAGGAATTATTTGCAATTCATGACAATGATAATTACGGCTCTTAAATAATATCTTCAGCTATTATTAGAGCAGAAACATGTCTTTTATGAATATTTTCATCCCTACAGCCACAATCATTCACATGCGCATGGCGTTCCCATAAACCATCATCTCTCCTTAGATAAAACCAACCGGGACTAAAACCTGCCTTGGTCATTTCTATGCCGGGATGCATAACGACTAATTCACAAATTTCAATCAGGTTATGCGCATGATTTATAATGCCCACACCCTTTTGATAGACAGTCTCATATCCCCTACCAGGATGTTTAATAAGCTCATCAACTTCTAAAGCTAAATATTTTTTATTCTCTAGTATTTTTTCAATTTTAGGAAGCCGCAATGGTGCGATCAAATTAGCAGAACCGAAAATTACAATATTAGGCACATTAATAAATGTGCCACCAGAAATTTTACCTCCGCTAGTTTCAATAAAATCAAATAACTCACTGACTTGCCCTCCACGATAAAAAGCTGTTGATGGGGATGCAATTTTTTCGAAACTTGTTTGATACTCAGGCAAATCTAATGCTCGTTTAAATACAGGAACCGGGAAATTGGGATCACGTATTTCTTCTATTTCTCTCCAAGGCAGCTCCAAAAGAGCTTTAAGCATTGGATCTTTATTGGATGGAGGGAATATAGAATCCGTATCTTTAAAACCTTTTTTAGCAGCATATTCACGAAATAACGACCTTTCTGCTGTAATGTGAGCAACAAAGCATTCACTTGGGATCGGTTTTCCCAAAGTAGGACCTAGCAACCATGCCTTTTGCACTTCAGTGCGGGGTAAATACCCATTAATTGTCAATGAAGCTAAATTTACAAGACCAACCTTTTTAGCAGTAGATTTATCAATTACATAAAAATGTCCATCTCCTGCCTCATATTCGTATTGAGCAAATTTTTTCCGCTCCAAAAGAAAGTTTTCGAAACAATCTTCACACATATCGATGCCGGGGCTTTCAGTGTATTTATGACTAGCAAACCATGCACTGACTGCTGGACTTGAACTGCAATCAACATAAAAAGATCGCCAACCGTAATGCTGTAAAAGTGCTTGAACATAATTATTGTCATTTACGTGCTCGCCAACTATTCCTTCAAGAACTTTACTTGCATAACGCATCCATTTTATTGTTTCGGATGGAACGCAAACGTGCCGATCAAATGAGGCAACTACAGAAGGCTTATTTATTTCACCATAATGATTAAGTTGCCCTCTAAACAAAAAATCACCATCAAACCTAGTGATTAAACTTTCTAATTCACTAAGGGATTTAACTTTAAAGTGTTCCAACTTGCTCCTCCATAGAATATACATTCAACTTTCAAGATGATAAGAATGTAGCTAAAAATCTAGAACGGGACTTCATCGCTGTTTATCGAACCTTCATGATGAAATATTTCCTTAGGCAAAGGAATACTGCTTACAGTGTATAGGTTTAGGATATCGTCTCTATCCATAAACATTATTTGACTTCTTTTACTAGCATCAAGTTTTCCTCCAAGCCAATTCCTTGCTTGTTTAGTTATCTCGCCACCTGCAACTATAAAGGCATGATCAACAAGCACTTTTCTACTAGATTCTGGGTCAAATATCTCATGACCAAGCATCATTAAAACTTGGTTATGAATCTCGGATACATTAACGTTAGAAGCCTTACTGACTCCGGATGCATCAAGTTTTCCTTTCTTTGCTTGGATGCCAAAATAAAGAACGTGCTGAGTTGGAAGTGTATATCGCATCCAAATATCCTTACCATATTCTAACGCTTTATCCTTATGACCTGAAGCTGACACACGATGAAAACCAAGTTGCCGGAATAAGGGGAGGAGTATTTCCTCAATTAATTCATCTTCAGAACAGGTATCAAGATACTGTATTAGTAAGGATCTCCGTTTTAATTCCTGAGGAGTAAAGGGTCGATGTGGATTATTCGTCATTGAAACTATTTTAGTTCCAATATGACGAATATATAATAAATTGTCGTCATCAAAAAACGCTTCGTATCCTTCACGAATTAAGGGCTTATTTAATTCGTTTAATGCATCCTTCCTTTCTGGATCTTCGTCGCTAGCATCTTCTTTTAACATCAATACTCTAAGAACCTGAACAAAACTTTCAGGTAATGCATAAGCCTTTGGTTGTGGCTCTTGAAGTAGTTCTTCTAATCTTTCTACCGTCCATATCCATCGAGTTGAGCCATCATGAACGAAATCCAAATCGCACTCTTGAAAAAACTCAGTTATGAATGAACTGGATCTATAGGTAAAAACCTGATTATCTCCAATTATACATTCCGCAATAGCTCTAAGGTTTCTAGGTCTAAATTTCATATACTTTTATCTCCTAATTACTCTTAAAGTAGTGAATCTTTTTCAGTTGAAAATGTTTTTTATCATTATCTAAAATTTTGTCTATACTCAGTTTTGCCACTCAACTGCTTAAGCAAAGCATAAGAGCCACTAAGAGCGAAAAATTAACTTGGATTGCCGTACGTTGCCCAAATGAAAATAATACGACTATGCGGAAAACTTACAAAGCTTAATGCTAAAATAACATATCTATCATTAAGTCCGACAATCCATGATATCAGTTTAAATATTGAAGTTAATAATGACCGTTTCTTTACCTGCATTACTGAACGTAAATGGGAAAAGGCTTTTTCCCTCAATATGGCGAAGTAAATCCCTTTTCAAACGTCTTAACGATATCTCCTTAGAAATCCGTCCAGTTAGGTAAAAATCAAGCGATTCTTTACGGCAAATTGCTCGGGCCATGCCTTCTATACCAGATTCATGCAACATTTCTGCGCGTTCGCGGCTAATTCCATTAATTAAGAAGACTATATCATCGATTATTGCTGTAAGCATTTTGATTGCGGCGACACTATTTCCTACAGAAACGTGCTTCCAGATAGGTTCATGGTGTGCAACTCTATTTCTCAACTCTTTAATAGGTAACAATTTCTTATGAACACTTCCATGTCTGCGCTCTGAAGGTAATAAATTTGGAAAAACCATCGGTTCTAAATTTGGCCATAATCGATCAGATGTATTGAGATCATGATAGTTTTTCTCAAACATGCCAACCCAAAAGCCAAACATCAATTCTGCAACAATTGCATCTGCATGCTGAGGCTTATGGCCACTGATCAGCTTTTCTTTTGCTTGTTTCAGCATGCTTTCATGCCGTGATGTCCATATCTTTTTGCTCTTACGACTTCCAGTGCTTACGCTTTTTCGATAGAAATCGTTCGACAAATGGGGATATTGGGTCATGAAGGAGTTAAAATAATCATGTCCAGCCAGCTTTGTTAAAGGCTCAAACCAAGCAGAGTTGTTAAAGTGGGCTGAAGCCCCATTATGAATGCCGTTTCTTAAGGTTACCTCAAGGCATTGCAAGAGAGGGAAAAGTGCAGCGCCTACGCGTTTGTTCCAGACATAGGCTCCGATGCACTCTCCAAGAGTGCCATTGTCTGTTAGAGCAATGTATGATTTAAGTCGAGCCTTAGATATGTAGGCTTCAATCGCGATGTTGTTGTGTGGTTGCAAAGTCCCCTCTCTACTGGTAGAGTTTATCGTAATGAACGCGTATGTCATTCCCTGTAATTACATAATACATATGCTGAATGCGGTCAGATACATGAATTTAGTAATGTGTTTGCCCAACAACAAAAGCGCCTTTTGGCGCTTTTGTTGTTTTTATAGCCAGCATCTTCACCAGAAATCGTTGTATCGGTTGAAGATCCGCCCCTAGTAGAAAGCAGACCTATTTACAGCATCAGCGCCTAATAATTTCAACATGATGCATAGCGGCTTCGGTCGCTTTTTTCTTATCTAAGCTAAGGTGTTCATCCTGAGTGCACACTAGTGTACAACTTGCCTCAACCTATTCACCACTTAACTAATTGAAGTTATTATATAAAACCCCGAAGTGAATAGTGTGAACACTTTTACCTGAAATCATTTTATTTGATTTTTAGGTTGACCGTTGATTATCTTAGCGAAACCGTTCCGGGGTATGAGATCCAATAATTGGTACACGTTTAGGTACACAGAACAAAGTTGAATTAGATAAAAACACTTAAATACATGTGCTTGCGAAACATATTCAGATTCCGCCAGCCCTGAAAGCCCTGCGGGCTTTTTTGTGCCTTAAAAGTTCCAATATCAGATACCAGATGATCAACACACTCTCACTTCCCCGCCCAAAAATTTCACGTGCTCCCCTGCCGTTAACTCCCTATTATGTCGTGGGTTAATTCACGTTAAGGTGCGGTAAAAAATGACAAAACTTCGGGTTGGCATTGTGTTTGGCGGTAAGTCAGCGGAGCATGAAGTCTCTTTACAGTCAGCAAAAAATATCATTGATGCCATTGATCAATCCCGCTTTGACATTTCGCTTTTGGGTATTGATAAACAGGGGCAGTGGCATCTGAATGAAGCTTCCGACTTTCTGCTGAACGCAGAAAACCCCTCGCTGATTGCCCTTAACCAGTCGGGAAAAAATGTCGCGCTCATCCCCGGACAAACTCACCATCAGTTCATCGAATCCTCCAGCGCGGGTCAGCTTGCCCAGCTGGATGTGATTTTTCCCATTGTGCACGGTACTCTCGGCGAAGATGGCTCGCTGCAGGGCATGTTGCGTATGGCTAATCTGCCTTTTGTCGGTTCTGGCGTACTGGGTTCTGCGGTCTGTATGGATAAGGACTTTACCAAGCGCCTGCTGCGTGATGCCGGTATCACCGTCGCACCTTCTGTCACCCTGACCTGTTCCCGACGCCAGCATGCCGATTTTGATGACATCAAAACGCAGCTCGGCATACCCATGTTTATTAAACCGGCCAATCAGGGATCTTCGGTCGGCGTAAGCAAAGTTTATGATGCTGAGCAATTTGAACAGGCGTTGGATCTGGCCTTTAGTTTTGATCGCAAAGTGCTGATTGAAAAAGCGATTAACGGGCGTGAGATAGAGTGTGCAGTGCTGGGTAACGAAAATCCTGAAGCCAGCCTGTGTGGTGAAGTGGTGTTAAGTGACGACTTCTACTCTTATCAGACTAAATATATTGATGAAAATGGTGCACGCGTAGTGGTGCCTGCTGATATTTCGCCGCAGGCTGGCGATGCGATTCGCCAGTTGGCCATACGTGCGTTCCTCGCGCTGGAGTGCAGCGGGATGGCGCGGGTAGATGTATTTTTGACTGACGATAATCAAATTATTGTCAACGAGGTCAATACGCTGCCTGGCTTCACCAATATCAGTATGTATCCGAAACTATGGCAAGCCAGCGGACGCAGTTATTCAGCGCTGATTACCCGCCTGATTGAACTGGCGCTGGAACGTCATCAGCAGGAATCAGCGCTTAAAAGCTCGATTACTTCCTGAAACTGCCCAATCCTGTAACCCGTGATTCAGCATCGCGGGTTACAGAAAAGTCGATGCAGGCGGTTAACTCAAATCAGCCCCATTTGACGCAATCACCTGCTGATACCAGCTAAATGACTTCTTCTTGTAGCGATTACCGCTGCCGGCAATATTGTCATCCAGATCGACATAAATAAAACCATAACGCTTAGACATCTCACCGGTCGACATACTGACCAGGTCAATACATCCCCACGGCGTATACCCCATCAGCTCAACGCCGTCGTCAATCGCCTCAGCCATCGCTTCGATATGTTTGCGCAGGTAGTTAATACGATAATCATCAGCGATGTAATTATTTTCATCCGGCTTATCGATGGCACCGAGTCCGTTTTCAACAATAAACAGCGGCTTCTGGTAGCGGTCATAGAGTTGATTAAGCGCGATACGCAGACCAACCGGATCAATTTCCCAGCCCCACTCACTGGCTTCGAGGAACGGGTTACGCACGCCACCCAACAGGTTACCTTGCGCGCTATCCACATCCGGATTGGTTTCATTAAGGGTGGTCGACATATAGTAGCTGAAGCCAATATAGTCGACGGTGTAGTCGGCAATCAGCGCCAGATCGCCCGGCTCGATCGACAGTTCCACCCCGAGTTTTTTCCACAGGCTTTTGGCGTAGTAAGGATATTTGCCGCCGGCCTGCACGTCGGTACAATAAAGATTAAATGCCTGCTGGGACTGCAATGCCGTTAGCTGATTAATTGGATGACAATCCCAGGCATAAGTCGTGGCATAGAGGATCATGCAACCCATCTGGATTTGCGGATTCACCTCGCGGGCGATTTTCACTGCGGTACTGCTGGCAACAAATTGATTATGCCAGGCCTGGAATTTCGCCTGCGGCTCAAGCGCCCCGCTGTTAACAATCAACCCCTGACTCATGATCGGGAAGTGGGCCGCGCTGTTGATTTCGTTGAAGGTCATCCAGTATTTGACCTTATCACCAAAGCGTTCAAGCACCGTGCGGGCAAAGCGCTCAAAAAATGCTACCAGCGCACGGTTCTTCCAGCCGCCATACTCCGTTGCCAGCTTTAGCGGCATCTCATAGTGCGAAAGGGTGATCACCGGTTCGATGCCATAAGCGAGGCACTCATCAATCACCTGCTGATAATGCGCCAGACCGGCTTCATTCGGCGTCTCTTCCACGCCATTCGGGTAAATACGCGTCCAGGCGATCGAGAAGCGATAACACTTAAAACCCATCTCCGCAAACAGCGCAATATCCTGTTTAAAACGGTGATAGTGATCAATGCCTTTGTGATTGGGGTAAGTGAACCGTTGCGGGTCAAGTGAAAAGTCGAACTCTGGCGAGGAGACGATAGTTAACCGTTGTTTGCCGCCTGGTATCGCATCGACAATGGATGGCCCCTTCCCCTCTTCGTCCCACGCCCCTTCAACCTGGTTTGCGGCGGTTGCACCACCCCATAAAAAATTTTGAGGAAACTTACCATTCATTAACCACACTCCTGCTGTTAACAATCAAAGATTATTGTCACCCGCAGCGCCATGCTACTGAGCGATCAGGCTTTTTTCGAGTGTATGCGAAAATGACACCGCGGAACAGGGATGGCGCGACAGAACAGACATATTACTGATTTACATCAGATAGTAAGTCAAATTAGCATCGCCATTTTCATGGCGAAGATATCACTTTTCATTAAGTATTATTATATTAGTTTTTATATTAATAATTTCATTTAATATTATTAACAAAATTAAATTTCCTCATTTTTCATCTTATAACTTAAGTTTTAATAGTTATTTGCCATAAAGTAAGGTTAAGCTGTTCACTGATTCACTGCCGCTTACTGAATAACGTCGACCAGGCATGGTTGAGCTGCCTGATGAGTCGGCAAGAAAACTCCTCCATTATTTCAGGTTTATACATGAACACTATCTATTTACCGCTGTTTATTGCCATCATATTTGAAGTCATTGGTACCACACTGATGAAATTCGCTGAGGGCTTCACTAAACCCGGATACACCGTGGCAACGCTGGCCTGTTACGGTGTGGCATTCTACTGTCTGTCTTTAACCCTGCAACATATCCCTACCGGCATTGCCTACGCAATCTGGTCTGGGGTCGGTATTGTATTGATTTCTCTGGCAGCATGGGTGCTTAATGGTCAGAAGCTGGATCTGGCAGCAATTATCGGACTGGCATTTATTATTGTTGGGGTCATCATCGTAAACGTGTTTTCTAAAACGGTTCCGCATTAGGGCGGGTTTTGAAACACTCAGACCTGCTTTTGCTTTAAGTTACTTTAAAATAATGAGTGTTCTGGCGTTTCATTTCTACAACAATTAAACAAATAGCGGCTCGTCATTTATATTAAACATGGAAGAAACAAGCTCAATGCTTCACTCTCCAATTTAATATAAATGCTGTCCAGACTACCGTTTTTCAGAAATCAATAACAAGTAAAGTGCTTATCATGTCATTAAAAAAAGAGATTATCATGGATGTCGCGACCACTCTTTTCAATAAGGAGGGGTATCAGTCGGTTGGCGTGGATAAAATCGCGGCGGAAGCCGGGGTTTCTAAACTGACACTTTACCGTCATTTTCCTTCGAAAGAGCGTCTGATTAATGAAGTGTTGTGCAAGCGCAAAGAAGACTTTCTGCAAAACCTTTCATTAGTGATTCAACACCATAAGACTACAAAAGATCAGCTCTTTTCTTTCTTTTACTTTTATCATAATTGGTTTAAACATGAAGATTTTTACGGTTGTATGTTTACCCACTCACTTTCAGAGTTTGGTCGTAAATCGACAGCCGTAGCGGAAATTAATCAAGAGATAAAGCGGCATTTAATGCAAATATTAATGACAATTTTATCACCGTTAGTTAAAGGCGAAAGAGCACATCGCATTGCCTATATTTTTATTATTTTGATTGATGGATCGATTACAGCAGAGCTGACATGGCGCGATCAAAATGAATACTCGCCCGCGTTGGTGGCATGGTCAACCGCCAAAACCATTCTTGAATCTGAAGGGATTATTATTCAATAACAGCGACATTAAAATCCGTCAGAGAGGGTGAAACCATTATCCTCTGACAGCCGCTACTCTGCTGTCGACTGGCTTTAACAAAAACCAATATAAATGATTAATAAATTAATTACATATTAAAAAATAACACACTAATAATAAAATTTATAATAATACGTATTTTAACTTCATATCCATACAGACCGTACGGTATTATTATCAATAATTAGCGCAATCCAATATAGGGTTTATCTGAATTTATAAAAAAACGCTTCAAACAAAATCAACAGGATAGATTAAATATAAACAATTATTTAATATTTTCATTGAAAAACAGATCTGTTTACTTTAATTTCTTTTTTATAAAGGAGCTTCAGGGATTAACTCTATGGAAAGTTCAGTCAGCCATAACGCCTCATCTCTCTCGGGGAGATTTTTACCTGCGGCTTTAGATGAATATATATGCACTCTTCTGGGTACCATGCATCTTGATTCTATTTTTAGTCATTATCCGTCACTGGTTGCCCAGTTGACCGAAGCGGTAGAAACTGAACTGACATCAGCCTATGGCGACAGCAGCACTGATAACAGCCGTAAAACAATACAAAAAACTTTATTCTGGCTTTATCAGACCACACTCGTCGACCCACTGGCACCGGAAAGTAAAAACCAACATAACGCGGTGATGGTTACGTTACGAAGAATGATTGAAAAAACCTGGCTGGCGTACGAAATGCAAAATTGTTGCATGCCTGGGCTGCCCTTAACTGTTTCACCCGCTTCTTTTTCCCAGCATTTACAACAGTTATGGATTAATCATCGCGCGTCTGAGCATCCGATCTATGAATTTCTACAACATCAGGCATCAAGAGCACAACTCAGTTATTTCTTCAAATCTGACAGTGCGCTCAATCTGTTATTTTTCGACCTGATAGCCATGGCGCTGGTCGGAGCACGTCCGGATACCCGCGGTGAACTGAGCCGGAATATGTGGGATGAGTCGGGTATGGGAAGCGATTACTTCACTCATGTGAATCTGTATAAATCCTTGCTGGCAGAAAACCTGATTCCTCTGCCGGACGATAATTACGTCCATTTGTTAGGCTGGCAAGGGCTGACCGGTTATAACCTATTTTTACTTGGCGGCATAAACCGGGAGCACTACTTCAAACTGATTGGTGCACTGGCGATTACCGAACTGCTCGATCCCAGCCAGTATCAGAAACTGGTTTATGGCAGTAAAAGGCTGGGACTGAGCGATCAGCAGCTTCACTACTATACTGAACATATTGATGTGGATGTTATTCACGCCAATGGCTGGTTACAAAACGTTATCACCCCTGTCGTTTATCAAACACCGGCAGCGATGACAGAAATCTGGATTGGTGCCAATCTGCGACTTAATACTGTCGATAAATACTACGATTACTTACTTGAAGAAGTAAAAAAAATAAATTAGCTGGCGATAAAAACATTTTACACGCAGCAACGTCGATAATGACTAATTCATTCCCGGAATGCACTAACAGGTTTTATTCTGAATACCAGGCGAAATATGCAGTTCCGGCACTCCCTCAGGGTGAATGCCGGGGCTTTTTGATGCATAAAAAGACCGTGACACAAGTATGCCATGGCTTTAATGCAAGCGACGATTCCTTTTATACCTGGCTCTATCTGTCGTTTAGCCTGTGCTGACGACTTATAATCCCGGGCCTGCGGATCAGGCCCACTTTCGCCTGCAACACGACAACTGAGAATGGACTCATGAATATTCAGGGATGTTCCCAACAGAGCAATCTTACCGTGGTTCCGAATAACAGGGATAATTATCCGGAGCAACACAGTCCACAGATAAATTCCGCGTCACCTATTCCGATGACGTGTAAAAATCTAAATTACCTCAGAAGCTTAAGTACCTCATTGCGCAAAGCCTTATTGCAGATCGCCGGCTGCAACAGACACTGGAGTGCAATTCCACTGCAGGGTAGCGATAGCTTTGCCGTAGAAGCGATGCTTTGCTCACTGCTGACCGCCACCGACCATCTGTTAATCGTTGAGAATGGTAGTTACGGCTACCGTATGGCAGAGATTTGCCATATCTATCATATCCGCCATTCGGTATTGCATTTTGATCCCCGGCGCGGCATTGAACTGAATCAGGTAGCCCTGGCACTGGAACAGGATCGCTCGATTACCCACATCGCTGCAGCGCATTTTGAGAAGCTGCACGGGGTGAAGAACGATATTGACGGCCTGGCGCAACTGGCAGGGGTGCATGGCTGTCGCCTGATGGTCGATGCAGTGTATACGTTTGGCGCACTTCCCCTCAATTACACGGCTCCATCCCTGGCCGCTGTCGCACTCTCTTCCAATAAATGCCTGCATGCACCGCCGGGTATCGCCTTTGTGTTGGTATGCAAAAGCGAACTGGCACAGCGGACGCCACCACGCACCTATAGCCTCGACCTTAAAGCGCAACATCGCGCACTGGAGCAACAGGGACAGTGGCGTATCTCGCCCTGCCTGTCGATGATGGAGGGGTTGCATCAGGCGATAGAGCGCTACCTGCAGCAAGGCGGCCGGGAAGCGCGCTATCAGTTGTATTGCCAGCGCATGATTCATCTGTTGAAAGGAATGGCTGCGTTGGGGTTCAGGCCATGCATTGAGCCGCAATACTGTGCGCCATTGTTAGTTACGCTGGCCGCACGCGGTGGGCAGCAATTTGATATCGGTCAGCTAAACGAGTGCATACGCCAGCGCCAGCTGGCATTGCGTGTCACACCCGGTGAAGAACCGAGGTCATTCCGGATTAGTGTGATGGGTGAATTCAGTCTTACCGATATCGACAGTCTGGTGGCCGCCTTTCGCGACCTGGCCCGAGTGCAGCGAGTCCACCCTCAGTGAGTTACCCTCGGGTTAATCTCTCCCAAGGTTTATAAACGGGCGTGGCTGCTGTATCCACGCCGCTGAAAAGGAGATCAATTATGCGCCTTGCATGTCTGATGGCAGGAACCGGACGCCGCCTGATGCCGTTAACGACGTTACACCATAAAGCCTGTTTACAGCTGGATAAGCGCAGAATTATTGATTACCAGCTCAGCACTTTTGAGCGGGCAGGCATAGGCCATAAAACCTTTGTTCTCGGCCATGGTGCAGTCGAGCTTTCCAGAGTGCTGTTCGAATCACTACAAAACAGCCACTTTTCGCTGTTAAACAATCCTCTCTATCACTCATTTAATCTTGACTGGAGTGCCTGGCTGGCGCTGCATCAGGACGACGGGCCGGTAATCTATTACGAAGGCGACCTGCTGATACCCTCCTCGCTGTTAAAAGAGGTTAACAACCATCCGGACGAGATTTGCGTTGCTATGGACTCAGCCTGCCAGGGGATTGGTGCAAACGCCTGGCAGCTTACGCCGCAGCAAAACGGTATCTGTGGTGGATTTATTGCGCTGGTGAAGCTGGGTGCTGCCGCGCGCCAGTTTGTCGTTGAGCAGCTGGCGATTCAGCCTTACGAAGGAGAAATTCAACTGTATAAGATTTTACAGCGTGCTTTTATGTTGTTTTCCACCACTTATATTGATACGGCAGGTCGGCCGTGGATCAGAATTGATAACCTGGAGGAGCTACGGCGCGCCAGCCTGTTGGCAGAGGAAATTGTTAATTCTTAAACGCCTGCTCTGCCGATGAAAATAATAGCCTGCTGAAGATAAAATTAATCCGGTCTGAGTCAAGCATTAAGCGATTCAGGCCACAAACGCTGCAAATATTTAGCTAACCGTGAATAGGGTTGGCGCTGACTGTTGACGCGCAAAACCCACTGGATAAGAGGAAAGTCGCCATGCCTTTATTAACAATACCCCGATCACATACTCCCAGATTTGATCACTTTTCAATAGATTGTTTTTTAGATGAAACACTAAGAGAAGGTGCGGAAAGATGCCCATTCTCAGTGCCAGCGGAAGAAAAGTCCGCTTTGGTAAATGCTATTATGGATACGGGCATAAAGGATATTGTTTATGGCTCCGGACCTCAAGATCCTGAGGACTTATTCCGCATACTTAATCAACTGGAACAGCAAAATCGTCTGGCACCTGACCTGCGATTTTCATTTATTATGCTGCTAAATTGTCATCAACCTATTCTGCCACAGTTCAAAAAATTTCCGAGGCATCTGAAAAAACATATCACAATAAGTTTCGGCATGATTTCCTACCTGGCCAATAAAAATATCTTCGAAAAAACGGCTGAGACTTTGCGTGCATGGGGATTTGATAGCTTTCGTGTAAGTTTGCTCAATAATTTCAACTCAGGTGTTGATGAGACAACTTATCACAGAATCACCGAAGAAATTAATCGTGCCGTTGCGGCCGGCATAGATATCGTTCGCATAAATGATTCACTTGGCACACTTTATCCGGAGATGGTCACCATCCTTGCAGCTAATCTCCGTTACGACTATCCCGCATTAAACTTCTGTTTGCACGCGCATAATGATCGTGGCTTGGGGATTCAGAACGCGCTGACATCAATTTACAATGGATTTAATCTGATTGAAGGGGGATTTGCAGGGACTGGAAATCGCTCAGGTTTGCCCGCAATTGAAATCCTGGATTATATTTTCAAAGAAAAGAAAATTACCATTAAAGGAAAGTACTTTGACAGTAAGAAAGTGCTGACTGCCGCATGTTTAACAGAAAGTACTTTTCTTTCCGTGCCTGACCTTTATCGGCCTGTCAGTGGTTATATGGTTGAACAACAGAATATGGGGGTCGCTAATATTCCTTCCTATCTGGGCGTGACGGGAAATGACCTTTATTTTCTTAATGACGTGGGTTTACATGATGAAACTATCAGAAAAATAATAGTCGACGAATGCATGCCAGACGATAAACAAGAAACCTTACTTATTGAAAAATTTAAGCACAAGCTTGAAGTGGAGCTAAATAACACCGCTACCAGAAAAAGAAAGGAATACGAAAAAATTAAAGAATCCATTAAGAAGTTTTACAGGACAGATATTCTGTACAGTGACGACCTGAAAAAAATTCTCAAAGATCTAATGAGTTAAAACATACACTGCGTCTTTCTGCGTATAAAATGAGGGAATAGCATGTTTATTATCGTTGCCCCGATATTTATGGTGATAATGATCGGTTATCTGTTTGGTCGTAAATACGCGCAGAGCACTGCGGCAGATAAACTTATCAACGACTATGTATTGTATGTGGCGCTGCCTGCCCTGCTGTTTCTCGCTATTGCACGTGCAGACAGCAGCGATCTCAATCAACCCGGCTTTATTATCGCCACTCTCTCGGGCATCGTGGTGGTCTATATTATCGCCAGCTATATCGCAAAAGCCCAGCGGATTGATCTGCCGCAAAGCGCGATCCTCAGTATGGGCGCCTGTTATGGTACCACTGGATATATGGGGGTGCCGATTCTCCTGGCAGTATTTGGCGAATCAGCCGCGCTGCCTGCGGCAATTGCCACCATTCTGCATAACATTCCGGCGATGATGGCGGTAATTATTAGTCACGATCTCTGTTCTGCTACTGCGAATGGAACCCGCCTTTCAGCCCGGCAAAGCCTGTTCAAAGCGCTGCGCGTGACGCTGACCAACCCGCTGACGTTGTCGGTCATTGCCGGGATGATATTCGTGATTTTTGACCTGCCGCTACCCGCCTTTCTGGTCAGCTTTTGCCATTTTCTTGGCAATGCTGCGGGTCCGACGGCATTATTTGCTCTGGGTTTAGGGCTGGCCCGCTGCCATCTGTGGCAACAGATTAATCCCGGCGTTCTCAGGCTGGTTGCACCGATGGTGCTGCTAAAACTGCTGATACAGCCAGCGATCACCCTGCTGGTCGCCATGCTAGTCTTTGGTCTGCGGTCTGACAATATCTGGTTAATTGCCGCGGTGGTCATGGCTGCACAGCCGATTGGTGCCGGGGTCTATGTGTTCGCCAGTAAGTATGGCAGTAATCAGCAAGTGGTCTCACTGGCGATTATTATCTCACTGCTGATGGCGCTGTTCACTTTGCCGCTTATTCTGCAGTTATTTGCGGGCGACACCGCCAATTTGCCTCTGGTCGGGGGTTTAGCGCTATAATCCGGGCAAATCAGCATAACAAGGATGCCAGAATGGTCACCAATACTGCGGTTAAACTACGCCCGCTGGAGCGCGAAGATCTCCATTTCGTTCATCAACTGGATAACAATGCCAGCGTGATGCGCTACTGGTTTGAAGAGCCGTATGAAGCTTTCGTTGAGCTGTCAGACCTCTATGACAAGCACATTCACGACCAGAGCGAGCGCCGTTTTGTGGTCGAACACAGCGGAGTGAAAGTTGGACTGGTTGAGCTGGTCGAGATTAACCATATCCACCGACGCGCAGAATTTCAGATTATTATCGACCCGTCACATCAGGGAAAAGGCTTAGCCAGTCAGGCGGCAAAACTGGCGATGGATTATGGTTTTTCGGTGCTCAATCTCTATAAACTCTATCTGATTGTCGATAAAGAGAATGAAAAAGCGATCCATATCTACACCAAGCTGGGATTTGATATTGAAGGGGAACTGATCCACGAGTTCTTTATTAATGGCGAATACCGCAACACCATCCGCATGTGCATTTTCCAGCAACAGTATCTGGCAAAATACAAAACCCAAGGCTCGATGGTTAAGCCCACCGCACAGTAAGTCGCACAGAAAAATCACAGCAATAACATATATTTGCAGGGTCGGCGTTCTCGCCGCCCATGACAAAGATGCAACACTACACCATCAGCCCCCTAGCTGCGTGCACCGACCGGATTCATGATCGGCTGCACTGCTTGCGGCTCAATGTAGTACATGCCGCCATGGAAAGGATCGACCAGCAGCCAGCCAATAAAGCCACCGAGCGGGATATTGCCGAGGCTGTACCACAGGCTGACATGCTGTTTCAGCGCCAGCGTTTGCGGCACATAACCTGGCGCTTCCAGCATGATCCGGAACTGCTTTTTGCCGAAATAACTGCCGTCCGATTTCTCCAGCATCACGGTTTGTGGTGTCCTGCCCTGCGCCACCGCGCGTCCGGTTTCATCCTGCACCACAAAGCTGGCACCCTGTGGACGTGAATCAATATGTACTGCCTGCGCGTCATCACCGACTATTGTGGCGCAACCGCTCAGCATCACCAGCGAAACCAGTGCCAGCAGAATCGATTTCATCATGCTTCCTGAATCAATAAATTATGCCGTTAGTCTAAACGCCAGGCGCTGGCTTTTCATTACTCACGCCCGGTATAGCCAGGCGTAATAACGCAAATTTTCAGTGGGTTATCTTTAATAGCAGCATTTTACGATGGCGGCGATATCCGCCGGTGTGGTGCGGCAGCAGCCCCCAATCAGTTTTGCGCCAGCGGCTTGCCACTGCGGCAATTTATCGCTTAACGAACAGCCGTCGGCGTCGTTGCTCCAGGTTTTGCTGCTCGCATCATAATGTTCACCGGAGTTGGGGTAGACCACCAGCGGCAAGGCGGTCAGTGCGTTCAGGGTGTGAAGCGCGGCAGTGACACTCTCCAGCGCAATACAGTTGATACCCATTGCCACCACTTGCGGCGAAGCGGCCAGCAACGCCACCACAGCAGATAACGGCGTGCCGTCGCTAAGATGCTCGCTGTCACGCAGGGTGAAGGAGAACCACGCCGGGGTTGACGGGAATTCCTGTAGCAGCGCCACCAGCGCCTTAATTTCAGTGAATGACGGCAGCGTTTCGCAAGCCAGCAGATCAACGCCCGCCGCCACCAGCGTCGCAATGCGCGGGCGGTGGAAATCCATCATTTCAGCCTGCGGCAACTGATAATCACCGCGATATTCGGAGCCGTCGGCCAGGTAAGCGCCATAGGGCCCGACCGAACCGGCAATCAGTAATTTTTCACGTTGCGGATGCTGAGCCAGATAGTCAGCACGCGCCCGTGCGGCCAGTTCGACGCTGCGGCGAATCAGTGCCTGCGACTGCGCGGCATCCAGCCCACGCGTGGCAAAGCCCTGCGGCGTCGCCTGATAGCTGGCGGTGATCGCACACTGCGCCCCGGCGTTGAAATAATCGTAGTGAACCTGATAAATCAGCTCAGGATTTTCCATCAGCACTTTAGCCGACCACAGGCTGTCGGCCAGATCGCAGCCGCGCGCTTCCAGCTCAGTGGCCAGCGCACCATCAAGCACCAGAGTGGCATGATGCTTCAGGATTTCAGCAACGGGATTATTAAGCGACATGTTCGGCTTCCTTAGCAAGTTCACGCTTTTTCAGCAATTGAGTAAAATAGTACGCGCCATAGCAGATGGCAACGAATGGCAGGCCACACCATAACGCAATGCGTTGTTCAGGGTCGAATGCCAGCCCAATGCAGGCCAGTAAACAGAGTACGAAACCGACAACCGGCGTCAGCGGGAACCACGGCGCGCGATATTTCAGGTCGGACAGCGGCAATCCTGAACGCAGATGATGGCGACGGAAAGCGTAGTGCGAGGCGCAGATACTCAGCCAGACGGCCACCACGGCAAAACCGGAAATCGCGGACAGCGCAACAAACACCGTATCGGGCGCGATAACGCTGGAGAACAGCGCCAGCAGGCCGCCAAGCATACTGACCGAAATCGCCACCAGCGGAATACCGCGTTTGGTCATGCGCGAAAAACAGCGCGGCAGCGTGCGCTCATTCGACAGTGACCACAGCATCCGCCCCGACGCATACAGACCCGAGTTGGCCGCCGACAGAATCGCCGTCAGAATCACAAAGTTGAAAATATCGGCTGCATACGGAATACCAATTTTTTCAAATACCAGTACAAACGGGCTTTTAACGATGCCAGCCTGCTCCATCGGGATCAGCGCCGCCAGCACAAATACGGTACCAATAAAGAAAATCACCAGCCGTGCCACAGTCGTGCGGATCGCCATGGGCACCACTTTATGCGGATTTTCCGTTTCACCGGCGGCAATGCCGATAAGCTCAGTGCCGGAAAAAGCAAAGTTGACTGCCACCATGGTCATCAGAATCGGCAGCCCGCCATGCGGCAGCCAGCCAGAAGCGGTCAGATTGTGCAGGAACGGCGCACTGGAGCCATCTTTCATCGGGATAAAGCCAAACATCGCGCCAGCACCGAGAATGATAAACGCCAGAATCGTCACCACTTTGATAATCGAGAACCAGAATTCCCCTTCGGCAAAGAAGCGCGATGACACGACATTCAGCAAAAAGATAATCACGCAGAACAGCAGGCACCATACCCACACCGGGGTTTGCGGGAACCAGTACTGCATACAGAAACCGGCGGCGGTCAGGCTGGATCCCAGCGCCACCGTCCACGTCAGCCAGTAGAGCCAGGCGACGGTATAGCCGGTGGCCGGGCTGAGATAACGGGCAGCATAGACGTGGAAAGCGCCGGTCTCCGGCATGGCTACCGACAGTTCGCCGAGGCACAGCATTACCAGATACACCACCAGCGCGCCAATCAGATACGCCAGCAGGGTGCCCGCCGCGCCGGTGGTGGAAATGATATAGCCTGTATTAAAAAACAGTCCGGTGCCGATTACGCCGCCCAGTGACAGCATCACCAGATGGCGCGCTTTCATGGTGCGTTTAAACTGGCCGGAGGGGAGATTTTCTTGAGTTGACTGCATCGTGTTTAACCATATGGACGTCTAAACTGCTATATGGAAAAATGTTATACAGGGCGCATCGCCAGAATGCAACGTTGCAAAATGTAAGCCATTACGGCAGGCGGGTAAGCACTTCCCCAGCAGACAGGCCTGTCCGATGGGGAACAGCGCTTAATCAAACAGGCAGTCGAGATAGCGCTCCAGCGCCGCACGCGAACTGAAACCGTGGGGAATGCCGTAGTGGTCATGCGTATCGCCGACCAGATACATCGGAAACTGCACATAGTGGTCGCAGGTTTTAATTTCCGAGGCCGGTTCAGCAATGCTCTGGCTCTTCTCTTTCAGCGTCGGATGAATAATCAATGCAGTACGACCCATACGTGCTTCGCGATTGACGTAAACATAGTTTTCACCGCGACGATATCCGTAAGTTTTGGGTGTGACCGCATCCATCTCGAATCCGGCTTTCTCCAGTACGCGTGCCACCTCATCAGGTCGTAAATACATGCTCGATCCTCTTAGTCTTTCAAAGCCCCGCAACCTTACATCAGGCCACGCGCTCAGGGCATTCGGAATTATCCATAAAGGTGGCAATCCCGGGTCAAAACCACTGCGCAGAGTAATGATGGTCTACACTGAGTATTAGTTATTAACGCGAAGGGAGCGAAAAATGTTTAACAGAACGACGAAAAATGATGATACCGATATCAATCAGGACGTTTCTTTGCTGGCTGATACGCTTGATGATCTGCTGAAATCTTACGGCAGCAAAACAAAGGAAGAGGTTGACTCCGCACGCGGTAAAGCTGAATCGCTGTTAAAAGAGACACGCGCCAAACTGAATGGCCGTAATCGTGTGACTCAGGCGGCGAAAGATGCTGGCGATCATGTTGATAGCTATGTCCATGATAAGCCATGGCACGGCGTGGGAATTGGTACTGCGGTCGGTATCGTGATTGGTGCCCTGCTGGCTTCCCGCCGCTAACCCCCCTCTGCCCCCCTGTACTGTCCCTGCCTCAGCGGCGGGGATTTTTTTGTCAAAAATTCCCAAAAAATATTCTTGTCGCAAAAAGCCCGTGGCATCAGGCTTTAGCCGCCCTGCGCATCTGCAAAGTCAAAAACACTATATATAGTCAGGTTGATTTCACCAGACACTACATCTAGTATTACCACCATTAAATAACCACTACAGATGGTGGCAAGGCTGGCGCGAATCGACAGTAAAAACGATTCGCATAACACCGTGTTTCTAATAACCAAGGTAAATACGAATCATGCGCATTATTATTTACACTAAAGATAACTGTGTCCAGTGCAACGCGACAAAAAATGCCATGGATAAAAAAGGCATCCACTACCAGCTGGTCAATCTCGATAGCGAACCGGGTGCGGTGGAAACCCTGAAATCGCTCGGATACCGCCAGGTTCCGGTGGTGATGGCCGCCGACCAGCACTGGAGCGGTTTTCGCCCGGACAAAATTTCCGCACTGAGCCAGATGGCGATGGCACAGGGCTAATATCATGTTTCCACTGGTCTATTTTTCCAGCCAGTCGGAAAACACGCACCGTTTTATCAGCCGTTTGGGCTTACCGGCGCGGCGGATTCCACTGGACGGCAGCCAGCGCTTACAGCTTGATTGCCCCTTTATCCTGGTGGTGCCGAGCTACGGGGGTGGCACCGCTCGCGGTGCGGTGCCCAAACAGGTGATTCAATTTCTTAATGATGAAGCCAATCGCCGCCTGATCCGCGGCGTGATTGCCGCCGGGAACCGTAACTTCGGTACCGCGTTCTGCATGGCGGGCGACATCATTGCGCAAAAATGTCAGGTTCCTTACCTCTACCGCTTCGAGCTGCTGGGAACCGCCGACGATATTGCTAACGTAAAATCGGGAGTAACCCAATTTTGGCAACAACAGACAGCACTGTCATAAAACCCGCCGCCACTGCGCTCGACTATCATGCGCTGAACGCGATGCTTAATCTTTATGATGCCGACGGTAATATCCAGTTTGAAAAGGACCACGAAGCGACGCGCCAGTTTTACCTGCAACATGTGATTCCCAACAGCGTCGCCTTCGACTCGCTGGCCGAACGCCTGCAATATCTGGTGGCAGAAGGTTACTACGAAGCAGAAGTGCTGAACGCCTGGCCATTTGAGTTTATCGAAGCGCTGTTTGCCCGCGCGTACCAGCGTCGCTTCCGCTTTCGCACGTTTCTCGGCGCTTATAAGTTCTATACCAGCTACGCGCTAAAAACCTTTGATGGCAAACGCTATCTGGAGAATTTCGAAGATCGCGTTTGCATGGTGGCGCTGACGCTGGCGCGCGGTGACGAGTCGCTGGCAACGGCGCTGATGGAAGAGATGCTCAGCGGGCGTTTTCAGCCAGCCACGCCCACCTTCCTGAACTGCGGCAAACAGCAGCGCGGTGAGCTGGTCTCCTGCTTCTTGCTGCGCATCGAAGACAATATGGAGTCGATTGGCCGCTCGGTGAATTCAGCGCTGCAATTATCAAAACGCGGCGGCGGCGTGGCATTTCTGCTGTCGAATCTGCGCGAGGCCGGCGCACCGATCAAACGCATCGAAAACCAGTCATCCGGCGTGATTCCGGTGATGAAAATGCTGGAAGATGCTTTTTCCTATGCCAATCAGTTAGGTGCACGCCAGGGCGCGGGCGCGGTCTATCTGCATGCGCACCATCCGGATATTCTGCGCTTTCTCGATACCAAGCGCGAAAATGCTGATGAAAAAATTCGTATTAAAACGCTGTCACTTGGCGTGGTGATCCCGGATATCACTTTCCAGCTGGCCAAAGCCAATCAGCCCATGGCGCTGTTCTCGCCCTATGATGTCGAGCGCCTGTATGGCCTGCCGTTTGCTGATATCAGCGTCAGTGAAAAATATGACGAGATGCTGGCGGACGAGCGTATCCGTAAGACCTTTATTAATCCGCGCGAGTTTTTCCAGACGCTGGCGGAGATTCAGTTTGAGTCCGGCTATCCCTACATCATGTATGAAGACACGGTGAATCGCGCCAACCCGATCAAGGGGCGGATTAATATGAGCAATCTCTGCTCCGAGATTTTGCAGGTCAATACGCCGACCGACTATAACGACGATCTCAGCTATCGTCAGATCGGCAAGGATATCTCCTGCAATCTCGGCTCGCTGAATATTGCGCATGCGATGGACTCGGAAGATTTTGCCCGCACGGTGGAAGTCGCCATTCGCGGCCTGACGGCGGTGTCGGAAATGAGTGATATTGCGTCGGTGCCGTCAATCGCCGCGGGTAATGCCCAGTCGCACGCCATCGGTCTGGGCCAGATGAATCTGCACGGCTATCTGGCGCGCGAAGGCATGCTGTATGGTTCGGAAGAAGCGCTGGATTTCACCAATATCTACTTTTATTGCGTCACTTACCACGCGCTGCGCACCTCGAACCTGCTGGCACGCGAACGTCAGCAAAGCTTTGCCGGATTTAGCGACTCACGTTATGCCAGTGGCGAATACTTTGACCAGTATACCGGGCAGAGCTGGCAACCGCGCACCGCCCGTATCGCCGCGCTGTTCGCCGACGCAGGTATCACTCTGCCAACGCAACAGGAGTGGCGTGCGCTGAAAGCGGCGGTGATGAGTAGCGGATTGTATAACCAGAACCTGCAAGCGATTCCGCCGACCGGTTCGATCTCTTATATCAATCACGCCACCTCAAGCATTCACCCGATCGTTTCGCGGATTGAGATTCGCAAAGAGGGCAAAACTGGCCGCGTCTACTACCCGGCACCGTTTATGAATAATCATAACCAGGCGCTGTATCAGGATGCTTATGATATCGGGCCGGAAGCGATTATTAATACCTATGCCGAGGCCACGCGCCATGTCGACCAGGGGTTGTCGTTAACGCTGTTTTTCCGTGATACCGCCACCACCCGCGATATTAATAAAGCGCAGATTTACGCCTGGAAGAAAGGGATCAAAACCCTTTACTACATCCGTCTGCGTCAGATGGCGCTGGAAGGAACCGAAGTGCAGGGCTGCGTCTCCTGCTCGCTGTAAGCCGCCCTTTTCACCGTTAAAGATGAAAACATGAACACATTAAAACGCATACAAGCTATCAACTGGAACCAGATCCAGGATGATAAAGATCTGGAAGTGTGGAACCGTCTGACCGCGAACTTCTGGTTGCCGGAGAAGGTGCCGTTATCCAATGACCTGCCGTCATGGAACAGCCTGAATGCGCAGGAGCAGCAGCTGACCATCCGGGTGTTTACCGGCCTGACACTGCTCGACACCATCCAAAATGTGCTGGGCGCACCGGCACTGATGGCCGACGCGCTTACGCCGCACGAAGAAGCGGTGATGTCGAATATCAGCTTTATGGAAGCGGTGCATGCACGCTCCTACAGCTCGATTTTCTCAACGCTGTGCCACACCAGCGATGTCGATGCCGCCTATCAGTGGAGTGAAGAGAATCAGCCGTTGCAGCGCAAGGCCGATATTATTCTTGAGCACTATCACAATGACGATCCGCTGAAGAAGAAAATCGCCAGCGTGTTTCTGGAATCGTTCCTGTTCTATTCCGGCTTTTATTTGCCGATGTACTGGTCCAGCCGCGGCAAGCTGACCAATACCGCCGATCTGATTCGCCTGATTATTCGTGATGAAGCGGTGCATGGTTATTACATTGGCTATAAGTATCAGAAAGCGCTGGAGAAAGTGGACGATACGCGGCGCGAAGAGCTGCAACAGTTTGCTTATGATTTGCTGCTGGCACTGTATGAAAACGAACTGGCCTATACCGAAGCGCTGTATGACGAGGTGGGCTGGAGTGAAGAGGTGAAAGCCTTCCTGCATTACAACGCCAATAAGGCGCTGATGAATCTTGGCTATGAGGCGCTATTCCCGGCGGAAATGGCCGAAGTGAACCCGGCAATCCTCTCAGCGCTGTCGCCAAATGCCGATGAAAACCATGACTTCTTCTCCGGCTCCGGCTCGTCCTATGTGATGGGCAAAGCGGTCGATACCGAGGATGATGACTGGAATTTCTGACCGCTATCGCGTGGGTGCCGCTCAGGCGCCCCGTATTTCAAATTAATTCCGGTTAATTCCCCAAATTTCAGCCAGCAAGCCAGATTATTTACTTATAATAAACCCTTCATATTCTGCTGATTTGATAAAATATCGTGACCTTTTCACACCACTATTTCCCCCCTGATTCATTACATTCTTATGTAAATATCAAGTTGTTTTTCACTTTTTTGATCCCCCTCAATCCCTTATGCGCTCTGGCATTAACAGAGATCACTGTCTCATATCAATTCTTCGCACGCCCGTGAAGGGTTGTCAGATACTCTCAGTGTGTTAGGGTATATGCCGCTTTTATTTAACCAGGATATAAAAAGAAATATAAGATAATTAATCAACTAACGGGAACTTAATTTTTGCATGGCAATTAAATTAGAAGTTAAGAATTTATATAAAGTATTTGGGGAAAATCCCGAGCGTGCGTTTAAGCACATCGAGAAAGGCATCAGCAAAGAGGCACTGCTGGAGAAAACCGGCCTCTCTCTCGGGGTAAAAGACGCCAGTCTGGCCATTGAAGAAGGCGAGATATTTGTCATCATGGGATTATCCGGCTCCGGTAAATCCACCATGGTTCGCCTTCTCAATCGTCTGATAGAACCGACTCGCGGTCAGGTCATAATTGATGGTGTCGACATCGCGAAAATATCTGACAGCGCCCTGCGTCAGGTACGCCGAAATAAAATCAGCATGGTATTTCAGTCATTCGCTCTGATGCCACATATGACGGTATTAAATAATGCCGCATTCGGCATGGAATTAGCCGGCGTACCGTTGCAGGAGCGTCAGGAAAAAGCACTCGATGCACTGCGTCAGGTCGGGCTGGATAATTATGCTCACGCTTATCCTGATGAACTTTCTGGCGGCATGCGTCAACGTGTCGGATTAGCCCGCGCGCTGGCGATTAATCCGGATATTTTGCTGATGGACGAAGCTTTCTCGGCACTTGATCCGTTAATCCGTACTGAAATGCAGGACGAGCTGGTCAAGCTGCAATCAAAACATCAGCGCACTATCGTGTTTATCTCCCATGACCTTGATGAAGCGATGCGTATTGGCGACCGTATTGCGATTATGCAGGGTGGCGAAGTGGTGCAGGTCGGCACGCCCGACGAAATTCTTAATAACCCCGCCAATGACTACGTGCGTACCTTCTTCCGCGGCGTCGATATCAGTCATGTATTCAGCGCCAAAGATATTGCCCGTCGCAGCGCAGGCGCGCTGATTCGTAAAGCGCCTGGTCTCGGGCCACGCTCTGCCATCAAATTGTTGCAGGATGCCGATCGCGAATACGGTTATGTGCTGGAGCGACAGAAATTTGTCGGTATCGTCTCTGTCGACTCACTAAAAGCGGCGCTGGCCGCCGGTGAAGGACTGGATTCAGCCCTGCTCGCCTCCCCTGTCGCCGTGCCGGGTGATACCTCACTGAATGAGCTGCTGTCGCATGTGGCGCAAGCACCTTGTGCCGTGCCGATTGTCGGCGAAGACCAGCAGTACATCGGTATTATTTCCAAAGGCACGTTACTACAGGCATTAGATCGCGAGGGGGCTAACAATGAGTAATCAAACGGCGAATCCGTGGGAAACCGCACCCGCGCAGACTGAATCAACTGCGGCAGCTGACAGCAGCAGTGCTGCTCCGGCCAGCGATCCCTGGTCAACGTCTGCCGATACCGGCAGCAGTGCCGCGCCTGCGGATACCACATCCGGCAGCGCTGGCAGTGATGCCTGGGGTTCACCCGCGTCTGGCGGCGGTCACGATGCGGCCAACAGCAGCAGCGACTGGCTGAGCAGCGCACCTGCGCCCCAGGCAGAACACTTCAATATTCTTGATCCCTTCCACAAAACCCTGATCCCGCTGGATAGTTGGGTCACCGAAGGCATTGACTGGGTGGTCACGCATTTCCGCCCGGTGTTCCAGGGTATTCGCGTACCGGTGGATTATATCCTCAGCGCCTTCCAGCAGTTGCTGCTGGGCATGCCCGCGCCGGTGGCGATCATTGTTTTTGCGCTGATTGCCTGGCAGCTTTCCAGCTTCGGTATGGGGATCGCCACGCTGGTCTCACTGATTGCGATTGGTGCGATTGGCGCCTGGTCGCAGGCAATGGTGACGCTGGCGCTGGTTCTTACCGCTTTGCTGTTCTGTATTGTTATCGGGCTGCCGCTGGGGATCTGGCTGGCACGCAGCGAGCGGGCGGCGAAAATCATTCGGCCACTGCTGGATGCGATGCAAACCACACCCGCGTTTGTCTACCTGGTACCGATTGTAATGCTATTTGGTATCGGTAACGTGCCAGGCGTGGTGGTGACGATTATCTTTGCCCTGCCGCCTATTGTGCGCCTGACGATTCTCGGGATTAAGCAGGTACCCGCTGATTTGATCGAAGCTGCCGAATCCTTTGGTGCCAACCCGCGCCAGATGCTGTTTAAGGTTCAGCTACCGCTGGCGATGCCGACCATTATGGCCGGGGTTAACCAGACGCTGATGCTGGCCCTGTCGATGGTGGTGATCGCCTCAATGATCGCCGTTGGCGGTCTGGGACAAATGGTACTGCGCGGTATTGGCCGTCTGGATATGGGCCTCGCCACCGTCGGCGGCGTCGGCATCGTGATCCTGGCGATCATCCTCGATCGCCTGACGCAGTCGCTGGGCCGTGACAGCCGCAGCCGTGGCAGCCGCCGCTGGTACGCCAGCGGTCCGATTGGCTTGCTGACCCGTCCGTTTATCAAGTCATAATTTTTCCGGCGGTGTGCCAGTCGCACCGCCGGCAAGACCCGCAATAACACCACTAATAAGGAATCACTATGCGCAAGACAGCAATGTTGGCAGCCGCCTTAACCACTCTGGCCGCGACACAGGTTTCCGCAGCAGACCTGCCGGGTAAAGGCATTACGGTGAAACCGGTACAGAGCACCATTACCGAAGAGAGTTTTCAGACGCTGCTGGTCAGCCGCGCGCTGGAAAAACTGGGTTACACCGTGGACAGCACCAGCGAGGTGGATTACAACGTTGGCTACACCTCCATTGCCTCTGGCGATGCCACTTTTACTGCCGTCAACTGGCAGCCGCTGCATGACGATATGTATAAAGCGGCGGGCGGTGACAAAAAGTTTTATCGCGAGGGTAATTACGTTGAAGGCGCGGCTCAGGGTTATCTGATCGACAAAAAAACCGCTGAGAAGTATCACATCACGCGTATCGATCAGCTGAAAGATCCAAAAATTGCCAAACTGTTTGATACCAATGGGGATGGCAAAGCCGACCTGACCGGTTGTTCACCGGGCTGGGGCTGTGAAACGGTGATTAATCATCAGATGCCGGCCTTCGGTCTCACCCAGACAGTCGAAGCCAATATGGGTAACTATTCTGCGATGATCGCGGATGTCATGGCGCGCTTTAAGCAGGGTAAACCGGTTATCTATTACACCTGGACGCCTTACTGGCTGAGTGACGTGCTGGTTCCGGGTAAAGATGTGGTCTGGTTGCAGGTGCCGTTCTCTTCCCTGCCAGGGGAGCAGAAAGATGTTGATACCAAACTGCCTAACGGTGCCAACTATGGCTTCCCGGTTAATACCATGCATATCGTTGCTAATAAACAGTGGGCAGAGAAAAACCCCGCAGCCGCCAAACTGTTTGCTGAAATGAAGCTGCCTATCGCTGATATCAATGCGCAGAATGCGCGCATGCATGCCGGTGAAGCCTCAGAGAGCGATATCAACCGCCATGTTGATGGCTGGATTAAAGCCCACCAGGCGCAGTTTGATAAGTGGGTCGCTGACGCCGCCGCAGCAGCGAAGTAATTATTCACTCTCATCAGGGGCGGCGAAAAGCTGCTCCTGCGATGAAATTCCAAAGCAGCCTGCGGGCTGCTTTTTGCGTTTTACTGGTTTGTCCTGTTAATCATCACAACAATGAAATAGTTTTTTAGGTTACTATTAGCTTATTCCACTTATCAATGTTGTTAACTGCTTATGAAATCCGCACCACAGGGGCTTAGCCCGGCGCTTGTCGCTTTGATGTCCGTGGCGACCGGTCTTTCCGTTGCCTGTAACTACTATGTTCAGCCCCTGCTGGAAACTATCGCCCGCAATTTTGATTTATCGGTCAATCAGGCCGGATTTATTGTCACCACCGCTCAGCTCGGCTATGCCGCGGGCTTACTGCTGCTGGTTCCGCTTGGCGATATGCTGGAACGGCGCGGTCTGATTGTGGTGATGAGCCTGCTGGCCGCAGGGGGAATGGTGATCACCGCGCTGTCATCTTCCCTGGCTATGATGCTGCTGGGTACGGTATTAACCGGGCTGTTTTCGGTGGTGGCGCAAATTCTGGTGCCGCTGGCGGCCACGCTGGCCGCGCCGGAAAAACGCGGCAAAGTGATTGGCACCGTGATGAGTGGCCTGCTGCTGGGCATCCTGTTGGCACGTACCGTTGCCGGTGGCTTAGCGCAACTCGGCGGCTGGCGCACCGTCTACTGGGTCGCCAGCATCCTGATGGTACTGATGGCGCTGGCGTTGTGGCGCGGGTTACCGCGCTACCGTCAGTCGGTTCCGCTTAACTATCCGCAGCTGCTACGTTCGATTTTCCAACTGTATGGCGGTAACCGCGTGCTGCGCACCCGTGCAATGGTCGGATGTCTGTCATTTGCCAACTTTAGCGTGCTGTGGACCTCAATGGCATTTTTGCTGGCCTCGCCGCCCTACAATTACTCGGAAGGCATGATTGGCCTGCTGGGTCTGGTCGGCGCGGCCGGTGCGTTAGCTGCACGTCAGGCGGGCAGCCTGGCCGATAAGGGCAAAGCCCGCATCACCACCACATTGGGTTTACTGATCATGCTGGCGTCCTGGGGAATCACCGCAGTTGGTGCTCACTCACTTCTGGCGCTGATAGTTGGGATTATTCTGCTCGACCTGGCGGTACAGGGCGTGCACATTACCAATCAGAGTGTTATTTACCGCCGGATGCCGGAAGCACGTAATCGCCTGACTTCCGGCTATATGACCAGCTACTTTATCGGCGGTGCCGTCGGTTCACTGGTCTCTGCCAGCGCCTTCCAGCACGCGGGCTGGTACGGTGTCTGTGCAGCCGGCGTGGTACTGACGCTGCTGAATCTGCTCAGTTGGTGGAGCGGTTACCGTCACGAAGATGACAGTAATTAGCCTGCATATAGTAAATTGAGGAATTTTCAGCTAATGCGGGGTATTAAGCCCTTCCCCTCTCTGGTATTGTTTAACGTTACTTATTCAGGCTGGTTATTTTTACGCATGCAATTATTAAGCAATCGGAAAGCAATGATCTCTGGTGGCGTGTCCGACACGCTACTGGCAGGTTGCGATGCGTTGCCGCATGCTGACAGTCACATCTCCCGCCATTCTGTTCCTGCCGCCCCGACCTGTCGTCAATCTCTGTACTTTCGCGGCAAAGTCGAATGCGGCCAATTTTCTGCCCAACAGCACTGGATTTGTCATGCTGTTGTACGCCCTGGGTTATGGAATGACCTGGAAATTGTTGATGATGATTATGTGAACCTGAAAACGGTTACCACTCTCAAAGTGTATACACTTATTAAATCACCATCGTTACTATACCAGTTGCAACTAGTGAGGTTCCCCCAAGATGGAAAGTTCGTTTACTCCCATTGAACAGATGCTAAATTTTCGCGCTAATCGCCAGAAAGATTTTCCTTTGCAGGAAATTATGCTGACGCGCCTGTGCATGCATATGCAAAGCAAATTGCTGGATAACCGCAATAAAATGCTGAAAGCTCAAGGGATTAACGAGACGCTGTTTATGGCGTTGATTACGCTCGATGCGCAGGAAAACCACAGCATTCAGCCGTCTGAGCTGAGCTCTGCGCTCGGTTCATCACGCACCAACGCCACACGTATTGCCGACGAACTGGAAAAACGCGGCTGGATTGAGCGCCGTGAAAGCGACAACGACCGCCGCTGCCTGTACCTGCATCTTACCGAAAAGGGTAAAGAGTTCCTGCTTCAGCTGCTGCCGCCACAGCATCAGAGCCTGCAACATCTGTGGTCTTCACTGAGCACTTCAGAAAAGAGCCAGCTGGAAGGAATCACCCGTAAGTTGCTGAACCGTCTGGATCAAATGGACGAAGAACAAGTTATCGCCTCGCTTTCCCGATAATAGCAATATCTGCGACACAATCACGCCAGTAAACCGCTATTTTAACCCCCCATTTATCCATGCCAGCGCTAATCCCGCTGGCATTTTAGGCTCGGGACCTTGCGTGCAGGGACGTGCGTGAGCCCGTAATACGTGAACAACGTGGAGAACACCATGAGTGCAAATGCGGAGCTGCAACAACCGCAGCAGCCAGCTAATAAAAAGAAAAAGCGTAAAACAGCGCTGATTTTTCTGGCTGTCGTGTTTATCGTGATTGGTATTGCATATCTGACTTACTGGTTTTTGGTTTTACGTCATTATCAGGAAACCGACGACGCCTATGTTGCCGGTAATCAGGTGCAGGTGATGGCGCAGGTTTCAGGCAGCGTCAATAAAGTGTGGTTCGATGATACCGACTATGTGAAAAAAGGCGATGTGCTGATTACGCTGGATAAAACCGATGCTGAGCAAGCGTTTGAAAAAGCGCAGACCGCACTGGCCACCAGCGTCCGTCAGACTCATCAGCTGATGATCAACGGTAAACAGTATCAGGCGACGATTGAACTGCAAAAAACTGCACTGGCGCAGGCTGAAGCAGACCTGAAGCGTCGTGAACCGTTAGGAAGTGCTAACTTAATTGGCCGTGAAGAGCTGCAACACTCGCGTGATGCAGTGGCCACCGCCAAAGCCCAGCTTGACGTCGCGGTTCAGCAGTACAATGCCAACCAGGCGATGATCATGAATACCTCGCTGGAAAACCAGCCGGCAGTGAAACAAAGCGCGGCAGAACTGCGTGATGCATGGCTGGCGTTGCAGCGTACCGAAATCGTCAGTCCAATGGACGGTTTTGTCTCGCGTCGCAGTGTGCAGGTCGGCTCACAGATCACTTCTTCTACTCCTTTATTAGCGGTCGTCCCGGCGAAAAACCTGTGGGTCGACGCCAACTTTAAAGAGACGCAGCTCGCCAATGTGCGCATCGGCCAACCGGCAACGGTGGTCAGCGATATCTACGGTGATGACGTGGTGTATCACGGTAAAGTTGTCGGCCTGGATATGGGTACCGGCAGCGCCTTCTCACTGCTACCGGCACAAAATGCCACCGGTAACTGGATTAAAGTCGTCCAGCGTCTGCCAGTGCGTATCGAACTTGATGCCGGACAGGTTGAGAAACATCCGCTGCGGATTGGCCTCTCCACGCTGGTGAAAGTGGATACCCAGAATACCGACGGTATGGTGCTGGCGAATAGCGTGCGTCAGACGCCGGCTTATGAAAGTAATGCGCTGGCACTGGATTTAGCGCCAGCTAACCAGATGATTGCCGATATTATTCGCGCCAATGCGGGCTAAGAAAGCGGGAGGCTGTTATGGCACAAAAACCGCTTGAGGGAGCCCAGCTGGTCCTGATGACCATCGCCTTATCACTGGCGACGTTTATGCAGGTTCTGGACTCCACCATCGCTAACGTGGCAATCCCGACGATTGCCGGTAACCTCGGTGCCTCTAACTCTCAGGGCACCTGGGTTATCACCTCGTTTGGCGTCGCCAATGCTATCTCGATTCCGATTACCGGCTGGCTGGCGAAACGGGTCGGTGAGGTCAAACTGTTCCTGTGGTCTACCGCCGCGTTTGCGGTAGCCTCGTGGTTATGCGGTATGGCTGACAGCCTGGGCATGCTGATCTTTTTCCGCGTGCTTCAGGGTATTGTTGCCGGCCCACTGATTCCGCTGTCTCAGAGCCTGTTGCTGAGCAACTATCCGCCCGCCAAACGCAGTATCGCCCTGTCACTTTGGGCGATGACGGTGATTGTCGCGCCAATCTGCGGCCCGATACTTGGCGGCTGGATTAGCGATAACTATCACTGGGGTTGGATCTTCTTTATCAACGTGCCAATTGGTGCGGTGGTGGTGATGCTGGCACTGCAAACGCTGCGGAGCCGCGAAACCAAAACCGAAATCAGGCCGATTGATACTGTCGGTCTGGTGCTGCTGGTGCTGGGGGTCGGCTGCCTGCAGGTGATGCTCGATCAGGGTAAAGAGCTGGACTGGTTTAACTCGACCGAGATAATCATCCTGACGGTGGTGGCGGTAATATCGCTACTGGCATTGCTGGTGTGGGAGTTAACCGACGACAACCCGATAGTCGACCTGTCGCTGTTTAAGTCGCGTAACTTTACTATCGGCTGCTTGTCGATCAGCCTTGCCTATATGCTCTACTTTGGCTCGATAGTGCTATTGCCGCAGCTATTGCAGGAGGTCTACGGTTATACCGCGACCTGGGCGGGTCTGGCATCGGCACCAGTAGGGATTATCCCGGTGATCCTGTCGCCGATAATTGGTCGTTTTGCCCATAAGCTGGATATGCGACGGCTGGTCACCTTTAGCTTTATTATGTATGCCGTCTGCTTCTACTGGCGTGCTTACACCTTCGAGCCAGGTATGGATTTCGCCGCGTCCGCGTGGCCGCAGTTTATTCAGGGCTTTGCCGTGGCCTGCTTCTTTATGCCACTGACCACCATCACCCTTTCGGGCTTACCGCCTGAGCGGCTGGCGGCAGCATCCAGTTTGTCGAACTTTACCCGAACCCTTGCCGGTTCCATTGGTACCTCGATCACCACCACCCTGTGGACTAACCGTGAGTCGATGCACCACAGCTATCTGACCGAGTCGATTACGCCGTTTAATCTCAACTCGCAGGAAACCTACCGGCAACTGGAACAGCTCGGCATGACGCAGCAGCAGGCTTCCGCATATATTGCGCAGCAGATTACCAATCAGGGGCTGATTATTTCGGCTAATGAGATCTTCTGGGCTTCAGCGGGGGTGTTTGTGATTCTGCTGGTGCTGGTATGGTTTGCCCGTCCGCCGTTTGGTTCCGGCAGCGGAGGCGGTGGCGCGCACTGATTTTCAGGGATAAAAAAAACGGGCGAAAGCCCGTTTTTTATTGTGGCAGCAAAATAGTCAATTAACTATTCTGACGCCACCATTCTGCCAACAGCACACCGGTCGCAACGGAAACGTTCAGGCTTTCCACCTTGCCGGTACCGCCAATCGACACGCTCAGGTCACCCTGCTGCCATGCGCTGTCTGACAGACCATCACGTTCCTGTCCCAGCACCAGTACCACTTTAGCCGGCAGCTGTGCTTTCGCCAGCGGCGTGCCTTTATGGCTGGAAGTGGTGACAATGGTGTAACCCGCTTTACGGAATGCATCCAGACCAGCAACAAAGCTTTCGCCGCTAATCGCCTGCACATGCTCCGCGCCACCTTCGGCGGTACGAACAGCCGCACCGGATTCCAGCAGTGAAGCATCGTCCACCAGCAAACCTTTGGCACCAAAGTGGGCACAGCTACGCATAATGCCACCGAGGTTGTGCGGGTTGCCGATATCTTCCAGCGCCAGCACGCAATCTTTTTCGCCCGCAGTCGATAACCACTGGCTCACCGGCATGCCGGAGCGCTTCTTAATCAGGAAGCAAACGCCGCCGTGATGCTCAGTACCGGATGCTTTTGCCAGTTCCGCTTCATCTACCACATGGTAGGCTTTGCGGTTGGCCGCCATCCAGCGCAACGCTTCACGGAAACGTGGTGTAACTTCCTGAACAAACCATGCACGCACGATGCATTCAGGACGGCTTTGAAACAGCGCCTGACAGGCATTTTCGCCATACACGCGGGTTTCTTCCATGCGCTGACGACGCAGCTGCTCTGGATCAATATAACTTTTCCCGCTGATACCACCGTGATCGGGCTTGCTATCATCTGCTGGAGCACGTGAAACCGTGCGCCATGGCGAGTCACTATGACCGCTATCGCGCCCGCCGCGGGGCTTATCTTCAGCATTTCGGGAAGGACGACGATTGCCATCCTGACGAGATGCGGCCGGACGGCCACCTTTACCGGTACGTGGATTACTGTTTCCACGCTTTTCATTCTCGTCATCACCGCGGACATACATCACTTTGACTTTGCCGCTTTTACCTTTAAATTCGTCGTTCATCTTTTCCTCCACCTGGCTGAGCGCGAAGCGCGCAGATTACCTGATGTGACCACGCTAAGCTATTAACTTCCACCAAAAGCTATTAACTATTATACCCATTGAGGATTCCACGTTGTTGATGTGGCAAGCCCGATCGATAATTAGCCTAAATAAATGTGCAGAGCGGTAAGTAAACGCTCACCAATAACCGACTTTTTGAGGTGAACAATGAATACGGTTTGTGCATCATGCCAGGCAACGAATCGCGTTCCGGAAGATCGTATCAGTGACAAGGCGAAATGCGGTCGTTGCGGTAGCGAGTTATTCGACGGTGAGGTGATTAACGCCACAACCGAGACTTTTGATAAATACCTGCAGGATGATCTGCCGGTAGTGGTTGATTTCTGGGCACCGTGGTGCGGCCCTTGTCTTAACTTCGCGCCAGTTTATGAAGATGTGGCGGCAGAGCGCAGCGGTAAGGTGCGCTTTATAAAGGTTAACACGGAAGCGCAACCCGAGCTGAGTGCCCGTTTCCGTATCCGCAGTATTCCGACCATTATGCTGTTTAAGCAGGGTCAGATGGTGGATATGTTGAACGGCGCAATGCCAAAAGCCCCCTTCTCTGCATGGCTGGATGAGTCACTTTGATTGAAGCAGCAAAAAGGGCGGTGAAAATACCGCCCTACGTTTGTCGAGGATTTTCGGATAATATAGAGTTTTCCTCAGATACCGCCTTATGAACGAAAACGCCGTCCTCCGTTTACGCGCTGAGCGTCTCGCCCGCGCCACCCGCCCTTTTCTTGCACGTGGAAATCGCATCATTCGCTGTCAGCGCTGTTTGCTGCCGCAAAAAAATTGTTTGTGTGCCACCCTCGCGCCTCAGCCCGCACGCAGCCGTTTTTGTCTGGTAATGTTCGATACTGAGCCAATGAAACCCAGCAATACCGGGCGGTTGATAGCCGATATTCTGCCGGACACCCAGGCTTTTGGCTGGTCGCGCACCGAGCCAGACCCGGCGCTGCTTGCCGCGGTGCAGAATCCGCACGTACAACCGATGGTGGTATTTCCCGAATCCTATGCCGATGCCGGACGTCCGGTACTGAATACGCCGCCGCTAAGCGGGAAGCCGCCGCTGTTTATCATGCTGGATGGCACCTGGACCGAAGCGCGGAAGATGTTTCGCAAAAGCCCGTGGCTCGATGCCCTGCCGGTGATGTCGCTGACGCTGACCACACCGTCTAACTACACACTGCGCGAAGCTCATGGTGCCGGACAGCATTGCACCGCCGAAGTCGCTGCCGAATTATTAGCGCAGGCCGGTGACAGCTCAGCAGCCCAGGCGCTGGCCAATCATTTCAGCCTGTTCCGGCAACGTTATCTGGCGGGAAAACCTCATCATCCAATCCATCTCACGGCAGAAGTAACCGAAAGCGTTTAGAATCAGGCTATTCAATGTTTTCGGGAGCAGGAAATGAGCCAACGTGGGCTGGAAGCGCTGTTACGTCCTAAATCGATTGCGGTGATAGGCGCATCAACCAAACCGCAACGTGCGGGTTATCTGATGATGCGTAATCTGCTCGATGGCAATTTCAGCGGCCCGATTCTGCCGGTTACGCCTCAATATAAAGCGGTATGCGGCGTGCTCGCCTGGCCGGATATTGCCAGCCTGCCGCTGGCTCCCGATCTGGCGGTGATCTGTACTAACGCCAGCCGTAACCTGAGCTTATTACAACAACTGGGAGAGCGCGGTTGTAAAGCCTGCATCATTCTCTCTGCCCCCGAAAGCCAGCTTGCCGAGCTGAAAGCCTGCGCCAGTCAGTGGCAAATCCGCTTACTGGGGCCGAACAGCCTTGGATTGCTGGCTCCCTGGCAGGGGCTGAATGCCAGTTTCTCTCCGGTACCGATTGAGAAAGGTAAGCTGGCATTTATTTCGCAGTCGGCGGCGGTCTCCAACACCATTCTCGACTGGGCGCAACAGCGCCAGCTGGGCTTCTCGTGGTTTATCGCGCTGGGTGACAGCCTGGATATCGATGCCGATGACCTGCTCGACTTTCTCGCCCGCGACGGTAAAACCAGCGCCATTCTGCTCTATCTTGAACATCTGAGCGATGCACGCCGGTTTGTCTCAGCAGCCCGCAGCGCCTCACGTAATAAACCGATTCTGGTGATCAAAAGTGGGCGCAGCGCGCAGGCGCAAGCGTTGTTGAAAACCCATTCGGGACTTGATGCTGCCTGGGATGCTGCGATCCAGCGCGCCGGATTATTGCGCGTGCAGGATACTCATGAGCTATTTTCTGCGGTCGAAACCCTGAGCCATATGCGCCCGCTGCGCGGCGAACGCCTGATGATTGTCAGTAACGGCGCCGCGCCGGCCGCGCTGGCGCTCGATGCACTTGATGCGCGCAAGGGGAAACTGGCTCATCTCAGCGACAGCACGCTCACCGCTTTAGCTGCCGGGCTACCGGCGGACATCACACCGGGTAATCCACTCGACTTAAAAGACGATGCCACGCCAGAGCACTATCTGCACGCGCTGAGCTTACTGCTGGACAGTCATGATTTTGATGCGCTGATGATCGTCCATGCCCCGAGCGCCGTGGCCCCCGCCACCGTGACGGCACAGCGACTGATTGAGGGCATCAAACAGCATCCGCGTGGCAATGCTGTCACTCTGTTGACTAACTGGTGCGGCGAGTACTCATCACTGGAAGCGCGGCGGGCGTTCAGCGATGCCGGCATTCCCACCTATCGCACCCCGGAAGGCACCATCACCGCCTTTATGCATATGGTGGAATACCGGCGTAACCAGAAGCAGCTGCGCGAAACACCAGCATTACCGCCAAGTTTGCAGCAGGATACCGCTTACGCGCATCAGCTGATTCAGCAGGCGCTAAACGCCGGGCCAACCACGCTGGATACCCATGAAGTCCAGGCGATTCTCCAGGCCTATGGGCTGACTACCCTGCCGACCTGGATCGCTAATGACAGTGTGGAGGCGGTGCATATCGCCGGGCAAATTGGCTATCCGGTGGCGCTGAAGCTGCGTTCACCGGATATTCCGCATAAGTCAGAAGTTCAGGGTGTCATGCTCTATCTGCGCACCGCCAGTGAAGTGCAGCAGGCCGCCGATGCGATTATTGATCGTGTGAAACTGGCCTGGCCGCAGGCACGCATCCATGGCCTGTTGGTGCAAAGCATGGCTAATCGCGCCGGTGCGCAGGAGCTACGCATTGTGGTCGAGCAGGATCCGCTGTTTGGCCCGATTATTATGCTGGGCGAAGGCGGCATCGAGTGGCATGCCGACCGTCAGGCGGTGGTCGCGCTACCGCCGCTGAATATGACGCTGGCACGCTATCTGGTGATCCAGGCGATTAATAGCGGCAAAATTCGCGGGCGCAGCGCGTTGCGTCCGCTGGATATCGCCGGTGTCAGTCAGGTACTGGTGCAGGTATCCAACCTGATTGTCGATTGCCCTGATATCCAACGACTGGATATTCATCCGCTGCTGGCAGCCGGTGACGAATTCACCCTGCTTGATGTCACGATGCAGCTGGCGCCTTTTGCCGGTGATGTCGAAGATCGCCTCACCATTCGTCCTTATCCGCATGCGCTGGAAGAGTGGGTCGAATTGAAAGATGGGCAGCGCTGTCTGTTTCGTCCCATCCTGCCGGAAGATGAGCCGCTGCTACAGCGCTTTATTGCTCAGGTGACTAAAGAGGATCTCTACTATCGCTACTTTAGCGAGATCAACGAGTTCACTCACGATGACTTAGCCAATATGACGCAGATCGACTACGATCGTGAAATGGCGATCGTCGCAGTACGTCAGTATCAGGGCGAGAGCGAGATCATCGGTGTCACGCGGGCGATCTCTGATGCGGACAATATTGATGCCGAGTTTTCGGTACTGGTACGCTCCGATCTTAAAGGTCTTGGATTAGGGCGTCGTCTGCTGGAAAAAATGATCGGCTACACCCGTGAACATGGCTTGCAACAGCTGAATGGTATTACCATGCCAGGTAATCGCGGCATGATTACCCTGGCACGCAAGCTGGGATTCTCCATTGATGTTCAGCTGGAGGACGGGATTGTCAGCCTGGCTTTACCACTGGCGCCAACAATTGTCTGACCTTGTAGAGAAAAGTAAAATTAACGCCTTCCGCTACAGTTGATGGTAATATTGTTGGTTACAGCCATGATTTAATGGCAAAAGGCCACTCAATGAATAGAGAAGAAGCGCACTGTGATGTTGTCCAAATTTAAGCGCAATAAACACCAACAACACCTTGCACAACTGCCAAAACTGTCTCAGTCAGTTGCTGATGTGACAACGCTGTTTTCACCGGCTGATTTCCGCAAAACGTTGCTGGAAAAAATTGCCGGTGCAACGCGTCGCATCTGCATTGTGGCGCTCTATCTGGAAAATGACGATGCCGGGCGCAGCATTATGTCGGCGCTCTATGCCGCGAAACGCGCACGACCAGAGCTTGAGGTCAGTGTGCTGGTTGACTGGCATCGTGCACAACGCGGGCGTATTGGCGCAGCAGCAGCGGCAACCAATGCTGACTGGTACTGTGAGATGGCCGATCAGAATCCGGGGATTGCGATTCCGGTCTATGGCATTCCGGTCAATACCCGTGAGGCGCTCGGCGTACTGCACCTGAAAGGGTTTATCATTGATGATACTCTGCTTTATAGCGGTGCCAGCATCAACGATGTCTATCTGCATCAGCATGACAAATATCGCTATGACCGCTACCAGCTCATCCGCAATGATCGACTGACCGACACCATGCTGGCCTGGATCGACAATAATCTTAAAGCGGCAGAAGCGGTTCATCGCCTCGATCAGCACGAACGCCCGAAAAGCCCGGAAATTAAAAATGAAACCCGTCAGTTCCGCCAGGATCTGCGGGGTTTTGATTATCACTTTACCGGCGATGCCAATAATGAACAGCTGGCGGTTACTCCGTTAGTTGGCCTCGGCAAACGCAGTCTGCTGAACAAAACCATCTACCATCTGATGCCGTGCGCCGAGCAGAAACTGACGCTCTGCACCCCTTACTTCAACCTGCCAGCCCTGCTGGTGCGCAACATCATTTATCTGTTGCGCCAGGGTAAAGAAGTGGAAATTATCATTGGTGACAAGACCGCCAACGACTTCTATATTCCGGAAGATCAGCCGTTTAAGATTATCGGCGCGCTGCCTTATCTGTACGAAATCAATCTGCGGCGTTTCCTGAGTCGCCTGCAATACTATGTTACCAGTGGCCAGCTGACCGTCAGACTGTGGAAAGATGGTGAAAACAGCTATCACCTGAAAGGCATGTGGGTAGATGACGAATGGATGCTGATTACCGGCAATAACCTTAATCCGCGCGCATGGCGCCTGGATCTGGAAAATGCGGTGTTGATTCATGATCCGCTGCAACAGCTGACAGAACAGCGCGAACGCGAACTGGCATTAATTCGAACCCATACCACGGTGGTAAAACACTTCCGTGATTTAGACAGTATCGCTGAATACCCGGTTAAAGTGCGCAAGCTGATTCGACGCTTACGCCGCATCCGTATTGACCGGCTGATCAGCCGTATACTCTGATTAATGCTGTAAGCCCCGCACTGTGACGGGGCTTTTTATTGGGCTATCAATGGTTAAATATCTGCTTCTGCCAGTTATTTTCTGCACCGGCTGTAGCCATATGGCGCAGGACGAGTGGACCGGTAAAGATAAAGCTCAGCACTTTATTGCCTCGGCGGTGATCTCTGCCGCCGGCAACGAGTATGGTCAGAAACAGCACTGGAGCGATACGCGCAGCAACAGCTTTGGCCTGATGTTTGCCATCAGTCTCGGTGCCGCCAAAGAGTTGTATGACAGCCGTGCAACAGGAACCGGCTGGAGCTGGAAGGATTTTGCCTGGGATGTAGCCGGTGCTGCCACCGGCTATGCATTATGGAATATCGGGCAATAATCAGAGCTTAATGCCTTTACCTCTGCGATGCAGCATCAGCGACACCACAAATGCCACCGCGCCCATCGCCGACACATACCAGAAGAAACTGGTTTCATTGCCCGCCGCTTTCAGTGACAGCGCGACATATTCCGCTGAGCCACCAAAAATGGCGTTCGCCACCGCATAGGATAAGCCCACGCCCAGTGCCCGCACTTCCGGTGGGAACATCTCCGCCTTCAGAATACCGCTGATCGAGGTATAAAAACTGGTGATCAATAGCGCGATCATTACCAGCGCAAAGGCGATCCAGGTGTTGTTAACACTTTGCAGTACCGTCAGGATCGGCACCGTCAGCAGCGCCGCAAAGCCACCAAAGATCAGCATAGAACTGCGGCGACCGATCTTATCCGATAAAGCGCCAATCAATGGTTGCACTAACATAAAGATAAACAGCGCTGCCGTCATCAATGCACTGGCGGTCTTCGCATCCATTCCCGACGTGTTCACCAGGTACTTCTGCATATAGGTGGTAAAGGTATAAAAGCTTAACGAACCGCCAGCCGTGAATCCCAGCACCATAATAAAGGCACGACGATGCTTCCACAGACCACGTAAGCTACCGGCATCCTTGTGCGCACGTGTTTTATGATCGGAGGTTTCGTTAAGTGAACGACGCAGATACAGCGCGACAATCGCCAGCACCGCACCTATCGCAAAAGGAATACGCCAGCCCCAGCTTCGAAGATCTTCGTCAGACAGAACCTGTTGCAGGATTACCACCGTTAACAGTGCCATCAGCTGCCCACCAATGAGCGTGACATACTGGAATGAGGCGTAGAAACCTTTGCGCCCTTCAACCGCGACTTCACTCATATAGGTGGCACTGGTGCCATACTCACCACCCACTGAAAGTCCCTGAAATAGTCGTGCCAGCAGCAGCAATACTGGTGCCCAAATCCCCAATGTGGCATAACCCGGTAAGCAGGCAATCACCAGTGAGCCAAAGCACATCATGCAAACTGAGATCAGCATTGAGGTTTTACGCCCGTGCTTATCGGCGATATAGCCAAATAACCAGCCGCCAATGGGACGCATCAGAAAGCCAGCGGCGAATACTCCGGCGGTTTGCACTAACTGAGTGGTGGTATCTCCTGCCGGAAAGAATATATGCGCAAAATAGAGTGAGCAGAATGAATAAACATAGAAATCAAACCACTCGACCAGATTCCCCGATGAAGCGCCAACAATCGCCCAGATGCGTTTTTTTGTCTGCTCTGCCGTTTCCGGCTGCTTTTCCTGCTCTGTTATTACCTCAGCCATATTTACTGCCCTCTTATTTTCCTTGCTGATCCTCAGCGCCAAAGTGTTCAGTAAAGCATTTCGACGATTGTTAAGTAAATATTTTGTATATTTACCTGAGTTTATGTGAAGTCAGAGGGGTTAGGGGAAGGAATTTGGCGGGGATTTAAACGCAAAAAACCCTCAGCTCTCGCTGAGGGTTATCGCAATTTGATGCCTGGCAGTTCCCTACTCTCGCATGGGGAGACC
>NZ_JRXE01000036.1:6365-42422 GCF_001267535.1 Winslowiella iniecta | reverse complement strand
TTAAAACCGAAAGTTATCGTACGATACAACTGTCGGTACTTTTGCGTTACATGAGCCGATTGTGATGGCGGGCGGGCTGAATCTTTACCAGTATGCGCCGAATCCGTTAAGCTGGATTGATCCGCTGGGGTTGTCAGCAGAACACCGAGGACGAATCCAGGCACAAGGCGCATCCCTTGAAGAATCTGTTTCATGGCGTCAAGAACACCCCCTTACGGCAGAGGATGCTAAGAAAATGGTGACTGAGTTAAAGGGGAAGCTAAATAAACGTGATTTAGCGCTTAGAAAAGATGCATTCCAAAAGGCAGAGAAGTTCATAACTAATGCTAGTAAATGCGGAGGTGCTGATGCACCTGTCAGTAAAACATTTATGGTGAAAGACACTAAGCATGAACGCGTAGATATTGAAATTATTTCTGGTAAAGCATTTTTGGAGTAAATATGTTTAATAATTATCTTGTTGATGTGAATGAGTATTTGGCACTGGAATCTTCTTTGCAAGATTTCTTTTTTGGCATTGTAAAACATGAAAGTCCAGTGGACTGTCCATATTATAATACTACATTTTCAAATGGGAAACCGTTTATGGATGGTGATCCTATTTTCTCAGCACAGAAAAAAAATAATGGTGAGGTCATTAAGGTCGTTTTAGATGAAGATATTGATTCTATAGGTGAATTTGATAACGAAGTAGATGGTTTTCCCATCCATGTTATAGTTGCTAATATTTCTGCTTTGGAATCAATTAAAGAAAAGATTATTTTTTGGTACGAGGGGGGGAGGAGTGTTTAAAGGATGATGATACATGTTTATATGCATTGAGAGTATTTAATGATGAGCTAAAGTGATGTTTAATATTTATCACTAACGCTATTATTGCCTATAAAAATTGGAGTCAGTTTTGGATATGAATAATTTTCTATTTTCACTGAAATGAGTAAATTACAGATATTACCATCGCCAAATGGTGCAATGTCGAAAACAAATTTAATGAAATTTAATCTTCGTATTCTTTGCTCTGGATTTGTACTGAGTTTGAAGAGTCTTGAGCTGGTACTGTTTATAGTTGGCTTCAAAAAGAGAGCAGTTTTTATGAGTGATAGTCCAGAAGTTTTAGTGAGCTACGAACGAAGCTAGCACTATGATCCATAACTCATTCGGATAATTTTCTAAGATCCGATTAGGGTGGCGGGCGGGCTGAATCTTTACCAGTATGCGCCGAATCCGTTAAGCTGGATTGATCCTTGGGGACTGAGTAGATGCAAAGAGGAATTTGTTTACAAAGGTGATAAAAGGCATCCCGATATTATTTTTCATGAAGGATTAAACCATTAGGTATGAGTAAAAATATTTATCTCCATGCTCTGGATAATACAGCGCCTCCAAGCAATTGTATAAATAAATCCACAAATATAAAAGTTGCGATGATATTTGCATCCCGAGATGAAAGTACAGGATTTGTTTATTCTATGAGAAAGGCCGCCGAGAGTATTGATATAAATAAAGTGTTGGGTGGGAAAACTCCATATGCAGGTGAGTCTGAAATTGCAATAGCTGGCGGAGTGTTACCGAAAGATATTCCTGGAGTTACTCCCATACGTGCTGATGGTAACTTCGCCAGATTTAGCATTGTAAACATCTTTAAGGGAAAGTATGAATAGTTCTAATAAAGTAGTCAAATATCATGACGGAACTGGAATCTATGAAGCTGATGTCGAGTTAATAATCGAAAATTCATGCATTCTAAAATTCAGTTTAAAAAATGGCGATGTATATATTGCAGAAGGAGATGATTTTTTTTCATGTCTGGAAGAGATTAGATCCATAAATAAAGCAATAATTTATTATTGCAAAGGTTGTAAAAGGAATGTTTTTCCATCAAGAATGGCCAGACAGATGGCAATGGGGCTGAGTGCTTATGAAACAACCATAGGCAAACAAGCACGTATTGAGGATCTGGTCGATATATTTGATTATGAAGATAAGGATCTGGTTTCAGATCCTCAAGATCAATATGAATGGCAGCAACGCTGGATTGCAACACTTTGAGATACCGGCATCATCCGAGTGAAGGCGGGCAGCATGCAGTAATACCATAATTAACCGAGATTTTTAGCATCTGGTGGATACGCCGCCGACGCTGCTTGTCGCTATTCAACAGTTGAACTGTTATGGTTAAAATACCTTAGCAGAAGCAAAGCGCACTGCTGCTCTGTTTACAGAGTTTTATCAGTGTGTCCGTTAATGTCCCTGTTATTAACACGCCCTCTCCTCTTTACCTCACCCACTGAGCTTGGCGGGTAAACCTTTCTGCCTTACACTGCTAATCAACAATTGTTATCCCCATTCTGAGGCCAGTCCAGTGTAGAAAAGGATAAATCGTTCGCAAAAATGGTCAAGGCAACAGCTAGCTGAAGACGCCGTATGGCGGCTTGTTAGCCCTTTATGACCGATAAAGCGGCGTTCTGGATTGTTTATAGCCCTCGGATCGGCGAAAATGCCGGCCATTGATGATTAATCGTTGGTGATAGCTGTCCGCGCGGTTTGTGCCGCAGTTTCACCACACCAGACCAGAAGATTCCTCATGTCAAATGCACCGTTTATGCAAGAGGTGGCACGCCGCCGCACTTTTGCCATTATTTCTCACCCCGATGCCGGTAAAACCACCATCACTGAAAAAGTGCTGCTGTTCGGGCAGGCGATTCAGACTGCCGGTACGGTAAAAGGCCGCGGTTCCAGTCAGCATGCCAAATCTGACTGGATGGAGATGGAAAAGCAGCGTGGTATTTCGATTACCACTTCTGTGATGCAGTTTCCCTATCGCGAGAGCCTGGTCAATCTGTTGGATACGCCGGGACACGAAGACTTCTCCGAAGATACTTACCGTACGCTGACGGCGGTCGACTGCTGTTTGATGGTCATTGATGCCGCGAAAGGCGTTGAGGATCGTACCCGTAAGCTGATGGAAGTCACCCGTCTGCGCGATACGCCCATCCTGACCTTTATGAACAAGCTGGACCGCGATATCCGCGATCCGATGGAAGTGCTGGATGAAGTGGAAAGCGAACTGAAAATCGCTTGCTCACCGATTACCTGGCCAATCGGCTGCGGCAAGCTGTTTAAAGGCGTTTATCACCTGTATAAAAATGAAACCTATCTTTATCAGAGCGGTAAAGGTCACACCATTCAGGAAGTGCGCATCATTAAAGGGCTGGATAACCCGGATCTGGATGTCGCCATCGGTGAAGACCTGGCTGCGCAGCTGCGTGAAGAGCTGGAGCTGGTGCAGGGCGCATCGCACGAGTTTGATAAAGACGCTTTCCTTGAAGGCCAGCTGACACCGGTGTTCTTCGGTACTGCACTGGGTAACTTTGGTGTCGATCATATGCTCGATGGCCTGGTTGACTGGGCGCCGTCGCCGATGCCGCGTAACACGGATGTCCGCACCGTGACCGCTGCTGATGACAAGTTCACCGGCTTCGTATTTAAAATTCAGGCTAATATGGACCCGAAACACCGTGACCGCGTGGCGTTTATGCGTGTGGTGTCCGGTAAATACGAGAAAGGCATGAAGTTGCGCCAGGTGCGTACCGGTAAAGATGTGGTGATTTCTGATGCGCTGACCTTTATGGCTGGCGACCGTGCACACGTGGAAGAAGCTTTCCCGGGCGATATTATCGGTCTGCATAACCATGGCACCATTCAGATTGGCGATACCTTTACCCAGGGCGAGAATATGAAGTTCACCGGTATTCCGAACTTCGCGCCAGAACTGTTCCGTCGCATTCGTCTGCGCGATCCGCTGAAGCAGAAGCAGTTGCTGAAAGGGCTGGTTCAGCTGTCGGAAGAGGGCGCAGTGCAGGTATTCCGTCCGGTACATAACAATGATCTGATTGTCGGTGCGGTCGGTGTCCTGCAGTTCGATGTGGTGGTTGCGCGTCTGAAGAGCGAGTACAACGTCGAAGCGATTTACGAATCGATCAACGTCTCGACCGCCCGTTGGGTAGAGTGCAGTGATGTGAAGAAGTTCGACGAATTCCAGCGTAAAAACGAAGTTAACCTGGCGCTGGATGGCGGCGATAACCTGACCTATATCGCACCGACGATGGTTAACCTGAATATCACTCAGGAACGTTATCCTGATGTGGTGTTCCGTAAAACCCGCGAACATTAATCCTGTCGCGAGGTATTAACGGGGAGTGGCCGGTTTAACCCGGTCACTCCCCGTTTTTTTAGGCTATGCTTAACCGCGGGCGAAGAAAACCGCTCACTCTTTGCCCTTTTCACACAGACTCCTCCTAAAAAACCTCCGTTTTTCGGCTTTTGCCAGTTTTTAATCCGTATAAGCCTGCTAAATCCTGATTGTTGACTATGATTATTTCTGTCGGGTGCTGATTCATGTGGTGTTTTACCCAATCCCCGTTTCAACAGTTACGCCGTTTGTAGCTGTAAAGCTCACGATTGTGGGCGCATCAACAGACAGAAGGAATATATCGATGAACAAGACTAAGATTGCAAAAACTCTGATGGCTGTAATGGTAGGTTCTGCGCTGATCAGCGGCTCCGCTCTGGCAGCAAGTACTACCGAAAGCGCGGGTTCTAAAATCGATAGTTCTATGAAAAAAGTCGATGGCTACATGGGCGACAGCTCAGTCACAGCGAAAGTTAAAGCAGCGTTGGTTGACGACGATGCGATTAAAAGCACCGATATTTCAGTGGAAACCCATTCTGGCGTGGTCACCCTGAGCGGTTTTGTCGCCTCACAGGATCAGGCTGAAAAAGCGGTCGCGTTAACCAAGACAGTTGAAGGCGTTAAATCCGTAAGTGACAAACTGCACGTTAAAGACGGTAAATCTCAGTCAATGAGTGGTTATGCCGGCGATGCCGCCACAACCAGCGAAATTAAGGCTAAACTATTAGCAGACGACATTGTGCCGTCACGTAACGTGAAAGTAGAAACTAACGACGGTGTGGTTCAGCTTTCCGGTACGGTTCAGAACGAGGCACAGTCAGAGCGTGCTGAAGGGATTGCTAAAGCCATTGAAGGCGTGAAAAGCGTTAAGAATGATGTGGTAGTTAAACCTTAATTGTCTGTAGCGCGGCTGGTTATCAGCCGCGCAATAAAAGGCACTACCCAAAAAGAAAGAGAAACAGGTTTGCGGAATTATCTCCGCGAAGAGTAATGAGACAGGCAGTTCGATTTTAACTATGGTGAAGGAGAGGCTTATGTTTCGTTGGGGTATTATTTTTCTGATCGTTGCGCTGATTGCAGCTGCATTAGGTTTTGGTGGTTTGGCGGGTACAGCCGCGTGGGCAGCGAAAATTGTCTTCGTCGTCGGTATCATTCTGTTCCTCGTCAGCCTGTTTACCGGTCGTAAACGGCCCTAGTTAAATCGGATATCTGTTTCGATTAAGCTCTGTTAGCGGAGACCAGTCATGAATAGCGACATCATCGTTGGTAAGTGCAAGCAATGGAAAGGCCAACTGTGGTTGATATGGGCGGAATGGTTTGACAGCGATTGCGCCTGGGTCGCAGGGAATAATGACTGGATCTCCGGAATTCTTCAGGAGGATTACGGCAGAGAGCAGCATCAACACGACGCGAACGTCGTGGTACCAAAGGAGCCTTTGCAATAAGGGCTACCGGGTTTGTCATGGCTTATCCTGAGATGTTATAACTCCGTAAGGCTGCATTTTGCAGACAATACCGGTAAGACATCGTTAAGGAATAAGCTGTTGGGTAAACGCATCCCCATTACGCTGGGCAATATTGAGCCCCTGGCGTTAACACCTTTTAAACCAGGTAAAATTGCACTGGTCTGCGAAGGCGGCGGGCAGCGCGGGATCTTTACCGCTGGCGTGCTGGATGAATTTCAGCGTGCGCAATTCAATCCTTTTGATCTGATGCTCGGCACCTCGGCCGGGGCACAAAATTTGTCGGCTTTTGTCTGCGCCCAGCCGGGTTATGCTCGCCGTGTCATCACTCGCTATACCACCAATAAACTGTTTTTTGATCCGCTGCGTTTTGTCCGCGGCGGGCATCTGATCGATCTCGACTGGCTGCTGGATATCACGGCGAAAGAATTCCCGCTGGCGATGACCAGCGCCGAAAAACTGTTCAACAGCGGCAAAGAGTTTTACATGTGTGCCTGCCGCAGTGATGACTACACGCCGGGATATTTTGCGCCGACGGCAGATAACTGGCTGAATATTATCAAGGCGTCCAGCGCCATTCCGGGATTTTACCGGCCGGGTGTCGATCTGGACGGCATCAGTTACCTCGACGGCGGCATCAGTGATGCGATTCCGGTGCGCGAAGCGGCACGGCGGGGGGCCGATACGATTGTGGTGATCCGTACCGTGCCTTCGCAGATGTATTACACTCCGCAGTGGATCAAACGCATGGAGCGCTGGCTGAGTGAAAGCGCGCTGCGGCCGTTGGTCAACGTGATGCAGCAGCATGAACAAAGCTATCATGACACCCAGAAGTTTATTGATAATCCACCGGGCAAACTGCGGGTGCTGGAGATCTTTCCCCCGAAACCATTGGCCAGTAATGCACTCGGCAGCCGGGTTGCGTCACTGAATCAGGATTATCATTTAGGCCGCCGCTGCGGCCGCTATTTCCTCGCCACTCTGGGTCAGTGGCTGAGTGACAGCGCAACGCATGTGCGCCATCAGTTGGTCACGCCGCCCGCGCCGGTGGCGAATCAGCCAGATAACACCACCATTATTCGCGATCCGGTTGCCGGTAATGATGCTGACTATGATGAGGGTTCACGCGCATGAGTTTTGTCGATACCCACTGTCACTTTGATTTTCCGCCCTTCAGCGGCCATGAAAGCGACAGCCTGCAACAGGCCGCCGCGGCAGGCGTGGAAAAAATTATTGTTCCTGCCGTCGCCGCTTCACGTTTTCAGCAGGTGCTGGCGCTGGCTGAAAGCCATTCTCCGCTGTATGCCGCACTGGGTCTGCATCCGATGGCGGTTGCTGAACATAACGATGCTGCCGTGGCGTTACTGGAGCAGTATCTGAAGCGGCGTCCGGAGAAACTGGTGGCGATCGGAGAAATCGGACTCGATCTTTATATGGCGAATCCGCTGTTTGAAAAGCAGCAGGCGTTACTGGATGCGCAGCTGAAACTGGCACGAGATTACGATCTGCCGGTGATTTTGCACTCACGGCGTACGCACGACAAACTGGCGATGCAGTTGCGGCGCATTGAGCTACCGCGTCGTGGTGTGGTTCATGGTTTTGCCGGTAGTCTGCAACAGGCCGAGGCGTTTATCAAAGCCGGTTATGCGATTGGCGTCGGCGGGACGATAACCTATCCGCGCGCCAGTAAAACCCGTGAGACCATTGCCCGTTTACCCCTTGACTCGCTACTGCTGGAAACCGATGCGCCGGATATGCCGCTGTGTGGTTTCCAGGGGCAGCCTAATCGACCGGAACGCGTGGTAAATGTATGGCAAACGCTATGCGAGTTACGCAGCGAAGCGCCTGAATTGATCCGTGATACTCTGCGTGAGAACACCCGCCGCCTGTTTTGCATCTAAAATAATGTGACTTAGATCACTCTATCGAATTTACAATTGCGACTGATTGTATTTTTGTGTGACAGCAATCCGTGCCTTCTGCTTCCCTGTGGTTATAATCGCCCGCGCTTAAGACTTTTGCACATCCGCCAACTTTTGTCGGCGTGCCACTTCGCGACTTTTTAATTATAACGAGGGAAAAATGCAACTTATCATGGGACTGATCGGGATGGTGGCACTGATGCTGTTTGCCGTCTTATTGTCGACAAACCGCAAAGCCATCAAATTACGCACCGTGCTGGGTGCCTTCTTGCTGCAGGTGGGCATCGGTGCATTAGTGCTGTATGTACCGGTCGGACGCAGCGTACTGCTGGGAATGTCGCAGGGCGTTTCCAGCGTGATTGCCTATGGTAATCAGGGGATTTCATTTCTTTTTGGCGGCCTGGCGTCTGACAAGATGTTTGAAATCTTCGGCGGCGGCGGCTTTGTTTTCGCGCTGCGCGTGTTGCCGATAATTGTCTTTTTCTCCTCGTTGATCGCGGTGCTTTATTATCTCGGCATTATGCAGCTGGTGATCCGTCTGCTTGGCGGCGGCTTGCATAAACTGCTGGGTACTTCACGTACCGAGTCGCTGTCGGCGACGGCCAATATCTTTGTCGGTCAGACCGAAGCGCCGCTGGTGGTTCGTCCGTATATCGCCACCATGACGCGTTCCGAACTGTTTGCCGTGATGTGTGGTGGACTGGCATCCGTGGCAGGCTCAGTGCTGGCGGGCTATGCTCAGATGGGCGTGCCGCTGGAATATCTGATCGCCGCTTCGTTTATGGCCGCGCCAGGCGGGTTGTTGTTCGCCAAGCTGATGCTGCCGGAAACCGAAACCAGTCTCGACACGCGTGATGCGGCAGAAATGGTGGCGGAAGATGATAAGCCGGCTAATATCCTCGATGCGGCAGCGTCCGGCGCTTCTTCGGGCATGCAGCTGGCGCTGAATGTCGGTGCAATGTTGCTGGCCTTTGTCGCGCTGATTGCGTTACTGAACGGCATGCTTTCCGGCATCGGCGGCTGGTTTGATTATCCGCAGCTGTCGCTGGAACTGATTCTGGGCTATCTCTTTGCTCCCGTGGCGTTTTTGATTGGCGTACCCTGGGAAGAGGCGATGATCGCGGGTTCATTTATCGGCCAGAAGTTGATCGTTAACGAATTCGTCGCTTACCTTAACTTTGGTGCTTACCTGAAAGAAGATGCCGTGGTGGCGGCTGCGGGTCTGCAGGTGATTTCGGACCACACCAAAGCGATTATCTCTTTTGCACTGTGTGGCTTTGCCAATCTTTCGTCGATTGCCATTCTGATCGGTGGACTCGGCAGCATGGCACCGAATCGTCGTCATGATATCGCCAGCCTGGGAATTAAAGCCGTCATTGCCGGTACGTTATCCAACCTGATGAGTGCCAGTATTGCCGGGGTCTTCCTCGCGCTGTAACGAAAAATGTGAAAATTATCACATGGCCGCGATGGGGAATCTTCATCGCGGCTTTTTTGTTTTTTACCGTCAGAGTCCGGCACATTTTATGTGATTAAAGTCACAATGGTAGTAGAATAGTGGCAGGCGTTTCTTAATCAAATGTGAGTTGACGCACATCAAAGGTGGGGGCTGACTGTTAGAATATTAACATAAAAGCTGGCCGGTGTCGGAAGGCTCATTAAATCTGTTGTTGGAGAGTAATATGACTGATGTAACCGCTGCAGCGCTGCGCGCGTTGAAACTGATGGATCTGACTACCCTGAATGATGATGATACCGATGCGAAAGTGATCGCGCTGTGCCATCAGGCTAAATCTCCGGCTGGCAATACTGCCGCTATCTGCATCTATCCGCGTTTTATCCCGATTGCCCGCAAAACCTTGCGTGAGCAGGGCACGCCGGACATTCGCATTGCGACAGTCACCAACTTCCCGCATGGCAATGACGATATTGACATTGCACTGGCCGAAACCCGTGCGGCGATTGCTTACGGCGCGGACGAAGTCGATGTGGTATTCCCTTACCGTGCACTGATGGCAGGCAACAGCGAAGTCGGTTTCGGGCTGGTAAAAGCCTGTAAAGAGGCCTGCGCAGCGGCCAATGTGCTGTTGAAAGTGATTATCGAAACCGGCGAGCTGAAAGATGAGGCGCTGATTCGTCAGGCTTCTGAAATCTCCATTGATGCCGGTGCTGATTTTATCAAAACCTCTACCGGTAAAGTGCCGGTTAACGCGACGCCGGAAGTGGCCGAAATGATGATGACGGTTATCCGCGATAAAGGCGTTAAAGCACAGGTTGGTTTTAAACCCGCGGGTGGCGTGCGCAGCGCAGAAGATGCCGCAATCTACCTGAAACTGGCTGACGATATCCTCGGCAGCGACTGGGCCGATGCACGCCATTTCCGCTTTGGCGCATCCAGTCTGCTGACCAGCCTGCTGAACGCGGCGGGACATCAGGTTGCCGCCAGCAAATCTGCTTACTAGTCAGTCCCGGCGGCACAATTCGCGGCCGCCGCTTTAAACACTATTGCACCGTATACCGGGATAATCCGGGCGAGACACCTCTTGCCCACTGACCTTTTTTAAACAGGGGGTTTACCTTGTTTTTGCCGCAAGAAATAATCCGCAAAAAACGCGATGGCCAGGCGCTTAACGAAGACGAGATCCGTTTTTTTATTAACGGCGTACGTGATAACACCGTTTCTGAAGGGCAGATTGCCGCACTGGCAATGACCATTTACTTCCACGATATGTCGTTGCCAGAACGCGTGGCGCTGACCATGGCGATGCGTGATTCGGGTACGGTGCTGAACTGGCAATCGCTGAACCTTAACGGCCCGATTGTCGATAAACATTCGACCGGCGGCGTGGGTGATGTGACCTCACTGATGCTCGGGCCGATGGTCGCCGCCTGCGGTGGCTATGTGCCGATGATCTCTGGCCGTGGCCTCGGCCATACCGGCGGTACGCTGGATAAACTGGAAGCGATCCCCGGTTTTAATATTTTCCCGGATGATGCGGCATTCCGCCGAATTATCAAGGATGTCGGTGTGGCGATTATTGGCCAGACCAACTCGCTGGCACCGGCGGATAAGCGCTTCTACGCCACGCGTGATATCACCGCCACCGTTGATTCGATTCCGCTGATTACCGCGTCAATTCTTGCCAAGAAACTGGCCGAAGGGCTCGACGCGCTGGTGATGGATGTCAAAGTGGGTTCCGGTGCTTTTATGCCGACCTTTGAGCAATCAGAACAACTGGCGCAGGCAATTGTTGGCGTGGCTAACGGCGCAGGCTGTAAAACTACCGCGCTGCTGACCGATATGAACCAGGTATTGGCCTCCAGCGCCGGTAACGCGCTCGAAGTGCGCGAAGCGGTGCAGTTCCTGACCGGCGCATACCGTAATCCGCGTCTGTATGAAGTGACGATGGCGCTGAGTGCTGAAATGCTGATTTCGGGTGCGCTGGCCGTCGATGAGAAAGATGCCCGCGCTAAATTGCAGGCGGTGCTGGATAACGGTAAAGCGGCAGAGATCTTTGCGCGTATGGTGGCGGCGCAGCATGGCCCGACGGACTTTATCGACAAACTCGACAGCTATCTGCCCGCGCCGATGCTGAGCAAAGCGGTGTATGCCGATCGTTCCGGCATTGTCAGCGCGATGGATACCCGCGCGCTGGGCATGGCGGTGGTGTCGATGGGCGGTGGCCGTCGCCGCGCCAGCGACAGCATTGATTACAGCGTCGGACTGAGCGATATGGCGCAGATCGGCGACCGGATTGATACGCAGCGTCCGCTGGCGATTATCCACGCCTCCAGCGAGAGCAGCTGGCAGGAAGCGGCACAGGCGTTGAAGTCGGCGATAAAAGTCAGCGATAGCGCGCCGCAATCTACACCAGTTATCTATCGCAGAATTACTGAATAAGCGTCATACTATTCTGATCGCTATTTTTTAATCCTCATCGCGTTGATACGCAGGAGAGCAGGATGAAACGTGCATTTATTATGGTGCTTGATTCCTTCGGAATCGGTGCCAGCAAAGACGCCGACAAGTTTGGCGATAAAGGCTCGGATACCCTGGGCCATATTGCTGAGGCATGCTTTAAAGGTGAAGCGGACATTGGACGTAAAGGGCCACTGCATCTGCCGAATCTGACCGCTCTGGGTCTTGGCAAAGCCGCAGAAGAATCGACCGGCACCTTCCCGCCGGGTCTGGACAGCAGCGCCGAAATTATAGGTGCTTACGCCTATGCCAGCGAACTGTCGTCCGGTAAAGATACGCCATCGGGTCACTGGGAAATCGCCGGTGTTCCGGTGCTGTTTGACTGGGGCTACTTCAGTGACAAAGAGAACAGCTTCCCACAGGAACTGCTGGATAAGCTGGTCGCGCGCGCGAATTTGCCAGGCTATCTCGGTAACTGCCACTCGTCCGGCACCGTTGTGCTTGATGAGCTGGGTGAAGAGCATATGAAAACCGGCAAGCCGATTTTCTATACTTCGGCTGACTCGGTGTTCCAGATTGCCTGTCATGAAGAGACGTTTGGCCTCGATCGACTGTATGAGCTGTGCGAAATCGCCCGTGAAGAGCTGACCGAAGGCGGCTATAACATTGGTCGCGTAATTGCGCGTCCGTTTGTTGGCGATAAAGCCGGCCACTTTGAGCGTACCGGCAACCGTCACGACCTGGCCGTCGAGCCGCCAGCGCCAACCATCCTGAAAAAACTGGTGGATGAGCAGGGCGGTGAAGTGATTTCAGTGGGTAAAATCGCGGATATCTATGCCCATGTTGGCATCACCAAAAAGGTGAAAGCGACCGGTCTTGATGCGCTGTTTGATGCCACGGTTAAAGAGATGGCCTCTGCGCCGGATAATTCCATCGTCTTTACCAACTTCGTTGACTTCGATTCGGCCTGGGGGCACCGTCGTGACGTCGCCGGTTATGCCGGTGGGCTGGAGCTGTTCGACCGTCGCCTGCCGGAGCTGATGGCGCTGGTGAAAGAGGATGATATTCTGATCCTGACCGCCGACCACGGTTGTGACCCAACCTGGCACGGTACCGATCATACTCGTGAGCATATCCCGATTATGATTTACGGCCCGAAAGTGAAGCCTGGCTCACTGGGTTACCGTGATACCTTCGCCGATATTGGCCAGACCGTTGCGAAATACTTCGGTCTTTCCGATATGGACTACGGCAAAAACATGCTGTGATTGCAGCACAACGCAACCACTTTGGGGTCACGCTGGCTGGCCCCACACAGACTAATTAAGGGATACAAGATGGCAACGCCTCATATTAACGCCGAGATGGGTGATTTCGCTGACGTCGTACTGATGCCAGGCGACCCGCTGCGCGCTAAGCATATCGCTGAAACCTTCCTCGACGACGCGGTGGAAGTGAACAACGTGCGTGGCATGCTCGGCTATACCGGCACTTATAAAGGCCGTAAAATTTCCGTGATGGGCCACGGCATGGGCATTCCTTCCTGCTCAATCTATACCAAAGAGCTGATCACCGATTTCGGCGTGAAAAAAATCATTCGTGTCGGTTCTTGCGGTGCGGTTCGCGCTGACGTGAAACTGCGTGACGTGGTGATTGGTATGGGTGCCTGCACCGATTCCAAAGTTAACCGTCTGCGTTTTAAAGATCACGATTTCGCGGCGATTGCGGATTTCGATATGGTGCGTAACGCGGTTGACGCGGCTAAACAGCTGGGTGTCGATGCGCGCGTGGGCAATATCTTTTCTGCCGATCTGTTCTATACCCCAGACCCGCAGATGTTTGATGTGATGGAGAAGTACGGCATCCTTGGCGTGGAAATGGAAGCGGCGGGCATTTACGGCGTGGCAGCGGAGTTTGGTGCGAAAGCGCTGACTATCTGCACCGTGTCTGACCATATCCGTACCCACGAGCAAACCACCGCGGCTGAACGCCAGACGACATTTAACGATATGATTAAAATCGCGCTGGAATCTGTGTTGTTAGGCGACAAAGAGTAAACGCTTTTCGATCCAGGGGCGGCGTCTGGTCGCCCTTTTATTTGGCACGGATACTGTCAGAGTATCTATTCACTTAATCCCACCATTCCTTGCACAACGCCCCGTTTCCTGTAGATTAAATGGATATTATCTCGCCAGGTATCTATTCACAAATCTATTCATCATGACGGATTTAACCGCATTACTGTTACATGGCCCGCAGGACAGCAACAGGCTTCAGGCGCAGCTCGGCATCAGCCAGGCGACATTGTCGAGACTGGTGCATCGCCATGCCGATCGGGTACTGAAATTTGGCCGGGCGCGCGCCACACGGTATGCTTTGCTGCGGCGTTTGCGCGGTGAGTCGCGGTTTCCGTTGTGGCAGGTCGATCGGCAGGGACAGGCACAGGCGGCCGGGGAGCTTTACAGCATCTGGCCACAAGGCAGTTGTGTGGTGTGTGACGTGCGCGGGCAGTGGCAAAGCTATGACGGATTGCCGTGGTTCCTGAATGATATGCGTCCGCAAGGATTTCTCGGGCGCGCATGGGGGCGGGAATCGGCACAGCAACTCGGCTTACCGGAGGATATCCGCCAGTGGAATGATGATCACTGCCTGATGGCGCTGGCCGAGCGCGGAGCGGATATGTCCGGTAGCTGGCTGGTGGGTGAAAAGACCCTGAAGCAGTGGCTTACGCAGCGTACCGAACCGGCCATCAGTCAGCAGGATAAACTGACAGATTATCCGCAGATGGCGGCACGCGTGCTGGCCGGAGAAGAGGTGGGCTCCTCGGCGGGTGGCGAGCAGCCAAAGTTCGCCTGCTACGCCAGCTGGAAGGGCGGCAATGCACATCTGTTAGTTAAATTTACGCCAGCGCGTGATAACGAAAACAGTCAGCGCTGGCGCGATTTACTGCGTGCTGAAGCCCTGGCGTTGCAGTTGATGCAACAGCACGGGATAAGCGCCGCAACCGCCACACTGATGCAGACGGCCAATCAGCAGTTATTTCTGGAAGTGGAACGCTTTGACCGCATTGGTGAGAGTGGGCGATGCAGTGTGGTGTCACTGGAGGCGGTAATGGCAGAATTCAGTGGTTTGCAGGTTGCCTGGCCTGCTGCGCTGCGTGAACTGGCCAGCAGCAAGGTAATCGACCGCGAGAGCGAGCAGCGTGGTCTGCTCCAGTGGGCTTTTGGGCGGTTGATTGCCAACGGTGATATGCATGCCGGGAACCTGTCCTTCTTTTATCAGCCGTTACCGCTGACGCTGACGCCGGCTTACGATATGCTGCCGATGTCTTTCGCGCCGAACAGCGCAGGCCATATGCGCGATAGCCTGGTAATGATTGAGCTGGATAGTCGTATCCCGCAGGCGCTATGGCGTGAAGCCCGTGCGCTGGCTCAGCACTACTGGCAAACGCTGGCTGAAGACCCGACGATTAGCGCCGGTTTTCGCCAGCTGGCCGCCGGGATGCAGCAGCACATCTGCCAGCTTGAGCTGCAAATCGGGCGCATGGCCTGATCAGGCTTTCTCCTGCTGCGCTGTTTCGCCAGCCTCGGCCTCTTCTTCATCGTCCTCTTTGACCGGCGTGCTGGCGGTCAGCAGGAATGGGGATTGCTGCCAGCGGGTGCGGCGGTCACGCAGCAGGGTACGCGTCAGAATAATGCCAATTGCCAGCGCCAGCAGCATCATCAGGCGCAGAATATTGGTGGTGTTATCGACCTGCTTGGCTTCGGTCACCAGCACGTGCGTATCCAGCGTGACGCGCAAAAAGCCGAGCGGGCTGCCGCTATTTTCCAGCGGCTCAACAATCTGATGGTTGAAATAGCTACCGGCGCGTTTGCCGTCCAGCGCCAGCCGGTCGCGCACATTAATATTTTCGCCGCTGCGTGCCAGCAGAGTGCCATCATCGTTATACACGGAGGCGTCGAGAATCCGGCTGCCATGGGTCATCTGGCTGAGCAGCGCCTGGATCTGCTGGCGATTATCCTCACCATTTTCCATCAACGGCGTCAGGCTGAAAGCCACCTGCTTTGTCAGGGTGCGTGCCAGCTCTTCCACCTGCCCGGAGCGCGCCATCTGATGGCCAAGGCTGAACCAGGATGCGCCCTGCATCAGCAGCACCAGCAGCGTCAGGCAGATCAGCACAATCACGGTACGATGCAGGCGAAATTTCAGTTTAGCTTTAGCCATCTCTAACCTTTGAATTTTGTGAACAGCGAAGACGCTGTTTTCGACACTTTATGTTGCCAGAAGCGCGGCATACAAGGTAGCCTCTTGCGTGGTTTTGTTTGGCTTGCGTAGCGAAACTATACGCAGTCTGATATGTCCCTTACAGGAGCTGTAATGCCAAATCGTCTGACCTGGTGTGACCTGCCTTCCGATGTCTCTCTCTGGCCGGGTTTACCTCTCTCTCTTAGCGGCGATGAAGTCATGCCGCTGGACTATCGTGCCGGGCGTACCGGTTGGTTGCTTTACGGGCGTCAGCTTGATAAAGATCGTCTGACCCAGTATCAGCATCAGCTGGGTGCCGCGATGGTGATCGTCAGCGCCTGGTGCGTCGATGATTATCAGGTGATTCGTCTGGCGGGCTCGCTGACGCCGCGCGCCACCAAACTGGCGCATGAAGTCGGGCTGGATGTGGCACCGCTCGGCAGAATCCCGCACCTGAAAACGCCGGGTCTGCTGGTGATGGATATGGACTCAACGGCTATCCAGATTGAGTGCATCGATGAGATCGCCAAACTGGCGGGCAGCGGCGAGCGGGTGGCAGAAGTGACCGAGCGCGCGATGCGCGGCGAACTCGATTTTGCCGCCAGCCTGCGTCAGCGTGTTGCCACCCTGAAAGACGCCGATGCCAATATTCTCAAACAGGTTCGCGATGAACTGCCATTAATGCCAGGCTTAACCACGCTGGTGAAGAAATTGCAGGCGCTGGGCTGGCAGGTGGCTATCGCTTCCGGCGGCTTTACCTACTATGCAGAATACCTGCGTGACAAGCTGCATCTGGCGGCGGTCGCGGCCAATGAACTGGAGATCCGCGACGGCAAACTGACCGGCGAAGTGATCGGCCAGATCGTTGATGCGCAATTTAAAGCGAAAACGCTGCTGAACCTGGCGAAAAAATTTGATATCGCCGAGGATCAAACCGTCGCGATCGGCGATGGCGCGAACGATCTGCCGATGATCGCCGCCTCGGCGCTCGGCATTGCGTATCACGCCAAACCAACCGTGAATGAAAAAACCGAAGTGACTATCCGCCATGCGGATCTGATGGGCGTGTTCTGTATTCTCAGTGGCAGCCTGATTCACGAAGAGCGTTAATCTAAGGATAAAATTTGGCAAAAGCGGTAAAACGCGCCTTCGTTTGCAACGAATGTGGCGCAGACTATCCGCGCTGGCAGGGGCAATGTAGCGCCTGCCAAGCCTGGAACACCATCACTGAAGTGCGCCTTGCCGCTTCACCGACAGTGGCACGCAACGAGCGTCTGTCCGGCTATGCCGGTAGCGCCGGCACCAGTCGGGTGCAGAAACTCTCGGAGATCAGCCTTGAAGCTCTGCCGCGTTTTTCCACCGGCTTTAAAGAGTTTGACCGCGTACTCGGCGGCGGCGTGGTGCCTGGCAGTGCCATCCTGATTGGTGGCAACCCCGGTGCCGGTAAAAGTACCCTGTTGCTGCAAACCCTGTGCAAGCTGTCGCAAGGGATGAAAACCCTCTACGTTACCGGTGAAGAGTCGCTGCAACAGGTGGCGATGCGCGCGCATCGTCTGGGCCTGCCGACGGAAAATCTTAATATGCTGTCGGAAACCAGTATCGAGCAGATCTGTCTGATCGCCGAACAGGAACAGCCGAAGCTGATGGTGATCGACTCGATCCAGGTGATGCATATGGCGGATATCCAGTCATCACCCGGCAGCGTCGCGCAGGTGCGTGAAACCGCTGCTTATCTGACCCGCTTTGCCAAAACGCGCGGCGTGGCAATTGTGATGGTAGGGCATGTCACCAAAGACGGCTCGCTGGCCGGTCCAAAAGTCCTGGAACACTGTATCGACTGCTCCGTGCTGCTTGACGGTGACGCCGATTCTCGCTACCGCACGCTACGCAGTCATAAAAACCGCTTTGGTGCGGTGAATGAGCTGGGAGTCTTTGCCATGACGGAGCAGGGGCTGCGCGAAGTCAGCAATCCTTCGGCCATCTTCCTGTCGCGTGGCGATGAAGTGACCTCGGGCAGTTCAGTAATGGTGCTGTGGGAAGGGACGCGTCCGCTGCTGGTGGAGATTCAGGCGTTGGTCGATCATTCAATGATGGGCAATCCGCGTCGTGTCGCGGTCGGCCTTGAGCAGAATCGCCTGGCGATTTTGCTGGCGGTATTGCATCGTCATGGTGGCTTGCAAATGGCCGATCAGGATGTGTTTGTCAATGTCGTCGGTGGAGTGAAGGTGACGGAAACCAGTGCCGATCTGGCGCTGATGCTGTCGATGGTTTCCAGTCTGCGCGATCGTCCGCTGCCCCAGGATCTGGTGGTATTTGGTGAAGTCGGTCTGGCGGGCGAAATTCGTCCGGTGCCAAGTGGTCAGGAGCGTATTTCTGAAGCCGCCAAGCATGGTTTCCGCCGCGCGATTGTCCCGGCCGCTAACGTGCCGAAAAAGCCGCCGGAAAATATGCAGGTATTTGGCGTGAAGAAACTGGCCGACGCGCTGGCGATTCTGGATGATTTATAATTCCCTGCGCCGGGCACGCCCGGCGGCAGGTGGTCATTGTGTCCCGGAGTGACATGCAGGAGGCAGTTCATGTCGTCATTTGATTATCTGAAAACGGCTATTCGCCAGCAGGGCCACACTCTGCAACAGGTGGCGGACGCCAGCGGCATGACCAAAGGCTATCTCAGTCAGTTGCTGAATGCCAAAATCAAAAGTCCCAGTGCGCAAAAGCTTGAGGCGCTGCACCGATATTTAGGGCTGGAGTTCCCGCGCCGCGAAAAAACCGTCGGCGTGCTGTTTGGTAAATTTTATCCGTTACATACCGGCCATATCTATCTGATTCAGCGCGCCTGTAGCCAGGTGGATGAGCTGCATATCATTATGGGTTATGACGAGCCGCGCGACCGGATGCTGTTTGAAAACAGTGCCATGTCACAGCAGCCGACCGTTAGTGACCGTCTGCGCTGGCTGCTGCAAACCTTTAAATATCAGAAAAATATCCGCATTCACTCGTTTAATGAAGAGGGAATGGAGCCTTATCCGCACGGCTGGGATGTCTGGAGCCAGGGCATCACTGCGTTTATGGCAAAACAGGGTATCGAACCCAATCGCGTCTATACCAGCGAAGAGCAGGATGCAGCGCAATATTCGGAGCATCTGGGCATTGAATCGGTGCTGATCGATCCGAAACGATCGTTTATGAATATCAGCGGCGCGCAGATTCGTCAGGATCCTTTCCGCTACTGGGATTATATACCGACCGAAGTGAAACCGTTCTTTGTGCGCACCGTGGCGATTCTCGGCGGCGAATCCAGCGGTAAATCGACGCTGGTCAATAAGCTGGCGAATATCTTTAATACTACCAGCGCGTGGGAATTTGGTCGCGACTACGTGTTCTCGCATCTCGGTGGTGATGAGATGGCGCTGCAATATTCGGACTACGACAAAATCGCGCTCGGTCAGGCGCAATATATTGATTTTGCGGTTAAATATGCCAATAAAGTGGCGTTTATTGATACGGATTTTGTCACCACTCAGGCATTTTGTAAAAAGTACGAAGGGCGTGAGCATCCGTTTGTGCAGGCGCTGATTGATGAGTACCGCTTCGATCTGGTGATCCTGGTGGAAAATAATGTGCCGTGGGTGGCCGACGGACTGCGCAGTCTTGGCAGTTCGGTGGATCGCAAAGAGTTTCAGGATCTGCTGGTCACGATGCTGAATGCTAACAATATTCCTTTTGTGCATGTGGAAGAGGACGACTACGACAGCCGTTTTCTGCGCTGCGTGGAGTTAATCAGAGAGATGTTGGGGAACCGGTAATTCTGTCGGTATAAACAATCCGGGGGAGCCGTTTTCGGTTCCCATCCTGATGGCATGCGGGGTGCAAATTCCCGGCACGGGCGGCGAGAACGCCGCCCCTACGGCTGGATCTTGTAGCTCCCGTCCTGATGGCATGCCGGGTGCAAATTCCCGGCACGGGTCGCGAGAACGCTTTAATACACCATCACCACTTTGCCGCGCATATGGCCTTCCAGCACGCGCTGATGGGCTTCCGTCAGGGTTTCTACCGACAATCCCTGCAAGGTATCATTCAGCGTGGTGGCAATCTTGCCGTCATCCAGCAATGCGGCGACATCATTTAGAATCTCTCCCTGACGGGCGATATCCGGTGTGTTGTACATGCTGCGGGTGTACATAAACTCAAAGTGCAACGCCGCGCTTTTCAGCTTCAGCTCGTTCATATCCAGCGGCTGCTCATTTTCCACGATGGTGCAAATATGCCCCTGTGGCGCAATCAGCTTCGCCATGGTATCCCAGTGGCCGTCGGTATCATTCAGGCAGAAAATATAATCCACCTGCTTCAGTCCCAGCTTTTCCAGTTCGCCTGGCATATCCTTATAGTTAATCGTCAGATCGGCACCGCGATCCAGGCACCACTGCACCGAGTCCGGCCGTGAAGCCGTGGCAATTACCTTCAGCTTGCTGTGCAGTTTGGCAAACGGGATCGCCAGTGAACCGACGCCGCCCGCGCCACCAATAATCAGCAGGGTTTTGCCTTCCTGCGCATCCTGAATATTCAGGCGCTCAAACAGACCTTCCCAGGCAGTCAGTGCGGTCAGCGGAATGGCCGCAGCGGCAGCCCAGTCGAGGCTTTTCGGTTTGTGACCGGTAATCCGTGCATCAATCAGTTGCAGCGTGCTGTTACTGCCCGGACGGGTGATATCGCCAGCATAGTAAACTTCGTCGCCCGCTTTAAAACCACTGACTTTGCTGCCGGTTTCCAGCACCACGGCGCTGGCGTCCCAGCCCAGAATACGCGGCGCTTGCAGACCATTTTTCTTTGCGCCTTTATGGACTTTGGTATCGACCGGATTGACCGACGCGGCCTTTACTTCCACCAGCAAATCATAGTCACCCGGCGTCGGTGTTTCTGGTTGGATCTCGATAAACTGTTCTGGATTTTCCGGGTTAATCGCAATCGCTCTGTTATTCATCTTAACTCTCCTCAGGTTAGTAAGGTAATTGTAGAAGCTATGAACTGGAGTGATAAGATGGACAATTCATCACAGAGTGTTCGTCTCAGGTGAACAATCATGTTTAAACAGTTACAGGATATGGCACTGTTTGCGCTGGTGGCGGAGGGCGGCAGCTTTACCGCTGCGGCGCGCCGCGCCGGGCTGCCGAAATCGAGCGTCAGCCAGCGCATCAGCCAGCTGGAGCAAGCGCTGGGCATACGCTTGCTGAACCGCACTACCCGCCAGCTCAATCTGACTTTTGCCGGTGAACGCTATCTGATTCACTGTCAGGAGATGCTACAGGCCAGCGAACGCGCCGATCAGGCGATTGAGCGGCTGCGCGATAATCCCAGCGGCAGATTGCGCATCACCAGCCCGGCGGGTATTGGCGCGACATTACTGGCACGTTGCAACGCAGGCTTTCAGCAGCAGTTCCCCGATGTGACGCTGGAAGTGTCGGTATCGGATGATATTCGCGATCTGGTGCAGGAGGGTTTTGATATCGCTTTGCGTACCGGTAAGCCGCAGGATTCGTCGCTGATTGGCCGCCGCATTGGCTACTGCCAACGTTATCTGGTGGCGGCTCCGGCCTATCTGGCGCAGCATCAGCCAATAGTGCACCCGCACCAGCTGGCAGAACATCGCTGTATTGCCCATCGCGCCTGGAGTGAATGGTTACTGAAACGCGGCGAAGAGTGGCACAGCTGGCTGCTGCCTCCGGCACATATGACCGATAACCTGGTGTATGCGCGCGAATGTGCATTACAGGGCGCGGGGATTACTTTGCTGCCGCGTTTTTTAACCCATGATCTAACCCGGGATAAGGCGCTGGTACAGGTGCTACCGGAGTGGGAAGTGGAGGGCAATGAGCTGTGGCTGGTCTATCCCAGTCGTAAACTGAATTCACCCGCGCTGGCCTGTTTTATCGATTATGCGCTTAGTTCACCGGTTTTCACTGAGTTCTACCATTAACCCTCGATGAATAAGACATCAGTCTAATACGCATTCTCATTATCATTTAGCTTTGCTATTCTTGTCCCCCTGTGATGTTTCCCGATTCAATCAAAGGCGGTTTTTATGGCAGCTGTTCAGGGTTATCGTTTATTCAATGTGGTGCTGGCACGTAAACAGGTGCTCTCTCCTTCAATGCTGTGCTGTGTGTTCAGTGGAGAAGACGTGCGCCATATGAAGATGGACGCGCCGGACCAGCGCATTAAACTGCTGTTTCCCTCGCTGAACGGGACGCCTGCGGCACTGTCAGCGGAAGGTTCCTGGTGGGAGCAGGCCAAAGCGATGGACGCTGAGGTTCGCCCGATTGCCCGCACTTACACCGTCCGCAGCGTGAATGCCGATGCGGGCGAGATGGAAGTTGAGTTTGTGATGCACGGTACTGAAGGGCCAGCATCGGCGTGGGCAGTGGCGGCGGAACCGGGTGACGGATTACAGATTGTTGCGCCAAATCGGGACTATAGCGAAGACAGCGGCGGTTACGAGTGGAATCCCCATCCACTGGCAGAACGTGCGCTGGTGATCGCCGATGAGACGGCGCTACCAGCGGCGAAAGGGATTCTTGAGCAGCTGGCATTGCGTGATACACCACCGCAAGTGCAGGTTTTTCTGGAAGTGCCGAAGCGGGGTGACTGCGTCGATCTGAGCCAGTTTGCTTTTGCAGAGATACACTGGCTGGCGCGTGATGAGAAGGGGGCCAGCTACGGCGAAGCGCTGCTGGATGCGGTGCAGCGGCATGTAAAGCTGCCGGAATATGCGCTGACGCAGCAGGCATTGCGCGAAGAAGGTGAGGGCGAAATTCTCTGGGATCGTGCGGCCAGTGAGGATACCCGTTTTCACGGCTGGGTCGCCGCTGAGTCGCGTTCGGTAAAACATCTGCGCCGCTATTTGATCGGCGAGTGCGGCTTATCGCAGGAGTCGATCAGCTTTATGGCTTACTGGAGTCGTGGACGCCGCCCGCAGTAATAAAAAAACGGGTGACGTAAACGCCACCCGTTGATCTCACCCCTTTCCGCACCGGCGACGTTTTCGCCGCCCGTTCAGAACAGTGATGCTATTTGGTCATACGCTTGTACTTGATACGCTTCGGCTCCAGCGCTTCAGCGCCGAGGGTGCGCTTCTTGTACTCTTCGTATTCGGTAAAGTTACCTTCGAAGAACTCGACTTTACCTTCATCCTGGTAATCCAGAATGTGAGTGGCAATACGGTCGAGGAACCAACGGTCATGCGAGATCACCATGGCACAGCCAGGGAATTCCAGCAGGGCGTTTTCCAGCGCGCGCAAGGTTTCGATATCCAGGTCGTTGGTTGGTTCATCAAGCAGCAGCATGTTGCCGCCAACCTGCAGCAGCTTAGCCAGATGCAGACGACCGCGCTCACCACCGGACAGCTCGCCAACGCGTTTGCCCTGGTCGACGCCTTTAAAGTTAAAGCGGCCAACATAGGCGCGGCTTGGCATTTCGATATTACCGACACGCATGATGTCCTGACCGCCGGAGACTTCTTCCCAGACTGTCTTCGCGTTATCCATCGCATCACGGAACTGATCGACGGAAGCCAGCTTAACGGTGTCGCCCAGCTCAACGCTGCCGCCGTTCGGCTGTTCCTGACCGGAGAGCATACGGAACAGGGTTGATTTACCGGCGCCGTTCGGGCCGATAATGCCGACAATCGCGCCTTTCGGCACTGAGAAACTCAGATCGTCGATCAGTACGCGGTCACCGTAAGACTTGCTCAGACCGTTGACTTCAACCACTTTGTCACCCAGACGCGGGCCTGGTGGAATAAACAGTTCGTTGGTTTCGTTACGTTTCTGGTATTCCGTGCTGTTCAGCTCTTCAAAGCGTGCCAGACGGGCTTTGCCTTTCGACTGACGGCCTTTGGCACCCTGACGCACCCACTCCAGCTCTTTCTCGATCGATTTACGACGAGCGGCTTCGGAAGAGGCTTCCTGTGCCAGACGCTGGTCTTTCTGCTCCAGCCAGGAGGAGTAGTTACCTTCCCATGGAATACCTTCACCACGGTCCAGCTCCAGAATCCAGCCCGCCACGTTATCGAGGAAGTAACGGTCGTGGGTAATTGCCACAACGGTACCTTCGAAGTCGTGCAGGAAGCGCTCGAGCCACGCGACGGATTCAGCATCCAGGTGGTTAGTCGGCTCATCGAGCAGCAGCATGTCGGGTTTTTCCAGTAGCAGGCGGCAAATCGCCACGCGGCGACGCTCACCACCGGAGAGGTTTGCGATTTTCGCATCCCAGTCTGGCAGGCGCAGTGCATCCGCAGCGCGCTCCAGCTGAGTGTTGAGATTATGGCCGTCGTGCGCCTGAATAATCTCTTCCAGCTTGCCTTGCTCAGCAGCCAGCTTATCGAAATCTGCATCCGGCTCGGCGTACAGCGCGTACACTTCGTCGAGGCGTTTCAGCGCGCCAACGACTTCAGACACCGCTTCTTCAATCGATTCGCGCACCGTGTGCTCGAGATTCAGCTGAGGTTCCTGCGGCAGATAGCCGATTTTCAGGCCAGGCTGTGGACGTGCTTCACCTTCGATATCTTTATCGATACCGGCCATGATACGCAGCAGGGTAGATTTACCGGCACCGTTCAGACCCAGTACGCCAATCTTTGCGCCCGGGAAAAAGCTAAGGGAAATGTTCTTGAGAATGTGACGCTTCGGCGGAACGACTTTGCCGACGCGATGCATGCTATAGACGAATTGAGCCACGTTAAAATGAGCCTCTTATGGTCTGTGTTGTTGTTGGGGCGGTACTGCCCACTCAGATGACGAAGTTTAGCTGTTTTCCGCCCTTAATCACAGCCGATGGCCAGAGTATTCTGTCGATTTTGCCGCCCGCGTTAAGTAATAATCTGAACCTCAGCCTGTTTCATTTTTTGCGCCAGTGCGCGCGGCGGGGCGCTGTCACTGATCAGGCTATCAAACAGCTGCAATTCGCCGATACGCGCCGGTAACACTTTGCCAAACTTGCTGCTGTCCGCCAGCAGGACGTTGCGCTGGGCGCGCTGCAATGCGTAATGCTTCATCTGTAACTCATTGAGGTTGTAACAGGTCGCTCCCTGTTCAGCATCAATGCCTGCCGCCGAAATAAATGCCAGAGAAGGGCAGAGCACATCCAGCACGTGATGATGGCCCACCGGGGTGAAAATCGCGTTATCCGCATGAAATTCACCGCCGCTAAGAATCACGTTACAGGCACTTTTCTCTTTTAGCGCGAGGAAAGTGTTCATCGCACAGCAGATGGCGGTAAACGGCAGGCTGTCGTCAATCGCATCAATCACATACGGCATAGTGGTGCCGCAGTCGAAAAAGACCGTATCGTTAGCGTTAATCAGCGCCGCCGCCAGATGGCCAAGCTGCTGCTTTTTACTGACATTTTGCGACTGCTGATCGGAGACAAAGTAGTGACCATGGCTGTTACGCGGATCGCTGACAATATAGCCGCCAAGCAACACCAGCGTAGAGGGCTGCTCACTCAGATCGCGACGGATGGTCATCTCAGAAACCCCCAGCAGCTGAGCGGCATCCTTCAGATGGATCTTGTCGATGCGCTTTAATGCCTGCGCCAGTTTATTCACGCGCTCGTCGCGCCGGGTTTCCATGGTGACGTTCCTTAATAAGTATCCTTTGCCGCATGATGCGTAACGGGCAAGTTCCTGATATTACCTTTAACCGGAACGCCGCGTAAACCTCGCGCACTGCCGGAACCGAAGCGCATCACATCAGAAAACACGGCTACTGGCATTGTACTGCGGCTGAGTCAGGGCGTCGGTAATCTCCTGATGGCAAAGAATGATGGAATGGTGATTCACCGCCAGCGGAATCACCTCCAGTTGCGGACAGACCTGCGCCAGACCGTTATCGGCAATAGCGAGGATTTCGCGTCCGTCGACGCCGCCTGCGACACTTAAATCGACAAACTCGGTGGCTTTAAATAGCGTCACTTTGCTGTGCCGCAGTGGGGCGCTAAGGCACTGATTATTGATGTTAATCTCGGTTTTTTCCACCTGCTCTCCACGTCGGGCAGCTTCGCCAGTAATCCCCATCATCGCCAGAATCGGTGCCAGCATGCCAGGCACAATATGTTGCTGAACCTCGGTCTGATAGAGGCTATCGAGCAGGAAGACATGAATATCATTAAAGCCGCGTTGCTCCAGTTGAGCCGCAATCTCCAGCGCGATAATCCCGCCGAGCGACCAGCCAAGCAGCCGCACCGTTTTGTGGCGCGGCAGGCCATAGTTCCAGATATGTTGCAGATAATAGCTGGCCAGCGCGGGCAGTGCGCTGATATGCGGATGATTAAACAGGTTGTAATTATTGACGCCAATAGCGTTAAAGTGGCCGGTTAAAGCGCGCGCCAGATCGCGGTAAATCTCGCAGCCGACCACCGCCGGATGGATCATCCACAGATCGTTGCTGGTCAGCGCGGTATTCAGTGGCTGGATCAGTACAAAGTTGTCGGCTGGCTGATTCAGCTGTCGCAGCAGCTTCTGCATGGCGGCGGGGGTGATATCCGCGATACCCGCCGGGCTTGTCGCCTGATGTTGGTGAATCGCCCGCGCCTGCGCCTGCAATGTCGGGTGGATAAACAACGTTTTCATCTCCGCGCTGATGCCTTCGCGTTTAAGCAGCAGCAACAGCTGGATGGCATGCAGCGAGTGGCCGCCGAGGGCGAAGAAATCATCGTCGCGATCGACCTGCTCGACTCCCAGTAGCGACTGCCACCAGTCAGCCAGCTGACGCTCCTGATCGTTAGCCGGAGGGCAAAATGCTTTACGGGGGACAGCCAGTTGCGGCAGCGGCAGCCGTGTGCGATCCAGTTTGCCATTGGCGGAAAGTGGAAACGCCTCAAGCGCCACCACACAGCCCGGCAGCATATATTCCGGTAACGTCGCGCGTAAATGCGTGCGCAGGCGCTCGGTTAAATCAGGCTGCGGCGGCGTAATAACCCAGGCCACCAGCCACTGATTACCGTCATGGCGATCACAGGCCATCACCACCGCATCAGCAATCTGCGGAAAGCCGCAGATCTGCTGCTCGATCTCACCCGCCTCAATGCGCAAGCCGTGGATCTTCAGCTGAAAATCATTACGGCCAAGGTACTCAACACTGCCATCTTCGCGCCAGCGCGCCACGTCGCCAGTTTTATACATCCGCGCCTGCGGATCGTCGCTGAAAGGATCGGCGATAAAGCGTTCTGCCGTCAGTGCCGGGAGATTAAGATAGCCACGCGCCAGCTGAATACCGCCGATATACAGTTCGCCGCGCACGCCAGCAGGCAGCAGCTGTTGCTGATGATCAAGAATATATAAGCGGGTATTGGCAACCGGATAACCAATCGGTACGGGCAGACGGCGATCCTCAGGCTGGCAATGCCAGTAAGAGACATCAATCGCGGCTTCGGTTGGCCCATACAGATTATGCAATTCGGCTGCCGGCAACTGCTGATGACAGCGCTCGACCGCCGCCAGCGGCAGCGCTTCGCCACTGCAAAAAATTCGCTTCAGGCTGCGGCAGGCGGTCATCTCGCCATAGCGCAAAAATAGTTGAAGCATCGAAGGCACAAAATGCAGCGTGGTCACCTGCTCAGCGGCGATCAGCTCGCTGATATACGCCGGGTCCTGATGGCCGCCCGCTTTGGCCAGTGCCAGCCGTGCGCCGATCATCAGCGGCCAGAAGAACTCCCAAACCGACACGTCGAAGCTGAACGGGGTTTTTTGCAGCACCGTATCCTGTGGTGATAACTGATAAGTGTGCTGCATCCACATCAGACGATTAATCACCGCACGATGTTCAATCATTACTCCCTTCGGTCGGCCGGTAGAGCCGGAGGTATAGATAACATAAGCCAGCGTGCGGGAGATATCGCCATGCAGCGGCGGCGGATTCTCGATGCTCTGCTGCTGCCATTGTGGCAGGTCGTGGAACAGATGATACGCCAGCGGGCAATCATCTCTCATCGCCTGTAGCGCGCGCTGCCCGGCATCATCCACCAGGACGCAGGTTGCGCCACAATCCTGCAACATATGGCGCAGTCGATCCTGCGGATAATCAGGATCCAGCGGCACATAGGCCGCACCGGCTTTCAGGATCCCCAGCAGCGCAATCACCATCTGTGTGCCGCGCTCAACGCACAGCGCCACGCGATCGTCAGCCGTAAGGCCCGCACTGCGCAAAAACCACGCCAGCTGATTGGCGCGATGATTAAGCCGCGCATAGCTCAGCGGCGCACTGTCACCGCACAGGGCGATAGCGTCCGGGGTACGCGCCGCCTGCTGCTCAAAAAACTGCTGAATAGTTAACGGCAGCGGCCAGTGACGATCGCTGTTATTCCAGCACTGTAAAATTTGCTGCTGCTCTTGCGGCAACAGTAGCGGCAGCAGGGCGACAGGTTGCTCTGACGGCGCATCCAGTACTGCTTCCAGCAGATGCAGAATGCGCGAGGCCAGCCGATCGGCATCCTGATCGCTGAACCATGCCTGATTAAAATGAAACTCCAGACTCGGATCCTCAGCCTGATGGTAGTGACGCAGATAGAGAGAGAGTGGCGTTTGTTCATAGCCATGATGCATGGCTGCGCTTTTCAGTTCGCCACCGTCGATATCAATATCGGTAAGGAAAATTTCCTGGGAAAAACTGAGGTCAAATAGCTGACGACGCCCGCGCTGGCCGAGGCGCAGATGACGATTCAGTTCGGCAATCGGGAAGCGCTGATGGCGATAGCAGCGTCGCAGTTCCGTGGCGACCTGCTGCATCAGCGCCGGAAAGGGTTGCTGAGCGTCCAGCATCAGCCGTAGCGGGATCATCGACGAGAACATGCCCAGCGTCTGTTTAAACCGTGCGCCGTTACGGTTATGGATCGGCAGCCCGAGAGTAATATCATCAACCTGCCATAATCGCCCGAGGCAACAGGCGAGCAGTGCGGTCATAAAGTGCATCACCGAAGCGCCGTGACGCTCGGCGTAGTCGCCCAGCTGCTGATAGCGTGCCAGCGGCAAGTTTCGCATTATCTGGCTGCTCGGCCAGGTTTTCTCCTCGCCGTATCCCTGACGTCGCTCCAGCGCGGAGGGAGGAAAATCCTCAAAGCGGTTGAGCCAGAAATCGCGATCCAGCTGATAGCGCGGTGAGGCGAGATAGTGCCGATCGTAAGCAATAAACTCGCCATAGCCAGTGCCAGGGAGCACAGTCAGCGGCTTGCCGTTCAGTAGCTGTTTATAGCGTTCGAAAATCAGTCGGCTGAGCAGCGCAATGGAAGAGCCGTCGGCAATAAGATGATGCGCATTAATCAACCATAGAGATAAGTTACCGCTGACTTTAATCACGTGACAGCGCCAGAGCAGGCAATCATACAGCGTGAACGGCTGGATAAATAACTGGCGGAGTTTTTTCCAGCTGCTGTTTAACGCGTCTTCAGAGAGGCTGAAATCATGATGGCTGAATGTCATCGGATGAATATGGCTGATAGTCTGGACGATACCCTGTTCCGTCTCCGATAAAATAAATTTCAGTGCGTCATGCTGCTGCATTATTTCCGCGATCGCTTGCTGAAATAACTTTAGCTCAACATGATGATGTATCTGCCAGACGCCGCCAATATTATAGCAGGGGATATCAGGCGTCAGGAGTTGATCGATCCAAACGGCTTGCTGTACGGTAGTTAACGGATACACAGACATGCGTGCGCCTCCAGGCAAGGCAGAGGTAATTATCAGTGAAAGAAATTAAGTATATGAAGGTTTTGAAAAGATGAGATGAAATAATACGATTTTTTAATTAATAGTTAATTGATTGATTTTATAATTATATTATTTGTTTGGATATTATTATCTCTATTTAATACCTGGGTCTGCTTTTTATTCTCTGATGCGGGAAATAAAATAAGGCGTAAAAATGACTGAATCTTTTTACGCCAATAATATCAGAATTAAATCGCGACTAATCCGCGTACGCCGTCAGCTTCCATGGTGCCACCGCGCCCGCGTTGCACGATCTCACCACGCGACATGACCAGATAGCTGTCGGCCAGTTCGGCGGCAAAATCATAGAATTGTTCGACCAACAGAATCGACATATCTCCGCGCTGAGCCAGCTGGCGGATCACTGCGCCAATCTCTTTAATCACCGAAGGCTGGATGCCCTCGGTGGGTTCATCAAGAATCAGCAACTGTGGCTTGCAGGCCAGCGCACGCCCAATGGCCAGTTGCTGTTGCTGGCCGCCAGAAAGATCGCCGCCGCGCCGAGACTTCATCTCTTGCAGTACCGGAAACAGTTGATAAATCTCGTCTGGCACCTGTCTGGCTTTCGTACCTGAAAATCGTGCCAGCCCCATCAGCAGATTTTCCTCTACCGTCAGACGGGGAAAAATCTCGCGCCCTTGCGGTACATAAGCCATGCCAGCCTGCACGCGCTGATGGGGTTTGCGCGAGTTAATCACCTTATCATTCCAGCGGAGGGTGCCTGATTTTGCCGGAATTAAACCCATCAGACACTTCAGCAGGGTTGTTTTGCCGACGCCATTGCGCCCCAGCAGGCAGGTGACTTCACCCGGACGGGTCTCAAATGACAGCCCGCGCAGAATATGGCTGCCGCCATAATATTGATTCAGTTCAGATACCTGTAACATTTCAGCGCCCCAAATAAACGTCGATAACCTGCTCATTGGCCTGCACTTCACGCAATGAGCCTTCCGCCAGCACCTGCCCCTGATGCAGCACCGTGACGTGATCGGCAATGGTTTCCACAAAGCCCATATCGTGTTCCACCACCATCAGGGAATGTTTTCCGGCCAGGCTGCGAAACAGCTCGGCGGTATAGTCCGTTTCGGCATCGGTCATTCCGGCGGCCGGTTCGTCCAGCAGTAGCAAATGAGGTTCCTGCACCAGCAGCATGCCAATTTCCAGAAACTGTTTTTGCCCGTGGGATAACAACCCAGCCGGGCGAGCGCGTTCAGCGCCAAGGCGTAACAGTTTCAGAACGTCATCGATGCGGTCACGCTGTTCGCTGTCGAGTCGGGCACGCAGGCAGGCCCAAACCGATTTATCGGTCTTTAACGCGATTTCCAGATTTTCAAATACCGACAGCGCTTCAAATACCGTCGGTTTCTGGAATTTGCGGCCAATGCCAATACGGGCAATTTCCACCGGCGACAGAGTGGTGAGATCGGTGTCCTGATCGTAAGTAATCTGGCCGTTGTCTGGCCGGGTTTTTCCGGTAATCACATCCATCAGCGTGGTTTTTCCGGCACCATTCGGGCCGATCACGCAGCGCAGTTCGCCAACGCCAATATTCAATGACAGATCGGTCAGCGCGTGAAAGCCATCAAACGAGACATTGATATTGTTGAGTTGCAGCAGCGGATCGCTGTGCTGACGGAAGCGATCCGCGGGATGGGGTTGGGTAAACAGTTGGTCAGTCATGTTTTCTCCGGCGCAACAGCCCGATAACGCCACGCGGCAGAAACAGCGTAACGAGAATAAACATCAGGCCGAGAAAAAACAGCCAGTATTCAGGGAAAGCCACGGTGAACCAGCTTTTGGCACCATTCACGATAGCTGCGCCGAACAGTGGCCCAATCAGGGTGCCGCGGCCGCCTAATGCTACCCAGATGGCGGCTTCGATAGAGTTGGTGGGCGACATCTCACCGGGGTTAATAATCCCGACTTGCGGTACATACAGCGCTCCCGCGAGGCCGCACAGTACCGCCGACAGCGTCCAGACAAACAGCTTAAAACCTTTCGGGTCATAACCGCAGAACATCAGGCGGTTTTCGGCGTCGCGCACGGCGGTCAGCACCCGACCAAACTTACTGCGTGCCAGCGCAAAACCGATGCCGAGGCTGATAATCAGCAGCAGTACGGTGGCGATAAACAACCCGATACGCGTGCTGGTGGCGGTGACCGGGAAGCCGAGCAGGGTAGTAAAACCGGTGAAACCATTATTGCCGCCGAAGCCAGTTTCATTGCGGAAAAACAGCAACATACCGGCCCAGGTCAGCGCCTGTGTCATGATCGAGAAGTAAACGCCTTTGATTTTTGATCGGAAAGCAAACCAGCCGAAGATCAGCGCCAGCAAACCCGGCACCAGCATGATCAGACATAGCGCCCAGGCAAAATGCTGGGTGCCTGCCCAAAACCACGGCAGCTCGCTCCAGGATAAAAACGACATAAACGCCGGTAAGCCATCGCCCGCCGCCTGGCGCATCAGGTACATCCCCATTGCGTAACCGCCGAGCGCAAAAAACAGGCCGTGGCCGAGCGACAGTAAACCGGCGTAACCCCAGACCAGATCCAGCGCGACGGCCACAATCGCATAACAGAGGATCTTGCCGATCAGTGTCAGGGTGTAGGTGGAGATTGCCAGGGGATTATTCGCGGGCAGTAAGGCGAGGAACGGCAGGATCAACAGCGCCAGTAGCGCGATCGTGCCGATCCCCAGCGTCAATCGCGGGGCTTTCTGCGCCACGCTCAGTGTGATGGGTTGTGTCATCAGTCAGTTACCCGCCCTTTAAATGCAAACAGTCCCTGCGGTCGTTTCTGAATAAACAGAATGATCAGCACCAGAATCAGAATTTTGCCGAGCACCGCACCCATTTGCGGCTCCAGTACCTTGTTCAGAATGCCAAGTCCAAGCGCCGCGACCACCGTGCCCGCCAGTTGGCCGACACCACCTAACACCACCACCAGAAAGGAGTCGATGATATAGCCCTGGCCCAGCTCCGGGCCGACGTTGCCCAGCTGCGACAGCGCCACGCCGCCCAGTCCGGCAATCCCCGATCCCAGACCAAATGCCAGCATATCGACACGTCCGGTCGGCACGCCGCAGCAGTCGGCCATTGCGCGATTCTGCGTTACCGCGCGCACATTCATGCCGAGGCGGGTTTTATTCAGCAGCAGCCAGGTCAGGATCAGCACGCCGGTGACAAACAAAATCACCGCGATACGGTTGTAGGGCAGAACCAGATTTGGCAGTAACTGCAGGCCGCCTGAGAGCCACGTCGGATTCGCCACCTCAAGGTTCTGCGCGCCAAACAGCACACGCACCAGCTGAATCAGCATCAGACTGATGCCCCAGGTGGCGAGCAGCGTTTCCAGTGGCCGACCATAAAGATGACGAATTACTGTGCGTTCCAGCAACATGCCGATGGTGGCGGTGATAAAGAATGCCACCGGCAACGCCAGCAGCGGGTAGTACGCCAGCCACTCCGGCGCGAACCGCTGGAACATCGACTGCACCAGCCAGGTGGCATAGGCACCGAGCATCAGCATTTCGCCGTGCGCCATATTAATCACGCCGAGCAGACCATAGGTGATCGCCAGTCCCAGCGCCGCCAGCAGTAAAATTGAACCGAGTGACAGACCGGTAAAGGCCTGGCCGAGTAAGTCACCCCACATCAGGCGCTGTTTGATCTGTTTCAGGCTGTCGGCAGCGGCGGCGCGCACGTCGGCACTGGCCTCATAATCGGGCTGAGTGAGCCGTTGCAGGCTGGCCTGCAGTTGCGGATCGCTGCTTTCACCCAGCAGTTTTACCGCATTAAGTCGCACCTGCGGATTGCTGTCGCTCAGTTGCAGATTCGCCAGCGCCAACGCCAGTGCGGCATGAACATCACCGTTTTGTTCTGCTGCCAGCCGCTGGCTCAGCAACGGTAACTGATCGGCGACCGCATCGTTTTGCAATGCGCGAGCGGCACGCAGACGCGTGGCGACGTCGTCGCTGACTAACTGGTGAGAAGCCAGCGCGTTAATTGTCAGAACGCGCAAGCGGTTATTGATAAACAGTTTCTTGGTCGCGCCGCTGGGTTTTGCCGCGCCTTCAAGCGGCGTCAACTGACCATTGAGCATACTGTACGGTTGTTTCTGCTGGTCGATAACCACCGACTCGCGGCGTAATGCCTCCAGCAGCGGCAGGCGGCTGGCATCCGGCGCTGCCGCCCATTGCTGTAACAGTTTTGCCTGTTCGCTACGGCTGGCGGCAGCGTAATCAGCAGCCGGACCAGCTTGTGCGGTGAATGGCATACCGAACAGCAACGTCAGCAATAAAAGTATTCGCGTCATGATAATCACCACTCTTTGAACCCCTTCCCCGGCATGCGGAGAAGGGGCGTTATAGCTGGGTTATTGTGCTGATTTCACCGGATGATCGGGCTTCTGGTCGTTACCGGCGATATACGGGCTCCATGGCTGGGCGCGCACCGGTTGTTCTGTCTGCCATACCACGTTGAACTGGCCGTTATCTTCGATTTCGCCAATCATCACCGGTTTGTGCAGGTGATGGTTGGTTTTATCCATGGTCAGTGTGTAACCATCCGGTGCCGCGAAGGTCTGCCCGGCCATCGCATCACGCACTTTATCCACGTCGGTGGTGCCGGCTTTCTCTACCGCCTGTGCCCACATATGAATGCCCACATAAGTGGCTTCCATTGGATCATTGGTCACTACGGTGTCAGCATTCGGCAGTTTGTGCGCTTTGGCATAAGCGCGGTAATCGGCGACGAATTTGGCGTTAGCAGGGTTTTCGACCGACTGGAAGTAGTTCCAGGCGGCCAGGTTACCGACCAGCGGTTTAGTATCGATACCGCGCAACTCTTCTTCGCCCACCGAAAAAGCCACCACCGGCACATCAGTCGCTTTAATGCCCTGATTCGCCAACTCTTTATAGAAAGGCACATTGGAATCGCCATTAATGGTCGAAACCACTGCGGTTTTGCCGCCAGCAGAGAATTTTTTGATATCGGCCACAATGGTCTGATAATCGCTGTAACCAAACGGCGTATAGACCTCTTTGATATCCTGGTCCTTGATGCCTTTGCTATGCAGGAAGGCGCGCAGAATCTTGTTAGTGGTGCGCGGATAGACATAGTCGGTGCCCAGCAGGATGAAACGTTTCGCTTCACCGCCATCTTCACTCATCAGGTATTCCACTGCCGGAATCGCCTGCTGATTCGGTGCCGCACCGGTATAGAACACATTTGGCGACATCTCTTCACCTTCATACTGCACCGGATAGAACAGCAGGCCATTCAGCTCCTCAAACACCGGCAGGACCGATTTGCGCGAGACCGACGTCCAGCAGCCAAACACCACGGCGGCTTTATCCTGCGTCAGTAACTGTCGGGCTTTTTCCGCAAACAGTGGCCAGTTCGACGCCGGATCAACCACCACCGGTTCCAGCTTTTTGCCCAGCACACCGCCTTTGGCGTTGATTTCGTCAATCGCCATTAGGGCGACATCTTTCAGCGGCGTTTCCGAAATCGCCATGGTGCCGGAGAGAGAGTGCATGATGCCGACTTTAATCGTCTCTGCCGCCTGAACTGCCCATGCCATCCCCATGCTGACTACCGTGGCGGAAAGTGCGAATGCTTTTAACAGTGAACGTCTTTTCATCTCACAAAACCCTTAAAAGTAGTGGTTAGAATTATTCTGATGACGCGGTTTGCCGTCTTGCCTGTTGCAGCATATGTAAGGTGATTTGCCTGACCTCGGCTTTACTTACCGAAATGTGAGCGGTCAGGATGCGTTGCGCCTCCTCGGTTTGTTGCGTTAATACCGCCAGCAGAATGGCGGCGTGCTCGCGATAAGTGGCATCAACGCGATCCTCACGGGTAAAGTCGAGGCGACGAATAATGCGGATTTTTTCAGTTAAGTCGGCGTGAATACGCGCCATCTCGCTGTTTCCTGCGGCGCTGACCAGCGTCATATGAAAACCTTCGTCATGCGGCGAAACGGTTTTTCCCTCTTCCAGCCGCGGTTGGTCGATCCAGAAGGTTTTCAGTTCCGCCAGCCGTTCCGCACTGCGCCCTGGCGGCATGCCGCACAGGCGGCGCACCGCTTCGCGCTCCAGCACGATGCGCAGGTCATACAGCTCTTCAAAATATTCGAAATCGAACGGGCGCACCTGCCAGCCGCTGCGAAACCACACCTCGACATAGCCTTCGCGCTCGAGCCAGAACAGCGCCTGGCGCACCGGCGTGCGGCTGACTCCCATTCGTTGCGCCAGTTCGCTTTCGCTGAAGCGGTCGCCAGGCATCAGGCGAAAGTCGAAAATGTCATTTTTAATCGTCTGATAAATGCGTTCGGCCAGCACTTCCGGGCGACCTTTACCGCGTTTCTGATGAAAGCTGACCTGTTGCATAATTCACTCCTTATTCCAGCCACAGCAGGGCGTCACCCGGACTCACCGGACGACCCGGCTGGCAACCAATACGCTTCACGCGACCCGCCTGCGGTGCATGGATCGCCAGTTCCATTTTCATCGCTTCGACGACAATCAGTGGCTGGCCTGCCGCCACTTCATCACC
>NZ_JRXE01000036.1:0-6340 GCF_001267535.1 Winslowiella iniecta | reverse complement strand
CGGCGGGCAGAGATTCTCTTCACTGGTCAGCGGCGCAGCGTCTTCTTCCTGCTGCCAGAGGGAGACTTCAGCCTCAAAGGCGCTGGCCTGATGCTGACGGAAGTCGGCAATAGACTGCGCATTGTCGGCCAGGAACTGCCGGTGCTCGGCGAAATCAAATACCGTGGATTCGATGGTGATCTGAGCGCGACCTTCGCGGAAATCTTCGCGCAGCACCTCCAGTTCGGCTTCGCTGACCGGGTAGAAACGCACCTGGTCAAAGAAGCGCAGCAGCCAGGGTTCGCTGGCGGCGAACTGCTCGTTTTTCAGGAATTTATTCCAGATCGGCAGGGTGCGACCCACCAGCTGATAACCGCCTGGCGAGTCCATGCCGTAGATGCACATATACATACCGCCAATGCCCACAGTGCCTTCCGCAGTGAAGGTGCGCGCCGGATTGTATTTGGAGCTGAGCAGACGATGACGGGGGTCGACTGGCACCGCGCACGGCGCGCCAAGATAGACATCGCCAAGACCCAAAATCAGATAGCTGGCATTAAAGATCACTTCGCTGACCTGTTCACGATGCGATAAGCCATTGATGCGCTGGATAAAATCGACGTTATTCGGCAGCCATGGTGCAGTGGTGCGTACCGTTTCCTGGTAACGTTCTACCGCGCCCAGCGTGGCGCTGTCTTCAAAGGCCATCGGTAGCCAGATAATGCGTGACGGCACCTTCATCTCGCTGACATCGCCCAGTTGCTGTTCCAGCGTCAGCAGCAGGCTAATCAGCTGTTTCTGACCGAGAATGCGGCTGTCATAGCGGACTTGCAGCGAACGCACGCCCGGCGACAGCTCTTCAACGCCCGGTGGTGCACAGGCCTGAATCGCACTCATTAACAGGTGAACGCGCAGACGCAGCGCCAGATCCAGCACATTGTCGCCATACTCGATCAGCACATAGTTATCGCCAGCCTGACGATAAACCGCGGCGGGCGTTGAGGCGGTGGCGGCAAGCGCCGCCAGAATGGTGGCTGACCCCTGCGAGGACTCTGCCAGCGAGGGCAGCGCAAACGTGGCTAACGGCGCGGGAGCCAGGCTTTCAACTGTGCTGTTTTGGGCGCTTTCCAGCGCTTGCGCTTCTTCAAAGCTAATCGGGTGAAAACGAATGCGGTCGCCAGGTTTCACCTGACCCACTTTCCACAGTTCGGCTTTGGCGATGGTCACCGGGCAGACGAAGCCGCCGAGGCTTGGCCCATCACGCGTCAGGATCACCGGGAAGTCGCCGGTAAAGTTCACCGCGCCGATAGCGTATTCACAGTCGTGTACGTTTGACGGATGCAGACCGGCTTCGCCGCCGTTGGCACGCGTCCAGTCCGGCTTTGGCCCCACCAGACGCACGCCGAGGCGGTTGGAGTTGTAGTGCACCTGCCATTCGCTGGCAAAGAATTTGTCGATGGACGCGTGGGTAAAGAAGTCGGGTGCGCCGTGCGGTCCATACAGCACGCCGATGCGCCACTCATCACCGTATTCCGGCACCAGCGCAGGATCGATCGCCTGTGGTGCGCTAACCGGCGCTGGGGTGGTGCAGGCGTCCAGCTCTGGCTGTGAAATCGCCAGCATATCGGCGACGCGCAGTGTGCGCCCGCCATGCCCGCCAAACTGGCCGAGGGCGAAAGTGGAGCGGCTGCCGAGATACTCCGGCACATCAAAACCATTACGTATCGCCAGATAGGTGCGGCAACCGTTCTGCGCGCGACCCAGCGTCAGGGTTTGCCCGGCTTTTACCGTCAGCGGTTGCCAGTAGTCGACCGCCACGCCGTCGATATCGGCCGGGCAGGCGGCACCGGTCAGGGCGATAAGGGTATTGCTGTGAAAGCGCAGCGTCGGGCCTTGCAGGGTAAATTCCAGCCCGGCGGCTTCTTCCGCATTGCCAACAATGCGGTTCGCCAGGCGGAAAGCGAAATCATCCATGGGGCCGGATGGTGGCACGCCGATGTCCCAGTAGCCTAAGCGGCCAGGGTAGTCCTGAATACTGCTCCAGGTGCCTGGCTGTAACACCTCAACCACTCTGGCTTCAGGGATAAAACTGTCCAGCATGCGGGTCCAGACCTTGCCTGTGCGAAACGCCTCCGTGGCGACAACCTGACGCAGATAATCGAGGTTAGTGGCAATGCCGTGCAGCCGGGTTTCATTCAGCGCTTGCTGCATCTTCGCCAGCGCCGCTTCGCGACTGTCGGCGTGGACAATCAGCTTGGCGATCATCGGATCGTAGAAGGCGGAAACCTCAGTGCCGGTGCTGATCCAGCCGTCGACGCGGACATCTTGCGGAAAGTGGACTTCGGTTAATACGCCGGGGCTGGGCAGGAAGTTTTTTAACGGATCTTCGGCGTAAATACGCACTTCCAGCGACGCCCCTTGCGGCGCGGCGGTCATCGCCTGCCAGTCGAGTGGTACATCGGCGGCCACGCGCAACATGCACTCCACCAGATCCAGTCCGGTCACGCATTCCGTGACCGGATGCTCCACCTGCAAACGGGTATTCACTTCCAGGAAGAAAAATTCATCGCGTTCGGCATCGTAGATATATTCCACGGTACCGGCACTGCGATAGTTCACCTGTTCTCCCAGCTTTACCGCCGAGTCGAGCAATGCGGCGCGGGTAGACTGCGGCAAATTGGGTGCCGGAGTCTCTTCCACCACTTTCTGATTACGGCGCTGTAGCGAACAGTCGCGTTCACCGAGCGCAATCACCCGACCTTTGCCATCGCCAAAGATCTGCACTTCAACGTGGCGGGCGCGGTCAATACAGCGTTCGAGGAACACACCCGCATCACTGAAGAACTGTTCGCCGAGGCGGCGTACGCTCTCCCATGCTGTGCTCAGCGCAGCGGCGTCGGCACAGCGAGTCAGGCCGATGCCACCGCCACCTGCGGTGCTTTTCAGCATTACCGGATAGCCAATGCGTTCGGCGGCGCTGAGCGCGTCGTCCAGCGAAGCCAGTAGCGGCGTGCCGGGTGTCATCGGCACCCCGGCGGCGGCGGCCAGCTCACGGGCGCGGTGTTTCAGGCCAAATTCACCAATTTGGTGGGCGGTCGGGCCAACAAAGGCGATACCCGCGCTTTCACAGGCGTCGGCAAACGGCAGACTTTCCGAAAGAAAACCGTAGCCTGGCCAGATCGCCTCGCTGCCGGTCTGTTGTGCGGCAGCGAGAATTTTATCAATGCGCAGATAGCTGTCGCCCGGCTTCTCGCCGCCGAGGGCGATAGCGATATCCGCATCTTTCACATGCTGCGCGTTTTTATCGGCATCGGAATAGACCGCGACGCTGGTAATACCCAGACGTTTCAGCGTAGCAATCGCACGGCAGGCAATTTCGCCACGGTTTGCCACCAGAACAGTATTAAACATGGGTTGTCTCCTTGCGCGTCAGCCAGTTACGCCAGCCACCAAATTCGGTGATCTCAGTGGCATCGCTGAGCGCTGCCGGTTCACAAATAAAGCCTTTCACTGCGCGGCCATCGGCCAGCGTCAGGGTGCCGATACCCAACGGCGCAGGGATTTCTGCGACAAACTCACCGAAGCGCGCCAGCGGGATATCCCACAGCTCGACGGTAATCGCTTTACCGCTGCCGGCTTTCGCCAGACCCGGCTTTGGCGGCTGGGTATTCGCCAGCGCCCAGAGGCGATAGCAGGCGGCTGTTTGCGTCTCTTCCACCAGTACTGCGTGACGGGTGGTTAACTGATGATTGAGCGGCATGCCGCTGAGATGCGCACCGACCACCGCTACCCGCACATGCAGCGCCGAATCGGGCAGCGAAAGGTGATGAGCAGGCTGGGCTTTTCCGGTCGCGCCCAGCGTCAGCGCTTGCTGTTGCTGCCAGCGCTGTCCAAAGGTTGCCAGCGCCCGATCATGCCAGGCGGGTGCGACCAGCGTGATACCTGCCGGTAAACCATCGGCGCGGAACGGCCCAGGCAGCGCCAGCGCTGAGAGGTCAGCGAGATTGGTGAAATTGGTGTAGGTGCCAAACTGCGAGTTGTAGCGCACCGGCTCCTGTTTCATCTCTTCGAGGGTATGGATGGTGGGGGATGTCGGCACCACTAACGCATCAAACTGACTCAGGGTGTGCTGAATCTGGCGCGTCAGTTCGGCGCGCAGGTATTCGGCTTTAAAGGTATCCACCGCACTGTATTGCTCGCCGCTGGCGACGATGCCATGCACCACCGGGTCCATATTATCCGGTTGTTGCAGCATGTCGCCTACTGCCACGGTGCGTTCCGCCACCCACGGACCGTAGTAAAGCTGGTCGGCCAGTTGTTGAAAAGGGGTAAAGTCGATGGGGTGCAGGCTGGCACCGGTCGCGCGCAGGGCGGACAGCGCCGTTTCCCACGCGCCTTCGGCCTGCCGATCGTCAAAGAAGGTTGGCGTAGCCGGAATGGCGAAGCGCGGCGCGACTGACATGGCTGCCGGTGCCAGTGCCGGATTGCTGCGCGAATAGGCGTCGCTGGCGTCATAGCCGCCCGCGATATCCGCCACGATCCATGCATCTTCCACCGTGAGTGCAAAGACGGAAATGGTGTCATTCAGGCGGCAGGCGGGAACCACGCCGCTGGCGGAGAGCCAGCCTTTCGTCGGTTTCAGTCCGACCACATTGTTAAAAGCGGCGGGTACGCGTCCCGATCCGGCGGTGTCAGTGCCGAGTGAAAATCCGACCAGACCTCGTGCCAGCACCGAGGCAGAGCCGGAGCTGGAACCGCCGCTGACGTAAGCGGCATCGAACGTGTTAGGGACGGCACCAAACGGCGAGCGACAGCCGACCAACCCGGTGGCGTACTGGTCGAGATTGGTTTTGCCCATCACTATCGCACCGGCGGCTTTCAGACGAGCGACGGCGACGGCATCGTTTTCTGCCTGATACGTAAACGCCGGGCAGGCGGCAGAGGTGGGCCAGCCCGCGACATCAATATTGTCTTTAACCGCAAAGGGCACGCCAAACAGCGGCAACGAGGCAGGGTCTTCACGGTAAGCCGCCAGCAGCGGCGTGATTTGTGCGCGCAGTTGCGCCGGGGTCGCCAGATAGAGCCAGGCGGTATCGTCGGTCGACAGCGTTGCCAGCAGATTTTCCAGCGTGACGCCGATTGCCTCTGCATCCTGCTGATAAAGTTGTTGCCACTGCTGGAGCGTAAACCCGGTTATTGATGTCATAGTCTGAATTCCATCTGGTATACATGATGGAATTCAACAGAGCAAAGCGCGTGCCAAAAGTTAATGTTTTGATTTATATGAATTAATTAAGATTGGTGTTGTGGGGCTGCACAGTGAGTGAGCATTGCCTGAACAAAAATAGGGCGGGGTTTGCGACATCTGCCAGGGGAGCCGTTCTCGGCTCCCTTTCTGGGGCATGCAGGATGCACACCCCCGGCACGAGCGGCGAGAACGCCGCCCGACAGCAGATTTACGCTTTACGCCATCTCCGGGTCAGCGGTTTTTCAATTTCGACGATAATAAACACCATCGCGGCGACCAGTAGCGGCACAATCCAGAACAGTAGTGGCAGTGGGGTAGTGCCAAACAGGCGATTCATCAGAGGCAGATAGATAATCGCCAGCTGTAACAGCACCAGGACGCTGGTTACTATCCAGATGCCACGATTACGCAGCACGCCAGCGGTCAGTGAGAAGCCATCGGTTTTACGGCAGTTCAGCATATACGCCCACTGTGCCGTCACCAGCGTCTGCAACAGCACGGTGCGGATAAACTCGACGCTGTAACCCCTGGGTTGCAACCAGGCTTCCAGCATAAAGGCGCTGATGGCAATCAGGGTGCCGACAAACGCCACGCGCCAGATAGCATAGCCATCCATCACGTGCTGACGCGCATTACGCGGTGGGCGACGCATAGCATTTTTCTCTGCCGCTTCAAACGCAAGGCCAAAGGAGAGCGTGGCGGAGGTGGCCATATTCATCCATAAAATCTGTACCGGCGTCAGCGGCAGCAGGTTGCCCATCAGCATCGCGATAATAATTAACAGCCCCTGCGCCAGGTTGGTCGGCATAATAAACAGGATGGTTTTTTTCAGGTTGTCGTAGACACGACGCCCCTCTTTGACCGCATTGGCAATGGTGGCAAAATTATCGTCGGTCAGTACCATATCCGCCGCTTCTTTCGTCACTTCAGTACCTTTAATTCCCATGGCAATGCCGACATCCGCCTGCTTCAGTGCCGGTGCATCGTTAACCCCGTCACCGGTCATGCCGACAATCTCGTTACGGCTTTGCAGTGCTTTCACCAGGCGCAATTTATGCTCCGGGCTGGTGCGGGCAAAAATATCATACTGCTGGGCGGCGTCGGCCAGCTGCT
>NZ_JRXE01000035.1:20295-43012 GCF_001267535.1 Winslowiella iniecta | reverse complement strand
TCAGCCACCTCGCCAAAACCTACCGTAATATGGTGTTGGTTTATTAGCGCTGATTTAGTGGGGATCCCTCAGCGCCGAAGCGGGTTTGATAATTAACGGTTAATTACTCGAATTCGTTCCAGGAACGGCCATCACGGGTAATCATTGCCACTGACGCCACCGGCCCCCAGGTGCCAGCCTGATAAGGCTTAGGAGCTTCGTTATCCGCCGCCCAGGCATCCATAATGGAGTCAACCCACTTCCACGCCTCTTCCACTTCATCACGACGCACAAACAGCGCCTGAATGCCGCGCATGGTTTCCAGCAACAGACGCTCGTAAGCATCGGCCAGGTGCGACTGGTTAAAGGTTTCGGAGTAGCTCAGATCCAGCTTGGTGGTTTGCAGGTTATGTTTATGATCCAGACCCGGCACTTTATTCAGAATCTGAATATCCACACCTTCATCTGGCTGCAAACGGATAGTCAGTTTGTTCTGCGGCAGTTCCTGCCAGGACTCTTTAAACAGGTTCAGCGCCGGGTTCTTGAAGTAGACCACCACTTCAGAACATTTGGTTGGCAGACGTTTACCGGTACGCAAGTAGAACGGCACGCCCGCCCAGCGCCAGTCATCAATATCAACACGAATCGAAACAAAGGATTCGGTGTTACTGGATTTATTTGCGCCCTCTTCTTCGAGGTAGCCCGGCACTTTTTTACCCTGCACAAAACCGGCGGTGTACTGACCACGCACGGTTTTCTCACGCACGTTGCTGTGATCGATACGACGCAGTGAGCGCAGCACTTTAACTTTCTCGTCACGAATACGGTCAGCAGAGAGATCGGCTGGCGGCGACATGGCAATCATGGTCAGAATCTGTAGCAGGTGGTTCTGAATCATATCGCGCATCTGACCCGCCTGGTCAAAGTAGCCCCAGCGGCCTTCGATACCCACTTCTTCCGCGACGGTAATCTGCACGTGATCGATGGTGCGGTTGTCCCAGTTCGACGCGAACAGCGAGTTGGCAAAACGCAGCGCCAGCAGGTTCAGTACTGTCTCCTTACCCAGATAGTGGTCGATACGGAACACCTGACTCTCTTCGAAATATTCACCGACCTGGTCATTGATTTCACGCGAAGTCTCCAGCGAGGTTCCCAGCGGTTTTTCCATCACCACGCGTGCCGGCATCGCGTTCAGCTTCGCCTGGCCCAGCCCTTTGCAGATCGCGCCAAAGGTGCTTGGTGGCATGGCAAAGTAGTTAATCGTGACGCGCTTTTTCTGATCCAGCATCTTGCCGAGTTTCGGGAAGTGCGAGATATCATTAACGTCGAGGTTACAGAAATCGAGGCGGCTGCTGAGCTTATCCCAAAGTGCCTCATCGATTTTCTCTTTCATGAAGGTTTCCAGCGCTTCACGAGTCACTTTGGTATAGGCAGCTTTATCCCAGTCGGCGCGGCCAACACCAATAATGCGCGAATCTGCATGAATCTGACCCGCTTTCTCCAGCTGGTACAGAGAAGGCAACAGTTTCCGGCGTGCAAGGTCGCCTTTGGCACCGAAAATAACCAGATCGCATGCCTGGGCTGTTTGAGTTACCGCCATTTTAATCTCCTCGTTGCAGGATGAATCTGACTTGCGGATTCCGTAATCAGTCAGACTCTTATTGTAATTTTCTTTCAACACAATGTACTTCTTTGGCTATGACACGTAAACCAGCGCGGCGTCTGCCAGGCCAATGTCTATCCCGATGGTCAATTTACTGGCTGTTTAAGCCAACAATGCGTCAGTTTGTGCGTAATTTTTCGACTTTTTTGTTACCGTTTTACCATTATGAAAATCAGACACAGCTCATACTCTGGCAAAAAATGTAAATATTGGCTGCCTGGCTCTGCCTGTCATCGGTTACGGCATTGTATATTCTCTACAAAATGACATCGATTTCTCCTTTGAATGAAATCGTCAGAATTGATGAGTGGTCTGCCCCCGATGAATATGCTGGAAAAAATTCAGGCTTCTGTAGAATACCTTAGCAAATCTGAGCGCAAAGTTGCTGAGGTGATCCTTGCCGCGCCGCAAACCGCCATGCACTCCAGTATCGCCCTGCTGGCACGTGCGGCGGAAGTCAGCGAGCCAACGGTCAACCGCTTTTGTCACCGGCTGGAAACCAAAGGTTTTCCCGATTTTAAACTGCAACTGGCGCAAAGTCTGGCGACCGGGACGCCGTATGTCAGCCGCCATGTTGATGAAAATGATAGTGTCGACAGCTATACCAGCAAGATTTTTGAGTCAGCGATGGCCGGTCTGGACCAGGTGCGCCAGCAACTCGATAGCAGTGCGGTTAACCGCGCGGTCGATCTGCTGACGCAAGCCAAAAAGATTGCCTTTTTTGGCCTCGGCGCATCGGCGGCGGTGGCCCACGACGCAATGAATAAATTTTTCCGCTTCAATGTGCCTGTCATCTATTCCGATGATATTGTGATGCAGCGCATGAGTTGCATGAACAGTGCCGAAGGTGACGTGATCGTGCTGATTTCACACACTGGACGCACCAAAAATTTAGTCGAGCTGGCGCGACTGGCGCGGGAAAATGACGGCACCGTGCTGGCGATTACCTCACCCGGCTCGCCGCTGGCGCACGAGGCTTCGCTGGCGCTGACTTTAGACGTGCCCGAAGATACCGACATCTATATGCCGATGGTCTCGCGTCTGGCGCAGTTAACCGTCATTGATGTACTGGCAACCGGTTTTACCCTACGTCGTGGGCCAAAATTCAGAGATAACCTGAAGCGCGTCAAAGAAGGATTGAAAGAATCGCGTTTAGATAAGGACGCGGCGACCTCTCTCTTTCCGCGATAGTGTTTAGCCACTATCAAAACAAGGGGGTCGACCAGGTATGCCCCTTGTTATATAAATGTTATAACCAGAACAGAAGAACCCGTGATTGCTATGGCAACACCACGTTTAAAAGTCAACGGAGTCCTACATGTCAAGACGTCTCAGAAGAACCAAGATTGTAACTACCTTAGGTCCGGCAACCGATCGCGATAACAACCTTGAAAAAATCATCGCTGCTGGCGCTAACGTTGTTCGTCTTAACTTCTCGCACGGTACGCCGGAAGACCATCAGCTGCGTGCCGATAAAGTCCGCGAAATTGCAAAGAAACTTGGCCGTCACGTGGCGATCCTCGGCGATCTGCAAGGTCCCAAAATCCGCGTTTCTACCTTTAAAGAAGGCAAAGTTTTCCTTAATCTCGGCGATCGCTTCCTGCTGGATGCCAGCCTGAGTAAAGGCGAAGGCGATAAAGAGAAAGTCGGGATTGATTACAAAGGCTTGCCGGAAGATGTGGTGCCGGGTGATGTGCTGCTGCTCGACGACGGGCGCGTACAGCTTAAAGTGCTGGAAGTTCAGGGCATGAAAGTGTTTACCGAAGTGACGGTCGGCGGGCCGCTTTCCAATAACAAAGGCATTAATAAACTCGGCGGTGGTCTGTCGGCAGAAGCGCTGACCGAGAAAGATAAGGCTGATATTCTGACCGCGGCAAAAATCGGCGTCGACTATCTGGCGGTTTCCTTCCCGCGTTGCGGCGAAGACCTGCACTATGCGCGTCGACTGGCACGTGAAGCCGGTTGCGATGCCATGATTGTGTCGAAAGTCGAGCGTGCTGAAGCCGTCGCCAGCCAGGCTGCCATGGATGATATTATCCTTGCCTCCGACGTGGTGATGGTGGCGCGTGGTGACCTTGGCGTTGAAATTGGTGATCCTGAACTGGTCGGTATCCAGAAAGCGCTGATTCGTCGCGCGCGTCAGCTAAATCGTTCCGTTATTACCGCGACCCAGATGATGGAATCGATGATCACCAACCCGATGCCAACCCGTGCGGAAGTGATGGACGTAGCCAACGCGGTGCTCGATGGCACCGATGCGGTGATGTTGTCAGCCGAAACCGCTGCCGGTCAGTATCCGGCTGAAACCGTTTCCGCGATGGCAAAAGTCTGTCTCGGCGCGGAAAAGATCCCGAGCATCAACGTGTCCAAACACCGCCTTGAAGTGCAGTTCGATAATATCGAAGAGGCGATTGCCATGTCAGCAATGTACGCTGCTAACCACCTGCAAGGGGTGACGGCGATTATCACCATGACCGAATCTGGCCGTACCGCGCTGATGACCTCACGTATCACGTCGGGTCTGCCGATTTTTGCCATGTCTCGCCATGAGCGCACGCTAAATCTGACGGCGCTGTATCGCGGCGTGACCCCGGTATATTTCGACAGTAATAACGATGGCGTCGCCGCGGCTAACGATGCGATTAACTCGCTGCGTGATAAAGGCTTCCTGGTGTCAGGCGATCTGGTGATTGTCACCCAGGGTGACGTGATGAGTACCGTTGGCACCACCAACACCAGTCGCGTGCTGCGCGTCGAATAATTCCTGCTGTAATAATTGGGCTGCCCATGCAGCCCATTTTTCCCCTTCTTGCCATACCATCCCCTGCCCACGACGTTTTATCCCGATAATCACTCAGGTTTCTGCACGATAAAAATGTGATCTGCATCACAAATTTAACATCAACAACGCTTAACACTTTCATGTAAGAATAAACTCATTGAATGCTAATGATTCCTATTTATAATCTCATTCACACCAATAAAGGTAACATCCGGGTAACAAACAGTGATTTTAACCTTATGAAACTAAGGATTTTCACGCACTACCGGTAATTGATGCATTTTTGACGCATGACCGGAATCGGTGTGTTTCTGATTATTCTTAAATAGCGTTTAACTGATGTCCTCTGACATCGCAGGGTAATGGCTGTCATTTTTATATGGCGGCAGGGTTTCTTACGTCCAAAAAAAGGTACAGGGTATGGTCTTTGGTTCTCAAGCGGCGCGCACTGCCTCACAGTTTCAACAACACCCCGATGAGACAGCTGGCGATATGCTGTTTAATGCAGCTCAGCTTGATGCTTATTCGCAACAAACGCTGACGGCGCTGCAATTAATCAACAACACCATTCAGCAGGTCGAAAAACCTTTTAGCGGTATTCTTCCCCACGAGCTGGCACCGGCGTTTAACGCGGTCGATCTTAATGCCCCGCTACTGAACAGCGATGCGGCCCTGGAAGAGCTGTCGCAACTCTATTTGCGCGACGCGGTTTACTTCCATCATCCGAAATATATTGCTCACCTGAACTGCCCGGTAGTGCTGCCTTCGCTGCTGGCAGAACAAATTATGAGTGCGGTTAACAGCTCGGTAGACACCTGGGATCAGAGCGCAGGCGGCACCCTGATTGAACAGAAAGTGATCGACTGGACATTGAGCCGTATCGGCCTGCCAGCCAGCTCAGACGGTATCTTTACCAGCGGCGGCACGCAGTCAAACCTGATGGCAATGTTGCTGGCACGCGACAGCTGGTGCGCGAAACACCGTCCGGGCCATCTGATTAAGCAGAAAGGCCTGCCGCCGGAAGCCAGCAAATGGCGTATTTTCACCTCAAAACTGAGCCATTTCAGCATTCAGAAATCGACAGCCATTCTCGGACTCGGTTATGACGCGGTGATTGCCATCGATCACGATGAGCACTATCGCATGGACGCCGCACTGTTAGAACAGGAAATTCAGCGCTGCCACCAGCAAGGTTTGATCCCGATTGCGGTGGTTGCCACCAGCGGCACCACCGATTTTGGCAGCATTGACCCGCTAAATTCCGTTGCCACTCTCTGCCAGCATTACGGTTTATGGATGCACGTCGATGCGGCTTACGGCTGTGGTCTGCTGGTCTCGCCGCAGCATCGCCAGCGCCTGAACGGTATTGAACAGGCCGATTCTGTGACGGTCGATTACCACAAATCGTTTTTCCAGACTGTCAGCTGCGGCGCGTTCTTTGTACGCGATCGCCAGCATCTCAGTCACGTTACCGTGCATGCCGATTACCTCAATCCGCTCAGTGCGCAGCAGGAAGGCACACCAAACCTGGTGAACAAAAGCATTCAGACCACCCGCCGTTTCGACGCGCTGAAAATGTGGATGACACTGCGCATTATGGGGCCGGATGCCCTCGGCGAAGCTTTCGACACGCTGCTGGATCTGACCCGTACCGCCCATAAGCTGCTGAAGGATCATCCGGCGGTTGAAGTGCTGCATCAGCCCGAGCTGACGACCCAGATTTTCCGCTATGTGCCACGTCCAGGCATCAGCGATGCGGTGGTCGATGAGATCAATGCGCAGATTCGTAAGTCGCTGTTCCGTTCAGGAAATGCGGTGGTGGCGGGCACCAAAGTGAATGGCCGTCAGTATCTGAAATTTACCCTGCTGAACCCGGCGACCACCTCAGCCGATCTGGAAGACATTATTGCCCTAATCGCACATTACGGCCGTGAACTGGCGCGAAGTCAGAGTCTGAACGCGGCTAATCAGTGAGAGCAGAACCATGAATAACAAAATTTATGATTTTATCGGTATTGGTATTGGCCCGTTTAATCTTGGGCTGGCCTGTCTGACGGATCCGATTGAAGGCGTGGACGGCGTATTCCTCGACCAGAATCCGGGTTTTGACTGGCATACCGGCATGATGCTGGAAAGTGCGCATCTGCAAACGCCGTTTATGGCTGATCTGGTGACGCTGGCCGATCCGACCAGCCGCTTCAGCCTGCTGAACTATATGAAGCAAACCGGCAAGCTGTATCGCTTTTATATTCGCGAAGACTTCTTCCTGATGCGCAAGGAGTATAACCAGTACTGTCAGTGGGCCAGCGCTCAGCTGGACAATTTGCACTGGAATACCCGGGTTGAATACGTCAGCTATGACGACGAACTGCAATGTTATCGGGTGCGCAGCGCTTCTACCCAGACCGGCGAAACGCAAAGCTGGCTGGCGCGCAAACTGGTGCTGGGCACCGGACCGAGCGCGTGGATGCCGCCATGCAGCCGCCCGCATCGTCAGCGCCTGACGCACTCCAGTGAATACCTGGCAGATAAAGCGGCGTTACAGCAGAAAAACTCGATTACCGTGCTGGGCAGCGGCCAGAGCGCCGCCGAGATCTTCTACGATCTGCTGGGCGATATCGATCGTTTTAACTACCAGCTGAACTGGGTAACTCGTGCGCCGCGCTTCTATCCGCTGGAGTACACCAAGCTGACGCTGGAGATGACGTCGCCGGAGTGGATTGACTACTTCCACGCCCTGCCCGCCAGCAAGCGTGATGAGCTGAATGCCAAACATAAGAATCTGTACAAAGGGATTAATAGCTGTCTGATCAATGACATCTACGATCTGCTGTATGTGAAGCAGCTGGATGGCGATCTGGACGTTAATCTGTTTACCCATTCGGAACTGAACGATATGCGCTGGCTGCCGAGCGGAGAATTCGAACTGGCACTGCATCAGCAGGAACAGGATGTCGCCTTTGTCCGCCGCAGTGAAGGGCTGGTAATGGCCACCGGCTATCAGTATCAGCCGCCGATGTTTGTCGAGGGTATTGCTGACCGCCTGCGCTGGGATGAGAAAGGCCGTTATGACGTGCAGCGCAACTACAGCATCGATCAGCATAACCAGATTTTTGTGCAGAACGCCGAGCTGCATACCCACGGCTTTGTGACGCCGGATCTGGGCATGGCCTGCTATCGCAATTCCGTGCTGATCCGCGAAATCACCGGGCGCGAAGTCTACCCGGTTGAGCGCCAGATTGCTTTCCAGACCTTCCCGGCCAACCCGGAGGTGCGCAATGAGCGATAACATCCTCTACCGCTGCGCCCGTCCGGCGGGCCAGTTCACACTGCGCCCGATGCAGGCAGAAGATGCCGCGCTGGTTTACAGCTGGGTGACGCAGGATTATGCGCGCTTCTGGGGCATGCAGGATGACGATTTCGAAACGGTCGCCGGTTTCTATCGCGATTTGACGCGTGATAACCCTCATGCGGCGTTAATTGGCTGTTGCAATCAGCAGCCGGTATTTCTGATGGAGTTTTACCAGGCGCAGCAGGATCAAGTCGGGCAGTTTTATCCGGCACGCGACGATGATTACGGTATGCATATCCTGATCGCGCCCGCAGAAAAACCGCTGAAACAGTTTAGCTGGCAGGTTTTCAGCACGGTTATGGATTACATGTTCAGCCAGCCACAGGTGGGCCGGGTGGTAGTGGAGCCGGATGTGCGCAATGACAAAATCCATCCGCTGAACAAACGTGCGGGCTTCCGCTATCAGCACACCATCGATATGGGCCATAAAACCGCCTGGCTGGCCTTCTGCCAGCGTGATGACTATCAAAAAGCTTTATTGCAGGAATCTTTAACTATGAATAACACCTCGACGCTCCTTACCGGCAGCCATCTGGCCAGCGACAACTGGACGCTGGCTAACCGTCTGCTGATCCGCAAAGCGATTGCCGAATTCGCCCATGAAAAATTGGTCGAACCGAAAAAAGTGGCATCGGCCGGTAAACTTGATCGTTACAGCCTGGCGGTGCCGGGCGCAGAAGCGGAGTATCAATTCTGCGCGGCGCGCATGGCGCTGGATCACTGGTCAATCGATCTGGATTCCCTGAGCAAACATCAGAATGGCGAGCCGCTGAAGCTGGATGCACTGAGCTTTATCGTCGAGTTCAATCAGCAGATCGGCATTCCGCCGACGATGCTGGCGACCTATATGGAAGAGATCACCAGTACCCTGTGCAGCAGCGTGTTCAAACTGCAAAACAATAATCCGGACAGCAAGGCGCTGACCAAAGCGGACTTCCAGACCGTTGAAGCCGCGATGACTGAAGGCCATCCGTGCTTTATTGCCAATAATGGCCGCATCGGTTTTGATGCCCGCGACTACCTCGCCTTTGCGCCGGAAGCCGCCACGCCAGTTAACCTGGTATGGGTCGCGGTACATCTGCGTAATGCGCACTTCTCCAGCCTTGATGAATTAAGCTATCAACAGCTGATGCGTGACGAACTGGGCGAAGGCACCGTCAATGCCTTTAACGCGCGTCTGGATGAGATCGGCGTGGATCGCGACCAGTACCTGTTTATGCCAGTGCATCCGTGGCAGTGGCAGAATAAGCTGCTGACGGTGTTTGCGCCGGATATTGCCGCGCGCGATATTATTTATCTCGGCGCAGGCGACGATCAGTACCAGGCACAGCAGTCAATCCGCACCTTCTTTAACCGCAGCCAGCCCAACAAGCGCTACGTGAAAACGGCGCTGTCGGTGCTGAATATGGGCTTTATGCGCGGCCTGTCGCCTTATTATATGGCGACCACTCCGGCGGTGAATCAGTGGCTGGAAGGCCTGGTGGAAAACGACCACTGGCTCAAGCAGTGTGATTTCCGCATCCTGCGCGAGGTGGCGGCCATCGGCTATCATAATCGCTACTATGAGCAGGCGATCAGCGGTGATTCAGCTTACAAGAAGATGTTTGCCGCGCTGTGGCGTGATAACCCGGTTACCGCGTTGCAGCCAAATCAGCGCCTGATGACCATGGCTTCGCTGCTGCATATCGATCACCATCAGCAAGCCCTGCTGCCAGCGCTGATTGCCGACTCCGGCGTCAGTGCGGAAAGCTGGGTCAGCGCGTATCTGCGCTGTTACTTAAGCCCGCTACTGCACTGTTTCTGGCAGCATGACCTGGTGTTTATGCCACACGGTGAAAACCTGATTCTGCTGCTGGAAAATAACCTGCCGGTCAGCGCGTATATGAAAGATATTGGCGAAGAGATTGCGGTGCTGAATCCGGATGCGGTGCTGCCAGAGAAGGCGCAGCGCCTGGCGGTGGACGTGCCGGAAAATCTGAAGCTGTTATCGATCTTCACTGACGTGTTTGACTGTATCTTCCGCTTTATTGGCGCTATTCTGGCGCAGGATAACACCCTGCCGGAAGAAACATTCTGGCGCTGCGTGGCGGATTGCGTCAAAGAGTATCAGCAGGCGCATCCTCAGCTGGCCAGTAAGTTTGCCCGCTACGATCTGTTTACGCCGGAGTTCGAACTCTCCTGTCTCAACCGTCTGCAACTGGCCAATAACCAGCAGATGATTAATCTGTCTGATCCGGCAGAAAATCTGAAATTTGCCGGAACACTGATTAACCCGATCGCCCGGTTTGCTGATAAGTAAAATTTCCGCAAATCGCTGTTAACCGAGTTTATATTTAGCGCGACTGCACTGGCGGTCGCGTTTTTACGTTTACTGGAAACAAGGAGCCTGGATGGCGTCGTATACCCCGGTATCAAATCTGACCTTTCGTCACCTGATCTTCCCCTTCTCACTGGTGTTGTTCGAGTTCGCCACCTATATCGCCCACGATATGATTCAACCGGGCATGCTGCTGGTGACCGGCGAATTTAATGTCGGACCGGAATGGGTCTCCGCTTCACTGACCGGCTATCTGGTCGGTGGCGTCCTGCTGCAATGGCTGCTTGGCCCGCTGTCGGACAAATTTGGCCGGCGTCCGGTGATGCTGTTCGGTGTGGCGTTCTTTATGCTGTCCTGCCTGGTGATGCACTGGGTGCAGAGTATCGAACAGTTTGTTGCCGTGCGTTTTATTCAGGGCATCAGCCTGTGCTTTATCGGCGCGGTGGGCTATGCCGCTGTGCTGGAGGCGTTTGATGAAGCGCTCAGTGTGAAAATCACCGCGCTGATGGCCAACGTGGCGCTGCTGGCGCCGCTGGCGGGGCCGGTAGCGGGCGCGGCATTTCTCAGCGTTGGCGGCTGGCGCGATATGTTTTATCTGTTCGCCGCGGTGACCGCGATAGCATTAATTGGATTGTGGCGCAGCATGCCGGAAACCGCCGGAGACCGAAACGCTTCGGTGTCACTGAAATCGATGGGCAAAGGTTATCTGGCGCTGGCGAAAGATCGCCAGGTAATCAGCGGCGCACTGGCTATCGGTATTCTGGGCATTCCGATGCTGGCGTGGGTGGCACTGTCGCCAGTGATTCTGATCCATGACCAGGGTCTCAGCCGTATGCACTACGCGCTGCTGCAACTGCCGGTGTTCCTCGCGATGATCGTCGGCAACCTGACGTTGGGCAAACTGGCAGGACGCGTGCCGCTGGAGCAACCGCTGAAGCTGGGTGCCTGGCCGATTATGCTGGGGCTGATTATCGCCGCGCTAAGTGCGGTTATCGACAGTCACGGCTATCTGTGGATGATTGCCGGGCTGAGTCTGTATGCTTTTGGTTCTGGCCTGGTCAATGCCGGTCTGTACCGTCTGACGCTGTTTTCCAGCGAGGCGGGCAAAGGCAGCGTGGCGGCGATGATTGGCATGTTGAGTATTGCCGCTTTTGCGATTGGCATTGAGCTGGCGAAGTATGGCTATTTTGCCGGAGGCAGCCGGTGGTTCAGCGGCATTAATCTGCTGGCGGGGTTAATCTGGCTGGCGCTGGTGCGTGGATTTCTGCGTGAGCGTCAAAGACGCAGTCAGGTGGTGGCGTTGTAAGGTCATCTGCCCGCAGGTGCGGCGTTCGCGTCGTCCCTGTTGAGGTCTGGCACTCTTCAGGACGGGAGCCGATAACGGCTCCCCTACGATATTCCGGCACCCTACGAGAACGCCCCTGCAGCACTATTTCTTCGGAAATAGCTCGTCGCGTTGGTAAGGCTCCTGCTCACCCTCTTTACGGGTTTTCAGCAGCTTAAGAATCCAGGTGTACTGTTCCGGATTAGGCCGGACGAAAATTTCCACTTCTTCATTCATCCGGCGCGCCAGCGTTTCATCATCCGCATCGAGCAAATCCTCCATTGGTGGACGAATATGCACGTGCAGCTTATGGGTTTTGCTGTCATAAACCGGGAACAGCGGTACTACTTTGGCCCGGCACACCTTCATCAGGCGACCTATCGCCGGCAGCGTTGCCTTATAGGTGGCAAAGAAATCGACAAACTCACTGTGTTCCGCGCCGTGATCCTGATCGGGCAGATAATAGCCCCAGTAGCCCTGACGCACTGAGCTGATAAAAGGTTTAATTCCGTCATTACGTGCGTGCATACGGCCACCAAAGCGACGGCGTACCGCATTCCACATATAATCCACCAGCTCATTACGCTGGTTATGGAACATCGCGGCCATTTTCTGGCCTTCGGAAGCCATCAGCATCGCCGGGATATCAACCGCCCAGCCATGTGGCACGAGGAAAATCACATTCTGCTGTTCAGCACGCAAGCCCTCAATAATCTCTTTGCCGTGCCACTCAACGCGATCGCGCACATGTTCTGGCTTGCGCAGCGCCAGCTCGGCCATCATCACCATCGACTGCGGCGCCACCGCAAACATCTGATCGATAATCGCTTCACGCTGCTGTTCCGGCAATTCCGGCAGGCAATAAAACAGATTGATTTGGGCGCGACGACGCGCGCTGCGGGCAAACTTACCGGCGGTGCGGCCCAGTCCGCCTAAAATCGGGTCACGGACGCGCGCAGGCAACATCGCCATCCCGGCACAGGCACCAATCGCCAGCCAGGCACCCCAGTATTTCGGCTTAAGGAAAGCCTTTTGAAAGACGGGAATAAATTCACTGTTACTTTTTTTTCTGTTTTCCATGCACTCGCCTCAAACAATAACCGGCTAATGATAGTGCTGACAGGCAAATTTGCAATCATTCCCGATAACCGACGAAAAAAAACCGACAGCCTGCGCCGTCGGTTTTTCTCTGCTGCCTGACTGACTCAGTCGAAGCGCAACTGCGGAACCACGTCTCTGACCTGCGCCAGATACTCTTTACGATCCTGACCTGTCAGGCCTTCAGAGCGCGGCAGTTTCGCCGTCAGTGGGTTAACCGCCTGGTTATTAATCCAGATTTCATAATGCAAATGCGGCCCGGTTGAACGGCCGGTATTGCCGGACAGCGCAATACGATCGCCACGTTTGACCTTCTCGCCTGGCTTAACCAGCAGTTTTTTCAGATGCATATAGCGCGTCATATACTGACGACCGTGACGAATGGCCACATAGTTACCGGCACCGCCACTGCGTTTCGCTACCACCACTTCACCATCACCCACTGCCAGCACTGGCGTGCCAATCGGAATGGCGAAATCGACGCCTTTATGCGGTGCGATACGCCCGGTCACCGGGTTGAGGCGACGTGGGTTAAAGTTAGACGAGACGCGGTACTGCTTCACGGTCGGGAAGCGCATAAAGCCACGCGCCAGACCCGAGCCGCTGCGATCGTAGAATTTGCCGTCTTCGGCGCGAATCGCATAATAATCTTTACCACCGGTACGCATACGCACGCCTAACAGATGGCTCTGTTCACTCTTGCCATCCATCATTTCACGCGACATCAGCACTGAGAACTGGTCACCGCTGCGCAGTTTGCGGAAATCCATCTGCCACTGCATCGCCTTAATCACCGCACTGGCTTCGCCGCTGCTGAGACCGGCTTTACGGGCGCTGCTGACAAAGCTACCGTTTAAGGAGCCATTGAGCACGCTGTTCTTCCATTCGCCCTGCTGCATTTCGCTGGAAGCTTTAAAACCGTTGCCGGAGCGATCGTACGTACGGGTTTCACGGCGCGACATTTCCCAGGTCATCCGTTGTAACTGACCATCGTCGGTTAAGGTCCAGGAAATTTGCTGACCGATTTTCAGATTACGCAGATCTTTGTCAGCATTAGCCAGTTGATTGATATCTGACATATCAATGCCGTACTGATTAAGGATACTGCTCAGGGTGTCGCCGGTCGAAACGGTGTAATCGTGCGTGCCCGACTCATTCGGTACATCTTCGTCGATTTCATCTTTAGGAATGTCTTCTTCCGGGGCCGGAGTCGGCTGATCGATCGGTTCACTGGCTTCCGGCAGCAAAGTACGCAGCTCGCTTTTATCCAGTTCAATATGTTTAACGATCGGGTTTTCGCCGGGATGATAGATGTAAGGCCGCCAGACAGCGACGGCCAGTGTCACGACAGTGAGAGACCCCAGCATGATGCGGTGGGGCCGTGGTAAGTTGTTGAACGCCATGGCGACAGAGCGGGCTATCTGCTGCACTATTTACTATTCCTCTATGCTCCTTTCAGGCAGCTCACATACTGGCTCGACAACTGTGAGAGGAATTTCACATAGCTGTCTTTGGTTAAGCTGATACCCATTCCCAACGGATCCAGGGTGCCTTTTCGCACAGAGGTTCCGCGGGCAACGGCATCGATGACGGCCGGCCTGAATTGTGGTTCAGCGAAAACACAGACTGCTTTCTGCTCAACCAACTGTGTTCGTATTTGATGTAAACGCTGGGCACCAGGTTGGATCTCAGGATTCACGGTAAAATGCCCTAAAGGCGACAACCCGTAGTGTTTTTCAAAGTAGCTGTAGGCATCATGAAAAACGAAATATCCCTTCCCCTTCACTGGCGCAAGCTCGGAACCAATCTGCTGGTCAGATTTCGCCAGACTAACCTCAAAGTTCTGTAGGTTAGCGTCTAGTTTGTCCTTGCTTTGCGGCATAAGTTCCAATAATTTTTCGTGGATTGCAACCGCAGATTGCCTTGCTATTTCAGGGGATAACCACAGGTGCATATTATACTCGCCGTGATGATGGTGATCGTGCCCCTCTTCATCATGGTCTGCGTGGCCTTCTTCATGGTGTTCATCCTCTTCGGCACCACGAATCAATAGCGGTTTTACCCCGTTTAACGCCGCCAGTTCGAGGTTCTTTTTCGCCGGTAATCCGCTGGCAGACTTGGTCAAAAAAGCTTCCATTTCAGGGCCAACCCATACCACAAGATCCGCGCTCTGCAAGCGTTTGACGTCGGATGGGCGCAGTGCGTAGTCATGTTCTGACGCCCCGTCGGGAAGCAGCACTTCAACCGGCGTGACGCCGTCGGCAATGGCCGCTGCGATAAAACCCAGTGGTTTAATCGAGGCCACTACCGCAGCGGAGGCAGGCGCAGCAAGCGAAGCGGTAAATCCGAGGGCCATCAGGGCGGTAAAAAAGCGGTTTTTATTATGTAACATAATGCGTCAATCCATCGTGATTAGCGGAAGTAGTGTGATATTATAACATTCGATATCTTCTGCAACCTGTAATCGACAATGTCCTCACTTGTAACTCTGGAAAACATCTCGGTGACCTTTGGTCAACGTCGCGTGCTGTCTGATGTTTCACTTAAGCTGGAACCCGGACGCATTCTGACTTTGCTTGGCCCAAACGGTGCCGGAAAATCGACGCTGGTGCGCGTGGTGCTGGGACTTATTGCCCCCAGTTCGGGCAAACTCAACCGCCCTGCCGGTTTGCGTATTGGCTATGTGCCACAAAAACTGCACCTCGATTCCACACTACCGCTGACGGTTGATCGCTTTATGCGACTGCGTCCAGGGGTGAAAAAGGCCGATATTCTGCCGGCACTGAAGCGCGTGCAGGCCGGACACTTACTCGAATACCCGCTGCAAAAACTCTCCGGGGGGGAAACCCAACGCGTGTTGCTGGCGCGGGCGCTGCTGAATAATCCACAGTTGCTGGTGCTGGATGAACCGACGCAGGGCGTTGACGTTAACGGCCAGGTCGCGCTGTATGACCTGATCGATCAATTACGTCGCGAGCTTAACTGCGGCGTGCTGATGGTTTCGCACGACCTGCATCTGGTGATGGCGAAAACCGATGAAGTGCTGTGCCTGAATCACCATATCTGCTGCTCCGGCACGCCGGAAGTGGTGTCGCAGCATCCTGAATTTATTTCGATGTTTGGCTCGCGCGGTGCCGAGCAGCTGGCGATTTATCGCCATCACCATAATCATCGTCACGATCTTCAGGGACGTATTATTCTGCGCAGAGGACAAGGTCCGTCATGATTGAACTGTTACTTCCCGGCTGGCTGGGTGGCATTATGCTGGCGCTGGCTGCCGGTCCGCTGGGCTCGTTTGTCGTCTGGCGTCGGATGTCCTATTTCGGCGATACGCTGGCGCACGCTTCACTGCTCGGTGTGGCTTTTGGCCTGCTGCTGAATATCAACCCGTTTTATGCGGTAATTGCCGTCACCCTGCTGCTGTCGCTTGGGCTGGTGTGGCTTGAGCGCCGCCCGCATCTGGCGATCGACACCCTGCTGGGCATTATGGCGCACAGTGCGCTGTCGCTGGGTCTGGTGGTGGTCAGTCTGATGTCGAATGTGCGCGTCGATTTAATGGCTTATCTGTTTGGCGATCTGCTGTCGGTCACGCCGGTCGATCTGATTGCCATTGCGGCCGGGGTGGCGCTGGTGCTGGCGATTCTGGCCTGGCAGTGGCGCGCACTGCTGTCTATCACCATCAGCCCGGAAATGGCACAGGTCGACGGCGTCAATATTCAGCGCACCAAACTGCTGCTGATGCTGGTGACCGCGCTGACCATTGGTGTGTCGATGAAGTTTGTCGGTGCGCTGATTATCACGTCGTTGCTGATTATTCCGGCAGCCACCGCACGGCGTTTTGCCCGCTCTCCTGAACAGATGGCCGCCGTGGCAGTCGCGATTGGTATGCTGGCGGTGACGGGTGGCCTGGCCTTTTCGGCGTTTTATGACACCCCGGCCGGTCCGTCAGTGGTGCTGTGTGCGGCAGCGATGTTTGTGATCAGTATGGTGAAAAAGCCAGCGGTGTAGTGCGGCGTGATAAGCGGGCGGCGTTCTCACCGCCCGCCTGGTTACTCGCGGGTAATACCGAAATGCTTGTAAGCATGCTGGGTGGCAATACGGCCACGCGGTGTGCGCTGAATAAAGCCCTGCTGAATCAGGTAGGGTTCCAGCACATCCTCAATGGTTTCACGCTCTTCACCAATTGCGGCCGCGAGGTTATCCAGCCCCACCGGGCCACCGGTGAATTTATCGATAATCGCCAGCAGCAGTTTACGGTCCATATAGTCGAACCCTTCGGTGTCGACATTCAGCATATCCAGCGCTTTTGATGCCACATCACCGCTTAACTCGCCATTGGCACGCACTTCTGCGAAGTCACGCACGCGGCGCAACAACCGGTTGGCGATACGTGGCGTGCCACGTGCACGGCGGGCAATTTCCAGCGCCCCTTCGCTGCTCAGCGCCAGCCCGAGACAGGCGGCGCTGCGTCCGACGATATGCTGCAAATCCTCAACCCGGTAAAACTCCAGACGCTGCACAATGCCGAAACGATCGCGCAGCGGTGACGTCAGTGAACCGGCGCGAGTCGTGGCGCCAATCAGGGTAAACGGTGGCAGATCGAGCTTAATTGACCGCGCCGCCGGGCCTTCGCCAATCATAATATCCAGCTGATAATCTTCCATCGCCGGATAGAGGACTTCCTCAACCACGGGTGACAATCGATGGATTTCATCGATAAACAGCACGTCATGCGGTTCGAGGTTCGTCAGCATCGCCGCCAGATCGCCGGCTTTCTCCAGTACCGGGCCGGACGTGGTGCGCAGATTCACGCCCATCTCGTTAGCGACAATATTCGCCAGCGTGGTTTTACCTAAGCCCGGCGGACCAAAAATCAGCAGGTGATCCAGTGCATCGCCGCGCATTTTCGCCGCTTTGATAAAGATCTCCATCTGCTCACGCACCTGCGGCTGGCCCACATACTCTTCCAGCAGCTTAGGACGGATGGCGCGGTCAATCACCTCTTCTTCGGTGATGGTGCCCGGCGATACCAGACGATCGGCTTCAATCATGCTTTACCTCAAATAGCTGCGCGCAGTGCTTCGCGGATCAGCGTTTCACAGTCGACACCGGCACGCCCCACTTTGCTGATCATCTTGCTGGCTTCCTGCGGTTTGTAGCCGAGGGCAACCAGTGCAGAAACCGCCTCAGCTTCCGCGTCATTAGCGGCAGGAGTCGGGCTTTCGCTGGTCAGGGCGAAGGTCGAATCGGCAGAGAACAGGTCGCCATGCATCCCTTTAAAGCGATCTTTCATTTCCACGACCAGGCGTTCTGCGGTTTTCTTACCGACACCCGGCAGTTTCACCAGCGCGGCAATCTCTTCGCGTTCTACCGCGGTCACAAACTGCTGCGCCGACATGCCTGACAGGATCGCCAGTGCCAGTTTTGGCCCGACGCCATTAACTTTAATCAATTCGCGAAACAGCGCACGCTCTTGCTTACTGTTAAAACCAAACAGCAGCTGCGCATCTTCACGCACCACAAAATGGGTAAAGATAATCGCTTCGTGGTTCAGTTCCGGAAGCTCATAAAAACAGGTCATCGGCATATGCACTTCATAACCCACGCCGTTGGCTTCAATTAATACCTGCGGCGGCTGTTTCTCAAGAATAATGCCTCTCAGACGACCTATCACGTTTGCTTCCTTTGGATAATGAGGGAATATGGCTGTTTATAACATAAAAAAGGCTGGATGAATATCCAGCCTGTTAAGGACGCAGACGCCCGCGTGTCAGCTGCAATCGGGTATCACTGAGCTTGCTGGCGTTCTGGCTGACGTGGCAATGGGTAATGGCAATTGCCAGCGCATCGGCGGCATCGGACTGCGGATTGGCCGCCAGTTTAAGTAAGGTGCGCACCATATGCTGCACCTGACTCTTCTCCGCGCTGCCGATCCCGACCACCGTCTGTTTCACCTGACGCGCGGCATATTCAAACACCGGCAGATCCTGGTTAACCGCCGCGACGATCGCCGCCCCGCGTGCCTGCCCCAGCTTCAGCGCTGAATCGGCGTTTTTCGCCATAAACACCTGTTCGATGGCAAAAAACTCCGGCTGAAACTGGGTGATGATTTCGCTGACGCCCGCATAAATCAGTTTCAGGCGCGACGGCAGATCGGTCACGTTAGTACGAATACACCCGCTGCCGAGATAAGTCAGTTGCCGCCCCACCTGCCGAATCACACCGTAACCGGTGACGCGTGAGCCAGGGTCAATGCCCAGAATAATTGCCATCACGCGCCTCCGGGGGTGTGCGGTAACGTGCCGGGAAACGCCATTACAGCGTAGCCGCCACCTCATCGGAAATTTCACCATTATGGTAAACTTCCTGCACGTCGTCACAGTCTTCCAGCATATCAATCAGACGCAGCAGTTTCGGCGCGGTCTCTTCATCCATATCGGCTTTGGTCGATGGGATCATGGAGACTTCAGCAGAATCGGCCGTCAGACCCGCCGCTTCCAGCGCATCTTTTACTGCACCCAGCGATTCCCAGGCGGTAAACACGTCAATCGCGCCGTCATCGTAAGTCACTACGTCGTCGGCACCGGCTTCCAGCGCCGCGTCCATTACGGTATCTTCATCCAGGCCTGGCGCGAAAGAGATCACGCCTTTTTTGGTGAACAGATACGCCACGGAACCGTCAGTACCGAGGTTGCCGCCGGTTTTAGTGAAGGCATGACGCACTTCAGACACGGTACGGTTACGGTTATCACTCAGACACTCAACCATCACGGCGGTGCCGCCCGGGCCGTAGCCTTCATAGATGATGGTTTCCATATTGTTGTCATCATCGCCACCCACGCCACGTGCCACGGCACGGTTCATGGTATCGCGCGTCATGTTATTCGACAGCGCTTTATCCATTGCCGCACGCAGACGTGGGTTGGAATCGGCATCGCCACCGCCCAGCTTCGCGGCAGTCACCAGCTCACGAATGATTTTGGTGAAAATTTTACCGCGTTTGGCATCCTGTGCCGCTTTACGGTGCTTGGTATTCGCCCATTTACTATGGCCAGCCATTTTTGATTTCTCCTCGATGCCAGGCAGGCATTCAAAACAAAACTTAACTCACAAACTCTTCTATTGCCTGGCGATTACTCCAGGACTTGGTGAGCTGCGCCGCGGCGCGCGCATCCAGCCACTGAAAGGCCAGATGCTCGCTGAGCGCCACGTCACGCTCCGTCGGCAGCGCCAGCGTAAACCAGTGCTCGCGACTGTGCGTCACATCCGGCGCATAGCGATGGCGAAAGTGCGGGAAGATTTCGAATTCTATCTGACGCTGGCAGTCAACGAATGTGAGCTGCTCTGCGTTGATATCAATTGCCACCTCTTCCAGCACTTCACGCATCGCCGTTTGCGCCGGGATTTCGCCCGGCTCAATGCTGCCGGTAACCGACTGCCAGAACGCCGGATCGTCGCGCCGCTGCAGCATCAGCACCCGCCGGGTGTCACGGGCGAAGATCACCACTAACACCGAAACGGGCTGCTTATAGGCCATCTTAGTCGTTCTCTGGCATCTCTTCTGAAGCAGGCTTTTCCTTCTTCACCACCTGAATGCCCAACTCCGCCAGCCCGGCCGGGTTGGCGAAACTTGGCGCTTCGGTCATCAGACACGCCGCTGCGGTGGTTTTCGGGAAGGCGATAACATCACGGATATTGTCGGTGCCGGTCAGCAGCATCACCAGACGATCGAGGCCAAATGCCAGACCGGCGTGCGGCGGGGTACCGTACTTCAGTGCATCCAGCAGGAAGCCGAACTTCTCGCGCTGCTCTTGTTCGTTAATGCCGAGAATGCTGAATACCGTTTGCTGCATCTGGCTGTTATGGATACGCACGGAACCGCCACCCACTTCGTAACCGTTAATCACCATATCGTAGGCGTTAGCGATCGCCGTTTCTGGCAGGTTTTTCAGCTCTTCCGGCGTCATATCTTTCGGCGCGGTAAACGGATGGTGCATCGCCGTCAAGCCGCCTTCGCCATTGTCTTCAAACATTGGGAAGTCAATCACCCACAGCGGTGCCCAGCGGCCTTCCTCGGTGATGTTCAGATCGCGACCCAGTTTCAGGCGCAGTGCACCCAGTGCATCAGAAACCACAGCGGCATTATCCGCACCAAAGAAAATCATATCGCCATCAGCAGCACCGGTACGCGCCAGAATCGCTTCCACGATCTCCGCGGTCAGGAACTTCGCGACCGGGCTCTGAATACCTTCCAGGCCATTGGCACGCTCGTTGACCTTGATATAGGCCAGACCTTTGGCACCGTAGATCTCAATAAACTTGCCGTACTCGTCGATCTGCTTGCGGCTCAGGGTCGCGCCGCCCGGCACGCGCAGCGCCGCGACGCGACCTTTGGCATCATTAGCCGGGCCGGAGAAGACTTTAAACTCGACCTCTTTCAGCAGGTCAGCAACATCCACCAGCTCCATCGGGTTACGCAGGTCAGGCTTATCGGAACCGTAACGGCGCATCGCTTCGGCAAAGGTCATCTGCGGGAAATCACCCAGCTCAACGCCTTTCACATCCAGCCACAGTTCACGGACCAGACGCTCCATTTTTTCCCGCACCTGTGGCGCAGTCATAAAGGAGGTTTCGACGTCAATCTGGGTAAATTCCGGCTGACGGTCAGCACGCAGATCTTCATCACGGAAACATTTCACGATCTGATAGTAACGGTCAAAACCGGACATCATCAGCAGCTGTTTAAACAGCTGAGGTGACTGCGGCAGCGCATAGAATTTGCCTTTGTGCACACGGCTTGGCACCAGGTAATCACGCGCGCCTTCTGGCGTCGCTTTGGTCAGCATTGGCGTTTCGATATCGAGGAAACCGTTATCGTCCATAAAACGACGCACAAAGCTGGTGATTTTAGCGCGCGCTTTCAGGCGATTCGCCATATCCGGACGACGCAGGTCCAGATAACGGTATTTCAGACGCGCTTCTTCACTGTTTTCATGATTGGAATCCAGCGGCAGTGGCTCAGAGCGATTGATAATCACCAGGTCGGTGGCGAAAACTTCAATCTCGCCGGTCGGCATATCGCTGTTTTTATTCTTCTCATCACGTGCACGCACGGTGCCCGTAATCTGAATGCAGAATTCGTTACGCAGTTCAGAAGCCAGGTTAAACGCTTCCTGACGGTCCGGATCGAAGAACACCTGAACGATGCCTTCACGGTCGCGCATATCAATAAAGATCAGGCTGCCCAGATCGCGGCGACGATTGACCCAACCGCACAGGGTGACTTGCTGGCCTACATGAGACAGATTGAGCTGTCCGCAATACTCAGTACGCATAACGATATCCTTTTAACTTCATCGCTGCTGCACGCGCAGCATAATAAGTCGTCTTTTGAGATTACCCATCTGGTAATAATCAGCTAATTACCAGACACGTCGGGCAGACGCTGCCCAGAAAAAGGCAGGCATTATAATGTAAAATCGCCAGTGCGATAAGAGCTGAGCAGCACAACCGCGCCAGATCTCAACGATTGATGCTTTGCGCACCGGCATTTATCAGAAAAAACTAACAAAATTCGCCGCTTCACGACACCTTTATGGTCGCCTGATGCTCTCTTTATCGCTAATCTCTCTCTTTTGCCCGATCTTCCGGAGATGAAGATGAAACCCTTATACCTCGGTCTGCCGCAGTGGCAGCATCCACAGTGGAAAAAGCTGGGGATTGAAACGCTGGCCGATTACGCCCGCTATTTCAACTGCGTTGAAGGCAATACCACCCTGTATGCGCTGCCGAAGCCGGAAACCGTGCTGCGCTGGCGCGATATGACCGATGACGATTTCCGCTTCTGTTTTAAATTCCCGTCCACCATCAGCCATCAAGCGGCGCTGCGTCACTGTGACGATCTCACCGAGGCATTTTTCCGCACCCTTGATCCGCTCTCCCGTCGCATCGGTCAGTACTGGCTGCAACTTCCCGCGGCGTTTGGCCCCGACGAGCTGCCGGCGCTGTGGGCCTTTCTCGATAAATTACCGCAGGACTTTCAGTATGGCGTGGAAGTGCGTCACCCGGCATTCTTCGCCAAAGGCGAGGCCGAGCAGGCGTTTAACCGTGGGCTGCATCAGCGCGGCGTCAATCGGGTCATTCTGGACAGTCGCCCGATACATGCTTCGACTTCATCGCTACCGGCGGTGATTGACGCACAG
>NZ_JRXE01000035.1:6759-20215 GCF_001267535.1 Winslowiella iniecta | reverse complement strand
ATCCAGTTTCTCTGGCCACATCTGCAACAGGCCATTCCTGACATTGGCGACGCCCCTGACTGGCCGCAGCAGGCACAGCTGTTTTAACCTATGCCTTAATAAAGGCTATACCGTTACCACGTTGCCCGGCGACACCTTTACAATTCCCGGCTATGATGTGCGCAGCATCAATCTTTCCTTACTGGAGTTCAGCATGGTCAGCGCGCTGTATGTCGTGCTTGGGGCACTGTTTTTAATTAAATTTTCTGTTGATGTTATCCGTTTACGCCGTCAGTACCGCGTGGCACACGGCGATGGTGGATTCTTTGAATTACAAATCGCGATGCGCATTCACGGTAACGCGATGGAAAATATCCCGATTGCCACTTTATTGCTGGTGATGATGGAGATGAACGGCGCGGATATCTGGATGGTGCATCTGTGCGGACTGTTTTTCTTCGCTGGCCGCGCCATGCATGGCTGGGGAATGCATCACAGTATTATGTACTGGCGTCGTAATGGCATGCTGATCACCGGCCTGGCGCTTATCGGTATGGTTCTCTGTAATTTACTGTTTATGCCGTGGGATCTGGTTCTGACTCTGCATTAATGGGTCTGCAATGGCAGAAAAGGTGCAGCCAGCGCCGGTTTCTGCCAAAATAGCGCCCTTTCCGTTGTTCACCGGATTTACCGTTATGTCTAACCGCGATACGCTTTTCTCCGCACCAATCGCAAAGCTTGGTGACTGGACCTTTGATGAGCGCGTAGCTGAAGTTTTCCCTGATATGATTCAGCGCTCGGTGCCAGGTTATTCCAATATCATTTCGATGATTGGTATGTTGGCCGAACGCTTTGTGCAACCCAACAGCCGGGTTTACGACCTGGGCTGTTCATTGGGTGCCGCTACCCTTTCGGTGCGCCGTAACATTCAGGCTGAAGGTTGTCAGATTATTGCCGTCGATAATTCGCCAGCGATGGTAGAACGCTGCCGTCGCCATATCGATGCCTTCCGGGCCGATACGCCGGTTGAGGTAATTGAAGCGGATATTCGCGCAATTCATATCGAAAATGCCTCAATGGTGGTGCTGAATTTCACCCTGCAATTTCTCGAGCCTGCCGAGCGTCAACAACTACTGAATACCATTTATCAGGGTCTGAAACCGGGCGGCGCGCTGGTGCTGTCGGAAAAATTCAGCTTTGAAGATAGCGAGGTTGGCGAGCTGCTGTTTAATATGCATCACGACTTTAAGCGCGCCAATGGTTACAGCGAACTGGAAATTAGCCAGAAACGCAGCATGCTGGAAAACGTCATGCTGACCGATAGCGTCGAAACCCATAAACAGCGCCTGCATAACGCCGGTTTCGAGCATGCGGAACTGTGGTTCCAGTGTTTTAACTTCGGCTCACTGATTGCCGTCAAAGCGAGTGATGCATGATCGATTTCGGTAACTTTTATCAATTAATTGCCAAAGGCCCACTGGCGCCGTGGCTGGAAACACTGCCGGCACAGATTGCCAGCTGGCAGCGAGAGAACCTGCACGGCCACTTTAAAAACTGGCATAAAGCGGTGGAATACTTACCGCTGCTGGAGCCGGAACGCCTTGATCTGCTGCACAGCGTCAGCGCGGAGTCCGGCAACCTGACCGACCGTCAGCGTGACGGTATCAACAAACTGCTGCGCAACCTGATGCCGTGGCGTAAAGGCCCCTGGTCACTCTATGGCACGGAGATCGATACCGAGTGGCGTTCTGACTGGAAGTGGGAGCGCGTACTGCCGCATATCTCATCGCTGGCGGGCCGCACGGTGCTGGATGTCGGCTGCGGTAGCGGCTATCACATGTGGCGTATGCTCGGTGCCGGGGCGAACTTTGTCGTCGGTATCGACCCGATGCAGCTGTTTCTTTGCCAGTTCGAAGCGGTACGTAAATTACTCGGTAACGATCAGCGTGCGCATCTGTTGCCGCTGGGAATCGAACAGCTGCCGGAATTAAAAGCCTTTGATACCGTGTTCTCGATGGGTGTGCTCTATCATCGACGATCGCCACTGGATCATCTGTTCCAGCTGAAAAATCAGCTGGTGAGCGGCGGTGAGTTGGTACTGGAAACGCTGGTGATCGAAGGTGATGACCAGGCGGTGCTGGTTCCGGGCGAGCGTTATGCGCAGATGCGGAACGTTTACTTTATTCCGTCTACCGGTGCGTTGAAAAACTGGCTGGAGAAGTGCGGCTTTGAAGATGTTCGCATCGTCGACTACTCCGTCACCAGCACCGATGAGCAGCGCAGAACCGACTGGATGACCAGTGAGTCGTTGGCAGAATTCCTCGATCCTGAGGATGCCACGAAAACGGTCGAAGGCTATCCAGCGCCGCTGCGGGCGGTACTGGTGGCGAGAAAGCCATAAATAAATCGGGCCGGTCAAACCGGCCCATTTTTTTATCGTTTCGATAACGCCAGTCTGGCGGCAAAACCGATAAACACACAGCCGGTCAGCCGATCCATCAGCTTCATTACCGTCGGATTACGCAGCTTTTCAGCAAAATAGTGCGTGGAAGCAATCAGTACGCAGCTCCATAAGGTGCCGATAATCACATGAGTCAGCGCCATACCGCTGCTCCATAACGCCACCGATGCGCCAGCGGGAATAAACTGCGGCAAAAACGATACGTAAAATACACCAACTTTGGGATTCAGCAAATTGCCCATTACGCCTTTGGTAAAAAAGCTGGCATAACCGGCGGATTGACGGCCCACTCTGACCTGCGCATTGAATTCGCTACGCGGCTTCAAAATCAACCCCACACCCAACCATAACAGATATGCCGCACCCGCCAGTTTCAACACGTTATAAGCTATTTCTGACGCCAGCAATAATGCGCCGAGACCGAGCCCCACCGCCACGCCCCACACCAGGCAACCGGTACTGATCCCTATGGCGGTCACCAGCGCCTTCTTCCAGCCATTGGCGGCAGAAGTGCGTAATACCAGCGCGGTATCAAAACCGGGTGTTAAGGTTAAAATGATGATTGCAACAAGAAAAGAGATCAGTGATGCGGTCATTACTGCAGGCTCCGTAATGGGAAAGAGTAATTTTACCGGTACTTGTCGCAGGGTCAAGAAACAGAAGGATTACGTTAACGCATTGCCGAGAACGTGGCTGAATACGTCAACGCTCGGGCGCATCGTCGCTATTGTCTTCAGAGGACGCGGGTGAGAATGAAAGGCTCTCAGCCCAGAAGTTCAGAATGATGGGATTTTCTGAGCCGTCAACCTCAATCGTGCGGGCATGAAGATTAAGGATTTCTGCGCTCTGCTTTGGTGAATGTTTCATAGAGCAACCCCTTAATAAAGTCCTTGTCGGTATACAATATCGACAATCCATTAAATCTATTTATGGTTACAGGTTACTTAACTTCCTCATCCCAATACTCAAAGCGATATGCCGCACTAAGGTTACGCTTAACCGTCGACTTATCCGTTACTTCGGTTTCCCGCGAATAACTCAGCGTACAGTTACCGATATCATCCCATGACTGGCATTCATCCACCGAAGTGATCACACTGACCGGCGTATTGGTGACACTGTGCAGCCGCAGCTCGCGATTCTGCTTATCGTAAGTATAGGTCTCTTTACTTTTCTCCGAGGTGGTGGCCAGCATCTGCCCTTTATCGCTCCACTGATAGTGGTATTCACCATTGGTCAGATTATCCGTTCCGCGCGCCACACTTTTCAGCAGGCGCAAGCTTTTATCGTGGCTGTAGGTCGTCTCGGTAAACCCTTTGTTACCCATATTGGTAAACACCTCGGTGGAACTGGTGATATTGCCGTTTTTGCCCACCTTATAGTTGATGGTTCCTTGTTTATTGCTGACTTCAACGGTTTTACCCTGCTGCTGCACCATTACTGAGTAAGCGTATTCCGCCTGCCAGCCATCGGTAACGCGCGCAATATGCTGTTCCATCTTTAACAGCACATTGCCTTCATTTTTGTCATAACTGATATCGGCAATGGTCAGGTTGCCGCAGCGATCAAATTGCCCCAGCAGGCGCTTTTGCAAATCGACATCTTTGCCAAACTCGCCCACCACAAATTGTCGCACCATCCCTTTCGAGCTGCCGCCCAGCATAATCACGCTGTTGCTGTCGTTGACGACTTTGCTGTTGGCCGGGCATGACTCTGCGCCGCTGGCATAAAAACTCAGCAGCCCGTACAGGACAATGATGGTCAGACAAGCTGGAATTTTTCTGTTCATTATGCTCCCCGAGCCTCTGAACCCACTGATGATTAAGCTATCAGTATAGCGATACCCACTGTTCACAGGGCGGCTTTTTTCGCAGAAGATGGCCCCTGACAGGCATTAACAAAGCCCCAGCAAAACATTCGCATACTTAATGACACACGGAATTAATTTTTATCATGCAGTAAGAGAGTAAGGCCCCTATCAGCAGCCAACTTTCAAGCAACTGATATTAATACACTTAAAAAATCAGATTGAATGCAAATCAATCAGAATCCTTACAAATCAATACGTTGCAAAAAAACACCCGATGCAACATTAATTACGCTTATGCTTTTAAGCAACCAACAGCAGGAAAATCCTAAAAAAGACCCTCATCGCATCACTCAATATAAATAATCCTGACTGATTTGATTAAGAAAACATCAATCGATTTAAAATATCGATCATTAAGAGTTGAGTTTTTTTATTTTTTATTTAATTGATTAAGTTTACGTTCGTCCTGTCGCTTGCTTCAGATTTATTGATATGAGATTCATTCTTTTTGGCAACTGTTTTAATTGATTTGCTGAAGAGCATGTCTGGTCCAAAACATGTAAATGTGTTTTTAATATTTCATCTTTGATTCATAAAAGAGGGTATTATCATGGGTAAATCTAAATCTATTGAGCAATTGCAGAAAGATAGTGAGCGTTTTGATAAGTTCATGCAGGATCTTTCCGAAAAATCTTCAAGAATTGAAGATAAACTATCGGAGGATGTGAGTTCACTCGTATCTGATTATTATAAAAAAAACAAATGGGACGGGAAGTATTTCTTCGGAAATAAAAACACGGACTATCAACTATACAGTGAATGGAGCCTTGAATCTGTCAATAAAATTATTAACTCGATTGCTGAGTCAATTAACACTCAGCAATTCCCCTCGCCAAAAGTGCCAGGTTCTGAAGACATCCCACAAAGCACTACAGATGAAGTCGTCCAATACCTGTCAGGATTTCAGCAAGATTATAATCTTACGCTACAGCGGGTTATAAATATTATCACTGGTTTCATCACCCAGTTTGCATCCAGCACCTCGGTCACACAAAAAACGGTTCATCAGGACTTCAATGTTTCAGGTGGCTTACATCTTTTCATTGCGCAAAGCGGCAGCGTTCAAACCGAAAAAAGCTTCTTTATTAACAGCTATATCGGTTCGTTCCAGATAGTTTTCGAAGGCCACATGAGCGTTGGAGAAGCGGAATTTACCAGCTTAAACGAAATTCTTAAAACCACCCAAGCCGAAATTGAAAGCAGTGATAAGCGAATCATTAACATTGACAAACAAATGGACAACAGCCTTGACGACATTCTCAGTACAACCCCTGTTAATTTTGAATTGTGGCAGACTACTTTTGATTCTTTTAATAAAATGAAAGATTCTGTAAAAACACAAAGAGATAAGGTTTACGACGAGTACAAGAAATATAAAAATGTTATCGACATTGTAGACAAACATTTCGGAAAAATATCTTCCGGTGAAATAGACATCAAAAAGCTGTTCACCCCCTGGCAGATTAAGCTGGCGAATCGTTACATTAAGGAAAAGGATGTCAAATAACAGCCATCATTTCTTCCTGATATTTATCTTTCCGTTAAAAAAAGGATTAAAACATGCCAATATATTATCGCCTTGGGAGCGGCACGCCAAAAAACTTAACCCCGCGCCCTGAAATTGATACTGAGGGTCCAGGCCATGGTCTGTCAGTACAAAATATTCAACCAGCACCTGCAATACGGTTTCGTTCGATTGATTCGGCCTTACTTGATACGACTCAGGTATTGCCTACGCCAACAGAACACAACCCCAACCATTATTCTATTCTGACACAGCCCGATACACCGCTATCACTCGATAGCTGGGCAGCAACAAGAGCCCTTATCGCTGATAATCAAAATAACTGGCAGAATCCGCTGGTCAGCCAATGGAGCCATGATGTAAATGATGGGGTCGTGATACCCGATCCGGCAGAGGAGAGACAGCAGTCCATGCATACACGTTCTGGTTCGAATCATAGTCACGCTGATGCTTCGGCCTTCCTGCCCAAACATAAAGCGGATACAGCTGCTGTGGAGAAGCTGGTTAGTTTATCCAGGGAGGCTCTCATTCCTTATTATCCAGTAATGATTGAGTGGTTAAAGGATTTCAACTGGCCTGTTGCCCGGATAATTGCGCCGCATCTGGCAACATTAGGTACTTTGCTAAAGGATGATGTTATCAATGTGCTTAAAGGAGACGATGTCATCTGGAAATATTGGGTAGTAAACCAGTTAGTCAACACGCCTGACCTTCAGCTCGCAGCAAGTATCAGGAGTGAACTTGCAGCACAATATAAAACGTTATCATCTTCACTCGATGAAGATGATGCGAACCTGGCTCTGGAAATAGAGGACGTGCTGGATAAATTGTCTTAGCCGCCGTTTCCGTATGATGTGAATGCCACGACAAGTCGCAGCGGTAGTGAGTGAAGATGAAACATTGTGGCGGTTTGCTCCAGCTGGCGAACCTTGCAGAGTTTATCGATAAGCAGCTTGAAATGGTGATGATTTAACTGATGGATATAAAGAAAAAAAGCCCCAGCAAGATGCTGGGGCCTGGTACTTGCAAACATCACGTCTTAATTACGGCGTGCTGCGCGGCAAAAATCGGTTTGATTGTCAGGCGACCCGACTGGCGTTCATATTGATAATGCCCTTCATCGCTTCCACCACATCGCCGTCAACGCAGTAACGGCTGAACTCATCGGTTTCAGTATCAGAACACATCGACACACCGGCTTTTCGGTAACGCATCGGCGACGGCACCAGACGACTGGCCGAGCTGTGCAGCTCTTTGATGCCAACGTCGAGGAACTTTTGCAGGTTGCTTAACCGCACTCCAGCACCCGCCATAATCATTGGACCCTCACTGATAAGAGTTAGTTCCTTCAGTAATGCCATTCCGCTTTCAGCACTCTGCTGCTGGCCTGAAGTCAGAATGCGCGCAACGCCCAGTTCGGTCAACTCCTGCAACGCACGTTTCGGACTATGGCACAGGTCAAAAGCGCGATGGAAGGTCACCGCCATATCGCCGCAGAGCGCCATAATCTGGCGCATTTGTACCCTGTCAATATGCGCATCTTCATCCAGCATACCGATAACCACACCGGGAAAACCCAGTTCGCGAATGGCCGCCACGTCAGATTTCATCGCGTTAAATTCCGTCGAGGAATAACAGAAATCGCCGCCCCGAGGACGCACAATGGGATGAACCGGGATGGTTAACTGCTCACGCGCCACTTTCAGGCTGCCGTAAGACGGTGTCAGTCCTCCCTCTTTCGGTGCTGCACACAGTTCAATGCGATCTGCTCCCGCCTGCTGAGCGGCGATCGCGCAATCCACTCCATAGCAGCATATTTCCAATTTTGTCATCGCATCCTCCTGTTTAATGACTGCTGGCTGGTTGTCAGATTCTCGGTTAGGCTGGCTTTTGCTGGTTATATTAACGGGAATCTTCATCATGGCATTCAATTTTGATCAATGGATAGACCGACGTCACAGCGATAGCGTTAAGTGGCATAAATATGGCGATCGCGATGTTTTGCCACTCTGGATCGCCGACAGTGATTTTCGTTCACCGGACTGCATCATTAACGCCTTACAGCAGCGCATTGAGCACGGTGTATTTGGCTATGGCGACACACCGCATGAGCTAATGAATATCGTGACGCAACGTATGGCCGAACGCTACGGTTGGCAGGTGGAAGCGGACTGGCTGGTGTTCTTGCCCGGTATCGTCAGCGGACTGAATCTCTGCGTCAGGGCGTTTACCGGGGTGGGCCAGGGAACCATTGCGCCCACGCCGATCTATCCGCCCTTCCGTCAGGCAGCAAAACTCGCCGAACGCACGCAGCTAAGTTTGCAGATGCGGCTGGAACAGGGTCGCTGGATAATGGATCTGGAGGCCGCCGCCGCACAACTCTCCGGCAATGAGAAACTGCTGATGCTGTGTAACCCGCACAATCCTGGTGGTACGGTGTATCGTCGACAGGAGCTGGAGGCGCAGCTGGCCTTTGCGCAGCGCCATGATTTGATCGTCTGTTCCGATGAGATCCACTGCGATCTGATCCTCGAACCGGGTGTGCAACATATTCCGTTTGCTTCGTTAAGCGAAGATGCGGCGCAACGATCGGTGACGCTGCTCTCGCCATCCAAGAGCTTTAATATCGCCGGGCTGGGTGCCTCACTGGCGATTATCCCCAATAAAGCACTGCGTGAGCGCTTTAAACGCCAGCGCAAAGGGCTGGTGCCGGACGTCGACATCCTGGCGCTGGTGGCTGCGAGCGCGGCCTGGCGCGACGGTCAACCCTGGCTGGATGCGCAGCTGGACTATCTGCGGGCGAACCGCGATCTGCTGGTGGAGCGCGTCAATGCGATAGCGGGTTTGTCGCTGGCCTCGCCGGAAGGCACTTACCTCGGCTGGATTAATGCGCAGCCACTGCCGGTCGCCAGCCCGGCGCTGTTTTTTGAAAAACACGGTCTTGGCTTCTCTCCGGGCCGCGATTTTGGCGACGATGGCTTTGTGCGCTTTAACTTTGGCTGCACCCGCGCCACACTGAATGAGGCCATCAGCCGAATGGAGCGGGCAGTTAGTACCCTTTAATCACTCTGCTCGCTGGCCACAATTTCCTTCAGGCTCCAGGGATGGAACTTGATGGTGATTTTGCCATCGGTTACCGCCAGCGTAGGATTGGGCAGACGTTCGTGTTCACCGCGCGGCGAGCTGGATTTAATCGAAATGTTGGGTTGCGCTAATCCTTCGTCGGAGAGCAACGCCAGCGCCCGTGCACCCAGTGAATTCACATCACCGCGCAGTACAATCTCCACATGTTCCCAGCCTTCATGGCGATACAGCTTATTTCCTGGCCACGGCAGTTCAATTACGCTTAACTGCCAGTTGCCAAGCTTTAACGGCTGCCTTAACTCAAATAAACAGATGGCCCGACCATTAATCTGATTTTCGGAGAACAGTGCTCCAATCTGTGAAAAACCCTTTTTCCAGCGCTCTGCCGTGGTGTTCTGATGGCAGCGGACAGAGATATGGTCAGCTTCCAGCTGTGATAGTGACAATCCCAGCGCCTGCGCCAGCTGGTTTAACGCCAGCTCAAAGCGAGGCAAATCCTCAGCTAAATCCTTCAGTTCTTCTACACAATCTAATGACAACACATTTTCTCCTGATAATTAGTAATAATCTTATTTATTAATCGCCCGGCGTAAAATGGCTACAAACAGTAAAGATATAAAAAAAGCCGTTTATCGTCAGTTTTATTTATCAATCCACGTAAGCAAGAGTTATGGCGCCTCGATTACGGCTTTATCGATCTGTTAATTAAAAAACTCATGAGAACAATCCCATGTTTTTTAAGACTATTCTTGGAAATTTCAGCATATTCTTAATTAAATGCCAGTTAATTGCCTTCAGGCAACTTTCACTATAGATTGCGACCACCATCTCACAAGGAATAACACTATGTTAATGTTAATCGTGGTCGCAATTTTAATCGCGCTGATGGGCTTTGCTATTATTCGTCACTGGAAGATGCGTAAGAACAAGCTGGTCGTTAATCCACATCGACAGCCCCGTCGTCATTAATCATTCGCGCCATTTGGTGGAAACATGTGCATTGGTGTTTCCACCTCACCACCGCCTGCTGACGCCTCAATCCAAATACAGTATACTTTTGCTCTTCTTTTTCCGCGCCACCATTGTACAGTATCCCGATCGACTGTCAGGTGACGCGATGACAATGGCTCGATCTGTCAGCAGACGAGCCTTTTCAGCATATTAAGGTATCCCGGTGAATATTCAGGCTCTTCTTTCAGAAAAAGTCAGTCAGGCGATGATCGCGGTGGGCGCACCCGCAGATTGTGAAGCTCAGGTTCGTCAGTCGGCCAAAGTTCAGTTTGGTGACTATCAGGCTAACGGCATTATGGCCGTGGCAAAAAAACTGGGCCAGCAGCCACGACAACTGGCAGAACAGGTGTTACAGCATCTTGATCTGAATGGAATTGCCAGTAAAGTTGAAATCGCCGGTCCCGGTTTTATTAACATCTTCCTCGATCGCCAGTGGCTGTCACAGCAGGTTGATGCGGCAGTCAGCGATGAGCGCCTTGGCGTTGCCCGTCAGCCCGCGCAGACCATTGTGATTGACTACTCTGCGCCAAACGTGGCGAAAGAGATGCACGTCGGTCACGTCCGCTCCACCATTATTGGTGATGCGTCTGCCCGTACGCTGGAGTTTCTCGGTCATAATGTAATCCGCGCTAACCATGTCGGCGACTGGGGTACCCAGTTCGGTATGCTGATTGCTTTCCTCGAAAAGCAGCAGAACGAGCAGCACGGCGATATCGCGCTGGCCGATCTGGAAAACTTCTATCGTGAAGCGAAAAAGACTTACGACGAAGATGAAGAGTTTGCAGTGCGTGCCCGTAACTACGTGGTGAAACTGCAGGGCGGCGATGAATATTGTCTGGCGATGTGGAAAAAGCTGGTCGATATCACCATGACGCAAAACCAGCTGGTGTATAACCGCCTGAATGTGACGCTGACGCGTGATGATGTGATGGGTGAAAGCCTGTACAACGCAATGCTGCCAGGCATTGTCGCCGATCTGAAAGCAAAAGGTCTGGCGGTTGAGAGTGAAGGCGCCACCGTGGTATTCCTTGATGAGTATAAAAACAAGGAAGGCGAACCGATGGGAGTGATCATCCAGAAAAAGGATGGCGGCTACCTGTACACCACTACCGATATCGCCTGCGCGAAGTACCGTTACGAAACGCTGCATGCCGATCGTGTGCTGTATTACATCGATTCCCGTCAGCATCAGCACCTGATGCAGGCATGGACCATCGTGCGTAAAGCCGGTTATGTCCCGGAAGCCATTCCACTGGAACACCATATGTTCGGCATGATGCTGGGCAAAGATGGTCGTCCGTTCAAAACCCGCTCCGGCGGCACGATTAAGCTCTCCGATCTGCTGGATGAAGCGGTTGAACGCGCCACCAAACTGGTTGGCGAGAAAAACCCGGATATGCCAGCTGATGAGCTGAAAGCGCTGGCCAATACCGTCGGTATCGGCGCGGTAAAATATGCCGACCTGTCGAAAAGCCGTACCACCGATTACATCTTCGACTGGGACAATATGCTGGCCTTCGAAGGTAACACCGCGCCCTATATGCAGTATGCCTATACTCGCGTGCTGTCGGTGTTCCGCAAGGCGGGCATTGAGTTAACCGGCGTTACCGGAGCCGTTAACATTACCGAAGATCGCGAAGCGGCGCTGGCTGCTCGCCTGCTGCAATTTGAAGAGACGATTCTCCAGGTTGCACGTGACGGTATGCCGCATGTGATGTGTGCCTATCTGTATGATCTGGCAGGATTGTTCTCCGGCTTCTACGAGCACTGCCCGATTCTGACCGCCGAAGATGAACAGACGCGTCAGAGCCGTCTGAAGCTGGCGCTGCTGACCGCGAAAACCCTGAAACAAGGTCTGGATACACTGGGTATTGAAACGGTAGAACGGATGTAACACCTTGATTACTCAAGGGGAGCCGTTTTCGGCTCCCGTCCTGATGGCATGCAGAATACGCAACCCTCGCACGGGCGTCGAAAACGACGCCCCTATAAAATACTGACCTCAGCCCTGGTAATTCACCATCACCTGGTTGCTTAATACTCTGAGCACCGGAAATAACCGCCCCTTCCCTTCGACATAAAACACAAAACGCAAACTCTCGTTAGCCGGCACATTGCTCAGGCCACGCGTCGATCCGCTGCTGCCTTCGATCGCTGCACAGCGGGTTGATGAGCACAACCGAACTTGCATCCCGGCCGGTGTCGGCCCGGTCAGCAGATAACGCCAGTACACTTCAGTCATCATGCCATTAACCGGCGACGGCGGCGACAACGCAGGTGAAGAGGCCTGCACCCCGCGCTGACTCAGCGACGCGCCGGTTCCGCTGGCGCTCCAGCCACCGGAAGCTGCCAGCGCCAGAGTCGGCAGCCACAGCAAAATCAACAGCGTTAGCCGGATCATTAATTACCACCGATAGTTGAAGTCATGCGGATCTGACGGTTATCGGTCAGTTCCAGATTCGACAGCACCATCAGTTGCGGCAGATTACGGCGCAGGAAGCGCGCCAGTAACGCGCGTAGCGGATGATTGACCAGCAATACCGGCGGCGCACCCAGCGTTTCCTGACGCTGTAAGGCCTGTTGCGCCTGATCCAGCAGGCGATCGGCCAGCCCAGGTTCCAGACCGCCGCCGCCCTGCAATGCCTGCAACAACAGCCGCTCCAGTGCGCTATCCAGCCCAATCACCTGCACTTCGCCGCTGCCGGGGAACCACTGCTGAGTGATGGCGCGACCCAATGCCACACGAACCACCGAGGTTAATTCATTCGGGTCGGGCTGCACCGGCGCATGTTCCGCCAGCGTTTCGATAATCGTGCGCATATCTCGGATCGACACCCGTTCAGACAGCAGGTTTTGCAGCACTTTATGCAGGGTGGTCAGAGTAACCACGCCCGGTACCAACTCTTCCGTCAGTTTTGGCATCTCTTGCGTCACGCGATCGAGCAACTGCTGCGCTTCCTGACGACCAAACAGCTCGCTGGCGTACTGACCAATCAGATGGTTCAGGTGCGTCGCCACCACGGTACTGGCTTCCACCACCGTATAACCCTGAATCTGCGCCTGCTCTTTCAGTGCACTTTCGATCCAGACGGCGGCCAGACCAAATGCCGGATCGACGGTGGCTTCACCCGGTAAACTGCCTGCGGCAGTGCCCGGATTTATCGCCATCCAGCGCCCCGGATAAGCATCGCCGCTGCCAATTTCCACCCCTTTCATCAGAATGCGATAACGCGCGGGCGGCAGCTCCATATTGTCGCGAATGTGCACCACCGGCGGCAGAAAGCCGACTTCCTGAGCAAACTTCTTACGAATGCTGCGGATACGGCCCAGCAGTTCACCGTCCTGCTGGAAATCGACCATCGGAATCAGGCGGTAACCCACTTCCATACCGAGTGCATCTTCCAGCTGGACGTCAGTCCACGAGGCTTCCACCGCCGCTGACGTCTCCTGCGGTTTAACCACCGCCTGCGGTGCCGCTTTTGGCGTCATCTCTTTACCGCGCATATACCAGGCGAGACCCAGTAAC
>NZ_JRXE01000035.1:1460-6712 GCF_001267535.1 Winslowiella iniecta | reverse complement strand
CCGACATCCTGCTCGGTACTGACGCGCGTCACAATCACACCCGCCGCGGTGGAGATCACCAGCGCCGGGATCTGCGCCACCAGACCATCACCGATGGTTAACAGCGTATAGGTTTCTGCCGCATGGCCCAGCGGCATACTGTGCTGCACCACCCCGACCAGCAGGCCGCCGATCACATTAATGATCATGATCATAATGCCGGCGATAGCATCGCCGCGCACAAACTTACTGGCACCGTCCATCGAGCCGTAGAAATCCGCTTCCTGCGTCACGTCGGAGCGGCGTTTTTTCGCTTCATCTTCGCCAATCAGTCCGGCGTTCAGATCGGCATCAATCGCCATCTGCTTACCGGGCATCCCGTCCAGCACAAAACGCGCGCCGACTTCGGCGATGCGTCCGGCACCTTTGGTGATCACCATAAAGTTGATAATAACGAGGATAATAAACACCACGATACCGATGGCAAAGTTGCCGCCCACCAGGAAGTGGCCGAAGGCTTCGACCACCTGCCCGGCAGCCGCAGCACCGGTATGACCTTCCATCAGAATAATACGGGTGGAAGCGACATTCAGCGCCAGACGCAGTAAGGTCGAAAACAGCAGAATGGTCGGGAAGGCGGCAAATTCCAGCGTGCGCTGGGTGAACATCGCCACCAGCAGCACCATAATTGACAGAGCAATATTAAAGGTAAACAGCAAATCGAGGATAAACGCCGGTAATGGCAATACCATCATCGACAGGATCATCAGAATCAGGATCGGCCCGGCCAGCACCTGCCACTGTGTCTCTTTAAAGTTGCCCGGCAACCGTAATAACGCGGCCAGATTAGCCATCAGTTTTTTTCTCTCCAGCAAAGTCCAGTGCTTCCGGCACCGGCAAACGTTCAGGTTTCTTAGGAATCAGACCGCCTTCCACTTTCCAGCGCTTCAGCTGCCAGACCCAGGCCAGCACTTCCGCCACCGCGGCGTACAGCGAGCCGGGAATATGTTGGCCGATCTCACTGTGGCGATACAGCGCACGCGCCAGCGGCGGTGCTTCCAGTAGCGGAATACGATTCTGCTGACCGATCTCACGAATGCGCAGTGCAATCTCCCCGGCTCCCTTTGCCAGCACTTTTGGCGCGCTCATTTTCTTCTCGTCATACTGTAGCGCGACCGAGTAATGGGTCGGGTTGGTGACAATCACGTCAGCTTTTGGCACATCCGCCATCATGCGGCGTCGCGCGGCGGCATGCATCGCCTGGCGAATACGCCCTTTAATATGCGGATCGCCCTCTTGTTGCTTAAATTCGTCGCGGATTTCCTGGCGCGTCATGCGCAGCTGCTTAAAGTAGCTGTAGAGTTGCCAGAACACGTCAAAACCGACCATCGGAATCAGGCCGAGCAGAATTAACAGTCCACATACTGCAATCAGGTTCAGCGCATGGCCTAAGGCGGCAACCGGCGATTCGGTGATCAGACGCAGCATTTCGGGCCAGCTGCTCCACAGATACCAGCCGGTGACGCTGCCCACCAGCACCGCTTTCAAAATAGCTTTTAACAGTTCGGCCCAGGCCTGCGCCGCAATCATGCGCTTCAGGCCTTTCAGTGGATTGAGTTTGCCAAAGTCGACTTTGATCGCTTTGCCGCTGAGCACAATGCCACCCAGCATCATCGGTGCGGCAATCGCCACCAGCACCAGCCCGCTCATAACCGGCAACAGCGCCCAGACGGCCTGCCCGAGCAAGGAGCTGATATGGCGGATGCTCTGCTTGTCATCGCTGATAATGCTGTGATCGAAATTCAGGCCTGAGGAGACCATGGCAGCCAGCTGACGCGCCATCGGTTCGCCGCCCAGCCAAAGGATCATGACGCCGACTAACAGCATTAATAATGAGGTCATTTCGCGCGAACGCGGAATCTGCCCCTCCTCACGCGCTTTTTCTAATCGGTGGGGTGTGGGGGCTTCTGTTTTTTCCTCATCACTGTCTTGGGACACGGCAGCAAACCTGTATGGGCGGAATTTCAGGCACTAGCATGCCAAAAGCGCAGCGGTATGATTGCGCGATCAAAGAAGAAAAATAGCGGTTATTTTAAGGATGGCGGGAAATCGTTAAAACGGGCGACGTACTCGCCGCCCGTGTAATTGATATCAAAAACCGAGGCTATCCAGCAGATCGTCAACCTGATCCTGATTCGCCACGACGCCAGGCGCAGCCGCATTCATCTGTGGACCATTCAGCAAGCTGTCATTCTCTTTTTTCTGACGCGCACTGCCTTCCGGGATATTTTCCAGCAGTACCATCAGCAGTTGACGCTCAATCTCCTGAATCACATCCATCATGCGTTTGATCACCTGACCGGTGAGATCCTGGAAATCCTGCGCCATCATGATTTCCATCAGCTGGGCGTGGGTAAACGACGTATGATCCGGCACCGATTCCAGATAACCACGGGTATCCGAAACCAGTGAACGGGCATCTGCAAGCTCAATCGGATTTTCAAACCACTCATCCCAGCGCCCTTTCAGCTGTTTTGCACCGTTCTCCAGCAGCGTCTGACGTGGTTGAGAAGCTTCGACACTGTTCAGCGCGCGCTCTGCCGCCTGCGCCGTCATCTGTACCACATAATCCAGACGATCGCGGGCATCAGGAATGGCTTCCGCCGCTTCCGCGATGGCCTGATCCAGCCCCAGTTCGCGCAGGCTGTCACGCAGCATACGCGTTAGTGACCCAATGCGCGAAATGATGTCATGTGCAGACGCCGCATCGGTATTGGGTTTCGGAAGTTCGCTCATCACGTCTCCTTACATTCCCAGTTTTTCGAAGATTTTATTTAACTTCTCTTCCAGGGTTGCAGCGGTAAAAGGTTTAACCACATAGCCGCTGGCACCCGCCTGTGCAGCCGCAATAATATTCTCTTTCTTGGCTTCCGCCGTCACCATCAGCACCGGCAGCGCAGCCATCGCCGCGTCGGCACGAATGGTTTTCAGCAGCTCCAGTCCGTCAATATTCGGCATGTTCCAGTCAGAAATGACGAAATCAAACTCACCGGCACGCAGTTTGTTCAATGCATCCGCGCCATCTTCCGCTTCTTCAACATTGCTGAATCCCAGCTCTTTCAGCAGGTTACGCACAATACGACGCATCGTATTGAAGTCATCCACCACCAAAAAGCGCATATTTTTATCGACCATATCTACTCCTGTTTTGACCCGAATCGCAGGACGGGATTACACTAAATTCGCAATGCCTGTCCGGCGCTAATTTTTGCCAGCATGTGCTGACTGATTTGGTGGAGATCCACCACTTCACTGACACCCCCGTGCGCAATAGCCTCACGCGGCATGCCGAAAACCACACAACTCGCTTCGCTCTGGGCGATGGTCCAGGCACCGGCCTGATGCATCGTTTTTAATCCGGCCGCGCCATCACTGCCCATACCGGTCAGGATCACCCCCACCGCATTGCGCCCGGCGTAGTGCGCGACCGAGTTAAACAGCACGTCCACCGATGGCTTATGGCGATTCACCGCCGGGCCGTCATTCAGTCTGACCTGATAGTTGGCCCCGCTGCGCGCCAGCTCGAGATGCATCGCACCCGGCGCGATATAGGCATGACCGGGCAAAATGCGCTCGCCATCCTCCGCCTCTTTCACGGTGATTTGACACAGTTTGTTCAGCCTCTCGGCAAAAGAACGGGTGAAACCCGGCGGCATATGCTGAGTGATTAGCAGTGCCGGACTGGTCACTGGCAACGGTTGCAGCACATGACGAATCGCCTCGGTGCCGCCCGTTGAAGCACCAATCGCAATCAGCTTCTCACTGCTCAGTAACGGCCCGGCTTTCAGCATCGCCGGCACCGCCTGGGTCGGACGCACATGCAGCCTGGCGCGTGCTGCCGCACGCACTTTGTCGGCAATCATCTGGCTGTAGGCCAGCATCCCCTCACGAATGCCAAGCTGCGGCTTGGTGACAAAATCGACGGCACCCAGTTCCAGCGCGCGCAGCGTGACCTCAGAACCTTTACCGGTCAGTGATGACACCATCACCACCGGCATCGGACGCAGGCGCATCAGTTTTTCGAGGAAGTCGAGGCCGTCCATACGCGGCATTTCAACATCCAGCGTCAGCACTTGCGGATTGAGCTGTTTGATCAAATCGCGCGCGGCCAGCGGATCGGGAGCGGTGGCCACCATCTCCATATCCGGATGGCTGTTAATGATTTCCGTCATTAACTGCCGCATCAGCGCTGAGTCATCAACGCACATCACTGTGATTTTGCTCATTATCTTTCCTTAGTCAGCCCGTAAACCGTCTGTCCACGCAGATAAAACTCTTTGCTAATCTGGCTGAAGTTTTCTGAGTGACCGGCGAACAACAAACCGCCCGGCTTCAACAGCGGAACAAAACGGCGCAGGATCTTTTCCTGAGTCTCTTTATCGAAGTAGATCATTACGTTACGGCAAAAAATGGCGTCGAACGGACCCGGTAGCGCCCAGTCCGGCGCCAGCAGGTTAAGCCGGGCGTAATTCACCATGCCAGCCAGTTCCGAACGCACCCGCACCATACCTTCATGCGGGCCGGTGCCACGCAGGAAGAAACGCTGTAACTGTTGCGGTGACAGCGTGCGTAACTCCTCCTGGCGATAAACGCCGGCCACCGCTTTCTCCAGCACCTGCGTATCAATGTCGCTGGCGTGTACCTGGAATTTACCTGGACCCGCACCGAGGGTTTCTGCCAGCGTCATGGCGATCGACCACGGCTCTTCACCGGTCGAGGCGGCGGTACTCCAGACGTTAAAACTGCCGTTACGTCTTTTGGCATGTTCTGCGAGGATCGGAAAATGGTGCGCCTCACGGAAAAATGCCGTCAGGTTGGTGGTCAGCGCATTGATAAACGCCTGCCACTCGGCACTGTTAGGATCGTTTTCCAGCAGCGCCAGGTAACGACCAAAATCATCAATATTCAACATACGCAGCCGACGCACTAAGCGGTTGTAAACCATTTCGCGCTTGTGGTCGGCGAGGACGATGCCAGCTCGCTGATAAATCAGCTGACTGATACGGCGAAAATGCGTATCCGATAACGGCAGGCGCTGCACCATTTGCGACAGCAAGGTGGTGTTTTCAGGCTGTGCCAGCAACGTCGTTTTTTTCATTTAAAGGCCATCCAGCTTATCGCTGATTAAGGGGTTAAAACCGCATCGGTGCGGCCATCGAAAGAGAATCTCGTCACCGCCTCACTCAGATGTTCAGCTTGCGCTTCAAGGGCTT
>NZ_JRXE01000035.1:0-1397 GCF_001267535.1 Winslowiella iniecta | reverse complement strand
TGTTCGATACCGCGACGCTGCTCATCAGACGCCGAGGCAATTTCGCCCATAATGTCGTTAACCCGGGTGACCGACTGCACAATCTCTTCCATGGTTTCACCGGCTGAGGTGACCAGCGTCGACCCTTGATCAACCCGGCTGGCCGACTCTTCGATCAGCAGTTTGATCTCTTTAGCCGCCTGCGCGCTGCGCTGCGCCAGGTTACGCACTTCACCCGCCACTACCGCGAAACCCCGCCCCTGTTCACCGGCACGCGCTGCTTCTACCGCCGCGTTCAGCGCCAGGATATTGGTCTGGAAGGCAATGCCATCGATCACGCTGGTAATATCGGCAATTTTCTTCGAACTGGTGGCAATCTCACTCATGGTCGCGACCACATTACCGGTCAGCGTGCCGCCTTTATGGGCGGTGACTGAGGCGTCAAGCGCCAGCTGCGAGGCCTGACGGGCGTTATCCGCATTGGCGGTAACGGTGGCGGTAAGCTGCTCCATACTGGCAGCCGTTTCTGCCAGTGAGGCGGCCTGCTGCTCGGTCCGCGCCGACAGATCGTTATTGCCGGTGGCAATTTCACGGATCCCGACCTGCATGGTTTCGCTGCCATCGCGTACCTGCACCACGGTTTCCGCCAGTCGGCTTTGCATATCGCGCAGGCCGCTAAACAACTCGCCAATCTCATTACTTCCGCGCTGTTCAATGCTGCCGCCAAGGTTGCCGGAAGCAATACGGGCAAAGTGATCGCGCATTCGCGCCAGCGGAGTGATGAGCGCCTGTTTCAGCCAGACCAGCGCCAGCAGGGTTATCAGCAGTGACAACCCAACCGCGCCAGCGAAAATCCACTTCGACTGGTGATAGAAGTCGTGACTCTGACGTTTAGCGTGCTCGACAATGCCGTTGATATGCAGCATCCAGCGGTTGTACTGCTGCAGAAATTGATCCTGCGATTGCTGGGTCGGCGCAGCGAGAAAATCCTGCAACTGATAGTTCTGTAAATAGACAATCAGCTGCGCCAGCTCATGGTGATAGTTGTCATAGCTGGCCTTAATCTCTTTGGTCATCACCTCACCTTCCGGCGTAATACGCGGAATGGCGACAAAGGTGTTAAAGCTTTTATCAGCGCGATCCAGATCCTGCTGCGCACTCTCCATCAGGCTGGTGACCTGCTCACGCGGCAAACTTAACGCCGCACGCGTTCCGGCACGACTCAGCGTGACGCGCGCGCTGAGTAATGAAGCCCAGCTCTGACTCAGCGCATCACGCTGCTGCCCGCTGGTATCGACCTGATACAGGTTATTCGCATCCTGACGAAAAGAGTTGAATGACAAACCACTGCTGACAATTTGCATCAGGCAAAACACGGCAAGGATAAAAATCAACGTTGCAGAGACACGAATACGGCT
>NZ_JRXE01000034.1:15100-47669 GCF_001267535.1 Winslowiella iniecta | reverse complement strand
CGCCACCACGCCGGGAGCGAACGGCACGACCATCTCGGCCAGCGGCACGCTGATTGTTGCGATCAATAACCTGCCGGACGCCAGCCTGGATATACCGTTTACCGACGGCATACTGAATGGCGATGAGTCGCAGAGCGATCAAACCCTGAGTGGCAACACCGGTGTAACCGGGCCGGGGCAGAGCGTTATCGTGACTGTCGGCGGCAACGATTATCCGGCGCTGGTAAATAGTGACGGCAGCTGGAGCGTATTGATCCCATCAGATGTATTGCAGGCGTTACCGGACGGCAGCAGCAATATCGTGGTGGTAGTCAGCGATGCGGCGGGCAATACCAGTACGTCAACCACGCCAGTTACGGTAGATACTCTGGCTCCGGGCCTCAGCATTGAGCCGATCTCTGATGATGGCCTGATAAATGCCAGCGAGCAGAATCAACCGCTGACCATTGAAGGCAGCGCAGAGGCGGGAGCCACCGTAACGATTACCTTAAACGGCATCGATTATCCGGCTACCGTTGATAACAATGGTGACTGGAGAGTCAATATTCCGGCGGCAGTGCTGCAAGGGCTGGATGATGGCGACTACGCAGTGACGGCGACCGCCACCGATGTCGCCGGTAACAGCACGACGCAAACCAGCAGTGTTACGCTGATCACCGCAGATCCGACCTTTACACTGGCACCGGTTGCCGGTGATGGCATCCTTAACAGCGTCGAACAGGGACAGCCACTGACGCTGAATGGCACCGGTACGCCGGGCGACAGCGTCAGCGTCATGCTAAATGGTAAGAACTACACGGCTACCGTGGCGGGAAATGGCGCGTGGTCACTGGTTGTGCCGACCGGTGATCTGGCTGCGCTGGCTGACGGCAGCAGTTACACCGTTGCGGTGACCGTCACCGATGCGGCAGGCAATACGGCGACGCAGCAGAGTGCCCTGGCGGTGGATACTACCGCGCCGAACTTTACCCTTAATCCGGTGGCCGGTGACGGCATTCTTAATGCCAGCGAGCAGAGCGAGCCACTGCTGATTAGCGGCAGCGGCACTACCGGCGATAGCATCACCGTGACACTCAATGGGAAAGAGTATGCCGCAACCGTTGGGGCGAACGGTCAATGGTCAGTACAGATACCGCCGGATGATCTGGCGGCACTTAACGATGGCGACTACACCCTGAGTGTCGGCGTCAGCGATGCGGCGGGCAACACCAGCACGCAAACCACGCTGCTGACGGTGGATACCGCCGGGCCTTTACTGACGGTCGATCCGATTGCCGAAGACGGTGTGGTTAACGCCACTGAACAAGGGCAGCCGCTGGCGATCGGCGGCACCGCCAGCGCCGGAGACACGATTACCGTCACGCTGAATGGTCAGGAGTACACCACTACCGTCGGCAGTAATGGCGAGTGGAGTGTCAATATTCCGGCCTCAGCGCTGTTAGCACTCGATGATGGCGACTACCCATTCACCGTGACCGCCAGCAATGCCAGTGGTAACAGCACCACTGAAACCAGCACGCTGAGCGTGGATACCGCCGCGCCTGCCTTAAGCGTCGAGCCCATTTCTGGCGATGGCTATCTGAACAGCGCCGAGCAGGGCGAAACCCTGATGATAAATGGCAGCGGTGATGCTGGCGACAGTATTACGGTGACGCTGGACGGCGTAGATTATCCGGCGCTTGTTGGCAGCAACGGGCAATGGAGTGTGGATATTCCGCCTACCGCACTGGCCGGGCTGGCAGATGGCGATTATACCGTCAGTGTTACGGTCATCGATACGGTAGGGAATACTACCACCGTCACCCGTCCACTAACGGTCGCGGCCGATCCGGCCAATCAACCGACCATCAGTGTCGATCTGTTTACCGGCGACGGCGAATTGAATGGCGCTGAGCAGGGCGAAGATCAACGGCTTACCGGGACGACCAGTAATGTACAGGCCGGGCAAACCGTCATCGTCACGCTAAACGGTGTGGAATTTACCGGTCTGGTGCAGTCAGGTGGCGGCTGGAGCGTGCTGATCCCTTCATCGGCGTTTACCGGTTTGCAGAACAGTACGCAAACTTTTACCGTCACCGTCAGTGATGCGGCGGGGAATACCGCCAGCGCCAGCGAACAGTTTACCGTTGATAATAGTTTCAGCGCGCTGGCGATTGGCATTATCAGTGGTGACGACTACCTGAATGCCACCGAAGCACAGTCCGATCTGACCATCAGCGGCAGTTCGAATAATGTCGCTGCGGGCAGCATTGTCACCGTAACCTTTAATGGCGTGGAATACAGTGCGACCGTCGGTGCGGATGGCAAGTGGAGCGCCAATATTCCGGCGGCGGCACTGGCAAGTTTACCGGATGGTCAACAAGTCATTACCGCGACCACCACGGATATCAATGGCAATACGCTGAGCAGCGAAACCACGCTGAATGTGCTGATCAACGACCTGCCACAGCCAACGCTGGATACGCCATTCGGCGATGGTGTGCTGAGTGGTGATGAAGCTGATAATCCGCAAACCCTGACGGGTAGCACCGGGGTGGCAGGCAACGGGCAGAGCGTCACGGTAAATGTTGGCGGCGTGGATTATCCGGCTACCGTTGATGGTGACGGAAACTGGACGGTCACGGTGCCGTCAGCGGCATTACAGAATCTGCCGGACGGCAGCAGCAATGTGGTCGTCACGGTAAGCGATATTGCTGGCAACAGCAGCAATTTAATCACGCCGGTAACGATAGACACCACGCCACCGGATATTATGATTAACCCAATTTCGGGCGACGGGCTGATCAATGCCAGCGAGCAGAATCAACCGTTAACCGTCAGCGGTACAGCAGAAGCGGGCAGCACGGTAATTATTACGCTGAATGGCGTCGATTATCCGGCGACGGTGGCGGCCAACGGCAGCTGGAGTGCAACCCTGCCGGCGACGGCATTGCAGGCGCTGGGTGATGGTGTATACGATATCAGCGTCACGGCGACCGATGCCAACGGCAACAGCGACACGGCGCTCAGCCCGTTCACCCTCGATACCAGTGCGCCAGCCTTTACCCTCGGCACGCTGGCGGGTGATGGCATCCTGAATGCCAGTGAACAGCAACAACCCCTGGCGATTAACGGCAGCGGAACCGCCGGTGATAGCGTTAGCGTAACGCTTAATGGCACGGTCTACAGCACAATCGTCGGGCCAAATGGTCAATGGTCGGTCAGTGTACCGGCCGACGATCTGGCCACGCTGACTGACGGCAGTTATCCACTCAGCGTCACGGTCAGTGATGCTGCGGGCAACAGCACCACGCAGCAATCCAGCCTGGCGGTGGATATCAGCCCACCGGCTCTGGCGTTTAACACGCCATCCGGCGATGGCATTCTTAACAGCGCCGAACAGGGTCAGCCGCTGCTGTTAAGCGGTAGCGGCAGCGCGGGCGATAACGTGACCGTTACCCTGAATGGCAAAACGTATCAGGCAACAGTTGGTGTTAATGGCAACTGGTCGCTGGAAGTCCCGGCGGCGGATCTGGCGGCGCTGGATGAGGGCGCGAATCCGCTCAGCGTGACAGCACGCGATGCGGCGGGTAATACCACCACACTGCAAAGTAATCTGACGCTGGACAGCGGGCAGCCAACGCTGACGGTGGCCGTGGATATTTTTGCTGGCAACGGCATTGTCGATGACGCGGAATCGCGGGTTGATCAGCTGCTGACCGGTACGACTACTAATGTCGAGGCCGGGCAAATTGTGACGGTGACGCTGGCTGGCGTCAGCTACAGCGGCGTGGTGCAGAGCAGCGGTGCCTGGAACGTGACCATTCCGGCCGGGGCGATGGCCGGACTGAGTGATGGCAGCCAGAACCTGACGGTCAGCGTCAGTAACGTGGCGGGCAACAGTGTTGTTGTTAACGGCAATTACACCATCAACACCAGCGGCAGCAGCCTGGCCATTGAACCGATCAGTGGCGATGGCTATCTGAACGCCAGCGAACAGCTGGCGGCGCTCGAAATCGCTGGACAGACCAGTAATGTCCTGCCGGGTACGCTGGTGCAGGTCACGGTCAATGGCGTCAGTTATAACGCCACCGTCAGTGCCGACGGCAGCTGGACAGCGATTGTCCCTGCCGGAGCGCTGGCAGGCGTCGTCGATGGTCCGCTAAATATCAGTGCAACGGTCAATGATGCGGCCGGTAATCCGCTGACCGCGACCTCAATGCTCAATGTGCTGGCTAATCCGCAACTGGCGGTCAGCATTGATCCACCATTTGGTGACGGCTCGCTTAACACTGAGGATGTCGAAAATAATGGCATCCTGACCGGCAGCACAGGCGTCAGCGGCGATGGGCAGACGGTTAGCGTCAGTTTTGGCGGTAACGACTATACCGGCACGGTTGCCAGCGATGGCAGCTGGAGCGTCACTATTCCGGCGCCAGTGCTGGAAACGTTACCGCAGGGCAATACACCTTTTGTCGTCACAGTGGGCGATATTGCCGGGAATACCGCCAACGGCAGCGACAGTGTGCTGGTCGATACGCTGCCACCGCTATTGCAGGTTAATACGCTGTCCGGCGATGGCGTGCTGAATGCCAGCGAGCAGGGGCAGCCTTTGCCCGTCAGCGGCACCGGCGAAGCGGGAGCGGAAATTACCGTCAGCCTGAATGGTACTGATTACACCACCAACGTGGCCGCTAACGGTAGCTGGACGCTGACTATCCCCGCGGCGGATCTCGGCGAGCTGGTCGATGGCGACTATAACCTGACGGTTATCGCGACCGATGCCGCAGGTAACAGCACTCAGCAGAACAGCCCGCTGACGGTTAAAGCCGATGCCGATAATCTGCCGGTCATCAGTATTGATACCTTTGCCGGCAACAATATTGTTGATGGTGCCGAGCAGCAAACGGCTCAGACGCTGTCGGGCGTCGCCACAAATGTTGAAGCAGGTCAGACGGTCACCATTACGCTGGATGGCCAGATCTATACCGCGCAGGTGCAGCCAAGCGGTGCCTGGAGCGTGTTAATCCCATCCGCTGCGCTACAGGCGCTGGCTAACGGCACGGCCAGCTTTACCGTGGCGGTCAGTGATATCGCAGGCAATACCGCCAGCAACAGCCTTGATATTGAGGTTAACAGTGCGGCATCCGGGCTGGCGGTGGATACCCTGAGTGACGACGGCTATCTGAATGCGGCGGAAGCGGCGGAAGATCTGCTGATCAGCGGGACGTCGGAGAATGTTCCGCAGGGCAGCACCGTCACCATCAACTTCAACAATCAAACTTTCACTGCCGAAATTGGCGCCAATGGTGTCTGGAGCGTGCTGATCCCACCGGCCTCGCTGGCGGGCTTGCCGGATGGTCCGGCCATCATCAATGTCAGCGCAGTGGACGCGGCAGGCAATGCGGTCAGCAGCACGGCGACACTGAATGTGCTGGTTAATCAACTGCCGGATGCCACTATTCAGCCGCCGTTTGGTGATGGCGTGCTGAATGCGGCAGAAGCGGGCAGCGATCAGCCATTACGTGGCAGTACTGGCATCAGCGGAGACGGGCAAACGGTCAGCGTCACGATTGACGGTAACAGTTATAGCGGCACGGTGGATGGCGACGGCAACTGGACGGTAAATCTGCCGACGGCAGTATTACAGGCGCTGGCAGAAGGCGACAGCAGTGCACAGGTCACGGTGACCGATGCCGCTGGCAACAGCAGCACGATTGATGCGCCGTTTAGCGTGGATCGTGAAGCACCGGTGTTAATCATCGATACGATTGCCGGTGATGACCGGGTTAATGCGCTGGAGTCGGTCGCTGCGATTAGCGTTTCCGGCAGCACCAGTGCTGAGGAAGGGCAAGTTGTCACCATTACCCTAAACGGCCAGACGTATAACGCTATCGTGGATGCCAGTGGTGACTGGAGCGTTGATTTGCCAGCAGGCGCGTTGGCAGGTATTGCTAACGGCAGCTACACCCTGACCGCCACGGTCAGCGATGCGGCGGGCAATCCGGTAACCACAACCAGCGAAATTGAGGTCGAAACCGCCCCGCTGGTGCCGACACTGGATACCCCATTCACCGATGGCTATCTCAATATCGACGAAGCGGAAACGGTCCAGACGCTGACTGGCACCACCGGCGCAACCGGTGACGGTCAATCGGTGGTGGTCAGTCTTGATGGTAACGATTATACCGCCACGGTCGATGCCGACGGCAACTGGTCGCTGGAGCTGGATGCGGGCACGCTGCAAGGGCTGGCGAGCGGTAATCTGCCGATTGTGGTAACGGTGACCGATAATGCCGGAAACCAGGGTGTCGCTAACAGCAATGTCAGTGTCGATTTCGATGCGCCTACGCTGGATATCAATGATATTGCTGGCGATAACATTATTAATGCCGCTGAGGCATTACAGGTGGTCGCGGTCAGCGGTACCGCGTCGCTCAGTGAGGCAGGCCAGCAGATTACGGTGCTGTTTAACGGGCAAAGCTATCAAACCCTGGTACAGAATAACGGTAACTGGAGCGTTAATCTGCCAGTCAGCGCGCTACAGGGGCTGGCGGACGGTGACTATCCGGTCAGCGTCTCGCTGACCGATGTGGCAGGTAATACCACCACCGTGGAACAAACCCTGACCGTTGATGCCAGCGTCGCTAATCTGCCGACGCTAAGCATCAATGCGGTGTCCGATGATGACTATATTAATCAGGCCGAGTCGGGCGAAGCGCTGGAAATCAGCGGAACCAGCAGCAATCTGGAAGCGGGGCGCACGGTCAGTATTGTCCTGAACGGTCAAACCTATAGCGCAACCGTGGATGCCGACGGTAACTGGAGCGCTACTGTACCTGCCGCTGAGGTAGGCGCACTGGCAGACGGCGTGCAAACCATCACCGCCAGCGCCAGCGACAGTTCCGGCAACCCGGCGAGCAACACCCATACGGTAACGGTAATTGCCGATGCCGGATCACAGCCACTGCTAACGATTAACCCGGTCAGCGGTAATGATATCGTCAATGCCCAGGAAGCCAACAGCCCGCTGGTAATCAGCGGCAGCAGCCAGCGGATCCCCGATGGCGGCACGATCGTGGTCACGCTAAATGGCAATACCTATAATGCCACCGTCGATGCTAACGGCAGCTGGACCACCACTATTCCGGCGATCGATGTGCAGGATCTGGATCAGGGCAGCAATACTGTTACCGCTACCGGGCAGGATATTGCCGGTAACAGCGCCGATGCCAGCCACGACTTTATTGTCGACAGCGAAGCACCGCTGCTGGATATCGCGCTGGATGTCGGGCTGGACGGTATTCTCAATCTGGCTGAAGCGCTGGCCGGATTGTTGGTGAATGGTTCCACCGAAGCGGGATTAACCGTGACGGTGACGCTGAACAACACACAGTACAGCGCAATTGCCGATCTTAACGGCGACTGGAGCCTGAATATTCCGGCGGGAGATTTGTTGCTGCTGAATGATGGCACGCTAGAAGTAGGCGTATCAGTGACTGACTCTGCCGGTAACACCACCACTGAACTGGTCGAGCTGGATGTGGCGATCAATGCGCTGCCGCTGCTGACGATTAACACGCCGTTTATCGATGGCTTGTTAAACGCCAGCGAAGCTGCCGTCGGGCAGGTGCTCAGTGGCACCGCCACTAACCTCGCCGCCGGTACTGTGCTGGAGATTTCTGTCGGCGGCCTGACCTTTGACGGTCTGGTCGATGCTGATGGCAACTGGAGCGCCACGCTGCCAGCCGGTGCGCTGCAGGGGCTGCTCGACGGTCAGTTGCAGCTGGAAGTCAGCGCGCTGGATGCGGCGGGCAACCCGGCGGCAGTCACCACCACGGTTGATTTGCTGATTAATAACCTGCCGCTGGCCACCATCCTGCCACCGTTTGTTGATGGCGCACTGAACGCCGTTGAAGCCGGACTGAATCAGACGATTAACGGCACGACCGGTATCACCGGGCCGGGTCAGATCGTCACGCTGAACATCGACGGCGACCTGTTTAACACCACGGTGGATACCAACGGTAACTGGAGCGCGACACTGACGCCGGCGCAGTTGGCCGACCTGGGTAATGGTAATCATATTATCGAAGTGGTGGTAACTGACCGCGCGGGTAACAGTAACGAAGCGACACTCGACTTCAATGCGATTATCACCGGACTGCCGCAGCCGGTTCTGATGACGCCGTTTGTTGATGGCATTCTTAATGCGGCAGAAGCGGCCATCGGCGGAACACTGGATGGCAGCAGCGGAATTACCGGTGAGCAGACCGTTATCGTCAACATAAATGGCAGCGCGTTTCAGGCCAGCGTGGATGAAGCCACCGGCGTGTGGTCGCTGGATCTGCCTGCCAGTCTGCTGCAAGCGCTGCCGGACGGCAACTGGCCAATCAGCGTATCGGTGACCGACAGCGTCGGTAACGTTGGCAGCGTATCGGATACGGTATTGGTGGCGATTAACAACCTCCCACAACCGACGCTCAATCTGCCATTTGGCGATGGCGCACTAAACATTGCTGAAGCAGCAGCAGGTCAGCTGTTAAGCGGTAAAACCGGTATTACGGGTATTGATCAGAATGTCACGGTGGAGATTTCCGGCTTTAACGGTGACAACCCGCTGCTCGCCACGGTCGATATCAACGGCAACTGGTCACTTAATCTGACCCCGATCCAGCTGGCAACGCTGGCTGATGGTCCGCATACCCTTACCGTTACCGCCACCGATGTGGCGTTAAACAGTGCAACGATTAGCCAGCAGGTGATTTCAGCTCTGACACTACCGGATCCGATGATCGATGTCCCGTTTATCGACGGTATCCTGAATATCGCGGAAGCGGGCACAAGCCTTACTCTGACCGGCAGTACCGGTGTTGAGGGGCTGAATCAGGGTGTTCAACTGAAAATTGATGTTAACGGCCTCACCTACACCGGTATCGTTGATGCTGACGGTAACTGGGCGGTGGATATTCCGGCAGGTGCACTCAGCGGCCTGACTGACGGCACCCACAGCATTAATGTCACCGTCACAGACGGTGCCGGTAACAGCAACACGCAGAGCCTGGACTTTACCGCCGCGCTGACGCTGCCGCTGCCGACGCTGGCGCTGCCATTTGATGATGGTTTCCTGAATGCCGCCGAGCTGATGGCAGGCGGGACGCTGACCGGCACGACCGGCGTAACCGGAGCGGGCCAACAGGTGACGGTGACGCTTGCCGGAATTAACTATGACGCGACAGTGGATAATGCCGGTAACTGGACGCTCGATCTCGCCAGTGAAGTCCTGGACGGGCTGGCGCAGGGCAACACGAATCTGGCGGTTGAGGTGACCGATATTGCTGGCAACTCGGCCAATATTACCAGCAGTTTTGTGGTGGATACGCTGGCACCCGCTATCTCGATTACGCCATTCACCGGCGATAATACGCTGACCTATCTGGAAAGTCTGACCACGCAAACGCTTAGCGGCACCACCAGCGGTGCGACAACCGGCTCCATCGTCACGGTAAGCATGGGTACTGCCACTCTGACGGGCGTGGTGCAGGCGAATGGCAACTGGACGGTGAATGTCACCCCGGTAGCGATGGAGCAACTGGGTACCACCAGCGGTGTGATTGGCGTAACGGTCAGCGATGCCGCCGGTAACATCGGTAACGCCTCCATCACCGTCGCGGTCAACCTTACGCCGCCGCCAGTGGCACTGGTTACTCTGACCCCGGTTAACGGCGACAATATTATTAATGCCGCTGATGGCGTTGGTGCAGTAACGCTTAATGGTACTTACGCCAATCTCGGTCTGCTGGGGGGAACGGTCAGCGTAACGGTAAACGGAATTCCCGTCGGCACGATGCCGGTAATCGGTGATGACGGCAACTGGAGCATTAGTGTACCGAATGGCATCTTTATTGATGGTAATGCCACCGTCGCGGTTACCGCCATCGGCATCGGCGGCACCGCATCCACCACCTCGACAGTGCTGGTGGATCGCGGCATACCGACGCTGACGATTAATGCCTTTGCCACGGATGATGTGCTGAATGGCAGCGAGACGGCGGTCAGTCAGGCCATCAGCGGCAGCGCTTCGCTCAGTGAAACCGGTCGCACGGTGAATGTGATCCTTAACGGTAAAAACTACAGCGCGGTGGTGCAGGCCAATGGTAACTGGTCAGCCCTGGTTCCGGTGGCCGATTTGCAGGCACTCGGCCAGGGCGTGCAGACCATTTCGGCTAGCCTCAGCGATGCTGCTGGCAATACCGGTACTGCCACTCATCTGATTGAGGTTGATACGGTCGCGCCGCTGCTACAGATCGATGCCTTGCTCGGCGATAACATCCTTAACGCGCTGGATATTCTGTTAACGCAGACCCTGACCGGTCGCGCGCCGGGCGCAGAAGGCGAAACCATTGGCCTTTACCTCGGGGATGGCAATCCGCTTGCTACCGGTATCGTTAATCCGGATGGCACCTTTAGTCTCGATCTGACGCCTGAAGTATTGGGCAGCCTGACCGAAGGCCCACTGGTATTTGGCGTGCGGGTCAGTGATGAAGCCGGTAACCGTACCGAAGCCACCCTGACCGTAAATAAAGTGGTGAACAGCGCGCTGAACCTGGTGGTGGATTCTGTTTTCGGCGATGGTTTCCTGAATGCCGCCGATACGCTGATCGGCCAGACCATCAGCGGTGTGGCGACCTCTGCGGGTATGGGTGCCATAGTGGAATTAACCCTCGGCGGCACCACGCTTAGCGCTGCGGTCGGTCAGGATGGTAAATGGGCGATTGTGGTACCGCCTAATCTGTTGCAGCTACTGGGTGACGGCGATATCGATCTGGATCTGACCCTGACCGATGCCGCGGGTAACAGCCGTACCGTCACCGAAACCGTGACGGCGATTGTTAATAACCTGCCGGTGATTGGCGATCTGACCGGGCTGTTTGGCGGCGACAATCTGCTGAATGTGGTGGAATCAACGCTGGAGCAAACCATCGGCGGCGTGATTAATGCCGCCAGCGGTTCAGTTGTGACCGTTACGCTCGGCAGTAAATCGTACCAGAGTACCGTCAATGCACTCGGCGAGTGGGGCGTCACTATTCCGCCGCTCGATCTCGGGGCATTACTCGACGGCACCCTGTCGCTGGGTGTTAGCGTGGTGGATCCGGCGGGAAATACCGCCGCCAGCTCGGTGGATGTCGGCATCTTTAATACGCAACCGAGCATCAGCCTCAGCCCAATCTTTGGCGACGGTATCCTGAATGTGATCGACTTGCTGACCGGACAAACCATCAGCGGGGTAGTTAATAACGTTGCCGCTGGCAGCATCGTCACGCTGAGTATTGGCAGCAGTACCGTCACCGCCACTGTCGGTCAGAACGGCGCGTTCAGTGCCAGTGTCGCACCGAATATTCTCGGCACCTTACTCGACGGCAATCTGACGGTGGGAGCCAGCGTGACCGATGTGGCAGGCAATACCGCCTCAACCAGCGCCGGACTGTTAGTCGACGTAACGGCACCAACGGTTACGCTAACGCCGCTGTTTGGCGATGGTCTGCTGAACGCCGCGGATGCGCTGCTCACTCAGCTGATTGGCGGTACGGTTAACGGCGCTGAGCCGGGATCAAAAGTGGTGGTGAATATTGCCGGACAAGAGTTTGTCACCAGTACGGCCGCCAACGGCAGCTTTGGTATCTCGCTCTCTCCGGCCATTCTGCAAGGTTTGCTGGATGGTAATCTGACGGTTGGCGTCACCGTGACCGACAGCGCAGGCAACACCGGTGGCGCCAGCGCCAGCGCGCTAGTAGGTATCCATAATCTGCCGGTGATTACCCTTAATCCGCTGTTTGGCGATGGCGTGCTAAATCTGCTGGAGTCGCTGGTCACCCAGACGATTAGCGGAACCATCGCTAATGTGACTGCGGGTTCCACCGTCCGGGTCAATATCGGTAATTCAACGGTTACTGCCACGGTCGGTAACAACGGGCAGTTCAGTGCACAGGTGACGCCGGATATTCTCGGCACCTTACTGAACGGCAATCTCACCGTTGGCGTCTCGGTAACGGATGTGGTCGGGAACACCACCAGCGTCAGCGCGGGCGTGCAGGTCGGTATCAGTAATCCACCAACCCTGACGCTGAATTCGGTGTTTGGTGATGGGGTGCTGAGTGCGGCCGATCTGGTCTCCGCGCAGACCATCAGCGGCAGCAGTACCAATCTTGCCACGGGATCGACAGTTAACGTTACGCTTGCCGGTCACAGCTACAGTACGCAGGTCACCAGCAACGGTAACTGGACCCTGAGCGTGCCGAAAACCGACCTCGCGACACTGGCCAACGGTACGCTGACGGTCAGCGCCTCAGCAACCGATGCTTATGGCAATGTCGCCAGCAAAACCGGCGCGGTCAGCGTAATCGCCAATACGCCACCGACCGTCAGCGTCAGCACGGTATTTGGCGATGGCTTACTGAATGCCGCCGATGCATTAAGTGCTCAGACCATCACCGGAACGTCCACTAATGCCGAAGGTTCCACCATCAGTGTCAGTGTCGGCAATCAGAACTTTACCGGCATCGTGGGTGCCAGCGGTAGCTGGAGCGTTTCGGTCCCGTCCGCCAGCTTGCTGGCGCTGGCCGATGGCACGCAGACCGTCACCGCCAGCGTGACCAACGCCGCGGGTAACAGCGGAAGCGGCACCGGCAGCGCCATTGTCGGTACGCATACCCTGCCAGGCGTGGCGATCGGCTCGATTTTTGGCGGCGACGGTTATCTGAATCTGGCCGAGGCTTCAACCTCGGAAAGCATCAGTGGCACCTCGACCAATGCGGTTGGCAGCCAGGTCTCGGTGGATGTAGCGGGCACGGTGTATACCACTACCGTGGCGGCCAACGGTAGCTGGAGCGTTAACGTCCCATCTTCCGTTCTGCGCAGCATTGCCGACGGTAGCCACACCATTATGGTCACCCTGACCGACACGGTAGGGAATACCGCCGTAGCCGGTAACAGCTTTACCGCGAAGACCCATGCGCTGCCGGTGATTGGTGTTGATCCGGTACTCAGCCTGCTCAGTGTGTTGATCACCGGTCTGACCATCAGTGGTGGCACGCTAAATCTGGCGCAGGGCACTCGCCTGAACGTCACGCTGAACGGTTCCACCTTGCAAGCAACTACCGATGCGCTGGGTCGTTACAGCGTGAAATTTCCCGGCGGGCTGTTAACCGCATTGAGTCTCAGTTCGATTGTCACGGTAACGGCGGTGGATGTTGCCGGGAACCCGGCCGCCACCAGCAACACCTTGCTGCTCGGCTCATTGTTGCCGGTGGCCGCGGTCGCCTCAGAGTCGGCATCACTGTTCGCCATGGACATGGATGACGCCAGGCAAGCCGATACCCACTCGCTGGCGGTAACCCACGATGAGAAGGCCAGTGAGGAGATCGGCACTGCAACCGCTGCCAGCAGTGCGACCAGCGCGGCGGATATTACCACCACCGGCAGCGCAGTGGCTGAGGAGGGCAGTTACACCATCGGCGGGGTAGTGATTACGCGGGCAGATGGCAGCACGCAGCAAGGTGCGTCGGTCACCGGCAGCGCTGGCGACGATACGGTTGTGGTTACGGATCTGAACTTCGACCATATCGACGGCGGGCAGGGCATCGATACGCTGGTATTAAACGGCGAACATCTGGATCTCGACCTCAGCACACTGGGGCTGAAAATCGGCAATATCGAGGTGCTGGATCTCGGCCAATCGGGTACCAACAGCGTCAGGCTCGATTTGCAGCAGGCGTTAGCCCTTACCGATTCGCCACAGGACGATCTGCTGATCAAAGGTGCCGATGGTAGCCAGGTCACGCTAAGTAATACCGATGGCGGCGTCTGGGCCACGGTCGGACAGCGCACGGTAGACGGGCAGATCTTTGATGTCTACCACAACTCGGCGCTGGTCAGTGACAACAATCTCGGTGATGTACTGGTGCAGCACAATCTGCAGGTGCATGTCGTTTAATCCGGTCACGCAATGGGTCAGGGTCACGCATGGCGTGACCCTTTTTCTCTCCCGCTGAAGATTAACCATTTGGTGTTAACAATGAAGAGAGTGTTAGTGACATGGTGCCTGGGCGCGTATTGCAGCGTCGCTGGTTATCCAGCCCAGGCGGCGGAAGAAGCCAGGGCGGAATTTAACTGGCGTGCTGCGCCCAGCGAAGAGCAGATCGCCACGCTGACCCTGCGCGAGGCGATTTTGCGCGCGTTTGCCCGCAATCCCAAAATAGCCGAAGCTGCGGCGCAAATTCATGTTGGTGAAGCGGAACTGGACGCGGCGAAAAGTGCCTGGTATCCGCAGATATCATTGCAGGCCAGCGGCGGCCGTTCCGGTCAGACTGATACGGATGGCAGCAGCAATAACAATGCTTCCGGCGGGCTAACCCTTAGCCAGTTGTTATATGACTTCGGGCGCACCGGCGGTGCCATCGACGAGCAACATGCGCTGTCCGATGCTTATCGCTACAGCCTGTACGACACCATGACCCGCGTGGCGCAGGACACCTTGCGGGCCTATCTGGAAGTGAAGCGCTATCAGGCATTAACTCTGGCGGCGCGGGCCAATATCGACTCGCTGGAGCATGTCCGGGAGATGGCTAAGATGCGTGCTGATGCCGGATTAAGTTCCCAGTCTGATGTGTTACAGGCGCAGACCCGACTTGCCGGAATGCGCGCCACGCTGGAGCAGTATCGCGCCCAGCAGCGTTCTGCTCAGGCACAGCTGACGGTGCTGACCGGAGTGGTGTCGGATAACTTGCCGGAACTGCCGCAAAGCCTGCTGCAACAGCAGGTGACGCTAAACAAAATCGCCTACGAAAAAAGCGCCGCGGTACGTAGTGCGCAGGCCAAACAAGAGGCCGCGCGCGAACGCGTGCGTCAGGCGCAATCCAATCACTGGCCGACCCTCAAAGTCGAGGCGGGCCGTACCCGCTATGAAAACGACAACCGCGCTTACTGGGACGATCAGCTGCAACTGCGTGTTCAGGCGCCGCTGTATCAGGGCGGGCTGGTCAATGCCAGAACCCGCTCGGCAGAAGGCGAGCGTGAAGCGGCGCTGGCGGACATTCAGCAGTCAAAACTGGATATCAATCAACGCGCGTCTGCCGCTTACGCCGACATGATTGGCGCGCAGCAGCGTCAGCAGGCGGGAGAAGATCAGCTGGCCAGCGCTGACCACACCCGGTCGGTCTATGCCGATGAATACAAACTGAATAAACGCAGCCTGAACGATCTGCTCAGCGTTGAACAGGATGTTTTCCAGGCCGACAGCATGCGCACCGTGGCGCTGTATGACGGCTGGGATGCCACGGTGCGCTATGCCTCGGCGGTCGATAATCTGCTCGACATCATGGGTATCGACCGCGAAGCCAACAGCGGACAAACCTTGCCTTCACTGTAAGCGTTCACCTGCGAACCCCGAAAAAAGGCCGTAAAGATGACGACACAAACGCCAACGACGGAAAACTGGATTGACGCGATGCTACGCGTGGCGGCGCGGTTCGGAAAACCGGCGGAAGGACAAAATCTACGCCAGCAGATGCGCTGGTTCGAGCATCTCAGCACCGCTCAGCAGCTGGAGCGGCTGGCCGGGCTGCTGGGCTTGCATCTCACCCTGATCCCCCGCGCTGACCTGCGCTGGCGTCAGGAGATCACGCCGGTGGTGCTGATACTGGAAAACGGCAGCGTCGCGGTGGTGGAATCGATCGATGGCGAAGGTCATGCGCGCTACTGGATCAGCGACGGAGGAGATGTGGTGCGCGAAACCGAACTGGCGCTGTTGCTGGCGCAAAGCCAGCCGCAAGTGGCGGTAATCGGTGTTGCAGCACGGGGTCGTGATGCCCGCATCGACGAATTTGTGCAACCGTTTAAAAAGCACTGGTTCTGGCAAAATTTTCGTGGCATGGGACGCCGCATTATGGAGATTTCACTGGCTTCGGTGGTTGGCAACGTGCTGGCGCTGGCCGGTATCCTGTTTTCAATGCAGATCTACGACCGGGTGATCCCGGCGCAGTCTGAACCAACGCTCTGGGTGCTGTTTGTCGGCGTACTGATCGCGGCCGGCATTGAATATATGATCCGCCTGATGCGTACCCAGGTGTCTGATGTGATGGGTAAACGCATCGATTTAAAAGTGTCATCGATGCTGTTTGCTCGTGCGATGAATATTCGCAATGAGGCGCGGCCAAAATCAACTGGCTCTTTTATCTCGCAGCTGCGGGAGATCGATCAGGTACGCGAACTGCTGACCTCCACCACTATCGGCGCGGCGGCTGATATGCCGTTTGTGATCCTGTTTCTGTTTATTATGGGATTTATCGGCGGGCCGCTGGTCATCATTCCGCTCCTGGCCATTCCGCTGATCGTGATACCGGGTTTGTTATTACAGATACCGATGGCGAAGCTGGCAAAAGAGGGGATGCGTGAAGGGGCGCTGCGCAATGCGGTGCTGGTGGAAACTATTGAAGGCATTGAGGATATCAAAGCGTTGCAGGCCGAGCCTTATTTTCAGCGTCAGTGGGAACAAACCCATGAAGTGAGCGCCGCTGTGGGCATGAAGCAGCGCTTGTGGGGCGCACGGCTGACCGGCTGGGCTTCGACGGTGCAGCAGCTGACATATGCCGGGATGTTGGTATTCGGCACCTATCTGGTACTGAGTGGCGCTATTACTACCGGTACGCTGGTCGCCAGTAGTCTGCTTTCGTCACGCACCATTGCGCCGCTGATGCAGCTCACCATGGTGTTTTCGCGCTGGCAGCATGCTAAAAGCGCGATGAGTGGGCTGGATGAGCTGCTGAAACGGCCGCTCGATCAGCCGGAGGAGGATGATGTGGCGCACTGTCCGACCCTGACCGGCCACTATGATTTACGCAACGTACAATATACTTACGACGAAGAGAACGTGAAAAATGTGCTTAACGTGGCGAGGTTGCAAATCAAACCCGGCGAGCGCATTGCGATTCTGGGTAAGGTTGGTGCGGGAAAATCGACGCTGCTGAGGCTGCTGGCCGGTCAGGCAACCGCGACGCAGGGCAAAGTGGTGGTGGACGGCGTGGATATCCGCCGTATCGATCCGGTCGACTTACGCCGCCAGCTGGGCTGGCTGTCGCAGGATTCGCGGCTGTTTTTCGGCACTTTGCGGCAGAACCTGATGCTGGGAAATCCCCACGCCAGCGAGCAGGAGATGTTGCAGGCGCTGCGCGTCAGTGGTGCGATCAGCCTGGTGCAGCAGGATGCGGCGAGTCTCGATCGTATTATTAATGAAGGCGGGCGCGGTCTGTCCGGCGGCCAGCGGCAAATGGTGCTGCTCAGCCGGATGATTCTGCGCCAGCCGCAGGTGGTACTGATGGATGAGCCAACCGCCTCAATGGATGAGCAACTGGAAGAGCATGTGCTGCGTCAGATGCAAAGCTGGCTTTCCGGACGCACGCTGGTATTGGTGACGCACCGCCCGGCGCTGTTGAAACTGGTTGATCGTATTGTGGTGATGGATAACGGGCGGATTATTGCCGATGGGACGCGTGACGACATTCTGCGCGCCGTCAACCCTGGCGTAACGCCCGCCAATCAATCGGGAGATGCCGCATGAGCCTGCTGCTGATCGATCGTGATTTACAGCGCAAAGAAGAACGCACCTCGGCAATTATCTGGGTCTGCACGGCTGCACTACTGCTGTTCTTTATTTGGGCCTATTTTGCCAATCTTGATGAAGTCACGGTGGGAACCGGTAAAGTGACGCCCTACACTCACGCGCAGGTGATTGAAACGCTGGACGGCGGGATAGTCGATCAGCTGAATGTGTATGAGGGGGATATCGTCAAGAAGGGCGAAATTCTGGCGCGGCTCGATCCGACCCGCTTTCAGTCCAACCTTGGTGAGGCGCAGTCAAAGGTGCGTACCTTACGCGCCTCGGCTGAACGCCTGCGTGCCGAACTGACAGGAGCGCCGCTGCATTTCAGTGCTGAAACGCTAAAAGAGCCTGAGCTGGTGGCACGTGAGACCCAACTGTATCAGTCGCGTCGGCGTAATCTGACGGAAAGCGTCAGCAACCTGCAGCAATCGATGAAGCTGGTGCAGGACGAGCTGCGGATGACCCAACCGCTGGTTGCCCGAGGTGCTGCGGGCAAGGTGGAAGTGATTCGTCTGCAACGTCAGGTCAGCGATCTGCGCGGGAAAATTGATGAGGCGACTAATCAATATGCGGTGCGTGCGCGTGAAGAGCAGGTGAAAAACAATGCTGACCTTGATGCGCAGTTACAGGTGCTGACCGGTAAACAGGATCAACTTAACCATGCCACGCTTTATTCGCCGGTGCGTGGCATTGTTAAAGATATTCAGGTGACCACCGTCGGTGGCGTATTACAGCCGGGCGATAAGCTGATGGAGATTGTTCCGCTGGGAGATCAGCTGTTAATCGAAACGCGTATTAATCCGCGTGATATTGCTTATATCCGTCCGGGCTTACCGGCAACGGTGAAAATCACCGCCTATGACTCCTCGATTTATGGCGATTTGCCGGGAGAAGTCGAAACGGTTTCACCGGATACCTTGCAGGATGAAGTTAAGCGCGACCAGTATTATTATCGCGTTTATGTCCGCACGCAGAAAGCCGAATTAACCAACCGTGACGGTCGGAAATTTCCCATTGTGCCGGGTATGGTGGCCAGTGTGGATATTAAAACCGGTCAGAAATCGGTGATGGATTATCTGATAAAACCGCTGAATAAAGTGAAAGAATCATTACGCGAAAGGTAGCTATTACTACCACATAAGAGTTAACGAAGGTTATTTCCGGGAAGTAATTATCCGGCAGTTACAGAGGGGTATTTTTTAACATATCGTGCGAAATGAAATTAATAGAGGCGTTGCTGGAGCGACTCAATTTCAGGGTGATAATCAGTTTGAGTGGGATGATTCTGACTGGAAAACAGGCAAAAAAATGCCGGACAAATTGCCCGGCGGGAAAATAAGGGTAAAACATCTCATTCGGGGTGAATGAAGGTAATAATGAAATAAAATGATGATAGCGGGATCTATTCTATAACCTGATGGTTAAAAGGTTTTATCATTCAGTGCTCAAAAATGTAATCTTATGTAAGTGTATGAATAGTAAGCGTTGATTGATTTTTTGACGATAAGTGCGATATTTTTAAGCTATACGTGCTGTATAAAAGTTCCGCTTAAATAACATTTTGTAATATGTTATTTGTACTTTGAAACACTTTCGGAAAATTAGTAGCATTTTCTTGATAGATTATTACTGCCCTCAAATTGACAATGGCTTCTCGGCTGAATTTTCAGACATTCAGCACGCAGTGGCAAATAAGAGACACAATTAGAGGGTAATAAAAAAATGAAACTTCGCGTTCTTTCCCTGATGGTCCCGGCGATGCTGATTGCTGGTTCAGCTGGCGCAGCAGAGATCTACAACAAAGACGGCAACAAATTAGATCTGTTCGGTAAAGTCGACGGCTTACATTATTTCTCCGATGACAATGGCAGCGACGGCGACCAGTCCTATGTTCGCTTTGGTTTTAAAGGCGAAACTCAGGTTTCTGACCAACTGACCGGGTACGGCCAGTGGGAATATCAGGCGGCACTGAACAGCGCAGAATCTGAAGGCACCGCGAACAGCTATACGCGTGTTGGTTTTGCTGGTCTGAAATTCGGCGATGCCGGTTCATTCGACTACGGTCGTAACTACGGTGTGGCATACGATATCGCCGCCTGGACCGACGTACTGCCAGAGTTTGGTGGCGACAGCTACGGTGCCGACAACTTTATGTTCCAGCGCGGTAACGGCATGGCGACCTACCGTAACAACAACTTCTTTGGTCTGGTCGATGGCTGGAACTTCGCGGTTCAGTACCAGGGCAAAAATGGCAACGGCAGTGAATCACCTAATGGCCGTGATGTGCTGGGTCAGAATGGCGATGGCTGGGGTCTGGCGACCACGTATGATCTGGCTGACACCGGTCTGGCTTTCGGTGCGTCAATGTTCTCTTCTGACCGTACTAACGATCAGAACGCAGCGGGCGTACTGGGTAACGGCGATAAAGCAACCGCTTACACCGGTGGTCTGAAATATGATCAGAACGATATCTACCTGGCGGCAATGTTCACCAAGTCTTATAACGCCACCCGTTTCGGCAGCACGGATTCAACCGCTTACGGTTATGCTGACAAAGCTGAAAACTGGGAGCTGGTTGCTCAGTACCAGTTTGACTTCGGTCTGCGTCCTTCCCTGGCTTACGTGACTTCTCGCGGTACCCAGATTGAAGGTCGTGGTAAACAGAACCTGAAAAAATACATCGATGTAGGCGCGACCTACTACTTCAACAAGAACATGTCCACCTATGTTGATTACCAGATCAACCTGATGGATGAAAACCAGTTTACCCGTGATGCCGGTATCAACACAGATGATATCGTTGCACTGGGTCTGGTTTACCAGTTCTAAGTTGCAGCCGGAGCGCAGCCTGGCTGCGCTCCCGTTTAATGCTGATTCTTCCTGCCGTATGACTTCCTGATTCTCTCACGACTCAACCTGCTGCCATCTCCCGTTTAAACACCGCCAGCGTATGCGCTTTAACCCGTATAAACTCCGGATCGCTCATCGCTTCAGCACCGCGTGGACGCGGCAGATTAAAGGGCACGATTTCCGCCACGCTGGTGGGACGGCGGGTCAACAGCAAGATCTCGTCAGCCAGAAACACCGCATCTTCCAGGTCATGCGAAACAATCAGCATGGTGACGCCGGTGGCCTGTTGCACCTCCTGCAGTTTGTCACGGATAAACAGCGTCATCTCAAAATCGAGTGCCGAAAACGGTTCATCGAGGAACATCACTTCCGGCTTGGGTGCCAGTGCGCGCATAATGCACACCGTTTGTTGCTGGCCGCCTGACAATTCGTACGGATAACGTTGTAAATCAAAGCGAATATCAAACATCCTCGCGAGCTCTTCCACCCGCGCAGTGACGTCGGCTTTCGCCATACCACGGCGGATCAACGGGTAAGCAATGTTTTTCCATGCGTTCATCCACGGAAACAACGCATCGCGGTAGTTCTGAAAAACATAGCCAATGGTGGTTTCAGCCAGCGTTTTGCCGTCAAACAGCACCTGGCCTTTATCGACTGGAATTAATCCGGCAACCATATTCATTAACGTCGACTTGCCGCAGCCGTTTGGGCCAAAAATTGACACGATTTTGCCTTTCGGCAGGTCGAGATTAAGGTCCTGATACAGCGGCTGACCGGCAAAAGACTTATACAGACCACGGATGGTGACGTGGGTATCAGGCGCAGGGTAGTGAATTGCGGGTGTTGTCATGCTTTGCCACTCCAGTGAACGAAGCTTTTCTCAATCAGTAAAAAAGCCAGATTAAGCAGATAGCCGAAGGCGCCGGTAATCAGAATCGAGGCGTACATATCTTTAATATTAAACACCTGTTGCGCGTCGATAATGCGGTGACCCAGCCCGGTTTCCGAGCCGATAAACATCTCGGCGACAATCACGATCACCAGCGCCATTGATACCCCGGTGCGCAGGCCAACAAAGGTTTGCGCCAGACTCTCCATCAGCATAATGTCTTTGAAAATATGCCAGCGGGAAATGCCCATCACCTGTGCCGCCATCAGGCGGGTCTTTTTGGCATTCATTACGCCGTATGCGCTGTTAAACATAATCACCAGCACCGCAGCAAAAGCCGCGATAGCAATTTTATTGGCATCGGTGATGCCGAAAATCAGCAGAAACAGCGGAATCAGTGCCGAAGAGGGCGTCGAACGAAAGAAGTCGATCAGGAACTCAACGCTGCGATAGACCTTTTCGCTGCTGCCTAAAATGATGCCCAGTGGCACCCCGATTACCGCAGCGAAGGCGAAGGACATCAGCGTGCGATACAGCGTTGCACCGATATCCTGCATCATGCTGGCATCGCCGAGCATCGAGAACAGATATGCCAGGGTTTCGCCCGGCGACGGCAATAATACCGGGTTCAGCCATTTGGCACTGACGGCGGTTTGCCAGAAAAGGTACAGCAGAATCGGGCCGATAAACGGCAACAGACGACGTTTCCAGTTTGATGTCATACAACCTCCGATCAGGCCTGCCAGATGAGTTTCGCCACGTCCACCGGCTGGCGGAATATGTTGCGTTCAGTAAACACGTCGTAAAATTTCTGGAACCATTGCAGGTTTTCACCGGTTAGCTGGTCGTACATCACAAAACCGGGTAACGGCACCTCTTTTGCTAACGCGGGTTCGATACTGGTATAACCCGCTACGTTTTCGCGTGCGGCATCCGGGTTCTGCTGGATAAACTGCGCCGCTTTGCCATAAGCGGCGATAAAGCGTTTGGCCTGATCGCTGTCACTGCTGATAAAGCGGGTGGTGAGGGCGGCCGCGCCACCAAACCATGGTGCGCTGGCGTCGCCGAGCACATACTTTGAGATCACGCCGGTTTCCAGCACTCGCCCCAGTCCTTTCATCCGCGCCACGGTGCCGGTCGGCTCCAGCGTATAGACGCCATCGATTTGTCCGGCGGCCAGCGCGGGGGCATGCTGGCCAGCCGGTAACTCAATCACCTTCGGTTGTGTGAAGCCGTTTTTCTCCAGAATAATTTTGGCCATGGTGACATTCTGAATGCCGGGGCCACAGGCAATTCTCTTACCTTTCAGCTCGCCGATGGTTTTTACCGTGCTGTTGACGGGAACCAGAAACTCATCAAGTACCATGGTCTGATTCGACGGATTGGAGCAGATAATTTTGAACAGATTCGGGCTGGTGATTTCACCCAGACCCAGCGCACCGGTTGCCGTACCGTTGGCACAGCCATGAATACGCCCGGTGATCATCGCTTCAACGATCTGCTGGGGGCTGGCGAATTTTACCGCTTTAACATTGAGTCCGGCCTGCTTAAACAGCCCTTGCTCCAGGCCAACATACAGCGGTAAGCCGCCGACGATCGGCCAGTAGCCAATGCGAATCTCTTCCTCGGCCGCCCATGCCAGCTGATTCCCCAGCATGCCTTCCAGCGCCAGACCACCCAGTGTGAGGGCAGAATATTTCATCAGACGGCGACGCTGTTGGTTGATATTTCCTGCTTTTTTATTTTCGCTCATAGCCAGCTCCAGATGCTTAAGGTTGTGTGCGCACTTGTATACAAGATAAAGAACACTAAGCAGGAGTTGTGCCAGGTTTACAGGCCTTGGTTTATCCGGGATTGATGGCAGTAAGGTAAGATTAGCGGCATCTATTTGGTGCAGCGTGGTCAGATATGGTGCTGAGGCCAGCTAAAAGGCCCCAGAGCTGGGGCCGGTAAGCGTATTATCGGGGGCGTTGGCGGGTAAGCGCTTTAGCGCGAGTCTCTTTATGATATTTATAACCGGAGTAAACCACCAGTCCGGCGAGAATCACGAGGAGCACGATATTTTGCATAAGGGTCTCCTTTATAGCTGCAATGCTCAATATTACATCTCTGAGATTTGTGTCTCAGTAGCAGCATTTTGGTGAGACAAGATAGCCGGGTCAATGAGAATCCCGGCGCTTTACAAAAACTTTAACTATGTTAATCAATGCTAACAAAGTGAAATAAACAAGGAAAACGCATGAAGTGGTTTATGTTGCCCGTGATGTCTTTATCACTATCTTTAACTGTTTCAGGTTGCGATCGACAACCGGCGGCATCATCGATGGTGCTGGAAGGCAAAACCATGGGCACTTACTGGCGTGTCAGCCTGGCGGGAGTGGACAGTACGCGTAAAGATGCGCTACAGCAGGCCATCCAACAGCAGCTGGATGCTGACGATCATGAACTGTCGACGTGGAAAAAAGATTCCGTGCTATCCGGTTTTAACCAGTCCCGCAGCCAGCAGCCGCAGCCGGTCAGCGAAAATATGGCGGATATCATTACGCTGGCGCTGCGTATTGGTAAAAAAACGGACGGGGCGATGGATATTACCGTCGGGCCGTTGGTGAATTTATGGGGCTTTGGCCCGGATAAACAGCCGGTTAACACCCCAAATCAGGCGCAGATCGATGCCGCCCGGGCGCTGACCGGTTTGCAGCATCTGAAAGTTATTCAGAGCGGAGAAGGGCAGTGGCTGCAAAAAGATCTGCCAGCGCTGTATGTTGATCTCTCCACGGTGGGCGAGGGCTTTGCTACCGACCATCTGGCACGTCTGATGGAGAAAGAGGGGATTAACAACTATCTGGTATCGGTGGGCGGTGCGGTTCTGACACGTGGCCGCAATGCAGAAGATAAGCCATGGCGCGTGGCGATCCAGAAACCAACGGATAAAGAGAATGCGGTTGAGGCGATTGTCGATCTGCAAGGTCACGGCATCAGCACGTCCGGCAGTTATCGCAACTACTATGAGCTGGATGGCAAGCGTATTTCCCATGTTATCGATCCGATGACCGGGCGACCGATTGAGCATAAACTGGTATCGGCGACGGTTATCGCTACTACCGCGCTGGAAGCAGATGGCTGGGATACCGGGCTGATGGTGCTGGGCAGCGAAAAAGCGCAACAGCTGGCCCTGGAGGAAAAAATGGCGGTGTATCTGATCACGAAGCAGGACGACGGATTCAGTACCTGGATGTCGCCGCAATTTAAAGCCTTTTTGCAGAAGCCCTAACTTATTCGCCGGGAGGAAAAGATGCTGGATCTGTTCAGTGATGAAGCGCCGTGGGCGGAGCCGCTGGCCGAGGGGGCGGTGATTTTGCGTCGTCTGGTGCGTGATGAGGGAGAAGCGCTGCTGAAGTCAGTATTCGCCATTGCGGCGCAAAATCCTTTTCATCATCGCATCACGCCTGGCGGCCATCGCATGTCGGTGGCTATGACGAACTGCGGCGATCTCGGCTGGTCCACGGACTCGCGCGGCTATCAGTACAGTGAACACGATACTGCCACCGGCCACCAATGGCCGCCGATGCCGGACAGTTTTCGCGCGCTGGCGACATCGGCAGCGGCGCAGGCGGGATTTGCCGGTTTTAATCCCGATGCCTGCCTGATCAATCGCTATGAGCCGGGAGCCAAACTGACCTTACATCAGGATAAGGATGAGAAGGATCTGCGTCAGCCGATCGTCTCCGTTTCGCTGGGTTTACCGGCAGTTTTCCAGTTTGGCGGTTTTGACCGCGCGGACGCAACCCAGCGCGTGCTGCTGGAGCATGGCGACGTGGTGGTGTGGGGCGGCCCGTCACGTTTACGTTTTCATGGCATTATGCCATTGAAGCCTGGCATTCATCCGCTGGCCGGACCTTATCGCTATAACATCACCTTCCGGCGGGCGCTGTAACGCTTCGCCAAAATCTCTCATTCTGCCGGATGAAAAACGCTGTCAGAATGAGAATTATTATTGCTATCGATTAGCTTCTCATTAAACTGCAGGCAGCTTTTTTTTAACCAGGAAGTTGTTATGGAGTTGCTGCACGTCGTTTATAAACAGTACCGCTGGCCATTTATTATGGTGATGGTGCTGAGTCTGCTCAGCGCGGTGCTGGGGATCGGGCTGATTGCCTTTATTAACCGCGAGCTGATCGTCAGCATCAACTCGTCATTGCTGGTATTGCCGAAGTTTTTGGGTTTGCTGCTGTTGCTGATGGCGGTAACGCTCGGCGCGCAGCTGGCGCTGACCCAGTTAGGGCACCATTTTATCTATCGCCTGCGCGGCGAATTTATCAAACGTATTCTTGATACCCGCGTTGAACGCATCGAGCAGATTGGTAATGCTCAACTGCTGGCTGGCCTGACCAGCGACGTGCGCAATATCACGCTGGCTTTTGTGCGCCTGCCGGAATTGATTCAGGGGATTATCCTCACCATCGGTTGTGCGGCGTATCTGGCATGGCTTTCACCAAAAATGATGATTATCACTGCGGTCTGGGTGACGATTACCATTATCGGCGGCTGGCTGCTGGTCTCGCGCGTTTATCGTCATCTGGCGACACTGCGTGAAACCGAAGATCGCCTGTATAAAGATTATCAGACGGTGATTGACGGGCGCAAAGAACTGGCACTGAACCGCGATCGTGCGCGTCAGATCTATGAAACGGTGTATCAGGAAGACGCCAAAAGCTATCGCCATCATATTGTGCGCGCCGATACTTTCCACCTCAGTGCGGTCAACTGGTCGAACATTATGATGCTCGGCGCGATTGGACTGGCTTTTTTCATGGCCAACAGTCTCGGCTGGGCTGACACTGGCGTCGCGGCCACCTATTCACTGACGTTGCTGTTTTTGCGCACGCCGTTGTTGCAGGCAGTGGGTGCTTTGCCAACCCTGCTCAGTGCCCAGGTGGCGTTCAATAAACTGCGTGCCTTTAAGCTGACCGATTATCGTGAAGAGTTTAGCGCGCTGCCGCCGTCAAAGAACTGGCAGACCCTTGAATTGCGTGATGTGGTGTTCCATTACGGTGACGCGGGCTTCGCCGTCGGGCCGATTAATATGACACTGAAACGCGGCGAGCTGGTGTTTCTGATTGGCGGTAACGGCAGCGGGAAATCGACGCTGGCGATGCTGCTGACCGGTCTGTATCAGCCGGTATCCGGTTCGATCTTGCTGGATGGTGAAGAGATTGGGCTGGCGCGTCTGGACGAGTACCGCAAACTGTTCTCCGCGGTATTTACTGACGTCCACCTGTTTGACCGCCTGATTGGTCGCGAAGGTGAAGCCGCCGATCCTGCTCTGGTGCAGCAGTGGCTTGAGCGCCTGAAAATGCAGGATAAGCTGAAGCTGGAAGGCAATAAGGTACTGAATCTGCAATTATCGAAAGGGCAGAGTAAGCGTCTGGCGCTGTTGCTGGCCACCGCCGAGCAGCGCGACATCCTGCTACTGGATGAGTGGGCTGCTGACCAGGACCCACATTTCCGCCGTATTTTCTATCGCGAGCTGCTGCCGTGGTTGCAGGGCATGGGCAAAACGGTGTTCGCTATCAGTCATGACGATCACTACTTTATCCATGCTGATCGTCTACTGGAAATGCGCGAAGGTCAACTCAGTGAGCTGACCGGCACCGAGCGTGAGCAGGCGACGCTGGATGCGGTGAAGCGCACCGATACTGCCCATTGATGGCTATGACAATCATGCATAACTTGCGCATTTATTGTTGTTAGTCAGGTCGATAGCGGTGCGATAAGGTATCTACAGACCCAGGCTGCACCGCCTGACGTCTTTCCTGGACCTTTCTGTCGTCTTGCCAAATGGTTAATGCCGGTTTATCGCCTTGATAAACCGGTTTTTTTATTGCTTATCCGCCAGGCTGAGTAAACAACTCTGTCAGGGTCGCAATCTCAGGATCCAGCGCCAGATTCTGCTGTCGAAGAATCAGATGCAACGCCGTTGTACGCCTGACGCCATGTTTTAACGGCAGCACTTTCAATTCGTTGTGATCGAGTAAGGGTGCGATACGCTCTGCCGGCAGCCAGCCGTAACCCACCTGATGCGCCACCGCCTCAATCGCCGCCTCAATCGTGGTAAAAGTCCAGCTTTCCGCCAGAGCAGCCGGTTGTTGTTGATCCTGCTGTAGCTGGTCAGTGATTTTAATCAGCGGATAGTGATTAAGCTGGGCGCTGGTCAGTGGGACGGGCAGGCTATGTAACGGATGCTGCGGATGTGCCACCGCGACAAAATCCACATTCATCAGCCACTGACCGGGATCCTGCTCCTGATGATTGCGGGTCAGTACCAGCAAATCGGCCGGGCGCTGCGCCAGCTTCGCCGGGCTTTCGCTGTTTAATACTTCGGTAAGATGAACCTGCGTCAGTGGGTGCCGTTGCTGGAACTGGCGCAGAATCTCAAACAGCCGCGCGCGCGGATAAATACTGTCGACCACCAGGTCGATCCGTGCACGCTGTCCACGCTTCAGTGCAGCAGCCCGCTGCTCAATCTGCTGAAAATCGCGCAGTAACGGACGCACCTGCGCCAGCAGCAGTTCGCCTGCTGGCGTCAGCACCGCGCGTCGGCCTTCAGGCTGCAATAACGCCACTCCCAGCCGTTCCTGTAATAGCGAAATATTGTAACTCACCGACGACTGACTGCGATTCATCGCCCTGGCCGCCAGCGCAAAACTGCCAAAATCGACCAGGCTTTGTAGCAGTGACCACTGCTCAAGAGTTGTTTTATGCAACATGATTAATCGAATTTTTAGATGAATTACCCGTAAAATTAGCGTTATTCATCGAATTAATAAAGCGATAAAGTGTTCTCAACGAAACAGAGGAGGAAAAATTATGAGCCAGTTTGATAAACATGATCTGAGTGGTTTTGTGGGTAAACATCTGGTGTATACCTATGATAACGGCTGGAATTATGAGATTTATGTCAAAAATGCCAGTACGCTGGACTACCGTATTCATAGCGGTCTGGTGGGTAATCGTTGGGTGAAAGATCAGAAAGCCTACATTGTGCGGGTTGCCAGCGAGGTATATAAAATATCATGGACTGAGCCGACCGGTACTGATGTCAGCCTGATCGTTAACCTTGCTGATAACGTGTTCCATGGCACGATCTTTTTCCCTCGTTGGGTGATGAATAATCCGGAAAAAACCGTCTGTTTCCAGAATGAGCATCTTGCGCAGATGGAGAGCTATCGTGACGCTGGCCCGACTTATCCGACTGAAGTGATCGATGAGTTCGCCACGATTACGTTTGTGCGTGATTGTGGTGAGAATAATGAATCGGTAATTGATTGTGCAGCCAGCGAGTTGCCGGCTGATTTTCCAGCGAACCTGCGGTAATTAAGAAGACGGGCGGCGAACAGCCGCCCCTGTAGCTATAAAACCCGCGCCAGAAAACGGCGGGTACGCGGGTGTTGCGGCTGGTTTAACACCTGCTGCGCCCGCCCTTGCTCCACCACTTTGCCATCGACCATAAATACCACCCGGTCTGCCACCTCACGGGCAAAGCCAATTTCGTGGGTCACTACCACCATGGTGGTGCCGGATCGCGCCAGCTTTTTAATCACATCCAGCACTTCCCCGACCAGTTCAGGATCGAGGGCAGAAGTTGGCTCATCAAATAACATCACGCGCGGATTCAGTGCTAAGGCCCGGGCGATAGCAATACGCTGCTGCTGACCACCGGAGAGATGGCGCGGCCAGGCGTGTGCTTTTTCGCGCAGGCCAACGGTATCCAGCAACTGATAAGCCCGTTCAATCGCCTGCGCACGGGTCTGCTTTTTATGCACAATCGGCGCTTCAATAATATTCTCCAGCACGGTCATATGCGGGAACAGGTTGAAGTTCTGGAACACATAGCCGACTTCGGTGCGCTGACGCAGAATGGCTTTTTCTTTCAGTTCATATAAACGATCGCCTTTACGCTGATAGCCGATGTAATCACCGTCGATCTGGATAAAGCCTTCATCGACGCGTTCAAGGTGATTTATGGTACGCAACAACGTCGATTTACCGGAACCGGACGGCCCGAGGATCACCGTCACCGAGCCGGGTTCCAGCTCCAGTGACACATCATCCAGCGCTTTGTGCTTGCCAAAACTTTTGCTCACCTGGGTGATGCTCACCTGACCGCGTAACGGATTGTTTGAGTAATCAATAGCCTCTGACATGGCTGACTCCCTGGGTAACCGGTTGACGTTGCAGACGCTGGCGCAGCTGGCGCCATAATCCCGGACGATGTTCGCGGGTGGCGCTACGTGCCAGCCAGCGTTCGACATAGTGTTGGATCACTGACAGCACGGTGGTGACCAGCAGATACCACACCGCGCCGACCATCAGCAGCGGAATGACCTGCTGGGTGCGGTTGTAAATCATCTGAATGGTGTAGAACAGTTCCGGCATCGCCAGCACGTAAACCATGGCGGTGCCTTTCGCCAGGCTGATCACTTCGTTAAAGCCGGTGGGAATAATCGCCCGCAGTGCCTGCGGCAGGATAATACGCAGGGTGCGGCGGCGGGCCGGTAAACCCAGCGCCATCGCCGCTTCAAACTGCCCCTCATCAACACCGAGAATGCCGCCGCGAATAATTTCGGCGGTATAGGCTGCCTGCACCAGCGTCAGGCCAATCACTGCGGTGGCAAATTGCCCCAGCACATCAATGGTCGGGTAACTGGCAAACACCAGCGGGGTAAACGGAATACCCAGCGACAGCGTGTCGTACAGATAGGAGAAGTTATACAGAATAATCAGCACCACAATCAGCGGCAACGAGCGGAACAGCCAGATATAACTCCAGGCAAGGCCGGAAAGCAGCCACGAGGGAGACAGACGCGCCAGCGCCAGCAACGCGCCCAGCGCGATGCTGAACAGGGTGCCGAGCAGCGTTAACAGTAGCGTCTGCGCCAGTCCTTGCAGAATCACCGGATCAAAGAACCAGCGGGCGAAGACCGCCCATTCCCAGCGAGGATTAAAGGCAACGGACTGAATCACTGCCGCCAGAATAAACAGCGCGACCAGCGCACCGAGCTGGCGTAGCGGGTAGCGCGCGGGCACCACGCGCAATGTTACTGTCGATGTCGGTTTCATCAGCGGCTCCTTAACTGGCCTGGGCGGTTGCCGCAACGGTTAACGGTTTGGTAAAGCGCAGGCGGCCATCGTGTGGCGGCAGGCTGTAGCTTTCCGGATCGCGGTTGATATCAAACTGCGGCTGATAACCGTGTGCCAGATACAGTCGCACCGCTTCGGGCTGACGAAAGCCGGTGGTCAGAAATACCTGCTGATATCCGGCGAGATGTGCGCGGCGTTCCAGCTCCTGCAAAATCACCAGCGCCAGCCCCTGGCGGCGCAGATCGCTGCGCGTCCAGATGCGTTTCAGCTCGGCAGTTTGCGCGTCGAGCGGTTTGTAAGCGCCCATTGCGATAATCTCACCGTCACGTTCCAGCACGATAAATAATCCCTGCGGCGGCAGATACCATTCGGTAAGTTCCACCTCGAGTTCGTTTTTACTGGCAAAATAGTCGCCATACCGCGCCTGATATTCAGCAAACAGCCCGGTAATAATCGGTTGCAGTTCCGGCGCTTCCGGCGAGACTTCGCGAAATTGTGTCTGACTCATCCTTTGCCCCTTAGTCGTCGCCGAGACCTGGCGGGTTGATTTCGGACTGTTCGATGCGTTCAATGCCTTCACCCCAGCGGTTAAGCACTTTGTCGTATTCGCCGCCTTTAATCACGCCGTTCAGCGCGGTGTTAACCGGCTCGACCAGGCCATTGCCTTTCTTCAGGGTGACCGCGATATGCGCCGCTTTCGGCCAGCCACCATCAACGGTGCCAACCCGTTTGGTTTTGCCGGTCAGCGCCGCTTTCCATGCGCCAATGACGTTCGGGCCAAAGTAAGCGTCAGCGCGCCCGGACTGTAACGCCAGCGTTTGCGCGGCATCATCTTTGCTGTAAACCGGGATAAAAGGCTTAAGGCCTTTAGCCTGATTTTCCTTATCCCAGGCGAGTAAGATGGCTTCCTGATTGGTTCCGGAACCGACGATAATCCGCAGGCCGGCAATATCTTCAGCTTTCTCAATGGCGGCGATTTTGCTGGTGGATTTGACGTAAAAACCGAGCGAATCTTTCCGGTAGGTGGCGAAATCAAACTTCTCTTTCCGCTCTTTGGTGACGGTTACGTTGCTGATAGCGGCGTCATATTTGCCGGATGCCACGCCCAGTGGCCAGTCTTCCCAGGAGGTCGGCACCACATTCAGTTCCAGTCCAAGGCTGTCCGCCACCAGGCGGGCAATATCGGCTTCACTCCCCAGCAGCGTTTTATTGTCGTCGGCAAATAATGTCAGCGGCGGTGAGTTCAGCGCCGCAACCGCCACGGTGAATTTTCCCGGCACGGCAAAATGATGTCCGGCAGGAATTTGTGCGATAGCGGCGGCATTTTTCGCTGCATGAACCGGTTGCTGGTTGGCTTCCACGCTGACGCCCTGACCGTTCAGCGTCACTTCTTCTGCTCTGGCCAGCCCGCTGAACATCAGTGTGGACAGCAGCGCGACGGCGAATAGTTTTTTGGTTTTCATCATTTCACACTCTTATTTTGCAGAAAATTGATTGTCTGGTGTGGCTAAACCAAGGCTTGCGCGCAGGGTGGTGCCGGGATATTCACTGCGGGACAGGCCGCGGGCCTGCAAAATTGGCACGACGCGATCGACAAAGCGTGGGAAGGTGTCCGGGGTGCCGCCGTTGATAATAAAACCGTCGGCCGCGCCGATTTCAAACCAGTGTTGCAGACCATCGGCGACCTGTTCCGGCGTGCCGTGAAACAGCGGGCGCGGAGTGGCGGCTTCCAGCGCGGCCTGGCGCAGGCTGTGGTTATGCTCGCGCGCTTTACGTTTGATCTCATCGGTGGTGCTGCGGAAACTGTTCTGGCCAAGCTGACCCAGCTCCGGGAAAGGCGCATCCAGCGGATACTGGCTGAAATCATGATGTTCAAAGAAGCGACCAAGGTAGTTGAGCGCATCTTCAATCGACACCAGCGCGGCGGTGGTCTGATACTGCTGTTCGACATCCTCAGCATCGTCACCGACAATCACGCTGACGCCCTGGAAAATATGCAGATCTTCCGGCCGACGTCCGTTGGCCAGTAACTGATGCTTAACGTCCTGATAAAA
>NZ_JRXE01000034.1:3359-15045 GCF_001267535.1 Winslowiella iniecta | reverse complement strand
GCCTGTGGCGTGCGGCCAATATTCAGCGGACCCTGCACCTGGAAGAAATCACCGTGATGATTCAGGGTATGCAGCTTATTCGGGTCGAAAAATTCGCCGCTCTGTTGATTACGGATAAACGCATCATCTTCCCATGAGTCCCACAACCCTTTAGTGACGGTGAGAAACTCATCGGCAATCCGGTAGCGCAGCGCATGTTCCGGGTGTTGCTGGCGGGAGAAGTTTTTTGCCGACCCTTCCAGCGGCGAAGTCACGACATTCCAGCCTGCGCGACCGCCGCTTAAATGATCGAGGCTGGCGAACTGACGCGCCACGGTAAAAGGATCGCTGTAAGAGGTGGAGAGGGTGCCGACCAGTCCTAAATGGGTAGTGACGCTGGCCAGTGTGCTGAGCAGAGTAATGGGCTCGAAGCGGTTTAAAAAATGCGGGATCGATTTTTCATTAATATACAGTCCGTCGGCAACGAACAGGAAATCCAGCTTTCCTTCCTCAGCCTTTTTCGCCACGCTTTTGACGAAATCTAAATTAATACTGGCATCGGGCCGGGCATTGGGATGACGCCAGGCGGACATATTTCCCGATGCGCCGTGTAATATTGTTCCTAAGCGTAATTGTCGTTGCGTTGCCATATTTCACTCAATGTATTCAACTGGTGAATAGCACTATTCCCGAGTGAGCTTATTTAGTAAAACAACAAATCTGGCAATTAACAGCAGTAAATATCAATAAGCCCGGCGGGAATATCCCGCCGGACGGTCAGGCATTCACCGCCTGTGGCGTCGATTGCGTCAGCGAACTCAGTGCCTGCTCCGCCAGACGGGCGAAATAATCGGCAGCGGGCAGAATCAGCGCTTCATCGGGGTTAAATTGTGGGTGATGCAGGCCATATTCGCTGGCGCTGCCAATACTGACAAACACCCCCGGTACATGATGCAGATAGAAGGCAAAATCTTCCCCCCCCATCTGAATCTCTGCCGGTTTAAGCCGATAGCCGCTTTCGGCGGCCACCTGCTGGCTGAAGGTGGCCCAGTGTTCGGTATTGACCAGTGCCGGTGGTCCGGCCTGCCATTCCAGCTCCACCTGCGCGCCAAAAGCCGCCGCAACGCCCTGGATGACCTGGCGTATTTTTTCCGGAATGGCGGCGCGCACGCTGTTATTATGGGTGCGTACCGTGCCTTCCAGTTCCACCGTTTGCGGCAGCACATTCCAGGTATTACCGCCGTGGAAACGGGTGACGCTGACCACCACTGACTCCAGCGAGCTAAAGCTGCGGCTGGGCAGGGTTTGCAGCGCGGTAACAATCTGGCTGGCAGTGACAATTGAGTCCACGCCTTCCTGCGGACGGGCGGCATGGGCACCTTTACCGGTGACACGAATCACAAAGCGGTCGACGTTTGCGTAGAACGGACCGCCGCGGGCGGAGAAGGTGCCGACAGGTAATTCAGGCGCATTATGCATTCCAAAAATAGCCTGCACGTCTTTCAGCACGCCAGCATCAATCAACTGCTGTGCGCCGGTGAAGGTCTCTTCGGCTGGCTGGAACAGAATGCGCACGCGTCCGGTCAGTTCGGCTTCGCGTGCTTTCAGCAGCAGTGCCGCCCCCAGCATCACCGAACTGTGAACGTCATGCCCACAGGCATGCATCACGCCTGCATGTTGCGAACTGAAATCGACACCGCTGCTCTCTTCAATCGGCAGGGCATCAATATCGGCGCGCAGCGCAATTAACGGTTCGCCGCTGCCTATTTCAGCAATGACGCCGGTTTTCAGGGGATAATTAAGCTGACGGATATTTGCCTGATCCAGCCAGCGTCGAATACGCTCGGTGGTGGCAAATTCCTCGCCGGAAAGCTCCGGGTTTTTATGCAGCTCACGTCGCCAGGAAATAAGCTGCTGACTCAGTGCAGTGGTCATAAATATTCCATTGGTTAGTGTTCAGGTGGCCTTATTGACCTTTTATAGTGGCTATCATCATTTTACTGTTATGCGGTCACCAGCTGGTGGCTGGCTAATAATTCGAGCGATTTGATTCTGTCATGCGCATTGCTGAGCGGGGTATCAATAATAAATTCTTCAATGGCAAAACGCTGATGCAGTGCGTCTAATTGCGCGTGAACCTGCGTGGCGGTGCCTTTTAATACCGAGGCTGAGCGGGGTTCAATACGCGATCCTTCTGCCCCTGACTGGCGAATAAACGCTTCAGCCTGCTTAAGGTTGCCAACGGTAACGCTCTGACCGCTCGGGGTATGGACGCGATACTGTTGCAGATCCTGCGCCAGGAGATTCGCTTCGGCCGCTGAAGAGGCGACGATCACCTGAACCGCCAGAATCGCCCGCTGGCCGCCGCTGTCGCTGTGGTAAGCGGTAAGCGCCCGCGCTTGTTCTTCACTATCGCCATTAAGGTGTGCGGCAAAGACAAACTGCCAGCCGAGACTGGCCGCCAGACGCGCGCTGCCTTCACTGGCTCCCAGCAGAAAACGTTGTGCCGGCTGTGTCGGCAGCGGCGTGGCATGCAGGCTATCCTGCTGTGCATCCTGAGTGGCAGGGCGTAACCAGCCATCCAGCTGTTCCAGTTGCGCAGCGAAGTCGCCTTTTTCGTCCTGATGCAGACCCTGCTGTAAGGCGCGGGTGGAGAGAGGTAATCCGCCCGGCGCTTTGCCGACACCAAGATCGACGCGGCCTGGCGCCAGCGAAGCCAGCAAATTAAAGTTTTCTGCCACTTTATAGGGGCTGTAATGCTGCAACATCACGCCGCCGGAACCGACACGTATCCGCTGAGTCTGCGCGAGGATCCAGGCGATCAGTACTTCAGGAGACGGGCTGGCCAGTGATGGTGTGTTGTGATGCTCTGCCAGCCAGAAGCGATGGAAACCCCACTCTTCAGCGCGTTTAGCCAGTTCGAGGGTGCGTGCCAGCGCCTGCGAAGGCGTTTCTCCGTCGGCAAGCGGGCTTTTGTCTAACAGGCTCAGTCGCCAGGTCATCAGCTTGATTCCTTAAAAGCATTCAGTGCGGGCAATTATTGAAGTCGCTGTCAGGTGATGTAAAACAACAAAAATTGCTTAATGAAGTCGATAAACGGGATTAGCGGCGTATTGCTGATGAATGGGTTTTGTTGGCAGAAATTAGCATTTTGCCGTCGTCGGGTGGCGCGGTTTAATGGCATTTCATTCGACGGAGGAGAGTAACGATGAAAGGTTTATGGCTGCATTTTACGCGCTTTTTCCATGTACCCTCTGGCATGGCAACGCTGGACAGCTGTCGGGTAGTGGAGGCGATGATGCCGATGGCGGAGCTGTACGGCGTTGATTTCAATGGCCTGTCTTCGCAGCACTCTGACCGCGGGTCGCATCAGAGCAGAGATTAATCGCCAGCAGGATGAACATCATCCACCACCAGCGTGATGATTTCATCCTGTTGTTGCTGAAAATAACCGATAAACTGGCGCCCCGCCGGGAACTCGCGACTAAAATCGCGCGTCAGTCGCAAGCGCGCCTGACCGGTTTCGCCATTCAGCGCGATCACTTCCGCACTGTGAAAATCCATAAACTGCCGCAACTGCGGATAGACCGCTTTATACAGGCTCTCTTTTAGCGAGAAAGCCAGTGTTAAGGCACTGGTCAGCGGTATCCCACACTGCTTTAAATAAATCAGCTCGTCGGCAGAGACGATGATTTCACTCAGCTCTAGTGCGGAGTCGGCTTTCATCAACAGCTCAACATCCACGCCCGCCATGCGCTGCGGCCGGACGGCTGCGCAGACAATTACCGCGCGTTGTGCGGTGTGCGACAGCGAACCAATAATGCCAGCAGGCCAGATCGGTGCACGATCCGCGTCATTGTCCAGCAGAAAATCGCTAATCCCCAGCGATGTCAACGCAATGCGCGCCGCATAGCGGCTGGCAAGATATTCAGCCCGTCGCTTATTCACCGCCTGACTGAGATGGGCTGGTTGCGGTATGGCGTAGAAGCTGAACAGCGCGGAATCAAACTGCTGAAGATCAAAACGAATCTCTGTCAGGCTCAGCCAGGGAAAGTCGTGCAGCGTGGTCTGCCGCAGCTGGCTGATAAACCGGCTGGCGGGGTAATCAACAGCGGTGAAGGGAGTAAACATAGCCTGAAAAAGTGAATAAAAGGTGGCCGGATTACAGCAGTAATTGCTCAAAATATCAATTAACTGGCTGAAGGATCATCAGGGCAGCAGTGACACTGCCCTGAGCAGGCGATTAGCCAGTAACCGTGCGCTTAATCATTCGGCGGGATGGCGAAGCCTTTTAACGACACGATAAAATGGTTGTGGCCCTTAGTAATTCTCGCGCCTTTTTCACACCAACGGCTGGCAAGACGAAAGAAATCGTCGCTGCCAATATCATAAGCCAGTTCTACTTTATTTATCCCTGAATGCAGCAACTCTTCAGCGTCCCGGTCATTTTTTGCTTTGATGATTACCATGATAAATGATTCCGTTTTGGCAATTTTGTGCCAACAGCTTAAGAGAGTTATGTGACATTTTTGTTGCAATCAGATGAATTGAGAAAAAGGCCAGACAATTTTACTGCCAGCGGCTCCTCTCTTTAGCGTAATAATTTCAGCGATCCGGTCAGCGATTTAACCCACTGTTGCGGGCCGCATAATGCCAGGCCATCAAGCGGCTCCTGTAACAACTGACGCCGGGTAAATTGTTCAGCATATTCTGGGAAATCATGCATTTGTCGGGCAAAAGCCGGGAAGGCGACCACTGACTGCATGGCGTCAGAACCGCCGGCTTTGGCCAGCAGCTGGTGCAGGCTGTCGGGGCTGGCCTGCAATATTGCTATCGGCAGCTTTGAACTGGCATCTATGGCAACACCGGCGGCATCCGACAGTTTAGCGCCGAGCAGCAGCGGAAACCTGGCACCCAGCCCGGCTGAAAGCGTGGCGACAGTATTCGCCAGATAACCTGGTGACATTTCAGGATTGACCACAATAACCACACGATAATTATTCACTTTGCGACTCCGTAACAGAAAGTGAAAAATATCTTATCGATATTTGCCGGTATATTTTTTCTTTCTTTGCGTCAATGCAGCGATTTAAGGTAGAAATATCCGTTGTAATGATGATTTTAGGAATAATTTTTCATGGGAATGAATATTAAAGAAATCACCCTGTTATCTGCGTTGCAAAGTGAAGGGCGGATGACGAATCAGGAACTGGCGGATCGTTCAGGAATGGCCGCCTCGCCATGCTGGCGACGCATCAGGCAGTTTGAACAGCAGGGAGTCATTAAGGGTTATCAGGCAAACCTCGATCGGAAGAAACTCGGTTTTGGAATCCTGGCGTTTATCCGCATTAAAATTGACAGCCATAATGCTGAGCAGGCGATGCGCTTTGAAAGTGATGTACGCCAGTTGCCGCAAGTGATCGCCTGCTATGCCACTGCTGGTAGTTCCGACTTTCTGTTACAGGTGGTTGAGCGCGATCTGGAGCATTACTCTGATTTTGCCATGACGGTTATTCGCCGTTTGCCGGGGATTAAAGAGATGGAAACCACCTTTGTGCTGCGCGAGTTAAAGCAAGCCGCCGGACTACCGGTGGAGATGTTGCGCTAAAATAATCAGTGGATGGTTGCCATTGCGGATTCTGGCACGCTCTGCCGCTTTACACTGCATATGTTTCACTACATCAAATAAGGATCACGATGAAGAAATTAAGTTGTCTGATGGCGTTAACCCTGCTGGCAGGGTGTACCACGCAGCGCGAAGCGCCGCCGCCGCCGAACAGTATCAGGATGGCAAACCCGGCATCTGTTTATTGCCAACAAAAAGGCGGTAAATCAGAGAATATTCAGACCACTCAGGGCGTCAGATCCGACTGTCTGCTGCCAGGCGGTGAACGTATTGATGAGTGGGCGTTGTATCGTCGCGATCATCAATAATGCAGGGCATTTGAAGACAGGCGATTTCTGACATTGAGGTTAAGTGAAAAAGGTGAAAATCACGGTGGTGTATTGATTGCATTTTAACCAGTGCTGCAATGTGCTACCGAAGGAGGTGATCATGGCGATTGTAAAATTAAGGCAGAGCGGTGGAGCCATCTCGTTGACCTTACCTAAGCATATTGCAGTTGCAATGGGTTGGGTCGTCGGGGAGGAAGTGGAGGTTAACACTGACGGAAATTCCGTTAGCGTGAAGCCTGCCCGCAGGAAGCCCCGCGGCAGAAAAACGCTTGAGGAACTGTTACAGGATATCGACAGTGACGAAATTCACCAGTTAAATGCAAGCGTACCGGAGCTGATTGCTAAGGGTAAGGAGAGCTGGTAAATGGCGCGTACACCACGGAAGGGGGAAGTCTGGCTTATTGATCCGGATCCGCTAGAAGGGCGTGAACTGAGAGGCCCTCATTACTATATCGTGTTAACCGAAGAGGCATTGAACCTGGCTCTGGGCGTGGCGATTTGCTGCCCCATTTCAACGGGTGCTAACGCGCGTGGAGTCACTGTTGTTGTGGATGGGGGGAGTACGCTAAAAGGTACCGTTAACGGGGTGGTACTGTGTCATCAGGTTCGTGCATTAGATCTTACTGAGCGGCGGGCGAAGTTTATCATCCTGGCTGAATCACATCTTATCGATGAAGTGGTAATGACGCTGGTCGATATCATTGATCCACAGTAAGTCAGGCAATTAAATCCCGGCTATAAAAAAAACCAGCCGCAACGGGCTGGTTCTTCAGGATTATTTGGTCGGCACGAGAGGATTTGAACCTCCGACCCCGGACACCCCATGACCGTGCGCTACCAGGCTGCGCTACGTGCCGAACAGTAAAATTATACTACCTTTTCCGCGATCGATTGCAAGTCAGAAATCGCTTAACTGCTTTATAAATAATCAGTTAGCAATGAATCTTTTTTCGTCCGTCAGCACCTGTAACAGCAAAGCCAGCTGCGGTTTATGATCTTTCAGCCGCTCGCCGTTCTTATCATAAGCCTGATAGCTGCCATTACTGTTCAGCACCAGCGTCGTTTGCGGCGTGGTGATCACCAACTGGCGATCTTCGTTGCTGGCGACCCAGTTATGTCGACGCTGGGCAGCAAACAGATCTTCACCCTGAGAATATTCTCCCGGCGCAGTACGCACATGCAATAAGCGCTGCATCAGCGTCGTCATCACATCCTGATGATTGGTCAGCTTATTGACCTGCTGCGCGGGGGTATCTGGCCAGTGCACCACCAGCGGAACCTGCAAGATCGCGCGGTTACCGCTGTGATTGTCACGTTCATCCAGCGCCACACCGCGCTGCGCGGTTATTATCACCACGGTGTTTTTCAGCAGATCTTTCTCTTTTAGTCGATTCAGGACCTGCTGAATTTGCTGATCCACCTGTGCGGCGCTGCGCAGATAACGGCGGCTGATATTTTGCCCCTGCTCATCCGTCTCGTTCAGGCTATCCCAGGAGATATAGGAGAACCACGGTGCACCATGAGGTTGCTGTCCGTCCAGCCAGCTTTTCCACTGTTCGGTGGTCTGCGTATTGGGCTGATTCTCGGAAGAGGGCAGGGAGAAGTCGGTCAGCAGCGCCTGACGATACAGCGGCGAGCTGAAGCCGTCCGAAGCAAACAGGCCGAACTGGTAACCTTGCTGACTCAGTGCGTTCATCAGTGCCGACGGGATGCGCGACGACAGCACGCCATCCATATAGCTGGGGGAAATACCATAAAACAGCCCGAACAGCCCGGCGTCGCTGGAACTTCCAGCGCTGAAATGCTGATTAAAGCGCACGTTTTCTGACGCAAACTGATTCAGATTAGGCATTGCTTTCGCCATCGACGCTTCATTCAGCCCGTCGACGGTAATCACCAGTAAATTATTTCTGCTGCCGCCGTCGCGGAAGGTGATATCACTGAGCGGATACGCTACCGACAACGCTTCCGGATTACCCTGCTGCACCAGACGACGCTGATATTCCTGCGCATCAAGCAGGCCATGTTTCTCAAGGAAACGACGGGCGGTCATCGGGTAAGAGAGCGGCAGATTGGCGCGCTGCATGGTTATCGGGCGATAGAAGTTGGCATCAGCCCAGATATACATCAGATGGCTGGTAAAGAAGGCGGTAATAAACAGCGCCGCCAGCGGCTTACCGAAGCTGCGTCGGTTAAGGCTGCGCAACTTCTGCCAGCTCCAGGTGGCAAACAGCATCTGCACGAGGAAAATCAGCGGCAGGCTGATAAACATCAGTTGCCAGTCGCGTGCCATCTCGCTTTGATCGGGGTTAACCACCAGTTCCCACACCACCGGATTGAGGTGCAGATGGAAACGGTTGAAGACCGCGCTGTCAACTAACAGCAGCGTCATCCCGGCGGTGGCCACAATCGCTGAGAGGAACCTCATCAGCCGTTGCGACATAACGATAAACGTCAGCGGGAAGATAATCAGCAGATAGGCGGCAAACACCACGAAGCTAAAGTGACCAATCCAGCTGGTAAACGCGTAGATACGACCGGCCAGCGAAGAGGGCCAGTCGGCCACCAACAGGTAACGGCTACCTAAAATAAAGGCAAAAATGATATTAAACAGCGCGAACCAATGCCCCCAGCTAATCATCTGGGAGACTTTTTCACGGTAGCGCTGCCGGTTGGTTACCATATTCGGGTCTGGATCATCACATTAATGGGCTTAATCTTCGCGGACTGAAGACTGAAGTGCATCGGCGAAGGAACGAGCCAGCACGCGGCGTTGAGCCGGCGCAACGCTGGTATTAATTAGATTGGTCACCATATTTCCCAAAACCATCAGGGAAAGATCGGTTGGCGTCTGGTTTTCTTCCAGTACGTTGACCAGTTCTGCGAGGAGCTTCTCCACGCGTTCGTCGCTATAACGGGATGATTGTGGCATAAGTAGAATTATTCAAGTATTAAAGGGCGCTATCTTAACGTATCAGCGCGATTTTTACCGCACTTTTATCGAAAGAAGCATGTTATTGGTGGTTGCTTGAGGCGTCGCGCAGTGATTGAATACGCGCCTGTCCCATTTAGGAGAGTCTGACATGAGTCTTGATATCGACCAGATTGCCCTCCACCAGCTGATCAAGCGTGATGAGCAGACGCTGGAGCTGGTTTTGCGTGAGTCGCTGCTGCCAACTAACGCCACGGTTGAGGCGATGGTGGAAGAGCTGCATCGCGTGTATAGCGCGAAAAGCAAAGCCTACGGTCTGTTTAATGAAGAGAGCGAACTGGCCGATGCACTGCGCAATTGTCGTAAAGGTGAGGATGATTTCCTTGCGTTTAGCCGCGCAGCAACCGGCCGACTGCGTGATGAACTGGCCAAATATCCTTTTGCTGAAGGCGGCGTGGTGCTGTTTTGCCACTATCGCTACCTGGCGGTAGAGTATTTGCTGGTGGCGGTGCTGAGCAGCCAGAACAGTATGCGCGTTAATGAAGAGCTGGATATCAGCACGACGCACTATCTGGATATTAACCATGCCGATATAGTGGCACGTATCGATCTGACCGAATGGGAAACCAATCCTGAGTCCACCCGCTATCTGACTTTCTTACGCGGACGCGTGGGGCGCAAAGTCGCGGATTTCTTTATGGATTTCCTCGGAGCCAGCGTCGGTCTGGATACCAAAGCGCAAAACCGCGGCTTATTGCAGGCGGTGGATGATTACTGCGCCGAATCCCAACTGGATAAGGGTGAGCGGCAGAATTATCGTCAGCAGGTTTACAGTTACTGCAATGAACAGTTGCAGGCCGGTGAAGAGATCGCGCTGGAAGATCTCTCTAAAGAGCTACCTCCACTGGGTGAAAAGACCTTCCAGGCCTTTACCCAGGAGCAGGGCTACGAGCTGGAAGAGACGTTTCCCGCGGATCGCAGCACCTTACGCCAGCTGACCAAGTTTGCGGGTAGTGGCGGGGGGTTAACCCTGAACTTTGACGCCATGCTGTTGGGTGAGCGCATTTTTTGGGATCCGGCGACCGATACCTTGACGATAAAAGGCACGCCGCCAAATCTGCGTGACCAGTTGCAGCGCCGCACCGGTGGTGGCAACTAAAAGTTTAAACCACCCGATAACCCTATCGGGCGCATCCCGATGCCATCGTACTTATTAATGCACTTAACTTGCTGATGGTGATAGCTTTTTAGTGGCGGTTTTTCACGTCAGCAGCCGCCGCTTAACCCGGCAGCCCCGACGCGCACTTTTGCCCCGTGCACGCTACCGCTTCGCCGTGTTTTTCTCTGCATGCGCCATCGCCATCATAGCAGCGGCGTCAGTCGCTGCCAGCCTTGTTTTTCCGGGGTTGTGACCTTCATAACGGCGGCTGGCCGTCTGCCGGGCGCGGGCTGGCGAGACCCACAAGCGACACCTGCGGCGCTCTGCCACACGAAAGCCGGAGGGAACGACGGGTTTGCATGACCGCACGGACCGGGGCGGGTGCGGAAGCTGGCGAGCGGGGCTGAGTCTGTTTCAGCGTGGTGCTGCTGTGCGGGAACACAGCAACGCCGCTGACCACAAGCAACTAGCAGGAGTTGATCATGGCTGAACACGATTTTAAGTCAGGACAGGGGATTTCCAAAACGGAACGGCGTTGTATTGTGGGATACAGGCCGCAACGCGACGCTAACAGTACACCGGCAGTGAACCTGTCCGGCAAGTGGCTACGTGAGGCGGGGTTTGAGGTGGGAACCGGGGTGAGTCTGAAAGTGATGGACGGCTGCCTGATGCTGATCCCGGATGGCCCGGAAGAGAGGCGACTGTGGGCGAAGGAACAGCAACTGAAGTCCCAGCAGGAAGAGCTGGGGCAGGCCCGTCAGCGGATAAAGGCGGTGCTGGCATGACGGACAGCTAAAAAAATAGCCGGAAAGATCGGGGGATCTTTTCCGGCTATTTTTACGACTACAGTGTTAAATAACTCTCTTAGTTATTTCTAAGTAGTGATTGTATGTCTCTTTGCTAAAATATTTACGAGATAAATTATAACTATAATCATTTCCCATCAATGCTTCAAAAATACATGTATTTAGCACATCTCTCATAGATTTATCACCTCCCAAAAATATCTCATCAATAAATGAAAATATTTTATATATTTCACTCTCAACAGAATCACTATTTTTATACATCTTTTTCAGATTATAATAAAAATAATTTTGAGAAGCCTTAACATCAGACATGTATATGTTGATCAAATCTAAAATAAATGATCCAAAAGAACCATATGCCAGATATACATCATCTTCACCATCATAAGTTCCATCAAATACAGGAAAACACTCTTTTAATTTATGAACAGCAGTATCTATTATCATGGAATAAACCCTAGAGCTTCTTTTAGATCGCTCATCATATAACTGGCCAAACTTCTATCAGAATCAATGAGCACTTCTCCTTTATATTTCCCTGTGCCACTGGTAAGTCTTTTAAGTGCTTCCAGATAGCTTGTTCCCTTAGCTATATGATCAGAACCACTGACCAGTTGCCCTGTGGTTTTCGTATGCAGTATAGATGCCGCAGTTCCTCCATCAGGAATATTTGCTCCGGGACGATATAGTTCAGAGAAAATACCTTTAAGCTTGGTGTTATCTATAGAGTCAATAATTTTCTGTCGCTGAGAAGGTGAAATGGCATGGTTATTCTTTCTTGCATTTCTTAACGTATTAACAGAACAGGTAGCAAGTCCTAGCGGATCGATCCAACTCAGCGGATTCGGCGCA
>NZ_JRXE01000034.1:0-3349 GCF_001267535.1 Winslowiella iniecta | reverse complement strand
AGACCACGTCGCCCTCTTCGTCAGTCAGCCGCTCCGGCAGCCCGTTCAGGTCGGTGTGATACCAGAACGTCTGCTGGCTGTCACGGTCGATATCCACCCGCGCCAGCGGCTCCCGGCCCCCTTCGCTATACAGATACTGCACGCGGTGATCGGGCGAGCGGCTGCTCTGCTCGCCCACCATCTGCAGCCCCTGCCAGTGGAAGGTCATTATTTCCGCATCCGGCTCGCCGTGGCGGTGCAGAATTTTATGCGTGCGCCGCCCCGCGCCGCTTTGCGCCAGGCCAGGCGGCCAAAACCGTCATACTCCTGACGCGCACCTTTCAGCCTGCGCAGTAGCCTGAATAGCAGCACTGCTGAACTTGTCCGGCAAGTGGCTGCGCGAGGCGGGGTTTGAGACCGGCCAGGCGGTGGCGGTCAAGGTTGAGGCAGGGGGGCTGATCCTAACCACCAGCGACTGAAAGTAAAAATCCGGAAGAGTCCCTGGGATCGCTTCCGGCTTTTATTTCAATATGCATGTTTCTCAATAAATTCAATTAACAATGGAGCACTTCGCCCTTTCAAGATAGATCTTTGATTAACAGCCTCTACAGAAAAAATAAAAATTTTCATTATCTCTTTTTCTAAAACAGAAAAATTCATTGCTTCTATAATAAGAACCTCACACATATCTACATGTATTTTAGTCATGCCGTCACTTGGAAAACGGATACTAGACAAACAATCAATTAACGCATGGACATTTTTCCCATAAAAATCCGGAAAACCAAATAACTCATTCATTTCATCGTGAAAGTCACCAATGGTTTTTATCTTGGAAAAATCAATGGATAATCTCTTTGCATTAATCACTTCCATCCTCCAGGAACTACTTCTATGAAAGATTCGTAATGATCGTGGCTATAGTATGCTTTACCAGTTTTTGTATCTACAACAATACGTCTGGCTCCCCGATTTCCCAGACCAGGTGTTCTTACTGTCCATTCCTGATAGGGACCACTTCCAGTATTCAGGCGCTGACTACCGGGATTTATTTCATAAGTGTTTCTAAATATGCTCCCATCTTGATCGTAAGCGGGTCTCTGTAATTTAATCCTGTCAATCGTGGCTTGTAATTCTCTCATATCTTTTGGTGCCATATCATAACCCCATTTATCTCTTATAGCTGCGTGAGCTTCTTTGGGATTACTGGCTGTATGGGAACATTTAAGTCCCAGCGGATCAACCCAAGTAAGAGGGGTTGGAGCGTAAGCATAAGGATTCAGCCCGCCTTCTAACCCCACCGGATCCGGCTGCGTAAACCTCCCCATCACCGGATCATAATAGCGAAAAAGATTGTAGTGCAGCCCCGTTTCCCTGTCCAGATACTGACCCTGGAAACGCAGGTTCTGCGGCACCGCCAGCCGGCTTCCGCCGCTTTCATATTCCGTTTCGCCCCAGCTGCTGAACCGGCCGCGCCAGACCACGTCGCCCTCTTCGTCAGTCAGCCGCTCCGGCAGCCCGTTCAGGTCGGTGTGATACCAGAACGTCTGCTGGCTGTCACCGTCGATGTCCACCCGCTGCCGCTTTGCGCGAGGCCAGGCGGCCGAAACCGTCATACTCCTGACGCGCACCTTCAGCCTGCGCATTAGCCTGAATAGCAGCACCGCTGAACCTGTCCAGCAAGTGGCTGCGTGAGGCGGGGTTTGAGACGGGCAAGGCGGTGACGGTCAGGATTGAGGCGGGTTGCTTTATTCTGACCACCGGCGGCTTTTTATAACTATGCCATAGATTCGGTTACATCTAGATAATATTTACCATTTATCTCGTAATAATCTAAATCTATATACTTAGTAAAGCTCTCCGATATTAATAAAATATTATTAATTATCTTACCCCCAAAAACAAAATCCTCCTTTAACATATTTAAAGAAGGGATAATGAAAGTTCCACAATATTGCCAGTCATCGTCAATAAAAACATAATATCCCGAGTCATAATTTTTTATTTTTCCTATGAATTCTGATAGCAACTGCGGCTCTATTTTTCGCTTAACTGAGTTTTCTTCATCCACTAACGATTTTTTCAATATATCATCTGTGCATTCTAATGGAATAAAAAAAAGATCAATTATATCACAATAAATAAGTGAGTTAATTTTAGATAAGTAGGATTCAATAACCTTCTTTCCATTAGCCTTTCTATATAACAATTCTTTCTTATATTGAACTGAAGTCATGTTAGCTACCACACTTTTTATTATAAGCCTTGCCTTTAGGGTTCGCGATTTTCGGTCGACCATAATCATTCATGCGCGTTTCACCTGTTCTAGGATCAACTTTTACTTTACCAGCTTCCCAGTGTGGTTGATCAGGATGGCTAACATCCATTGTTTGTTGTTGCACTGTCGCAGGAATAGTTCCACCACCAGGTTTTAGCACTTCATATCTATATTCCCAACCGGAGCTATTCTTCGACTGGCTAATCGGTTGTTGACTTGTAGGTATTCCTGCTTGCCTCATACCATCACGCCTGGCTGCACGGGAAGAACCGAATGGATTATTTTCACTCCCAATTGGATCGCCGCTTAACCCCAGCGGATCTATCCACGTCAGCGGGTTTTTGACATAAGCATACTGGTTTATACCACCAACCAGCCCCACCGGATCCGGCTGCGTAAACCTCCCCATCACCGGATCATAATAGCGAAAAAGATTGTAGTGCAGCCCCGTTTCCCTGTCCAGATACTGACCCTGGAAACGCAGGTTCTGCGGCACCGCCAGCCGGCTCCCGCCGCTTTCATATTCCGTTTCGCCCCAGCTGCTGAACCGGCCGCGCCAGACCACGTCGCCCTCTTCGTCAGTCAGCCGCTCCGGCAGCCCGTTCAGGTCGGTGTGATACCAGAACGTCTGCTGGCTGTCACCGTCGATATCCACCCGCGCCAGCGGCTCCCGACTCCCTTCGCCATACAGATACTGCACGCGGTGATCGGGCGAGCGGCTGCTCTGCTCGCCCACCATCTGCAGCCCCTGCCAGTGGAAGGTCATTATTTCCGCATCCGGCTCGTCGTGGCGATGCAGAATTTTATGCGTGCGCCGCCCCAGCGCATCATAGCGGTACTGCACGCGGCTGAACGCCCGGTGCCCGCTCAGCCGCACCTCGCTGAGCTGATGCTCCGCGTTATAGCTGAAGTACTGCTCCGCGGCCTCCCGCGCCGCTTTGCGCCAGGCCAGGCGGCCAAAGCCGTCATACTCCTGACGCGCACCTTTCAGCCTGCGCAGCAGGTTGCGCCATACCACCTGCCCGCGGGTGTCGGTGCGGTTGCCCGCCGGATCATAACTAAAACGCTCTTCGCGGCCCGCCGCGATGCGCT
>NZ_JRXE01000033.1 GCF_001267535.1 Winslowiella iniecta | reverse complement strand
GTGGGGTCTCCCCATGCGAGAGTAGGGAACTGCCAGGCATCAAATTGCGATAACCCTCAGCGAAAGCTGAGGGTTTTTTGCGTTCAGGACTCCGTGTTTTCCTCACTTTTTAGCCAGTCGATGACAAAATCTGCTATTAGTTGCGGCTGATTCAGGTCGAGACAAGGCACTCCCACCGTTAATGGTCGGTCACTGGCTACCGCAATCACCTCTTTATCAAGTAACTCACAGAGATTGCCACCGGTCGCTTCGCGCCACAGAATAATTTTTGGCACGCATTCGTTTTTGAAACCTTCAATCAGAATGACATCCAGTGAGGATGCATCCAGCCGGCTGGCGAGATAAAAAAGATCAGGATTAACATCGTTATCCGGCGTCTCGGTCATTAATGCCCAGCGCTGTTGACTGGCGACCAGCACCTGATCCGCACCGGCTTTACGTAACTGATAACTGTCTTTGCCTGGCGTGTCGATATCCATATGATGGTGCGTATGTTTAATCAGACCTGGTCGTATATTTCGCTGTTGCAGTAACGGAATTAACTGTTTAAGTAGCGTAGTTTTACCGGTACCGCTTGGTGCGGCAAAGGCGATAAGTGGGAGCATATGATTAAACCTCGTGCCAGCTAAGCAGATCGTCTGGCGTATTGATATTAATAAAACTTGCGTTATCATCGTCGAAAATAACAGGATTTGAGGTTATCTGTCGCATAAATAGCATCAGCTTGCGATCGCCGCGATTCAGGAAAATTTCCAGTCGATCGGCAATGCGGCGGTTAACCAAAGCCAGGGTCGGATGATCACGCCCCGCGCTTCGTACCCAGACGGCATCTGCAGTTCCCCGGTTTTCCCATAAACCTGCAACCAGAGTGGGTGGTATAAAGGGGGTGTCACATGAAACAAACATTGCCCACTGACTATGAATCGTGCGCAGTGCGGCCAGCATACCTGCCAGAGGGCCAGCAAAATCAGTAACGGTATCACTAATCACTGGAAAACCGCTCTGCTGATAGCGCGTGATGTTACGGTTAGCACTAATGCAAATAGTCGAAACTTGTGGCTGCAAACGCTGTAAGACGTGTTGATAAAGCGGAAGACCGTTGAGCATCATCAGTCCTTTATCTTCGCCACCCATCCGGCTGCCGCGTCCTCCGGCGAGAATGACCCCGGTGACCTCTGCAAATGTCATACTCATTTGCTGCTGCATGGAGATTAACCTCTCTTTTAATGTGGAAATAACCCTGTTAACGTAACGGAATACTCACCGTAAGGGCAAACCGCTATGAAATGTCATCGTCTTAATGAATTGATCGCACTGCTACAGCCTGCCTGGCAAAAGGAGCCCGATCTGAATCTACTGCAATTCTTGCAGAAACTGGCCGATGAGTCAGGTTTCAGTGGGCCAATTGAGCAGCTCACTGACGATATTCTGATTTATCACCTGAAAATGCGGGATGCAGAAAAAAGTGCCCTGATTCCTGGCCTGAAAAAAGATTATGAAGAGGATTTTAAGACCGCCTTACTGCGCGCTCGCGGCGTGATTAAAGATTAAATCTGAACCTTCAGCCAAAGCATATGTCTTTTAATGATATTCTTTCCCGCTTACTTTTAGCGAAATAGCGAATCTGCACCATGAACCAGGCAGCCTTTAACTTTCAGACGCTAAATCCCGATTCGATAGTCGATGCGCTTTGGGATACCGGCTTGCGTGTAGAGTCCGGCCTGACGGCTTTAAACAGCTACGAGAACCGGGTGTATCAGTTCTCAGACGAAGATAAAAAGCGTTATGTGGTGAAGTTCTACCGCCCACAGCGCTGGACGTCGGCTCAAATAGATGAAGAGCATCAGTTTGCTGCCGAGCTGCTGGCTGATGAAGTACCGATTGCTGCGCCGCTAATGTTGCAGGATAAGGTGCTGCATCAGCATGAAGGCTTTTACTTTGCGGTATTCCCGAGTCTGGGTGGCCGCCAGTACGAGACGGATAACTACGATCATATGGAGTGGGTGGGACGGTTTCTCGGTCGTATCCATCAGACCGGCAAAAAACACCGGTTTACCGAGCGCCCGACCCTTAGTCTGCAGGAATATATCGTTGAGCCACGGCAGGTACTGGAAAATACCAGTCTGATCCCGGCGAAGCTAAAGATCAGATTGTTGCAAAGCCTTGATCGACTGAGCAATACGCTGCAAGGCTGCTGGCATAACGACTGGGCCTCTCTGCGCCTGCATGGCGATTGTCATCCCGGTAATATACTGTGGCGTGACGGTCCACTGTTCGTCGATCTTGATGATGCGCGGAATGGTCCGGCGGTACAGGATTTATGGATGCTGGTAAACGGCGATCGTCAGGAACAGCGCATTCAGTGGGACATTTTGCTGGAGGCGTACAGTGAGTTCAGCGACTTTGATGCACACGAATTGTCACTGATTGAACCTTTACGCGCTATGCGGATGGTTTATTATCTGGCATGGATTGTTCGCCGCTGGCAAGATCCTGCTTTTCCGAGAAGTTTTCCGTGGATGACGGATGAAGATTTCTGGCACAGACAGATATCGATTTTTGATGAGCAGGACAAGCTGTTGCAGGAGCCACCGCTGCAGTTAATGCCTGCGTTTTGACGTTATATTCAGGAGAAATGTTTAAGATGAAAAAGATTTGGTTTGCGCTCGTCGGCCTGGTTCTGGCATTCAGCGCTTCCGCAGCGCAATTTACCGATGGTCAGCAGTATGTCACTCTCGATAAGCCGGTTACCGGTGAGCCTCAGGTTCTCGAGTTTTTCTCATTCTTCTGTCCGCATTGTTATCAGTTCGAACGTGTTTATCACGTTAGCGAAACGGTTAAGAAAAACCTGCCTGAAAACGTTAAAGTCACCAAATATCACGTCGAATTCTTAGGCGGTGAGATGGGTAAAACGGTCACTCAGGCATGGGCAGTGGCGATGGCGCTGGGCGTTGAAGATAAAGTCACCGCACCAATTTTTGAAGGTATTCAGAAAACGCAGACCATCACTAATCCGGCCAGCCTGAAAGACGTTTTTGTTAAAGCTGCTGATATCAAGCCAGAAGAGTACGATGCTGCATGGAACAGCTTTGTGGTGAAATCCCTGGTTGCACAACAGGAAAAAGCCGCTGCTGATGTTGATTTGCGTGGTGTTCCGGCAATGTTTGTTAACGGCAAATATATGGTTAATAACGGCGGTCTGGATACCAGCTCTATGGATAACTTCGTACAGCAATATGCCAACGTGGTTAAATTCCTTATCAACAAAAAGTAAGTAATGCTTATAGTAAACGCCGGTTTTCCGGCGTTTTTTGTTTCCCCGCCGCTATTCTTCACTTATATCTCTCCTTTTTCCCACGAAGAAAAAATACCGTCATACGTCCCACTGTCTGACCACAGAACAGGTATTAATGACGGAGCGGAAATATTTGTATCCACACTAAATATTTTTCTGATATTTAAACAAATCATCCACAATAAATTTATAACTAACTGAAAACAAATAATTTTATTCTGTATTGGATTGTCGTTTATTGTAAATAACAATAAGTTAGCAAACTTACGCACAAACTTATCCACAGTTTATTTGCTGGAAGCTGGCACGCAATTCAGAAAACTTTACTGCTTTATTGCCCGAGTTATTTCAACTTTATGCCTGAGCTGTGGCATCCTTAAGCTCATTCAAATGGCTAACAAAGAATGTGACAACCTATGGCACAAATTGCAGAAAATCCGCTGATTCTGGTAGATGGTTCCTCTTATCTCTATCGCGCTTATCACGCCTTCCCACCGCTCACCAATAGTGTGGGTGAACCGACCGGTGCGATGTATGGCGTACTCAATATGCTGCGCAGCCTGCTGCTGCAATATAAGCCGAGCCATGTTGCGGTCGTTTTCGATGCCAAAGGTAAAACCTTCCGTGACGAGTTATTTGAGGACTACAAATCTCATCGTCCGCCGATGCCGGACGATCTGCGTGCGCAGATTGAGCCGCTGCATCAGATGGTGAAAGCCATGGGCTTGCCGTTGCTGGCAGTGAGTGGTGTTGAGGCTGATGACGTGATTGGTACTCTGGCACTACAGGCAGAAAAACTGGGTCGTCCGGTGCTGATCAGCACCGGTGATAAAGATATGGCCCAGCTGGTTACGCCAAATGTGACGCTAATTAACACCATGAATAACTCGATCCTTGGCCCGGAAGAGGTCAATGATAAATATGGTATCCCGCCAGAGCTGATTATCGATTTCCTGGCGTTGATGGGCGATTCCTCGGACAACATTCCTGGTGTGCCTGGTGTTGGTGAGAAAACCGCGCAGGCGTTACTACAGGGGTTGGGTGGCATGAAAGCCATCTATGACAATCTGGATAAAGTCGCCGACCTGTCGTTCCGTGGTGCCAAAACCATGTCAGCCAAGCTGGAGCAAAATAAAGAGGTGGCTTTCCTCTCCTATCAGCTGGCAACGATTAAAACCGACGTTGAGCTGGAGGTGACTTGCGACCAGCTGAACGTCAATGAACCGGCAGTGGAAGAACTGCTCGGACTGTTCAGGCATTACGAATTTAAGCGCTGGATTACCGATCTGGAAGAAGGCGTCTGGTTGCAGGGCAAAAAGAACAATCCTGTGGCGCAAAAAACAGTAGTCGAAAAAATTGAACAGCAGGAAGTGGCCAGCGTGCTGTCAGCTGATGGCTATGTCACGATTCTGGATGAAGAAACGTTTGAACAGTGGCTGAAGAAATTGCAGGCCAGCGAAGTCTTTGCCTTCGATCTTGAAACCGATGCGCTGGATACCCTTAGTGCAAATATTATCGGCCTCTCTTTTGCGGTAGCAGCGGGCGATGCGGCTTACCTGCCGGTTGCCCATGATTATCTCGATGCGCCCCCGCAGCTTGACCGCGATGCGGTTCTGGCGCGACTGAAGCCACTGCTGGAAAACCCGAAAGCGCTGAAGGTCGGGCAAAACCTGAAGTTCGATCGCGGTGTGCTGAAGAACTATGATATTGAGCTACAGGGCATTCAGTTCGACACCATGCTTGAGTCTTATATGCTGAACAGCGTGGCCGGTAAGCATGATATGGACACGCTGGCATCACGGTGGCTGAACCATAAAACCGTCACCTTTACTGAAATTGCCGGCAAAGGTAAAAATCAGCTGACCTTCAACCAGATTGCACTGGAGCAGGCGGCGCATTACGCTGCTGAAGATGCGGATGTCACGTTGCAACTGCATCAGAAGATGTGGCCAGAGCTGGAGCAACAGGCCGGGCCGAAAAATGTCTTCGAAACGATCGAAATGCCACTGGTTACGGTGATCTCCCGGGTTGAGCGTAACGGCGTGTTAATCGATCAGGGCATTCTGGCGGCTCACTCGAAAGAGCTGACGACTCGTCTTGCCGAACTGGAGCTGAAAGCGCATGAGCTGGCTGGTGAGCCGTTTAACCTCTCTTCGCCTAAACAGCTGCAAACTATTCTGTTTGAAAAACAGGGCATTAAGCCGACCAAGAAGACGCCGGGAGGCGCGCCGTCGACCAGTGAAGAAGTGCTGGCAGAACTGGCGCTGGACTATCCGTTGCCGAAGGTCATTCTTGAGCACCGTGGTCTGTCGAAGCTGAAATCGACTTACACCGATAAGTTGCCACTGATGATCAACCCGCATAGCGGGCGCGTTCACACTTCCTATCATCAGGCGGTAACGGCAACCGGACGTTTGTCTTCCAGCGATCCGAATCTGCAAAATATTCCGGTACGGAATGAAGAGGGGCGTCGAATCCGTCAGGCATTTATCGCACCGGCAGGCCATCGCATCGTCGCCGCTGACTATTCCCAAATCGAGCTGCGCATCATGGCGCATCTGTCGCAGGATAAAGGGTTGCTGAAAGCCTTTGCCGAAGGCCAGGATATTCACCGTGCCACGGCGGCAGAAGTGTTCAGTACGCCGCTGGACAAAGTGACCAGTGAGCAGCGCCGCAGCGCCAAAGCGATCAACTTTGGTCTGATTTATGGCATGAGCGCGTTTGGTCTGTCGCGGCAGCTTAGTATCGGTGCCGGGGAAGCGAAGAAGTATATGGATCTCTACTTTGAGCGTTATCCGGGCGTGTTGCAGTATATGGAAAGCACCCGTCAGCAGGCTTCAGAACAAGGCTATATCTCGACCCTTGATGGTCGTCGTCTCTACCTGTCGGACATTAAATCCAGCAACGCCATGCGTCGTAAAGCCGCCGAGCGTGCAGCGATTAACGCCCCGATGCAGGGCACTGCCGCTGATATCATTAAGCGTGCCATGATTGCGGTAGACGAGTGGCTGCTGGCGCAAAGCACGCCGGAAGTGAAGATGATTATGCAGGTACACGATGAACTGGTGTTTGAAGTGCAGGAAGATGCGGTTGAGAGCGCCAGCAAGAAGATCCGTGAACTGATGGAAAACAGCATGACGCTGGACGTGCCATTACGTGTAGATGTCGGTGTGGGTGATAACTGGGATCAGGCCCACTAACCCTGCTAATTATGATGACCGGAAAGGGACGGGGATTTATCCCCGGGTTCTGTCGCTGAGTGATAACTAAAACCTTGGGTTAATCGTTTCAGCTTCAGGATTGACAGGGATGTCAGTCTCATAATCCGCTAAGTTTCTATCGCCTAAGCATTTTTTATGTAATTTAGCTACAAAGTTACCGGTTTTTTGTGACCAGTGTTGAGAAATCAATGATGTTTTATGAAAATTAACTACAAAAAACCCTTTTTCGGTCAGAAAAAATCATGTAGAGTTCAAGGCGTAGGGTACAGAGGTAAGATGTTCTATCTTTCAGACCTTTTACTTCACGTAATCGGATTTGGCTGAATATTTAGCCGCCCCAGTCATTTATGACTGGGGCGTTTTTTATTGGACGCGGGTCAGAATTTTGCCGAATTTTTCGCCCATCTGATGGGCTGATGCAGGCATGAGCGGCGAGAACGCCGCCCGTTCGGCAGTTTTATTCTTCCGCGATTTCTTCTTCGGTAGCGGGTGGGATCTCGCTATACCAGGTATCCAGCTTCTGACGTAGTTTATCGACGCCAATCTTTTTCAGCGACGAGAACATCTCAACCTGCACATCGCCCATAAACGCCATCGATGCTTCGCGCACCATATTCAGCTGAGCTTTACGCGCACCTGAGGCGAGTTTATCGGCTTTGGTCAGCAGGATCAGCACCGGAATCGAGCTTTCAACCGCCCACTGCACCATGGACTGATCGAGATCTTTCAGCGGGTGACGGATATCCATCAGCACCACCAGTCCTTTCAGGCACTGCCGCATGCGCAGGTATTCTGCCAGTGAGCGCTGCCATTTCTTCTTCATCTCTTCCGGAACCTGGGCGTAGCCATAACCCGGCAAGTCGACAAGGCGAATACCTTCTTCAACTTCGAACAGGTTAATCAGCTGCGTACGTCCAGGTGTTTTACTGGTACGGGCGAGGCTTTTCTGATTAGTGAGTGTATTCAGCGCGCTGGACTTACCGGCGTTAGAACGGCCAGCAAACGCCACTTCAATGCCGGTATCAGCAGGAAGGTGGCGAATGTCGGGGGCGCTGGTGACAAAATGCGTTACGTGATAATTCCAGCCAGACAAAATAGAAACTCCGAAGGACAAATGTGGCGATGGCGTGATTATACCTGTAAAACGCCCAAAGCGCCCGATAGCTAATTTTGTAAGACATTTGCCATAGTTACTGCCAGTGATTAGCGATTTTTCTAAAATTTTAAAATTATCAAATATAGATAAATCAGATGGTTAACTTTTCATACCTAAACAAAAGTATAACTATTTTTTTACCTGGCTTGTCAGTTTGGCCTTTTAGTCTAAAGTAGTGCACAGAGTCTGGATGACTCACTTCAGGATGAAGCGCTCAGGGAATGTCAGGATGACAAAGAGCGAGGGAAAAAGGAAACAGGTTCAGTGGACCAGAACCCTAACGGAAAGGGAAGCACTCGGGATGAGTGGACGGCACATGGAAAAACCGGGATGTTGATTGCATAAATGGATGTAATGGAAGACTGTCCTTCTACGGAAGGTGCGAAAAAAGGCGACAGGGTGACCTGCCGCCTTTTTTCTTTGTCCGCTTTCTGCTAGATTTCGCCGCAATTCTATACTGAATAGATAATTCCAGAGAGCAGACACTATTATGAAGCAACCTGCACGTGCGCCGCAGGGTAAAACCAAAGCGCCAAAAGACAAACGTAAGTCACGCGAAGATCTCAATCAAAAAGCGCGCGATCGCAAAAACGAGAAAAAACACCGTGGCAATGCTTCCGGCAGCCGCGCCAATCCTGTCGCGGCAGACCAGAACAAAGGCAACGACAGCAAAGCCAAAGACCCGCGTATCGGCAGCAAAAAGCCGATTCCACTGGGCGTTGAAGGCCAGCAGAGCAAACCCGCGAAAGTGAAGAAAGTGGCGGTAGAGAAACAGCCGAAGCTCAGCCCGCAGGAAGAGCTGGCGGCGTTGGAAAACAACGAGCGTCTCGATGCGTTGCTGGATCGTCTGGAAAATGGTGAAGTGTTGTCTGCGGAAGAGCAGGCATGGCTTGATCAAACTCTTGACCGCATCGACGTGCTGATGGAGCAACTGGGCATTGAGCTTGGTGACGACGAAGACGGTGATGAAGCAGAAGAAGATATGTATCGCCTGCTGAAGGGCAATAACTGATCGGCACTTTGCTGACGTCTGCACCGGCATTCCCTCTGCGGAGTGCCGGATCAAGAGGTTTAAGCCAATGCTTTGGCCTGGATCAATTTTCGCCTTTCTTCTTACATGTTATCTGATTTGGTTATTCGTTAAACTACGGCGTCTGACGCGACTGAAATCCCGGTTGCGCCGCGATACCGTCAAACGACAGCTGAGACAGTGTCCTCCCGCGCGACGGTCAACACGACGACGTAACTGGAAGGAGTGATGATGTCCATGCCAACGATTGAATGGGATCTGGCCCTGATTCAGAAATATAACGCATCCGGGCCGCGCTACACCTCTTATCCTACCGCACTTGAGTTTAATCAGAACTATAACGAGGCCTGCTTCCAACAGGCGGCGCAACGTTATCCTGAACGCCCGCTGTCGCTCTATATCCATATTCCTTTCTGCCATCGCCTTTGCTACTTCTGCGGCTGCAATAAAATCGTCACCCGTCAGCAGCATAAAGCCGATCAATACCTTGATGTGCTGGAGCAGGAGATTCGAGCGCGTGCGCCACTGTTCTCCGGCCGCACAGTAGGGCAAATGCACTGGGGCGGCGGTACCCCAACCTTTCTTGATAAACAGCAAATTACCCGGCTGAACAATGTGCTGCGCGCCAGTTTTAACTTCAGCGCCGATGCTGAGCAGTCGATTGAAGTCGATCCGCGTGAAATTGAGCTGGATGTGCTGGACCACCTGTGCGCTGCCGGGTTTAACCGCCTGAGCATGGGCGTGCAGGATTTCAATAAGCAGGTTCAGGAGAAAGTGAACCGCGTACAGGATGAGGCATTTATCTTTTCCCTGATGCAGCGCGCACGCGAACGAGGTTTTACCTCTACCAATATTGATTTGATCTATGGCCTGCCATCGCAAACGCCAGAGAGCTTTGCTTTTACTTTAGAGCGGGTGGTGGAGTTGAATCCGGACCGTCTTAGCGTGTTTAACTATGCGCATCTGCCAGCGCTGTTTGCCGCGCAGCGTAAAATCAAACAACAGGATCTGCCAGATGCGCGGCAAAAGCTGGAGATTCTGCAACAAACCATCCATACCCTGACAGGCGCGGGCTATCAGTTTATTGGTATGGACCATTTTGCGCGGCCGGGGGATGAACTGGCGATTGCCCAGCGAGCTGGCAAACTGCACCGCAATTTCCAGGGTTATACCACTCAGGGCGACAGTGATTTGCTGGGAATGGGCGTTTCGGCGATCAGTATGATCGGCGACAGTTATGCGCAGAATCAGAAAGTGATGAAGGATTACACCGACAGCGTCACCCGGCAGGGGCATGCGCTGTGGCGCGGTCTGACTTTAAGCGCGGACGACTGCCTGCGCCGTGAGGTGATCAAAACGCTGATCTGTCATTTTGCTCTCGATTTCAGACAGATTGAACAGGCGTGGAACATCGATTTTGCGCACTATTTTGCGCAGGATTTGGCGTTGCTTCAGCCGCTGATAAGCGACGGGCTGGTGGAGCGCCATCAGAAGGGCCTTCAGGTCACCGCTAAGGGACGATTGCTGATCAGGAATATCTGTATGTGTTTTGACAGCTACCTGCGCCAGAAGGCGCATATGCAGCAATTTTCACGGGTGATATAAATTAAAGGGCGGCGAAGCCGCCGCCTGTGCCGTGTTATTCCATTCCCAGCTCTTTCAACTTGCGTGTCAGGGTATTCCGGCCCCAGCCGAGCAGTCGTGCCGCTTCCTGCTTATGCCCTTGCGTATGACGCAGGGCAGTAGTCAGCAGCGTTCTTTCCATCTCCGGCTGCGCTTCTGATAACAGATTTTGATGACCGGAACGTAAGGCACGATCGGCCCACTGTGCTAACAGCGTTGCCCAGCTGTCCGGTAGCGACTGCACCGGACTATCCGGCGTCGCGGTTTCGAACAGCTCCGGCGGCAGATCCTGAATTAACACTTCCTGGCCTGCGGCCATCACCGTTAACCAGCGACAGGTGTTTTCCAGCTGACGCACGTTACCTGACCAGTGCAGACGGGTTAATGCCGTTTCGGTTTCCGGGTGCAGAATTTTCGCCTCAACCCCTAACTCACGCGCCGCAACTTGCAGAAAGTAGCGTGCCAGACGCGGAATATCTTCACGACGTTCACGCAATGGCGGCAGATGGACGCGGATAACATTCAGGCGGTGGAACAAATCCTCACGGAATTTACCTTCCTGCACGCGCAGTTCAAGGTTCTGATGGGTGGCGGCGATGATGCGCACATCCACTTTGACCGGTGCATAACCGCCGACACGATAGAACTGCCCATCGGCCAGCACGCGCAGCAGGCGGGTTTGCACGTCGAGCGGCATATCACCAATTTCATCCAGAAACAGTGTGCCGCCATCAGCCTGTTCAAAGCGGCCCTGACGAATCTGATTCGCGCCGGTAAAAGCCCCTTTCTCATGGCCAAACAGCTCTGACTCAATCAAATCCTTGGGGATTGCCGCCATATTCAGCGCAATAAACGGTGACTTGGCGCGCGGGCTGTGGCGATGCAGCGCATGGGCGACCAGCTCTTTACCGGTACCCGATTCGCCATTAATCAGTACGCTAATCGATGAGCGCGACAGGCGGCCAATAATCCGAAACACATCCTGCATCGCCGGCGCTTCACCGATGATATCGGTCGTCGGGCCATTCACCGGCTGATTACGCGGTTGCTGCTGTTCCTGATAGTGGCTGATGGCGCGTTCAACCAGTGCGACCGCTTCATCGATATCAAACGGTTTCGGCAGATAGTCAAATGCACCCTGTTGATAGGCGCTGACGGCGGCATCCAGATCGGAGTGTGCGGTCATTATGATGACCGGAAGCATTGGATGGCGCTGTTTAATCTGTTTAAGTAACGCCAGACCATCCATGCCCGGCATGCGAATATCTGATAATAAAACGTCCGGGGTTTTAGTTGCCAGCGCATCCAGCACCTCGTTGCCGCTTTCAAAGGTCGCGCAGCTTAAACCGGCTCCAGTGAGCGCACGTTCAAGCACCCAGCGGATGGAGCTATCGTCATCGACGATCCAGACTATCCCTCGTTGCATAGAAACCTCACTGGCGAATAGGCAGATATACCGAAAATTCGGTGTGACCAGGCCAACTGTTAAATTCGATTTTTCCTGAGTGCTGATCGATCAGGCTACGGGCAATGGAGAGTCCCAAACCGGTACCGCCCTCGCGCCCGCTGACCATCGGATAGAACAGCGTATCCTGTAGTTGTGCCGGAATGCCGGGGCCGTCATCTTCAATATCGATGCGTGCCACCAGGCGATAACGTACGCCATGCAGTGTCAGCTGAAAGGCTGTGCGCGTACGTAAAGTAATGGTTCCACCTGCCTCACCCAATGCCTGTAGCGCGTTGCGTACGACATTCAGCAGTACCTGCTCAAGCTGATCGGGGTCATGCGGTAATTCAGGTAAACTTGGGTCGTAATCACGCACCAGCGTCACGTTGTCCGGCAATTCCATCGACACCAGGTTCACCACGCGTTCGGAAACCTGATGAATGCTTTGCGTCACGTGCATACCGGGCTGCTGCGGCCCTAACAGGCGATCAACTAAATTGCGCAAGCGGTCAGCCTGCTCGATGATCACTTTGGTGTATTCGGTTAATGCCGGGTCGGGCAGGGCTTTCGCCAGTAGCTGCGCCGCACCGCGTAATCCACCCAGTGGATTTTTTATCTCATGTGCCAGGCCGCGCACTAAATCACGTGCGGCAACTTGCTGAGCGTGTTGAATCTGTTCCTGACTGAGGCGGCGCTGATTATCCATCGGAGCCATCTCCAGCAGGATTAACCCTTCTGGCAGACGTTGTGCCGTCAGCGACATAATATGCGCGCGACTGTCCACCACCAGCGTCACTTCGCTGTCGGTAAACCCCTGACCTGCATCAAGACTTTCCCGCATCACGTCGATATTCAGCGAGAAATAGCCCATTAAGTCCGGCAACGGTGTGCCAAATAACTTGCGTGAGCTTTGCGCCAGTAGTTGCTGTGCGGCCGGATTGGCGTAGTGCACCACCAGTTGGTCGTCGACCAGCAAAATACTGTTAATCAGAGAGTTGAGAATCTGCCCAGCATCGGGCAGCGTGCCAGTTGCCATACAGCGTTCCCCTGCACTTTTTTAGTGCATTATAGTTTCGGAACCGGTTACGCGTGAGTCCGCACGGTGAATCAGTGGAGAAAAAAGCCCATCCGAAGATGGGCTGAAAGTTTCCACGGCAACAAAAAACGTCAAACTTATTAAACGCTGTAGTACAGCTCGAACTCTACCGGGTGCGGAGTCATGCGAACGCGGTCCATTTCGGACTTACGCAGTTCGATGTAAGCATCGATAGTGTCGTCGGTGAACACGCCGCCACGAGTCAGGAACTCACGGTCTTCGTTCAGGGCATTCAGCGCTTCTTCCAGAGAGCCTGCTACTTTTGGAATCTCAGCTTCTTCTTCCGGTGGCAGGTCATACAGGTTCTTATCCATCGCATCGCCAGGATGGATTTTGTTGATGATGCCATCAAGGCCAGCCATCAGCAGTGCAGAGAACGCCAGGTATGGGTTAGCCGCTGGGTCCGGGAAGCGTGCTTCGATACGGCGTGCTTTAGGGCTGGCAACAACCGGGATACGGATTGAAGCAGAGCGGTTACGCGCAGAGTAAGCCAGCATAACTGGAGCTTCATAACCCGGGACCAGACGCTTGTAAGAGTTGGTGGTTGGGTTCGCCAGGGCGTTGATCGCTTTAGCGTGTTTGATTACACCGCCGATGTAGTACAGGGCGATGTCAGACAGGCCGCCGTATTTGTCGCCAGCGAACAGGTTGGTGCCGCCTTTAGACAGAGACATATGGCAGTGCATACCTGAACCGTTATCACCGAACATTGGTTTCGGCATAAAGGTCGCCGTTTTGCCCCATGCGTGAGCAATGTTGTGCACGACATATTTGTAGATCTGAATTTCGTCAGCTTTTTTGGTCATAGTGTTGAAGCGGGTCGCCACTTCGTTCTGACCCGCGGTCGCCACTTCGTGGTGATGAGCTTCAACAACCAGACCCATTTGCTCCATGGTCAGACACATGGCAGAACGGATGTCCTGTGCTGAGTCGACGGGTGGCACCGGGAAGTAACCGCCTTTCAAACCTGGACGGTGGCCTTTGTTGCCGCCTTCGTATTCTTTACCGGTGTTCCATGCTGCTTCGATATCGTCGATAGCCACGTGTGAGCCGGAAGTGCTGCTGCCGAAACGAATATCGTCAAACAGGAAGAATTCGGGTTCTGGTCCAAACAGCACGGTGTCCGCGATGCCGGAAGAGCGCAGGAAATCTTCTGCACGCTTAGCGATAGAACGTGGGTCACGGTCATAGCCCTGCATGGTGCCTGGCTCAAGGATGTCACAACGGATGATAAGAGTAGGATCTGCGAAGAATGGGTCGAGAACAGCAGTGCTGACATCTGGCATCAGAACCATATCGGATTCATTGATACCTTTCCATCCGCCGATGGAGGAACCATCGAACATTTTGCCTTCTTCGAAGAAGTCAGCATTTACCTGGTGAGCAGGGATAGTGATGTGTTGTTCTTTACCTTTGGTATCGGTAAAACGCAGATCAACAAATTTCACTTCATGCTCGTTAATCATCGACAGAACGTGTTCAGCGGACATACTTAACTCTCCTGGAATTTTCATTGTTGTCGTGGTTCGAGAACTTTATCGTTCGGTACGCGTAAATTGTCGCGTACATCTGATAATAAAGATCTCAGACAAGCTATCAACCGTTGTGGAAACTGCCGTTTTCGCTTAGACAGACTAAAGCGAAATCTATGCCAACTTTTTTATTTGGGTAAAAAGGCGCTATTATGCGCCCTCTCGTGAGACGAGAGATGCACCATGATGGATGTCGCGCACCATTTTGGTGCTTTTGAATGATTAATGGGCACTATTTTGGTGCAAATTCTCGATGGAGTGCGATCTTTGCACTGTAAATGGCTGTAAAAGCAATCCTGACAGTAATCTTTATATGAAATTTGTGATCCTGTTCAGTCCTTCGATTAATCCGTGTACAATAGCGCGCTATTTCTAATGCCTGAGGCAAAGCTGTGATCGAAAATTTGCGTAACATCGCCATTATTGCCCACGTTGACCATGGTAAAACTACCCTGGTTGATAAGTTGCTGCAGCAGTCCGGGACCTTTGATGCCCGCACCGAAGCAACCGAACGCGTAATGGACTCCAACGATTTGGAGAAAGAGCGTGGGATTACCATCCTCGCCAAAAACACCGCCATTAACTGGAAAGACTACCGCATCAACATCGTGGATACCCCAGGACACGCCGATTTCGGCGGCGAGGTTGAGCGCGTAATGTCAATGGTTGACTCAGTTCTGCTGGTTGTCGACGCAATGGATGGCCCGATGCCGCAAACTCGTTTCGTGACCAAGAAAGCTTTTGCTAATGGTCTGAAGCCGATTGTTGTGATCAACAAAGTTGACCGTCCGGGCGCACGTCCAGATTGGGTTGTCGACCAGGTATTTGACCTGTTCGTTAACCTCGACGCAACCGACGAGCAGCTGGATTTCCCAATTATTTATGCCTCTGCACTGAACGGTATCGCTGGTGTTGACCATACCGATATGGCTGATGATATGACTCCGCTGTATCAGGCAATCGTCGACCACGTTTCTCCTCCACAGGTAGAAATGGAAGCGCCATTCCAGATGCAGATCTCTCAGCTGGATTACAACAACTACGTTGGCGTTATCGGCATTGGCCGTATCAAACGCGGTGTGGTTAAGCCTAACCAGCAAGTGACTATCATTGATAGCGAAGGCAAAACCCGTAACGGTAAAGTCGGTAAAGTTCTGACCCACATGGGTCTGGAGCGTATCGAAGCGACCATTGCTGAAGCTGGCGATATCATTGCTATCACCGGTCTGGGCGAGCTGAACATCTCTGACACCATCTGCGACCCGCAGAACGTGGAAGCGCTGCCAGCCCTGAGCGTTGATGAACCCACTGTAACCATGTTCTTCAACGTCAACACCTCGCCATTCTGTGGTAAAGAAGGTAAGTATGTGACTTCACGTCAGATCCTTGACCGTCTGAACAAAGAGCTGGTGCACAACGTGGCACTGCGCGTTGACGAAACTGAAGATGCGGATGCATTCCGTGTTTCTGGTCGTGGTGAGCTGCACCTGTCCGTACTGATCGAAAACATGCGTCGTGAAGGCTTCGAGCTGGCAGTATCGCGCCCGAAAGTTATCAACCGCATCATCGACGGTCGCAACCAGGAGCCGTTCGAGAACGTGACGCTGGACATCGAAGAGCAGCACCAGGGTGCTGTGATGCAGGCGATGGGTGAGCGTAAAGGTGACGTTAAAGACATGGTGCCAGATGGCAAAGGTCGTATTCGTCTCGATTACCTGATCCCGGCACGTGGCCTGATCGGCTTCCGTACCGAATTCATGACCATGACTTCCGGTACCGGTCTGCTGTACTCCACTTTCAGCCACTACGACGACGTGCGTCCGGGCGAAATCGGCCAGCGTCAGAACGGCGTGCTGATCTCTAACGGCCAGGGTAAAGCCGTTGCGTTTGCACTGTTCAGCCTGCAGGACCGCGGTAAGCTGTTCCTGGGTCACGGTGCAGAAGTTTATGAAGGCCAGATCATCGGTATTCACAGTCGTTCTAACGACCTGACTGTTAACTGTCTGACCGGTAAGAAACTGACCAACATGCGTGCTTCTGGTACTGATGAAGCCACCACCCTGGTTCCACCAGTGAAAATGTCACTGGAGCAGGCGCTGGAGTTTATCGATGACGACGAACTGGTAGAAGTTACTCCTACCTCCGTACGTATCCGTAAACGTCACCTGACTGAGAATGACCGTAAACGTGCTTCCCGCGGAAGCAAAGACGTTTAATTCTCGCTTAGCGTGAACAATAAATGGCTCCGGTATCGGGGCCATTTTTTTATCTGCTTACCTCACCCCACTGATATCAGGCCACTGCACCCGCAAATTTTTGCAGCCGATTCCGTTTTCACATTTCCTGTCTCATGCTGGCTGTTCAGTCTCGATTTTTACCGCTAGAGTGAATAGCTCACCGGAACAAAAGGAGATGGCCATGCTGTATATCTTTGATTTAGGTAACGTCATTGTTGATATTGATTTCAACCGTGTGCTGGGCGTATGGAGTGACCTGGGGCGCGTTCCGCTGGCAACATTGCAGAGTCGCTTCCGTATGGGGGAAAGCGTTGAACAGCATGAGCGCGGTGAAATCAGTGATGAGCAGTTCGCAGCAGCTGTTTGTGATGAGCTGGATATTGCGCTGAGCTTTGAACAGTTTGCGGCTGGCTGGCAGGCGGTATTTGTCAGTGTGCGCCCTGAGGTGCTGACGCTGATGCATCAACTGCGTGAGCAGGGCCATCGGGTGGTGATCCTGTCGAACACTAACCGCTTACACTGTCGCTACTGGCTCGCGCAGTATCCGCAGGTGCAGCAGGCTGCCGATCGCCTCTATCTGTCGCAAGAGATGGGCGTGCGTAAGCCGGAGGCGGTTATTTATCAGCAGTTACTGCAACAGGAAGGTATTCCCGCCGATCAGGCGATATTCTTCGATGATAACCTGCCAAATATTGAAGCGGCGCGCGCGCTGGGGATAACCAGCATCCATGTCACGGATGCGAGCGTGATCCCGGCTTACTTTGCTGAGCAGCGCTGAGGTCGGTTGTAATGAAACGAACGCGTTATACCGCACGGGTAATGGCTGCCTGGCTGAAGCTATTGTGGCGGCGCATTGAGCACGACGGCATGACGACCCATGCCGGTAATCTTGCCTATGTCTCTCTGCTGGCGCTGGTGCCGCTGATTGCGGTGGTGTTTGCGCTTTTCGCTGCCTTTCCGGTGTTCTCAGATATCAGCATTCAGTTAAAGAATTTTATCTTCTCCAACTTTGTGCCGGCGGCGGGAAATACCATTCAGCGCTACCTTGAGCAGTTTGTTGCCAACGTCAATAAAATGACGGCGATTGGTGCGGTAGGGCTGATTGTTACCGCGCTGCTGTTAATGTATTCGGTCGACACCGCGCTCAACGCCATCTGGCGCAGCAGCAAAAAACGTTCGCTGGTGTACTCTTTTGCCGTGTACTGGATGATTCTGACGCTTGGGCCGCTGCTGGCGGGAGCCAGCCTGGCGATCAGCTCATATCTGCTATCGATGCGCTGGGTAGAGGTCACGGGCGTCACCACGCTGGTGGATCAACTGCTGCGTATTTTTCCGTTATTGCTGTCGTGGCTGGCATTCTGGCTGTTGTACAGCACGGTGCCAACCACCAGAGTGCCGCCGCGTGATGCGCTGATTGGCGCGCTGGTCGCCGGGCTACTTTTTGAGCTGGGTAAAAAAGGCTTCGCGCTCTATGTTACGATGTTCCCATCGTACCAATTGATTTACGGTGTGCTGGCAGTGATTCCCATTCTTTTTTTATGGGTTTACTGGACCTGGTGTATCGTACTTTTAGGGGCAGAGATTACTGTATCGCTGGACGACTATCGCCAGCTGCGACAAAAAGAACGAGAACAGGCAAACGAGGAACCATGATTGCGTTAATACAGCGAGCGTTGAATGCCAGCGTTACGGTGGCGGGAGAGACTCTCGGTGAAATCGGGCCAGGGCTGCTTATTTTGCTGGGTGTGGAAAAAGGCGATACCGAGCAACAAGCCGTGCGACTGTGCGAACGAGTATTAGGCTATCGCATTTTCGGCGATGAAAACGACAAGATGAATCTGAATGTTCAGCAGGCAGGCGGCAGTGTGCTGGTGGTGTCGCAATTCACCCTCGCGGCGGATACCAACAAAGGGATGCGCCCCAGCTTCTCCGGCGGAGCCGATCCCGCGGAGGCTGAAAGGCTGTACAACTATTTCGTCGGATGCTGCCGGGAAAAAGGCATCGCAACGGAGACGGGTCGCTTTGCGGCGGATATGAAAGTCTCGCTGGTGAATGACGGGCCGGTCACCTTTTGGTTACAGGTGTGAGGCACTTAGCCGAGCGGCAAGGGACAGCGGCGAGCTCTGACAGAGAGAATCACTTTATGTATCACCTTCGTGTACCTGAAACAGCAGAAGAGCTGGATATCTATTATCAGTTTCGTTGGGAGATGCTACGCAAGCCACTCCACCAGCCGCAGGGCTCGGAGCGCGATGCCTGGGACGCGATGGCGCATCACCAGATGGTGGTTGATGAGCAGGGAAAACCGGTGGCGATCGGGCGTCTCTATATCAACGGCGATAACGAAGCGGCGATCCGCTTTATGGCGGTGCATCCTGCGGTACAGGGGAAAGGGCTTGGTACGCTGGTGGCCATGACGCTGGAGTCGGTGGCGCGACAGGAAGGCGTCAAGCGCGTGGTATGCAGTGCGCGTGAGGATGCGGTGGAGTTCTTCGCCAAGCTCGGTTACGTCAACCAGGGTGAAATCACCGCGCCACAGACTACGCCGGTGCGTCACTTTCTGATGATCAAACCGGTAGTAACGCTGGATGATATTCTGCATCGCGCCGACTGGTGCGGTCAGTTGCAGCAGGCGTGGTACGAACATATCCCGTTAAGTGAAAAAATGGGTGTGCGGATTACGCAGTACACCGGGCAGAAATTTATCACCACCATGCCGGAGACCGGCAACCAGAATCCACACCATACGCTGTTTGCCGGCAGCCTGTTCTCGCTGGCGACGCTGACCGGATGGGGGCTAATCTGGCTGCTGTTGCGTGAGCGCCATCTGGGGGGAACCATTATCCTTGCCGATGCGCATATTCGTTACAGCCATGCGATTACCGGTAAACCGGGCGCGGTGGCAAACCTTGGTTCCTTGAGTGGCGATCTCGACCGGCTGGCGCGCGGACGCAAAGCGCGTGTACAGCTTGAAGTTGAACTGTTCGGTAACGATCTGCTGGGGGCGGTGTTTGAAGGGGTATTTATCGTGCTGCCCGCCGATCCCGACGGGCCACTGGAAGAGGGTGGATGCGGTTCGTAAGTTTTACCCCGCGGGCGGTCTCTTCACCGCCCGGCACGCAACATTAACGAACCTCGCCCTGCACCATAGTCTGATGCACATTTTGCTCATTGGCGGTGACTGACAGGGTGCCACTGGCGCTTTGGCGCAACGGCGCCCCCGCAGCCAGGCTGGCGTTCAGTTTCAACTGCATATTCCCTTTGCCCTGTAGCGGAACTGCGGGCCAGCCCCAGTTATGCAGCAAGTCAGTGGCGACCGAGCGCCCGTTAAGCGTTAACGACAGCGTACGCGCGGGATGCTGCGAAACCGTGGCTAATCCTTCCACCATTCCCTCACCGGCAAACGCGCTCATTTCAGTGACGTTAATCTGTTTATCATCGGCGGTTAACGCCAGTGAAGGGTGGCGCACATCGCTGCGGTTAAAGGTGGCTTCCGCCGCATTGAGGTTGAGCTTTCCTGACCAGATCCCCCACTGATGATTGTGTGCCAGCAACAGGCTAGTGCCGTTGCTGTCCAGCGCGGTCATCTGGAAAGGGAACGCCGGATTAATATCAATAATCAAATTACGACTGGCGGAAAAACGGTTTACCGTGACGCTATCCAGCCAGCCGGGAAGCGGTTGCATCCAGCGGTCGCGCCAGTTGTCGGGTAAGGTATATTCCAGTCCGGCAATCACCAGTTCATCCAGCGCCAGCCGTTGCTGGCTGCGCACCCACTCACCCTGCGTGCGGATTAACCCTTTCGCCCAGCGCGAGCTGAACTGCGAAATTTTGATGCCCTGCGGGGAAAAATCGAGATTAGCAATCGGGTCATCCAGCTGTAACTGACCATTAATAAAGCTGCTGGCGTTCATGGACAGCGAACCGCCATCGCTCTCCCAGTCACCGTTGCGTAAGGTGAGGTTCTTCAACGACAGGTCGAGATCGGTCACCGCCCAGTCTGGCCCCTGCATACGCGCATTGGTGATATCAACCCGCTCAAGATGCACGGAAGGCAGCGCCAGCATCGGGGCGAGTAGCGCTGTTAATGACTGGCTGGATTGCAGACGAATATCATTCAGCCGCAGATTGGCGATGCGCCAGTTGCCTTGTTGGTCGCGTTCGGCGTTACCGGTCATTGAACCGCGTGCCAGGTCTGCACCAATATTGCTGAAGACCAGACGCTTATTGTCGATGCGCCCCTGCAACAACACGTTATTACCTGCCACGCCATTGATCGTCATTGAACCGGCGCTCAACTGGAAGCTGGTGGTATCGCCCAGCACATTGCCAACTTTCGGCTGCCACGGCATAACCCCGCCGTTAACCTGTTCGGCGCTGACTGGCAGCACGCTGTGTGGGCTGGTGATCGCCATATCGTTCAGTTGCAGGCGATTGGCCTGCATTGGCCATGCCACACTGCTGTCAGAAACATTCATGGTGCCATCGTTAAGCTCAACGCTGTCAAAATGCAGCGGATCGCTAAACTGGCGCAGCGTAAAACCGAGATCAATCCGTTTGGCGACCAGCACCGCCGGTTGACCATCGTGGCCGAAGGTGACGTCATTCAGAATCAGATGCGAAGGCGAAGATAACTGGTAATCAACTTGAGCCACAGACAGGTGATACTCGGTACGATCGCTTATCCAGCGACTGGTCCAGTCAGCCCCCCAGTGGGTCTGCAACAGCAAAAATAGCGTCACCAGCACCAGCAGCACCAGTAACAGCAGCGTCAGAAAAAATTTGCCGATAAATTTCATCGCACCTTTCCCTATGAATTTCCGGTATCCGGTTGTTATGCCTGAATTACTCAGCCAGCTCAACAGCCTGGATGTAAAGTCAGACAAACTCAGTGAAAAGTCGGGAAGAATTGTGGGCGAGGTCAGCCTCGCCCATGCAGGGTTACTTCTCTTGCGGGAAAATCAGGTTCAGCACAATGGCGGTGATACCGCCAGCAGCGATGCCGGAAGAGAGCAGGGTTTTCAGCCAGTCAGGGGCGAATTGCAGGATCAGCGGCTGTTGTGAAACACCCAGACCCACCGCCAGTGATAAGGCAATAATCATAATCGCGCGGCGATTTAACGGTTCGCGTGACACGATACGCACGCCGGATGCGGCAATCGTACCAAACATCACGATGGTCGCGCCGCCCAGTACCGGCTCCGGAATATGCTGCACAAAGCCGCTCACTGCCGGGAACAGGCCGAGAACGATCAGCATCAGTGCCACGACAAAGCCGACATAGCGACTGGCGACGCCGGTAAGCTGGATCACGCCGTTATTCTGACCAAAGCAAGAGTTGGGGAAGGTATTAAACAGTGCTGAAACGCAGGAGTTAAGGCCATTTGCCAGCACGCCACCTTTCAGCCGCTTCATATACAGCGGGCCGCTTACCGGTTGCTCGGAAACATCGGAGGTCGCGGTAATATCACCGATGGTTTCCAGCGAGGTCACCATAAATACCAGCATCAATGGAATCAGCAGGTTCCAGTCAAAGCCGAGGCCGTAATAGAGTGGGGTCGGTACGGCCACTAACGGGCTTTCGCTTGCCGCGATATTCTCCGGCAGCATGCCGAGCGCCCAGGCTAAAAGATAACCGACCGCCATGGCGATCACCAGTGAGGCGACGCGCAGATAAGCATTACGCTGGCGGTTCAGCAGGATAATCACCGCCAGTACCGCACCGGCCAGCAGCAGATTTTTGGGTGCGCCGAAAGTGTGATCGTTCATCGCGGCAAAGCCACCGCCGATAGAGGTCAGGCCAACCTGGATCAGTGACAGGCCGATAATCATCACCACAATTCCTGATACCAGCGGCGTGATAATGCGTCTGGCAAGATGCAATACGCGCGACAGCAGCATTTCGGTACAGGAGGCCACCATCAGGGTGCCAAACAGCGCGGCCATCATCGTCGGAACATCAGCTCCGCCATTTTTCAGTGCCAGTCCGCCCATAATCAGCGGCGTCACAAAGTTAAAGCTGGTGCCCTGAATTGACAGTAATCCCGAACCGACCGGCCCCCAGGTTTTGATCTGCAAAATCGACGCTACGCCAGAGGCAAACAGAGACATGCTGATAATGTGCCGGGTATCTTGCGCCGGTAATCCCAGAGCCTGACAAATCAGTAGTGCTGGCGTGATAACGGCGACAAACATTGCCAGCAGATGCTGACTGGCAGCAAACAGCGTTTGCGGCAGCGGTGGTCGATCTTCGAGCCGGTAAATCAGCTCACTTTTAGCGTTAGGTACGGGGTTACGATTTGCAGCAACAGCATCGATATCGGCGGACATTTTCACGGTTCCCAGGCGACAAAGTGGCGATTTTAATCTTCTGCCAGGTAAAAGCAATCGTTTGCCAGTGCTGTAATCATCCTTAGTCGCGAGATCACCGCACATCAGGCTTAATCGAACGGGCGGATAACCACTACGCTTAAACCATTCCGCAATGTTGCGGGTAACAAATTATGAGGTACCGATGAGTCACGTTTTTATTATTGGATCGACTGGCGGCGTGGGTCGCCGTCTGAGAAAACGACTGAGCGCGTCTGGTCATCAGGTTACCGGACTGCATCGTAAACCGGAGCAGGCTGCCGGGCTGGCCGAGGATAACGTCAGGCCGGTCGAGCTTGATCTGCTGACGACGGACAGCGAGACCCTGGCACAAGCGATGCAGGGCAGTGATGTGGTAGTGTTTTCCGCCGGTGCTGCCGGTGCAGGCATCGAATTAACTGACGGCATTGATGGTCGTGGTGCACAAATCGCAGCAGAAGCGGCACGTATCGCTGGCGTTAAGCGCTTTTTACTGGTTTCTGCTTTCCCGGATGCCGGACGCGGCAAACAGATTTCGCCCACGTTTGAGCACTATATGAAGGTTAAGCGTCAGGCGGATGTGATGCTGGCGGCGACCGATTTAGACTGGGTTATTTTGCGCCCCGGCACCCTGACAAATGAACCGGGCAGCGGCAAAGTTAATGTCGGCCTGGCTATCGCCTATGGTGAAATCTCCCGCGAAGATGTGGCTGCGGTGCTGCACAGTCTGGTCGAGCACGACGAAGTGAAACGGGTGATTATTGAGCTGACGGAAGGAGAGCAGCCGATCGACCGCGCGGTGCAGCAGATCGGCGCTTACAGCGGGCGCTAAAAAAGACTCAGGCGTTGGTATAACGCTCGGTTTCTGGCAGCCAGCGCTCAATCAACGCCTGTGCCTGTTGCGGATAATGCTGGTGGATATGGCGCGCCACGCGCTGCACCTCCGGGATCATTGCCTGATCGCGCAGCAGATCGGCGACTTTAAACTCGGCATTACCGGTCTGCCGGGTGCCGAGCATCTCACCCGGGCCACGGATTTCCAGGTCACACTGAGCAATCACAAAGCCATCATTGCTGTCGCGCAGCACCTGCAGACGCTTCTGGGCGGTTTTACTCAGGGGTGCCTTATACAGCAGCACACAGTGCGAGGCGACAGCGCCACGACCCACGCGACCACGCAGCTGGTGCAGCTGTGCCAGCCCCAGCCGTTCCGGGTTTTCAATAATCATCAGGCTGGCATTAGGCACATCCACCCCAACTTCAATCACCGTGGTCGCAATCAGCAGCTGAATCTCACCCTGTTTAAATGACTGCATCACTGCCTGTTTTTCCTGCGGCTTCATGCGGCCATGTACCAGCCCGACATTCAGCTCCGGCAGCGCAATTTTCAGCTCTTCCCAGGTCGCTTCAGCCGCCTGGGCTTCCAGCAGTTCTGACTCTTCAATCAGCGTGCAGACCCAGTAAGCCTGACGCCCCTCTTCGCCACAGGCGCTTTTCACCCTGGCAATAATATCGGCGCGGCGAGTATCGGGGATGGCCACGGTGGTCACCGGCGTACGTCCTGGCGGTAGCTCATCGATGGTTGAGGTATCGAGATCGGCATAGGCGGTCATCGCCAGCGTGCGCGGAATTGGCGTGGCGGTCATAATCAGCTGGTGAGGATGGAAACCCTGCTCCTCGCCTTTTTCCCACAGCGCCAGACGCTGGTGGACGCCGAAACGGTGCTGTTCATCGATAATCACCAGCGCCAGGCCATTAAACTGCACCTGCTCCTGGAAAATCGCATGGGTGCCGACAATCATCGACACCTGCCCGCTGGCAATGGCTTCCTGCTGTGCCTGACGCGCTTTACCTTTCTGCTTACCGGCCAGCCAGCCGACTTCAATCCCTAACGGAGCAAACCACTGGCGGAAATTGTTGGCGTGTTGTTCAGCCAGTAGCTCGGTAGGCGCCATCAGCGCCACCTGCTTACCATAAGCAATCACATCCAGCGCCGCCAGCGCGGCAACCAGGGTTTTGCCTGAACCGACATCGCCCTGAACCAGACGCATCATCGGGTAGTCATGCGACAGGTCACGTTCAATCTCTTCCACCACCCGTCGCTGTGCGCCGGTAGGTTTAAACGGCAGTGCCGCCAGCAACTTATTGCTCAGCTCATGTCTGGCGGGCATGGGTAGCGCATGATAGCGCTGAGCACCGGCGCGTACCGCCAGCATACTGAGATTATGTGCCAGCAATTCTTCCATAATCAGCCGACGCTGCGCCGGATGTTTACCGCTTTCCAGATCGGCCAGCGCCATATCCGGCGGCGGACGATGCAGCGTGCGCAATGCAGTGGGCAGGCTAATCATGCCCTGGCTTAAATCGGGTGGCAGCAATTCCGCAATGGCGCAGGTTTCCAGCAGGGTTAACGCCTGTTCGGTAAGATTGCGCAGCGTTGCCTGGCGGACGCCTTCGGTAGTGGAATACACCGGGGTCAGCGTCTCCTGTAACTCGGTCACGCTGTTTTCACCCTGCACACGATACTCAGGATGGATAATTTCGGCACCGCGCTGCCCGCGCTTAATCTCGCCATAGGCCGTGACGCGCTTGCCCGGCGCCAGGCTGTTTTTCATTCCGGCATTGAAATTAAAGAAGCGCATGGTGAGCACGCCGCTGCCGTCGCTGATCTGACAGGTCAGCATCCGGCGACGACCAAAACTGATATCGGTATGCAGCACTTCACCTTCTACCGTGGCATAGATACCCGGTAGCAGATCGTTGATGGTGTAGAGTTGAGTGCGGTCTTCATAACGCAGCGGGAGATGCAGCAGGATATCTTGCACGGTGTGCAAGCCGAGCTTCGCCAGCTTGCCAGTCTGACTGGCACCGACGCCGGAGAGAGTACTCAGGGGAACGGCATCCAGCAGACGACCTGTCATTTTTTCACCGAAGCCTGCATGGTTGTCCACCATGCGTCATCAGCCACCACTTCGCCACTGTCATTGATTTGCGGATAAGGCAGACCTTTGTGTTTGGCGACGCGCGCCAGCACCGGATAGCCGCCTTCAAACAGCAGGCGCTGCTGTTCCGCATAATCCAGGGTGCTGCTGGTGCGCTGGTACATACCGGCATTCTGACGCTGACGCTGTGCTTCATACAGAATCAGCGCCGAGGCCACGGAGACATTCAGTGACTGAACCATACCGATCATCGGAATAATGATATCCTGGTCGGCCAGATCCAGCGCTTCCTGCGTGATGCCGGTTTTCTCTTGTCCCATCAGAATGCAGGTGGGGCGCGTGTAATCTATCTCGCGGAAATCCACTGCTTTATCAGAAAGATGCGTCGCCAGAATCTGCATGCCCTGGCTTTTAAGATGGCCGACGGCATCGCCGATAGTACGGTGAGTTTTCACCTGCACCCAGCTGTTACTGCCAGCCGCCGATGACACCATGGTGCGCATGCGGTTGCCAGGCCAGACGGCGTGTACTTCGTGAACGCCAACCGCGTCGGCCGTGCGAATCACGGCAGACACGTTATGTGGCTTATGAACTTGTTCCATGCAGACGGTCAGATCATGCTGACGTGCGGCAAGCATCTCTTGAATACGGGCAAAGCGTTGGGCATTCATGCTTAATTTCGGTTACGGTGAACTTTAATCACATCCGGCATAACGCGAATTTTGCGCATGATGTTGGCCAGATGCACGCGGTCACGGGCGGTCAGGCGAATAAACGCGCTATACACACGGCCATCTTTCTCTTCAGTATTCAGGCTCTGAATATTCGACGCGGCGGTGTTAATGGCTGCGGTCAGATTTGCCAGTGCGCCCTGGTGGTTAAACATATCCACCTTAATTTCGGCGACAAACTCCTGCTCGGTCTCTTTATCCCACTCAACCGCCATGAATTTTTCTGGCTCTTTCTGGTAGCCACGAATATTACGGCAGGATTCATGGTGAACCACCAGTCCTTTACCTGGGCTGACGTGCGCGACAATTGGATCGCCCGGAATCGGACGGCAGCATTTGGCGAAGGTAATCAGCACGCCATCAGCGCCTTTGATCGGCAACTTGCTGCGTGAGTGATTCGCGGACTGAACCGGTGCGGCCTGCTCGTTATGCTGCAGGTTTTTCGCCACCACCACGCTCATCGCGTTGCCCAGACCGATCTCTGCCAGCAAATCGTCCAGCGAGGCAAGCTTCATACGCTCAAGTTCTTGCTGAATATTTTCCGCAGGAATCTCGGCCAGTTTACGGCTACCGCCCAGCGCATGATTCAGCAGACGACGTCCAAGGCTGACGGAGTCATCGCGTTTCAGGTTCTTCAGCAACTGACGGATTTTCGCGCGTGCTTTCGAGCTGACGACGAAGTTGAGCCATGCGGCATTAGGACGTGCACCCGGTGCGGTAATGATTTCCACCGTCTGGCCACTGGTCAGTGGTTGCGACAGCGGATAAGGCTGGCGATCGACACGTGCGCCGACGCAGGCATGACCGATATCGGTATGCACGGCATAGGCAAAATCGACCGGAGTGGCACCAGCAGGCAGCTCGACGATGCGGCCTTCAGGGGTGAAAACGTAAATCTCATCAGGGAACAGATCGGATTTTACGCTTTCGATAAATTCAAAGGAGCTACCGGCACTCTGCTGCAATTCCAGCAGACTTTGTAACCAGCGCTGGGCGCGAATCTGCGCCGTGGTGCTGCTTTCGCCCTGTTCTTTATAAGCCCAGTGTGCGGCAACACCCATTTCAGCCATCTGATCCATATCTTCTGTACGGATCTGCACTTCAACCGGGACGCCATGTGGCCCAATCATTGAAGTATGCAGCGACTGATAGCCGTTGGCCTTTGGGATGGCAATATAATCTTTTACTCGTCCCGGACGCGGCTTGTACAAGCTGTGCATCTGACCCAGCACGCGATAACAGGTATCCACATCACGGACGATAACGCGGAAGGCGTAGATATCCATGATTGAGTGAAAACGCTGCTCTTTCAGGTGCATCTTGCAGTAGATCGAGTAGAGATGTTTTTCGCGACCGCTGACGCGGCAGGAAATACCGGCCTCCTGCAGGCGACCGTCAATTTCAGAGAGGATCTTCTGAATCATCTCTTTACGGTTACCGCGCGCGGCTTTCACCACTTCTTTGATCACGCGGTAGCGGTTAGGGTAGAGCGCCTCAAAACCCAGCTCTTCCAGCTCGGTTTTCAGGTGATGAATACCCAGTCGGTGAGCCAGCGGACTGTAAATCTCCAGCGTTTCCAGTGCGATACGGCGACGCTTGTCCGGGCGCAATGACCCAAGGGTACGCATATTATGCGTGCGGTCGGCCAGCTTAATCAGAATGACGCGGATATCCTGCACCATCGCCATGATCATCTTGCGAAAGTTTTCTGCCTGCGCCTCTTTCTTATCGCGGAATTTCAGCTTATCCAGTTTGGATACGCCTTCAACCAGTTCGGCAACGCTTTTGCCAAACAGCTGTTCCATATCCTGATAAGTCGCGGGAGTGTCTTCGATCACATCATGCAGAAGCGCGGCCATGAGAGTTTCATGGTCGAGCTTCATTTCAGCGAGAATACAGGCGACAGCAACCGGATGGGTGATATAAGGCTCACCGCTGGAGCGTGTCTGTCCCTCGTGGGCATCACGTGCGACAAGATAAGCTTGCTTGAGGCGCTTAATCTGGTCCTCAGGCAAGTATTTTTCAATCAGCTGATTGAGGCTTTCAAACAGATACAAGGCGAGCCTTCCGGCAGCTAATTAACGACGACCTTCAGCGATAGCGGTTACTGCTTGTAACTCAGCAGCTTCCTGCTCTTGCTGTTCCTGGCGATCACGAACGTCCAGAATCTGGTTAGTGATCAGGCCTTCTTCGATTTCACGAAGAGCGATAACGGTAGATTTATCGTTTTCTTCAGGAACCAGTGCATCTTTACCGCCAACCTGCATCTGACGTGCGCGACGTGCAGCGACCAGAACCAGGTCAAAACGGTTACCAATTTTCTCTACTGCGTCCTGTACGGTTACGCGTGCCATAAGTGTGATACTCCACGGGTGACGAAATGACTCGGCATCATACTGAAAGTGTCTTCAGTCTGCCAATAGTTTGCTGATTAAAGCATCATGTCGGGCTTTTTGACGGCCCATTCGCAGACGCTCGGCACGAATGATGTGTTTAAGGTCTGAAACTGCCAGATCAAAATCATCATTCACAATTAAATAGTCGTACTCAGCGTAATGGCTCATTTCCGCGACGGCTTGCGCCATACGCTTTGCGATCACCTCTTCGCTGTCCTGCCCACGGCCGCGTAAACGGCGGTCGAGTTCATCTTTAGACGGCGGCAACACAAAAATGCTGCGTGCCTGCGGCATTCTCTGACGAATCTGCTGCGCACCTTGCCAGTCGATATCGAGAAAAACATCCACACCGGTGGAGAGCACCTGCTCAATCGCCTTGCGGGATGTGCCGTAATAATTACCAAAAACTTCAGCATGCTCAAGGAAAGCATCTTCACCAATCATCGCTTCAAACTCAGGTTTGGAAACGAAGTAGTAATGCTCACCGTGATTCTCACCGGGACGAACGTTACGCGTGGTGTGCGATACGGACACCTGGGTATCGTACAGCGGTTGCGTTTTCAGCAGTGCCTGAATCAGACTGGATTTTCCCGCGCCGCTTGGGGCGGAAACAATAAAAAGCGTGCCTTGAGCCATGATTATTCTTGAAGTGTCTTAAAATGCGGAGTCTGTTTCCTGCACAGTATACACAGCTTCAGTCCACCATGCAGCGTTTGCACCCTCCCTCACCGTTTTTTCTTCGTTTTCCGGCAAATTACGCATTTTTTTTCGCCATTTTCAGCGTTGCAGAAAAACTTTCGGGCCTGCTTTCCAGAGCTTGCAGTTGCCGATGGTGTTTTTTGCCACCGCCACCTTTACTGTCAGCAGGTCAATAAGGGAGAGAAAAAATGGCAGGGATACGCTGGCTGGCACTTACGGCGTTGCTGTTCAGCCCAATCGGACAGGCAATCTGTCCGGTTTGGGCGCCGACAACCGCGCGCGAGGAAATAGCACAATTACAACATCAGCTTAATCAATGGGATGAGGCCTACTATCAGCAAGGGCAAAGCCCGATTGATGATGCTCTCTATGATAGCCTGCACCAGCGTTTGCAGCAGTGGCAGCGCTGCTATCAGCCTGCCTCGGCGCCGCGCGAGCCGCAAACCGGTCAGGGAAATCTCTGGCACCCGGTCGCCCACACCGGAGTAAAAAAGCTCGCGGACCAGCAGGCAGTTGCTCACTGGATGCAGGGCAAAGCGGCGCTCTGGCTACAGCCAAAAGTGGATGGTGTGGCAGTGACGCTGGTGTATAAGCAGGGAAAACTGGTTGATGCCATCAGCCGCGGCAATGGCATACAGGGAGAATCCTGGCTGGAAAAAGTGCGACAAATTAGCGCAATTCCGCAGAAAATCACTACTGCCCGTCAGCAAGTGGTCTTGCAAGGCGAGCTTTATCTGCCGATGACCGATCATCAGCAGGCGATTGCAGGCGGCGCGAATGCGCGGGCTCAGGTTGCCGGTGCGCTGATGCGCCATGGCGATTCTCCGCTACTGGGTAAACTGGGGATATTTATCTGGGCGTGGCCTGATGGCCCTTTATCAGTGCCGGAGCGGTTAACTCAGCTCAGGGCTTTTGGTTTTGGTATGGAATCGCACTGGACGGAACGGGTAGAGACAGTGGAGCAGGTCGCGCGCTGGCGCGAGCAGTGGTTTCGGCAGCCGCTGCCGTTTGTCAGCGACGGTGTGGTGCTGCAACGCGAGCAGCGTTCGGCCGGCAAACACTGGCTGCCGGGGCAGAGTGAGGATATCGCCGCGTGGAAGTACACACCACCAATGATCACCACGGAAGTGCTGTCGGTTGATTTTCCCATTGGACGTACCGGAAAAATTGCCGTGGTGCTGAATTTACTGCCGGTACAACTGGATGATAAAAGCGTGCGGCGGGTCAGTCTGGGCTCACTGCGCCGCTGGCAGGAAGCCGATATTGTTGCCGGTGACCAGGTCGCGATCAGTCTGGCAGGGCAAGGGATACCCCGCTTCGAGGGAGTGGTATGGCGGGTGAAGCAGCGTGAAAAAGCGATCGCGCCCGATCCGCAGGATCATCACTATCTGAGTTGCCTGCAAAATACCCCGGCGTGTCGCGAGCAATTTCTCGCGCGGTTATCCTGGTTAAGTCAGAAATCGGTACTGGATATGCCCGGTATTCAGCGTCGAAGCTGGCAGCGATTAATGCAGATGGACAGCTTCAGTCATCTGTTTTCCTGGCTGACGGTGAGTGTCGGTCAATTGCATGCCTTACCTGGGATCAGTGAAGTCAGAGCGCAGAATCTTTGGCACAGCTTTCAGCTAAGTCGTCAGCAACCGTTTAAACGCTGGGTTAAGGCACTGGGCGTCCCGATACCGGAAGCGGCATTGAATGCCATGACGGATAACAGCTGGCAGCAACTGCTGGCTCGGGATGAGCAAAGCTGGCAAACGCTGCCTGGTGTGGGGGAGACGCTGGCAAAGCGCATCACCCGTTTTCTTGCGGACGAAAGCGTCAGAAGCCTGATCGCTTTTCTGCAGCAGGAGCTTGAGATGCATTAAGCAACGCAGGCGGAATGGCTTCGCCTGCGGCCGTTAATGTTCGGGGTGCGGATAGTTAAAGATTGGCAGCCCCAGTTTGTAACGCAATGCCAGCAGTCGGGCAATAAAGCCAGCCAGCAGAGTAATAATGATAATGAACTCATGCGACAGCGGGGTTTTCAGCAGCAAGATGTAAAGCCAGCTGGAAGCGAAGGCAATACCGGCGTACAGCTCTTTCTGAAATACCAAAGGTATGCGGTTACAAAACATATCACGCAATACTCCACCAAATACGCCGGTGACTACCGCACTGATTGCCGCAATGATGGATGCATGACCCATATCCAGGGCGATTTTGGTACCAAGAATTGAGAAAACCACCAGACCTAACGCATCGAGCACCAGAAACACTTTACGCAGATGCGTCATTAGCGGGGCAACCACGGTGGTGACTACCGCGGCAGCGGCCACAATCATGATGTATTCCGGGTGTTTAACCCAGCCAAGTGGGTAGTGACCCAGCAGCATATCGCGCACAGATCCGCCTCCAATGGCGGTAACAGAGGCGATGATAATCACGCCAAACATATCCATTTTACGGCGTCCTGCGGCCAGTGCGCCGGTCATCGCTTCTGCCGTAATACCAATGATATAGAGAACGGTAAGTAACATGCTTAACTCCTGAAAAATCGCCGGCAAGACTATGTGTTTTACGCACGCATGACCACTGAGATTTTCTAAAGGTAATCAATCAGGCTTAGATAAACTGATGGTGATATGTTATTTATATCATATTTAACAATAAGTTATATAAAAATCTTTGCGATTAGACGATTAGGTTTATTAATTACTGGATTGCTTAATTCACAACGTTTTATGCCTGCAAGCTAAATGAAATGCTGAAGAACGTAAAACAGTAATATGCCACTGATTGACAGACGCAGGCGCATAAATTTATAAAAATATTAGCTAAACCATTTAGATTCTGTTGAAAAGTGTCGCGTTAATTATATAGCACACCACGTGCAGTATTTATCATCCTTAACAGGCGAGAAAGATTAATATCTCATTATTTTATCTGTAGGTAATAAATATGTAATCTGGAGCTGTTGGCAAAAAGGCTCTTTTTTCTGGCGTCTTATCAGGATGATACACAGGTATTCGTGAACGGAATGAAAACACAAAAGCATGATGTCATCTTTTTCTCTTCAGATGTCCTGGCGGCAACAGGACTTTGTGAAGTTTTTAGTCATTTACCGGTAAAATTAAAAATTCTTGCGGTAGAGGATATGCATGACATTGTTTTTCATTGCGAAAAGCACCGGCCAAAGCTGATTGTCTATTTGTTTCACGAAAATATGGCGTTAGGTGGTGCACTACAACGTATCTTTATCCATCAGCAAAATTATCCGGATGTGCGTCAGTTGGTTATCACCTGCAAACTGCTACCCATTTTTTCTGCGCTAACTGAGTATTTTTCCACGTTCAATGTCATATCTCTGAAGACACCGCTGGCGGAGTTATCATGGGTGCTTACCGCAGAACTGATGGGGCTGCGCAGCCAGCTACTCAAAGAGAGTTATGCTGATGTCATGCTTTCTGATCGCCAGCTGAAAATATTATTAATGCTTTCATGGTCATATAGTGCCGATCAAGTAGGTCAACGGCTGGGTATTACGGATAAAACGGTATATGCACATAAACTGAATGCACTGGCGCGCTTGCAGATTAATAGTAGACAAGACATGGCCGATCTGTTTGCCGTGATTGATGAATTAAGAATGATCGTGACAATGTTGCGTAATCGGCCTAAAGAGAAAGAGATGGCAGAAGCACGTACCGACAACATAATGCCACCTCTGGTATGGAAAAATGCACGATAAACGCCTGCCAATCAGGAGGTCATTAATGCATGTAAGGTTTGTAGATCGCGCTTTACCCATGCAATGTCATGTTCAAACTTCTCATCTGACATTAAGAGCTGGCGAAAAACGGTAACGACAATTTCCGCTCCTTCCTGATTAGCAATAATGCGCATCGGTATATAAACCTCTTTACCAAAGCCGGTATCAACATAGTGATCCATCACGCCCAGGCTATTGTATTCGGTAAAGCGAATTTTCACGGTGCCTTCCGGCCCTTTCGCTTTCCAGTAGTGCCCTTCCTGAACCAATGGTGCGTGGCTCAGGCCTGAAGCCCATTTCGAAAAGTATTCAGGTTTCCAGATCGTTTCATAAAGATCCTGCCAGTTGCGTGGAATGGTCAGGCTGATGGAGCGTGATGGCAGCATGTTACCTCCTGAAATATCGCCGATTACTGATTTAAGCACTGAAGCTGGCAGAAGGGAACGGGATTCACAGAATTAGCCGCCAGTAGTGAGCTGGCGCAAGTTTTTCTAGCGCTCATTGGCAGAAAGCCAGGTGTTGACAGGAAGATGCTCATACAAAAAATATCAATATATAAATAATTCAACATTTCATATGTCGTATGAATTTTTCTGAAGCTGATTTCAATATGAAATTTAAGGCTTTTTTTGATATCTGGATATAAATCCGGGAATGATAATAAAGAATTAATGAACTTAGATTTTAAGGATTATCTTATTTATGCCTGGTGACGTGACAAATTCATCATTTGTGCTTGATAAAAATTAAACAATTAAATATATTTCTCTCTCTCTGGCCGCATCGGGGGACAGTGACATGAGTACACCGGGCTTAATAGCGATTATTATTTTATTTTTTCTTGTTATTCTCTTTTGCTTTATTCAGCATTTGAAAAGCACATCAAGAAATAAAATTATCTACAAAAAAAAGAAATGATCATCTGAGCTAATTAAATAAATATTTATGAAATAATTGAGTGTTTTTTTCTGCCAGCGATATCAATATCCATGATGTGTATGCTTACTTTATTCGGGGGACTGAAATGTACAGCATCCATTCAAGCGACAGCTTGCTGGGATTTTCTATTTCTTCTGTAGTTTCATACTTAAAACATGACAGAGGGAAGGCAGGATTTTCAAAAAGAATATGTTTTACCGACCAGTATTATGAACAGCTCGAATCGTTAGTCAGTAAGTCTCTCGAAGATAAAAGTGAAATTGTAGTCATTTTTACACATCAACATCATAGCCCCATAAACATCGGTGGTCTTATTATTCTTATTAGTCTTCATACGTCATTGTCTGGCATTTATCAGTTGTTTTTTAACCTGTCAGCTAAGCAAGATTTTTTTCTCAAAGAAGTCATGTTATCTCAGACTGAAAAGTTATTTTTGTTTTTGTATTATAAAAACTGGGATGTGGGCATGATCTCTTCTTTTCTTGGTTTACAGGTAAAGACAGTGATAAATACGAAGTACTTCTTAAAGAAAAAATACGGAATCAAAGACGATATTATGTTTGTCACTCTGTCGAAAGTTACTTTTATTTACTTTAACAGCTTTAGTTAACGCAGTACTAAAAAAGCCCGATTGCACGGGCTTCGATTGAGGTACTGGCAGTTACGCAGATGCGGAATGCACCACGCGTACCGGAACCGATTTGTATGACGGTGTACCGCTTTCCTTATCAATATAATCAAGCGGCACCAGAATGTTGGCTTCAGGATAGTAAGCACCGACCGATCCGGGTGCGATGTTGTATGCAATCACCGTGATATTTTCCAGGCGCAGCTTTCTTCCCGATACCACTGTCTCAATGTCTACCCGATCGCCATGCTCCAGGCCGCGCTTGTCGAGATCAACGTCATTCATAAACAGGATGTCACGGCGACCAAACACGCCCCGGTAGCGATCATCCATGGCATAGACCGTGGTGTTGTACTGATCGTGGCTGCGCAGCGTAATCAGCCGCAACACATCATCGCCCTGTACATCGGCATCTTCATGCACTCCATTGAATACCGAGAACATGGCTTTACCCGAGTCTGTTGGCCATTTCAGTTCGGTGGGCGGCAGTGGCATACGGAATCCGCCCGGGGTAGCGATACGCTGGTTATAGTTGTCAAAACCCGGAACTGTTTTCTCAATCAAATCACGAATCCTGCTGTAATCCGCTATCAGTTCCGCCCATGGCACTTTCGTCTCCGGCAATACCGCACTGGCCAAACCGGCGATGATGGCAGGCTCAGAACGTAACAGCGGCGAGGCGGGCTTCAGTTTGCCTGACGACGCATGCACCATCGACATGGAGTCTTCCACCGTGACCGCCTGCCGACCACTGGCCTGCGTATCAAGCTCGGTACGGCCGAGGCAGGGCAGAATATAGCTCTCACGGGCAACCAGTAAATGTGAGCGATTCAGCTTGGTGCCAATATGAACACTTAATTCCAGCGCTTTCATCGCCGGAAAACACTTTTCCGGGTCGGGTAAGGCGACGGCGAAATTGCCTCCCAGACAAATCAATGCTCTGGATGTGCCGTCGACCATTGACTGCATTGCTTTGACCGCGTCATGCCCATGTTGCTCAGGCGGCACAAAACCAAATACCTTTTCCAGCTGCGCCAAAAAGGCTTTCGACGGTTTCTCGGTAATGCCAACGGTTCTGTTGCCCTGCACATTGGAGTGACCGCGCAGCGGACAAATTCCGGCGCCTGGTTTGCCAAAATTCCCGCGCATTAACAGCAAATCGGCAATTAAACGCACGGTTGCGGTGCCTTTATTATGTTGGGTAACTCCCATGCCGTAAGTCACGATAGTTGCACTGGATTTGGCATAGGCGGCCGCGACCGCGGCGAGTTGCTGGCGCGTCAGCCCGGATTCATTTTCGATATCCTGCCAACCGGTTGCGGCCAGATCGGCCGCTGAAAGATCAAAACCTTGCGTATGGGTTGCGATAAAATCGTGATCGATAATATCGCCCTGTTGTTCATCAAGGACCAGCAGCGCCTTCATAATTCCTTTCAGCGCGGCGGCATCGCCCCCTGCCTTAACCTGATAGTAAGTCGAAGCGATATCGGTTGAACTGTACGTTGCCATCTCAATCACGTTTTGTGGATCGGCAAAACGTTCAAGCGCACGCTCGCGCAGCGGATTAAACACGATGATTGGCACGTTGCGCCTGGCCAGTTCATGCAGGGTGCCCATCATACGCGGATGGTTAGTACCCGGATTGTGTCCAATTGAGATAATCAGTTGTGCATCGTCGAAGTCGTCCAGCGATACCGTGCCTTTGCCAATACCAATCGACCGCGGTAGCCCGACACTGGTGGCTTCGTGGCACATATTGGAACAGTCGGGGAAGTTATTGGTGCCATATTCGCGCGCAAAGAGCTGAAACAGCCAGGCCGCCTCGTTGGATGCGCGGCCTGAGGTGTAGAACTCCACCTGGTCCGGCGACAGCATACCCCGCAGGATTTCTCCGATGCGATTGAACGCTTCGTCCCACTCGACGGCACGCAGAGTGTCGGTGCCAGGATCATACGCCAGTGGATGCGTCAGTCGGCCATAACCTTCTAATTCAAAATCTGTTTTCTGCAACAGCGAGCTGACCGTATGCTGCGCCAGAAACTCGGGGGTCACACGTTTGCTGGTCGCTTCCCAGGTCACGGCTTTCGCACCGTTTTCGCAAAACTGGAATGTCGAGTGGTGCTCTTTGTCTGGCCAGGCACAGCCGGGACAGTCGAAGCCGTCGGGCTGATTGGTGCGCAGCAGAGTAGCGGGTGCTTCCAGCGTATCCATTTGCGTGCGTACCGAGATAGCCGTGGCTTTCAGCGCTCCCCAACCGCCGGCGGGGCCGTCATATGACCGAACTCCCGGCACTGCGCGTCTTTTTTTTGGCATATGAACTCCTGAGCGACCTGCATTTAGGGATAGATTGATGACAACGGGAGACAGTCAATGGATTGAGCTTAGTCGGCGATAAATCTTTCCGCCAAAAGGGGGCTGGGATGATGTCAGCAAAGATGGGACCGTGGTCCCATCTTAAAAAGTTGATTAATTTTGTGGCTGGCGCTTAATCAATCATTGCGCCCTGGTCGAGGATCATTTCCGGGCCATGCTTGATATTAAGCGTCAGGCCGCTGGTTTTTAACTCAGCGTTACGGACGCGTACCCCCTGCGTGGCATCAATACGGACATTCTCAAAGGTAAAGCCACTCAGTGGCGCCTCTGGCACGCCAATAATAAAGCCTGCCGCTTTACTGTTGCCGGTGGACGTCAGGTTTGACACGGTAATATTGCTGAAATGGGGTGTTTTCACCGCATCAAACGGCTGTTTTGCATCACTGTCCGGCGGATAGATTTGTTCACCGAGAGTAAATCCACCTTCGGCCACCATTTTATCCACCTCGGCTTGCACGATAGGCGCTGCTTTATAGTAGCCAGAAAACACCAGCGGCACTTCAACATCAACCATTTTGGTATTGCGATAGACGATATTTTTCACCTCACCGCCTTTACCGCGCGGTGTTTTAATACGGATGCCATACATTGATCCAATAAATTCGTTATTCTCCACCAGCACGTTATTCACACCGCCGGAAGTTTCACTGCCGATTGAAATGCCCCGTCCCTGTAATAGCTTGTTATTGGCGATATAGATATTATCTACCGCACCATCAGGATAACGGGCCGACGGTTTCTCGGCTTTAATTGCAATATGGTCATCGTTACAGTCAATGTAATTATTGGTGATTCGAATATTACGGCTGTCAATCGGGTCAATGGCATCGGTGTTGGGTGCATGCCATGGAGAAGTAATCCGGGTGTTATTAATATCGATATTACTGGAATTGCGCATCACGACATGAAAGCTTGGCGAGTTCGTCAGGTGAACGCCGTCCACCAGCACATTATCCGCCCGCGTCATATAAATCAGGCGAGGACGGTCGGTGCCTCCTTTTTTGCCGGTGGCGCGGATATTCTCGCGCCATCTTTCCCACCATACCGCACCCTGGCCATCAATGGTGCCTTCACCGGTAATGGCGACATTGCTGACGTCGGCAATGCTGATAAACGGCAGCCATTTATTTTCGGCTTCGCCGTGCTTATTTTTCTGGCTGGCACGATACGCGCTTACTTCAGTGGAGGCGACGATGGTGGCATTTTTAGCCAGATTCAGACGAATATTACTTTTTAAAAATAGTGGGTTGACCAGGTAATTACCCGCAGGCACTTCCACTGTTCCGCCACCGGCAGCGGCACAATCATCAATGGCTTTCTGAAATGAGCCGGTATTTAATGCAATCTGTAAGCGATGGCCTTCAGCACCGTAGTGCGTGACATCGCAGACTTTATCGGGAAATTTGACGGAAGAGGCGGCAGAGGCGACGCCAGCAGTGGCTAACAGGCAGGAGGCCATGACAGGTAAGGCTAGACGAGTATACATGCTGATCCTTTGCTGGGTAGATTAATGAAACGCTGTTTCATTAATCTACAGATATCGTCTGGCCGGTATAACTCTGGCGTTCGCAATTCGTGATAACCGTCGATTAACTGCTCAAAATTATGGGCAAATGCCTGAGGGAGGATGTGCGATTGCAAAGAATGGCTGCATTGATCCAATAGGGACATATGCCAATTCGCAAACATGCGCTTCGGGACACACAGTGACACACCACAATAAAGAAATAGCCCGTAATTAAGGGCTATTTGTGGGTGTGTTAGCTTGAGTGAGACTACGCGAGATCGCGTGAAACTTTACTCAATATTCGAATCTGTTTGTGGGGTGGGTAAGGGAAGTTTTTTTTAAACAATTAGTTAACTGGTGTTTTTGGTGCGTGGGGGCGAAGGGACTACCCAAAGTACTACCCACTTCGGTTGAGCGTAATTGGGATGTCTGGGGTTCTGTAATCACATGGTACTGGACTCTGGCGGTGGGAGGCAGAGATCAAGTGCTAAGCAGCAGAAACCATCGCCATCATTGCCCTCCGGCTCAGTTCTCTAAAAACTGCTTTAACAGCTATAGCGGTTATTAAAGCGATCTTTACTTACCAAAATTTTATTAAAGACTTCTTTAATAACGGCATTGGCTGTTAAACTACGCTTTAATAGTGGTGATTTTAGTAAAGATCCCTTTAATAGACAGGAAGTGATTAAAGGATGTTTTAACCACCTATTGGCTTGATAAAAGGAGTTTCCATGAGTCGCGCTTCCGGAAAATTTATCGTGACACAAAGCCACGATGAAACCGTCAATGCGTTTGTGCCTTCTCCCTTACCGCCGGCATCCCCTGTTCTGGATCCGGCTTCGTATGCTGTACAGAATGAAAAAGCAGAGAAGGCGCTTGCAAGATTATCAGGTATGTCAGGACTTGTGGCTTCGAGCGAATGGCTTGTTTATAGCACCATACGTAAGGAAGCTTTGCTCACTTCCCAGCTGGAAGGAACGCAGGCAACCCTAACTGATATTTTTGATGAAGAGGCTGGCCTGGCCGTAACTAACGTTGATGATGTTGAAGAAGTCACAAACTACCTGCAGGCGTTTAAATTCGTTCATGGGCATTTGAATTCTGAGACAGGGTTACCTGTTTGCGTTCGTCTGCTGAAGGAGGCTCATGAAATACTTCTGTCCGGTGCCAGAGGTGCCAGCAGGCAACCCGGTGAAGTCAGAACAACCCAGAACTGGATAGGGGGAACAAGGCCGGGTAACGCAGCATATGTTCCGCCACCTGCCGACGTGGTGGGAGAGCTGTTGTCTGACCTTGAAAAGTTTATCCATGAGCCGAACCCACCGCTGCCAGCTTTGGTACGAATTGGACTGGTACATGCTCAGTTCGAAACCATCCATCCCTTTCTTGATGGGAACGGGCGAATTGGCCGTTTGTTGATAGCGATGCTGCTGGAAGAGTGGGGGCTGCTAAGAGAGCCACTGCTATACGTTTCAGGGTACCTGAAACAACATCAGGCGTACTACTACCAATGCCTGACCGAAATCAGAAGCAATGGAAATTGGGAGCAATGGGTCGAATTCTTCCTCGAAGCAGTTCAGCTATCGGCAGAGGAAGCAGAGCAAAGTATCATCAGAATTGCCACGTTGATTGCAGATGACAGGAAAAAGGTTCTTGCTATGTCCGCAACATCTCTTCATACCATGCGTTTGTTTGAGTTTTTGCCGACAATGCCAAAGCTTACTGTTGATCGCGCTGTTGAACTATTGAATGTATCTTTCCCAACAGCCAATACTGTTGTGCAGGGGCTTGTTGCAGCCGGAATTCTGCACGAGACGACAGGAAGAACTCGCGGGAGAAGCTATGTGTACCATGATTACGTAGAGATTCTCCGCAATGACTAAAAAGAGATGTGTGGACTGACCCCACCCCGGTAGACGATCCTGCACTATGAGACTATATAAAACAAAAAGGCCATGATTTACAACGGCCTTTTTGTCCTGGTGCGACTTAGTGAGACAATGCGAAATCTTGTGAAACTTTACTCAATATTCTGGATCTGCTCACGCATCTGTTCAATCAACACTTTCAGCTCAATAGCGGAAGTGGTGATATCAGCATTAATCGACTTCGAAGCCAGGGTGTTCGACTCGCGGTTAAATTCCTGCATCATAAAGTCGAGACGACGACCAACGGCCTCTTTCTTCTTCAGGATGTTATAAGTCTCTTTTACGTGCGCATCGAGACGATCCAGCTCTTCTGCCACATCAATACGCTGAGCCATCATCACCAGCTCCTGCTCAAGCCGGTTATTCTCCAGCTGAACTTCCGCTTCTTCCAGTTTGGTGACCAGCCGCTCACGCTGCCATTTCACCACTTCCGGCATTTGTGCGCGGACTTTGGTGACTTCGGCGTTGACGCCTTCCAGGCGCTGTTCAATCAGTGATTTCAGCGCGGCACCTTCACTTTCACGTGCGGCAATAAAATCATCAATCGCGCCATCAAGGGACTTCAGTAGCTCGGCAGTAATGGCATCAAGATCCTGATCCTGTGCCGACATCACGCCAGGCCAGCGCAGGATATCGACCGGGTTGATCTCGCCTTCGTCGCTCTGCATTTTGACCCAGTTGGCGGCCTGCACCAGCTGTTTGGCCAGCGACTCGTTCAGAATCAGCGAACTTTGTGCGCTGGGATCGGCATCGAAGCGCAGGTTACATTCGATTTTTCCGCGCGTCAGGCGGTTACGCAGGCGCTCACGAATGACCGGCTCCAGGCTGCGGAACTGTTCCGGCAGACGAATATAGGTTTCCAGGTAGCGTTGATTAACGGAACGGAGTTCCCATGCTGCGCTGCCCCATTCGCCTTTGGTTTCACGCCGTGCGTAGGCGGTCATGCTGCGGATCATTTTGCGTACCTGTATTCAGAGAAAGATAAACGAATTATAGCGATGGCCGGCCGGGCATGATAGGCATTCCCGTCAAAACCGATTATTTTGGCTGTTGCAGTTCACTTCATTCTAATAAGGGATAGCGATGGAAATAGTAATTAATCCACGGCGCGTAAAACTGATGATGGCGGCCGCGATGTTACTTCTCAGCGGTTGTGTTGCGCCACAAAAGAGTGCCACGGTTCCGGTCTGCGCCGTCGGCGATGCGATGACGCAAACCACTTTGTACTTCGGTTTGAACCGTCCGGCGGGGCCAGTGATTAGCGCAGCGGAGTGGCAGACGTTTATCGATAAAGACGTAACGCCGCGCTTTAAAGATGGATTGTCGGTATTTGAGGCAAAAGGGCAGTGGCTGGGTAATAACGGCAAGCTGGCGCGGGAAGACAGCAAAGCGCTGCTGCTGATTCATGCTAAAGATAGCGAGAGTGATAAGCGGATTGAAGCGCTGCGGGGTATTTATAAACAGCGTTTTAGTCAGGATTCGGTGATGCGGGTTGATGCTCCGGTGTGTGTCGCATTCTGAGTGAATTTCCGGCGGCAGGCACCGCCGGAAACCGTGTTACAGCATCAGTCCGGCGAAGGCTGCCGACAGCAGGCTGACCAGCGTCGCACCGTAGACCAGCTTCAGACCAAAGCGGGAAACCACATTGCCTTGCTGCTCGTTCAGCCCTTTAATCGCGCCGGCCACAATACCGATGGACGCGAAGTTAGCAAAGGACACCAAAAACACGGAGAGGATTCCCAGCCCACGTGGCGTCATCTCTGCGGCGATTTTCTTCAGTTCGATCATCGCAACAAATTCATTGGCGACCAGTTTGGTGGCCATAATGCTGCCCGCGCGCAGCGCGTCCTGCGCAGGAATGCCGACCAGCCAGGCAAATGGCCAGAAGACATAGCCAAGAATCTGCTGGAAGCTGATGCCAAATACCGCGGCAAACAGCGCGTTCACCGCGGCAATCAGCGCAATAAAGCCAATCAGCATTGCCAGAATAATCATCGCCACTTTAAAACCGGCCAGAATATATTCGCCGAGCATTTCAAAGAAACTCTGATCTTCATGCAGCTTATCCAGCGTGATCTCGGGTTCATCACCTGCCGGTGTCGGATTGATAATCGACAGGATGATAAAGGTGCTGAACATATTGAGAATCAGCGCGGCGACCACATATTTCGCATCGATCATCGTCATATACGCGCCAACAATCGACAGTGAGACGGTCGACATGGCGGTCGCTGCCATCGAGTAGAGGCGACGCGGCGAGATATCAGCCAGAATGCCTTTATACGCGATAAAGTTTTCCGACTGGCCGAGGATCAGGGTACTGACGGCGTTAAATGACTCCAGCTTACCCATGCCGTTGACTTTCGACAGCAGCGTGCCGACCAGCCGAATCAGCAGTGGCAGAATGCGCCAGTGTTGCAGAATGCCAATCAGCGCCGAAATAAAGATGATCGGGCAGAGTACGCCAAGGAAGATAAACGCCAGGCCTTGCGAACTCATGCCGCCAAACACAAAGTCAGAACCTTGTGCCGCGAAGGTGAGCAGGGTTTCGAAGAAGCCGGAAACATGCTTAATCACCCACAAACCGCTGGCGGCGTGCAGGAAGAAGTAAGCCAGTACCGCTTCAATGACCAGCAGCTGCACGATATAGCGCAGACGAATTTTCTTGCGGTCATGACTGACCAGCAACGCCAGGGCAAAAATGACCACCAGCGCCAGGATAAAATGTAGAAGGTTAGGCATAAAAGTTTAGCTTGCGGGAGAAAAGACGCATTTATACACAGTTCACGGTATTTTTCATTAACTCTCTGTTTTCGGAATTAAAAAATATTGCGCTCAGGCGTCGGTAGGCAGCAGCGCCCGAAGTCCGTATAATGCGCAGCCATTATTCGCAAGCCGGAGAGAAACCATGCGTCCAGCAGGCCGTAGCGCACAGCAGGTGCGTCCCGTCACATTGACCCGTCACTACACCAAACATGCAGAAGGTTCTGTGCTGGTTGAATTCGGCGATACTAAAGTATTGTGCACCGCCACCATTGAAGAAGGCGTGCCGCGTTTCCTGAAAGGTCAGGGACAAGGTTGGGTAACCGCCGAGTACGGCATGTTGCCGCGTGCGACCCACAGCCGTAACGCGCGTGAAGCAGCGAAAGGTAAGCAGGGCGGTCGTACCCTGGAAATTCAGCGTCTGATCGCGCGTTCACTGCGTGCGGCGCTGGATCTGAAAGCGCTGGGCGAATTTACCATCACCCTCGACTGCGATGTGTTGCAAGCCGATGGCGGCACCCGTACGGCTTCTATCACCGGTGCCTGTGTGGCGCTGGCCGATGCGCTGAACCATCTGGTGGCGCAGGGCAAACTGAAAGCCAACCCGATGAAAGGGATGGTCGCGGCGATTTCCGTCGGGATTGTCGGCGGCGAAGCGTTATGCGATCTTGAATATGTTGAAGACTCCGCTGCTGAAACCGATATGAACGTGGTGATGACCGAAGACGGTCGGATGATCGAAGTGCAGGGCACCGCCGAAGGCGAGCCGTTCAGCCACGACGAGTTGCTGGAGCTGCTGGCGCTGGCGCGAGGCGGCATCGATAGTTTAATTCAGGCGCAGAAGGCGGCGTTAGCAAACTGATTTTTACAGGCGACCAGAGAGTCGCCTTTTTTATGACTAAAATTTGAGGAGAGACCTATGAAACCCTGGCAGCGCCAGTTTATCGAGTTCGCACTGAACAAACAGGTATTAAAATTTGGTGAGTTCACGCTGAAGTCAGGCCGTAAAAGTCCCTATTTCTTCAACGCCGGTCTGTTTAATACCGGGCGCGATCTGGCACTGTTAGGCCGCTTCTACGCCCAGGCGCTGGTGGATTCAACGATCGATTTCGATTTGCTGTTTGGCCCGGCTTACAAAGGTATTCCGATTGCGACCACCACGGCGGTCGCGCTGGCCGATCATCATGAGCGTGATGTGCCATACTGCTTTAATCGTAAAGAAGCAAAAGATCACGGCGAGGGCGGATTGCTGGTCGGCAGTCCGTTGCAGGGTCGTATTATGCTGGTTGATGATGTGATTACCGCCGGAACGGCAATTCGTGAGTCGATGGAAATTATTGCGGCGCAGGGCGCGACGCTGGCGGGTGTGCTGATTTCACTGGACCGCCAGGAGCGTGGACGTGCGGATATCTCTGCGATTCAGGAAGTCGAACGCGATTATCACTGTAAAGTGACCTCCATCATCACCTTGCAAGACCTGATCGCTTACCTCGAAGAGAAGCCGGAAATGGCCGACCATCTGGCGTCGGTTCGGGCCTATCGCAAAGAGTACGGCATCTGACAAAACGCCCTGACTGGCGCGGAGATAACGCGTGGAAAACCATCTATATGCAGGAAAAGCCGCTACTGCCGTGGGTCGTGCGGTGCGGCGGTTACAGTCTCAGGGCGTTATTTCATCGGCCACGCATCACGCCATTCTGCAATCCATTGGTGCGCGCCCGGATGCGCAGGGGTGGTTGCTGTTTCTGCGCGCAACCTTTGCGCTGACCGGCACGCTGGCAATGGTGTGCGGCGTAATATTCTTTTTCGCCTGGAACTGGGCGGCAATGCCCCGGATGGTTAAATTTGCGCTGGTCGAAGGGGCCATCATCGCCCTGGCGGTCGTGGTGTGGTGGCGCTGGGCGCAGCTCAGCGGCCGGCTGGCGTTGATCGCCATTGGCATGCTGATCGGCGTGCTGTTTGCGGTTTATGGCCAGATTTACCAGACCGGCGCTGAAAGCTGGACCTTGTTTCGTGCCTGGGCGATGGCTTTGTTCGCCTTAGCCTGCTTTGCCCGCCTGACGGCGTTGTGGTTCCTTTGTTGGTTGGTCGCCAACCTCGCTTTTGTGCTGTGGCTCGGTGGCTGGCAGGATTTCCCCTTCGTGCAACATTTCAGCCTGATTTATCAGCTGGCGCTGGTTGTCGCGCTGATTGCCTGGTTTGCGGCGACCCGTCGCACCGACTGGCTGTTTCGGGTTATGGCGTTCTGGACGCTGGTCACGCTGACGATAGCGACCGCCAGCGCACTGTTTGATGACCGTTCACTCTACGGTGCCATTAGCGCGCTGTTATGGCTGGCGCTGCTGGGCGGTGGCTGGCTGCTGTTTTATCGTCATCAGCGCGATCTGTTTAGTCTTACCTGTGGTTTATTCAGCATCAGCAGTGTGCTGGTGGCAGGGGTGATGCGCCTGTTAATCGGCATCGACATTATCCTGACGCTGGTGGTGGCATTGATCGTGCTTGCGGTGTGTGCGGCGCAGGCCAGCCGCTGGATAATGAAGTGGCGGGCAGAAGAGCCGAAAGCGCCGTCCGCAGAGCGCATCGGGCAGCAAACTCTCTGGCTGCGCTTACAGCAGCAGTCGCTATTAACGGCACAGCAAATTACCCAGTTACAGCAAGATAAAGATGATGAGCTGCCGTGGTACGTGCGTGCTGCGCTGATAATCAGTGGCTGGTTTGCCGGTCTACTGGCTTTTGCTTTGCTGGTGCTGGCCTGCTTTCTCTACGGGTTGTTCGATAAGTTTGATGCTCACACTTTTATTCTGATGGCGCTGGTCTGTGGCATTCCCGGCTGGCTATTGCTGCGTAAGCCGGGTCTGGCTCAGCAGCAGATCGGTTTATCCTGGGCAATAGCCTGTACCCTCAGTGTCTGTGCGGCAGTCGCGCTGTGGACAGATGAACACAGCTGGAGCGGGCAAATGTGGCTGACGTTTGTGCCGGCGCTGGCGCTGCTGTTTATGCTATTTCGCAACAGCTTCTACCGTTTTCTCAACAGTGCGGCGTTGATCTTTTTCCTGATTGGCGGTTTAACCTGCTATACCAACAGTTTGCCGGTAGTGGTATCGGCAGCGGTTACCGTCGGTGTGATTCTCACCGCTATTGACGATCGCTACACCTGGCGGTTTCGCCCGGCACTATTAGGCATGAGCACTGGGCTATTGATGCTCTGTTTTTATGGTTCAGTCCCGCTGGACAGCCTGGCATTAATCGAGGAAATTGCCCCGCGCGATAGCGATTTCTCCACGCTTAACGAGGGGATTGCCGCCGGACTGCTGATCGCGGCGTTACTCCTTGGCCGACGCGAAGGAATGCCGGGTGCCTGGCAACTGCTGCTGATTGCTACGGTGCTGGCCGCAATAAGCCTGTTTGCGCCGGGTATCGCGCTGGCATGGCTGTTACTGCTGCTGGCGCGTTTCCAGAACAGTAAAGCCCTGATGCTGACGGCAGCCGTGTTGTTGGTACTGTATACCCTCGACTGGTATTACTTCCTTGGCATTTCCTTACTGGATAAAGCGTTAATGCTGTTTGCCGCCGGAGCCGTGTTAATCACCATATCCATGCTGGCAGATCGTCGTTTGCAGGAAGGTGAAAATGCGTAAGGGCTTGCTGTTTGTGGTTCTGGCGATCATTTTGTTAGCGGCTAACTGGGCGATATATCAGAAGGAACAGCTGTTAGTCAGTGGCAGCGTGGTGCGTCTGGAGCTGGCACCGGTGGATCCACGGGCGCTAATGCAGGGGGATTATATGGCGCTAAACTATGCGCTGAATAACTCTCTGCACAGCACTGAGATACCCGATAATCGGCGACTGATTGTGACGCTGAACGCGCAACGGATTGCCACCGATGCCGGATGGGATCGCGGCCAGCCCTTAGGGGAAAATCAGGTTTATCTGCAGACGCATCGCAGTAATCAGGGGATTGCGGTTGCCAGCGACGCGTGGTTCTTTGAAGAAGGTCATGCGAAGGATTATACCGCTGCGCGCTATGGTGAACTGCGCGTAGCGGAAGAGGGTACGGCGCTGCTGGTGGCTTTACTGGACGATCAGCTTAAGCCTCTGCCGGCAACGCCTTAGCCTTTATACCAGCTGAGCGGCCAGCAGCGGCCAGCGCGCGTCGAAATCGACGGTTGGACGGTAGCGAAATTCAGAACGGACAAAGCGCGACAGCATACCTTCGCAGAAAGCCAGCAGCTGGCTTGCCAGCAGGGTTTCGTCGGTAGTAAAACCCTCGCCTTCGCGCATTTTGCGTTCGCGCATCACCTGGCGTAGCTGAACTTCAATGCGCTCGAACAGCTGATTGATACGACCTTGCAGGCGATCCTGTTCAAACATCAACGCATGGCCAGTCAGAATACGTGTCAGGCCAGGGTTACGTTCACCAAAGCCCAGAATCAGCTGAACGATCAGGCGCAGGCGTGGCAGCGTCTCTTTTTCATCATTTAAGATCAGATTGATGCGGGTGATCAGGCTGTCTTCAATAAATTCGATCAGGCTGTCAAACATCCGCGTTTTGCTGGGAAAGTGCCGGTAAAGCGCCGCTTCGGATACGCCAACATTGGCCGCAAGTTTGGCGGTAGTGATACGCTGGCTACCGTCACTGGACTCCAGCATTTGCGCCAGAGCCTGCAATATTTCCTCGCGACGATTCCTTTTCGCACTCTTTTTTTCTGCCATGACTTAAAGACCCCTGAAAATTCACCATAAACGGGCAAATACCCACGTAACATCCGTGAGAGGGCGTCTCACGGCATTAAAATAGTCTCGTTACGGGGGTGGTTCGTTATGCGTTACTGGCGACCGGAGTGGCCAAAGCCACCTTCACCACGCGCGCTGGCATCAAAATCTTCGACCAGATTAAACTCAGCCTGCACCACAGGCACGAAGACCATCTGTGCGATGCGCTCACCGGGTTGAATGGTGAAGCTGTCCTGCCCACGGTTCCAGACGGAAACCATCAGCTGCCCCTGATAGTCAGAGTCAATCAGACCCACCAGGTTGCCCAGTACTACGCCATGTTTATGGCCCAGCCCGGAGCGTGGCAGGATCACGGCTGCCAGTGACGGGTCAGCAATGTGAATCGCTAAACCCGTTGGAACCAGCGTGGTCACGCCAGGTGCCAGATCGATGGCTTCATCAAGGCAGGCGCGCAGGTCAAGGCCTGCCGATCCCGAGGTCGCGTAGGTTGGCAGCGGGAATTCGTTGCCGACACGCGGATCCATAATCTTAACGTCGATTTTTTTCATCATAACGGCTGACAATCTCGTCTATTAACTGTTGGCCAAGGAGTGACTTATCGCTAAGCGGTAAGACTTTTTCTCCCTCCTGCCAAAAAAGGTGAAGAGCATTGGTGTCGCTATTGAAACCCTGCCCGGCTTTTGAAACATCATTGGCGCAGATCAAATCCAGCTTTTTCCGCGCACGTTTTTGTTGGGCGTATTCTTCCACATTCTGGGTTTCAGCGGCAAATCCTACGACATACGGGCGGCTTTCGCTCATTGCGCCAACGCCCGCCACAATGTCGGGGTTTTTTACCATGGTGAGGGTAACTTCATCACCCTGTTTTTTGATTTTTTCTGCGGCAATGGTTGCCGCGCGGTAGTCTGCCACGGCTGCGCTGCCAATGAAAATATGCTGACGCGTAATGTGCTCCATCACCGCTTTTTGCATTTCCAGTGCGGTGGTGACATCAATACGTTTCACCCATGCTGGCGTCGGCAAATCAACTGGCCCGGCGACCAGCGTGACGTTGGCCCCGCGCGCGGCGGCGGCTTGCGCAATGGCAAAGCCCATTTTTCCCGAGCTGTGATTGCTGATATAGCGTACCGGATCGAGCGCTTCACGCGTCGGGCCAGCGGTAATCATAATATTGAGATGTTGCAGGTCGTTGACGGGCGATGACCATTTAACCGCTTCGTCAACCAGCGCTAGCGGATCGAGCATGCGACCCGGGCCGACATCGCCACAGGCCTGGCTGCCGCTGTCAGGCCCCCA
>NZ_JRXE01000032.1 GCF_001267535.1 Winslowiella iniecta | reverse complement strand
TCAGCCACCTCGCCAAAACCTACCGTAATATGGTGTTGGTTTATTAGCGCTGATTTAGTGGGGATCCCTCAGCGCCGAAGCGGGGTTTTTTCATTAATAACCCATCTCTCAATTTTTCTGTATTAAATACTCAAGTCTATTTTATTTTGTTATGCTCGGGCAAAACACTCTTATTTTATTTTTGCCGAAGCGAAGGGAATCATGATCTCAGGGATTGATATCAGCGTGATTATTCCTGCATATAATGCAGAAAATACAATATCAAAACTAATAGATAGTCTGATATTAGAAAGTGAAGTAAGTATTGAAATAATAATTATTAATGATGGCTCAACTGACAATACCCAGGATATTATCAGCCAATATACTGATACGCGGTTAATTATGATTCATCAGCACAATCAAGGTCTGTCGGCGGCAAGGAATGCAGGCCTGGCGATACACCGTGGCCGCTGGGTGGTTTTCCTCGATGCCGATGATGATATTGAACCCGCTGCTCTTGCTGCGAGGTATCATCTGGCTGAGCATCATGATGTTGATTTGTTGATCTGTAATGCTAAACGCTTAGATGCCAGTGGCAATTTTCGGGGTTATATTCATCGCGAACAAATCTATAATAAAGTCATAAATGGCTTTCAATGGATTGAATATTGCGTTAAACAACGAGAATGGCCACATTATGTCTGGCTACAGTTGATTAAATCCAGCTATATCATTAAACATAACATCGCTTATCGGGCGTTACGCAGCCATGAAGATATTTGCTGGACAATGGATTTATCATTAGCAGACGGTCGTTTTTTTATCTCCAACGTCGCAGACTATTCTTACAGAGATAATGAACTGTCGATCACTCATCACAGGGATTATTACGATATCAGAGCAGAAAACTACATCCATATTATTTCTTACATCCAGCGACAATCACGTCACGAAAAGTACTTATCTGTCTCAAGACATTTAAAAAGACATGCGCTCTGGGAAGCGAGACATTTTTTTGGTTTGCTAAAAAGAAAGGTCACAGACCGAAACAAGCTCCGCAAGGCCTTTACTGAGCAGGTCTCTTTCCCTGCTTTGCTCTATGGCGTTGCAAATCTGAGCGATATGGTCTTTCTGCTCAAATTGTTTTTGAACGTAAAACGCGGATAAGTGATCGCAGCGCATAGCGCTGCGACACGCGTTATTCATTTAGAGTCTGCTGAGGCAATCAATGGCCACCGCCTTAAAACTGGCGAAGTCTTTGCTGTCACGCAGCCGCGTCATTGCCCTTTCGCGCATAAAGGTGACAAACAGATCGTAAATCGCCATCGCCTCTTCATATTCCGTTTTACTGATGGCCAGTAAAAAAATGACAAAGGCGGTTTCATCGCCCCACTGCACTCCCTGTGGGGCCAGCACGGTATACACCACGGTTTTCCTCGCCAGCAGCCCCAGAGAGTGCGGCAGCGCGATGCCCTCCCCCAGCATGGTGCTGACGATCGCTTCACGCTCCTCAACAGAAGCACAGAAAGTCTTATCGACATAGCCCTCCTGCTCCAGCTGCTCGCACAGCACACCAAACAGCTGCGACTGATCCATCGGTTGATCGATAATGCGAAAATGCGCGGCGTCGAAGAACTTTTCCAGCATATACGGGCGGGTGCGGTCGACCAGCACCAGTTTGCCAATCTGCTCCAGCTGATAATCGGTCGGAAACGGTGACATCACTACTACCGGTTTATCTTTCTCCGTCAGTCGCGCGGTAGAAATAACAAAATCTTCCTCGATCGCGCTCAGCTCTTCATATTCACGCAATGAGATAATCTGCTTCACCACGATTTGCGGATACCGGCGCAAAAGCATCGCCTGAATCATGCGAACTGTCGAGTTGCCGGTATCGCACACCAGCATCACCTGCGGATAACGCTGATAGCCGACGTTATAGTGCCGCTCCAGTCCGACGCCAATATGCAGTACCAGAAAGCCGATTTCGTTTTCGCTAATCACATAAGGGGTGTATTTTCCCCAGCTTGATACCGCCGCCAGCGTAACGTCATAGGCCATCGGATAATGCTGTTTAATATTGGCCAGCAGCGGGTTGGGAATATTAATCTGGTAGCGCACGCGGGTGATCATGGTCTTAATATGGGTCAGCAGATCGGCGCGCAGCTGAGCATCGTTTTGCAGGTTAAAATTATAGTGGTTATTGATATAACTCAGAATGTAATCGACCAGCGTGTCACCATCATCCGGGCTGATGGCGCTGGGGGCAATCTCCTGCACCCGGCGCGCAGCGATATTTACGCGCAGGTAAGCCTCTTCGGCCGGTGAAATCGCTTTGCCGGTAATCGGTCGCAGCAGATTGATAATATGTCGCGCGGCATCACGTACATCGTTATCGACATCCTCGGCGCTAAAATCCGTTAGTGGATAACCTTCACTGATCCGCCGCACCGCCACCGCGCAGTAAAGCCGCAGATAGTGTTCGCTGTCATCGGTCAGACGTACATGAAAGCGCGAGAAACACTGATGCAGCAGCGGCTGTAACGTCTCCAGCATGCCGCTGTTTAGCGCCTCCAGCGTCAGCAGCGGGCTTTCGTTAGCCTCCTGCGATATCTGATACAGCAGATCGGTCAGACAGGCGCGTATCGCTACCTCGCTGCCAAACAGCTTCATACCGTAGCGAGGCTTGGTTTCGATCGCCAGCTGGTAGCGGTTCAGCCACTCTCTCACTTCAGCCATATCGCTTTGCAGCGTGGCCCGGCTGACAAACCACTCTTCCGCCAGCTCTTCCAGCTTGAGCGAGAAAGCTGAAGTGAGAAAACGCGTTAACAGATAGTACACGCGCTCTGCCGATGTCCGCGGTACGCGCAGATGCGAAGGCGTGGACTGTAGCAAACGCCCATAGCGAGCGGCATCGTCAATTTTCAGCTGATAGCCTGCGCTACGACTCAGTACAAAATGCGCGCCGTGCTCGACCAGCAGCTGGTTCAGCGCGCTGATATCGGTGCGCACGGTGCGCGTCGAGATAGCAAAACGACGCGCCAGCTCATCCTGCGGCAGCGTTTCGTTTTGTAGCGTATCAAACAGTTGTGCCAGCCGTTGGTTAGGAAATCTCACGTTATCTGTCCATCCAAAATCGTGAGGGCGGCGTTATCGCCGCCCGGTGGATGTTATGCCAGCAATGTTTTGGTTATCGCTAACAATGTCGCCACATCTGTCGGACGAGTATTGCCGGATTCTTTATCAATAATCGAGCTGTAAATATGCGGGATGATTTTGCTGACGCCCGCATCCAGCGCAATCTCCAGAATCGCCTGATAGTTTTCCAGGTCGATGCCACCGGTCGGTTCCAGCCAGAAATCGTTTTCGCCACAGGCTGCGGCTACCGCCCGAAACTCATCGACAGATTTCAGCCCCCCCATGGGGAAATATTTCACTGAGCTGCCGCCCATATCTTTCAGCAGCGCAATGGCAGTGGCGATCGGCACAATGGCGTCTGCCTGCTGTGAGCTCAGCGGGCCGGTGGAAATTTTCACCAGCCCCGGCGTGCCGGTGGGTGAAATCAGTCCGTTAACCACCGTCTGGCTCTGCCCGAGCAGCGCACGACTGGTTGCCACGCCGGTAAATACCTGATTAACATGCTGCGGCTGAATCTGGCGCGCAATTTCACTGACCATCGCCGACTGATTCGGATCGCCTGCGCCGAGTCCGATCGACAACGCATTATCAATCAGCGCCGCATACTCACGCATGTCTGCCACCGCGCTGTCGATGCTGTGATAATTTTTCGACAGCACGCCGACCAGTACATGGCCTTCCGCCGCCTGCCAGATATCCTGCGCATTCTGCTTAGAACCGGCAAGTACATTCAGACACACGCGGTCGTGATAAAACTTCGGCGTTAGCGTCATGCGGTTTTCTCTCCTGATAACAAAGCCTTAATACAGATATAAATGGTGTTCAGTTGCTCTGGCGAGACGCTGCGCACATCCACTTCCACCAGCCCTTCATTGGCTTTATAGCCACGGAAATAGATGGCGATCTCCCCGTTTTTCAGCGCCTGTACCAGCTCAGCGGTGGTACGGCCAATCATCGCTTCATCGAAATGAATTTCCGTGCGGGCGATATCGCGCCCGGCGGCATCCCACACCACGCGTGCGCTGATACCGTTCAGCGTATTCAGATTGTCGATAAACGGCGTCATCTTTTCGACCATCTGCGCGCCGGTGACTTTTTCCTGCGTCAGATAGTTTTCAATCGCCTGCGTCAGGCCAAGAATGCCCTCTTTACCGACTTTCATCGCCCGGCCAATCCCGGCCGACTGACGTTTTACCCAGTCGATATACTGCTGTTTACCCACCACCAGACCACTGGTTGGCCCTTCAATTGCTTTCGCACCGCTGTAAATCACCAGGTCGGCACCCACCCGGTAGTAGCACTGCAAATCTTCTTCCGCTGCCGCATCAACAATCAACGGCACACCGTGCTTGCGCGCCACCCCCGCCGCCTGCTCAACGCTGAGATGACTTTTCTGCACACAGTGGTGTGATTTGATATACAGAATTGCAGCGGTTTGCGGGGTAATCGCCGCCGCCAGTTGCTGTGGCGAGCACTCGTTGGCATATCCGGCTTCCACCAGCCGACCGCCGCCCATCGTCACCATAGTGCCAACCGGCGCGCCAAAGTTAACGTTATGCCCTTTCGGCAGCACGATATCGTGCGGCACTGCCAGTGGCGCGGCGTGCAGATTTTCCAGCAGCCAGTCATCATCTTTTACAATCACTGCCGCCACCGACTGTGCCAGCCCGGCTGAAGCGCAGGAGACCACCACCGCATCTTCGGCATTGAGTAAATCCGCGATATACGTGCCGGTTTTATCCACCAGGTCTTTGATCTCAAAATAGTGATTCAGGCCATATTTAACCGTGTCGACCACCGACTCGGCGGGCGTCGATACGCCAAGAATGGTCATGCGCCCGGAGGCGTTAATCACTTGCTTTAACCGGTATTTTTCATAAATCGAAGTCATGACTGGCTTTTCCTTCATCGGTCACAATCCACTGGCCCGCGACGACTGCCGCTAATGGCACCAGATGTTTCTCGCCGCAGACGCTTTCCCCTTCGGAGTCAACAAATGGACGACTTTCCGCTTTGACGGTAAAAATGGTCAGATCCGCGTCGAAACCCGGTTCGAGGCGGCCTTTGCCTGACAGTCGCAGACCCTGCGCGGCATTGACGGTGACACAATCAATCACCTGCGGCAGCGTCATGCCGACGCTGAAGAATTTCGACATCACGTGCGCCAGGTTATGTACCGGGCCGTTAATGCGGTTGCGGCAGTAAATATCAGAGCTGATGGTGTCCGGCAGAATCCCCTGCGCAATGGCAACGCGCGCCACTTCAAAGCTGAAACTGGCACTGCCGTGGCCGACATCCAGCCGCACGCCGCGCTGAATCGCCCGCTGAACAGAGGCGCGTAACTCCCCGGCAGGCGTCAGAATGCGGTTCGGCTTGCCGTTATAGCAGTGGGTGATAATGTCGCCAGAAGTCAGCAGTTCGGCAATCTCGTCGAGATTTGGCGGGTTATTGCCTATATGTACCATCAGCGGCAAAGCGCCGTTTTCCTGCTGAATGTCTTTCGCGCGCTGTAGCGGCGTTATGCCGTTATGACCCACTACGCTGCTACTGATCCGCGCTTTAATGCCGAGAATAAAACCGGGCAGACGCTGCACCGCATCACGCACCGCAACCTTGTCGATCTGGCTCATATCAGCCAGTTCGTTCTGGGTGACGATGCCGGTGCGGGCAATATTCAGCAGCGCATAAACCTGGGTGCTGGCATCGCGCGTCAGTTGGTAAAAATCATCAATATCATCAGCGCCGGTGCTGCCCGCATCCACCACCGTGGTGACGCCGGCAGTGACGCCAATGGCATCCGCATCATCATGATAAATCGGTGAGTGGGGGTAACAGTGCACATGTGAATCAATCCAGCCAGCACTGACGTAGTAGCGCCCCGCCAGGTCGCGCTGCTGACGGGCTTCGCCCTGCACCTCACCCAGCGCGGCAATTTTGCCGTCGAGCAACGCAATATCGATAATAGTTTCATCGCTCAGTCGCGCGCGGCGAATAATCAGATCGAACATGATAACTCCCTGCATATTATCAGGACGGGAGCCGAAAACGGCTTCCCTGGAGGATCGCGACTAGCTAATCGCCACCGGGAACATCGCACCAAGGATCATTGCGCCTAAAATCGCGCCGCCGGTGATTGGTTTGCCCCACAGATAGAACAGCAGCGATCCCACCAGCGATCCGATACCAATCGGAATCGACGCCGCCATGGCCGACAGGATGATCAACGGCCCGAGGAAGCGGCCAGAGGCGTTACCGGCCCCCATCATCACATCAGCACCATAGGTGGAGTTGCTCTGATTAATGGTGAACTTACGCGCCAGAATAATCACGTAACCAATCGCCAGGCCAATCACCAGACCGGTCGCCAGTGAAGCCGCAAAGTTGGCGACCGGGAAGATAATGCCCGCGCCCAGCAGCAGCGCCGGTACGCCCAGCCCGACGCCGGTCTGAATGGCACCGCCAATATCCAGGATCCCCACCAGCGATCCTTCGATAATGCGCGCAAACAGGAAGCTGGCACCAAAGGCGGCAACCGCGCCGTACACGCCGGTATCCATACCGGCACGCAGCATCGAGACAAAGGCCACTTCGTTAAATGCCCCGATACCGTACAGGTAGTACATATGCGTTCCGGCAAACACCCCAGAGGAGAGCAGGCCGACAAAAATTGGGAAAGACCAGTCGGCATACCAGAAGCCGCTTTTCGTATCACTCATTTTTCTCTTCCTCGTTACTTGCCGCTCAGGGAGTTGTGGATCATGTCGAGCCAGCCGGGAATACCGAGCTGGAATGACTGCAACAGTTTCATATCGAAACCGCGGAAGAAGCCGCTCAGGACAAACAGCAGCACAATGGCAAACATCATCACCTTCGTGACCTTGTTCCAGCCGCTCTCTTCCACTCCTTTGCCGATCAGAATACCCAACACCAGACCCGGCACGGCATTACCCATAATCAGCTGCGCCAGACCGCCAAAAATGGTCGCCCAGAAGCCTGATTTCTTACCGGCATCAATCGCCGCCAGCCAGAAAATCACCGGCATCACGGTGTTAACCAGCAGATTTGCCGCTGGCACCAACACTTTCACCGCGGTGACCTGAAGCGCGGCCGGTACCGCTGAGGCGGTTGAGTTGAGGAACGCCACCACAATCATGCCGATGATGCCGCAGGCGATAGCCATTTTTTTCGGATCGTGCAGGGTTTCAGCCACGTTGCGGTTCTTCACCATCAACGCCGCCGCGCCCCAGTTCGGGATGATGCGATGGTCAACGTCCTGGGTAAAAGCCCCCGCCGCGACCGAAGAAGCCCAGGCGTTAAAGAAGAATCCCAGACCGAAAGAGAAGTGAGAAGCCGGATCGCCCTCACAGGAGTTCAGTTCACCCAGTGTACGAAATGCGCCCATCCCCTGCGTGGTGGGAGCATGGAACATACGCGCCGCACCGGCTCCGACGCCCACACCGACCAACCCGCCGATGATTAACGATTTGAATAAAATAATTAAAAACATCAGTCTTTCCTTTGGTTTTATCGCCCAACGTTTTTAGTTCGTGTCGAATTGAACCTTATCGGTATCAATCACCGTCACGTTGACGGTGATCTCCAGCTCCACGCTGTAGGTCCGTCGCTCACGCGCCAGAAAAAAGAACAAAAATTTCTCTTTTCTGACGCTCTCCTGCGCCCGAATGACCTGCACGTCCTGTGGCTCGATGCGCAACAGAATTTTTTGGGTAGAACGCAGCACCGTGCTCTGCACCCGGCTGAGCGCATCGGCAAAGGCTTTACCTTTGGTGTCACCCTTGCCGCTGACCGTTACCGTGGTGGTGAATTGTTCTTTCATTCTTCGTCCTTAGCCGCCGTGTTTTTTGTTCCAGGCCTGCACCAGGCGTTCACCCAGTTCTTCTTTATCCATAAAACCAAAGCCCAGTACCGTGCAGCCTTCATTGATCGCGGTAACGCCTTCCTCCACCGAACGCATGCCGTGCTTGGCTTTGTAGCCATATTTATTCTGGGCGGTAATCGCGCCTGCACCGCCGCTGCCGCAGAAGGAGATACCAAAAGTGGCGTTTTCAGTATTCATCACGTCGCCCAGCTTCATATCTGCCGCCACACCCGGCACCACCACTGCACGGCCACCGGCTTTTTCCACGCCTGCGGCAACTTTCTGGCCTTTACCTAAACGATCGCCAATTACTACGGTGACTTGTGTCATATTGTGTTCCTTAATAGATTGATTTAGATGTTTTTTTGGGTGCGGATGGCGAAAACGTCGCCCTTACTCATCATTGTTCTCTTTAGCCACTTCAAAGTGGACGGATAACAGCCAGGCCTCTTCTTTTGGCAAGTTGCCGAACAGATCCACTATCTGCTGCGCCAGCTGCATTGACTGCTGAGAGATATCTTCAAACAGCTCCTCCTCCACTTCGGGCAAGGGTTCGCCGCTGAGTGAACGCAGTGCCATCGCCCGGACATGGGAGGACAACATCTGCTGCTGTACCGCATTGGGGAAAATAGCCTGAGCAGCAAACACGTCGCCAATCTGTCCCATCACTCTGTCAGCCAGCGCCTGGATCGCTTCCGTGCTCGCGGCGGAATGGTCCGCCATCGCTGCGTTTTTCACCTTTACTCCCCTTTTGCCAGAAAGCTCAATCTTGATAATTCGCGTTACAAATAAATTAGCGCGGCAAACTGACGCTGTGGAGAAGCACTTTTTCCGTTTCGAAACGGAAATCACGCCGGAATAAGTGGATCAGTTCGCAAAAAAGGGTATTTCATGCAAAAACAGCCGAATAATTGTGAGTCGAATCACATTTATTGCCGGATAAGCGGCAAATTGTGCAGATAGCGGCAGGAGATAAAAAAGGTGAAGTTAATCAGCAGGTAAAATATAAGAATGGGTTATGACGTGTCAGTTAAAAAAAACGGCTCCAAATGGAGCCGCCTGATAATTAATGGCAGGTGAAATCTACTGACCGGCGATCTTCATTTCCGGCAGTAATACCGAACCACACTGAATATTGCTGCGGGTTTCAATATCGCTGCCGACGGTGACGATATCGCGCCACATATCCTTCAGATTACCGGCAATGGTGACTTCACTGACCGGATACTGAATTTCGCCATTCTCAACCCAGAAACCGGCGGCACCGCGTGAGTAGTCACCGGTAATGCCGCTGACACCCTGACCCATTAACTCAGTGACCACCAGACCGGTGCCCATCTGTTTCAGCAAGTCGTCAAAACTGGCACCCTGGCCGGCGATACGCCAGTTGTGAATGCCACCGGCGTGACCGGTGCTTTGCAGGCCAAGCTTACGCGCGGCGTAGCTGGTCAGCAGCCAGTTTTGCAACACGCCATCTTTAATGATATCGCGCTGCTGAGTGCGTACCCCTTCGCTATCGAACGGGGTCGATGCCAGCCCTTTCAACAGATGCGGCTGCTCTTCGATGGTCAGCCACGACGGCAGAATTTGCTGGCCCAGCGAGTCGAGTAAGAAGGTCGATTTGCGGTAAACGCTGCTGCCACTGATGGCACCCACCAGATGACCAAACAGGCCGGTTGCCACTTCAGCGGCAAAAATAACCGGCGCTTTCATCGTCGACAGCTTACGCGGTGACAGGCGGGACAGCGTGCGGCGGGCACACTCTTCACCGACCCACTCCGGCGATTGCAGATCGCCCAGCGCGCGGCCAATTGTGTAGGCGTAATCGCGTTCCATATCGCCATTATGTTCGGCAATCACACAGCTGGAAAGGGAGTGACGGCTGGAGCAGTAGCCCTGCAACATACCGTGGCTATTACCGAACACCTTAATTCCGACGTGGCTGTTAAAGCTGCCACCTTCGGTATTGGTAATACGTTTATCCGCTTTCAGCGAGGCCTGTTCGGCGCGTGCGGCCAGCTCAATCGCCTGATCGGCATCGATTTCTGCCGGGTGGTAGAGATCCAGATCCGGCGCGTCAAATGCCAGCAGATCCCGATCCGCCACACCCGCGTAAGGATCGGGTGAGGTATAGCGCGCGATATCAATCGCCGCCTGCACCGTGCGTTTAATCGCATCCGGGCTAAGATCAGTGGAGGAGGCACTGCCTTTGCGGTTTTGGTGATAAACGGTGATGCCCAGCGCGCCATCACTGTTGAATTCGACATTTTCGACTTCACCGTAACGCGTGCTGACACTGATACCGGTGGTTTTGCTCACGGCGACTTCTGCTCCGTCCGTGCTGGCTTTGGCCAGCTCGAGCGCTTGTGCGACCGCCTGCTCCAGCGTTTTACGCTGCTCTGCGACTTGGGAGATTACTTTCATCGGCCTGCCATATAATCAATGAATGGGGATGGGTTTGAGTCTAACAGACTCAGAGAACAATTTCGCAGTAGCCGCGTAACCTGATAGCATTAGCCTCTTTCTCAGGAGCCTAACAATGACCAAGCAGCCCGAAGACTGGCTCGACGATGTACCAGATAATCAGGAAGAAGAAGATGATGAGATTATCTGGGTCAGTAAAAGTGAAATTAAGCGCGACGCGGAAGAGTTAAAACGCCTCGGCGCTGAGTTAGTTGAACTCGGTAAAAACTCGCTGGATAAAATCCCGCTGGATGAAGATTTGCGTGCCGCCATTGAGCTGGCGCAGAAGATCAAGAAGGAAGGACGCCGCCGTCAGATGCAGCTGATTGGCAAAATGCTGCGTTCACGTGACGAAGATCCGATTCGCCAGGCACTGGATAAGCTGAAGAACCGCCACAACCAGCAGGTTGCGCTGTTCCACAAGCTGGAAGTGCTGCGCGACCGTCTGGTCGAGCAGGGTGATGAAGTGGTACCGGAAGTGCTGAATCTCTATCCGCACGCCGATCGCCAGCAGTTACGCGCCATGATCCGTAATGCGCAAAAAGAGAAAGCCGGCAATAAGCCACCTAAAGCCTATCGTCAGATTTTCCAGTATCTGCGTGAGCTGGCAGAGACGGTGTAACCACTTGTTCTCATGTAGGGGTGGCGATCTCACCGCCCGTGCCAGGGGTTAGCGCTCGGCATATCATCAGCACGGGAGCCGATAACGGCTCCCCTACATTATTTTTCTAAACGATCCAACAGTTTCTGGTGAATCCCACCAAAACCCCCGTTGCTCATCACCAGCACCGTATCACCCGGTTGCGCCACTTTTGCCACCATTTCGACCAGCGCATCCACGTCGGCACTCCAGTGCGCAGGCTGCATACAGGCGTCAGCCACTTCAGAAACCTGCCACGGAATATGGTGTGGTTGCAGCAGGAATACTTCATCGGCGCGAGCCAAAGCCGGTGCCAGATCGTCCTTACTGATGCCCATTTTCATGGTATTGGATCGCGGTTCCAGCACCGCCAGAATGCGTGCCGTCCCGCCCACTTTACCGCGCATGGCGGCAAGCGTGGCGTGGATCGCCGTCGGATGATGGGCAAAATCGTCATAGACTTTGATGCCGTTGCTTTCACCGCGCAGCTCAAGACGACGACGCGCATTGATAAAGTCATTCAACGCCCGCCCCGCATCTTCCGGCTTAATGCCAACGTGACGCGCGGCAGCGATCGCCATCAGGCCATTATGCATATTGTGTTCGCCAACCAGCAACCAGTTCACTTCAGCAACCCGTTCGCCATCCAGCAACACTTCCCAGTGCGACGCATCCGGCGAGAGCTTCTTAGCCTGCCATTTGCCGCCGTCCCCCACATGCTCCTGCTCGCTCCAGCAGCCCATTGCCATCACCTGCTTCAGATGGGCGTCATGTTCTGGCAGAATAATTTTGCCCTGCCCCGGCACGATACGAATCAGATGGTGGAACTGTTTCTGAATGGCGCGTAGATCGTCAAAGATATCGGCGTGATCGAATTCCAGGTTATTCAGAATCAGCGTGCGCGGGCAGTAATGGACAAATTTGGAGCGTTTGTCGAAGAAGGCAGAGTCATACTCATCGGCTTCAATCACGAAGAATGGGCTTTTTCCTAAATTTGCCGATACCTCGAAATTTCCCGGAACCCCACCAATGACAAACCCCGGTTCAAGGCCGCAGGCCTGTAAAATCCACGCTGCCATGCCAGCAGTGGTGGTTTTACCGTGGGTGCCAGCCACTGCAATCACCCAGCGGTCACGCAGCACGAAATCATGCAGCCATTGTGGTCCTGACAGATAAGGAATATTGCGTTCCAGTACCGCTTCAACGCAGGCATTGCCACGTGTCATCGCATTGCCGATAATCACCAGATCCGGAGCCGGATCAAGCTGACTCGCATCATAACCCTGAATTAAATCAATATCCTGGCTTTCAAGCAAGGTGCTCATCGGTGGATAGACGTTGGCATCAGAGCCTGTCACTTCATGCCCCAGCGCGCGCGCCAGCATAGCCAGGCCGCCCATGAAGGTGCCGCAGATACCGAGAATATGAATACGCATAAAAGGTCCATTACTTTAAATGTTCGGCGCACAGTTTAACGCTGACTTACGCCAGAAGAAACGGATTTGGACTATGGTCTTTGCTGTTCAATCGGCTAAACTGCGTACGCATACGTTGGCGGCCTGTAAATCATGCTGCCACTCAACCGCAGATTCAGGGATTGTGTTATGAAAACGTTAGGCGAATTTATCGTCGAGAAGCAACACGACTTTCCTCACGCCACAGGTGAACTGACGGCACTGATTTCCGCCATCAAGCTGGGTGCGAAGATCATCCACCGCGATATCAACAAAGCCGGACTGGTTGATATTCTCGGTGCCAGCGGCGCTGAAAATATTCAGGGCGAGCAGCAGATGAAACTCGACCTGTTTGCCAATGAAAAACTTAAAGCAGCGTTAAAGGCTCGTGGGATTGTCGCCGGTATTGCCTCTGAAGAAGAAGACGAAATCGTTATCTTCGAAGGCGTCGAGAACGGTAAATATGTGGTGCTGATGGACCCACTGGATGGATCATCCAACATTGACGTTAACGTCTCTGTCGGTACCATTTTCTCCATCTATCGTCGTATTACCCCACCAGGCACGCCGGTTACCGAAGAGGATTTCCTCCAGCCGGGCAACCAGCAGGTTGCTGCCGGTTACGTGGTGTATGGTTCTTCGACCATGCTGGTGTACACCACCGGTAAAGGCGTGCATGCCTTCACTTACGATCCCTCGCTGGGTGTCTTCTGCCTCAGCCAGGAACGCATGATGTTCCCGGAGCAGGGTTACACTTACTCGATCAACGAAGGGAACTACATCCGTTTCCCGAAAGGCGTGAAAAAGTATCTGAAATTCTGTCAGGAAGAAGACAAAACCACTAACCGCCCTTATACCTCGCGCTATATCGGTTCTCTGGTGGCAGACTTCCATCGTAACCTGCTGAAAGGCGGGATTTATCTCTACCCAAGCACCGCCAGCCATCCGCAAGGCAAACTGCGCCTGCTGTATGAGTGCAACCCGATGGCATTCCTGGCGGAACAAGCCGGTGGTAAAGCCAGCGACGGTAAAAACCGTATTCTCGACCTGCAACCGGAAACGCTGCATCAGCGTAGCCCGTTCTTTGTCGGCAATGACGCGATGGTCGATGATACCGAACGCTTTATGCGTGAGTATCCGGACGAGTAATCACTTTCTGATCCAGGGCAGCTAAGCCTGCCCTTATTCTGACTGGGTAAAAACATGAAAAGAGTGTTACTGGCAATCGGTTTGTTGCTGCCACTCGGTGTGCTGGCAGCGGAAAACCCCATTGACCGCGAACTGGAGAGCTGTCTGAACAGCAACTCTTCGACGGCGGGGATGTCGCAATGTTATGACACCGCGAATCGAGCCTGGGATAAAGAGATGAATACCCAGTACCAGGCAGTGATGGCAAAACTGGATGACGCACAGAAAGCGAAACTGCGTGATGCCCAGCGCAACTGGCTGAAATACCGTGACAGCTGGCTGGAAGCATCAAAGGCCTGGTATCTGAAAGAACAGGGTACGATGGCGGCAATTTCCCTCGGCGTTCAGTCGGTTGAGCTGGTAAAAAATCAGGCTCTGATGCTGAAATCACTGAAGCAGGGAGCGTGCGCAAATCCGGATGATTGTCAGTAATTGTCAATATTAAGGCTTATGCTGCTGAAAATGCGGTGGTAAGGTAAAGAGGACGGCGATCTTAAACCGTCCTTTTTTTCTTTCTTCTGGAGCAGTAAATGGCCGCGTACTCTTCGTTAATTATCCTGGTTCTGCTCGGCGCGCTGAGTTTATTTATTCATAACACCGCCGTCACCATCTCCATTCTGGTACTGCTGGTGATCAAAATCACCCCGCTGGCGCAGTTCTTTCCCTATGTGGAAAAACAGGGCATTACGCTGGGCATTATTATTCTGACCATCGCCGTTATGGCACCGCTGGCCAGTGGCTCACTGCCTTCCAGCACCTTAATCAAATCCTTCCTTGACTGGAAATCACTGCTGGCGATTGCGGTAGGGATTTTTGTTTCATGGCTCGGAGGCCGTGGCGTCTCACTGATGAGTACTCAGCCGACCATTATCGGTGGCTTACTGATCGGTACTATTATTGGCGTAGCCCTGTTTCGCGGTGTGCCGGTTGGACCGCTGATTGCCGCCGGGATTGTCTCGCTGTTTGTGCTGAACAAATAAGGCACCGACCGTGCGTATAAACGCCTGAAGGTCTTTATCAGGCGTTTAATGCACTGAGCGATCAAGCGCGGTTATCCTGAACCGACCTGATTAATTGTTCTGCGCATCATCTAACCCTCCGCCTTGCTGATTCGCATTATCCCTGGCGAAAAATTGCGAACGACCATTTTCGGCAACAAACTGCGGCGACTCTGCGACGCTATCTTCCACCTGGCCATTTCCATCCGGCTGGTCAAAATATTCTGGATCAACGCTGTCCACAATATTCAGGATAACCCCCTCTTCAAGTTGATTGAATATATTGATATCAAGATTATTCTTCCTGATGATATCCACCCCCGTAAGATTACCGTAATAGCGCAGGGCAAGCTGATGCACAGTTTCACCGGCTTTAACTTTATGTTCTATAGCCGCCACAGCATAGTTGCCATCAAATCGACTGTTTGACAGCATGATCTTAACCCCCGGCAGCGGCTTTTCACTGGTAATCCACTTCTCGGAATTATCAGCAATGATTTTATTTTGCTGGTCATAGTTACCATAAAACTGCCAGGAGATCCGGGCGGTGTTATCACCGGGCCGTACAGTATGCAAACGCGTTTTTATTAGTGGTTGAATAATATCTTTATTACTGCGAGCGCTGTCAGGGATCACGATTGTCTTACCCGCTTCAAGGTGATTACCTGGCAGTAATATCTCCTTATTGGCCTGAGTAAGCAGCCCAAACTTCGAGTGTGGAATACCCAGTTTTTTGGCGACAGAGTTAAGACTCTCACCTTGCTGAACCCTATATTTCCGACCTCTAAGTTGATTATTTGATGCGCCAACTGAGTGCCTGCGAACAGGACGGCTTTCATCGGTATGCGGTGGTGCACTGGCTTTTCCATCTGAAACCTGTTGATTTTCAACAGACGGAGGGATATTTACAAAGCGAATATTGTCCGGAATGAATAGCGTGTTACCCGGCTCAAGCTGAGTAACAGAACGTAATGCATCGCCATTAGCCGCAATAAACTGGGCGTACTGCGCGGGACGGATGCCAAAAGCGCTGACGAGAGCATGGAAAGTATCCCCGGGCTGCACGATATATTGCAGCCCCTCAGGCTGATTGTGTTGAATAACATCCTGATTGTCTGGAAAGCTGACAGGATTACTGCGTGCCCGCGCCAGATTATTTTCGTTTTCCCCCTGTTCAGGCGAACCCAAAAAGCTACCTGTGCGACCAGAATAGTTAAGAGCCGGTGTTTCCCGCTGAAGATTAACCGGATTTTGCTGCACCAAACCTTTGCGGATATCTAACGGAGGGCCACTAAAATAGCCGAAATATTCCGGGTAAACATACTTCGAAATTTTCAGCGATGTCCCAGGGGTAAGCGGATCGGTAATACCCGGATTTGCCTCTCGTAATTTTTCTAATCCGACGTGACTGTCGTAATACAGATAAGCGATATCTTCCAGAGTTTGACCCGGCTGAACCCGATGCACAAAGTCAGGGACAGTAAAGGTTCCATTAAAAAGGCTGTTGGGCAGATTTAATTCTATATCGGGTTGAGTGTTGTCGATAAAAGGTATTTTTTCGGCATTCAGGTTCTTAAGCAGAATGTAATTCCAGCCACCGTAAAATCCGTAATACTTGTAGCTAAGGTCCTGGAGGTTATCGCCTGCCTCCGTAGTATGGATCCTGTCAATTGGACTTATTGCACTGTCAGGAATAATCAGCACCTGACCCGGCTTGATATCGAAAATGCTATTAAGAACATAGCTGTTAGCGTTAACCAGCAGCTCCAAATCCGATGGCCGAATGCCCAGCTCCACCATCATGGAATAAATATTATCACCCTCTTGCACCACATAAGTCTGACCTGACATCCCGTTAATCTGGCTCATGGATGACAGAGCAACCGGCGGTGGAGTTTCCGATTTCGGCGTTTCTGCCGCGGGCTGTTGCTTTAGCTTGCTGGCCACTTCATTCGCCATCGGGCTTACGCGACCGCCAAGCGAATCTCCCCCCATACCAAACATGGTCTCCTTCATCACATTGACGTCTTTTACTGCCGACTTCCATGGCAGCTTCAGGGTGGGGAGCATAGATTTCGCCAGCGATGGTCCGAGTGTTAAGCCGCCGTCCACTATCATACTCGTCAGCAGCTCCTCCGGCATAGCCGCGAGGATTTCTTCCCTCTCTTTCTGATTATCAGTCAGCCAATGCATCATAAGCCCCTTAGAGAGGGTTAATTTTCCCGCCGCCGCGACCTGACAGAGCATTACCCATATTGATTTCACCCCCATCGCACCGCCCGCCATTCCGACCCCAATTGCCACTGCCGCACCCGTGCCGGCAGCCGCCAGGTCAATCATCCTGCCTAATAAATACTCACCGGATGTTTTCACCATGCTGTCCATATCATCTTTCGCACGATGCATCACGACCCGTAATGCATCCTCACCAAGAGTCGCTTCCTGACTGGTCGATATGGGTGACTTCATCTCTGATTGCGATGTCGACCTCGCCAGCGGCTGAGTTGAAGCGTCATAAAACTTAAACGCCTCTTTTCTACTCTCTTCAGTACGGTATTTATACTGAGCATTGGCATCCAGATGATTAACAATCCACTCTTGCTTAGTTTTATCCTGAATACCGTACTCCGTATTATCGATTACGGCATATGACCCTTTAGGATCCCATGCCAGAATTTTATCATTAATACGTACCGATACGACTTCAGTCAGTACATAACCGTAAAATTGCACATGTTCACCGACAATCTTGCCCGATTGAATATCATCAAGCAGCCCTTTGAATTCCTCTAGCTTAGGGTCTTTAAATAGCTGTGCTGCGGCATTTTTAAACATGGATTCATAATATGTCACCATCGCCGCTGAGTCATCAGGGTTATTCTTGATAGCGTCGACGTTTTCTTTAAATGCTTTGCTAATTTGTGTCGTCAGACTTTCCGGTCGGGGCCGGGTTGAGGTATACCAGTTTACGCCTCGATTATAGCCACCGCCATCAGATACGATATTTGCGCCACCGGGATTAAGCGCCTCTCTTAATTCCATTGAGATGTTTTTATCCCAGATAATATCCCAATCCGTGATGCTCACTTTCCCCATAGCTAAATCCATCAGCGTTATCTCCCGGTTTCCTCCGGCCTGATTACTGCCTATACCCCGTAATTTTATCTTGCTATCCGGGGAAGTAAGTTCTCCACGATCTTCCTTCGAAAAATTTTTAAGAATTTTCTCAAGATAATCACTAATGAATGTTTCGGGGTGTAGCCGGCCGGACATCCTGATAATCGCACCTTTATTAAATCTGTTAACATGAGCCTGTGATTTAATTTTTAGAAACTCCGGATCCCAGCGTCTGCGTATCTCTGCTGAATCATCAAGTCTCTTTTGCATGGTTCTGACTTTATCCTTCAGTTGATTATCTTCGGCCTCTTTTTTATCAATTTTTCCGTTTACATCATCCAGCTGTTTTTTTAATGCTGCAATTTCAGCTTCTTTGCCCGGTATATTGCTATTACTTTCAATTTTAATCAGACTTTCTAATGATTTTCTCTGCGACTTTAATTCATTGAGTTCCGTGGTGACTTTTTTCTTGGCATCGATGGTTTGTTGCAACTCAAAAGGCGTCACAATATCAACCTTAGCCGGGCGGCCTTTTCCATAGGCACTTAATAATTGCTGTCGTTCTAAGGCCGACAAAATACCCATGCCCGCCGCACGCTTATGTCGCCCGGTTTTGACCGGCTCAGTACCAGGCCTGCGCAGAGCATCAAAATCCTCGTTTCTGATTTCACCTTTGCTCAGAAGTGTAATCAGATCCGTTGAGTCCTTATCGCTGACTTCCCTTACTTTAAGCTGAGCACGAAGATTATCTAAATCACTGTTGCTTATCTTTCCTTTTTTCAAACTCGTCAGCAACATGATTAAGTCCTTATCGCTTTCCACCTCGGTTTTCAACTGAGCATCGATCGCTTGTATATCCGCACTGCTGATACCCTCTTTTTTTAGGCGAGCGTGCAGTTTATTTAAATAGCTGTCGCTAACCCCCCAGCTTTCCAGGAAAGTAAGCAGTGCATAAATATCATTAAGATCGGGTTTATTGACTTGTAAGCGAGCAATATAATCCGATAATGCCGGGTCACCTTCTCCGCCTTTTTTGATCCGTTCGATAAGTTCATCGGTCTCCTTATCGCTGACGTTTCCTTGTCTGAAGCGCTCGACGAGCGCCGTTAATTTATTTTTACTCAGTCCTCTTTTATTTAGAAGAAAGGTCAGTTCAGCGGCTTGTTGGTCGCTTAACTCCACTTTTTGGAGGCTCACCAGCAGATCGCTGAGTATCTTGTCGTTGTCAGCGACTTTTTGGATCAGCGCGTTACTGTCATCGATTTCCTTATCGCTAACCCCGGTTTTTTTTATGCGCGCAAGCAGATCATTGATATCCCTGTCGCTGACACCCCGTTGATTCAGCAGAGTACGAAGCCGGCTAATATCCTGGTCGGCAGGCCCCTCTTTTTTTATGCGCGCAAGCAGATCAGGCAGTTCATTTTCGCTGGCAGCCACGGCTTTCAGATAAGTAATGTAAGCCGTTATCTCCTCGTCGCTGCCTCCGCCTTTTTTCAGCAGAGCGTGCAGCTCTCTGGTTTCATGATCACCGGCTTGCCCTGTATTAATTTTCCCGACCAGTTCATTTAATTTATTTTCACCGGAACGGGCTGTCACCGCGTTGACCCCTTTTATTCCTCCTTGCCAGATACCCGCCCAGGTCAGATCCTGCGGTGCCTGTTTCAATACGTTGCTTGCAACATTAGCCACCCCTTCGCGAGAAAGGGCATACGCGGTTAAGCCCGCTGACATGCCGGATTTCAGCGCTTTCGGCAGAAGAAACTTCAGAGCCTGAATAGACGCTATAACGGCACGTCTCTTCACCAGTTGCTTAAACTCTTTAATCGGGAATGGATCGCCTGGCATCAGTGTTGCCATCAATTCCTTGTAGGCGAACCAGAGGGTGGCGGGCGCCGCCATCGCCTTCAGAACACTCAGGTTTGGTATAATAATATTACGCGGCAGGAAGGAGATAAGCCTTGTCAGTGACCCCTCTACTGCAGCAAAAGTCAGCTGCCCAATCAGGGTTTTGTGCCCGGTTTTCGCCAGATAGTCTAATGGTGTCAGAGTCTTTGCTAACACGTCTGCTGTCGTGCGCGGGCGTAGCAGGTTGCCATCAATCGCCCCGATAAAGGCTTCTACCGCCCTGCCAACCATAATATGGCCGTCCGGGTCAGCACCTTTGCTGAAATCATCGGCAATCTGGTTAATGAATAACTCCGTGATAACCTCTTTTAACATCTCCAGGTCTGTATCGGGATCTTGCCGTAGTGCATCCTGCAAGAAATCGTGACAAAAAACGCCCAGATCGAGTGCAATGCGTGTATCAAGAGAGAAGAGATCTAAGTTCTTCCCGGTGGCTTCCGTGACGGCCAGCTCGATTTTCCCCACCGCGCCCACGACACTGAAAACCGCGCGACTGGCCTCGGCAAATGCCTTGCTGAACACGACCTTGTCTGTCGTGTCGCTCGCGTCTTGCACAGCACGCTCCAGTTGCTGGGCCGCTGAACGGAATCGCTTTACTTGTTTATCAATTTGCTGCTGAAAAATGTCTAACTTTAGCGCCTGCGCTGGGTGCTGTTTTTTCATTTTCACCAGCCTGTCTCCCAGCTTTCCGGCGTGCAGGTCTGTTTCCGCCAGCGCGCCGGACATCGATGCTGACATCTCACGCAACACCGCCAGCGCATTTTCTTTCAACTCAGCCTTTTCCTGCTTCTTCGTGGCTGCCTTTTCCAGTTTCTTTGCGGCTGTCACAGCGGCAACTTCGCGCAACTCTCTCTGCGCAGTCTCCTTCGCGCCAGCCTTTTCCGCTGTCCTCACGGCTGTCGCAGCCGGTGCCTTGCGCACTGCCGACTGCACTGTTTTATCGGTACTTTCTGGCACCTGACTCCAGGTGAGATGCTTATCCAGCTGATAACAGGACTCCATCATCTTGCCTGATGCCCGCTGATACCGCTCCATTGCGACCAGTAACGGCCTGACCGTCACCCTGAGCTTTTCATTTACTGCTCTCTCCTGGGGTGATTCAGGAATTAACGTACGGTCAGGCCCGGTTAAGCTGTGGATGAGCGCTTTCTCTACTCCCGTTGCCGCTTTTTCTCCCTGGCTTTTTAATCCAGCGCCCACCTGCCGAACCCCGCCGGGCAGAGCTTTCGCGATGTTAACGACGACGTCCGGGACGGCCTTTAACGCCGTCGCCGCCGTCGCTGCTCCCATCTGCAGTTTATCTATGCCCTTATCCAGTCCTGCCAGCCCTTTATCCAGTTTCACCTGTCCCGCAGGGGTAAAGGCAGCGATAGCCGCCGCAGTCTTCACATCGCTTAGCAGTTTGTCACCGAACTGGTTACCGAACCTTTTCATCTTATTCAGCACCGGATGAGGATCGAGACGGTGCTTCATCTCATTGATTTTTTTCGCGACCGCCTCAAGACGCTCTGCCGCCAGGCCAATCTTGCCAGCAATCCCGGCAAACTCCGCATAGCGTTTGTCATCCGCAGATATATCGAGAGGATGATTTAACGCCTTACTACGTGCTTTGGTAATTTTTTTCTCTGCATAACGCAAACCGTCCATCAGCCCTGCCAGAGTCTGGTGGTAGTCCCCGGAGGCCGCTGCTTCAGGTTGTAACAGCTCACCCGCTGCCAGCATCGCGAAATCTGCCACCAGCAGCGCTTCGTTCTGCGCCATCAGCACTTTGACGATATGCCGCATCGCCAGGCGTTCAGTTTTGTCTTCCGGAGTCAGCGAGAGCGTTTTTTCGGTTGCCAGCAGTAGTGCTTCAACCGCCCCTCTGACATCCTCACTGGTCTTGTCTCCTTCCAGTTCACTCAACTGAGTCTTAAGCAACTCAAAATGCGCGGACAGATTCTCCCACTCGGTGTTATATCCCTGGTCACGAAACTCGTTCAGCATCGGGCGACGGGATTCGTACAGGGATGTGAGGTAATTACCCAGCTCACTCTTTTGGTGAGCGGTCAGTTCCGTAAGGGTTGCCGACAAGGCAGTGTGCAAAATCTCCAACCCGCCGGTTATCTTGCTAATTTCCTTTGCGATAAAACGGTTTTCCATCACCTCTGACAGCAGGTTCAGGAATGCCTTGTCCTGATGCCAGTTCTCCCCTGCGCTGGCCATTTTCTCCTCAAGAAGAGCAATGTCTTCGTCATTGAAGGCATCGCCAGCAATCGGGGAGCGCTCGCCACGGACACTTTCAGTCAGCGCCCCTGGAGATGATACCGGTAACAAAAAGCGAGTAAGAGAATCTGTAAGTTTCATAGAAGAACTGGATCTGTCATTTAAGGATAAAAATAATTACCCTAAGGTCGCAGAATTATATGGTTGCTTCTTTCAGTTTCCAGAAATTCCTTCTGCTTTCCTTACACTCTACTTCCTGCCACTGAACTTTAGTTGAACAAAATCTGAGGTGAATTAGATTCGAACCTCAGATTTAGTGAACAAATTATTGTGTCTAGAACCCTGGTGAAGTTTCAGCCATGGTATTTGACTCTCTGACCGAGATACCCGAGAAAAACACAGCATCCGATGGCTGCATCATAATGCCTTCTTGAATAATTTTATTTTTGAAAAATCCTCTATACTCCGCTTTCCAGTCGCTTTCATAAGAGATGGCTTTACCTTTGAATCCCTCACCAAAGGATTTAGTTGAAAAATCAAACACTACCGTTTTTCCATCTTTAATTGCTGTGACTATATAATGAGGCTCCACTATTTTGTTACCATCATCCTTTTTATCCCAGATATATACAGCACGGCAGCCAAGGCCCTGATAATTTAGCTTTCTTAATTCATCAGTAATAAGACTCATCATCGTTATCGAGCGGTCTCCTTTTGCTTCCATTAAGGATTTTATTTCCGGATTGTTTTTAAACGCAATGAATAACGATTTAAACTGATCATCATCAGAAGCTTTATCCTTAATACCTTCATCTTTGATCATAGCATCCGAATTAGCCGCGCTGAGCGACAACTGATTCGCACTCTTCTCTAATTTAGGGCTGGGTAACATATTATCTGTAAAGTCAAAACCCGCCATACCCGCGTGAGTATAATCACGGAATATGATACGTGTGGCACCGTCGAATTCCTGATATTTTTTCAACCATTCGTCGGGTGAAAGAATATATGACTCTCCAGGTTGATTAAACAGCTTCCCCCCTTCGGGATCGAAGATCTTGTCTTGTCCGTTGAGTTTTCCTGTCAAAACAAAATGAGCCATAGGAACTTGTTTATTTTCGGTCCATATATAAATCCCTCGATATTTTATATTGGTAACACCATTATCTTTTAGCGCATCACCTAATCCTGTCAACATCAAATCCCGGGATTTATTCTCCGTCTGCTCCATTAATTGGTTAACCTTTTTTCCCAGCTTCTCAAAAAAACTTCGTGGATTGAGGACTTCCACTGATGGCTCTGAACTCGAAGATGACATCCAGGATGGCGATGTCAGATCAACCCACTGATCATTCAGAGCCGCCCCATCAGAGTTTTCATTTCTTCTGTCCGGACTATAAGCCTGTAAAGCTAAATCCGCGCTGGTGAAATCCGTATAGCTGATATATTTATCACCCGCTTTCTGTTGATACTCTTTCTCCCACTGATCCTGAGATAAAATTAATGATTTAAGATCGATATCCTTTAACTTATGTGCACCAAGATCGAAAACATAAGACTGGCCATGCTTTTCGGCTATCACCGCAAAATGGTTCTGGGAAGCGACCACATCATGTTCTTTATAAATATCCATGCCACGGAAGCTGAAGTTAGTGAAACCCTGTTTTTCCAACGCCTTTTTAAGCGGTTCCATCAGGTCTCCAGAGCTATCTTTTCCGCTCTGCATCAGGGTTAAAATATCTTTATTCTGTGTGGTAAGGTCGCGCAAGAATCCGCCACTCTTGATGTAGTGGTCCATCAATCGGCCCTGCTGTTTATCATCGGTCAGCACGCTGTCAGGAATAAATACCGCTGCGCCCGGTTTTAATGTCGCGCCAGAATACTTGAGTTTTTTTACGTCACTGTCCGAAAGATTAAAGTAACTGGCGACAACATAAATATCCTCAAATTTCTCATTAGCAATAATTTCCCACCCCGCAGATTTCCTTTTTACTTCTAAGGATTCATCCAGCGGTTCTTTTTTAAATTCCAGCCATGCATCCGTCTGCAGCGCTTTTTCTCCTTCATACAAGCCTGGTGAGCCATAGAATTCATCCGGATACTCATTGAGCGCATCGGTCACAGTATAATAATCTGTGTAAATAATATGTTTTTCCTTCGCCAGCGGCGTGTACGTTTTTTCCCACTCTTCCGGAGAAACGATTAAAGCCCCCTCCAGACCGTCAATCAATTTACCGGCCTCAAGATCGAACAGATAATCCTTGCCATCCTTTTTGCCAATAACAGCAAAATGAGTAACAGGGTCACTTTCACCAGGTTTATGCCAGACATACATTGCACGGAAACGAATATCAGTAAAGTCTAGTTTTTCCAGGGAACGACCGACTAATGGCATTAACTGTTTAGAGTTAATGCTTTTCATGTTTAACAGTGGCGCAATAGCAGGCGAGATATCCTGCAATTGTCGGAACAATGCTGAATTATCATTAAGTTTCTCATATTCAATATTCAGTTCATCTTCTGGAAGAATTAACTTCATACCTTCTTTGAGCTTACCCTCATTAGTTATTTGTGACTGACCATAGTGGTGTAATAACCAGGCAACCTGGCTGTAGGTCAGATATTTTTCATCGGCGATGCTCATCAGGGTATCCCCTGCTTTCACCGTATAAGTCTCGCTATTCTCTGGCTGCTTACTGAACGATGCATTATACGCGGTCCATACTGGTGTCAGCACCGCTCTTATGTCACCGCTCAGTGGGGAAACTCCACCTTCAAAAGTATCGTAGCTGTCTATTGCCTCAGCACCAGTTTTAAAATCCTGAAACAGAACAATTTTTACACTATTCTTGTCACGATATTTATCCAGCCACGCTTCCGGAGAAATGATCAGTGGGCCGGTCGAAGGATTAAACTTATCGGCATCAAGATCGAAAACATATTCTTTACCAAATTTTTTGCCTGTAACGGCATAATGAGTAGCAGGCTTCTCATCGTCCTGATTATCATATCTATAGATAGCGCGATATTTGATATCACTAAACCCTTGCTTTTCAAGACTTTCTGCAACAAGTGGCATTAACTCCTTTGAGTTATCGAAGGCCCCACGCATCAATCGAGGTATCTTAAGGTTGTTCAGTTTAAGAGAATTTAATAGCCTGCCTTTTGCGACAGATTTTTCTAAATCCTTCACCTGGTCTTGTGTCCAGGTTACATCGACCTCAGGTTGTGATGCGGGTTGCTGAACATCTCCTTCTTTCCATGCAAAAGGCATCCCATTCAAATAAGGTAACTTGAGCGCTTCGTAGGGAATATTAAATACTTCACCTGCTTTAAGATTATTGAAATCTTTAATTTTCTGGTTGGCATACTTTAATAATGGGATATACCTGGGTGAAATATTATATTTTTCAGCAATGGAAGCAACCGTATCGCCAGCCTCAATATTATGCGGTTGTATTCCATCGGCATTTTTAAATATATCTTTATTATGTTCAGCATTTGATTTCAGAGCCTCAAGAATAGCACCAATTCTGGCTCCCACATCATTAGCAGTATGATAACCTACAACCCCCGCCTTGGCTTCTTTAACATACTTGAAAAATCCCCAGTTATCCGTCCATAATCTGTGTAAGACAGTTTTCTTTAAAAGCTTCTTCGCGACTTCAGGGCCAACGTTAAATGCGCCATCAACAAGCAGACTGGCTACAAGGTTGGCCAGTATTGCGTCCCGATAAGCATCCTGCACTTCAGGGTTGTCGGCGAACTCCATTTTTGTGAGATCTTTAAGGTATGTCAGTGCCATTGATTTAGCTATTTGTACCATGATCCCAGCTACAGGCCCCAGGGGCAGTAGCCCAATGGCCAGTCCGGTAACGATATCCGCGCCGATAAATCCTGCATCAACGAGGTAATCACGATAAAACTCCCAACTGGTGTGCACATAGGCGTCTAAATCTGCTTTGGAATGGTCGATTTTCATCGCTAGCATTTCCTGACCCATGCTTTTTTCAGTTCGCCGGGAAAAATTCAGCGCATCATGCATCAGTACTCTGGAGAATGCCTTCTCTCTCTCCTCAGGCTTGCCGTATTTATGGCGCGCCTTAGCATTCATGTGATTTAATATCCAGTCCTGCTGATCTTTATCAGTTATGCCGTTGGTACCAATATCGATTATCTGGTATGTACCCGCTAAATCCCATATAAGCATCTGAGCAGGTCTGGTATCCCACTCGAAACCACCTATACGAATCCCAACCACTTCAGAGATGGTATCATCCTTTCCATTGCCAAGTTTCATGATAAAGGGCTTCTCTGCACCATGTAGAACTTTTTCGAGCTCGGGCTTAAATTCCTTTAGCTTATCATCCTTAATTAATAGCTTGGTGGATATCTTAAACGCCGTTTCATACATATTCTCCATGCTGATGTTTTTTTCATTCTTAATAAGATCCAGTTGTTCGTCATACCACTCAATAAAACGGTGCGACAGAGAATCACTATTACGGAAGGCCGAAGTACCGTCCTTATCATAATCCGCTCCTTGCCCCGCGAGGGGGAAACTCCGCGTAAAGCTATTAACATCCCCCATTAGCGCCTGCCTGAACGCTTTAGAGCTTCCCTCAGGCCATATCGGTTTTTTATCGCGATAATCAAACTTTCCGGTCAGGCAATCAAGCACTGAGCCAGTTTCAATGTCATCACCTTTTCGCCACTTCAGCAGAATGTCAGGCGTATTAATTCCGCCACGGTCCTTTTCAGGAAAATCATTAATAATCCCTTGAATAAACTCATTTGCAGCAATCTTAGGGTTAAGAGTGGTCAACCTGACCATAACAGCATTCTGAAAATCGGTTATGCCATTTTTTAATTCAGTCTGGAGAATTTTCATCACTCTGGGGTCTTTAAAGTCAATATTATCCAGATTCAGATCCGGTCGAATAGACCTTTTATTTTTGATGTTATCTTCGAGGGACAAAAGAGCATTTTCCAGATCAGCCGCCTGCTTGTTAACATCCTCCCACGTCTTGTAATAGCTTATATTATGGCTATCGGCTGACAACTTTTTCAGTGCCGCTAAATCCTCTTCACTGCTCGTGCCATTACGGTTAATACTGACTTTGCTAAGCTCAGATAACGATTTCTCAATCCTGATGAGATTGATTTTATCCACCGGGTCAGTGGTGTTTTTCTTGATCTTTTCCAGCGTGGCCGAAAGTTCATTCAGGGTATCGGTTTTTAGCTGCTTCGCTTCGCTTTGAAGATGATTTCGGATCTTAAAACGCTCAGCATGAATTTGATGTTTTAACTCGTCTCTCTGCTTATTGGTTTCCTGCAACTGATCCGCTTGTTGCGTCTCAAACTCAGCAAACGTCTCCTTCAGATCTGTTAATTCCTGCTTGATGTCTTTGACCGCGACATTGGCTAACAGCGGAGCAAATCTCATGTCCTCCGTGGGCAATTTCTTCAGCTCTGCTAATTTTTCCGCTCTTTCACTCTTTGGTAATTTTGCCACCAGCTGTTCCAGTTTCTTATCCTGCTCAGCCTGAATTTTCTTATTTTCCTCTGCCAGTTGTTTCTTCAGCTGGACGATAAGGCCTTTCTTCTGATCTTCAGGATAGCCTTCAAGCGCCTTGTCAATTTCCTGATTCTCCAAATCCTGGCGTTTCTTCAGCTCAACAGATTTCTCCGCGCGTTCACTTTCCGGATATTTTGCCAGCTCCGCCGCGAAAGACTCATCTTCCGCGGTCTGTAATGCCTGCAACTGATTTTCATAACGAGATTCGACACCCTCACCATAAAATTCGTAAAACGGCTTAGTCACGGCAGCAACACCGCTGCTGTCCACCGCACTTTTCATCAGATCATAGGAGAATTTTTCTACCCCGTTCCGCTGTAAGTTATACAGGGCTAAACCGCCGTCCATGACAAGCTGTGGCAGATTTGACAAGGTGAGGTTTAGTAGTTCTTTTGTCAGTTGCATAGTGAAGCTAGCCGTTATCGCCATTTTCTCCTTGGTCGGTTTGCCCTGGCCCGGCATCACCGCTTGCTTCAGATTCTTACAGGCCGAATAGTAAGCGTACGGGAGAATTGCCGCTTTAATCATACTTATGCTCGGCAGAAAATGACGCGGCACCGTGGACAGTAAGCGCGCGGCCGACATGTCGACCGCGGCGCTGACCACTTTACCCACCATGCTGCTCAGGCCCGCCTTTGCCAGAAACTCTGCTGCTCCGGGTATTTTCGCCATCACTTCAGCCACCGTTTCCGGCTTCAGCAGGGTGTTGGCCTCCGCGTCTTTGACCGCCTGCTTCACTCTTGCCAGCATGATGGTCCCGTCCGGGTCATGTCCCTTGGTAAAGTGTTCGGGGATTTTTTTATCAATAATCTCCTCAACCATCTTATCGTACAGCCATGGCATGAACTCGGGATCGCTCTTCATTAGCTGCTTTTTTTGGTCATTAAAATACTCACCAAAATGTAAGGCGATGCGCTGATCCTTTGAGAAGATATCCTTTCCCCTGCCAGTGGCGTCGACTATCGCCCCGTCCATTTCCAGCACCGCGTCCTGCGCACGATAATCTGCTTTTCTGGCATCTACCGCTGCGTGATTAAATGCCGACCGGCTGGCTGAGGCTGAGCCAGGTGCGGTCTCCGTCATCTCCTCCACCGCCCCTTTCAGGGCATGTTCGGCTTCACTAAAATGCTTCTCGGCTTTTTCAATATCCGTTTTAAACGTCTCGAGCTTTTTGTTCAGCGTAGGGTGCTGACTGTGTTGCTGCTGGGCCTCGGCCACTACCGCCCGCAACCCATCTGAGTATCCGTCTACCTCCACGCGGGCGGCAACCAGCGCTGCTGATGCTTCGTTGAACTTCTTCTGCGCCTGCTCACGCTGCTCCACGGGGCTGAGTTTCGGCTGACTGGAAACCGGTTTTCCGACAGCTGGCGCCAGCTTCTGCACCGCAGCCGCCCCCACTGACGCGACGCCCACATCTTCCCCCATCCCATCCAGCACTGACGCTATCGCCCCCGACGGCTGGGTGTATAATAAGCTCGCCCTGGCCAGCACTTCCGCCGCATTTAGCAGCTTTTCAGCGGCATTCTGATGCTTTTTCATCGCCGCCTGTAATGGATGGTAAGCCACTCGCAACTGACCATTGACCTTCTGCACCGCCGCATCCCCACCCGCCATCGCATCCAGCGCCTTTGTCACCGGGGATGAATGCGCATCAATAACCCCGGCTGCGGCCTGCCTGATCGCCTGGTTGCCTTTTTTAACCGTGTTTTCAATCAGTTTTAATGCGTGCCTGGCCACTGCTGGCAGCGTCCGGGCCTGAATGGCCTTGGTTCGCAACAGATCCTTGAACATCGCCGGGGTTTCAAGCCAGGCTTTCTCCATCGACTTTTCCAGCCTTTCCAGAGCGTTGGGTGAGGTCGCTTTCTTTACAAAACGGAAGGCTTTTTTATCAAGGTTTTCCAGTTTCTCCATGCGCGATTTGGGCGGACGGAGCGCATGCTCAATTTTCTTCATCTCCTTACGGAGGTTGGCCAGTTTTTCGTTCGTCAGCCCGGCATGGAATGCCACCGCCTTTGCCCCGCCCTCATCCTGAGACAGCGGGAACAATTTACGCAGCTCTTTATTGAATACCTCCTCAGCCTGTTTAATCTCCTTTCGCGTTTCATGCAGGCCAGTGGCTATGCGCTCTACCATCTCCGGGTATTTTTTCGCCGCATTTGCTGGCAGCTTTTGGTGCTCCCGCATCATAAATGCAATTTTCATCAGCACATCGGTCTGGGCGCGCAGCGTCTTTTTCAAACTGGTTACATCAGCCTGCACATCCCCGTCAGCCGACACGATCGCCAGCGTACTGTTTACCGCTTTTTCTAATGTTTCAGCTATCTCTACCAGTCGCTGATTTCCGCCGTCCACTTTGATGCTATTTTTAAGCGACTGAATCACGGAGCTTTCCAGCTCCAGCGCCTGAATTTTGCTGTTATATCCCTTGCTGCGGTACTCATCCAGCATCGCGAAGCTTTGATCAACTTTGTCCGAGAGCGAGTTTCGCAGATGGTCAATTTGCGAGAAGGTGGGTTGACTGTGTTCAACGGCTTCCATCAGTAAGCCACGCACCTGATCCAGCAGATAAGGCGTTAGATGGCTGCCCTCAGGCAGCAGTTCAGTGATGTTGGTGGGTGGGCTGTTTTCCGGCTTAGGCGCATTCATCACCAGGCCAGTTTTTTCCTGCAGGGTGTCCCTGAATGCCGGAGCCGTCAGCAGCTCCCCCAGCAGTCGAATAATTCCCGGTTCCGTCGACCACTCTTTCCCGGCCTTTCCGGCATCGGCAATCATATGCCCCAGTTCGACTACCGCTTCCGGGAAAACGGAAATCTCGGTCGGTGGAAGCCCGTTTGACACGGTGTTGGCTTCTCCGCCCGCGGCTCCGGGAACGTTGGCAGTGGAACTGATGGGTGACGCTGTGCGACTGAGGGTATCATGGAGAGACATAAATAACGTTTCCTGGATGAAAGATTAAAAATCAAAAATAATGTCCCGATTATTTCCAATATCACTGGAGGATTCTTAAGGTTTCAGCAAGGTTCTTTGGTTTTCTGACGGGCGCAGGCGTTGATTAAGATCTTTTCAGGAACGGATAAAACAGCAGGCAGTTAATGCGTTGGGAATAAGCGACAGAAATAAAAATAGCCCGCTTATAGCGGGCTATTTTTATGGGAAAGCGGGGAAAAACAGCTTACTTGTTTTTCGCACGCTCAAAAGAGGTGACGATCTCAGCTTTGGCAGCTTCAGCGTTGTCCCAGCCTTCTACTTTCACCCATTTGCCTTTTTCCAGCGCTTTGTATTGCTCGAAGAAGTGAGTGATTTGCGCGCGCAGCAGTTCTGGCAGGTCGTTCACATCTTTGATGTGATCATACTCTTTAGACAGTTTGGTGTGCGGAACGGCAACCAGTTTCGCATCTTCACCTGATTCGTCAGTCATTTTCAGCACGCCAACCGGGCGGCAACGAATAACGGAACCCGGTTGCAGCGGATAAGGGGTAGGTACCAGCACGTCAACCGGATCACCATCCAGAGACAGAGTGTGGTTGATGTAACCATAGTTGCACGGGTAGAACATGGCGGTTGACATAAAACGGTCTACAAATAGCGCGCCAGACTCTTTATCCACTTCATATTTAATAGGATCCGCGTTTGCCGGGATCTCAATGATCACATAGATATCTTCTGGCAGGTCTTTACCCGCGGGAACATGGTTCAAACTCATCTCGTATTCCTTCAATAGTCTTCAGTCGAGTGACGGCTATTATAGCCAACTGCTGCGGAAAGTATTCCCCCTTTTTCCGCTTTCAGACCCTGCCCTAATGGCACGGCCACGCTGATAAATCGTCACTGCCATAAGAAAAGTTATTGATGATGATAACGTCCCCACAACGCGCTAATCACCTCGGAGGAACTGCGGCAAGCATTCAGCAGCAGCACCGTCTGTGGCTGCTCGCCATGACTTTGCAGAAGTTGTTGTCGCAGTTGCTGCTCACCCAGCTGCAATTGTGCCAGTAGCTGGTCGCGCACCAACCCCTGAGTATCACGCCTCAGTCGGTTTTCCAGTACGGTTAAACGGGCCATAAGACTCTCCTTAGAATAACTCAATGAGTAAGGGGTAATGAAACCAGGCGCTCGCCCTGCATCAGGCTGATTGAAGAGCGACTCAGTGCATAAATCTTGTACCCGTTAGGCAATATCGCCCCCTGCTGCACACGCATGTTGTTAGCCAGCTGCAGATAGACCGAGTCGATGTTACCGCCGACACTGATCACCGCGGCAGGTAACAAATTGGCCGTCGCACCGGTCGGGATGTTCTGGAAACGTGATAACAGCCGTGGCTTGCCATCATGGTTAAACTCCGTGATTAACTGCACCATCTTTGCCGCATGCTGCTTATCCAGTTGCCCATTAATCAGCAACTCTTTACCCACCACCCGCACGCTCATCCCTTCCAGTAAATCATTCTGCTTTAGCTTCTCCAGCAGCCGCTGGAACAGTTCGGCCTGATCATTGACCACTTTCCAGTGTTTCAGGTACTTAACATCCTGCAACCGGGCGCTGGCCCGTAACCAGGCCGCATCACCTTTAATAGCGCCATGAATTTCAATGCTATCCGGCGAACCACTACTGGTTAAATCGATATCGTAATAGCCATTTAATGCCAGTACCTGGCGCACCTGCTGATGTAATGCATCAACGCCGAGACTTTGGTCGTAAAAGTGCAGTCCATGGTTACGCAGTTCCTCGCGCAATTGCGCAATACTCTGCGAGGAAACGCTTAAGCCGCTGAGCCAGACGATACCTTGTTGATCGATACGCGCTTCCAGCCCCGCCAGCTCAGGCTTTTTCATCGTTTGGGCCAGCCACTGGTGCGGGTCAAATGTCACGACCGGTTCCGGTTGGTGTCTGGTGAACCCCCATACCGCCAGCGCCACCAGTACGCTGAAGACCAGCGCCCACACCCATAAGTCACTTTTCTGCTGCTGTGCTTTTACAGTCGCCACCACGCCACGAGGCGGTAATGTCAGCGATGGCAGCATGCTCTCTGCCGGGCCCAGAACTAATCCAAGGCCCGCCAGATCAATCGCTTTGCCGTGGGGTAACGGTTGGGTGGTGTCCCAGGGTTTGCCATCGACCCATGCCGGGATGGCCGGGGACAGCGTAATCCCCTCTGCCGTGACCGTCAGCACCGTGGTCACTCCCTGTTCCAGTGGCAGTGCAATGTCCGCATCGCTGCCGCCGAGGCGCGTTTCACCGGCCGGTAGATCCAGCTCACGCCCCGCCAGTGGGCCGTTCAGCCATTTGAGTTTAAATAAAAATTCCATATGGGCTCCAGGATCAGGACTGGGTAGAGGGTTCAGCCTTAATCAGGAACAGACGAACCGTGCTGCGGGTGTTTTTCTGCTTGGACCGGAACAGGCTACCCAGCAGCGGAATATCACCCAGTAATGGGATTTTACTTACCCCTTCACTGTTTTCGTTCTGCACAAATCCTCCCAGTAACAAACTCTGGCCAGCACGCAATAGCGTCTGGGTAGAGACTTCAGAACTCAATGTTTGCGGCAGCGGCTCCTGCGTACTGGTGGAGTCAATCTGTCGTCCGTCCTGGATTACCAGTTTCAGCATCATCTGTTTTTGCCCATTTTCATCAATCAGGCGCGGCGTAACGCGTAGCAAGGTGCCAGTTGAAATCGATTCCACTTTGGCGACGTTTTCCGCCAACAGTTTGGTATGGAAAGTAATACTGCGATCCAGTATTGCCTGGGTGTTATCCAGCGTCACAACCGAAGGGCGTGAGAGGATTTGCGCTTTCGCATTCTGCTGCAATGCATTAAGTCGAATCATAAAACTCGGTGTATTCGAGATAACCGAGGAAAAATTGTTGGCATTGGCTTCACCGTTGCTGTTAAAGCTAACGCGCCCACCGCCGATCTGGGTCGACATCGCCCAGTCAATGCCTAATGAGCTGAGATCCTGAGCATTGACATCAATGATCAGCACCGCGATTTCAATCAGCGCTGGCTTGCGGTCAAACTCCTTAATCAACTTTTCATACAGCGGCATAGTGATTTTGCGGTCGCGCACAATCACTGCGTTTTGCTGAATATCAGCAGAAAACATCGGCAGAGAACGGTCAGCAGGTTGCTGTTGCCCCTGGTTTTCCTGCAACGGCAGCGTGCGTCCCTGCGCCATCTCTTTCAGCATACTGACAGTGCCGGGCACCACCACCTGCTGACCGCGATAGTTATAACTACTGTCTGCGGCGCTGGCATATTTCAGCGGGAAGAAGCGAATAATTTCCTGATTCTGATCGTGATTCAGCTTCTGTTCGTCAATGCGCTTTGAAACGGTATCGACACGTTTAAGGCAAATCGGTACGCCCTCAACCTGCAACGCATTTGATGCCGGCAGTTTGCGCACCCGGCAGTTACGCTTGTCCAGAATGCCGCTGGTGGTGAGCTGGCGCGTCAGGGTATCCACCGTCAGATAAGTAGGCGTAATCAACTGGCTGCTGACTTCCTGCGCTTTATAGATATAAATCGCCTGGCCGTCGTAATACCACGCCAGTTTATGTTGACGTGCCAGATGGTCCAGCGCCTCAGCGGGTGACATATTCTGAATAACGCCGATAAACGGCTCATCAACCTGCTTGCTCACCACCACCGGTACGCCATAGTTGGCACCAAAATCTTGCAGCACGTCGGTCAGTTTACTGCCGCGGCTGGAAAGGAAAAATGGCGAATTATCCTGCCACGGAATGGTTGCCATCACCTGAGTGCTGGCAAATAACATCGCGAAGCCACACGCCCAATACATACTGCGTTTCATCGCCATCCCTCTGCTGGATTAGTGTTCATTTCTGCTGCGCCATGTCGGGCCAGCCAGTCGCAAACCGCCAGTTGCTGATTCAGCGCGGCTTCCCACTGAATGGTGGGTTGAGGATCGTTATGACGCCGAATCAGCATTAACCGGTTGGCTTCGAGAATCAGGCAATCGTTAATACAAGCGCGAACGGCAGCAAACCACAGGCAAACGCGCTGGAGCCAGTCAATATCACTGATGATCAGGCCGGTATCTATCGCGACGCAGATGGCTTGCGGATAGCAAACACACCAGGCCGGAGTATCGGCAATGTTCAGTATCAGGCGGTCGCTGCGAGATTCATTCACGCGGACCCACTCCACTGCGGCAAGGGAGTCGGGGAGTTTCATAGGTTCTCGATTGCATTGGAAAAAGAGGCGCTATTGTGAAAATTTTCCGCTGAAAGGGGTATCAGGTAATGACCTGAACTGGTGCACAGAAAGGCGTAGCGAGGGTAAGCGGTGAAATGAGTTTTTATTAATCAGCGATCCACTGGTGGATTTATAACCACTTTATGTTCAATGATTTGAAGACGGATGGCTGATTTTCTGATTTTGACCCGGGAAGGCTCTCAGGTAGTCCGGGAAAGTTCTGTAAGCCGTTTTCACTATAATTTTCCGAATACCTAACTATAAAGCCAGTGATTAATTTTATTATGATAATTTCACCAGAGATGTCGTCCGCCACGAAGCGGGTCGTGTTGATCGAAGATCATTCCTTAATAAGTGATGGAGTAAAACAATTATTGTCGTCACTGCCAGGTTATCAGGTGGTAGGCGAAGTCACCGACGGTTTAGAAGCCTATGCCGCTTGCCAGCGTATGGCACCGGATCTGGTATTAATGGATTTAGGCCTGCCAGGCATGGACGGTATTGATGTCATCTGCCAGTTGAAACAGCGCTGGCCGGAACTGAAGATCATGGTGTTGACCGCTAACAGTAACGAGCATCGTGCGCGAGCGGCGCTTGAAGCAGGTGCAATCGCCTATATTCTGAAGAAAAGTTCACAGCAGACCCTGCTGGCCGCCCTTCAGACCGTTACCGCAGGCCGTCCATTTGTTGATCCGGCCCTGGACCAGCAGCAGATTAGCGAAAAACCGAGCTTAGACGGCACGGTCAGCCTGACGGTGCGTGAGCGACAAATCCTCAAGCTGATTGCCCAGGCACTGCGGAATCGTGATATTGCGGAAAACCTGAAGATCACCATAAAAACCGTGGAAACTCACCGCCTCAACCTGATGCGTAAGCTGAATGCCCACAGTGCGGTGGCCCTGACTAACTGGGCTGTGCGCCTGGGTATTCACGACAACTAAGCCGGCGGCTCCGACCGCCCCGACGCCACGACCAACCGACTAAGCAGCGCCTGCATCTGTTGCTCTGCTGGCCACTTACCGTGGCGAACCTCGGTTTCCAGCTGTTCGCTGGCGTGGAAAATGTCATCAATACCCGCTAATCCCGCACAGCCTTTGAGCGCGTGCAACAACGCCAGCAACGTATGCTGTTGTTGTTGTTGCCAGCTCTCTTCAATACGCTGAGCAAACGAATGTAAGGTGGCGCGCAGCTTATTCTGCATCTCAGCATCCTGTTCAGCATCGAGTAATGGCCGTTGTAACAGCTCATTAGGCATCAGCTCAGTTCCCCGTGCCAGTTGCACCATCACCACGTGATCAATCACCTGCATCAATTTTTCCATCCGCAACGGCTTGGCAAGATAACCATTCATCACGCTCTGTTTTACCCGCTCACGATCAACAGACAGCGTATTCGCGGTCAGGGCAATAATCGGCGTATCTTCATCCAGTATGCCGGAAAGCGGAGCACGCCAGCGCTCGGCGGTTTCAAAGCCATCCATGTCCGGCATGCGCAAATCCATCAACACCATGTCATAAACGTTTAGCCGGCCGGCATCAAGCGCTTGCGCTCCCGAAGCGACGCTGTCCGGCTGGTGACCCAGACCGCGCAATATCTTGCTGACGATATCCCGGTTCGTCGCAATATCATCCACAACCAGCACTTTGAGTGACCATGGGCTGAGCGTCGGAACCGCGCTGCTCTCTTCCTTGTAAACTTTTCCATAAATCGTCGCCAGCTGGCGATGCAGACGGCCAGGCAGATACACCAGTGCCGGTGACGCGAGCAGAGGATGTTCTCCCTCTTGTGGGGTGATGCCCCACAGCTGTAGCTGCTGGTGCAGCACAGCCGGAGCCAACAGCGTGCCGCTAAAGCTCTCCAGATTTTTACCTGGGTGGTTGATGGGCAGTAACAAGGTAAAGCAGGAGCCTTTGCCGGGTTGACTGGTGACCTTAATTTCTCCCCCCATCAACTGGGCCAGCATTGCGGAAATCGTCAACCCCAGGCCATTGCCGCCGCTGTGCTCGCTGACCTGAACAAACGGACGAAAGATGGTTTGCAGATGCTCAGGCGAAATACCTTTACCGCTATCCTCCACCGAAATCATCAGCAAATTACCTTGCCGCCTGACCTGTAACCGCACCTCGCCCTGTTCGGTGAATTTGATCGCGTTGGCCAGCATATTGATCAGGATCTGTTTCACGCGGATCTGACTGATCTCAATGCTTTCCGGCAGATTGGCTACCACCAGGCTGGAGAGTTTTAGCCCTTTCGCATTGGCGCTGACACAAACCGTGGTCAGCACCCGGTCCAGCAGCGGCAACAGTTCGGTCGATGCATACGACATCTGCAACTGCCCGGCTTCGATATGATTGTAATCCAGTAAATTGTTGATAATGGACAGCAAGTAATCGGCTGACGTGTGCGCCGTTTCCACCAGCTCTTGCTGTTCAGACGTCAGTCTGGAGCGCTGTAGCAAGTTAAGCGCCCCGACCACACCGTTCATTGGCGTGCGTATTTCATGGCTGATGCTGGCCATATGAATGCTTTTGCTGCTACTCAGCTGCTCGGCACTGCGCCGGGCGTCATCCAGTGCCCGGGTTCGCTCGTGCACGCGTTTTTCCAGCGTTTCATAGTGTGCTCTGATCACCACCAATAACCGGTTATACGCTCTGGCAATACGCCCAAGCTCATCATTGCGACCTTCGGTTAATGAATGAGCCCAGTCCATAAAACGGAAGCGATCCACGACATCAACAAAACGCCGTAACGGGCGGATAACCTGATGAAGCAAAACCCAATAGATAATTGCCAGCAGCGTCAGCCACACCGCCGCGACCGGCGGCAGCGTCCACAGCTGCGATTCCAGTGCCCTGATCACCATTTTTTGCTGCGGATAACGGGCAATTAATTGCCAGCCAGGCCCTTTCAGTGGTTTGCAAACGTAATTAAAGCCTTGATAAAGCACCGTATGATTTGACTGACAACGTGACAACATCTCAAAAGGAAACTCGTCGGCCGGAATGGCTTTTTCCTGCGAGCTGAGTGGCAACAGATGGTTCGCGGCATCCAGCATGGCAAAAGCGATCCCCTCATTCAGCTCGGGATTCAGCTCCGGCATATGCCAGACGTCCAGATTGATACCAGAAATCGCATCACTATCAGGCAGTTGTAGCGTCACCGGCACATAGAGCCGATTAGCGGTGCGAAACGGTGCTCCCCAGTGAAAACCGGAGTCGGGATGCTGCTTGCTGAGGGCCAGCAACTCGGCAGCGCGCTGCTGCAAAACGTGTTTATCTGCTGAGTCCGGATGGTAAACAATCATCCCCTGCTGCGGCAGAATCAGGTAAATCGCTTCGCTTTCACCGGCGTTACCGAACAGTTTTACCGCCTGCATCGCTTTGTATAACTGGGGATTTTCGGCATGCATCTGGTTATCAGCAAACGGAATAAACATGACATCGTGGGCATTAAGATTAAGCGTGATCCCTTCCGGCAATGCGCGCCACACCTCCAGAAAGGTCTTTAACCGGTGCTGAGCCTGAAAATAGTGATTGTTCTGTTCATTGACCAGCGCACCGACCTCTAACACCAGCTCGTTGCGCAGCGTGGTCTGTTTGTCGACATAGCGTGACCAGAACTGCACCGATTCAGTGACCAGGCCGAACAGACCGATAATGCAGCTCACTATCAGCATCAGACGAAAAAGTAACGAGGTTGCCCAGAGCTTACCCATAAAAATACCCGTCCGGTAAAGGCACTATCGCCTTCCAGTGGCGTGCTGTTCAGGTGTTTACCTGATAGTGCTGTGGCCAGCTTTTGATGATGATACCCGGCCTGAAGAGTCATTACAGCAGACTCTTTATCCATCAATTATCAGAGAGACCGGATGGAATTACAAACTGAACGGCGACTGGAGAAATTCCTGCAGTTAGCCGACCTGACGGCACAACGTATTGAAGATCGCATGGAGTTTTCTTTGCCTCCGTTTCAGCTTTATATCGAATCCCTTGATGAGCACATCCTGCTGACACTGGGTCGTGAAGTGGAAGCGGCTTATCAAGTTGAAGTGATGAAGAAGTTACTTACTGCCTGCCATCCCAGTCGTACTCAGGGCACACCCGTTCGCGTCTGGCAACTGCACGGGCGGCAAATGCTGAGCTGTGCGCCAACCAAAGAGAGTGAAATCGCTCACTGGCTGGCGTGCATGCAAACCATGCGTCGCCTACTTGAAACCACCGCAGGAGGTAACCGGTGAATCAGATGAAACGCGTCCTGATCATGCTTTCGGGCCGCCAGGATATTGTGCTGGCAGCCATGCTGCTGGTGGCAATATTTATGATGATTGTTCCACTGCCGACCGGGCTGGTGGACTTTATGATCGCCATCAATCTGACCATTTCAGTCATCCTGTTGATGATGGCACTGTACATCAAAAACCCGCTGGAATTTGCTGCCTTTCCGGCAGTTTTGCTGATTACCACGCTTTACCGTCTGGCACTGACCATCAGCACCACGCGCCTGATTCTGCTGCAAGCGGATGCCGGTGAGATCGTCTACACCTTTGGTGAATTTGCGGTGGGCGGTAACCTTGGCGTCGGCTTAATCGTCTTTCTGATCATTACCATTGTACAGTTTATCGTTATTACCAAAGGTTCGGAGCGTGTCGCTGAAGTAAGCGCCCGCTTCTCGCTCGATGCGATGCCGGGTAAGCAAATGAGTATCGACGGCGATCTGCGTGCCGGTGCCATTGATGGCGATCAGGCCAAGCGCCTGCGTAATCAGGTACAGAAAGAGAGTCAGTTGTACGGTGCAATGGATGGTGCGATGAAGTTCGTCAAAGGTGACGCCATCGCCGGTATTGTTATCATTCTGGTCAACATTTTGGGCGGTACCGCGATTGGCGTGATGATGCATGGCCTGAGTGCCAGCGAAGCGCTGTCGGTCTACGCCATTCTGTCCATCGGTGACGGCTTAGTCAGCCAGATCCCGGCGCTGCTGATCTCAATCACCGCCGGTATTATCGTTACCCGCGTCAGTGGCGAAGAACAGCAGAACCTTGCCAGTGACCTCGCGCAGCAGATTGGTAAACAGCCACAGGCGCTGATGCTGGCGTGTGTGGTATTGCTGGTGTTTGCGTTGATCCCCGGTTTTCCGGCTATCTACTTTATTATGCTGGCGGCACTGCTGTTCGTCGTGACCTGGTGGGCGAAAAGAAAACGACTCGCCAGCGCGGATGCCGTACCCGGTGTGTCAACAGGCGAGAGTGGTAGCGACGGCAGCTCTGCTACCGGCAATATGACCCCGGGCGCAACCCCGCTGATGCTGCGCCTCTCAACCGATCTGGCCCGCTCCAATCAGCTTTCCGGCAAGCTTAACGCGTTCCGCTTCCGCAAATTTGAAAAACTGGGCATCCCGTTGCCAGAAATTGTCATGCAACAAGACGCCTCGCTGGAGCCGGGTACGCTGAAAATTATGCTGTATCAGGAACCGGTACTGAACGTGCAGATTCCGCAAGGTTTGCTGCTGGCCGACATGATGTCCCCGCCACTGCCGCAGGCACAGCAGAGTGTCAGTCTGCCGTTTGGTGGTCTTAGTCTACAGTGGATCGCACCGGCAGATCAGGATGCGCTGACCGCCGTTGGCGTGACGCTTTATCAGGGTGAGGATCGCCTGATCCATTGCTTATCAATGCTGATCGATCGCTATGCCGGTGAATTTATCGGCGTGCAGGAGACCCGTTTCCTGATGGATGGCATGGAAAGCCAGTATTCCGATTTGATCAAAGAGGTACAGCGCCAGTTGCCGATTGGCCGCATTGCCGACGTGCTGCAACGCCTGGTGTCAGAACAAATTTCGATTCGCGATCTGCGTAGCATCTTTGAGGCACTGATCGAATGGGCGCCGCGTGAAAAGGATCCGATCATGCTGGTGGAATATGTTCGTATCTCACTGCGTCGCCATCTGTTAAGCCGCTTCCGTGGCGATCAACCCTGGGTCAGTTGCTGGATGATCGGTGATGTGATCGAAGGCATGATCCGCGAAGCAATCCGTCAAACCTCTGCCGGTTCCTACTCCGCGCTGGATCCTCATCTTTCACAGCAGATTATCGACCAGATCCGCGTCGCGGTGCAAGAGAACGAAAAACAGAACAACGTGCTGATTACCGCCATCGATGTACGCCGCTTCTTGCGACGGGTCATTGAACGTGATTTCTATGCGCTGCAAGTGTTGTCGTTCCAGGAGATTGGCGAAGAAATTGAGCTGCGCGTGATTGGCAACATCGATCTGATCGGAGATCAATAAAATGCGTTTTCCTCAACCGGAATTGATCCTTTCCATGCTGGAGCAGCGGCTTAGTTTACGGCCAGCCATCGAAGGAGTGGGTGTGAAGCTGGCGGGTAAAGTGGTGGAAATTGGCCCGACGCTACTGCGCGCCTCACTGCCTAACGTCAGCATGGCGGAGTTATGCCGACTGGAACCCACCGGTATTGAAGCAGAAGTGGTCGCCATTGAAGGCAACTACGCGATGCTTTCTCCATTTAGCGAACCACTGGGCGTCACCACCGGCAGCGACGTGATACCGAGTGGCAGCGTACATCAGCTACAACTTGGCGATTTTCTGTTAGGCCGGGTACTGGACGGGCTGGGCCGCCCCATCGACGATTTTCCCCTGCCTGAGGGCGGTGAATTGCGTTCGTTAGAAGGTGATGCGCCCAACCCCCTCACCCGCACGCTGATTGATACCCCGCTACCGTTAGGTGTGCGAGCCATTGATGGCTTGCTGACCTGCGGCATGGGGCAGCGTATCGGTATTTTCGCCGCTGCTGGCGGCGGCAAAAGCACCCTGCTGGGGATGATCTGTGACGGCAGTCTGGCGGATGTCATCGTACTGGCGCTGATCGGTGAAAGGGGCCGTGAGGTACGCGAATTCCTTGAGCATACCCTGAGTGAAGAGGCGCGCGCCCGCTGTGTGATGGTGATCGCCACCTCGGACCGCCCGGCACTGGAGCGTCTGAAAGCCGCTTATACCGCCACGGCGATTGCTGAGTATTTCCGTGACCATGGGAAAAACGTGTTGTTGATGATGGACTCACTGACACGGTTTGCCCGCGCATCGCGCGAAATCGGCCTGGCAGCGGGCGAGCCTGCGCTGGCAGGCGGTTATCCACCCAGTTTCTTTGCCCGTCTGCCGCGTCTGCTGGAGCGCGCCGGGCCAGCCGAAACCGGCAGTATTACCGGAATTTATACCGTGCTGGTTGAGGGCGATAACCTCAACGAACCGGTGGCCGATGAAGTGCGTTCGATTCTCGACGGCCATATTGTGCTGTCGCGCAAACTGGCACAAGCCAACCACTATCCGGCCATCGATATCGCCGCCAGTGTCAGCCGAATTATGTCGATGGTCACCGATGACGAACATCGTCAACGCGCCGGTAAACTCAGGCGGTTGATGGCGGCATGGAAAGAGATCGAACTGTTGGTGCGTGTCGGTGAATACCAGCAAGGTCAGGATCCGCACGCCGATGAGGCGATGGAACGCAAAGACGCCATCAGTGACTTTCTGTGTCAGTCCGTGGCTGAGAAAAACGATTTTTACGAAACGCTGGACTTGCTATGCCAGACAGTCGACTGACGCTATCGACCCTGCTGTCGCTGAAGAAGCGTCGTGAACGGCGTATTCGCCGCGAAATCACGCGCCTCGATCGCGAAGGTGATGAACTGAATCAACGTAAGCAGCAATTATTACAGGCACACCAGCAATTATGGCAGCAGTGGCGTGAAAGCAGCGGCCAGGAACAGACGCTCACGCCACAACAGTGGAAGTTATATCGGGCTCAGCTGGCTGGCTATTATCAGCAGGATCACGCCCTGCAATCGCAGGTAGCAGTCACAGACAATATGTTCAGCCGCTTGCAAATGGAAAAAGACGATCAGCATTTATTGTTGCGGCAAGTGCTGATGGAACAAGAAAAACTCAACATTCTTATGGAGTAAATATGCATATTCCACCCATTTCACATCGTCAGTGGGGGGTAAGCCAACAGGGCGCTGAGGAGCATCATCCTTCTGAAGAGCAGGACAAGCAGCGCTTTGCCTCATTACTGGGACTGTCGCCAAAGAAGCGGGACTCTTCGTCGACGATCGCCGGTAATCGCGGATCGGATACCCGGAACAAAACCTTCCACTGGGAGGGTGCTAATGGTTTGCCAATGACTGTTGACCTGAAGCTAAAAAATGCCTTAACCAGCAGTTGGTTGCGCTGGCGGCTGACCAATGGCCCGCTGGCAGGGCTGGAAATTGAAGCCTGCCGCCAAAGTGATGAAATGGCTATCCGTCTGCGCGCAGAGGATTTAGCGCAGTTGCTAAAACGGCTTGGCTCTGCCAGCCAACTGGAACAGCAGCTGTCCAGGCAGTTTAACTGCCATGTGAAAGTGGAGATGAGTCATGCGCATTCCGGGGCTGAGTAAACAGCAGGGTGAACTGATTAAGAAAGCAGGACATGGCGTACAGCTGACCACTGAGCAAGGCAGCATGCAGTTATCGTTCCGCCAGCAAAGCGCTGCCAGCGGTTTGATCCTGCATGCCCGGCGCGACGATCAGCCGATAACGCTATGGCTGGATGAGCAACAGTGGTGCCAGTGGGTAGAACCGATGCTGGCAATTCCTTCGCTGGCGCTGGCTCCTGCCGAATTGCACGATCTGTTAGCGCACTGGACGCTGGCAGACGTCAGCGAATGCTTTGACGGTAATGACTTACCGTGGCCCGAGGCGCATTCACTGCAAACGGGTGACGCACCATCAGGGCTGGGCTGGCAACTGAATATTCGGCGTGAAGATCGGTGTCTGGCGCTGCGCCTGCTCAGCGGTGCTGAAAGCTGGATCGATAAGCTGTCGGATAATATGTTTCCCGAGAACACCTGGGATAGCGCGGCCGAGTTGCCCCTCACGGCCAGTCTGCTGGCTGGCTGGAGCAAAATCGACGCCGCGCAACTCAAAGCGCTCAAGCCAGGCGATGCGCTAATGTTGCAAAAAAGCTTGCAGGTGAATCACGGGCAAGTTGCCCTGTTTCTTGAACGCCCACTTGCCGTTATCGAGCAAGGGAGCGAGAGCAACACTTTTTATATCGAGGAAATGATGAGCGATTTTGAAGACTGGATGGACATTACCCCTTCATCTGAAGTTAACACCAGTGTGGAACAGGCTCTGAATGAAGCCATGGTGAGCGTCACGGTGGAAGTGGCACAACTGACGGTTTCGCTCCAGGAGCTAAGCAGAATGGAGGCCGGTGGAATGTTGTCGGGTGTCGTCAGCCAGGACAGCCTGGTCACACTGAAAGTGGGCAACCGTGCCATTGCACGTGGCACTCTGCTGGAGTTTGATTCGCAGCTGGCGGTGAAAATCGATCATCTTTGCTGAGATACTCGCCAGGGTAAAACCAGGGTATTCACCTGATAGGCCCAGCGTCAGGGGTCCGGGATAATAGCCGCCATATTTGATTTTCGTGTAGATCTCATGGCGTTATTAGACAACCCGTTACAATTGATTATTGTACTCTTTGCCCTCTCGATCCTGCCGTTGCTGATCGTATTGGGCACCTCCTTTCTGAAACTGTCGATCGTATTCGCCCTGTTGCGAAACGCGCTGGGCATCCAACAGATACCACCGAATATCGCGCTGTATGGCCTGGCGCTGGTATTGACGTTTTTCACCATGGCACCGGTGGTACTGGCGATTCAGGACAACCTGGCCGAAAACCCGGTAAGCCTTGAGTCCCCGGCGTTTATCCAGCAGGTGGAAACCGGCATTCTGGCCCCCTACCGCGAGTTTCTGGAACGCAATACCGCGCCGGAACAGGTGCATTTCTTTGTCGATATTGGTCACCAAATCTGGCCGGAAAAATATCAACAACGCATTCCTGACAACTCACTGCTGGTAATGATGCCGGCGTTTACCGTCAGCCAGTTGATTGAAGCATTTAAGATCGGCCTGCTGCTGTTTCTGCCTTTTATTGCCATTGATCTGGTGGTTTCTAACGTGTTGCTGGCGATGGGCATGATGATGGTTTCACCAATGACAATCTCTATGCCTCTGAAACTGCTGGTATTCGTACTGATGGGCGGCTGGGAGAAGTTACTGCGCCAGTTGGTCCTCTCCTTTTCCTGACCGCGGAGTCAAACATGAGTGAAGCGATGATCACCCAGCTGGCGACGCAGATGATGTGGCTGGTACTGATCCTTTCTCTGCCGGTGGTCGTGGTGGCCTCGTTCGTCGGTATCCTGGTGAGTCTGATGCAGGCGCTGACGCAGATTCAGGAACAGACCATTCAGTTCCTTGCCAAACTGATCGCCGTTTCGATCACGCTGGCGGTGACCTATAGCTGGATGGGTGATGTGATACTGACTTATGCCGGGCTGGCATTTGATCAAATCACCCAGATGAGGGAATAACATGGTCGCCGTGTGGACACAATGGTTACCGATTATCGGTCTGTGCATGCTGCGTCCGCTGGGAGTCTTTCTGCTGATGCCGCTGTTCAGCACCGGCAACCTCGGCGGTATGTTAACCCGCAATTCGCTGTTATTAATGATCGCCTTACCACTGGTGCCGGTTTATACCGACTGGCCATTGCCTGCCGCCGGTGCCTGGGGCTTTTTTATGCTGGCAGCGGGCGAGCTGTGTATTGGTCTGCTGATTGGCTTTTGCGCCGCTATCCCCTTTTGGGCGCTGGATATGGCCGGTTTCGTGATTGATACCATGCGCGGTTCATCAATGGCCAGCGTACTGAACCCCTTGTTGGGGCAGCAATCCTCACTGTTTGGCCTGTTATTTACCCAGGTTTTTGGCGTGCTGTTTCTGATGAGCGGCTGTTTTAACGAACTGATGCGGGCCATCTACCACTCTTATCAAACCCTGCCGCCGGGCGGTGGACTGCACTATGGGCCTGATGCGCTGGCATTTCTCAGACAGCAGTGGCAACTGATGTATGAGCTGGGGCTGCGCTTCGCCATGCCTGCCATTGTGGTGATTTTGCTGGTGGATATGTCAATGGGACTGATTAACCGTTCCGCGCAGCAGTTAAACGTCTTCTTCCTCGCGATGCCGATTAAAAGTGCTTTTGCCCTGCTGATGCTGATCATCAGTTTCAATTTCGCCTTTGGTAGCGTGCTGGAGTACAGCACCTTCTTTAAGAATCTGAGCCAAACGCTGCTGGAGGCTTTTTCATGAGTGAAAAAACGGAAAAGCCCACACCGAAAAAAATTCGGGATGCGCGCAAAAAGGGTCAGGTAGCGAAAAGTGTTGAGGTCACCAGCGGTATGCAGCTGGCGATGATACTCGGCTATTTTACCTTCGAAGGGCCGGCATTATGGCGCATGTTAGTGCAATTGCAGGAGCTGTCGATCAATGCGGTAAATCAAGACCTGACGGAGGGTTTAAGCCAGATTATCAGTGCAGCGGGCTCACTGGCACTCCGTTTCGTTGCCGGGATTGCGGCAATAATGATCACTACCACGGCCTTTACCATTCTGGCGCAGATTGGCCCGCTGTTAGCCACTGAGGCACTGAAACCCTCAGCCAAAAAACTCAATGTGATCTCCAATCTCAAAAATATATTCTCCGCCAAAAACTTGTTTGAGTTCGTCAAATCGGTGCTGAAAGTCACGCTGCTGTCGCTGATTTTCTTTTATTTGCTGCGACAGTACAGCTCCACCATTCAGTTTCTGCCGCTCTACCCGGTTATCAACGGGCTGGAAGTGGCGATGCGCCTGCTGTTCTGGATGTTTCTGTCACTGATTGGTTTTTACGTGGTGATCGGCATCGCCGACCTTGCTTTCCAGCGTCATGACAACACCAAAAAAATGATGATGTCGATGGATGATATTAAGCAGGAGCATAAAAACCTCGAAGGAAATTCGGAAATTAAACAGAAGCGCAAAGAGGTGCATCGCGAAATTCAGAGCGGAAGCCTGGCTGCCAACGTGAAAAAGTCTACCGCCGTGGTACGTAACCCGACGCATATTGCCGTTTGCCTTTATTACCACCCGGAAAAATCACCGCTGCCGCAGGTGATTGAAATGGGACGCGATAAACGCGCATTACATATTGTGCAGTTGGCTGAGAAAGCGGGCATACCGGTCGTGGAAAATATTATGGTAGCGCGTGCCCTTGCCAGTGGTACCCCGGTTGGCGGTTATATTCCGGCCGAACTTTTTGAACCTGTGGCGCATATTCTGCGCCTCGCGATGAAGCTGGACTACGATGACGATGATAGTGAAGACGATGAAAGCTAAAAATATATTGATATTATTATTATGCGCTGGGTTAAGCGGCTGTTCTTTACAACACTCTTCGGCGGATGAACCCCCACTGAAGGCTGACGCTTCCCACTCTATAACCGCGCTTGATATGCCTGAAAACTTTGTCGAGCAGCCGGTTGAGCCACTCTCCTGGACACGTGGGGAGAACAACGCCAGCCCGCTACCGGCAACGGTGCCTGAAAAAGTGTCCGCCCCATCGGTGGCTGAAAAAACAACCGGATTGCCTGACGCGCCTGCGACAACTTTCGATCAGCACAAAGACAGGGAACGCTTTCATCCACTGGTCGAGCAGGTGTCGACAGAATTTGGCCTCGATGCCGATCTGCTGCACGCGATGATCCGTGTTGAATCCAATTATCAGCATGAAGCCGTTTCGCCGAAAGGCGCGCGCGGCTTGATGCAGGTGATGCCCGCGACCGGTGAGCGCTTTGGTTATACCGATTTGCTGGATCCGCAGCATAACCTGCGCGCAGGAGCCAGTTATATGCAGTGGTTAATCAAGCACTTCGATAATGATCTGACGCTGGCACTGGCGGGCTATAATGCGGGTGAAGGTGCGGTAAAGCGCTACGGCAGAACGGTTCCGCCTTATCGCGAAACACAGCAATATGTCGAAAAAGTGATGGCCCATTACAAGCAAATTCAGCCGCAATATCAGTCGCTTCCGGCAGGGAAACAGTATGCTATGCGCTCTGAAACGGTCGAGGAAAAGCCAGTGGAGAAAGTTGCCATCAATGGTCATGCGTTAGCGTCAAAACTTCTGGGATTATTGCTCTCTACGCCAAGTGCAGCGACCACCCGGCAGCAAAGCTCACAAGAGCCAATTCAGGCCTTATAATTAAGGCCTGAAATAAACGCTTTAATATCAATTAATTTCGGATATTAAACCATGAATAACTTAAACATAACCATCCATAAAATTATCTTTTCATAAAGGATTTTTATTTAATTCTGAATTCAAAAGAAAGGTGTACATTTCCAAAAACATTCAAATCTTCCTCTGGCAAATTAACTATTTATCTTAAGTTCATTTGCCAGGGGCAATGTCATGATACGTTCAGAATTAAATCGTGTTCCTTCAGGGTCGTCTGATTCACCCAATATACAAATACCTTCTCCATCGGAAAATGCTTCCGACAAGGCCACATCCAACCTCAACCTGGTGGATTTTGAACAACTTAATGTCCAGTACGATCGAATTGAAATCGACGAGGAGTGGCAGGATGTAACGTGCAAACTGGTGAAGGATATTGCGCTGGCACTGGGTAAAGAGAGCGTCCTGACACTAAACGCGGATCTGGCTGAAAGCATTATCCCTGAATATTATGGTCGTGATGAATTTCTGCGCGGCATGCTGACACCAGAATCTGGCCGTCAGGCGACCGAATTACAGATTGATCAATTCCTTAGCCAAATTCTGGCTAAGCTTGAGAGTTGCCCGGAACAGTTTAGTGTACCGGAGCCTTCTGAACCCGGCCTCGAGGGCATGTGGCGTTTTGCCCACGACCAACTGCTGCAAAATGCCGCCGGAGCGGTATCAAATGCCGCCAGACTGGTCGGCAATCTCACCAGTAATGTCATGCCCGCAACGGTACAGCCGGCCTTTTCGTCACTGATACAGTTTAGCGTAATGCAGGGGGCCGGCACCCTTGCCGTCAGTCAGAACCGAGATAGTGACGAAATTAATACCCTGCTGAAAACTTTCAGCAGCTCAATACTGATGTCACAATTATGGCAGTTTATGGGACAAAATGGCTCGCCAGGTGATTTTCTCAATCATCTGGGCAGTACGGTCACCGAGGCTATTTCAGGCATACTACACGGGCAGAGCTACGCCGCCATCGCATTGCGGATGACCAGCCACCTTCCCGGATTATTCAGCAGTGTACTGAGTTATACCGGCGGTGCGTTACCCGAGGTAATGCGGGATTTCGCCCATCAGTGGAACGAGCTGGTGGGGGCTGCCGGCATATCGAAAGGGACGCTCGACTGGATAAGTAATGCGATTACTGCCGCCGGTTGCCTTTATCTGGCGAGTCACGCAGTGCGCGGCCTGGTGCAGCAGCCGCCTGTAGCCAATACTGTCACTAACCTACTTGATGCCGCCAGCAGAGTGCGCCAGATGCTGGATCAGGTGGCCAGTCTCCCGGAGAAACTCAGGAAAGACCAGAGTTATTCCGGACCACGGCAAATAACCGACGCTTCAGTCGCAAAGTTTCCCAAACTGGACGCGGCAAAAGGCGAAGACATGGCTGTCAGAGGGGGAACCCGCACCCAGCCACCTGAGGCGATACCCTCGCCCAATGTATCAGCCGGTCCACAACCCGCCAGTTTGCTGAACATCAGTCAACCGCCGCAACCCAACCAACCTGCCACTTCAATGGGCGATTTAGGCGTCACAGTGGCTGCTGCGGCGGCGGGTTTGGCCATTGCAGGCCCGGGGGGCGGACTTGCAGGAGGTATACTGGGTGTGCTGGCGACAGCGGATGCCCGGCCAATAGAGCCAGAAAACGCTGCCATTGATCGACTTGATTCATTAAAAACGCTCAGTGCTAAACAGCAAAAAAATGTAGAAGCACTGATTCAAAGAGCTATCTATCAGGCAATGATTAAATTGGGTGATGGTCAGCTCATTTCATATATCTTTAAAGATATGCTACTGAATGAGTATGTCGATGAATTAAAGGATCTGTTGCGGGTTAAAGACTATCACTCGTTTCAGCCGACTTATAACCAGATAAAACAGGAAATAAATCAGTCGGAAGCCAGCGAGAGTGATCAGGACACGGAGAAAGTGGATAATCGGATTACCCATAAATTCTTGTCACGGCTGACAGAGAAAGTGCTCAATGGTGAGCAGATGGTTGAACAGATAACACCACTGGGAAAAATAGAAGACAACGTGAAGTTGTTACTCAGTGACACACCACCGATGTTGACTAAAATAGAAAATGAATTAAATACTGTCATAAACAGGAGTATAGATACGCAGCTGAGTAAGTATCATGATAATAATTTTATCGAGGAACTCTCGCTAACGCTTAAAGATAAAATGAAGCATCTTGCGGAACTCAGGATAGACTCTTATAAAGAGGAGTACGAAAAAGTAAGGAGTGGTGATTATGCCAGTGTTAAGGATAAATCTTATCCCACAGCATACTTTGGTGCTATGTCGATGGATTATCATATATGGTTTACCGATAAGCACCAGCAGGTGGTCACTGATGTTTTAGCTAAGGGGATGGATGAGTATATCTCGGCAGAAATTAACAAGTTCGCTAATAATCCGGAACTTATACTAAAAGAAGACATTGCCAAAGCAGGTCTGATTATAGATGAGAATATTGAAAATTTAAAATCCTTTATCAAAGAATTTGATTATATCGGGAATATCAACAAGGATATAGATGACAAAATAAAGAGTATTCCCGGATTCGAAAATAAAAATGGAACGGATACCGTCAGGTTAGAAAAAAAAGATGTAAGGGATCAGACGATCTACCATTACGACGTTCCACTCAGGGAGATTGCTTGTGGAGCCATGGATAAGCGACCGGAGTTAAGGGGGTTATCCGTTGAAAATAAGCAAGGTATTGATGAGCTCAGAAAATTCCCGGATAGCCTGCAAAGCGACTATTTGAACAGAGCGGAGCAGATAAACTCCGTATCAGCGAATAAAGAAGCGCTAAAAAAATATCAAGACCTCACCCTAAAAATGAATCTCAGAGCCTATCTGAAAACAGATGAGTATAAAAAACTACCAGTCGCGGTAAAAGAGAATTTTACTAAGTCGATTAATGGGTTCTTAAAGGGAGACGGTAGCGTCAAACCCCTGCTGTTAACCATAAGAGAGCAGCCACTTTCCAATATTATTGCCCTGCAAGGGGAAAGCAGCGATCCGGACAAAAAGCAGTACCTGTTAATCTCCACTACACCGCAAAACTGCGTTATCCTTCCCAACCTCGGAGTTATTAAAGATAAAGAGAAACAGACGTTTTTATTATCACATCTGTCCTCCAGAACCGTGAGCAGTGATAAATTAAAGACTGCATTTGATGAATACATCCCCATCAAGCCAGGTCTGCAGCATTATAATATTGCACAGGTTCAATATACCTCATCAACGGATTATCAGGACGAGCTGGTTAAACGTTTTAGCGATACCATGCGGTCAAATGTCGATACACTGCTTAAAACCAAAGCAGAAACCACCGCCGAGGACCGGCTGGCCTATATCAGGATGCTCAGTATACTGACAATCCCCCTGTCATTTATGGTACCGGGCAGCCTGGCTGGGGTCATGGCGATGCTGGCAGTCGAAGGTGCATTGACAGCAGCCAGCCTGGCAATAAGCTACCCAATGGCGAAAACAAATGAAGAACGTAAAGAGTTATTAACGGAAGCGTTGGTCGAGTTTGCTTTCTCCACTGTGGGCGAATTAATTCCTTTGGCGGCAGTAAAAGCAGCGGCATTGTATAAGCTGCATAAACTGGATAACGTTGCAAAACTCGCCGGAAAATCACCCTCAGATAATGTAAAGAGCATCGATGATATATTCCTTGAGGGTAGTTTTAAAAAGCCAGAAAATATCATTGTTAGCGGAAAGTCGGCTGACGTGTACAAGATTGATGAGAATACGCTGGTAAAAGTGTATAAAAAAGAGTTAAAGGATGCTCCGCTCGCGGATATCGGTAACGATCAGTTCTCCTTTAAAGCTGCCTCTGATAATGGCGTATTGAAAGAAGCAAAAACTAATGCCCGGGCGCTTAATCTTCTCTATGGTGATGGTGCTGCAACTGTAATGACTCGTCAAGGCATCAATGCACTTGAACGCACAGTTGAAGTGAAAATGAGAAAAATTCCCGGTGAATCAATTGAGTCCCTGTTAAAGACCGGCGATGCTGAAAATCTCACTGCGCTAAAAGAGGCCATCAATGCAAAAGGCATCGAAGAAATTGTTGAGCAATCGATAAAAAAATTAAAAGCAAAGGGTATCCTGCACCAGGATATTAATGCCGGAAATATTCTCTTCGACCCAAAGACTAATCAGTTTAACATCATTAATTTTGATCGTGCGGAGATTAACCCAAGGAAAATTGTTACACATCAGGGAGAGACACATCTTGAAATTGACCCTCTCGACGGTGTTAAGACTCAGGAGATGAGAACCCAGTTCAGAGTAACGATAGGGGACTCTCTTCGGGGGATTGATAACGCCATTGAGGCAAATAGAGTGAGGAAATTAAGACCGCTTGAGCTGGAAATCGACAGCAATGCACAACTGGACTTAACTCACTGTCTGATTAAACGCGGCGGGGGTAACAGCAAAGCCTGTAGCAGCCAAAAAATAACCGGCTCACCCGACGAGAAAGAACTGAATAATCAGGTACAGGTACTTAAAGAGTATATCCGGTCACCTCAGCAAAGAATTGTATGGATGATGGATGAAGTCAAAATCCTTAACTACAATGATATTGATAAATTTAAAAAATATACAGTAGGTTCAACGCTTTTCCGTGCGCACCATAGTACACGTGATGAAATCACTAAACTTGGCGTGTTACGCAATAACTCCCCCATTGAAAAGCTTAAAGAAAACCCGAAATTTGCTAACTTTGAAATCCCTGAAATCAGTAAAAATATTCCTGGCGGTGCCGATCATGAGTTTAATAAATATCTACAGGCCATTTTCGTCCATACCGCGACTGCCGGAACCGAAGGCAGAGCACTTTCTATGAGTGGCAGCCGCAGTGTATCTTCCAGTTTTAGAAGTAACAAAAAAAACCAGTTAACATTGGTAAAAATTAAAGTTAAAGGCGATCAAAAGCCCTTATTCATGACGACACCGGATGTGATTAAAACTTATGGTGGCTATGCACTTAAACATGGCATTATCAATAAAAATATCCTGGGGTTAGCCTTATTCCAGCTGTTGAATGCGGCAAAAGAGAAGGAGGTCTTCTTTATGGGGAAATATGCCGGACTCAACTGGGGGGAATTACCCGTTGGGCAAGCCAAAGTGATCTCAGGGTAAATTAAATTACGCAGATCCCCGGCAGCATGGATAGCCATGTGGCTGGGGAATACCCCTCGAAAGGATTGTTTTAGCGGCTATCCTGCGGCGACGGATCGATTGGAGTTAAGAGGTACAAATGCCCGGTGAAAACCGCAATGTGTTTGGTTAGTCGTTGCTTAGTTTGACAGTCTGCCAGGAGCGAGGAGCCGACATGACACCTGATTACGACGGTTCAGAATTAACGCGATAAAGGCCGCATATTGTCGATTAGCCCAATATTCTTCCTGCCTGAGATATTAAGCTTCAGAACTTTAAAAGTTGCTTACAGAATTGCCGGCTTCTGCCTTCCGTCAGGCCAATTAGCAGATTAACGAAACCTGCTGCCAGAAGTACAAAACCGGAAATAAGGAAGTTTTCTCTTTTTAACGCGAGCCAGATAAAACATAGTTATAGCCACGTATATTATGGGGATACCGATTATCAAAAAACGGACATATTTTGTTTTCTCCTTAGCAATATCGTCAGCGTCCGGTGAACTCAGGTTGCACTGGATGCTGACGATATTGCCAGGACGGAGCCAGAGTATGGCCCCGCAAATCATGACTCCTGCCTCATTAAGTAGGCATTGAGAACATGGTCACTTTACTGGTTTGTGGATCGATTGACAGAATACAGATTGCGAAGTTGCCGCCCAGGCGATCTTTACGATCTGATATTCTAAGATTGTAGGTCTCTGAGAAGGAGGTGTAGCCAGAGGAATTGGATGCATCAAGTTTGAAACCAATGAGCTGCTCGAAATAGGCTTTGGTCTTGCCCACACTATCCTTACACTGCTGGTTGGTGATTGTACCATTCTGTTTTGCAGAAGCCATGGTTTGCGGGGTGCTGGTGCTTTTAGTATTCAGCGCAGCATTTACTGCTTTCATCTGATCCCCAACTGTCTTCTGAAAATCTGCACAGGAAGCAGAAAGTAATACCATGCAACCAACAAGAATCTTTTTCATTGTGTTCCTTATAATATCATAATTGTATTTTTTACAGTATATCAATATGTTGGGCAAAGTCACCATCCGGCTCTGTGGCGTTCACATGATCAAAATACGCGTACCCTCCACTGGCTTTATACCAGCAAGCAATGGATCACGAGTCCGGACATTACGAAAGCGCCACCCCCCCCATGAGACGATGATCAGTGTGATGGTCGATGTCAGGTTGGGTCTCGATAAACGTGAGAATTTCGACTCCCGTGCCGGATAACTTGCCCATAGCTTTCTTATGTCTTCCAGAAACGCCCGACGCCGTCTGGCAGGCAGTGCCTTCCTTGTAGCGTAGGTAGTAGAGAGTTCGACAAGTTAATGAGACACTGCATTTTCTCCTTTAATTATGGTTATCAGCTGGCCAAAGCTGTTTGCTTCCCGCCAGTGAGTTAGCAGCCAGAATCATTCTGGAACCGTTAGCCCAGGCAATTTTCACACGTCCGTCCAGTTGAATGCCTATATAAAGCCATCCCTTTTTCATTTGTTATGTCAGATATACCGCAGAACAATTTCACTTACGTTATATAAGATACTGCAAAGCGATATCGCAAGCAGAAATACTGCCGACACGATTTCTATGCGTCTGCCATGCCGCTCCGGAACCCAGCGTTTTACCATCAGGATATAAAGCGACAGCACGGTAAAATCGAAAACCATCCAGACGAACGAGAGCGTCATGATACTGACCGTAAAATCTCGGGTCACCGTAATAAACTGTGGGAAAAAAGAGACGAAAAAAAGAATGTCTTTCGGATTTGAAATACCGGTGATGAAACCTCTTATGAAGCCGCTACGGTTGCTCACTCCCCTTTTATCGTTAACTTCAACTTCTTCTGATCCGCGCGCTCCCTGAAGACTGGTAAAGGCACTCCAGCCTATAAATAGCGAACCGGCTATCCCCACCAGATAAAGAACAAGCGGCGAAAGTGACAAAATGCCCGCCAGCATCAGGGCGGCAAACGCGATGAGAACCAGAGATGCGACGTTAGTGCCTGCTACCGTCGCAAAAGCTTTTCGGCTGCCGTACCGGGCTGCAGTTCCTGTAACCAGCGCAATCACCGGCCCAGGAGTCAACAGCAGCAGCAGAACCGCCAGGAAATATGCCCCCAGTAAAGTCAAGTTCATGGCTTGTTTTTCTCTGTATGGATGTGACGTGGGCAGCGACCAAAGTCAGCCGCGCCGGGTTCCCCGGCCTCCGCAGTCCCTCAGTAATATGGCAAGATCTTCCCCGTCATTAAGTCGTCCATTTATCATCTCATTTCCTTATCAGCACCCTTTTGATGAGCTGTATTATTCAGCCACAACGGAGCGTTGAAAAATGGAAAAAACTGCTATTTAATGTGAGTTAAACTCACAATGAATAATTGCCATGACACTGCCACCACTTTATGCGCTGCGTGCTTTTGAAGCTGCTGCCCGTCTTGGCTCTTTCAGTAAAGCTGCTGCCTTACTGAATGTAACCCCCGGCGCTGTCAGCCGGCATATCCGAACGCTGGAAGCATGGTTTCAATGCGATCTCTTTCGGCGTAACGGACCCCGTGTCGATGTGACGGATGCAGGTCGCGTACTGGCAGAACAGCTAACTGAAGGCTTCCAGTTCCTGGAAAGAGCCTGTTATGCCTTTCGCGGTAATAGCCGCGAGCTTCGTTTGAAAGCGCCGTCGACCCTGACCATGCGCTGGCTACTCGATGTGCTAAATGCATTTCGTGAGCAATACTCAACGCCTCAAATTGAGATTTCCAGCGTCTGGATGGATACCGATACGGTTGATTTCAGCCGAGAACCTTATGACTGTGCCATTTTGCTGGGAAATGGTCAGTTCGGACCGGGGACCGAAAGTCGCCTGCTGTTTAATGAATGGCTTGTTCCGGTCTGTACACCGGCGCTGGTAGAAGAGGCGCAAAAAGACATTTTCAGCTGTGAGCTTATTCATCCCTCACCTGATCGCCGTGACTGGCGAAGATGGCTTAAACGAACGGGAAAATTTGGTGATCTCAATATCGCCCGGGGTAAGGTTTTCGACACGCTGGAGCAAGGGAATCAGGCGGCGATAAGCGGCCATGGTATTTCTGTCGGTGATTTACTGCTAAGCAAGGAAGCAATTAAAAGCGGCCTGTTGGCTCTGCCATTTAACGAGGCTGTAGCAACCGGTGACAGTTATTGGCTTGTCTGGACAAAAGGAACGCCGCACAGAAATAATATCGGTCTGCTTTATGACTGGTTAAAAGACGCTGTGCCTAACCACACGCCTGCGGAAATTGACTACCTGAACTAACACCCGCTCTCGGTACCCATCAGTCGCTGGCATTCCTTTACGGCAAATTTGAGCGATAAGCCGACTCGCAAGCCTTAATAAGTGAGGACGAAAGGCGCGTATTGAATCACTCAGTGACCGTGAACCGTCAATCCTACCAGCCGGATAACCATCGGACGTACAACGAGTATGCAAACAAAAGCCGATGGCATGGCAACCTGATACGCATTCATCACATTTGTCATGTAATCCGGCCCCATGCCAAATTCGGAAAGGGTGATGACCAGACTCATCAGAAACGCCATGATGGTCGCCATATAAAGAGCAAATATGTAGGGTGAAGCATGCTCAGGAAAGCGGATTCGTGGGATTTTTTTAGCGATAGTATTGGTCATCGAGTTGTCCTGTTTAACAAAGGTTAGCGAAACAGCAGCTAACCTAACAAGCTAATTAAGACGGTGGTAGAGAGGTTGTGCTTTAATCATTGTTAAGTAAAAGCAACGAATAAAGTATCGGGGATGATATGGACATGTTGGGTCTGATTAGCAATTTCATCCGCGTGGTGGAGAACGGCAGTATCGCAGCGGCGGCGCGAGCTAAAGGGATGAGTCCAGCGGCGGTTAGCCAGAGCCTTTCTCGGCTTGAGGCACATTTGGGCGTACGTCTGCTATCGCGCACCACCCGTAGCATGACATTAACTGAAAATGGCAAACGTTATTTCGAGAAAGTCCGTCATATTCCACATGATATCGACCTCGCCTCACAGGCTGCTGCGCTTGAAACCAGGCCGCAGGGTCCACTTTGCATCGCTACGACTGCCGCGTTTGGTCGGTACGTTATAGCGCCACTTATGCCTGCGTTCAAAGCGTCTTTTCCCGATATTGATATTGAACTGATTAGTACCGATCGCAACGTCGACCATCGGTTGGAAGGTGTCGACGTCAGTATCCGCATCGAGGCACAACTAAACGATCAACTGATTGCCCGAAAAATCGCATCGTTACCCTTTATATTCTGCGCGGCCCCCGCTTATCTGGACCGCGCGGGCATCCCGCAGATTCCTGAAGAACTTAGCCGGCACGCCTGCCTTGTTTTCCGCTATCCCACAGATGGACGTTTTCTACCGTGGAATTTTATCGTCGATGGACAACCTGTTAACGCGAAGCTCAATCCCAAATTCATTAGCGATGATATTGATATTATTGCAAAAATAGCAGTAAACGGGGGGGGGATTGCCCGTCTGGCAAGTTTTATTGCTCAGCCGCTGATAGATAATGGTCAACTAACACCTTTGTTTTGCTCAGGCCACAGTGACGAGAACTACGTAGAGTCGTTACCGATGAATATTTATGCCTGTGTTAACGAACGTTCGGCACTCAATTCAAAGGTAAGAGCATTTATTGAGTTTATACAAAATGCGATTTAAGACGAGGGCGCCGACGCGTCAAATATTTGTCACTGACAGGGATGATGAGCCAGGCATCAGGCGAAGTACGCAAAAAATTGCAGACCAGGCGGGACGTGAAAATGCGGCGTTTGTCGTTTACGGGCGTGATACCGATCAACCTGACCGTCAGACCCAATTACTCCCTGAGCCAAAACGAACTCAGATCTAATACAAATCAGTGCCATTCCCCACTAAACCCACAACAAAAAGCCGCGCCCCCAGCAGATTTTCACATCTGCTGGGGGCGCGGCAATAAGGATAATTAAGTGGCGGGCTATTACGCCACTGCGGCTTTACCTTTGACGCCTGCGTCATAAACCAGCCACTGATCGCCATCAATTTCCTGCCAGTAAGCGCCCTGATAGACCAGCACTTCAGCCAGACGCTGGCGCAAGCTCAGCACATCAGACTGAATACTGTCCAGCAGCATCCCGCGCACATGTTTCATCTGCGGTACGTGGCGCTCCAGCTGGTGAATCAATTTAATAAAACCTGCGGCCGCACGATTATCACTGCTGGTATCGTGATGCGCTTTAAAATCACAGACCACCAGTTGGTCCCCTTCCAGACGGTACACCAGCTCAAATTCTGCCAGCGTCACCCGCCAGCCAATCACAAACTGGCTGTTACCAAAATAGGCCACTTCCGGCGTTTTACCCTGGCTGCGTAAATAGTCGGTTACCGCATCGGCTTTCACTGTCACTTGCTGCATCGTTTTCTCCATCAGGGGTTAAGCCCCCAGGCTTAACCCCTTTTTTAACAACTACATGCGTACTGCACCCATAATGCGTTCTTGCAGGCTCATCAGTTCACGTGTCAGATCTATCATGCGGCGAGACGCTTCAGCCGCTTTTTCTACGGTCGCAGACAGACCTTTCCAGTATTCGCTGGCGGCATTTGACTGATAGTCAGCCAGCAATTGCACTTCCTGTGCTTCACGAGTCAGTCCGGCACTTCCCATCGCGGCATTACCTTCACCGATTTTGCCAATGCCTTCCGCACCGCTGGACACAAATGAGCCGACACCCGTCGGCGCGATACCGCCGAGAAATGCGCCTGCCACACCCAGTCCACCCGACATGATTTTCGACTTACCGGTTTTGACTGCCGATTCATAGTTCAGCTCGATGGCACGCTCTTTATTTCCCAGAGCAACCAGATCTTTCTGATGAGCTGACGATTGCTGAGCGGTGAAATGATCGCGCTGCATATCGCGGATTTCACTGTTCATTTTTTGCAGCATGGCGATCAAGTTATCAATCGTTGCAATGGCGCCATTGCCTGCGGCAGAACGCCCGCTGGTGCTTTCTGGCTGTGCCTGGGTAATGCTGGTGTTATTAATTTGGTTGATGTTACTCATCTTATCTCTCTCCCTTGATTGGTGTTTAAACAAAAATTAATTAATGGTTTAACGTTTGGTAAATGCGCCTCTCATAATTTGATCAAAAGCGCCAAATATTAATGCCAGCTCGGCGAGTTTTCTGACCAGCCCCTCTGTCTGCTGCGTCAGCTCTTGATGGCTGGCATCACTCATATTTCTCTCGCCATCGACTTGCTCTGTCATCCTGGACAACACGTCACGGGCAACCTCTTTGATGCTGTCCAGCAGCGTGCCGGCAACGTTGGCGTTCGCGCCATGCAGCACCAAAATGCTACTGATTGTCGCTAACTGATTGGTCCCATCCTTGTACTGACCGGGCTCAGCCATTTTTCTCAGACCATCGACCAATGTTCCCACCGACATAAGGATGCTGCCGGTATACGAGTGTTGAATGGCTTCCGTGCCAAGAGCCTGAATGGCAATAGCCGTCGCGGCGAGCGTATGCTTGACCACTTCATCCATGTCGCGCTGCCGGTCGCGATCGCGCAAAGCGATCTCCATAATCAGCGCAACCAGCTCAGCCATGGTGATGTTCTGCCCCTGATTGCTGGCTGCCACCACCACTTCGCGGGCTTCCTGCAAAATACCTGAAAAAGCAATATTATTGAGTTTCCCGGAGGCATCATCAGCAGCACGACTTAAAGCCTGTTCAAGCTGCGCAAAACGTGGCTGATCGACAAGTTGCATGGCAATCGTCTCAACCCCTTCAGCAGTAAGTTCTTCAGCCAGAACCTTATCTACATCGGTTTGCGCGAGCGGGGTCTCTGTTACTTTCCCGCTTTGCTGCTCGATGTTCTGCACCCAGTTAAGGACATTCAAAGAACTTACTGTCGTCATAACAACTCCTGATTACACCATTGAAGCGGCTACTTGCGCCTGGCAAGAGGCGGTTTTGCCAATCGTCGTGACAGCGCCCTGCATGATGTCGGCCTGACTGTCTTGCAGATCTTTGATCTTTTTAATGCCATCCTTTTTGCTCGCTTCAAAGAACTCGAAGAAGTTCTGGGTCCATTGCTGATCAAGGACCAGCTGGTCAATTTTCTTCTGCAGTTCCGCTTTTTGCTTCTCAATGGTGCCAACGGTAATGTTTTGCGCACTGGTCACTGCCGTACGCGTCACGGTCATCGCCGTGGTCGCGCCGCAGGTTACGCCTTTCGCCAGCGCCGCCATTACCTGCCAGCGAATCTCAGCCATCACTTTTTCGGTGACTTCTTTCGCCGTCAGTTCAACACCGCGCTTAATGGCGTCCTTACCGACTTTTTCCACGGCATTGCCGACCATTTTCTCAATCGCTTCAGTGCCGAAGTGCTTGGCCATCTTGTTGACGCCAAAGTTATGCGCCGCTCTCTTGATGGCGTTTTTACTGGCTTCTTCCGCCAGCTCTTTCGCCGCACGGGTGACAATTTGTTCGCCGATTTCTGCTGCAACTTTCTTACCGACCTGGGACGCTGCGGCGGACAGCGCAGTTTTACTACCTTGTCTAATTGCGGCGGAAATCGCCTGGTCAGCACCTTCCTGCAATACTTTACCGACGACTTTAGGTACCACTTTGGTCAGAACGGCATTGCGCACCGCACTGGTGATATCAATCGCCGCACCGGCAATTTCAAACGCCAGCTGGATTTTTCCGGCTGCGTCGGCAACCTTTTTATATTTCTCAGCATTTTCCGGGTCGACGAGCGCGAGGGTATTCGCCATCGCTTTCACCAGACCGGCCATACCGGCCATCAGATCCATCGCGCCGCCCGCAGCCTGCATGGCGTTGCCGCTCATCACGCCACCCACAATCTTGGCAACGCCGGTCACCACTTCGACTGCCGCAACCACCCAGTCAAATACCACGCTGAGGATGCCCGCTTTTTTCGCTTTGTCCTGCTGCTCGACCGCGGCGTTCATCTGCTCGCGAATCTGATCGACTTCCTGCTTGCGCAGCAAGTCTTGCTTGTCGGTCATAATCGACAGCGCTTTGCCTTTCAACTCCGCAACGTCACCGAGAATCTGGTTTGCCAGCATGGTCGACGCGAGGAACATCGCCTCCATCGACACCCGCTCTACGGTCGGCACAGTGAGTTTGAAGCCCGGCTCATTTCCCGGTGGCGTTGGAAGCGAGCGCTGAATATTGCTTAATGCGGCCTGCGCTTCCTGACGAGTGCCCGTCGTCTGCGCTGGGGTCGGTACCGCCAGCTGTGAAAGCGGTGATTTTTGCCCGTCGTTATCATTAATAAACAGTCTGAGGACCGGCTGTGCGGTTTTTTCGCTGCGTGGTGCTTTGCCTGTCGCTAATTCATCCGGCAATTCACTGCTCAGTACACGCCCGCTAAGGGCACGATCTACACCAATACTCATGATATTTCCTCCGTGGTAGCGGTTAACATCCTTTCCGCATTTCCCTTAATTTCCTGATAATGTGATTGTTCGCCGCACCACATGATGGCGGCATTAAACGCTTTGCGGGCGTAAGCTTCATTGCCTAACAGGCGATAGCTGAGACCGGCAAAAAACGCCGCCCGCGGGTCGTCGATATTGATCATTCCGGCTCGTGCAAAGCAGGAAATGGCTTCTTCATGGGCAGAAAGGCGCTGATGGGATAGCCCTAATCCCAGCAGATAGTCGTAATTCCAGTGATCAAACGTGCTTAAAAGTTGATAAAAGTTGCGCGATGCGACGAACTCGCCAGCAGCAAACAACTGACCGGCATAGCCGTACAGTTGCGACAAATCCTGATCGGCAATATCGGTTAACATCCGTAATGAGCCACCGCGCGAAAAGAAGCGTTGCAGCACATCATCGTTCTCTTCTGCCGGTGGGGCGATAATGGTCTCTGACATAAAAACTCCATGTTAAGGCGCGTTGAAATTCGGCTCTTCGCGCCATGTTAGAGGGTGAAAAATCAAATAAACGCACGCCGATGTTTTTTCGCCATCACTGGCTTAACCGGTGCTTCGACAACGGGCACCACAGCAGCAGCAGTGGTCTGGCCTGGTTGAGCCACTTGATCGGGTACCAGCTGTTTCAGTTGCTTACCCAGTTGCTCAAAGGTTTTTTTCATCATGGCGGCTTTGTCAGCCATTTGCTTCGGTACGCGATCGCCCTTCAATACCCCATCAAGGTTTTTCAGCTTGCGCTGAGCATCGGGATCGGTGGCGGCACGTGAGTGCAGTTGGGCAATCTCTTCCTGCAGCTTTTTAAATTCATCAATTTGTTTTTTAAATCCCACCCGACGCATTTGCAGGGTATCGATCATGGTTTTCAGCTGGTTCAGGTCTTGCATTTTTATTCCCCCTGGTGAGGTAAAACGGGGCAAAAGCATTACGCCTCAGCCCCTAAAATCATTAGCGGATAGACTGGGCGATCGATTTAGTCGATTCTGCGTTCATGCTCTGGATACTGTTAGCCATGGTTACCGCGGTGTTGAAGTTCTGCATCAGTTGTTGCAGCTTCAGCTGGTTCTGCTGTACAAAGTCAGACGCGCGACCTGAATGGGATTCCAGCGCGGATTTAACCGCCGTCAGGTCAGCTTTGTTCAGGGTGGTGCCATTTTCAGCAATAAACTTGTCAATGCTCATGCCGTTGACTTCGATATTATTTTCACGCATATACGCGATGACATCTGGCGGCAGCTCGGCCGTGCCTTTGGCGTCAGCCAGGCTCGCCAGCAGCGCATCAACGCGGTTAGCCATATCCTGCGCATCACGTGACACTTCGGTCTTCTTGCTCATCTGCTCGAACTTGGCATTCGCCAGTTCGGTAAACAGCAGCATGATGTTTTCCATCGAAACCATCGCGGTACCCATCAGTGAGGTATTGCTACCCGCTCTGAGGTAGTCGATATCGCTGACTGACTGGCCGAAAACGGGTGATTCGCTTCGGGCAAGGCTGACAACGTTATTGATAGCGATCATGAACTCTCTTTCCTTATGGTGTTTTAAAATGGTTTGCCAGATGGTCTAATCCGGCGTAGTTTTGTTTTTGTTGTGGCTATGATAGATATCTGGCAAAAATAGATTTGCGGATCTCTGCAAAACATTCTGTTTTTAAGCATCAATACTCAGAGATTTATTAGCGACAAATATCAGGTCAACACCTGATACCTTTCTTTTTACACAGAGAAAATGTAGCGATTTATTATTTACCAGAGACAACTCACCTTATTCATCGCTATCGCCAGCAAAGAGATTTATTACCGTATGTATATTTTTATTAATAAACCCACCGATATAAATTTTAATACCCACCACTCAATTTATAAAAAACACAAAAAATGGCTTATAAATAAAGATAACCGTTATTAATAGTGTTATTTATCGGCAAGCTGCGGATATTTTTTTCAGTATTTTTCATTAAATAATGACTTATCGATAAATAGAAAAACGGCAGTACGCTAACGTACTGCCGTCAGAAGTAAATCAGTTATTAGCGGATAGACTGAGCGATAGATTTGGCCGATTCTGCGTTCATACTCTGCACGCTGTTGGCCATGGTGACCGCGGTGTTGAAGTTCTGCATCAGTTGCTGCAACTTCAGCTGGTTCTGCTGGACGAAGTCAGACGCACGGCCTGAATGGGATTCCAGTGCAGATTTGACAGCCGTCAGATCAGCTTTATCCAGTTTGATGGCGTCTTGCAGGGCGCTCTGAATTTTTGCCATATTATCTGAGGTGATAACTTTATCGAATGACTGTAATTCTCCATTGGAGATTTCGCTATCTGTCAGAAGTGCGTAAACGCTTTTGCCATCAACCTTGATACCATTGTCGTCCATGAATTTAAGAAGGCCTGCAATGTCTTCTTCCTTAAATTCTTTTTGGCTCGGATCCGCCAGCAGTTGTGACAGCGCTGCCAGAACGTCACCGGCACCAGGTATTTTGCTGTTCAGGAAATCATCAATACTCTGGCCGTTGACTTCAATGTTATTGGCGCGCATATAAGCGATAACATCTGCCGGCAACTCTGCCTTGTCCCTGCCATCGGCCAGACCCGCCAGCAGCGCGTCAACGCGGTTAGCCATATCCTGCGCATCGCGAGAGACTTCAGT
>NZ_JRXE01000031.1:61128-66823 GCF_001267535.1 Winslowiella iniecta | reverse complement strand
CTCAGGGTATTGTTTTCGGTTAGTGTTGTGCTGCTGGAGCTAACAATACGAGAGGAACGTTTTCACAGATAGCGGAAAGAATTTACCAACTTGTTGAGTTTTTTTTGACAGGTTTTGTCGCTAAAACTACATTAAAGTCAGTGAGATATTTCGTTAAGAATCTTTCAACAACTTGTCAAAAATTATGCCTTATCTTTCCCTCGAGGCAGTCGTTAATGTTATGTCCATCAAACACAACAGCACACACAAAATTTGAGGAAAACATCATGAGCACATTTAAAACACAAGACGGCACACAGATTTACTATAAAGACTGGGGCAAAGGTAAACCGGTGCTGTTCAGCCACGGCTGGCCGCTGGATGCGGATATGTGGGACAGCCAGTTAAACTTCCTCGCCGAGCGCGGCTACCGGGTTATCGCCTTTGACCGTCGCGGCTTTGGCCGTTCCGATCAGCCGTGGGAAGGTTACAACTACGACACCTTCGCTGACGATATTAACGACCTGATTACCCACCTCGATTTGCGCGACATCACGCTGGTCGGCTTCTCAATGGGCGGTGGTGATGTGACCCGCTACATTGGCCGCTACGGCAGCGAGCGTGTGACTTCGCTGGTACTGTTAGGTGCGGTAACACCGATATTTGGTAAAACCGACGATCATCCTGAAGGGGTGGAAAAATCAGTCTTTGATGGCATCAAACAGGGACTGCGTGAAGATCGTGCTCAGTTTATCAAAGACTTTGCTACGCCATTTTATGGGACTAATCAGGGCATGACCGTCTCTGACGGCGTACTGACGCAGACGCTGAATATTGCGCTGCTGGCGTCGCTCAAAGGCACCATTGATTGTGTAACGGCATTTTCGGAAACAGATTTCCGCGCTGATATCGCAAAAGTTGATGTGCCGACGCTGGTGATCCACGGCAGCAACGACCAGATTGTGCCATTTGAAGCCACCGGTAAGCTGGCAGCGGAAATGATCCCCGGCTCACAGCTGAAAGTGTATGACAATGCACCGCACGGTTTCGCTGTGACTCATCAGCAACAGCTGAATGACGATCTGCTGGCGTTTTTGCAGAGTCTTTAAAATTAATTTTTATCATCAGGCCCCCATTATCTGGGCCTGTTATTTTCTGCAATGCTTATACAAATTTGCCTGCACCGCATCTCACTTAACTGACACCACACTCATCTTCACCCGCTGCGCGCGGGAAGTCGCCAACACGCCAGACCACATACAATAATCACTGTCATTAGTGCTATATGTGCTGAAGCCCAGGCTGAAGGTGATAGCACCGCCACAGGCTGGGACGAGTGGAGTAGCATCGCCAGCATGACCGCACCAATAGTGGCACCAGTATGTGTAAGAATCCGCGTTAGTGAGCTGGCATGCGCCACCTGTTGTTTTGCTAATCCATGATATGCCGATGACATCGGCATAATAGTTAATATGCCAATACCTGCACCGCGAAATAACATCCCTGACATTAGCAGATACGTGTCATCAATGATTTGCGGAAGAGATAATATAACCGAGCCAAGCAGCGCCAAAAATATTGCCATGCATGCAGTCTGGCGATCGCCCCATTTAGCGGAGATAACAGACAGTTTATGCCGTGCAATTAGCGTTCCGACACCATGCATGGCCAGTAAGATGCCAGCCCAGGATGCCGTATAGTTGCCAGCCTGTATTAAATAGAGAGGATACAGAAGGATCCCGCCGTAATACACCACGCTGGCAAGAAATAGCAGCAAGCAGGATAAGCGGAAATTCGCCACTGCGAATAATGTCAGGTCGACCAGGGCGCTTTCTCTGCGGCGATAAGCGTGCCGTGCAAAAGTGACCATTAACAGCACTCCCGCCACAGTAAATATGATTGTGGTATGACTTACGCCATCGCCTAAACCTGACAAGCCATAAATTGCCAGAACCAGTCCGGGGCATAAAAGAACAAAACCCGTCAGATCAAATTGCAGCGAAGGTTGCCTTTCAATAGCCGGAATAACCCTGCCAGCCAGCACAATGGCCGCAAAACAGATTGGCACATGCAACCAGAAGAGTACGCGCCAGTCAGTGAAAGAGAGCGCCAGCCCCCCTATCAGTGGCCCGAAAATCGGAGCCAGCACCGAGGGTATCGACATCGCCGCCAGCGCGGCACGTGCCTTTTGTTGCCCAATAACAATAACCACGATGGTCTGCATTGTTGGCAACAGCAATCCTGTTGCTGCCCCCTGTATAATGCGTGAAAAAATCAGCAACTCCACGCTTCGGGCCAGCGCAGACATCGCGGCACCGATCAAAAACATCCACAGACATAAAAGCCACAGCTGCTTAGCGCCGATACGTTGCGCCAGCCATGTCGACAGCGGAACTGTACTGGCTGCGGCCAGGGTGTAAGCTGTGACAATCCACTGCATCATTGAAAGCGGCGCATGCAGCTGTTCACCAATGCTATGTAGTGCAACATTAACCAGGGTGGTATCCAGCAAGGGGAGGATCGCGCCGACAATAAGAACATTAACGATGGCACGATCTGATGCCGATAACGGGTTATGAGCAGCATTGGCAGAATGACTCATAGACTTTCCCCCCTGGTGGCTTCACTGCTATGACTCAGTCCATTTTGTGGTGCAAACTCCAGACACATCGTCGCTGGCCCCCGAACATACAGCCCCTCTTCCTGCAACGAATATCCTTCAGCCAGTCGCAGATTTTCCAGCCTGTCCAACAGTAAGTTGGCCGTCAGCTCTATCTGCATGAGCGAAAAAGCAGTGCCCACGCAGGCATGCGCTCCGGTACCAAACGCCAGATGATTCATTATTTTTCCCGAGTCCGGGAGATTCTTCGCTTGCTGCCGCCGATCGAGAATAAAGCGACTGGGATCCTTAAACACCGACGGATCGCGGTTTGCCGCGCCAGTCATGCAAAATATTAGCGTGTCTTTAGGCAATTCTATGCCAGCAAGGGTGAGATCTTTGCTGGCCTGACGCGGGATAAGCTGCACTGGAGAGGTCAGACGTAATGTTTCGCCGATGGCGGCGTTGAGCAGTGTTCTGTCGCTGCGCACTTTCTCAATACAGTGTGGATTGTGCAGCAGATGATAAAACAGGCTGGCAAGAGCTTTATCAGCGGGTTCTGTCGCCGCCAGCAGCACATTAATGACCAGAGCCACGATTTCGCTGGTCGTCATTTTTTCGCCATTATTCTCCGCACGACATAGCATCGAAATAAGGCTGCCATCCGCATGAAAACTGGCATCTTCAATAATGGGGGTGAGGTAGCCAATAAGATTCTGGCTGCATCGCAAACTGTGTTTTCTTTCTTCCTCGCTCAGTTTCAGACTGGTGATAAAGTGGGTGATACCGCGATGCCAGATAGCGACCTCCTGATGTCTGTCAACAGGCAGCCCCAGCATGTTGAGAGAAACCAGCACACTATACGATCTGCCAAAATCTTTAATCAGATCAATCCTTCCGCATGCCATATGCGCTTCAAGCAGCTGCAAGGTAATGGTTTCAATAATGGCTGCGTATTTTTCGCGGAACAGTTTACCGCTCAGGCCAGATAAAACCGCGCGCCTCTTAGAATGATGCTCCTTACCCTCCATTTGTGCCAGAACACGCCCGCCAGTTACCGGCTCAGCACGCTTTGCCAGGGGTTCCGTGGTGAAATCAGAAGACTGCAAAATATGGCTAACATCTTCATAATGGCCGAAAAAGTACGCATTAAATTCGCTGTCCCTGAAAACTTGATTGTTTGCATGTAATCTTTCAAATGCCGGATAAGGGTTGCAGTGAAAATCTTGTGCCATCACATCAAACTCGACAATATTGCGCATAAATTTCATCCCTTATAATTAAGCCTCAATATTTAACTGTGCAAATTTATAAACTATGCAGATTAACTCTCAACGCAAGACACCACGCCATGCCCCTGACGTTTATCAACACGCAGAGCAAATTCACCTGCAAATAATGCGTCACCAATAGGCCATAAGCGGTGATAGGCCATTACCGAACTATTAATTTGCATAATCTCAGGGGAATTAAGATAAAATGGCATTTCAGCAAATATGTAAGGAATGGCGAGATTCACTTTATCGAGGAAGGCATCGGTTTTGTCTCTACTTCCACTGCGCCCACGAATGGCCTGTGCTGACATATTGATACAGGCAGACCTGAACTTATCACATGACTCATAACAATTTTGCGTGGCTAATTTTAAATGCTGATATTTGGGATGTTGTTCGTAATCTGAAAATTGAAGAGTTTTGCAATGCGTTGCAAGATCACCAATTTTATCAATAGCTTGCATTACAGATCGTCGATGACGACTTAACTCTTGCCGCGTTTTTCTCATCGCCTTTCCCGCTGGCTGGCCGGTGGCAAGAAGTAACTTCACGGTGTTTTCTTCATCAGGTAATAATACATCGACTTGCGCGAAATTCTTATGCCCCCATACCAGTAATGCCTCCACATAATCTGGCGAAAACCTGGAGTTGAACGGGCTGATACCCACTAATAAATGTTCTCGTAATTTAATTAACCCAGAGCATTGTCTGGAGTGCCCTTTAATAGTGAAATCTGTCACAGCTTGTTTTTTTACATCAACCGGAATTTCCGGCGAGTTTAATCTTAGACCATTGCATTGCATCAAATATCTCCGTCAGGAAAGAAATATAACATCCTGTTATATTTTGCATGCTTATTAATAGCAGCAAAGAAACGAGGGTTTCCGTTTCTTACTCAAGCAATATATTAAATTAATGAATCATTATCAATGATAGCCATAGATTTAGTTGATGTTTAACGCGTGTATTTTCCGCATTTAAATTCTCAATTAATTATATTAAAAGAAATTAAATCTGTATTAAATTAACGGCCCGTTAAAAAAGCCCCTTATCAAGGGGCTTTTTTCTTTCTGGTGTGCCGCGTTACAGCACGCCCTGCGCCAGCATCGCATCAGCGACTTTGACAAAGCCGGCAATGTTCGCGCCATGCACGTAATGAGTCTGCTTACCTTCCCCACCGTGCTCAACACAAGCGTGATGAATATCCAGCATAATATGTTGCAGACGGATATCCACTTTCTCCGCTTTCCAGCTGATTCGTGCCGCGTTCTGCGCCATCTCCAGTCCGGATGTCGCGACACCACCGGCATTTGCCGCCTTGCCCGGAGCAAACAGCACGCCCGCATCCAGAAACGCATCGGTTGCCTGAATGGTGGTTGGCATATTGGCCCCTTCCGCTACGGCTTTAACCCCGTTAGCGATCAGCTGGCGCGCGGCAGGCAGGTCCAGCTCATTCTGCGTGGCACAAGGCAATGCGATATCAACCGGTACGCTCCACGGCTGCTGCCCCGCCAGATAGACCAGCTGGCGTTCGCGGGCATAATCTTCAATGCTACCGTAACGCTGGTTTTTAATTTCAGCCAGATGTGCCAATTTTTCCGTGGTAAAGCCTTCTTCATCGACGACTGTGCCGCGTGAGTCCGAAGCGGTAACCACTCTGGCACCCATTTCCATGGCTTTTTCGATGGCAAATTGTGCCACATTGCCGGAGCCGGAAACGGCGACTTTACTGCCTTCAAAACCTAACCCGTGGCGTTTTAACATCGCATCAGTGAAATAAACCAGGCCGTAGCCGGTCGCTTCCGGACGTATCAGACTGCCGCCAAACGACAGGCCTTTCCCG
>NZ_JRXE01000031.1:37861-61059 GCF_001267535.1 Winslowiella iniecta | reverse complement strand
GTGTTGTTGGACAATTTCTTCATCATCCCGGCCATAAATGCCACTTCGCGACCACCGACGCCAATATCGCCCGCCGGTACATCCGTATCCGGCCCCAGATGACGGTACAGTTCGGTCATCAGCGCCTGACAGAAACGCATCACTTCGCCCTGACTTTTCCCTTTCGGATTAAAATCAGAACCGCCTTTACCGCCGCCCATTGGCAGGGTGGTCAGCGCATTTTTAAAGGTTTGCTCAAAGCCGAGGAATTTAAGAATCGATAAGTTCACCGACGGATGAAAACGCATCCCGCCTTTATACGGCCCGATAGCCGAGCTGAACTGCACGCGCCAGGCACGATTAACCTGCACCTGATTTTTGTCGTCGGTCCATGCCACGCGGAACTGAATCACACGCTCCGGCTCGACCAGCCGCTCCAGCAGGCCCTGCTGCTGATAATGCGGGTTCTGCTCGATAAAAGGCCACAGTGAAGTAAACACTTCACGCACCGCCTGCAAGTATTCTGGCTGATGCGGATCACGTTGTTGTACAGAGTTTAAGAACGACTCCAGAGAGTTAAAACCTTCCATTAAATCTTCCTTATGCCAGATGAGCTTCCCCGAAAACGATTTGATAATTTTTTAGAATAATCACGGGGGTGATATTGTGCATTTCCGACTATAACATTGGTTTTTAGCGGCACAACAAAAAAATCACCAGAAGATGGCAAGGGTTAACCGGCTCGCTGAAGGGTTATCGATATAAGAGTAAATGCCACTGAGATCAAATAACAGCGAAGTCATAATGATTTAAAAACGTTTAAACACAGACAGTTACATGGCATATATTTTTAAAGGCAGGATTTTTATCACTCTGATGAGTTATTCAATAGTGATTTGTATTACACAGGTAAATATATATAACAGCCGTGATAATGATAATAAAAAATAATATCAGCTGGCTGGGGCGATTGCCGCACTAATAATCCGGGGACAAAAAACCCCGCAGCGCGGGGTTTCAGGATTAATGACTAATGTAATTCCCTCTTAATCAGAAAGGAATGTCGTCATCAAAATCCATTGGTGGTTCATTGTTGTTGGCTGGCGCGTTGTTCTGCTGCGGGCGAGATTGCGCGCCGCCGCTGAACTGGTTGTTATTGCCGCCCTGTGCTGCCTGTGGCTGCTGAGGCTGACCCCAACCATTGTTGTTGCCCTGGCCGCCACCGGCTGGTGCGCCGCCGCCCTGACCACGGCCGCCCAGCATCTGCATGGTGCCGCCAACATTGACTACCACTTCAGTGGTGTATTTTTCAACGCCAGCCTGGTCAGTCCATTTACGCGTCTGCAGTGCACCTTCGATATACACCTGAGAGCCTTTACGCAGGTATTCGCCTGCCACTTCAGCCAGCTTGCCAAACAGCACAACACGGTGCCATTCAGTCTTCTCTTTGGTTTCGCCGGTCTGCTTGTCACGCCAGCTTTCAGACGTGGCCAGGGTAATGTTGGCAACCGCACCACCATTCGGCATGTAACGGACTTCCGGATCCTGACCCAGATTTCCGACAAGAATCACTTTGTTAACGCCTCTGCTGGCCATGTTGGTGTCTCCGATGAATATTCAGTTAAGTCTAAACCCTAAATTCTAACATGGCATCCTGCCAGTTCCTACTTTCAGATCAACCTCGAAAAAAGCCTCGCCTGGTGACAGCGTTGCAAACAAACACTGGATATCCATTCAGGTTTTTTTGTGTCATAATTAGACGTTTGGTTCTGGCTGTGCCGCTCCTGACGTTGGAGAAACCGGCACAGTGAGGTCTGCGTTAATCCGGGAAATGTGCATGGATAAGATTGAAGTCCGGGGTGCCCGCACCCACAATTTGAAAAACATCAACCTGACCATCCCTCGCGACAAACTGATCGTTGTCACCGGCCTGTCAGGTTCCGGTAAATCCTCGCTGGCGTTTGATACGCTGTACGCTGAGGGTCAACGTCGCTATGTGGAATCCCTTTCCGCCTATGCACGTCAGTTTCTCTCCTTAATGGAGAAGCCGGATGTCGATCATATCGAAGGTTTGTCGCCAGCGATTTCGATCGAGCAAAAGTCGACCTCCCATAACCCGCGATCCACCGTGGGGACGATCACTGAGATTCACGACTACCTGCGCCTGCTGTTTGCCCGCGTGGGCGAGCCGCGCTGCCCCGATCACGACGTGCCGCTGGCGGCGCAAACCGTCAGTCAGATGGTTGATAATGTACTGGCGCAGCCGGAAGGCACGCGGCTGATGCTGCTGGCACCGGTGGTGCAGGATCGTAAAGGTGAGCACGCCAAAACGCTGGAGAATCTGGCGTCTCAGGGCTATATCCGCGCCCGTATTGATGGCGAAGTCTGTGACCTGTCCGATCCGCCGAAGCTGGAGCTGCAAAAGAAACACACCATTGAAGTGGTGGTTGACCGCTTTAAAGTGCGCGAAGACTTATCTCAGCGTCTGGCCGAATCGTTTGAAACCGCCCTGGAGCTTTCCGGCGGTACGGCAATTGTCGCCGATATGGACGATACCAGCAGGGAAGAGCTGCTGTTTTCCGCTAACTTTGCCTGCCCGATTTGTGGCTACAGCATGAGTGAGCTGGAACCCCGCCTGTTCTCGTTTAACAACCCGGCCGGGGCGTGCCCAACCTGTGATGGTCTCGGCGTGCAGCAATATTTCGATCCGGATCGCGTGGTGCAAAATCCTGAGCTGTCGCTGGCCGGCGGCGCAATCCGCGGCTGGGATCGCCGTAACTTCTACTATTTCCAGATGCTGCGCTCACTGGCGGAACACCTCGATTTTGATATCGAAGCACCGTTTAACCAGCTGGAAGAGAAAGCGCGCAAAGTCATTCTTTACGGCTCCGGTAAAGAAAATATCGAATTTAAGTACATCAACGATCGCGGTGATACTTCCGTGCGCCGCCATCCGTTTGAAGGCGTGCTGCATAATATGGAGCGCCGCTACAAAGAGACCGAATCCGCCGCGGTACGCGAGGATCTGGCGAAATTTATCAGTAACCGCGCCTGTGCCAGCTGTGAAGGCACGCGCCTGCGTCGCGAAGCCCGTCATGTGTTTGTGGAAAACACCACCCTGCCGACCATCTCAGATATGAGCATTGGTCATGCCATGGAGTTTTTCCAGAACATGAAACTTAGCGGCCAGCGCGCACAAATCGCCGAAAAAGTGCTGAAAGAGATTGGCGACCGCCTGAAATTCCTGGTTAACGTCGGTCTGAATTATCTGTCGATGTCGCGCTCAGCTGAAACTTTGTCCGGTGGTGAAGCGCAGCGTATTCGTCTGGCCAGCCAGATTGGTGCCGGGTTGGTTGGCGTAATGTATGTGCTTGATGAGCCATCGATTGGTCTGCATCAGCGTGATAACGAGCGCCTGCTGGAAACCCTAATCCACCTGCGTAATCTCGGTAATACCGTGATTGTGGTAGAGCATGATGAAGACGCGATTCGTGCCGCCGACCATGTGATCGATATCGGCCCAGGTGCCGGGGTGCATGGCGGTCAGATCGTCGCAGAAGGCACGGTCGACGATATTATGGCGAAAGAAGATTCGCTGACCGGCCAGTTCCTGAGCGGCAAACGCGAGATTGCGATCCCGCCGCAGCGGGTGCAGGCCGATCCGACCAAAGTACTGAAACTGGTGGGCGCGCGCGGTAACAACCTGAAGGATGTGACCTTAACGCTGCCGGTCGGGCTGTTCAGCTGTATTACCGGCGTTTCCGGTTCCGGTAAATCCACGCTGATTAACGATACGCTATTCCCGATTGCTCAGCGCCAGCTTAATGGTGCCACCATCGCTGAACCTGCGCCGTATCGCGAGATCTCCGGGATGGAAAATTTCGACAAGGTGATCGATATCGATCAAAGCCCGATTGGACGCACACCGCGCTCTAACCCGGCGACCTATACCGGCATCTTTACGCCGGTGCGCGAACTGTTTGCCGGCGTGCCGGAAGCCCGTGCGCGTGGCTACAATCCGGGGCGTTTCAGTTTTAACGTGCGTGGCGGCCGCTGTGAAGCCTGTCAGGGCGACGGTGTGATCAAGGTTGAGATGCATTTCCTGCCGGATATCTATGTGCCTTGTGACCAGTGTAAAGGTAAGCGCTATAACCGCGAGACGCTGGAAATTAAGTACAAGGGTAAGAGCATTCACGAAGTGCTGGAGATGACCATTGAAGAAGCGCGTGAGTTCTTTGATGCCGTTCCGGCGCTGGCGCGTAAGCTGCAAACGCTAATCGATGTTGGCTTGTCGTATATTCGTCTTGGCCAGTCGGCGACGACGCTGTCCGGTGGTGAAGCGCAGCGCGTGAAGCTGGCGCGTGAGCTGTCGAAACGCGGCACCGGTCAGACGCTGTATATCCTGGATGAACCGACCACCGGTCTGCACTTTGCTGATATTCAACAGTTACTGGAAGTCCTGCATCAGTTGCGCGATCAGGGCAATACCATTGTGGTTATCGAGCACAATCTTGATGTGATTAAAACCGCTGACTGGATTGTCGATCTCGGCCCGGAAGGCGGCAGCGGCGGCGGGGAAATCCTCGTTTCCGGTACGCCGGAAACTGTTGCGAAATGTGAGAAATCACATACCGCGCGCTTCCTGAAGCCACTGTTGAACATGTAAAACGCTGCGGGGCCAGTCGCTACTGGCCCCCGCTTTCTTTGTGCTTTTTCTCTTCAGCCACTCTTTGCTTATTCCCGCAAAATCTCGCAGAAACAGGCAAGATTTCGACACATTCAGGCATACCCGCCTTGCCGCTCACTGACTAAGCTTAATACTCCGATCTTTTCGGCTGCTGCCGTGTTAAGCAGCAATCGCTTTTCCTTCATGACACAACATCAACTTAATCTGGAGATACCATGAATATTACGCACGCCTGGGCTGCTCAGGACGCGAAATCTAAGCTGGCCCCCTTCGATTACCGACCGCGTGAACTTCGTGAACATGATGTGCAAATTGAGGTTCTTTTTTGCGGCGTCTGCCACTCGGATATTCATCAGGCCCGCGATGAGTGGAAAAATACCATTTTTCCGGTGGTGCCAGGGCATGAGATTGTCGGACGCGTAACGGCTGTCGGTGGCCACAGCCACAAATATAACGTGGGCGATCTGGTCGGCGTCGGCTGTATGGTCGATTCCTGTCGCACCTGCTCCAGCTGTGAAGAAGGTTTAGAGCAGTATTGCGAAAATGGCTTTGTTGGCACCTATAACGGCGAAGATCGTCAGACTGGCGATATCACCTATGGTGGCTATTCAACGCAAGTTGTAGTGCATGAAGACTTCGTGCTGCGCGTACCGGAAAACCTTGATCCGGCAGGTGCCGCGCCGCTGTTGTGCGCCGGTATTACCACTTTCTCACCGCTGAATCACTGGGGTGCCGGTCCGGGCAAAAAAGTCGGTATCGTCGGTCTGGGTGGCCTGGGTCATATGGGGGTGAAAATCGCCCACGCGATGGGCGCGCATGTGGTGCTGTTTACCACTTCGGAATCGAAAGTGGCCGACGGCAAACGCCTCGGCGCGGATGAAGTGGTGATTTCCAAAGACCCCGAGCAGATGGCGCAGCACGCCAATAGTTTTGATTTAATTATCAACACGGTTGCCGCGCAGCACGATCTGAATCCGTTTATCGCCCTGCTGCGTCGTGACGGCAATATGACGCTGGTCGGCGCACCAGAACACGACCATCCGTCACCGCAGGTATTTAACCTGATCTTAAAGCGTCGCAGCATTGCCGGTTCGCTGATCGGCGGGATTGCTGAGACCCAGGAGATGCTGGATTTCTGCGGTAAGCACAATATCGTTTCTGATATCGAAATGATTAAGATGAATCAGATTAACGAAGCCTACGAGCGCATTCTGAAAAGCGACGTGAAGTACCGTTTCGTGATTGATATCGATACCTTACGCAACGAAGCAACCGCGTAAGCGTGCGCAGCCGGTCATACTGATGGCCGGCTGTTATCCGCCGTGATGGTTGCCGGTACCACGGGTGTTGATCGCCTGCTGCAACGAGGCGTCCACCAGATAGTAAATCTGCGAATCTTTCAGCGATCCATCAAGAAATACTGTGCTCCAGTGTGATTTATTCAGATGCTCGCTGGGTGAAACGTCCTGATGTTTTTCGCGTAACAGTTCGGTCAGCGCAGGCGACGCCTTTAACGACACCGCCGGTCGCCCCTGTACCTCATGCACCATCGCAAACAGCACGTCATCGACTTTAATCTGCGTGGCTTTCCAGTCACTGTGCACACTCTGTTCTGCACCGGATTTATTCATGCAATAAGAAAGCAGATCCGAAGTGTTCATTATTATTCCCCTTGTAGGGTGGCAACAATCTGACGTGCACCGCCGTGAACGCGATGTTCTCCCAGCCAGATTCCCTGCCACGTGCCGAGTACCAGACGCCCACGACTGACCGGCAACAGCAGCGACGTACCCAACAACGACGACTTGATATGGGCAGGCATATCATCAGCGCCCTCATAGTCATGCTGGTAAGGCGCGTTTTCAGGAACATGACGTAAGAAATGCTGCTCCATGTCGCTACGCACAGTGGGGTCACAATTTTCATTCAACGTCAGCGAGGCCGAAGTATGCTGCAAAAGCAGATGCAGCAGGCCGATCTGCACATCCTTCAGGCGACGAAGCTCACCGACAATCTCTTCGGTTACCAGGTGAAATCCTCGCGATTTTTCACCGAGGGTAAGGGTCTGCTGATACCACATCTCAAAATTCCTTAGCTGAATAACTCTGGTTAAGTGTGCAGCATGTCGACCAAAGGTAAACCCGTTACCGGAAAATAGCCAAAAAAAAGCAGCCGGCCATGCCCGCTGCTTTTCTGTCGCGTGAATGCTGGGGTGTTAAATTACCGCAGCAAAAGCTTCCGCCACCTGATGAACATTATTGGCATTCAGACCCGCCACACACATACGGCCACTGGCGATCAGATAGACACCAAATTCCTCACGCAGACGGTCAACCTGCTGCTCACTGAACCCGGTGTAACTGAACATACCACGCTGCTTCAGCAGATAGTCGAAGTTAGTACCCGGTACGGCCGCAGCCAGCACGGAAACCAGTGACTGACGCATCTCGAGAATACGTAAACGCATCGCTTCCACTTCGGCCAGCCAGCTGGCTTTCAACGCTTCATCATTCAGTACGCAGGAAACCACCTGGGCGCCGAAATTAGGCGGGCTGGAGTAGTTACGACGTACCGTTGCTTTCAGCTGCCCCAGCACGCATGCCGCTTCGCCAGCGTCATCACATACCACCGACAGGCCGCCAACGCGCTCGCCGTACAGTGAGAAGATTTTTGAGAACGAATTGCTGACCAGCGCTGGCAGGCCAGCGGCAGCGATAGCGCGGATGGCGTAAGCATCCTGTTCCATGCCATCACCAAAGCCCTGATAAGCGATATCGAGGAACGGCACCAGCTCCTGAGATTTCAGCACTTCCGTGGTGATATCCCACTGCGCATCGGTCAGGTCGGCACCGGTCGGGTTATGGCAGCACGGATGCAGCAACACAATACTTTGTTTTGGCAGCGTCTTTAACTTGGCAATAAAGGCATCAAACTGCACGCCGTTGGTTTCGGCATCAAACCACGGGTAGGTATTAACCTCGAATCCCGCGCCGGAGAAGATAGCAACATGGTTTTCCCAGGTAGGATCGCTGACCCAGACATTCGAATTCGGGAAGTAGCGTTTCAGGAAGTCAGCACCGACTTTCAGCGCACCGGAACCGCCCAGCGTCTGAATGGTGGCGATGCGTCCGGCTTTCAGCGCCGGATGTTCAGTACCAAACAGCAGTGGCGCAATCGCATTACGGTAAGCAGGCAGACCTTCCATTGGCAGATAGAGTGAGGCCGCCTGTGGTTGTGCGTTCAGACGCTCTTCGGCTACGGCAACCGCCTGCAGCTGTGGGATCACACCCTGTCCGTCATAATACAAACCGATGCTCAAATTCACCTTGTGCGGTCGCGTGTCCTGTTTAAAGGTCTCCATTAACGAGAGAATTGGATCGCCAGCGTAGGCATCAACGTTTTGAAACACGGTGCAGATCTCCATAGATTAGATTTATCAGTAAACCGCGTCGCTGCGCGATTGTTACTCTTCAGACGTCGTAACGTCCGGGACGATGGTTCATGGCGATGATCAGATTAAGGATCACCGCGCCACAAATCGATGCCGCCAGCATCGGTAACGACACCACAAACAGTGATGCCAGCACCACGCAGGTGTCGACTGCCATTTGTAGTTTACCGGCGCGAATACCGAAGCGGTCCTGCAACCACAGCGCCAAAATATTGACGCCGCCAAGACTGGCTTTATGGCGAAACAACACTATAAACCCAATTCCCATTATCAGGTTACCGAACAGTGTCGCATAAAATGGATTGAGTGCCTCAAAATGGACAAAAAGCGGATGCAAATGGGTAAACAGCGAGACCAGGCCTACCGCGCAGAAGGTTTTCAGGGTAAATGCCCAGCCCATACGCCGCAGCGCCAGCCAGTAAAACGGCAGATTAATCACAAAGAATGCGATGCCGAACGAGCTGTGGGTCAGGTAACTCATCAGAAAGGCGATGCCAGCGGTACTGCCAGTCAGCGCACCGGCCTGTTTCAGCATCACCACGCCGAATGACACCATCAGCGTACCGATCAGTATTGCCAGACAATCTTCAACCCAGGTATGTGGAATTTTTTCAACGGGTGCAAAGGAAGGAGCAGTATTATTCATCTGTCTGATTCTCAAATTATTGACACGATCAGACAGCAAAAATCGCACCAGGTCGGCAGTACAAATGACTACCAGCGGCACCTGAAAGATTAACTCATTGATAATTAATCTGCTTTATTTGAAAGCTTTGTGTATGCAATCAGCGTCAAATTACCCAATCACGCATAAAGAAGCCAATTAATGCACAAATCACGCAGCACCAGGTTGATTCATGCACCAAAATCGCGCACTACGCACCATTTTGGCGCACCTTGCTATCCGGTAACATCATCAGACCATTCTCTTTCAGACGATTGAGAACCACCGACGTTTTGACGTGTGACACGCTCTGATGTCCGGCAACCAACTGACTGATCAGTGCACTTAATCCCGCCAGATCGGAAACCGCGACTTTGAGCAGATAGTCGGCATCGCCAGTGGTTTTATAAGCATCCACAATCGAGGTTTGTTCCGCTACCATGCGATGAAAACTTTCAACGTATTCAGCGGTGTGATTGATCAGGCGCACTTCGATCAGACCAATCATGCCGAGGCCCACCGCATCCGGCGAAAGCCGCGCGTGATAGCCGAGGATCAGATTAGCTTGTTCGAGATTGATGCGGCGGCGCGAGCATTGTGATGCCGACAGCCCGACTAAATCACTCAACTCCTGATTGGTGAGACGGCCATTTTTTTGCAGTAAAGTCAGTATTTTAAGGTCAAAGTCGTCGATGCTGGTCATTATCGATCCGTGTTGTCTGTTAAGGCGTCATGCTATTACAGATAACCGCAATCTTTGTGGTGCTGTCCAACACTATTTTATGATGACAAGACGGGAGTGATTAGAAATTCGAATGGGCGGGGTTCTCGCCGCCCGCGTGAGGGTTTGCACCCTGCGGGCCATCAGGACGGGAGCCGAAAACGGCTCCCCTACAAGGCTTCGACGAAGGGTAAACTATTCGTCGTCGTATTGCGGACCAGCATAATTATCGAAACGCGACCACTGACCGTTAAAAGTCAGACGCACGGTGCCGATTGGGCCGTTACGCTGTTTACCGAGAATGATTTCCGCGATGCCTTTCATATCGCTGTTCTCGTGGTAAACCTCATCACGATAGATAAACATGATTAAGTCGGCATCCTGCTCGATGGAGCCTGATTCACGCAGATCCGAGTTAACCGGACGTTTATCAGCACGTTGTTCCAGCGAGCGGTTAAGCTGCGACAGCGCCACGACCGGCACTTGCAACTCTTTTGCCAGCGCTTTCAGCGAGCGCGAGATTTCTGCAATCTCCAGCGTACGGTTGTCGGAAAGTGATGGCACACGCATCAGTTGCAGGTAATCGATCATAATCAGGCTTAAGCCGTCATGTTCACGGAAAATACGGCGCGCACGCGAACGCACCTCCGTTGGGGTCAGGCCGGAAGAATCATCGATATACATATTCTTCTTCTCGAGCAGAATCCCCATGGTGGCGGAGATACGTGCCCAATCCTCATCATCCAGCTGGCCGGTACGAATCCGCGTCTGATCGACACGTGACAGTGAAGCCAGCATACGCATCATAATCTGTTCGCCGGGCATCTCCAGACTGAAGATCAGCACCGGTTTATCCTGCAACATCGCGGCGTTTTCACACAGGTTCATCGCAAAGGTGGTTTTACCCATCGATGGACGTGCGGCGACAATAATCAGATCCGATCGCTGCAAGCCTGCGGTTTTTTTATTCAGATCCTGATAACCGGTATCGACGCCGGTAACACCGTCATGCGGCGTCTGGTACAGCGACTCAATACGCGAAACCGTGGCTTCCAGAATCTGATCGACGCTTTTTGGCCCTTCATCTTTATTGGCACGGGTTTCGGCAATCTGGAAGACGCGCGATTCAGCCAGATCCAGCAGATCTTCACTGCTGCGCCCCTGCGGATCATAACCGGCATCGGCAATTTCGTTAGCGACCGAGATCATATCGCGCACGACCGCACGTTCGCGCACGATATCGGCATAGGCACCGATGTTCGCCGCACTTGGCGTATTTTTGGATAACTCGGCCAGATAAGCAAAGCCGCCGGCCATATCAAGTTCGCCCTTCTGCTCCAGCGATTCAGAGAGGGTAATCAGGTCGATGGGCTTGCCCATTTCCAGCAGGCGCTGCATTTCACCGAATATCATACGATGCGGACGGCTAAAGAAATCTTGCGCGACCACACGTTCGGCAACGTTATCCCAGCGCTCGTTGTCCAGCATCAAACCGCCCAACACGGACTGCTCCGCTTCCAGCGAATGAGGCGGTAATTTCAGCCCTTCCATCTGGCGGTCGCGAGTTTCGCTCGATTTGTTGGTGGGTTTATTTCCTGCCATAGTGAATGCAATACCGAAAATCAGTTGAGAAGACGCGCAAGTATACTCGTTTGTGCGCTTAATATCCTCCCATCAATCAACAGGAGTGAGCATGGCAAAGCGGATACAAATTAGCCAGCATGGCGGCCCGGAAGTGTTGCAACTGGTCGATATCGACCTCGCCGATCCAGCGGCCCACGAAGTACAGATAGAGAATAAAGCGATAGGTATCAATTATATTGATACCTATTTCCGCAGCGGCCTCTATGCGCCAGCCAGTATGCCTTCCGGACTGGGTACTGAAGCGGCGGGAGTTGTCAGCAAAGTGGGTTCGGCGGTAACGGTGTTGAAGCCAGGCGATCGCGTGGTTTATGCGCAGTCCACGCTGGGTGCCTATAGCGAACGGCACAATGTCGATGCCAATAAAGTGGCACTGCTGCCGGATGCGATTTCGTTTGAGCAGGCGGCAGCCGCGTTTCTGAAAGGGCTGACGGTACACTACTTGCTGCGTCAGACGTATGAAGTCCAGCCGGATGAAGTGTTCCTGTTTCATGCCGCTGCCGGTGGTGTCGGTTTAATCGCCTGCCAGTGGGCGAAAGCGCTGGGCGCGCATTTGATTGGCACCGTGGGTTCCGCGGAGAAAGCCAGACTGGCAAAGGATTCCGGCGCCTGGGCCACCATCAACTATCGCGAAGAAGATATCGCACAACGCGTCAGCGAACTGACCGATGGCAAAAAAGTGCGCGTGGTATATGACTCGGTGGGTAAAGACACCTGGGAAGCCTCACTGGACTGCCTGCAACGACGCGGTCTGATGGTGAGCTTTGGTAATTCATCCGGCCCGGTCAGTGGCGTGAATCTGGCGATACTTAATCAGAAAGGCTCGCTGTATGTGACTCGCCCTTCGCTGTTTGGCTATATTACTAACCGCGAAGAACTACAGCTGGCCAGCAGTGAACTGTTTTCACTGATTGCCAGCGGCGCGATTAATGTCGATGTGCCAGAGCAGCAAAAATTTGCCCTGGCGGATGCGCAGCAGGCACATAAAACACTGGAAAGCCGTGGCACTCAGGGGTCGAGTTTATTGATTCCTTGATTTACCGAAGTCAGAGGGACTTTCTGCTGAAAGTCTCTCTTTAAATCCAGCGAATAATCATAGGGAGTATGTTCCTTAGTCAATCTTGCTTCTCTCTTATGCGGATAAAAGCAGATATCAAAACGTTTTGTCAGGTTATCACTGCGTATCCAATACACATGCCCGGCAGCATTACGCCATGACTGATAATCCAGGGTAGTAAGATAATCTACTAACGGTTGCAGCGAATTAACATTACTAAAGCGAATTTCACTTCTATTATACATTGCCATCCATCGCATAATAGAAGAAATAGTAATCCTGCGAGATTTTCAGTGCGTTTTTTACTTCCTCATCAGTTAACAGATGGTAGTTTAAAAAATCCTTTTCAGTATAGCCGATAGCGCTCACCAGAGTAATTTTTAAAAATAAGATAAGGATCGCAAGAAGCATAATTAAGGCAATGAAAATAATCAGGCATCCCTTATGCTTTTTCATGTAACTCTCTTAATGCTGTTATAGTCATCAGTGATGATACGCACATCATCACTTTCAAAATTAGTAAAGCGCGTGATTTCACGCATAAAAGGTGGGAGTAACACTTTATAAGGTTTGGCATCGGGATGGAGAGCTGGGTCGGGAAACAGCAACGGTTTAAAACTCTTATTCTTAAACTGGCCTATGGGCCCATAGTGATCCCAGCGCCGCAATGCATCTTATTTACTGACGGGCTTGAAAAGTGGAAAATAATTTTTTGGTCGTACCACACGATAAAATCCCAGCAAGTCGGAAACCAAATCTTCGCCACTGTAACCGCTGTCATTAATCCAGCTAAAAAACCAGTTACTCTGGAAAGTTTCAAATATATGGGCCGTTTTCATCATCATTGCCAACGCAATGCTGATCTGTTCTTCCCTGGGTAAACCTTTTTTAATCCGCCAGCGGACCGCCTTGGTAACTTTTAACTTAGTTTTATCATCTCCTTTGGCATGGCCTAAGTCTACCCAGACTAACACCTCAGTATAAACTAACCCTTCTTTGGCTTTAGCAGCATCAGTACCATCAATAATATCATCACGCGTACTCATTATTCCCTTAATATAATTACCGCTCCCTATACCAGAGTGATAATTTCATAAAGAAACTTCTTCTGCAGCTTAAATCAGAGGAATTGTGAGGAATATCTAAATCGGCGGGAATTTTTCGAATGCGATAAATGCGAACGGGGCTTCCCGCAGGAAGCCCCTTTTTCTTTTTATAGTTCGCGCTGTTTGTAGGGTCAGCGGCGATGAATACGTTTTCGACTCAACGGTTCCCATACTGGCAGAAAACATAAGTAAAAAATATGTTTAATTGCGAAAAACAGCTAAGCAAACCGCCATGATGTGATCCAGCCCGCATTCCTGCCGGATAGTTTTTAGTCAATCCGTTGATTAATCAACGAGATGACCAGCGATCCCGGCGAATTTTAGGCTTGTTAAAGGCGCGATAAATCCAGACTGCAACCACTGCCAGAATCAGCCATGGCAACATCTTGATTACAATCGCAAACAGCCCGCCGACCATCATTACCAGCGTGGCGACCACCAGCGCAGCCAAAATGCCCAGTAAAGAGACGCCGGTCAGCAGCAACATTAAAAAGAATCCAGACACAAACAGGATTTCCATACGGCAAGCTCCATAAAATAAAGTACTGGTTAACTAATACAAGAAGCATGCCAAACAGCTGAAAAATGGTAACTTATTGAATATAAGTATATTGACAGGAAAAAGCAGAAAGGAAGTTGGTGAAATTGATTAACAGATGGTCAGAAATTAACTAACACGGGCGACGACACGCCGCCCGAAAATAACCCGCTTAACTCACTGGCGTTGCAGCAGGGATTTTATCCGCAACCAGTGACAGTGCTTTTTCCACTACCTCAACATCCGCGCCCGGCTTATGGGCATTTTCACTGAGATAACGACGCCATTGACGCGCGCCCGGAATGCCCTGGAACAAGCCCAGCATATGGCGAGTGACATGGCCAAGGTAAGTGCCTTTTGACAGCTCAGCTTCAATATAAGGATACATTGCCCGCACCACCGCAACCGGATCGCTGGCCGCGCTATCAAGGCCAAATAGCTCGCGGTCAACCTGCGTCAGGATGCCAGGGTTCTGATAAGCTTCGCGTCCCATCATCACGCCATCCAGATGCAGCAGATGCTGTTTCGCCTCATCCAGCGTTTTTACGCCGCCGTTCAGTGACAACGTCAGCTGTGGAAAATCGCGTTTCAGTTGATAGACGCGATCGTAATCCAGCGGCGGAATTTCACGGTTCTCTTTCGGGCTAAGACCCGAAAGCCAGGCTTTACGCGCATGAATAATAAACATTTCGCAGCCGCCCTGCGTGGCAACCGTGGAGATAAAGTCGCAGAGAAACTCGTAGCTATCCTGCTCATCAATACCAATACGCGTTTTGACCGTGACCGGAATCGACACCACGTCACGCATCGCTTTAATGCAATCCGCTACCAGTGCAGCTTCGCCCATCAGGCAGGCACCAAAACGACCATTCTGTACCCGATCGGACGGGCAACCGACGTTCAGGTTGATTTCGTTGTAGCCACGCGCTTCTGCCAGTTTGGCACACTGTGCCAGCGCGGCCGGATCACTGCCACCCAGTTGCAACGCCACCGGCTGCTCCTCTTCACTCCAGGCGAGATAGTCGCCTTTACCGTGAATGATCGCACCGGTAGTGACCATCTCAGTGTACAGCAGCGTTTGCTGCGTAAGCTGACGGTGGAAATAACGGCAGTGGCGATCGGTCCAGTCAAGCATTGGCGCGATTGAAAAACGGTGTGCAGGTAGATTCTGGGTCATGAAAAACGATAACTCTGTGCGGTGGAATCGATGTCGATAATATGCGCAATGATATCACAGAATGGTGATGGGGCGAGGGATGCCTCGCCCAAAAGCCACGGTCAAAAGCTAAAGCCCAGCTGCGCCATTGCGCCCCAGGTATTGTCATTACCGACTGAGCCAGCCAGATCAAGATGTGCTGAGTGGTTAAACGGTGATAAACCTAAACCCGCTGTCGCCACATTCACATCATTAGACTTGATATCGGCGCGATAGCCCGCCCGCAGTTGCAGCCAGTCCAGCAGACGATATTCAGCCCCCACGCCGACATACTGGCTGTCTTCCTGAGTTTTAAAGCGCTTAGTCGGGGTTAAATCCACATCAAGGCTGGTTGTCAGTTTCTCACTGTTCCATGCCAGGCCCGAAGTGACCAGCGGACGAATCTGCCAGGTATCGCGATAACCGGCAATCTCTTTGGTATCAATATTACGCGGAATCAGGTTTTGAGCGCTCAGGCCGAAGGTCCAGTTATCGTCGATATCCGTCGCCAGCCCCGCATCGAGGTTAAAACCGGTATTGCTGTTTTTATAGCGACTATTGGTAAAGTCTGACTTGTTGTAGTCGTAAACCGACACGCTGTAATTATACAGCCAGGTTTTCTGTAGTTTTGGCGTGACGCCAAGCGAAACCGGATGACCCGCGATATCAAACTGATGTGCCACGGCAATGCCCGTATCGGTGACCACCGCAGCGCGCCCCAGCCCGGCAGAGGTTAAACGATCCTGATCGCCCGGCAGGGGAAAAAGAGTGCCATCAGCCACCCCTTGTAAATAATCAATATCCCCCTGTGAAACATCTGTCGCCAGATGCACGCTGCCATAAGCTTTGGTAACAAAAGCAAACGGCAGCACCTCATTGGGAACCGCCACCACCACCGCAACACCGGCAGTGCCGGAGGATTTATTACCGCGAATATCGTCCAGACGCTTTGCCAGATCGCCGGAAGCTGCCTGCAACTTCGGATAATCGGCAAACGAGAAGTTGTCGGCCAGGCCGCGATAACCGTCTACCGCACTGGAAATATCATCGACTTTATCGACCAGTTTATCTTTATCGGTCACCTGAATGCCGACGGAGGGAATGATGACACTGACCTCATCGCCCGGCTGCGCCTTGGTCAGTAATGCCGGGTTAGCCAGCGCTGCACTGCCAAAGGTGGATGAAGCCACCCCGGTCCCCCCCATCGCGTCATTACGCGCATCATAGTAATTCCCCGCAGCAATACTGCTGAAGGGAATCATGATTAATGCATTCAGCACACCAGGACAAGAGACCCTAATCGCACGCTTTAAAGTTTTTCCCATTTATCTGCTACCACCCGAATTTGAATATTGAGACGAAAAATGCACGCAGCAGTGCCTGCCCCAAATGGTGATGATTCAGGTTGAGGGCTTATAGCTGTGATTTCACTCGATTTTCAGCAGGCCTATATGATAAGCACAACTTAACAGTAGACAGCATTCCGGCAGGTAGCAAATAGATAATACGGTTTATTATCTATTAAAATCAGCTTAATCTGCGAAACAGATAATATTAGAAAACTTTATATTTACGGGCATATTGTCAGTTTAAGTACTAATTTTCAGCAAGTTATCACCGCCAACGCCGCTTACTGTGCCATAAAACAGAGGATTCGGCGTTTTATGCCGCACGTGATAAAATAACATTTCAATTCGGTCCGGAGATCCCTCATGAGCGCTATCGTTCCTGAACAACTTTTGTCGCAGGCAGAGAAACTTTGTCAGCAGCGCAACGTGCGCCTGACGCCTCAGCGTCTGGAAGTTTTGCGTCTTATGACCGAACAGAAAGGTGCTATCAGCGCTTACGATCTGCTGGATTTATTGCGCGCATCTGAACCTCAGGCTAAACCACCAACCGTCTATCGGGCACTCGATTTTCTGCTGGAGCAGGGATTTATTCATCGTGTGGAGTCAAACAACAGCTATGTGGTTTGCCACCATTTCGAAGAGCCGCAACATACGTCGGCGATGCTGATTTGCGATCGCTGCGGTTCGGTCAATGAGAAGCACGCTGAAGGCGTAGAGGATATTTTGCAGGCACTGGCGCGACAGTCAGGCTTTGCCCTGCGTCACAGTGTAATCGAAGCGCATGGTTTGTGTGTGGGTTGCCGGGAAGTAGAAGCCTGTACACATCAGGAAAACTGCCAGCACGATCATACCGTAGTGAGTAAAAAGCGGGGTCGTTAGGAACAGAGTTTAAAGTGGCACACTCCGTGTGCCTTGGGGTAGGAGCATCGTCCTTAAATGAACTTTAATACTTTGAGGACTACCAGCGATGATCGCTGTTATGGGTTTCCCAGTCCGTGACTTCTTTCTCCGCTTCATCCTTAGCGTAACCATAACGTTCCTGGATTTTACCCACCAGTTGATCGCGTTTACCTTCGATCACCGTCATGTCGTCGTCGGTTAATTTACCCCATTTTTCCTTCACTTTACCTTTAAACTGTTTCCAGTTACCGCCGGCTTGGTCGCTATTCATAATATCTTTCCTCTACCTTAGGTGATAACAGCTTTGGTGTTTCGTATTAGCTACGTTTCTACTGTTAGAAGAAAACGCTGTCCATTCGCTAAACACAGAGTTAATTATAGTATCTAAAGCGTATGGCGAGCCGATATGTAGCAATTACTTCTGCCTGAGAAGCTTCAGCATAGAATAACTGGCTGAAAAATAGTGATTTTTAGGCTAAAAAACCCATAAGCCCGCCATGTAACTAAATATGTCAGCCAGGTAGCCAGCTATTATTCCGCCAGTGCTTATGCCAGATGAGCCACAACGATAATCCCCGCAGCAGCAGAAACACCATGACCGCCAGCCATAAACCGTGATTACCCAACCACGGCACCGTCAGCAGGGTCAGGCCATAGCCAACGGCAGCAATCGCCATGCCATTACGCATTTCGCTGCCGCGTGTAGCGCCAATGAACATGCCGTCCAACAGGTAACACCACACACCCACCAGCGGTAACACCATTTGCCATACCAGATAGCGATCGGCCATTTCACGTAACTCAGGCAGTGAGGTCAGCATGGACACAATCGCTTCACCACTGACGGCATAAATCAGCGAGAAGCCGAGCGCCACCAGTCCCGCCTGTCGGCAGGATGCATACCACACCTGCATTAATTTGCTGCTGTCACGCGCGCCATAAGCTTCGCCAGAGTAAGCTTCAACCGCATAGGCAAAACCATCCAGCGCATAGGCGGTAAAGGTCAGGAACATTAACAGCACCGCATTGACCGCGACCACTTCACTGCCGAGCCGCGCGCCAAGGATGGTAAGGGAAGCAAAACAGAGTTGCAGCAGCAGTGAGCGCAGCATAATGTCGCGGTTAAGGCGCAGCAGGCGACTGAAATCGCCATGCAAACCCTTTCTCAGCAGGGCTGATGAGATACCCCGCAGTTTAAGCACCCGCCAGACCATTACCAGGCCAATTACCAGCGTGACATATTCAGCGATGGCGGTTGCCGCCGCTGCGCCCTGCACGCCCCACTGCAAACCAATAACAAACCACAGGTCGAGCAGGATATTAACCAGATTACCCACCACCAGCAGAATCACCGGCGCACGCGCATACTGCACGCCCAGCAGCCAGCCGAGGATCACCAGGTTAGCCAGCGTCGCCGGAGCACTGAGCCAGCGTACCGACATAAACAGATGGGCCTGATACAACACCTCACCGTTGCCGCCGACAACCAGGGTTGCCAGCGTGCTAAGCGGCTCTTTCAGCGCGACAAACAGCAGGCCAGCGATAACCGCGATCAGCAGCGGCTGCATCAGTGCCCGCGCCAGCGCCGGTTTATCACCGGCACCAAAAGCTTGTGCAGTTAATCCGGTGGTGCTCATTCGCAGAAACAGCAGCAGCATAAACAGGAAGCTGGTTGCCGTGGTACCAATGGCAACACCACCGAGATAGGCTGGGCTGTCAAGATGGCCAATAACCGCAGTGTCCACCAGGCCGAGCATCGGCACGGTGATATTAGACAGGATCATTGGCAGTGCTAAGCGCCAGAGGTTTTTATCGGTAACAGTGAAGAATCGCATAGGCTTCCACAACGCGATTAAGCGGCACAGCAAAGCTGGCGCAAAAGTGGAGAAAGATTAAGCAGTTTTCAGCGCGTGCCTCCGAAAGAAATCAGCACGCGCTAATAAGAAGATGGACTACAGCCAGTTGCCGTTGCGAATCACGCCGACCGCCAGGCCTTCAATCGTCAGGGTTTGCTGACGCAGATCGATAACAATCGGCTGGAACTCACTGTTTTCAGGCAACAGTTGAACCACATTGCCTTGTTTTTTCAGTCGTTTAACGGTGACTTCATCATCGATACGTGCCACCACAACCTGGCCATTACGCACGTCCTGCGTTTTATGGACTGCCAGCAGATCGCCATCCATAATACCGATATCTTTCATCGACATACCGCTGACGCGCAACAAGAAGTCGGCATTAGGCTTAAACAGGTTGGCATCAACCTGGAAGTGGCCTTCAATATGCTGTTCTGCCAGTAACGGTTCACCCGCTGCGACGCGTCCGATCAGCGGCAGACCGCTTTCGTCTTCCATCATCAGGCGGATACCGCGCGAAGCGCCGGAAACGATCTCAATCACACCTTTACGCGCCAGCGCTTTCAGATGTTCTTCCGCAGCATTGGGGGACCGGAAACCTAATTGCGAGGCAATTTCGGCACGTGTAGGAGGCATACCCGTCTGATTGATATGGTCACGAATCAGATCATAGACCTGCTGCTGCCTTGCCGTTAATGCTTTCATTCCGCCCCCTGGTTGTTTATACAGTCGCTGTGAGTATATACAGGTATTCTCTGCTTTGAAACCTAAAGCTGTGTAAAAAACAACTGTTTGTCAATTTCTGCGATATCAGGCGATATGTGGCCACAGCAACATTATCCAGACGAAAACCGCCAACAGTATGCTGAGTAATACTGCCGCAGAACCCATATCTTTGGCGCGCCCGGAAAGCGGATGCATTTCGCTGCCGATACGGTCAACCACCGCTTCAATCGCGCTGTTAAGAATTTCGACGATAATCACCAGCAGCACCGAACCAATCAGCAGCACACGAGTGATGGCATCCACATCAAGCCAGCAGGCGAGGATAATCGCCACAATCGCCGCGACTGACTCCTGTCGAAACGCCGCTTCGTTTTGCCAGGCAGCGCGCAATCCTTTCCACGAATAACCTGCCGCTTTCACAATTCGCGTCAGTCCGGTTACATTATTTGCCATAATCAGGGAACCCTTTGAGATGTTTAACGTCCACCACAGGGTGGCGCACGTATTGCAACACAACAGATCTTAATAGCGCTTTCTGGTATGCTTGCCGCGCTTTGCTAACAAGAGGCTTCATGTTGTCTATGTCAGGTTGGCGTAATTTCTATTATAAGTTACTAAACTTACCCCTCTCATTTCTGGTGAGAAGTAAGGCTATTCCGGCCGATCCGGTAGCTGAACTCGGGCTCGATAGTTCGCGCCCCATTATGTATGTATTGCCTTATGATTCAAAGGCGGATCTCCTTGCATTGCGATCGCAATGTCGTAAACGCGACTTGCCCGATCCACTGGATCCGCTGGAAATCGATGGCACGGTTTTGCCACGCCATGTGTTTATCCACGATGGCCCGCGCGTGTTCCCCTATTTCGTCCCTAATCTGGAGTCGGTAAAGCTGTTTCACGAGTATCTGGATCTGCATCGCAGTAATCCGGATCTTGACGTGCAGATGGTACCGATTTCTGTGATGTTTGGCCGTGCGCCGGGTCGTGAAATTCAGGGTGAGCAGACGCCGCATCTGCGCGTGCTGAACGGCATCCAGAAATTCTTTGCCGTTCTCTGGTTAGGGCGCGACAGCTTTGTGCGTTTCTCGCCTACCGTGTCACTGCGTCGCATGGCGACCGAGCACGGCACCGATCAAACCATCGCTCAAAAGCTGGCTCGTGTGGCGCGTATGCATTTCGCCCGTCAGCGCCTGGCGGCCATCGGACCACGTTTACCGGTGCGTCAGGAGCTGTTTAGTCGGCTGCTGCAATCCAAAGCCATCGCGAAAGCGGTAGAAGAGGAAGCGCGCAGCAAAAAAATCTCCCATGAGAAGGCGCAGCAAAACGCCGTTGAACTGATGGAAGAGATTGCCGCGGACTTCTCCTACGAGGCGATTCGCCTTACCGACCGCGTGATGAGCTGGACGTGGAGCAAGCTTTATCAGGGCATCAATGTCAATGGCGGTGAACGCGTCCGTCAGCTGGCGCAGGATGGCCATGAGATTGTCTATGTTCCCTGCCATCGCAGCCATATGGACTACCTGCTGCTGTCGTATGTGCTGTATCACCAGGGCTTAGTGCCGCCGCACATTGCGGCCGGTATCAATCTGAATTTCTGGCCAGCTGGCCCGATCTTTCGCCGTCTGGGCGCGTTCTTTATCCGTCGTACTTTTAAAGGTAATAAGCTGTACGCCACGGTGTTCCGCGAATACCTCGGCGAGCTGTTTACCCGCGGCTATTCGGTTGAATACTTCGTTGAAGGAGGGCGTTCGCGTACCGGGCGTCTGCTCGATCCGAAAACCGGCACCCTGTCGATGACCATTCAGGCAATGCTGCGCGGTGGTAACCGCCCTATCACGCTGGTACCCATCTATATCGGCTATGAACACGTGATGGAAGTGGGAACCTACGCCAAAGAGCTGCGTGGTGCCACCAAAGAGAAAGAAGGCTTTATGCAGATGGTACGGGGTTTACGCAAACTGCGTAATCTCGGCCAGGGCTACGTCAACTTTGGCGAGCCGCTGCCGCTGGTTAACTATCTCAATAAGCATGTGCCTGAATGGCGTGATTCGATTGATCCTATCGAAGCGCAGCGCCCGGCCTGGCTGACGCCAACGGTGAATGACATTGCTCAGCGCGTGATGGTACGGATTAACAATGCCGGTGCCGCCAACGCAATGAACCTGTGCGTCACCGCGCTGCTGGCGTCTCGTCAACGCTCGCTGACGCGCGAACAGCTGACCGAGCAGCTCGACTGCTACATCCAGCTGCTGCGCAATGTGCCCTACTCGCCTGATGCTACCGTACCGGATATGACGGCGGAGGCTCTGCTGAACAGCGCGCTGGGAATGAATAAATTTGAAACCGAGCAGGACAATATCGGTGACATTATTATTCTGCCGCGTGAGCAGGCGGTGCTGATGACGTATTACCGCAACAATATCCATCATATGCTGGTGCTGCCGGCGCTGATTGCTGCCATTGTGCAGCAGCATCGCGAGATATCGCGGGCGGAGCTGTTGCGTCAGGTCGGCGTGATCTATCCGATGCTGAAAAGTGAGCTGTTCCTGCGCTGGAATAAAGAGGAACTGTCACAGGTGCTGGATGAGCTGATTGTTGAGTTGTCACGTCAGGGTCTGGTCACTGCTGATGAAACCAGTCTGCGCCTGAATCCGTCACGTTTCCGTACCTTGCAACTGCTGGCCGCTGGGGTGCGCGAAACGTTACAACGCTATGCGATTACCTTCTCGATTCTCAGTGCTAATCCGGCCATTAACCGCGGCTCACTGGAAAAAGAGAGCCGCACCATGGCTCAGCGCTTGTCAGTGCTGCACGGAATTAATGCCCCGGAATTCTTTGATAAAGCGGTATTCTCTTCACTGGTGCTGACACTGCGTGATGAAGGCTATATCAGTGATACCGGTGATGCGCTGATTGAACAGACGCAGAAAGTTTATCTGCTGCTGGCCGATCTGATTACGCAAGAAGTTCGCCTGACCATTGAGAGTGCCGTCGCCCCCGAGGCAGTGATTAACGCTTAATAGCATGATTTATGCAGTATCGAAAACGCCCGATAATTTATCGGGCGTTTTTTTTGATCAGAACAAGCGGAAAAACCTCAGTAACCGCCATCGTACGGTGATAATTGTGGTTTGATCTTTCTCCTCCGTATGCAATTTACTCAATCTCCTTTCTTTATTGCTTACAGGAGTGGGCGATGAATATGTGTTTATTGGGATATAACGGTGAGCGTTGCGATCCGGTCAGTGAAGTCACGCATCTGGGCAACGGTTATCGCGCCTATAATCCGGGGTTGCAGCGTTTTAACTGCCCGGACGGCTGGAGTCCG
>NZ_JRXE01000031.1:14436-37823 GCF_001267535.1 Winslowiella iniecta | reverse complement strand
ACTCGGCGTGCTGGGGATTCTCGGAGCGGCATTTACCGCCGGAACCTCTCTCGCCGCTGCAGCCAGTCTCAGTGCGGCGCTGGCCGCATCCTCGCTGACAGCATTGGCGGTGGGAACGGCCGGTATGGTAGCTGATGTCACCGGCGTGGCCAGTGCGCTAACCACGCACAGTAACCCCAAAGCCTCTGCACTACTGGGATGGATCTCCTTTGCCAGCGGGATTCTGTCACTCGGCACCGGCCTGGCAGCGGGCGGCTACCGCATGTTAAATAACCCGGCGATGGAAAATGGCTTCAGCGCCCTCGCGGTCGGAGAAGTCCCTGAGCTCCCTGCCGCGGTAAGCCATACCCCTACCTTTGAAGAGGTCATGCATAACAAACTGATTATGCGCAGGACTATGCGCTACCTCACGGGAGTGGATGTCGACAGATTAAGAGTAACATCAACCACGATGTTTGATAATGTACACAACTCGCTGAATAAACTGGAAGATTTCACCGTTCAGATAAAACGTCCGGAGAATAAAGATTTCACACCGGTACCTCTGCTTGAGGCTCTGAAAGAACAGCCGACGAACACTGAAGCCCTTAGGGAAATCAGAGATATATGGAAGGGATCACATCCTTTTACCCCCCCCTCACAACTCAGTCTGAATAAAATTAATCCTGCCAGTGCCAGATTCTCGATAATAAACAATTATTTTGGGAGAAAGAATCCGCAGATAATAGGTTCGGCTATAAGATGGGACAATGCTTTTATAGAAAAAGTGAAGAGCCGAAACCACACATTCAGGGTGTGGCAGTCACTTTTCCATACCCTTCACCCTGACAGCTTTATCAATGCTTAATTTCCCGGGATAAATCCATTCACCCAATAAAACTCAGCCTGGGACGGTAATCCAATTGTTATTAATGTGATTTGCGCTTTCACTGCCAATATGAGATTACCTCAGGCTTCCTTATTTTGGCTTACAGGAGTTGGCTATGAGTCTGTGTTTATCAGGATATAACGGTGAGCGTTGCGATCCGGTCAGTGGCGTCACGCATCTGGGCAACGGTTATCGCGCCTATAATCCGGGGTTGCAGCGTTTTAACTGCCCCGACAGCTGGAGTCCGTTTGGCCACGGCGGGATTAATCCTTACCTGTATTGTGCAAGTGACCCGATCAACCGCGCCGACCCGTCAGGCCATTTCAGCTGGCAGGCCGGACTCGGCATTGCACTCGGCGTGCTGGGGATTCTCGGAGCGGCATTTACCGCCGGAACCTCTCTCGCCGCTGCAGCCAGTCTCAGTGCGGCGCTGGCTGCATCCTCGCTGACAGCCTTAGCGGTGGGAACCGCGGGTGTGGTAGCCGATGTCACCGGCGTGGCCAGTGCGCTAACTACGCACAGTAACCCCAAAGCCTCCGCGCTACTGGGATGGATCTCCTTTGCCAGCGGGATTCTGTCACTCGGCACCGGCCTGGCGGCAAGCGGCTACCGGATGTTAAATAATACGGCGATGGAAAGTGGCTTCAGCGCCCTCGCGGCTGAAGAACTTCCTGCCGCGACAGGCCGCCCTCCCTCCTTTGAAGAGGTCATGCATAACGATCTTATTATGCGCAGGACAATGCGCTACCTCTCGGGAGAGGATGTCGACAGCTTACGCGCAACATCAACCGGGATGCTTGATAATATACACAGCTCGGTGAATAAACTGGAAAATTACACCGTTCAGATACAGCGTCTGGAGAATGAAGATCCGATACCGGTACCACTGCTTAAGGCTGTGGGAGAACAGCCAATTGCACCTGAAGCCCTGGCGTCAGTCAGAAAGATATGGCAGGGATCAGATCCTTTTAATCCACCCTCACAACTTAGCCTGTATCAAATTAATCCTGCCAGTGCCAGATTGATGAAGGCCAACAATTATATTGGGAAGCCAGGGGGAATACATTGGGTCACAGAGCAGGACAAGATTTTTATAAACGAAGTGAAGAGCCGTAATCACACATTCAGGGTTTGGCAGTCACTATTCCACACTGCGCACCCTGAAAATCTGTTTCCTTAATTTAGCTTACAGGAGTTGGCTATGAATTTTTGTTTACTGGGATATCACGGTGAGCGTACCGATCCGGTCAGCGGTACTGCGCATTTGGGGAACGGTTATCGTGCTTATTATCCAGGGCTGCGGCGCTTTAACCGCCCGGACAGCTGGAGTCCGTTTGGTCACGGTGGAGTTAATCCTTACGCGTATTGTGCTGGCGATCCGGTTAACCAATCCGACCCGTCAGGGCATTTCAGCTGGCAGGCCGGGCTGGGCATTGCGCTGGGCGCACTGGGAATTCTCGGCGCGGCATTTACCGCCGGAACGTCTCTCGCCGCCGCAGCCAGCCTCAGTGCGGCACTGGCCGCCTCCTCGCTGACCGCCTTAGCGGTGGGAACGGCGGGTGTCGTGGCAGATGTCACCGGCGTGGCCAGTGCGCTCACCACCCACAGCAACCCAAAAGTTTCTGCAATACTGGGATGGATATCCTTTGCCAGCGGGATTCTGTCACTCGGCACCGGACTGGCGGCGGGCGGCTACCGCATGCTAAATAACACGACGATGGAAAGTGGCTTTAGCGCCCTCGCGACTGAAGATATTTCTGAACTTCCTGCCGCAGTAAGCCATACCCCCACCTTTGAAGAGGTCATGCATAACAAACTGATTATGCGCAGGACTCTGCGCTACCTCTCGGGGCTGGATGTCGACAGCTTACGCGCAACATCAACCACAATGCTTGATAATGTACACAACTCACTGAATAAAATAGAAAATTACAGCATTCAGATAAAGCGCTGGGAGAATAAGTACCGGATACCAGTACCTCTGCTCGAGGCGCTGAAAGAACAGCCGACGACCACTGAAGCCCTGGGGGAAATCAGAGATATATGGAAGGGAGCACGCCCTTTTAATCCACCCTCACAGCTTAGCCTGCATCAAATTAATCCTGCCAGTGCCAGATTTATGGCAATTAACAATTTTGATAAGCCATATGGCGAGAATATAATATTTTCGGCTTTAAGATGGGACAATGATTTTATAGAGCAAGTGCAGGGCCGTAACCGGACATTCCGGGTTTGGCAGTCGCTATTTCATACCCTTCACCCTGACAGTTTTATCAATGCTTAATTTGTGAGGGGGGATTCATTCCCCCCTCACAAAAATCAGCTTATGGTTGTAATCCAGTTGTTATTAGTGTGATTTGCTCTCCCTCCGACGGTATGCGATTACCTCAGGCTCCCTTATTTTGGCTTACAGGAGTTGGCTATGAGTAGTTGTTTACTGGGATATAATGGTGAGCGTTGCGATCCGTTCAGCGGAGTCACGCATCTGGGGAACGGGTATCGCGCTTATAGTCCAGAGTTACGGCGCTTTAATCGCCCGGACAGCTGGAGTCCGTTTGGTCAGGGTGGGATTAATAATTACGCTTATTGTGCGGGCGATCCGATTAACCATTCTGACCCGTCAGGTCATTTCAGCTGGCAGGCCGGACTCGGTATTGCGCTGGGCGTGCTGGGGATGCTGGGTGCGGCATTTACCGCCGGAACCTCTCTCGCGGCAGCGGGCGGTCTCAGTGCGGCGCTGGCCACATCCTCGGCGACGACAATAGCGGTGGGCGTGGCAGGTGTGGCAGCAGATGTCAGCAGTGTGGTCAGTCCGCTTACTGCGCAAAGCAACCCAAAAGCTTCCGCACTGCTGGGATGGGTAGCGTTTGCCGCAGGCGTGCTATTATTCGGCACCGGCCTGGTAGCCGGGGGCTATCAGCTGTTAAAGGAAAGTGGCTCTGGCGTCCTCGCGGTTGAACAGGCAATTGTGCCTGAACTCCCCGCAGCAATAGCCTCACCCACTTTGGAGACATTATCTCAAAACCCGCTGATTATGAGCGCTATTATGCGCCGACTGCCGGGGACAGCTATAGATAACTTACGCGCGACATCGAAGACATTGCAGACCAATGCCGAAAGATTGCTGACCCCTCTGAACCGCGTGTTACCTGAACGGATCTCAAAAGAGTACGTGGCTTTGTATGATCAATCCACTCAGGATTATTCAATTATGGAGTCTACATTCACCAATCCTGATTATATTGAGCGAGTAAGAAGCATCTGGCACGGAGAATATCCATTAACCTCACCTTCGCAGCTCAGCAAAGAAAATATTAACCCGCTGGTAAAAAGGTTATCGATGAAACATACCACCAATATCCGCATGATGTTACATCCCCATAGTTTCCCCTACGTGGAACACTTAGCGGATGTAATAAGTGAAGAGTCTTTATTTAATCAGTTGGCATATGAAAGAAATCAGGGTTTTAAGCAGTGGCAAATATCATTCCGCGAACTTCATGCTCAGGACTTCGCAATTAGCTGATGCTGATTGTTTCAGAACACTATTAGCGGAATACCGTAGGGTAGCCATTATCGGCTACCGTCCTGAGGATATGCAGAGTGCGAACCTTGACAGGGGCGGCGAAAACGCCGCCCCTGCAATGAGAGAGATGATTAAAGAGCTGATTAAAAAAAGGTTTTTATTTTATCACCCGAGTGTAAAAGGTGCGGTATTTAGCACGATGCCGATAAACAGTACCAGCCCGACATAATTATTATTACGGAATGCCTGGAAACAGAGCTCGCGTTTGCGGCCGGAAATCAGTTTCTGTTGATAAACAAACAGCGCGCCAGCCAGCAGTACCGACCAGTAAAATGCGCCATTCAGTTGCAACAGCATCCCCGTCGCCACCAGCAGGATTAATGACGTCAGTTGCAGTAAGCCAATGATTAGCTTGTCGAAGCGGCCAAAAAGAATCGCCGTCGATTTAACACCAATCTTCAGGTCGTCGTCGCGATCAACCATCGCATACTGGGTATCGTAAGCCACCGTCCAGCAGATATTGGCGATAAACAGCAGCCAGCAGGTTAACGGTACGCTTTCACTCACTGCCGCCCAGGCCATTGGAATGGCCCAGCCAAACGCCGCGCCCAGCACCACCTGTGGCAGATGAGTATAGCGCTTCATAAACGGATAAACCGAGGCCAGCGCCAGCCCGCCAAATGAGAGCCAGATAGTCATGCCGTTCATCGTCAGAACCAGCGCAAACGACACCAGTACCAGCGCAAGAAACAGCAGTTTGGCCTCTTTCTCGCTGACTGCACCGCTGGGTAAAGGGCGCTCACGGGTGCGTTTAACATGCCCATCAATTTTACGATCGGCGAAGTCGTTAATCACACAACCGGCGGCGCGCATAGAAAACACCCCCAGCACAAACACCACTAACACATTCAGCGGCGGAATCGCCATGCCTGCCAGCCACAGCGCCCAGAGAGTGGGCCACAGCAGCAGCAATGAGCCAATAGGTTTATCGATACGCATCAGGCGACTGTAAGCCTGAAGTTTGTTTATTTGCAGACGTCTTTCCACTTATTGCGATCCTTCTGCCGACCCGCAATGATAGAGCGGAGCCGCAGGTAAAAAGAGTTCGGTAAGGAGGAGCGGTTTATTGGCCAGACGCAAACGGGAACGCCGTCCCCAGAGTGACTGGACGTTACCAGGTTCAATAAAATCACGGGTCAGCGTTGAAGACGAGAACAGATAGCGGCCAAGCGGACGGTTGCCTAAATTCTGTAGCATCGCTTCCGGACCGTTAAGCGTCGATTCCGGCACAATGGTGCGACCCGCCAGCCAGGGTACACCGTCACCAAATAACAAGATTTCGCGCAGCCAGTAACGCTGTTCCTGAGGCAGTAACGCGACTTCTTCGCCCACTTCCGCGGCGCTGATAAAACCTTCGCGCAGTGGCTCAACGGTGACTTTTGCACAGTGACGCTCAAAACGCTTCGTCATGGAGTCTTCCTCCATCAGCCAGTCCAGCAGGGCAGCATTAAGCAAAGGGGACGAAGCAGGAAGCCATTCCATCGCGCGCAGTAGCGTAAGCGCGTTATCCGACATACGGCATCTCCGGGTAGAAAATCAGAAGCCGTAGTGTAACGCAGAGCCTGGCGCAGAACACGCCACGCGGTGGTAAATGGTAAAAATTATCTGGCTGGCACGCGTTAAAAAGGGTGCGTCAGTGACGCACCAATAGTCCAGCAACATCAGCAATATGGGGATGAAATCATCCCTTGCCTTTCACACTGCTGATAAAGGTCGCGCGGGCAGATGACGAGCCAAGGCGTTCAGCCTCGTTCATCAGCTTCAGCGCTTTGTCGATTTCGCCTTCTTTCACCGCCTGCCTGATCGCGTTATTAAAGTAGCTCTCGGTATCGTCCAGTAACGGCTCGGTTTTCGGCGCTGGTGCGGAGCGCATCGGCATTGCCATCGGTACCGATGCTGGCGCAGCGGCACTGTTAACGGCTGCGCCAGTACTACCCACCACTACCGGTTTAGGATCGGCGGCACCAAAAATCTTACCAATCATAATATTGCCGCTGTTTTGTTCGGTCTTCGCTTTGATTGATAAGCTGCCAACCGGGCTGTGCTGCACCACTAAATCCGGCACGTCAGGAATGGCGTTATTCGCCCCCTCGGCATACAGCTTCGCCGGGTTGGTCATGGTCGAGGTACGCGCCAGATCCTCAGTAGTGGTGTAGATCAGCAGATAGATCTGCTTTTGCCCCAGCACTGGCGTCAACTTCATGGTGCCTTCCAGCCGGTTACCGGAAGCAATACCCGGTTTGGTATACGGGAAGTAGCTGCCAGGGAAATAAGCGGCGGGTTGAAGCTGTTCATCCAGCACCAGTACATTCGGCACGTAAACGCGTTTATCCTTGATGCTGCTGGTCAGAGTAATTTCCAGCGAGCCTTGATCGGCCGGCAGCGCAATGGCGGCGACCGCGCCACTGATATTGCCCTGATTAATCGTCAGCGACGAGGTAGTTAGCTCAATATTCTGGGTGACGGGCGGCATCACCGGCAACCACGAGAGGCTATGCAACTTATCCTGCGCAATCACCGGGGCTGTTGATACATTTTGTGGATTGAGATTACTGGCGGCAAAGCTGGTTGACAGCGTGCCGACACTCACTGCCTGCAACAGGCAGAGTGCGATTAAATGTTTTTTCATTGTTATTTTCCTCACTATTTTCACCCGTCTTCCTCAGGCAATAGGAAGACGGGCTAACAAAGGATTTACCCTGACTATTTCAAGCCAACAGCGCTGCGGCTTAAAATATGACGGGCAAATTTACCACCAGGCTTCCATCTGCACGCCGAAGGAGACTTCGTCGCTATCGCCACGGCTGAAACGCTGAGCGCTGGTATCACTTAACGCAGTTCCGTTAGCCACACCTGCGACGTAATTGCTGTCGCCAACGTTTGATGAGGAGTAACCCCATTTTTCATCCCACTTGGCGTAAGTCGCGAACACGCGGATCGCCGGACGAGACCAGATACTGCTCCCCGCCTGCCACTGCTGCGCTAAGGTCACTTTATACTGGCTGTTGCGGTCGCCGGTATTCTGCGCTTTAACGTTGTCGTAGCCGAGTTCCAGTAAAGTGCTCATGATTGGCGTCCATTTGTACATTGGGCGCACGCCCGCGGTGTACCAGGTGGTGCCATTGTTGTTATCACGATCGACATCCTGGTACATACCGACATACATCAGGCTCCAGGTGTCGTTGAAATCAATCGCACCGTGATCGATCACGCGGATCATTGAGCCATCATTATTCTGCGCGGTGCCCGGACGACCATTACGGTTCTGAGTCATCGCATCGGTGGCGTACTGCACCACAAACTTGTTCAGGCTGCCGTTGTCACCAAAGGTCTGGGTATGCTGGATGGTGCCCAACCAGCCATCTTTCGAGTTATCACGGTTAACGCGATCGTAACCGTCGGTTTCGTTAGCGCTGCCGTAGTCAAAACCCACTTCCAGTGAACCGCCTGGGTTGACTTCCATCTGTCCCAGACGCACATCGAAGATGTCGTTAGAGAGGTTTTTAGTGCGGGTTGTGCCATTAACAAAGGTCTGCGAACCACCGGCTTCGCTGTTTCGCGTTGCCGCCAGAGACAGCTTACCAAAGCCAACATCGATATTTTCGATACCACCGCCAGGACCTGAAATATCCCAGTAGTAGAAGTCGATCATATGGACGTCATGACGTTGATAGTAACGTTTACCGGCCCAAATATCGGCACCTGGCAACGCATCGATCAAGTTTTTACCGACCACATTCATCTGACGAACGGCCGGTGAGGTATCTTCATAATCGTTCTGCTGATCAACCGCATAACCGATCATGGTGTCGACATAGAAACTTTTCTCACCCTCTTTCCACACTTCCTGGCCCAGCTGAATTTCAGCATAGGTTTCGCACTCGTTACCGAGACGATACTTGCTGTCAGCACCCGTTGCCTTGAAGCATTGCTGCTCCCCGCCACTCCCGGTCCAGCCAATACCCGAACGCGCATAGCCTTTGAAATCAACCGCAGCTGCCTGAGTTGAGATCACCGCTGCAGCCACTGCCACGGCCAGAGGATATTTACGCAGCATCATCATTGTTATTCTCCTGTTCTCTTTGCTATTGCTGGCGTGCTTCAACACCCGGCTCTGTGTGTAGCCGGCGACAGGCGCGTCCATCTTCACGGAACAGATGGCAACGTTGAGGCGGCAGGCCGATGGCGTAATGGGCACCTTCTTCTACCAGCACCACGTCGTTCTGGCGGTACACCAGGTTTTGACGCAGAGCCGGAATCTGAATATGGATTTGTGTTTCATGTCCGAGCTGTTCGACAACCTGCACCACGCCAGAGAGCGTGACATCCGCGACATCGCTGGGCAGCAGGTGTTCAGGACGAATACCGAGCGACATATTCGCGCCCACCTGCACATCGGTACTGTCGACCGGCAGCCAGATTTGCTGGCGATTTGGCAGTTCAACCTGCACCTGATCAATCGCCGTGGCGGTCACTTTGACCGGCAGGAAATTCATCTTCGGCGAGCCGATAAAACCGGCGACAAAACGGTTGGCGGGATAGTGGTACAGCTCCAGTGGCTTGCCGACTTGCGCAATATGTCCCCCTTCCAGCACCACGATTTTGTCAGCCAGCGTCATTGCTTCCACCTGATCGTGGGTGACGTAAATCATGGTGCGCTGCAGACGTTTATGCAGGCGGGAAATCTCAATGCGCATCTGCACGCGCAGCGCGGCATCGAGGTTAGATAGCGGTTCATCCAGCAGGAAGACTTCGGGTTCGGCCACCAGCGTACGACCAATGGCAACACGCTGACGCTGCCCGCCGGATAACGCTTTAGGCTGGCGCTCCAGCAGATGCCCAAGTTGCAGCACATCCGCCACCTGGCTCACGCGCTGTTGAATCTCCGCTTTGGCGGTACCGGCCAGCTTCAGGCCAAACGACATATTTTCCGCCACCGACAGATGCGGGTAGAGCGCATAAGACTGGAACACCATACCGACACCACGCCCGGCTGGCGGCACCTCGTTCATGCGCTTATCACCAATCAGCAATTCACCCGACGTGATCTCTTCTAATCCGGCAATCATGCGCAGCAGTGTTGATTTGCCGCAGCCAGATGGCCCGACAAACACCACGAATTCCCCTTCAGCGATCGTCAGATTGATATCTTTCGATACCACCACATCGCCCCAGGCTTTGGTGACATCCTTCAGCACCACGCTCGCCATTTGCCTCTCCCGTCCAGTTCGTACCGCTTATCGAATGGCTGCGAGTGTGTGGGATGTCAGCGAGGGTGAAATCCTCCGCCTGCTGCTTTTTTATGGGGGAGGAGGCAGGAGGATGAGACGTACAACAGGGCGCGCAGAAACCGCGCGAAAAACAGATTTTCGTGATCGTGCTGGCAAAAAAAGGGGGTGTTTTTTGTGGGCTATGACACAGAAAGCGCCAGAAAGGCAGTGGCGATCACACTTCCACCCACAGGGGCGTAGAGCGAAGGAGGATGAGGGAGCAGGCAGTTATCCGCAGACTGCTGTCGTTAAGACTACCGCTAATCATTAGAGGAAAGGGAAATGTCAAAGTTCAAACTGAATACAAAAACGCTGATGTTGTGTGCCTTAACCACCGCGCTGCTGCCGGGTGCCGCGCTGGCCAAAATCGAAGAAGGTAAGCTGGTTATCTGGATTAACGGAGATAAAGGCTACAACGGACTGGCTGAAGTCGGTAAGAAGTTTGAACAGGATACCGGCATCAAAGTGACGGTTGAGCATCCCGATAAACTGGAAGAGAAATATCCGCAAGTGGCTTCCACCGGCGATGGCCCGGATATTATTTTCTGGGCTCACGATCGTTTTGGCGGTTACGCGCAGTCTGGCCTGCTGGCTGAGATTACGCCGGACAAAGCGTTGCAGGATAAAGTGTATCCGTTTACCTGGGACGCGGTGCGCTACAACGGCAAGCTGATTGGCTATCCGGTCGCGGTGGAGTCGCTGTCACTGATTTACAACAAAGACCTGCTGCCAGAGCCACCGAAAACCTGGGAAGAGATCCCGGCGCTGGATAAACAGCTGCGCGCTAAGGGTAAAAGCGCCATCATGTTTAACCTGCAAGAACCCTACTTTACCTGGCCAGTGACCGCTGCCGCTGGCGGCTACGCTTTTAAAAAACAAGCTGATGGCAGCTACAACCTGAAAGACGTTGGCGTCGCCAATGAAGGCTCACAGGCGGGTCTGCAATTCCTCGTCGACCTGGTGAAAAACAAGCACCTGAATGCTGATACTGACTATGCGATTGCCGAAGCCGCGTTTAATAAGGGCGAAACCGCGATGACCATTAATGGTCCGTGGGCGTGGGGCAATATCGACAGCGCCAAAGTCAATTACGGCGTCACACTGCTACCAAGCTTCAAAGGCCAGCCGTCCAAACCGTTTGTTGGGGTACTGAGCGCAGGCATCAATGCCGCCAGCCCGAATAAAGAGCTGGCGAAAGAGTTCCTTGAGAACTACCTGCTGACTGACGACGGCCTGGCGAAAGTGAACGCTGACAAACCTCTCGGCGCAGTGGCACTGAAATCTTACCAGGAGCAGCTGGCGAAAGATCCAAGAATTGCCGCCACCATGGATAACTCGCAGAAAGGTGAAGTGATGCCGAACATTCCGCAAATGAGCGCGTTCTGGTATGCCGAACGCACGGCGGTGCTGAATGCCATCAATGGTCGTCAGACGGTGAAAGCCGCACTGGAAGATGCTGAAAAACGTATTACCAAATAAATAACAGGGCGGCGAGAACGCCGCCCCTACTTGATCCGCCCGAAGTCTCCAAAAGGAATGCTAAATGGCAAAATCTGCATTGTGGTGGCAGCATGACGCCCTGAAGTGGCTGGTTCTTGCCCTCTGTACCCTGTTATCTGGCTATCTGGTGGTACTGATGTATGTGCAGGGCGAATATCTGTTCGCTATTCTGACACTGGTACTGCTGAGCGTCGGACTGGCTATTTTCGCCCAGCGTCGCGCCTCCGCCTGGCGCTATGTTTATCCGGGCCTGGCCGGTATGGGGCTGTTTGTCCTGTTTCCGCTGGCCTGCACTATTGCTATCGCCTTTACCAACTACAGCAGCACCAATCAGCTGACCTTTGAACGGGCGCAACAGGTACTGATGGATCGCCAGTTTCAGGCCGGTGCTGGCTATAACTTCACCCTTTATCCGCAGGGTAATCAGTGGATTCTGGCGCTGAATGAGGCGGATAACAGCCTGTTAGTGTCAGCACCTTTCAGCTTCGACACAAAAAGTGAGCAAACACTTACACTCAGTAAAAGCGAGACTCCACCTGATGGCGAAAAAGCCATGCTGCGGGTGGTGACGCAAAATCGCCAGGCGCTTAGCTTATTAACCGCCGTGTTGCCCGATGGCAGCAAAGTGCGCATGAGCTCTCTGCGTCAGTTCTCCGGCACCCAGCCGCTGTATACCCTCGCCGAAAACGGTACGCTGACCGATAAGCAAACCGGCGTAGTATGGTGGCCAAACGACGACAGCGGTTTTTATCAGACAAAAGACGCCGCCCGGCAGTGGACCACTGACAAGCTCAGTCCGGGCTATACCGTGACCGTGGGCTGGAAAAACTTTCTGCGCGTGATGACTGACGAAGGCATTAAAAAGCCGTTTATGGCTATTTTTGTCTGGACGGTGGTGTTCTCCGCCATCACGGTATTTCTGACGGTCGCAGTCGGCATGGTACTGGCCTGTCTGATGCAGTGGGAATCGCTGAAAGGACGCGCGGTCTACCGACTATTACTGATCCTGCCTTATGCGGTTCCGGCATTTATTTCGATACTGATTTTCAAAGGCTTATTTAACCAGAGCTTTGGCGAAATCAACGTGATGCTGCATAACCTGTTCGGACTTAAACCGGCATGGTTTAGCGACCCCACGCTGGCGCGCAGCATGCTGATTATCGTGAATACCTGGCTGGGCTACCCGTATATGATGATTCTTTGTATGGGGCTGCTGAAAGCGATTCCTGACGACCTCTATGAAGCATCGGCAATGGATGGCGCCACGCCAATGCAGAACTTCTTCCGCATCACCCTGCCGTTACTGATTAAACCGCTGACGCCGCTGATGATCGCCAGTTTTGCTTTCAACTTTAATAACTTCGTGCTGATTCAGTTACTTACAAACGGTGGCCCGGATCGTCTCGGCACCACTACGCCAGCCGGTTATACCGATCTGCTGGTCAGCTATACCTGGCGCATCGCCTTTGAAGGCGGTGGCGGACAAGACTTTGGCCTGGCAGCCGCCATCGCCACGCTGATTTTCCTGTTGGTTGGCGGTCTCGCTATTCTCAACCTGAAAGCCACGCGGATGAAGATTCAGTAAGGAGCAATTTATGGCTATCGTACAACCGAAATCACAGAAGCTGCGGCTGTTAGTCACTCATCTGATACTGCTGAGCTTTATCGCGCTAATTATGTATCCGCTATTGATGGTGCTGGCGATTTCACTGCGTCCCGGCAACTACTCGATTGGCAGCCTGCTGCCCGAGCATATCTCGTGGGATCACTGGAAGCTGGCGCTGGGCTTTTCAGTTACCCATGAAAACGGCAATGTGACCCCGCCGCCTTTTCCGGTACTGCTGTGGTTATGGAACTCCGTGAAAGTGGCGGCAATTACCGCCATTGGTATTGTGGCGCTGTCCACCACCTGCGCCTATGCGTTTGCCCGCATGCGCTTTCGCGGCAAGGCCAGCCTGCTGAAGGGAATGCTAATTTTTCAGATGTTCCCGGCGGTACTGTCGCTGGTCGCGCTGTATGCGTTATTTGATCGCCTCGGTCAGTACATCCCGTTTATCGGACTGAATACCCACGCCGGACTGATATTCGCCTATCTTGGCGGTATCGCGCTGCATGTCTGGACGATTAAAGGCTATTTCGAAACGATTGATGGTTCACTGGAAGAAGCTGCGGCGCTGGATGGTGCAACACCGTGGCAGGCATTTCGTCTGATTCTGTTGCCGCTTTCGGTGCCGATTCTGGCGGTGGTGTTTATCCTGTCGTTTATCGCCGCCGTCACCGAAGTGCCGGTCGCCTCACTGCTGCTGCGTGACGTTAACAGCTACACGCTGGCGGTGGGGATGCAGCAATACCTTAATCCGCAGAACTATTTGTGGGGGGATTTCGCCGCGGCTGCGGTGCTGTCTGCCCTGCCAATCACCATCGTCTTCCTGCTGGCGCAGCGCTGGCTGGTTAACGGCTTAACCGCCGGCGGGGTAAAGGGCTAAATTCTCTGTTATTGCCACTGTTAGTCATTGCCATTGCAAGTCCCTGTGTTTTAGGCGGCCACCAGGCCGCCTTTTTTTATTCGCGCTTCAGGCGATTACTGTTCGCCAGCCACAGTGTTACCACCAGAATCAGGATTGCTCCTGAGTAGGCCAGCGTATCAAACGGGTTTTTATGGTCGACAATAATCAGGCGGATAATCGCGGTGATACCGATATAGACAAAGTAGCGCAGCGGGAAGTGATAGCCCGACTGGAAGTACTTCACAATTAGCGCGATAAACTCAAAATAGAGAAAATAGATGACGATACCTTCAATCAGCAAATAGGACGATGCCTGCTCGCCGGTATTCAGCAGCACATTGGCTAAGTGAATGGTTTCCTTACCCAAAAAGATAATCAAAATGACGCCAAGCACCAGCAAGCCGATGTTCAACACCATCTGCAGCGCTTGCGCAATACGCGTTCCGGTAATCATGTTCACACCCTCAACATTATTGTTATTCGTCGGCACCGGCCGAGAGCAACAATATGCTTTAGTGTGATGAAGATCACAAGTTATCGTGGAGAGGATAAAAAATAATAAGGGCGGCGTAAACGCCGCCCCTGAGTCAGGATGCTTAACGGAAGTTAATATCTCTGTCGCTGGTCATATTATACAGCTGGTACTTACGACCCAGCATCTGACCGCCATCACGCGTCAGCGGTGTCCAGTTAACCTGCGCACGACCACGCACCGGATTCACACTGAACAGATCCATTGGAATCGAGATATAGAAGCCTTTGGTGAAGTCACCTTCGCCATACTCTTCCTTCGAGACGTTCGTCAGGCTGACATAGCTACCCACGGTAATGCCGCTGTCGAACTGTTTCGAGATATCGACGGTGCCGCCTTTATCTTTCGCCAGATACTGACCGACGCTGACTTTCACCAGCACGCCATCCATAAATTGTGGCTGCCAGTAACCGGTTAAATGCCCGGTTGGCGCTTTGTAATCGGTGAACTTCATCATGTTGTCCCAGTCACGTTGCTTCACGTAATTGGCATCAACACCGACCGCCCAGCTGGAATCGAGCGGACGGTAAAGCACTTCTGCACCGGCACCACCGAACATCGTCTCCAGATAACCACCGTACAGCTGGCCGTAGAAGCCATTGCCCATATACTGGAAGTAGTTGGCCTGCAAGTTGTTAACGTAGACATCGTTCTGCACGTACTCACGCACATGCGTACGAACACGCGGCAGTTTGGAGTCGTTTGGCGGATTGGTGTAATTAAATTTGTTGTAGTTATTGGCGATGTTCGCAAACAGTCCGCCACCCACCACTAAATGGTCGGTTAACCAGTAATCGGCATTACCCATCACGCCAACCTGGTACATATAGAAACTTTCCGGGCCACCAAATGACTGGTTCAACACCGGCGACAGGCTGTAGTTCAGGCTGTCTTTTTCAATATAGTAACCCTGCTCGGTTTTACCCGGATCTACCGGATTGACGCGCTGTTGCTCCAGCGTTTTCTCATGACCCAGCGGGTAACCTTCCAGCTGCTCACGCAGGCTGTCCACTTTGGTTTCGGTCGTTACCTGCGGCATGTTGTAACGCGTCTGCGTCACTTTCAGCGTGTCGACGTTTTCCGGCAGGTTATTCATCAGGATACGGTTGGCACGATCGACGCCTTCCTGAGTATCGCGATATTTATACTGCTCACCGGTGACATACAGCGTGTTGTCTTTCACCTGGATATTCGGTGCATCCAGGCCAGCGTTATACTTCAGGTCACTGAGCTGCGAACCGGCCACTGTCGACTGTAAAAACGCCGACTGCGGATTCGGCCGGTAAGCTGGTTTTGGCGTATCGATCTTCGGCTGACGCAGGTCGTCGAAGTTGGTGCGCAGGGTAAAGCCGGCCATCAGCGTATTGCCACGCTCATAGCTGAGGTTAACATCGGCCCAGTCGGTAATGCGGTAAATTGCGCCGACGTTGACCTTACTGCTTTGCCGCAGCTTACCGGCGAAATCACCCTGATAATCGTTACCTTCATACTCTGCTTTCAGGCGCAGCGGCTGCCACGGTGTCTGATACTCCACGCCACCAAACACGGCCGACGGGCCTTTGAACATATTGTCGCCGTTAATCGACCCGGTTTTGCCGCCATTACTGCGGGTACAGTATTTATCGCTGGCTTCACAGAACGGGTTTTTAACCGTGCCGCTGTTGCCAAGATAGCCCCAGGCAAAACCCAGGGTGAAATCGAGCGGGCCCCAGGCTTTACTTGCCACCAGGTATTCGCTGTCAAACAGGCCGGTCCCCCCGAGATCGCGCGTACCGACCGCCACTTCAGGCAACCAGTAACCCTCGTCCCACAGACGCAGTTTCAAATCAAAGGCTTTATCTTTATAGCTTTGGCTGCCACTGAATCCTTCAACACCACTGTAGAGACGGGTTCTGACATCGGTATAACGGATCGTCGCTTCAAGCCATGAAAATAACTGCACGGAAGAGGAGTAAAAACGATATTGATCGTTCCAGCGGTAGTTAAGGCTGAATTCGCCCTCTTTCGACATACGCGCGGTCGGCACCTGCATCAGGCCGGCACCACCGAAATCTGACTGTGATGGCCCAATCGGTTCAGGCGCGATGGCCGCCTGTGCCTGACAGGCGCAGGCAATCGAAAGGGATAAGAAGCTGAGAAGATAGCGTTTTTTCATCAGTCAGGGATCCGGTGCGTCAGTACAGAAATGATTTGTTGATTCAGGTCTTCATAAGCACCCGGCAGCGACCATGAAGAGAAGCCAATATAGATAATGGAGCCTGGCTCGACTTCAACATGGCGATGGTTCCAGTAAGCCACCGGTGCCTGGGTGATTTCACCCGACGGCGAAATAATCACGGCGATATTGCGATCCGCACCCGCCAGGCGATCGTGCCCGTCGAGATAATCACGCGTGTCGCCGCCTGGCTGCCAGCTGACTTTGCCACTGCCGGTGATGGCACCGAGTAAGGTTACGGAATGGGGTTTTGGCAGGGTATAGACGCTGTATTCACCTGCCAGACGACGATTCAGTTCCGGGCGCATACGCAGCCAGTCCGGGTCGAGAGTCGCCTCCAGGCGGCCAGTCACCTTAATCGCCGACAGTTGCTGAATAACGTTATTAATTGTCGCCGCTTTTTCGCCTTCGCTTTCCGCCGCCCAGGCTTTCAGGCGCGCCATCAGCTGCTGATAGTGCTGTTCAGCAACGGCTGTCGCCTGGCGCTCGGAAATCACCGTGCCCGGCCACCAGGTTTTTCCCTGTAGTGCCGGGCTGGCAACTAATTGCGACAGATTCGCCGCATGGCTGACGACAGAAATCTCTTGTTGCCCCGGATAATAGACACTCACTTTGCTATCCGCGATGGCACTAATCGTCAGACATGAGAGGATGCCTGCGAGGAATACTGTGGTTTTTTTCATGATTTCGCCGGCTTCAGGATAGTGGTTTCAACATGAATGGAATCAGCACCTAACGACTGCTGCGTCTGGCGAACCTGACCGGAAATGGCATCAACCCAGAAGATGTTTTCCCACGATTTACCGTTAGCCGCGATCTCCACCGCCTCACGATAAACCCGGCAGGCAATCTGCTCACCAGCAATGTTCAGCAGTTGATCTTTTTCACGGGTAAAATGTGATACGGCAGTGCCCGAACGCAACTGGCCTTTTTCGGTCCAGCTCAGGGTACGCGTCCAGCTCGCGCCGTTGGCAATGCTCAGAGGATTAGTTAGCGGATCTTGCTGCAGGTTATTAATATCAGTCAGATTGTCAGGCAAGCCCAGGGTTCTCACTACCCGGCCGTGGCGGGTAACCAGCATTGCTTTGTCCTGTGTCACCCATTTTTGTTCGCCGTTTTCGTTATAGCCCAGTACCACGAAAATACGCTGGCCGCCATCTATCCGCAGATACATGCTGGCGTAGCGTAGTGACTGGATTTTATCATTCGTTAGCGTAACGTCATCGCGGCCGGCTACCATCCTTTTAATGGATTCACCAACGCCGAGCTGGGTTTGGGTACAAGCCTGAAGCAACAGGCAGAGAAGCAATAATGGAATATGACGCACCTGTGTATCCCTGTACTTAATTCCGACAAAGTCAAAAAATAACCACACGGCTGTGTGGTTATGTTTAATTAAGCCAACTTAGCGAGTTGTGCTTGTGGTGGTGGTGGTAGTTGTACCAGTGTTAGAGCTGTCACCATCAGAGGCGATCAGAGCAACACCCAACAACGCACCCACTGCACCAAGGCCAACAGCGGTAGATGTACCAGATGACATAGTATCGGCGTTATCACCTGCTGCATCACCTGGCGCGGCGAACGCGGCAGATGCGGCTGCGAGGTACATTATGGCTGCAGTAGCACATAATAATTTTTTCATAACTAACATTCCCTTCATCGAATGAATGGATAACAGACCCGGATGGATTCCGGGACTGTTGAGTATAGGGCAACAAATTACCAGAAATCAGTGGTCAAATTGCGACTCAAATCGCATGCGCCAACAGGTCAAAATTACAGCAATATAGCCACAATTAACAATTTGAGATATTTCATCGCAATTTAACCACATATAATTACAAAAAATAACCATTAAGCAGCATTTTCATCTGATTAATCGCATTTTATTGTCAGTGAAATGAAAAGCGGAGGGAAGTGATGGAAAAACCACAATTTAACTTAAATATTAAGGTGTTAGAACAGAAAAAGCGGTAAAAAAGCGCATTTCGTCAGCAGGTTGTTTCAGATTAATCTTGCGTTAAAAACCGACATTAAGTGGAATTTTCAGAAAAAACTGAGAGCAGTTTCCATCATTCTGCCAGTTTTGACGATTAAAAATGCCAACTGGATCGCAGAAGTTCAGCTTAACCCGATTAAATACTGAACTTCTGCATGGGCCAGACGGGCTGGCCCTTACCGACGCTTAACGCCAGGATTTATAGCGGTTAATCAGACCGTTAGTCGAACTGTCGTGGCTGTTGACCGCCTCTTCACCACCCAGTTCCGGCAGAATACGGTTGGCCAACTGTTTACCCAGCTCCACACCCCACTGATCGAAGGTGAAAATATTGAGAATCGCGCCCTGTGTGAAGATTTTATGTTCATACAGCGCAATCAATGCACCGAGGCTGAACGGCGTAATATCACGCAGCAAAATCGAGTTGGTCGGCCGGTTGCCTTCAAACACTTTGAATGGCGCAACATGCTCAACAGACTGCGCATCTTTACCGGCATCAGCGAACTCTTTTTCCACCACTTCACGCGACTTACCAAACGCCAGCGCTTCGGTCTGAGCAAAGAAGTTAGACAGCAGTTTTGCGTGATGGTCGCTAAGCGGATTATGACTAATCGCCGGTGCGATAAAATCACAAGGAATCAGCTTGGTGCCCTGGTGAATCAGCTGGTAGAACGCATGCTGGCCATTGGTACCCGGCTCACCCCAGATAATTGGGCCAGTCTGATAGTCTACCGGCGCGCCATTACGGTCGACATACTTACCGTTGGACTCCATATTGCCCTGCTGGAAGTAGGCAGCAAAACGGTGCATATACTGGTCATAAGGCAGAATCGCTTCGGTTTCGGCACCGAAGAAATTGTTGTACCAGATACCAATCAGCGCCAGCAGTACCGGCAGGTTTTTCTCCGCGGGCGTTTCGGCGAAGTGTTTATCCATCGCGTGTGCGCCGCTCAGCAGCTGCTCAAAGTTGTCATAGCCCACTGACAGAATGATCGACAGGCCAATCGCTGACCACAGAGAGTAGCGGCCACCAACCCAGTCCCAGAATTCGAACATATTGTTGGTGTCGATACCGAACTCGCCGACCGCTTTCGCGTTGGTGGAGAGCGCAGCAAAGTGTTTTGCTACATGCTGTTCATCACCGGCAGTCTGCAGGAACCAGTCGCGCGCGCTGTGGGCGTTGGTCATGGTTTCTTGCGTGGTAAAGGTTTTCGATGCCACCAGGAACAGCGTGGTTTCCGGGTTAACATTCTTCAGCGTTTCGGCAATATGCGTGCCGTCCACATTAGAAACGAAATGCATATTCAGGTGGTTTTTATACGGACGCAGCGCCTCAGTCACCATAAATGGCCCTAAGTCGGAACCGCCAATACCAATGTTAACCACATCGGTAATCGGCTTGCCGGTATAGCCTTTCCATTCGCCGCTGATAATGCGCTCTGAGAAGCCTTTCATCTTCGCCAGCACCGCATTCACTTCTGGCATCACATCTTTGCCGTCTACCAGAATTGGCGTGTTGCTGCGGTTACGCAGCGCAACGTGCAGTACCGCACGCTCTTCGGTGCGGTTAATTTTCTCACCGGCAAACATCGATTTGATCGCGCCTTGCAGATCGGTCTCTGTTGCCAGCGCCTGTAACTTGTCGAGGGTTTCACTGGTAATACGGTTTTTGGAGAAATCCACCAGCATCTGATCGTCAAAGGTGGCAGAGAACTTCGCAAAACGATCGGCATCTTTGGCAAAAAGATCGGCGATCTGGACATCTTTCATCTGTTCAAAATGCTGCTGCAGCGCTTGCCAGGCAGCGGTTTGTGTCGGATTGATATTTTTCATAACAACACTCTTTTTATTTAAGAACCGTAATTCAGACCGGACGCCATCTTACCCGTTACCAGAAACCGACTTCCCTTTTCCTGCAACAGGTTACGGCTATCATTTCCGGCGCTAATGATAATTCAGGTTACATTGATGATTCCCGCACAGCTTTTCAGTATGACTATGGATGCTGGCGAAAGGCAAAAAATTATGGCGCTATCATGCAGTGACAACATCTTGAGCACTTTGTGCCAGGTCATTAACGCTGTCGTCATACACTGACTTTAAGCCCCATCTTAACGCCTCGCTTGATTGCCTGTGCGGATTACGGCAAATGCAACTCTGGCAGGATATGATGCGGGGGGCATTTTTGATGTCGCTGTCTGTGAAGGTAGGGTATTGGTTCAGAAGTGATGAGTGGCGTTTATTCATTTTAATTCCCTTTAACGCTGCCATTTCCTGAAGATAATCATGTTTCTGATGCACAGCTTAATCACACCCTTCAATTGATGACAAAATTTACAACCCTTCACGCAGAAGAAGCTAAAAACTTCTCACATTTTTTTATTTATTAACCCGCCAGGAATGCCTTGCTCCCTGATATGACAGCGATTAAATTAAAATTCATCATCCGCCAACCGTTGACAGCGAAGCCAGAAACCGATATTTCTAAGCAACTACTTGCGCACATGTGCGCAAGCCAGAAGAGGCGCGTCGCCCAGGTAGTGTGTCGGAGGAACCGAATCCGATGAAGGCACATAAGGGGGTGCGACGCCGAGATATCCTACACACGGAGTGTCCGATATCGACTGCAGGGGCTGAATCCCCTGGGTTGTCACCAGGGTCGTTCGGCAGTCGGACGACCTGCAAGGTGGGGCGCTTCTGGGTGTATCGTAGTCATTCCTTTCTACGTCTGCCCCGTATCCCGCTCTTCCCTTGTGCCAAGGCTGATGATTTATCCTGACACGAGGTAGTCAATTTAATGTTCCAACCTACTCTTATTGTGGCGAAATTTGGCGGCACCAGCGTTGCCGATTTCCAGGCCATGAACCGCAGCGCCGACGTGGTGCTGTCTGATGCCAATGTGCGTTTAGTGGTGCTTTCTGCCTCTGCCGGTATCACCAATTTGCTGGTTTCCCTGGCGGAAGGTCAGGAGCCCGATCGGCGCGCCTTTCAGCTGGACGAACTTCGCCGCATTCAGTACGCGATTATCGATCGCCTGCAGCAGCCGGATGTGATCCGCGAAGAGATCGACCGCATGATCGAAAATATCGCCATGCTGTCTGAAGCTGCTGCGCTCGCCACCTCGACTGCCCTGACCGACGAACTGGTCAGCCACGGCGAGTTAATGTCTACCCTGCTGTTTGTCGAAATTCTGCGTGAGCGTAATGTGGCTGCGGAATGGTTTGACGTGCGTAAAGTGATGCGCACCAATGACCGTTTTGGCCGCGCCGAGCCGGATATGGCCGAGCTGTCAGAACTGGCCACCAGCCAGTTGCAGCCGCGTGTTGAGCAAGCGCTGATCGTGACCCAGGGCTTTATCGGCAGCGAAAGCAAAGGCCGCACCACCACGCTGGGACGTGGCGGCAGCGACTATACTGCGGCACTGCTCGGCGAAGCGCTGCGGGCGAAACGAGTTGATATCTGGACGGACGTGCCCGGCATCTACACCACTGACCCGCGTGTCGTGCCAACAGCAAAACGTATTGATGAAATCACCTTCGAAGAAGCCGCTGAAATGGCGACCTTTGGTGCCAAAGTCCTGCACCCGGCGACCCTGCTGCCAGCAGTGCGTAGCGATATCCCGGTGTTCGTCGGCTCCAGTAAAGATCCGGCGGCTGGCGGCACCATGGTGTGCAACCAGAGTGAAAACCCGCCGCTGTTCCGCGCGCTGGCGCTGCGTCGTAAGCAGACGCTGCTGACGCTGCACAGCCTGAATATGCTGCATGCACGCGGCTTCCTTGCCGAGGTGTTTAATATCCTTGCACGCCACAATATGTCGGTCGATCTGATTACCACTTCCGAAGTGAGCGTGGCGCTGACGCTGGATACTACCGGCTCAACCTCCAGCGGTGACAGTCTGTTATCCCAGGCACTGCTGACCGAACTCTCTTCGCTATGCCGGGTAGAAGTGGAAGAAAACCTGGCGCTGGTAGCGATTATCGGCAACAAGCTGTCGCAAGCCTGCGGCGTAGGCAAAGAGGTGTTCGGCGTGCTGGAACCTTTTAATCTGCGACTGATCTGCTACGGCGCCAGCAGCTATAACCTCTGCTTCCTGGTTCCGGGTAACGATGCCGAACAGGTAGTACGCACCCTGCATCAGAATCTGTTCGAATAACTCATTATTCCCTGAATCATTCAGGCTACCGGCGTGTCGGTGGCCTGAACTATGACGGGCAACAAGGAAGCCTGCTATGCTCGCCAAAATTACCCGACTGTTCCCACTGTGGGCCGTCCTGCTCTCAGTGGCCGCTTATTACACCCCCGGCACTTTCCTCGGCATCGGGCCGTGGGTCAGCTGGCTATTAATGCTGATTATGTTTGGTATGGGCGTAACGCTAAATATCGGCGACTTTAAGCGCGTACTGACCCGTCCGGCACCGGTAATTGCCGGAACCTTTTTGCACTATCTGGTTATGCCCCTGGCGGCATGGGGACTGGCAAAACTGTTCCATATGCCACCCGACCTTTCCGCCGGGATGATTCTGGTTGGCAGCGTTGCCAGCGGCACTGCGTCGAATGTGATGATCTATCTGGCGAAGGGTGATGTGGCGCTGTCGGTGACCATCTCTTCCGTTTCGGCACTGGTTGGCGTGTTTGCCACCCCGCTGCTGACGCGTTTCTATGTCGATACTCATATTGAAGTCGATGTGGTTGGTATGTTGCTGAGCATCGTGAAAATCGTAGTGATTCCCATCAGCCTCGGCCTGATTATCCACCACTCGATGAATAGCGTGGTTAAGCGCGTCGAGCCTTATCTGCCGGCGTTTTCGATGGTCTGTATTTTGCTGATTATCAGCGCGGTGGTTGCCGGCAGTCAGGGCTTTATTGGTTCGGTAGGTCTGATGGTGATTGCGGCGGTGATACTGCATAAC
>NZ_JRXE01000031.1:0-14366 GCF_001267535.1 Winslowiella iniecta | reverse complement strand
AGCTGTTTGGATTCGATGAATCCACCTGCCGCACCCTGGCGCTGGAAGTGGGAATGCAGAACTCGGGTCTGGCGGCAACGCTGGGCAAGCTGTACTTCTCGCCGCTGGCGGCACTGCCTGGCGCGCTGTTCTCGGTCTGGCACAACCTGTCCGGTTCACTGCTGGCGGGTTACTGGTCCGGTAAGCCGATAAAGAAAAAATAGTATGGCAGGGGCGGCATTTTCGCCGCCCCTGTGGAATAACTGATGTCAGTTACATGATCAATTATTCATTATCCCGCTCATCATCCGGCTGTTCCAGTACGCTATACGCCACCGCACAGAACAGTGAATTCAGTCGCTTCATATCGCCCAGCAATCCCAGATGCAGTGAGCTGGTTTCGATACTCTGCACATTCTGCTGATGCAGTCGATCAACATGCGCATGGGAATAGCGGCGGTTGGTAATGCGGAAACGGTGTTTGCCGCGACGCAGACGCTTGGCGCTGGTGATATCACGTGATAAAAATACCGACAGTGCCAGCCGCAAATTACTCAACAGCTGTTCCTGCAACGCTTCCAGCTCTTTCACACCTTCCGGCGAAAACGCCCGGCGCGCGGCCAGCGATTTATCCGCTACGTCACCACTCATCCTTTCGATAATATCGCCCGCCTGCTCCAGGTTGAGCGCCATCTCGATAATTTCCGCCCAGCGTCGCGAATCCTCTTCCGCCAGATCCTCTTTTGGCATACGCGCCAGATAGAGTTTGATGGCGGTGTACAGCACATCAACATCGTCATCCAGCTTGCGAACTTCGCGCTCTTCACGCGGCGCACCATGCACCACGTTGTTGAAGCTGGCCATCATCTGCTCCAGCACATCGCCCATGCGCAGCGTCTCACGCGCGGCGTTGGCCAGCGCCAGTGCCGGGGTATCGAGCGCGCTGGTATCAAGATGTCGCGGTTTCAGCCGCAGGTCAGTTTCCGGGTCATCGCGGATCAGCCGTTCACAGAGTCTGGCCATCGGTGCCGCAAACGGTACCATCACCAGACAGCGAATCAGGTTGTAGAACACGTGGAAAAAGATCACCACCTCTTCATCATTCACCGGCAATTTATCCAGCCAGGTCGCCAGCACATGGATAAAGGGCAGCACCGCCAGACAGCCGATAAATTTGAATAGCAGACTGCCGAGCGCCACTCGCTTACCGGCCGCATTGGCCGCACTGTTATTCAACACCGCCAGCAGGCCACTCCCGAGGTTGGCACCCACTACCAGACAGAGCGCCACCTGGAAGGAGATCACACTGGTGGCCGTCAGCGTCGCGGTGATCAACACTGCGGCCAGGCTGGAGTAACTGATAATCGCGAATACCGCACCAATCAGCGCATCAAGAATAATATCGCCGGTCAGTGAGGAGAAAATGACCTGTACACCGGAGGCCTGAGTAATCGGCCTGGCCGCTTCAACAATCAGCTGTAATGCCAGCAGGATCAGCCCGAGACCAATGGCGACACGGCCTAATTGCCCGGCACGCGACTGTTTGCGGCCAAGGAAAAACACCACGCCAAAAAAGATAAACAGCGGCGACAGCCATGAAAGGTCAAACGTCAGCACGCGCGCCATTAGAGCAGTACCGACATCGGCACCGAGAATTACCACCAGCGCAGGCGTCAGTCCCATGAGCTGCTGAGCAACAAATGAAGTCACCAGCAAGGTCGTGGCATTGCTGCTCTGCACCAGCGCAGTGACGCCAATGCCGGCGAGAAACGCCATCGGTTTTTTTTCGATGCTGCGGCTCAGCACGCGGCGCAGGTCAGCACCGTAAACACGCATGATGCCGGTACGCACGATATGTGTGCCCCAGACCAGCAACGCGATAGCAGAGAGTAAATTAAGCAGGGTTAACAACGATATGTACTCCTTTCACGTCAGGCTTAAAACAACACGCGCTGCCTGCCTGACGCGAAAGAGCAGCGCATGAATGCACCCGCCGACCTTACGCCTGTTAGTGAATAGCATTATTTTTGCTTATTTATCATGCAACTTCGTACAAGGTCGTTATAGCTAATTGTAGACCAATCGACATAAAGATTGCCTGCGGTGAAAACTTTAACTCGGGCGGCGAGAACGCCGCCGGCGGTTAATCCGCGTCGTAACCGAGGTTTGGCGCCAGCCAGCGCTCGACTTCACTGACCGACATACCTTTACGCGCGGCATAATCTTCAATCTGATCGCGCTGCAACTGCGCTACCGCGAAATATTTACTGTCAGGATGGCTGAAGTACCAGCCGGACACCGCAGCACCCGGCCACATCGCGAAAGATTCCGTTAGTTGCATACCAGTATGGGTTTCAACATCCAGTAACTGCCAGATAGTGGCTTTTTCGGTATGCTCCGGGCAGGCCGGATATCCCGGTGCCGGGCGGATACCCTGGTAATTTTCGCGAATCAGCTCTTCGTTACTCAGATTTTCATTGGCGGCATAGCCCCAAATCACTTTGCGCACCCGCTCATGCAGATACTCGGCAAAAGCTTCCGCCAGACGGTCGGCCAGGGCTTTCACCATGATTTTATTGTAATCATCGTGCTGCGCATCAAAGGCTTCGGCCAGCGCGTCCTCCTCCAGCCCGCCGGTGACGGCAAAGGCACCAAGATAGTCCGCCTTACCGCTGGATTTTGGTGCGACAAAATCGGCCAGACAGTAATTGGCAAAGCCGGTTTTTTCAGTCTGCTGGCGTAAATGGCGGCTGACCTGAATCACCTGCGAACGGGCTTCATCCTGATAAATTTCAATATCATCGTCCACCCGGTTAGCCGGGAAGATGCCCACCACACCGCGTGGATTTAACGTTCCCTGTTGATGCAGCTGATCCAGCATAGCGTTGGCATCGGCAAACAGCCGTTTTGCCTCCTCGCCGACCACCTCATCCTCAAGAATGCGCGGATATTTGCCCGCCAGCGACCAGGTCATAAAGAAAGGCGTCCAGTCGATATAATTACGCAGCGTGTCAATGCTGGCTTCCACCGCACTGACCCCGAGTCGATGCGCCGCGGGTGGCGTGTAATTTCCCCAGTCAAACGCTAAATCATTGTCACGCGCCGCCTGCAAGGTGACCGGCGGGGTACGCGGTTTCTTACGGGCATGCTGAATACGCACGGTGTCGTACTCTTTGCGCGTGCGCGCCACGAAGTCGTCATATTGCGTCGCGGATAACAGCGCCGACACCACGCCCACGGTGCGTGAAGCATTCTGCACATACACCGTTGGGCCACTGTAATTCTGCTCAATTTTAACCGCGGTATGCGCTTTTGAGGTGGTGGCACCACCAATCAGCAGCGGCATCGTAAAGCCCTGACGCTCCATCTCTTTTGCGACGTTGACCATCTCGTCGAGCGACGGAGTAATCAGCCCGGACAGGCCAATAATATCGGCATTCACTTCGCGCGCGGTTTTCAGGATTTTCTCGCCTGGCACCATCACGCCGAGGTCGATAATTTCGTAGTTATTACACTGCAACACCACACCGACGATATTTTTACCGATGTCGTGCACGTCACCTTTGACCGTCGCCAGCACGATTTTGCCGTTGGTTTGCCCCTTCTCTTTACTGGCTTCGATATAAGGCTCGAGATAAGCCACCGCCTGCTTCATTACGCGCGCTGATTTCACCACCTGCGGCAGGAACATTTTACCTTCACCAAACAGGTCGCCGACCACATTCATGCCGGCCATCAGCGGCCCTTCAATCACCTCAATCGGACGTGAGGCATTCTGGCGCGCGGCTTCGGTATCGGCTTCAATAAATTCAGTAATACCTTTGACCAGCGAGTATTCCAGCCGTTTTTCCACTTCCCAGCTACGCCATTCCGCCAGCTGTTGGTGACTTTCATCGTCGGATTTACTGCCGCGATATTTCTCTGCCAGTTCCAGTAAACGCTCGGTACTGTCATCGCGACGGTTCAGCACCACATCTTCAACCGCGTCGCGCAGTTCGGCGGGCAGATCATCGTAGATTGCCAGCTGACCGGCATTGACGATCCCCATATCCAGGCCGTTACGAATGGCATACAGCAGGAATACCGCATGAATCGCCTCGCGTACCGGGTCATTGCCGCGGAATGAAAACGAGACATTGGAAACCCCGCCGGAAATCATCGCATGCGGCAGTTCGCGCTTAATATCCGCGCACGCGCCGATAAAGTCCTGCGCATAGTTATTATGTTCTTCGATGCCGGTGGCTACCGCGAAAATATTTGGATCAAAAATAATATCTTCCGGCGGGAATCCCACCTCTTCAGTGAGAATTTTGTAAGCACGGCGACAGATTTCAATTTTGCGCTCGCGGGTATCTGCCTGACCGACTTCATCAAACGCCATCACCACGACTGCTGCACCGTAGCGCCGCACCAGCCGTGCATGATGAATAAAGGTTTCAACGCCCTCTTTCATCGAAATGGAGTTAACAATGCCTTTACCCTGAATGCATTGCAGCCCTTTCTCGATCACCTCCCATTTCGAGGAGTCGATCATAATCGGCACTCGCGCAATATCAGGCTCACCGGCAATCAGATTGAGGAAACGCACCATCGCCGCTTCGGCGTCGAGCATCCCTTCGTCCATATTGATATCAATAATCTGCGCACCGCTTTGCACCTGCTGCAACGCCACTTCCAGCGCTTCGTTATATTTTTCTTCTTTAATCAGTCGCTTAAATTTAGCCGACCCGGTGACGTTAGTACGTTCACCGACGTTAACAAACAGCGACTCGGCGCTGATGTTTAGCGGTTCCAGACCAGAGAGACGGCAGGCCACCGGTATTTCCGGCAGCTGACGTGGTGGCACATTGGCAACCGCCGCAGCGATAGCGGCGATATGTTCCGGCGTAGTGCCGCAGCAACCGCCGACAATATTGAGAAATCCGGCCTGCGCCCATTCGCCAATCTGTTCGGCCATAATAGTGGCATCCAGATCGTACTCACCAAAAGCATTCGGCAAACCGGCGTTGGGATGGGCGGTCACATAGCACTCTGCCAGTCGCGACAGCTCAGCCACATACTGACGCAGCTCGTCAGGGCCGAGCGCGCAGTTCAGGCCAAACGACAAAGGTTGCGCATGGCGTAATGAGTTGTAAAACGCTTCGGTGGTCTGGCCGGAGAGCGTACGCCCGGAAGCATCAGTGATAGTGCCGGAAATCATCAGCGGCAGATCGACGCCCAGCGCTTCAAACTCGGTCTGCACCGCAAAGATGGCGGCTTTAGCATTCAGGGTGTCAAACACCGTTTCGATCATAATCAGATCGGAACCCCCTTCCACCAGCGCGCGGGTTGACTCGCGATAGGCTGCCACCAGTTGATCAAACGTGACGTTACGGAAGGCGGGATCGTTAACATCCGGGGAGATAGAACAGGTACGGTTGGTCGGACCCAGTACTCCGGCGACATAGCGCGGGCGATCCGGGGTTTTTGCCGTCCATTCATCGGCCGCTGCACGCGCCAGTTTAGCCGCCGCGAAGTTTATCTCCGCCGACAGCGACGCCATATGGTAATCCGCCATCGCGATGGTGGTGGAGTTAAAGGTGTTGGTTTCCAGAATATCGGCACCGGCTTGCAGATAGCCGTGATGAATGGCGCAGATAATGTCCGGCTGTGTGAGCACCAGTAAATCGTTATTGCCCTTCAAATCGCTTTGCCAGTCAGCAAAACGCGCGCCGCGAAAGTCGTCTTCTTCCAGCTTATAACTTTGGATCATGGTGCCCATGCCGCCATCCAGCACCATGATACGTTTCGCGAGCTGCTGATGCAGCGCTTCTGTTCTGTTACTCACACTCGCCTCGTCACCGTATTTTCGCTGGCTGATATGCCAGCAGGACATACTGGCACAACTTTTGACCAGGTAAAAGCAACGGCATATGAGACATTCTCAGCTGTAATGACCCACTGATCCGACCAGAATGTTGGTCGTTGCAATATTAGCCAATAGAACGAAAATGATTTCCATATAGTGAAAACCAGAGGAAGCCGATATGGCAACGCCCGTTCCGACCAAACGTGGTAAGAAACCCCGCAATGCCGCCGCACCAGCCGCACAACCCACCGGGCAGGTGCAATCCCTGACGCGTGGATTGAAGTTGCTGGAAGCTATCGCGGAATCCCATGGTAGCGTGGCGTTAACTGAACTGGCGCAGCAATCTGGCTTGCCTAACTCAACCACCCACCGTCTGCTGACCACCATGCAACAACTCGGTTTTGTGCGACAGGTGGGCGATCTCGGCTACTGGACCATCGGCGCACACGCCTTTGTGGTCGGCAGCAGTTTCCTGCAAAGCCGTAACCTGCTGGCGATGGTGCATCCGATGCTGCGCAAACTGATGGAGTCGTCCGGCGAAACCGTCAATCTGGCAGTGCTGGATTTAAGCGATCATCAGGCGGTGATTATTGATCAGGTGCAGTGCTCGCAGCTGATGCGCATGTCCGCCCCCATCGGCGGTAAGCTACCGATGCATGCATCGGGCGCGGGAAAAGCGTTTCTCGCTAATCTCAGCGAGCAGCAGGTCACTGACTTACTCCATCGCAAAGGGTTGCATCATTACACCCCGCATACGCTGATGTCACCGCAGAGTCTGAAAGAGAACCTGGCGCAGGTTCGTAAAGCAGGCTTTGCCTTTGATGATGAAGAGCATGCGCTGGGTCTGCGCTGCGTGGCATCCTGCATTTACGACGAGCATGGCGAGCCCTTTGCCGCCATCTCCATTTCCGGTCCGGTTTCCCGCATCACCGATGACCGCGTGACAGAAATCGGGGCGATGGTCATTAAAGCCGCGAAAGACGTTACCCGCGAATACGGTGGCGGGCGTTAAAACATCGCTATTCTGATCCGCTTCACACGGTGTTTTAACTGATTTTGTTTAGCTTGTTCAACATGCCGTCCATAAGACAGTCTGGTTAAGGGTTTTTTCACGCTTTAATCACAAGGACAAAACATGGAACGTTGCATACTCAGCTACAATGGCGAGCGCCGGGACCCGGTCAGTGGTGCCTCTCATCTCGGCAAGGGTTACCGGGCTTATACTCCGCAATTGCTGCGCTTTGCCAGTCCGGACAGCTTAAGCCCGTTTGGCGCGGGCGGGATTAACGCTTACGCTTATTGTGCTGGCGACCCGATCAACCGCGCCGATCCCAGTGGCCATTTTAGCTGGCAGGCCGGACTGGGTATCGGTTTAGGTGTGCTGGGATTACTGAGCGCAGCCTTTACCGGCGGCATGTCGCTGGTGGCAGAAGGGGGTCTTATGGCGGCACTGAACTCTGTCAGCACGATGTCACTGATCGCCGGCAGCGCGGGAATAGTGGCGGATAGCACCGGGATTGTCAGTATCGCGATATCCGCAACCCATCCCTCAGCGGCAAGTGTGTTGGGATGGGTTGCATTTGCGACGGGCATTATCAGTGGTATATCGGTACTGGGACCATTGATGAAAGCGAATCGCCAGATGCTTAGTGATACGGTGATTACTACTTTTGGCCGTTCAGAAAGAGACTTCAGACACCTTTCACAGTCTGGCGTGATTGCAGATTTTAACGGGCAACAAATGGAAGAAATTAATTTTACCTTTGTTGATTTATATAAAAAAGAGCAAACCAGACTGAATATCCATGGGCACGGTTTTATTCCGGCTGGCCGCAGTTCAGCCTTAATGCAAAGTGGCAAGGAATCGGTATTTACCCCCGAAGCGCTTGCCAAATATTTAAGGGAAAACAAAAGGGTCAATTTCAGAGATTATGATACTGCCCGACTGATTATGTGTCATTCAGCGGAGGGTATGGAGGATAGTTTTGCCGCTCGCTTCGCCAGGGAAACCAGACTTCCCACCAAAGGTTTCATTGGGACCGTTCAGGTTGAGACCCCGGTGCAAGGCTTCGTTAATTTAACCGACCGTGGAAATATGGGCGGGGCGGATCCGTGGACAGATATCGAGCTTAATGAAAATATTAACGCCTACAGGAATAATGTCTCGCTCTTCACCATGGTAAAACAGAATCATCGATCCTGGCGTAATTATCAGTCGGTGATATTCGATGCAAATGGCAATATGATTCCACGCGCTTAAGCCGTTAAAACGCGCTATTTAGCATATTATTGTCAGGCCAGCCGCGACTTCGCTGGCCTGCTGGTAATGTCATCCCGTTTATTCTCTGCGCGCCCATAAAGCTGACTAAAACGCTGGCGACGGCGATAGGCAAACACATCTTCAATATGACCTTCGCGAATCCGTTGTTGCAGCGCGCGCCAGTAATCAGCACGAAATAGCTCGCCATGCATCTCATCAAACAGGGCGGCGATAGCCGGATCGCAACACAGATAGTGACGGAACTCTGCCGGAAAGACATCTTCCGGAGAAACGCTGTACCAGGGTTCATGGCTTAGTTCATCTTCCGGATAACGGGGCGATGGAATATCGCGAAAATTCATTTCGCTCATATAACTGATTTCGTCGTAATCGTAAAACACCACACGTCCGTGACGCGTCACACCGAAGTTTTTAAACAGCATATCGCCAGGGAAAATATTCGCTGCCGCCAGCTGTTTTACCGCATTGCCATACTCTTCAATCGCATCATGACGTTGCTGAGCAGTGGCCTGCTCCAGCCAGATATTCAGTGGCGTCATACGGCGCTCCATATAGAGATGTTGAATAATCAGCATTTCGCCCTGTTGCTCTAGTTTTTCCGGCACTTCACGCTGTAACTCAGCCAGCAATTCGGCGCTAATGCGCGACTTCTCAATAGCAAAGTTTTCGAACTCCTGGGTATCGGCCATGCGACCCACGCGGTCATGCTCTTTAACCAGCTGATAGCACTGGCGTACTCTGGCTGGCGTCACCTCTTTTTGCGGTGCAAAGCGGTCTTTAATCACCTTAAATACCCGATCAAAACCCGGCAAGGTAAATACCAGCATCACTAAACCACGCACGCCTGGTGCAATGACAAATTGCTCATTGGTCGCCGCCATATAATGCAAAAACTCGCGGTAACTTTCGGTTTTGCCGTGCTTCTGGCAGCCAATCGCCATATACAACTCGGCGGTGGTTTTGCCCGGCAGAATTTCACGCAGCCACTCGATCAGTGCGGCAGGCAGGGGCGCATACACCATAAAATAGGAGCGGGCGAAGCCAAACACGATACTGGCCTCGCGTTTACGCGTCAGACAGGTATCGATAAACAATTCGCCCGCTTCACTGCGGTGAATCGGTAGTAAAAACGCATACACGCCTGATGGCAGACAGAGCTTTGCGACCAGCCAGGCCGCTTTGTTGCGATAAAACAGTTCATTGACCACTTTTAGCGATGCCTGCTCCAGCTGTTCCTTAGCAAAATTCTGCTGCACATGTGCAATGATATAGCCAACGTCCCGGTTAAGATCCTGCCAGGGTAAACGTAAAGGGAGATCGCTCAGCATTCGTTGCAACATCGGCAGCCAGCCCTGAGCCGCGCTGAACTCTTTTGCCAGCGGGCGCGGAATGGTGCGAAAGCGGCGTTCAGGCTGTGAACTAAAGATAAACAGCCGCTGCTCGCTCAGTGACTGATGATCAAACAAGCGGCAATAGACTGAGTTAAAGAAGCTTTCCGCAATTTCAAAGCGGGGATAATCGGGCAGCAGATCGGTGTAGATCGCTTTGATCCGCAGCAGAAAGTCCGCATCGTAATCCTCTTTGCCGGTGATGCAACGTAACTGCTCCACCACCAGGCCGACATGATGATCGTAGAGATGGATACGCGCTTTCATCGCTTGCTGTATCGACAGCCAGTCAGCCTGCTCAAAACGTTGCTGCGCCCCGGCGGTAATCTCCAGAAAGCGACCATATTGCGCGTCGAACCCCTGCAAAATGGTTTGTGCAATCAACTTTTCGATTTGTGGCATCGTGCACCCTCCAGCCGGGCGGCGAGAACGCCGCCCGACGTCACAGCGTTAATGGTTAAACTGCTGCTCTTCGGTTGACCCGGTCAGCGCGGTCACCGATGATGCGCCGCCCTGGATAATCGTGGTGACATTATCGAAATAGCCGGTCCCGACTTCCTGTTGATGCGAAGAGAAGGTGTAACCCTGTTTGATAGCGGCAAACTCCGGCTGCTGCACTTTCTCGACGTAGTGCCGCATCCCTTCTCCTTGCGCGTAAGCCTGCGCCAGGTCGAACATGTTGAACCACATGCTGTGAATGCCCGCCAGGGTGATGAACTGATATTTGTAACCCATCTCGGCCAGCGCCTGCTGGAACCGGGCGATGGTGCTGTCATCAAGATTCTTCTTCCAGTTGAAGGAAGGTGAGCAGTTGTAGGCCAGCAACTTGCCAGGAAACTGAGCATGAATGGCGTCGGCAAAGCGCTGTGCCAGCGCCAGATCGGGTGTGGAGGTTTCGCACCACAACATATCGGCATAGGGCGCGTAAGCCAGACCACGACTGATAGCCTGTTCCACGCCGGCGCGGGTGCGGAAAAAGCCCTCTTGCGTGCGTTCACCGGTGATAAATTCGCGGTCAATCTCATCACAATCGGAGGTGATCAGGTCGGCAGCATCGGCATCGGTACGGGCAATCAGTACTGTTGGTACATCCATCACATCAGCCGCTAAACGCGCCGCTACCAGTTTCTGGATCGCTTCCTGGGTCGGAACCAGCACTTTACCGCCCATATGACCGCACTTTTTCACCGAGGCCAGCTGATCCTCAAAGTGAACCCCGGCTGCGCCAGCGCTAATCATTGACTTCATCAGCTCAAAAGCATTCAGTACGCCGCCAAAGCCCGCTTCAGCGTCGGCAACAATCGGCAGAAAATAATCGATGTAACGCGCATCGCCCGGTTCGATATTGTTGGCCCACTGAATCTGATCGGCACGCTGGAAGCTGTTATTGATACGCTCTACCACTGACGGCACGGAATTCGCCGGATAGAGCGACTGGTCGGGATACATGCTGGCGGCCAGATTCGCATCGGCGGCGACCTGCCAGCCGGAAAGATAGACCGCCTCAATCCCCGCTTTCGCCTGCTGCAACGCCTGACCACCGGTCAGCGCACCCAGACTGTTGATATAGCCCTTCTTCGCGCCACCATTAAGCAGTGACCACAATTTTTCCGCTCCCTGCTGCGCCAGCGTACAGGCCGGATTAACCGAGCCGCGTAGTTTTACCACTTCCGCCGCACTGTACGGACGGGTGATGCCTTCCCAGCGTGCATTGCGCCAGTTTTGTTCTGTTTGCTGAATCTGTTGGGTACGTGAGGTCATAGCAGATACTCCTGTTTCTTAAGGAATAACGTTCAGGGGAGCAGGCGGTAACCTGGCAGGGTTAAAAACTCGACCAGTTCAGGTTCGGTCGTAATGCGCTCCATCAGGCGTGCGGCCTCATCAAATCGCCCCTGACAAAAACGCTGGTCACCCAACTCTTGCTGAATGACCTGCATCTCTTCCGCCAGCATCTTGCTGAATAAGCTCGCGTTCACTTGCTGGCCATCTTCCAGCGTCTTTTGATGATGTATCCATTGCCAGATTGAGGTACGCGAGATTTCTGCCGTTGCGGCATCTTCCATCAGGCCATAGATCGGCACACAGCCATTGCCGGAGATCCAGGCTTCGATGTACTGCACTGCCACACGAATATTGGCGCGCATTCCTGCTTCGGTGCGTTGCCCTTTACAGGGTTCCAGCAGCTGTTCGGCGGTGATCGGCGCGTCATTTTCACGCAATACCTCCAGCTGATTCGGTTTCTCACCCAACGCCTGGTTAAACACTGTCATAACGCTGTCGGCCAGCCCGGGATGAGCGATCCAGGTGCCGTCATGACCGTTATCGGCCTCACGCTGTTTATCAGCCCGCACTTTGTTCAGCACCCAGCTATTACGCTCACTCTCTTTGCTGGGAATAAAAGCCGCCATGCCACCCATGGCAAATGCACCGCGGCGGTGACAGGTTTTAATCAGCAGCCGTGAATAAGCATCAAGGAATCCCTGATCCATCGTGACCGACTGACGATCCGGTAATACGCGCTCCGGATAGTTTTTCAGGGTTTTGATATAGCTGAAGATATAATCCCAGCGGCCGCAGTTCAGTCCGACGATATGATCGCGCAGGTGATACAGGATCTCGTCCATCTGGAATACCGCTGGCAGCGTTTCAATTAATAGCGTGGCTTTAATCGTACCGCGCGGCAGATCGAAGCGATCTTCGGCATAACTGAATACCTCACTCCACCAGGCTGCTTCCTGGAAAGACTGGGTTTTCGGCAGATAGAAATAGGGGCCGCTGCCTTTTGCCAGCAGGGTATCGACGTTGTGGAAAAAGTAGAGTGCAAAATCGAACAGGCTGCCAGGAATCGCTTCACCGCGCCAGCTGACATGTTTCTCCGGCAGATGCAGGCCGCGTACCCGACATATCAGCACCGCCGGATTGGGCTTCAGCTGATAAATTTTGCCCGCTTCATTGCTGTAGCTAATGGTGCCATTAACCGCATCGCGCAGATTGATCTGCCCGGCGATCACTTTTTCCCATGACGGGGCCAGTGAATCTTCGAAATCTGCCATAAATACATTCACATTGGCATTCAGCGCATTGATCACCATTTTGCGTTCAACCGGGCCAGTGATCTCAACACGACGATCCTGTAAATCAGCCGGTATTCCGCGAATCTTCCAGCCACCGTTTTTAATGGAAGCCGTTTCCGAAATAAAATCCGGCAGCATACCGCTGTCGATTTTAGTCTGTGACAGCTTACGTTCAGCCAGTAGCTCGTTGCGCCGTGGTGTAAAACGCGTAACCAGTTCGCTGAGAAAATCGACGGCAGCATCGGTCAGAATCTGCTGTTCCGCTCTGCCAAAGGGCTGGCTGAATGCCAGTTCGGTGCTGATTGCTTGTTGTATCATATGCGCCCTCTCCTGTTTGATCCTCTGGCCGGCATTTCGATCAACTGGCCGATCTTTTTACTGGCGGTTTTTTAACCCGCAGGATCAAATCATAATCAGATAATTTATAAAATCAAAAACTATTTCCATTATTGATTTAAGATACATTTAACTGACTGATTATTAAGCAATTAAATTTTCAACAAGATAGGAACGGATTTTCATCAGTGTTTTAGAACAGAAATATTGCAGGAGAGGGGCATTTTTACAGGGGGAAAAGCGTTGAGAGATCTACAAGCAAAGGGCCGATGATACTCGGCCCGACACAGCTGATTATTCCAGAGTTGGATTCATATGACGCAGATCAAACGGCGTGATCTGGTAAACATAATAGTTCAGCCAGTTGGTAAACAGCAGATTACCGTGGCTGCGCCAGCTGGCACGCGGCGGCAGTTCAGGGTTGTTATCCGGGAAGTAATTAAACGGTACTTCCGGGTTTAACCCTGCCTCATAATCACGATGATATTCACCCGACAGCGTCAGCGCATCATATTCAGGATGGCCAGTGACAAACGCCAGACGCTTATCTTTACTGGCAAACAGGTAGGCTCCCGTCTGCTCAGACTCAGCAAAGATTTCCAGGTCAGTGTAATCACGCAGCAGTTGGGTTGGGAAATCCGCATAGCGCGAATGAGGAGCAAGGAAATTATCGTCAAAGCCACGCGTCAGAAGCGCATGTGGATGTAGAGTCTGATGTTCATATACTCCCGACAGTTTGGTTTCTCGCGTCTGTTTCGGGATGCCGTACAGAATATTTAATGCCGCCTGTACCGCCCAACAGACAAACAGTGTCGATGTGACATGCTCTTTTGCCCAGTGCAGTACCCGCTGGATCTGCGGCCAGTATGCCACATCATTAAAATCTACCAGGCCTAACGGCGCGCCAGTGACGATCAGTCCATCAAAATTATCATGCTGAATATCTTCAAAATTACAGTAGAAATTATTGAGGTGCTCGCTGGGGGTATTGCGCGACTCGCGGCTGTCGATGCGCAGCAACTGGATATCGATTTGCAGCGGTGAATTAGAAAGCAGGCGTAAAAACTGGTTCTCAGTCTCAATCTTTTTCGGCATCAGATTTAACACCAGCACCTTTAACGGACGGATTTCCTGAGTGCTTGCACGTGAAGATGCCATGACAAAGACATTCTCATTGCGCAAAAAACTCACGGCTGGTAATTCATCGGGTACCCTGATTGGCATAACCTGCTTTCCTCACACATACGTTTAAACGTTTAGACATCCAGATGCCTGAAGATAACGTTTCGTAATGCAAAAGTCGAGAGATGATCCGATAGTTGAAAATGTTTCACCTGTAATAGCGTGAAGTGATCTGTCAGGAGATTTTTCGGGGCTTTAAACGCAAAAAACCCTCAGCTCTCGCTGAGGGTTATCGCAATTTGATGCCTGGCAGTTCCCTACTCTCGCATGGGGAGACC
>NZ_JRXE01000030.1:67074-69138 GCF_001267535.1 Winslowiella iniecta | reverse complement strand
CATTGCTAACCGTGCGTATCTCAATACCAACGTGGAGACCATTGAAGGGCGGATGCTGGGCGACTATGACAACGGGCTGGGCCAGCAGTGGAAAGATCCGCACCCGATGCGCTTCTTTAACGAGGGGGCGGTCAGTTTCCCTTATCTCTCCGACGGCATGTGGTTTCTGACCCAGCTGAAACGCTGGGGGCTGCTGAAGCAGGAGCCGGACTACCTCGCCGTCGCCCGACAAATTAACCGTATCGATATCTATCAGCTGGCGGCCAGCGCAGTGGGCAATGTGGCGCTGCCGGGCAGTGAAATGCGCCGCAGTACGCTGATGGACGGCAAGGTATGGGATGGCAGCAATCCTGCTCAATACGCCGCCAGTTTCGCCATCAAACGTTAAGGAGAGTGAGCATGACCCATGAAGCCCGTGTGGTGGCGATCGCCGCGCATACCCCGAGCAGTGAAGCAGAAATTATTCCGCTTAAACCTGCCAGCAAATCGGCGCAAAAGCCGCGCCGCAATCTTCTGCGTCCACTGATGCAGCGGGTGATACCACCCTGTTGCGGCTTGCTGGTGCTGACAGGCATCTGGCAGATCGCCGCGCTTAACAGCAGCGGTTTCCCGACGCCGTTCAGCACCTGGCAGGCGGCAATCACGCTATTCGCCGACCCGTTTTATCACGCCGGCCCGAACGATCAGGGCATTGGCTGGAATGTGCTGGCCTCATTGCAGCGCGTGGCAATCGGCTTCGGGCTGGCGGCGCTGGTGGGTATCCCTGGCGGTTTTCTGATTGGCCGCTTTACCTTTCTCGCCCGGATGCTGAATCCGATTATTGCGCTGCTGCGCCCGGTCAGCCCGCTGGCATGGCTGCCGATTGGCCTGTTGCTGTTTCAGCGCGCCGAGCCAGCCTCCAGCTGGACGATTTTTATCTGCTCCATCTGGCCGATGATCATCAACACCGCCGAAGGGGTGCAGCGGATTCCGCAGGACTATCTGAATGTGGCGCGGGTGCTGAAGCTCTCCGAATGGACGGTGATGCGCAAAATTCTGTTTCCGGCGGTGTTACCGGCCGTGCTGACCGGCGTGCGGCTGTCCATTGGCATTGCCTGGCTGGTGATTGTCGCCGCTGAAATGCTGACCGGCGGTCTGGGTATCGGTTTCTGGATCTGGAACGAATGGAACAACCTGAATGTCGAGCACATCCTGATCGCCATTGTGATTATCGGCGTGGTGGGACTGCTGCTTGAGCAGGCGCTGATGCTGCTGGCGCGTCGTTTTAGCTGGGAATAAACGGGAGGAAAATGATGAAGCACATTATTCAGGTACAGAACGTCAGCCAGCGTTTTAACACCGCCAGCGGGGAGTTTATCGCGCTGGATAACGTCAGCTTCAATATCAGCGAAGGCGAAACCGTCAGCCTGATTGGTCACTCCGGCTGCGGTAAATCGACGCTGCTGAATCTGATTGCCGGATTAACCCAGCCGACCGAAGGCGGACTGCTGTGCGATAACCGCGAAATCGACGGCCCCGGCCCGGAGCGCGCGGTGGTGTTTCAGAACCATTCGCTGCTGCCGTGGCTGACCACTTACGACAATGTGGCGCTGGCGGTGAATCAGGTGTTTAAGGGCAGCATGAGCAAGGCGGAGATGCGCGAGTGGATCGCCCACAACCTGGAGCTGGTGCAGATGGGCCATGCGCTGAATAAACGTCCGGGTGAGATTTCCGGCGGCATGAAGCAGCGTGTCGGCATCGCGCGGGCGCTGGCAATGAAGCCAAAAGTTTTGCTGATGGATGAGCCGTTCGGCGCGCTCGACGCGTTGACGCGCGCCCATTTGCAGGATGCGGTGATGCGCATTCAGCAGACACTGAACACCACCATTGTGCTGATCACCCATGACGTTGATGAAGCGGTACTGCTGTCGGATCGGGTGCTGATGATGACCAACGGCCCGGCAGCGCGGGTCGGCGAAATTCTGACGGTGGATCTGCCGCGCCCACGCTCGCGGGTGGCGCTGGCCGATGACCCGCGTTATCACCATCTGCGTCAGCAAGTGCTGCATTTCCTCTACGAAAAAC
>NZ_JRXE01000030.1:31297-67011 GCF_001267535.1 Winslowiella iniecta | reverse complement strand
ACAACCGCGTTATGCTGTCGCCGGTGTTAAGCGGTGAAAAGCAATTTGCCGACACCGTGTTGCATGCGCCGCACTGGTACGCCGGGCAGGGCATCACGTTGCTGAGCGGCGAAGCGGTGCAGTCAGTCGATATTGTGCGCCGTGAACTGACCACCGACCGGCGCAGCTTAAGCTGGGACAAACTGGTGTTTGCCACCGGCTCCTCGCCGCTGATGCCAGCTATCAACGGTATCGGTCAGCCACATGTCAGCGGTTTTCGCACGTTGTGGGATGTGGAACAGATGCTGAGTGATGCTGGCCCGGTGGTGGTACTGGGTGGCGGACTGGTGGGAATTGAGGCGGCGGCGGCACTGCGTTTGCGCGGTCGCGATGTGGCGCTGATTCATCGTCATCACTGGCTGATGGATCGTCAGCTGGACCAACGGGCCGGAGAATTGCTGCGTGACTCGCTGCAACAGCGCGGTATTCGCTGTTATCTCGGCAGCGGTATCAGTGCGATAAGAAGTGACGCTGTCACCTTGATCGGCGGGCAGCAGCTGGATGCCCGGCGGGTGATTATCGCCACCGGTATCACACCGGAAACTGCCGTCGCACGGGCGGCGGGGCTTAACTGCCAGCGCGGCATTGTGGTCAACGGTCAGTTGCAAACCGCGCAGCCCGGCGTCTATGCGCTGGGTGAATGTTGCGAAATCAATAATGAAAGCTTTGGCCTGCTGGCTCCCTGTCTGGCACAGGCGGAAATCCTCGCACACCAGCTGGCAGGTGATCCGATACGTGACTTCTGCTCGCAGGATGTCGGCGTGCGGCTGAAAGTCACCGGCATTGACGTCTTCAGTGCTGGTGAGATTGGCGAACAGGGGCAGAACACCCTGACCAGTTTCGACCCGCTGAGTGCCGATTACCGTCGTTTGTTTCTGCGCGACGGCAAATTAAGCGGCGTGCTGCTGTATGGCGATATCAGCCAGTCAGCGACGCTGATAAAAAAATTACAACGCGGTGATGCGGTGACGTCCGCTGCACTGTTTGATGCTGAAGAGCCAATCTACAGGCAGCCGTTGGCTGCAGGGATCAATGTTATGAGCAAACCGGTATTAGTTGTTATTGGCCACGGTATGGTGGGTCATCATTTTCTTGAGCAGCTGGTGGAAAAGCAGTTGCATCAGCACTATCAGGTGGTGGTCTACGGTGAGGAGCGCCACGTCGCCTACGACCGCGTGCACCTGTCAGAATATTTTGCCGGCTGCACCCATGCCGATCTGTCGCTGGTGGCAGAAAACTTTTTTGCACGGTACGGCATCGAACTGCGCAGCCACAGTGAAGTGGTGGCGATTGATCGCCAGCGCAAATGCGTGCGTGATGCCAGCGGTCATGAAATGGCGTGGGACAAACTGGTGCTGGCCACCGGCTCCGCGCCCTTTATCCCACCGATTCCGGGCGGCAAATCCGCCAACTGCTTTGTCTATCGCACTCTCGACGACCTGGATGCTATCGCCGCACGTGCGCAGCAGTCCAGACGCGGCGTGGTAATTGGCGGCGGTTTATTAGGGCTGGAAGCGGCAAACGCGCTGAAACAGCTGGGGCTGGAAACGCATGTTGTCGAGTTCGCGCCGCGGCTGATGGCGGTGCAGCTGGATGACGGCGGTGCGCAGATGCTGCGGCGCAAAATTGAAGCGCTTGGCGTCACGGTTCATACGCAAAAAGAGACGCGCGAAATTACCGAACAGCCAGACGGCAGCATGATGCTGCACTTTGCTGACGGCGAACAGCTGGAAACGGATTTAGTGCTGTTTTCCGCTGGCATCCGTCCACGTGACCAGCTGGCACGCGATGCCGGTCTGACCCTCGGCCCACGCGGCGGTATCGATATTCACGATACCTGCATGACTTCGGACGCGGCGATTTATGCCATCGGCGAATGCGCACTGTGGAACGGTCAGATATTCGGTCTGGTCGCGCCGGGTTACCAGATGGCGCGCGTGCTGGCGGCGAATCTGGCCGGTGAAGCGGCGGCATTTACCGGCGCGGATATGAGCACCAAACTGAAATTACTCGGCGTGGAAGTGGCATCATTCGGTGATGCGCATGGCCGCACGCCGGGCAGTCAAAGTTATCACTGGACCAACGGTCCGCAGGAGATCTACAAAAAGATCGTGGTGTCATCGGACGGCAAAAAACTGCTGGGCGGTGTGCTGGTGGGCGACAGCAGCGAATACAGCACGTTGCTGCAAATGTTGCTGAATGATATGGCGTTGCCGGACGCGCCGGAGACGCTGATTCTGCCGCAAAGCGCCGGAGCGCCTGCGAAAGCGCTGGGGGTGGCGGCACTGCCGGATAGCGCGCAGATCTGCTCCTGTCACAACGTCAGTAAAAGCGATATCTGTGGTGCAGTCATCAACGGCGCGGGTGATATGGCCGCGGTGAAAAGCTGTACCAAAGCGGCGACCGGCTGCGGCGGCTGCTCAGCGCTGGTGAAACAGGTGATGGAATTCCAGCTGGCGAATCTTGGCGTCGAGGTGAAAAAAGATATTTGTGAGCATTTCGCCTGGTCGCGCCAGGAATTGCACCATCTGATCCGCGTTAATCAGATCAAGAGCTTCGGACAATTACTGGCGCAGCATGGTCGCGGTCACGGCTGCGAAGTGTGTAAACCGCTGGTGGGATCGCTGCTGGCTTCATGCTGGAACGAATATCTGCTGAAACCTGAGCATCTGCCGTTGCAGGATACCAACGACCGCTACTTCGCCAATATTCAGAAAGATGGCACTTACTCGGTGGTGCCGCGCGTACCGGCCGGAGAAATCACTGCGCAAGGGCTGATTGCCATCGGTCAGGTGGCTGCACGCTATAACCTCTACAGCAAAATTACCGGTGGTCAGCGTATCGACCTGTTTGGTGCACGGCTCGATCAACTGCCAGATATCTGGCAGGAACTGCTGGATGCCGGGTTTGAAACCGGTCACGCCTACGGCAAATCGCTGCGCACCGTAAAGTCCTGCGTCGGCTCGACCTGGTGTCGCTATGGCGTGCAGGACTCCACCGGCTTCGCCATCCAGCTGGAGAACCGTTACAAAGGGCTGCGCGCGCCGCATAAAATCAAAATGGCGGTGTCGGGTTGCACCCGCGAATGTGCTGAAGCGCAGAGCAAAGATATCGGTGTGATCGCCACGGATAAAGGCTGGAACCTGTATGTGTGCGGCAATGGCGGCATGAAACCGCGTCACGCCGATCTGTTTGCCAGCGATCTTGATGACCCGACTCTGCTGCGTTATGTCGACCGGTTGCTGATGTTCTATGTGCGCACCGCCGATCGGCTGCAACGTACCAGCGTGTGGATGGACAATATGGACGGTGGTCTCGACTATCTGCGGGCGGTGGTGATAGAAGACAGTCTGGGTATCGCCACCGAGCTGGAGCAGGAGATGCAGCGGGTGGTTGAGGCCTATCAGTGTGAATGGCAGACCACGCTGGACAATCCGGATCGCCGGGCGTTGTTTCGCAGCACCATCAACAGTGACCAGCCCGATGAAACCGTGCGCTGGCAGCATCAGCGCGGTCAGATTTATCCGTCGACCGAGGCTGCGACTCCGCGGGTGCAGCTGCCGACAGAGCAATGGACCCGGCTCTGTCAGCTGGAAGAGATTCCACCGATGGCCGGAATGGGGGCGCGCCTCGGCAGCGTGCGCATCGCGCTGTTCCGCTTCGGCGAGCAGGTGTATGCGCTGGATGATATCGAACCGGGCACCCACGCCAGCGTAATTTCACGCGGGTTACTGGGGGATGCGGGCGGCGAGGCGATAGTGATTTCACCGCTGTATAAACAGCGTTTTCGCCTGCGCGATGGTCAGAATCTGGAGCAGCCCGATCTGCAACTGCGCTGCTGGCCGGTGAAACTGGAAAACGGTGCGGTGCTGGTGGCCAATGCGCCGCTGAGGGTGGCATCGATGGCGGTTGCGGTGGCCTCATGAACAGCACCTGCCCGTATTGCGGCGTCGGCTGCGGCGTAAAAGTGATGCCAAAACCGTCAGGCGCGTATCAGGTTGCGGGTGACGCGCAGCACCCGTCCAGTCTGGGGCGGTTGTGTGTTAAGGGGGCGGCGCTGGGCGAAACGCTCGGCCATCAGGGGCGTTTGCTCCATCCGCAGGTAAACGGGCAGCGCGTCAGCTGGGACGAAGCATTGCAGCAGGTGGCCAGCGATCTGCAACAGATCATTAATAAGCATGGTGCGCAGGCGGTGGCATTTTACGCTTCCGGTCAGCTGCTGACCGAGGATTACTATGCCGCCAACAAGCTGATGAAGGGCTTTATTGGCGTCGGCAATATCGATACCAACTCGCGACTCTGTATGGCCTCGGCGGTGGTGGGCTATAAACGCGCGTTTGGTGCCGATGCGATGCCGTGTTGCTATGACGACTTTGCCCACTGCGGTCTGGTGATTCTGGTCGGATCTAACGCCGCCTGGGCGCATCCGGTGGCTTATCAGCGGCTGGTTCAGGCAAAAAAACAGCGGCCTGACATGCAGGTGGTAGTGATCGATCCGCGTCGCACCGCCACCTGCGATCTCGCCGATCTGCACCTGCCGCTGCGACCAGGCAGCGATGCCGCACTGTTTAATGGCTTGCTGCACTGGCTGTCGCAGCACCAGGCGATTGACCACAGTATGCTGCCGCAGCTCGACGGCGTTGAAGCGGCGCTGGCGGCGGCGCAGCCCTGGTCCAGTCAGGCAGTGGCCGATTTTTGCCAGCTGGAAAGGGCGCAAGTCGAGGATTTTTATCAGCGGGTGGTCGCCAGCGACACCTTGCTGACGCTGTATTGCATGGGAATAAACCAGTCGAGCAGCGGCAGCGATAAATGCAATGCGATAATTAATGTGCATCTGCTGAGCGGCAAAATTGGCCGCGCCGGGTGCGGGCCTTTTTCGCTGACCGGACAGCCGAATGCCATGGGCGGTCGCGAAGTGGGCGGGCTGGCGAATCAGCTGGCGGCGCATATGGACTTCACGCCGGAGAATATCGATCGCATGCAGCGTTTCTGGCACAGCGAGCAGGTGGCGCGTCAGCCAGGGCTGAAGGCGGTAGAACTGTTTCAGGCCATTGAGCGTGGTGACGTTAAGGCGGTATGGATTATGGGTACCAATCCAGCGGTATCCTTACCGGACGGGCATCGGGTGGTGGCGGCGCTGGCACGCTGCGAGAAGGTGATTGTGTCAGAGGTCAGCCAGCACACCGATACCACCGCGTATGCCGATATTTTGCTGCCGGCGCAGGGCTGGGGTGAAAAAAACGGCACGGTGACCAACTCCGAACGGCGTATTTCGCGCCAGCGCAGCTTCGTCGCGGCGGCGGGCGAGGCGCAACCCGACTGGTGGATCATTGCCGAAGTGGCGAAGCGTATGGGCTTTGCCGCCGCGTTTAACTGGCAACATCCGGCGGAGATCTTCCGCGAACATGCGGCGCTGTCCGGGTTTGAAAATCAGGGTCGGCGAGCGTTTGATATCAGCGGCCTGGCGCAGCTGACAAATGCGCAGTGGGATGCGCTGCAACCGCTGCAATGGCCGGTCAACGCGCAGTACCCGCAAGGATGCGCGCGACTGTTCAGCGAGCGGAAATTTTTCCATGCCAACGGTAAAGCACGCCTGCTGGCCATCACTCCGCGTTTACCGGTGGCGCAAGTCAGTGCTGGCTGGCCGTTAATGATGAATACCGGCCGTATCCGCGATCAGTGGCACACCATGACGCGTACCGGAAGTGTGCCGCGCCTGATGCAGCATCTTAGCGAGCCATTTGTGGAAATTCATCCGCAGGATGCGCAGCAGCATCAGATTGGCGAAGGAGATTTAGTCCGGGTGCAGTCGGCCAGCGGCTGGCTGGTGGTCCGTGCCCAGCTGTCAGCCGGGCAACAGCGCGGCACCGTTTTTGTTCCGATGCACTGGACGCGCCAGTTCGCCGCGCAGGCTAATGCCGATATGCTGGTGGCGCCGCATCTCTGCCCGGAATCAGGCCAGCCGGAAAGTAAGCAAACGCCGGTGCGCCTGCGCCGCTGGCATTGCGACTGGCAGGGGGAGCTATTTATTTGTGACAGTGTCACTAAAATCCGCGCAGGCTGGTGGGCGCGCATTCCATATCCCGCCGCCACACGCTACACGCTGGCTGCTGACGGCGACCCGCAACAGTGGCTGGCGCAACAGTTTGACCTGAGCACGCTGACATTACAGTTTGCCGCAGGGCAAGGGATGTTCCGGCGAGTGCTCGGCTGGCAGGCAGACAAACTGGTGCTGGCGTTTTATGCCGATGGCATGCGCCCGGTGCTGGATGATGCATTTATCGCTGCGGCCTTTAGCCAGCCGGTGCAGACGGCGCAGCAGCGTCATGCACTGCTGGCCGGGCGCGCGGCGCAAGCTGACGCGAAAGGCCGAACGGTGTGCAGCTGTTTTGGCGTCGGTGAACAGCAAATTATTGCTGCCATCACCAGCGGTTGTCCCACACCCGAGGCGCTGGGTAAAAAATTACAGTGCGGCACCCACTGCGGTTCCTGCATTCCCGAATTAAAACAGTTAATTACCCGAGCTGAGATCGCTCAGCCGGGTGAGTGAGGATGCTAATGACTTACTCTGTTTCTTCTCTGGATAAGTTACTGAGCGGCAGTTTTACCGGCGGCGAGCCGGGCGCGGTGTGGCTGGTGGGCGCAGGTCCTGGCGATGCCGGGCTGTTAACAGTTAAGGCGCTGCGATTAATTGAAAACGCCGAGGTGGTGGTTTATGACCGGCTGGTCAGCGCGGAGATTCTGGCGCTGGCACCGGCAACAGCGCTGTGCATTGATGTCGGTAAAACCCCCGGTTTTCACGGGATGAAGCAGGCGCAGATCAACCAGCTGCTGGTCGATCTCGCCGCTACCGGTCGTCAGGTGATCCGTCTGAAAGGCGGCGATCCGTTTATTTTTGGTCGTGGCGGTGAGGAGATGAGCTGGGTGCAACAAGCCGGAATTGCCTGTCATATCGTGCCGGGTATTACCGCCGCCACCGGTTGTGCGGCGGCGACCGGCATTCCGCTGACCCACCGCGATATGGCGCAGTCGGTACGTTTTATTACCGGCCACGGGCGCGACGGTAAGCCGCAGCTGGACTGGCAAAGTTTGCAGGATGAGCGTCAGACGCTGGTGTTTTATATGGGGCTGACCTGGTGTCAGGCGCTAAGCGATCGGTTAGTCGGGCACGGACGCGATGCCGCCACGCCGGTAGCGATTGTTGAGCGCGGCACCCGACGCGATCAGCGGGTAATGATTACCACTCTTCAGCAGCTGGCAGCGTGCGTTGCGCAGCAGCAACTGCAATCACCGAGCCTGCTGATTGTTGGTGAGGTGGTGAAGATGTATCGTCAGGCCTTACCCCAGGGGAGCCAGGAACGGCTAATGCCGGTCACTTAAGCATTTCTGGCAACCTTTTCTCGAAGGGGCTGCGTTCTCGCCGCCCGTGCCGAGGGTTAGCACCCCGCATGCCATCAGGACGGGAGCCGAAATCGACTCCCCCGGGGTAGTGCAGAAATTTCGTTGATTGTTCTTTAATCAGTCGGCCACCAGCACTTTCACGCCCAGCGCTTCAAAGGCTTTAACGGATGCCGCGGAAATGCCGCTGTCGGTAATCAGATAGTGAATATCGCTCCAGTCGCAGGGCAGCGCAAACATCGACACTTTATCAATCTTGCTGGAGTCGGCGACCACATACACGGTGTTCGCGGATTTCATCATCGCGCTTTTCACTTTGATATCGGTTTCGCTGGGAAAACTTAACCCGAGGCGCGGTGAGATACAGGCGGTGGCAAGAAACAGCTTCTCGGCCAGCACATTTTCGAAAAAGCTGGCGGCTTTTTCGCCAGAGGTGGAGAGCGTCGGGAATTTAAAGGTGCCGCCGGTCAGTAAGATATTGATGCCAGGCTCGCCGCCAAGCTTTAGCGCAATATTGACTGCGGTAGTGATAACCGACAGCTTTCGAATATGGTTCATATGATTGGCGATAGCGGTGGTGGTAGTACCGGAATCGAAAATCACCGTATCACCATTATCAATATGCTTCGCCGCCAGACGGCCAATAGCATCTTTCTGCACCAGATGAGTTTGCCGTTCCAGCAGCAGTGCGCCGGTATTTTGCTTACCGGTCATCAGTGTGGCACCGCCATGATAGCGCTGCACATATCCCTCTTTCTGCAACATGCGCAGATCGGTACGAATGGTCGCCTCGGTTAAGCCAAAAGCCTCAGTCAGCATTTTAACCGTAACGGTGCCATCCTCGCGGATCATTTCGAGGATTTTATCGCGGCGTTGCTGCATATCCGCCAACTGTTCACTTTTGCTTTTCAATCGAAACACTCCCTTTTCCAGATAGTCGCGGTCAGGCACTGCTCAACCTCAGACACGGCAATAAATATTAACGCCGTCGGTTATTGAAAGCGAGAAAATAGCAGCAAACAATGACTTTCGTTCGAAAGTTAATCTTAAGTGACGCAATTGATTTACCACAGGTTTCCTGCCATTTTGTCCATATAGTCCATTTTCGCTTTCCGTGCATTACCAATAAATCAGTTACTTAGCTAAGCAGTTAGTTTTTGTTTGAATTTTGATCCGTGCCACAATAAGCCGTCAAACGATAGCGTATATTTTTATTCGAAAGTCATGGTCGGGGCGAATAATTAACGGTGTGGCAAACTTAAGCGCTTTATTTTGCTGAGAATTTCGCCGTGCTGAACTGAAATCACGCCGTTTCGTAAGGAGAGTCAGGCGATGAGTAGTGATTACGATGTGAATTTGCGATACGGCGTGGATACCCGTCTGGATTTGACCGGCAAAGTGGCGGTGGTGACCGGGGGATTAGGTGGTATCGCCATGGCCAGTAACCAGATGCTGCTGGAGAAGGGAGCCAGACTGGCGCTGCTCTATCCGGCGTTCGAACAGGAGAAAGTGGCGGGCATTGCGGCCCAGTTTGCGGCGGAAAACGTGCAGTTTGTTGCCTGCGATGTCACCGATGCGGGTTCGGTGGAAGCCGCATTCAGCGAAGTTGAACAGCACTATGGCCATATCGATATTCTGGTTAACTGTGCCGGTTATGTGATGTTACAGCCGGTACTGGAGACGTCATTTGACGAGTGGCAAAAACAGATCGCCGTCAACCTTACCGGCCCGTTCCTTTGTTCGCAAGCCGCGGCAAAACGCATGATTCAGGCTGGAAAAGGCGGAAAGATTATCAATATTGCCTCCCAGGCCGCCTCAATTGCTATCGATAACCATGTGGCCTACACCTCGGCGAAAGCCGGGCTGCTCGGCATGACCAAAGTGATGGCCAAAGAGTTTGCGCCTCACAAAATCAATGTAAACACCCTGTCGCCCACCGTAGTGCTGACGCCGATGGGCGAAAAAGCCTGGCGCGGCGAAAAAGGGGAAGCGATGAAAAAATTGATTCCGCTGGGCCGGTTTGCCTATACGGATGAGATAGCCGCAGCGGTGCTGTTTTTTGCCAGCAACGGCAGCGACATGATTACCGGCGCCGATCTGATGATCGATGGCGGTTTTACGATTTGGTAAATCTTTGTCCTCACCAGGGAAACCCTCTGTAGCTGTACATAACAACGCACTCTGACCATAACAATATTGCGAGAACATCATTATGAAAAAGCGTTTACTGTTGTTAGCCGTAGCCACCGCCTGCAGCTTCTCTCAGGCTGCATTTGCCGCCGAGAAGGGCACCATCATGATCCTGGTTAACTCTCTGGATAACCCTTATTACGCCTCCGAAGCCAAAGGTGCCAGCCTGAAAGCGCAAGAGCTGGGATACAAAACCTCGGTGCTTTCTCACGGCGAAGATGTGAAGAAGCAGAGTGAACTGATTGATGCCGCCATCGGTAAGAAAGTGCAGGGCATTGTGCTGGATAACGCCGACTCCACCGCCAGCGTCGCGGCGATCAAAAAAGCCAAAGCCGCCGGTATTCCGGTGGTGCTGATTAACCGCGAAATTCCGGTGGATGATGTGGCGCTGGTGCAGATCACCCACAACAACTTCCAGGCCGGTTCCGACGTCGCCAATGTGTTTGTCGAGAAAATGGGAGAGAAAGGCAGTTATGCCGAGCTGACCTGTAACCTTGCCGATAATAACTGCGTGACGCGCTCGAAATCCTTCCATCAGGTTCTCGATCAATATTCTGAGATGAAAAGCGTCGCCAGACAGGATGCCAAAGGCACGCTGATAGACGGTAAGCGCATTATGGACAGTATTCTGCAAGCGCACCCGGATGTGAAAGGGGTGATCTGTGGTAACGGTCCGGTAGCGCTGGGAGCCATTGCCGCGCTGAAAGCCGCCGGACGCAATGATGTGATTGTGGTCGGCATTGACGGCAGTAACGATGAGCGTGATGCGGTGAAAGCCGGCACCCTGAAATCCACGGTTATGCTCCAGGCGCAGGCGATTGCCGCTCAGGGCGTCACTGACCTCGATAACTTTATCCAGAAAGGCATCAAACCGGAGAAACAACGCGTGATGTTTCGCGGCATCCTGATCGATCAGGACAATGCCAGTAAGGTTCAGGACTTTAACTTTAAGTCTTAAGGTTGTGCTGTCGCGCCCGCGCTGCGGGCGCAGAGGAGAGAACGATGTCCGGACGTGTCTGGCTGGCGATTGCCGCACTGGCTCTGGGGGGCTGCCGTATCGTGTCCCAGCAGGAGCTGGCCGATTTGAAAAATCCGCCCAACCCCAAAATGGCGAATATTGCCCAACTGTATCAGCAGAAAATTGCGCCACAGATTATCAGTGAAGCGAAACCCGTTGAACAACTGATGAAAAGCCTGGCGGCGGCGAAAGATTTTGACCGGGCCTGTCAGCAATTTGGTTACCGCGCCCAGGCGGAAAACCCCTGCATCTTCGCGGTGCGGGTGACGGGGCAGGTGGAGAGTGTCAATAACAGCTCGCGCAGTGGAAAAATGACGGTCAAAGACAGCAGTGGTGCCAGCGTGCCGGTGCAGATTGGGCCGGTAATTCGCGGTACCGCGTTGCGCGATGCTTACAGAGGTGCCAGCTATCAGGATTTCAACGACCAGGCGCTGTTTGGTGACTTTGGGCGGGGTATTAACAATCAGGCCGTTGAGCAACTGAAAGGGTTGCAACCGAAAGTGGGCGATAAGGTTGAGGTTGCTGGCGTCTTTAGCAGCTGGGACATACCGCAAACCGTGCCGGATATCACGCCCGCGCGCGTGACGCGCCAGTAAGGAGTCAGCTATGTCACAGAGGCAAACCGCAGAATCCGGGAGCCGCAGCGAACCGTCCGGGGTGATTATTGAGACGCGCAATGTGTCGCGCGTGTATCCCGGCGTGACCGCGCTCGATCAGGTCAATTACTGCGTCTATCGCAACAAAGTTAATGTGCTGATTGGTGAGAACGGTGCCGGTAAATCCACCATGATGAAGCTGCTGGCGGGCGTGGAAACGCCCTCATCCGGTCAGATTTTACTGGATGGCGTCCCGGTTAACCTTGGTTCAACCCAGCAGGCGGAAAAGCACGGCATCAGTATTATCTTTCAGGAACTGAACCTGTTCCCGAATATGAATGTGATGGACAACATTTTTATCGGCAATGAGTTTTTCCAGCGCGGCCGTATCAATGAGAAGTATCAGTACCAGCTGGCAAAGGCGCTACTGGAACGGCTGGAGCTGGATGTCGATCCTTACGCTTCGCTGGGTGAACTGGGTATCGGCCATCAGCAACTGGTGGAAATTGCCCGTGCGCTGTCAAAAGACACCCGGGTGCTGATTATGGATGAACCCACCTCGGCACTCAGTCAGTCGGAAGTGAAGGTACTGTTTAACGTGATTGCCGCGCTGAAGCGGCGTGGCGTGACCATCATTTATATTTCCCACCGGCTGGAAGAGCTGATGGAAATCGGCGATCACATCACTATTTTCCGCGACGGGCGCTTTATCAGCGAGCGCGAAGTACGCGACGCCAGCGTGCCGTGGATTATCGAACAAATGGTCGGGGATAAGAAAAAACACTTTGATTATCATCCGGCCCCACAGGGCGAGACGGTGCTGAGCGTCGAAGGGCTGACCGCGCTGCATCAGAACGGCGGTTACAAGCTTAACGACGTCTCTTTTAACCTGCGTAAAGGAGAAGTGGTCGGGATTTACGGCTTGCTGGGCGCCGGACGTACCGAACTGTTTAAGGGCATGATCGGCCTGATGAGCTGCCAGAGCGGTACTGTCACGTTAAAGGGTCAGTCGCTGGCGAAAGCTAATTTTCAGCAGCGGCTGAAAAAAGGCCTCGCGCTGGTGCCAGAAGATCGACAGGGCGAAGGCGTGGTGCAACTGATGTCGATCAAAACCAATATGACCCTTTCCGATCTCAGCCTGCGCGCTTTTCATCGCGCACTGGCACTGCTGCGGCCGCAAAAAGAGGATAGTCGGGTCAACGATATGATTCAGCGGCTGGCGATTAAGGTCAGCGATCCTGAATTGCCGATCACGTCACTGAGCGGCGGCAACCAGCAAAAAGTGGTGCTGGGAAAAGCGTTGATGACCGGGCCGGAGGTGGTGCTGCTCGATGAGCCGACACGCGGTATCGATGTTGGCGCGAAAACCGATGTTTATCACCTGATTGGCAGTATGGCGCATCAGGGGCTGGCGGTGATGTTCTCTTCCTCGGAGCTGGAGGAAGTGATGGCGCTGGCCGACCGTATTTTAGTGATGGCCGATGGCCGCATTACCGCCGATTTACCGCGTGCCGAAGCCACGCGCGAAATATTGATTGCCGCATCAACGCCACATGACTGAGCGGGCCTGAGGATAACACCATGAATCAAAAATATATGCTGTACATGTACTTACTTAAGGCTCGCACCTTTATCGCGCTGTTGATCGTCATTGGTTTCTTTAGCGTAATGGTGCCTAACTTTCTGACTACTTCTAACTTGCTGATTATGACCCAGCATGTGGCGATTACTGGTCTGCTGGCGATTGGTATGACGCTGGTGATTCTGACCGGCGGTATTGACCTGTCGGTCGGTGCCGTCGCCGGTATCTGCGGCATGGTGGCGGGCGCGTTGTTAACCAGCGGCATTCCGCTGTGGGGCGGTCAGGTGCTGTTCCTGAATGTCCCTGAAGTGATTCTGGTGGTGGCGATATTTGGCGTGGTGATTGGCCTGATTAACGGCACGGTGATTACCCGCCTCGGCGTCGCCCCCTTTATCTGTACGCTGGGGGTAATGTATGTGGCACGTGGTGCGGCGCTGCTGTTTAACGATGGCAGTACCTACGCCAATCTGGTGGGAATGGATCAACTGGGTAATACCGGTTTTGCCACGCTCGGCTCCGGCACGCTGTTGGGCGTCTATATCCCAATCTGGCTGATGCTCGGTTTTCTGTTGCTGGGGCTGTACCTGACGCGCAAAACGCCGTTAGGTCGCTATATCTACGCTACCGGTGGCAATGAGTCGGCGGCACGCCTCGCCGGGGTGCCGATTATTAAAGTGAAAGTGTTTGTTTACGGTTTTTCCGGGCTGTGCGCGGCGCTGGTCGGGCTGGTGGTGGCATCGCAACTGCAAACCGCCCACCCGATGACCGGCAATATGTTCGAGATGGACGCTATCGGCGCGACGGTTCTGGGCGGCACTGCGCTGGCTGGCGGACGTGGACGCGTGTCCGGTTCGATTATTGGTGCCTTTGTGATCGTGTTCCTCGCTGACGGCATGGTGATGATGGGCGTCAGTGACTTCTGGCAAATGGTGATTAAAGGTCTGGTGATTGTCACCGCCGTGGTTATCGATCAGTTCCAGCAACGCTTACAAAGCAAGGTGGTGTTAATGCGTCGCCATGAAAAAAAGCAGACAGCCGCGCCCCTCTCTGAAGTCAGCCATAGCTGATACGGGCAACAGATATCAATAACGGGAGCAGACTATGAAGCGTGATTTTAGCGGCAAAACAGTGGTGGTGACCGGTGCCTGTCGCGGCATTGGTGCCGGGATCGCCGAACGTTTTGCCCAGGACGGTGCCAGGCTGGTGATGGTATCCAATGCGGAGCGGGTATTTGAAACGGCCGACAAGCTGCAACAGCAGTACGGCGTTGAGGTGCTGGCGCTGCAGGTGGATGTCACCGATGAAGCGCAGGTGCAGGCGTTGTATCAGCAGGCGGCGGAAAAATTTGGCAGCATTGATGTGTCGATTCAGAACGCCGGGGTGATCACCATCGACACCTTTGACCAGATGCCGAAAGCGGATTTCGACAAAATTCTCGCGGTGAATACCACCGGCGTCTGGCTTTGCTGTCGTGAAGCCGCGAAATATATGGTGAAGCAACAGAGCGGCAGCCTGATCAATACCTCATCAGGCCAGGGCCGTCAGGGTTTCATCTATACCCCGCACTATGCCGCCAGCAAGATGGGCGTGATTGGCATTACCCAGAGTCTGGCTCAGGAGCTGGCTCCGTGGAAGATTACCGTCAATGCTTTTTGTCCGGGCATTATTGAAAGCGAAATGTGGGACTATAACGACCGTGTCTGGGGCGAAATTTTGAGTAACGAGAAAAAACGCTACGGCAAAGGCGAGCTGATGGCAGAGTGGGTGGAAGGCATTCCACTGAAGCGCGCCGGGCAACCGCAGGATGTTGCCGGGCTGGTGGCGTTTCTCGCCTCTGAGGATGCGCGCTATATCACCGGGCAAACCATCAATGTCGATGGCGGTTTGATTATGTCGTAATCATCGGTGGGGCGGTGTTCTCGCCGCCCCATTTAACGCGGTGAATTTTCGATATGATCGAGACAGTATGTTAAACTAAAGTCTACTTTTTTATGTCAACTCCGTGAGCGCCGTCATAAATCGGCCAGCGGCAAGACTAAACGGTAGATGTGATGTTGATACTGCAGTGCAAAAAATGGCTCTCCGTACTCCTGATGTTCTCCGGCATCGGCCTGTCCGTGTCTGAAGCCCGCGCGCTGCAAACCGACACGCAGGTCGCCGAATACCCTTTCGAGAATCCCTCGCGTTTCAGTGAGATGCAAAGCAGCCTGCCCGAACTGGGCAACGGCAGCGCCAGCGGTGACGCCTTCGCCACCCAATTAGCCACCGTCGCCAAAGATATTGGTCAGGCCAGCATGGACAGTACCACCGACGATCCGTTCCGCAAGCAGGCGGGCGAGTGGGCATTTAACCACTTCCGTGATGAGCTGGCAGAACGGGTTGTCGATCGGGGCCAGAGCCTGCTTTCACCGTATGGCACAGCCAACTTAGCGTTGCAGGTCGATATGGAAGGCAATTTTAACGGCAGTAGCGCGCAGTTGCTGACGCCCTGGCAGGATAAATACCAGTATTTAACCTTTACCCAGGTCGGCGTGACGGAAACCGATAACAGTACGGTTGGCAATGCCGGTTTAGGCCAGCGCTGGTTTGCCGGTAACTGGCTGCTGGGCTACAACGCTTTTGTCGATCGCCAGTTTGACAGCGGTTTACAGCGTGCGGGTGTTGGCACTGAGGCCTGGGGTGATTTCCTGCGGTTATCCGCTAACTACTACCATCCGCTCTCCGGCTGGCGCGACGACAGCAGCAGCTCACAAACGCGGCTGGCGCGGGGTTATGATATTACCACCCAGGGCTATCTGCCATTTTACCGCCAGCTCGGCGTGTCGCTGACTTATGAGCAGTATCTCGGCGATAACGTCGATCTGTTTAACAGCGGCAACCGTTATCGTAACCCGGTGGCAGTAAAAGTCGGCGTTAATTACACCCCGGTGCCGCTGCTGAGTTTCACCGCTTCGCATAAAGAGGGCGAGGGCGGTGAGTCGCAGGATCAGTTTGGCATGAAGGTGAATTATCGCCTTGGTGTGGCGCTGAGCAAGCAGCTGTCGGCCGATAACGTGGCCGAAGCGCGCTCCCTGCGCGGCAGCCGCTACGATACCGTCGAGCGCAATAATGCGCCGGTACTGGAGTTCCGTCAGCGTAAAACATTGTCGGTATTTCTCGCGACCCCGCCGTGGCAGGTGCAGCCTGGGGAAACGCTGCCGCTGAAACTGCAAATCCGCGCCGCCAACAGCATCAGTAAAGTCAGCTGGCAGGGCGATACCCAGGCGCTGAGCCTGACGCCACCGGCCAATAACAGTGATCCGCAAGGCTGGACGATTATTATGCCGCAGTGGGACAGTTCGCCGGATGCCCGCAATGAGTACCGGCTGTCGGTGACGCTGGAAGACAGCAAGCAGCAGCGCGTGACATCCAACTGGATCACCCTGAAACTGTCGCCGCCGATGGCATTGCAGGACAGCACGCCGGGAATTTATGACCTGATGGCGCGTTAGTGATTCATGCCGCCCGCTGGCAAATAAGCGCCGGAAACAACTGGCAATAAATTGTGATTAAAATCACAAAATAGTGCTTTCCAGACGACAGGCTTTTTGCCAGAATCTGCGAAAATTCTTCTCACCTGCACATCATGATCATCCGCCCCCATCGTCATTGGTTTTTACGCCTGTTTGCCTGGCACGGCTCGGTGCTGCCTGGCATTCTGTTTCGTCTGGGTCTTAATCTGGCGATGTCGCTTATCGCCATTCTCTGTGTCGGCTGGTATGGTTCGTCCGGCGTGAAATTGACGCTGGCACCGTTTAGCCTGCTCGGGGTTTCCATTGCGATCTTTCTCGGCTTCCGTAACAGCGTTTGCTATGCCCGTTTTACCGAAGCCCGTCAGCTGTGGGGCGGGTTACTGATCGCCTGCCGGACTCTTCAGCGGCAGGCGCTGGCTATCTGCCCGCATGAGGTGCCGCGCGTGACCGCGATGCTGCTGGCGTTCTGCTACAGCATGAAGCATCAATTGCGCCGCAGCGATGCGCGTGAAGATCTGACCCGTTATCTCGGGGATGAGGCGGAGATTGTTTTGCAGCGCCGCGCACCGACGAACTATATCGAGCTGCAACTTTCGCAGTGGCTGGCAGAGCAGCGTCGGCAGGGAAATGTATCCGATATGGTCTATGTCAGTATGGATCAGAGTCTTAATCAGCTGACGCAGGTGTTAGGCGGCTGTGAGCGGCTGGCCAGTATGCCGGTGCCGTTTGCCTATGGTCTGTTGCTGCACCGCACCGTGTATCTGTTTTGCAGCCTGCTGCCGTTTGCGCTGGTGCCGGATCTGCATTATATGACGCCGCTGGTTTCGGTATTTATTTCCTATACCTTTCTGTCGCTGGATACGCTGGCAGAAGAGCTGGAAACGCCGTTCGGCTTAGCCAATAACCATCTGCCGATGGATGCCATGTGCCGTAATATTGAGGTTAATCTGCGCGAAATGAACAATGAAACGCTGATACCGCCCGCAATCTTGCCCGACGCCCGGTTCCGTCTGGTTTAAGCTGAGAAAAACCGGCAGCGTGTGATTCACGCTGCCAGTTTAACTTTGCGGCAGGCCGACACCCGCGCAGCCGCAACCAATGAGTGAGGCGCGTTGAATCAGAACTGGTAGGTCAGGCCGACACCGGTAACATCATCTTTAGCGATGCCAAGCGGGTTGTCGTTGTCCAGCAGGTTAATTTTGTATTCTGCGTAGAACACCATGTTTTTATTGAAGTAATAGGACGTTCCCACCGCCACGTATTTAAACAGGTCGGCGCTGCCAATCCCTTCGATATCCTTGCCTTTGGAAGAGACATAGGCCAGCGATGGGCGTAAGCCGTTCAGGAACTGGTACTGGGCAACCGCTTCAAAATTTTGCGCTTTATTGGCAAAGCCGCCGCTAATTGGCGTAGCATTGCGCGTTTCGCCGTACATGCTCGCCAGGTAGATTTGATTAGCGTCGTACTTAATCGAGGTCGCCCACGACTGTGCGCGATCGCCATCACCGCGCGCCGCCGCATTCTGCGCTTCAGTGCGATCAATACTGGCCCAGGCACCGGTAATTCCTAACCCTGAGTCGTGATTGTAAGCGGCCGAGAGGGCATAGCCATCGCCGTTTGAGCGGCGTACAGCATCGGCATTGCCGCTGCGATCGTTTTTACCCTGATATTGCGCGGCGACATTAAGACCGTCCACCAGCCCAAAGAAATCGTTGTTACGCCAGGTCAGTACGCCACCCGCACGACCGGCGAGGAAGCCATCGCTGTAGCCGGAGTCGCCGCCAAATTTAGGCAGCATATCGGTGGCGGCCAGCGCGTCATAGACCAGGCCGTAGTTGCGGCCGTAATCCAGTGAACCCCACTCGGCGAATTTCAGACCGGCAAAGCCCAGACGGGTTTTGTTGCCGTTTTGCGCATCGGAACCTTCAGAGTTGTTCACCTGGAAATTATATTGCCACATGCCGTAGCCGCTCAGCTGCTCGGTGATCTGCGTTTCACCTTTAAAGCCGAGGCGGGCGTAAGTGGTATCGCCGTCGTTACTGGCATCATTGGAGAATACATGGCCGGCATTCACTTTTCCCGACAGGTCGAGCTTATTGCCATCCTTATTATAAATCTCTGAAGCCTGGACATTACCCAGCCCCAGCAGAAGGGGTATTACCACTGCAATTACGTTACGCTTCATCATTAAATTATCCTGTGAATTATTTTTATAGTGACGCGGATTGGCGACCGAAAGAAAATGTCACAAATAACAAATTTACAATAAGAACATAAGTGTAACAAAATGTAAAATAAAGGGTGTTATCATTATTTCAGCTGCTTACCGCACTATTTTAACAATGCTTATCGTTTTTTCTTATTAAAGTTCTCGCGCTGCGAAGAGGTATTTATTTATGTAATTCATTGATACTTATCATTTTATATTGATTAGATCTGATTAATTACCTCCGGTTTAACCATTGTTTATTTTTTATCCTGTATTTGTTTTTTTAGAGCACTCTGCCGTTATGACGCGAAAAACCCCTGAGCCTGTTACAGGTAATACTTATTTTTCATTTTAAAAGTTACAAATGTTTCTTGATGGAAATAGGTTTTTATGAGGTAAAAGGTTATATAAAGCCGAGTGGTTTCTTTCGGGATAATAAAGCACGTTAGCAGGGGGGGGAAGGGATTTGAATCATTCAGCGCATAAAAAAGCGGCGAAACTTTCGCCGCTTGAGGTTTATTGATTAGACTTAATGAAGTTTTAAACCGGCGGCGCTCATTAATGCACGGAACAGCGTCGCAACAATAAACAGCGCCATTACGCTGCCGAGCCAAATCACCAGCATCCACCAGACCCGTTTCCACCAGGGCTGTTGCACATTTTTGCGCGTCATTCGTTGGATAAATGCCATATTGCGCTCCTCAGTGATAACCATGCTCAGGTTTGACCTTGCCGCGGAATACGTAGTAACTCCAGAAGGTATAGACCAGGATGAGCGGGATGATAAATAGCGCGCCAACCAGCATAAAGCCCTGACTTTGCGGCGGTGACGAGGCGGCGCGGAAGCTGATATCCGGTGGAATCAGGTTCGGCCAGATGCTGATGCCAAGGCCGCTGAAGCCGAGGAACACCAGGGCCAGCGTCAGAATAAAGGGCGCGTAGTGCGCGCGGCGATTCCAGGCGGTATGCCACAGTCCCCAGGATACCAGCAGCACCAGAATCGGCACCGGCAGGAAGAAAAACAGTTCAGGAGTGCTAAACCAACGATCGGCAATCGACTGATGAATCAACGGCGTCCAGCCGCTGACAATCGCGAGGATAACCAGCAGCGCCAGCAGTAAAGGGCGTGCCAGTTTGCGCATCCGTTCCAGCAATTCACCATCGGTTTTGATGATTAACCAGCTGCAACCGAGCAGGGCATAGGTCACGACCAATCCCAGTCCGCAGAACAGACTAAACGGCGAGATCCAGTCAAATACGCTGCCGCTCCACACGCGCCCGTCGACCGGAAAACCATTCAGGAAGGCACCCAGCACCACCCCCTGCGAGAAGGTGGCAACAAACGAGCCGACGATAAAGGATTTATCCCAGAACGGACGGTGGGCCGGGGTCGCTTTAAAGCGAAACTCAAACGCCACGCCGCGAAATATCAGCCCGATCAGCATAATGGTCAGCGGAATCGCCAGCGCATCGAGGATCACCGCATAGGCTAACGGAAAGGCACCAAACAATCCGGCACCGCCCATCACCAGCCAGGTTTCGTTGCCGTCCCACACCGGTGCGACGGTGTTCATCATCACATCGCGATCTTGAGTGTCCGGCACCATCGGATACAGCAGACCGATGCCGAGGTCAAAACCATCCATAACCACATACATCAGGATGCTGAACACGATAATGATGAACCAAATCAGAGGGAGATCGATACCCATCACTGTTTCTCCTGAGGGTCGTCAAAGGATTCATCCGCCGCAGACAGCGGACGCGCAGGCGTGCGAGGCGTGCCGGGGCCGCCTTCAGGTGCATGTTCTTCATAAGGCTGCGGGCCGCGTGCCACCAGTTTCAGCAGATACATCAGGCCGACGCCAAATACCGAGCCATACACCAGAATAAACGCCAGCAAGCTGATCGACATATGCAGCGTGCCGTGTGCGGAAACCGCATCGCGGGTGCGCAGCAGGCCATAGACCACCCATGGCTGGCGGCCTATTTCGGTGGTAAACCAGCCGGCGAGAATCGCCAGTAATCCCGATGGCCCCATCACCAGTACAAAGCGGTGGAACCAGCGCTGATCGTAAAGCCGCTGGCGGAAACGCAGTATCAGACTCCAGATACCGGCAGCGATCATTAACAGACCCAACGCCACCATAATGCGGAATGACCAGAACACCACTGTCGAGTTAGGGCGATCCTCCGGCGGGAAGCTTTTCAGCGCCGGAATCTGCTTATCAAGGCTGTGGGTCAGAATCAGACTGCCGAGATAGGGTACTTCCAGCGCATATTTGGTCTCTTCGGCCTGCATATCCGGCCAGCCAAACAGAATCAGCGGCGTCGGCTCGGCGTTTTTATTCTCCCAGTGGCCTTCAATCGCGGCAATTTTAGCCGGCTGATACTTCAGCGTATTCAGGCCATGCGCATCGCCAATCACCGCCTGAATCGGCGCCACAATCAGTGCCATCCACATTGCCATGGAAAACATTCGCTTCACCGCCGGAGTTTTATTGCCGCGCAGCAGATGCCAGGCACCCGATGCGCCAACAAAAAATGTTGAGGCGAGGAAGGCGGCGGTCGCCATATGCAGCAGACGGTAGGGGAAGGAGGGGTTAAACACCACTTTCAGCCAGTCAACCGGAATTAGCTGATTGTTGACGATTTCATAGCCCTGCGGCGTATGCATAAAGCTGTTGGAGGCGAGGATCCAGAAGGTGGACATCAGCGTACCGAGCGCCACCATACAGGTGGAAAAGAAGTGCAGGCCAGGCCCGACACGATTCCAGCCAAACATCATCACGCCGAGGAATCCGGCTTCAAGGAAGAAGGCAGTGAGGACTTCATAGGTTAACAGCGGCCCGGTAATGCTGCCGGCATAGGCTGAAAAACCGCTCCAGTTGGTCCCGAACTGATAGGCCATCACCAGCCCGGACACTACGCCCATACCGAAGTTTACGGCAAAGATTTTTAACCAGAAATGATAGAGATCGCGCCAGGTTTCATTTTTAGTTTTCAGCCATAACGCTTCCAGCACCATCAGGAAACTTGCCAGCCCGATAGTGATAGCAGGGAAGATGATATGGAAAGAGACCGTGAACGCGAATTGTATCCTTGCCAGTTCGAATGCGTCTAAACCGAACATAGCCACCTCATTATTAAAATTGCGATGCTTTCGCGGAAGGGAATATAACCGGACAGACTACCCGGTCATAACAAGTGTAGAAGAGGTGCAGTTAAACACAGTATTAAAAACTATAGCAGACACAGTTTGTAGGAAATTGGCTATAACAGAATCCTCGCCTGCGCACCATTTCAGTGCCATGTGCGCCAGAATCGAGCGCTAAATGCTTCTTAATAAAACCAAATCCCATCATTGATCACAAAAGCGATATTTTATTTGGCAATTGCATAATTTCTCTTTTTTATGTTCGGCTTATGGCCTCCGCTCGGATAGTTATTCACTTTTTATGCATTTTACGTGCATATTTCTTCTGTGTAAGTTATTGATATTGTGTTGATGACATCGATTTATGCATTTATAGCGCTGGCTGGCACGATGCGTGCAATTTAGAGTGGAGCTGTGGTGAATCATTTTATTAACATTTTATAAACTTTTAGTTCACCCAATCGGGTGAACAGTGAGGCCGCTATGCAACAGTCAGTTTCGCGTGAAAATTTCGACCAGTGGATGGTTCCGTCATACGCACCGGCCACTTTTGTGCCGGTCAGAGCGGAGGGGTCAACGCTGTGGGATCAGGACAATAAAAACTATATCGATTTTGCAGGCGGTATCGCGGTTAACGCTCTGGGACACGCGCATCCTGAATTGCAGCAGGCATTGCAGCAGCAGGCGGCGCGGCTGTGGCATACCGGCAATGGCTACACCAATGAACCGATTCTGCGACTGGCGAAACAGCTGATCGATGCCACCTTTGCCGAGCGGGTATTCTTCTGCAACTCCGGCGCGGAGGCGAACGAAGCGGCGCTAAAACTGGCACGCAAATATGCGCATGACCATTATGGCCCGCATAAGAGCGGGATTGTCGCCTTTAACAATGCTTTCCATGGCCGCACGCTGTTTACCGTTTCTGCCGGTGGCCAGCCCGCGTATTCCAAAGATTTTGCGCCGCTGCCGGGAGCCATCGAGCACGCGGTATTTAACGATTTAGACTCGGCCGCCAGGCTGATTAATGATGAAACCTGCGCGGTGATCGTCGAGCCGATTCAGGGCGAAGGGGGAGTGGTTCCGGCTGAACCGGCGTTTTTGCGCGGTTTGCGCGCGCTGTGTGATCAGCATAATGCGCTGCTGATTTTTGATGAAGTGCAAACCGGCGTCGGCCGTACCGGTTCGCTGTACGCCTATATGCACTATGGCGTCACGCCGGATGTGCTGTCTACCGCCAAAGCGCTGGGCGGCGGCTTCCCGATTGGTGCCATGCTGACCACGGAAAAACTGGCGTCGTCGATGGGCGTCGGCACGCATGGCACCACCTATGGCGGTAATCCGCTGGCGGGCGCGGTGGCCGGTAAAGTGATTGAACTGATCAACCGCCCGGATGTGATGGACGGTGTTGGCCTGCGCCATCGCTGGTTTATCGACGGGTTAAACGCCATTAACCAGCGCCTGCACCTGTTTAAAGAGATTCGTGGTCTCGGCCTGCTGATTGGGTGCGTGCTGAACGAAGATTACAGCGGCAAAGCGAAACAGTTCAACCTGGCGGCAGCCGAACAGGGACTGATGGTGTTGATCGCCGGTGCCAATGTGGTGCGTTTTGCCCCGGCGCTGGTGATCAGTGAACAGGAAGTGAAAGAGGGGCTGGTCCGCTTCGAGCGTGCTTGCGAAGCGGTAGTTAAAGGAGCGAGCGTATGATGTTTATTCGTCCCGTTGAGCGGGACGATCTGCCGCAGCTGCTGGCGCTGGCGGGTAAAACCGGCGGTGGCCTGACCTCCTTGCCTGCCGACAGTAAAACCCTGTCGGCGCGGATCGAACGCTCAATCCAGACCTGGCAGGATGCTTTACCGCGCGCAGAGCAGGGCTATGTTTTTGTCCTTGCTGACAGCAGCAGCGGTAAGGCGGTGGGCATTTGCGCCATTGAGGTGGCGGTCGGCTTGCAGGACCCGTGGTACAACTTTCGCGTCGGCACCCAGGTGCACGCGTCGAAAGAGCTGAATGTGTATAACGTGCTGCCGACGTTGTCGCTCAGTAATGACCATACCGGCAGCAGCGAACTCTGTACGCTGTTTCTCGATCCCGAGTATCGCGATGGTAAAAATGGTTATCTGTTGTCGAAGTCGCGCTTTCTGTTTATGGCCGAGTTTCGCCAGCATTTTATGGACAAAGTGGTGGCGGAAATGCGCGGCGTCAGTGATGAACAGGGGCGTTCGCCGTTCTGGGACAGTGTCGGCAGCCGCTTTTTCTCGATGGCTTTTGCCGATGCTGACTTCCTTAGCGGCACCGGACAGAAAGCGTTTATTGCCGAGCTGATGCCCAAACATCCGCTGTATATCGACTATCTGTCGCCCGAGGCGCAAGCGGTGATTGGCAAAGTGCATCCACAAACCGCACCCGCGCGGGCGGTACTGGAGGCCGAAGGTTTTCGTTATCAGAACTATGTCGATATTTTCGACGGCGGCCCGACGCTGGAGTGCGATATTGATCGGGTGCGCGCTATCCGTAAAAGTCGGCTGCTGGCGGTGACGGTCAGTGATGCCGCACCGGATGAAAGCCTGCCGTTGTGTCTGGTGGCCAACAGTGATTACCAGCAGTTCCGCGTGATGTTGTTGCGCGCCGATGTGGACAGCGGAAGCATCGCCATCAGCCCTGAAGTGGCGCAGCAGATGAAATGTCAGTCTGGCGACAACCTGCGGGTAGTGAAACTCTGTACTGAGGAGAAAAAAGCATGACGCACTGGATTAACGGACAATGGCTTAGCGGCCGCGGTGAGACCTTCAGCAAACTCGACCCGGTTGACGGTGTGACGTTATGGCAGGGCCAGGCGGCGAGCGCTGAACAGGTGGCGGCAGCCAGTGAAGCGGCGCGCGCGGCGTTTCCCGGCTGGGCGCGACACGCTTTTGCTGCGCGTCAGGCCATTGTGGAAAAATTTGCCGCACTGCTGGAGCAAAATAAAGCAGAACTGACCGCCGCGATTGCGCAAGAAACCGGTAAGCCGCGCTGGGAGGCGCAAACCGAAGTACAGGCGATGATCAATAAAGTGGCGATCTCGGTTAAAGCCTTCCATGCCCGTACCGGTGAGCAGCAGGAGGGCGAAAGCTCGCTCCGCCATCGTCCGCATGGCGTGCTGGCGGTGTTTGGCCCGTATAATTTTCCCGGTCATTTACCCAATGGTCATATTGTTCCGGCGCTGCTGGCAGGCAATTGCGTGCTGTTTAAACCCAGCGAACTGACGCCGCTGACCGCCGAGCACACCGTGCTTTTATGGCAAAGCGCCGGATTACCGGCGGGCGTGCTGAATTTAGTACAGGGCGGACGCGAAACCGGGCAGGCGCTGGCGCAGAATAAACAGATTGATGGCCTGCTGTTTACCGGCAGCGCCAGTACCGGTTATCAGTTACATCGTCAGTTCGCCGGGCAGCCAGAGAAGATGCTGGCACTGGAAATGGGCGGCAATAATGCGCTGATCGTCGAAGATCCGGATGATATCGATGCGGCGGTGCATATCGCCATTCAGTCGGCGTTTATTACCGCCGGGCAGCGTTGCACCTGTGCGCGCCGTATGCTGGTTAAGCGCGGTGCTGATGGTGATGCTTTCCTGCGCCGCTTAGTGCAAGTGGCCGGGCGACTGACCACCGGCCGCTGGGATGATGAACAACAGCCGTTTATGGGCAGCGTGATTTCGTTGCAGGCGGCGGGGCATATCTTTAACGAATGGCAGGCGCGGGTAGCGGCGGGTGGCAAGGTCTTACTGGACATGCAGTGGCCGCAGCGCAGTAGCGCGATTCTGACGCCGGGCATTATTGACGTGACGCAGCTGAAAAATCTGCCGGATGAAGAGGTGTTTGGTCCGCTGCTGACGGTGATCCGTTACGACGATTATCCGCAGGCGATTGCCATTGCCAATAACACCCGCTATGGCTTGTCCTGTGGGCTGATTTCGCCGCAGCGTGAGAAATTCGATCAGCTGTTAATCGAGGCGCGCGCCGGCATCGTTAACTGGAACAAACCGCTGACCGGTGCGGCCAGCAGCGCACCGTTTGGCGGCATCGGCGCGTCCGGTAACCACCGTGCCAGCGCCTGGTATGCAGCGGATTACTGCGCCTGGCCGATGGCGTCACTGGAAAGCCCGCAGCTCTCTTTACCCACTGCGCTGTCACCGGGGCTGGATTTCAGTCCGGCAGGAGACCAGTAATGAAAGCAGCTGAAGTCAATTTTGATGGTCTGGTGGGCTTAACCCACCATTACGCCGGATTATCCTTTGGCAATGAAGCCTCAACCCGCAACCAGCATCAGCAATCCAACCCGAAGCTGGCGGCAAAGCAGGGCTTGCTGAAGATGAAGGCGCTGGCCGATCTCGGCTTTCTGCAGGGCGTTATTCCGCCGCATGAACGGCCAAATATCAGCGCACTGCGTCAGATTGGTTTTAGCGGCAACGATGCGCAGGTGCTGGCGAAAGCGGCAAAACAGGCGCCGCAACTGCTCTCTGCGGCCAGTTCCGCTTCGGCGATGTGGGTCGCCAATGCTGCGACCGTTTCGCCGTCAGCGGACAGTGGCGATGGCCGGGTACATCTGACGGTCGCCAACCTGAACAACAAGTTTCACCGCGCGATGGAAGCGCCAACCACCGAAGCGTTGCTGCGTGCCATCTTTCGCGATCGGCAGCACTTTAGCGTGCATTCGGCATTGCCGCAGGTGGCGCTGTTTGGTGATGAGGGTGCGGCCAATCATAACCGCTTTAGCACGGATTATGGCGAGCCGGGGGTCCAGCTGTTTGTGTATGGCCGGGAAGCAGCCAGTCACGGTCAGGCTCCGGCGCACTATCCGGCACGACAGACGCGTGAGGCGAGTGAAGCGGTGGCGCGTCTGCATCAGTTAAACCCGGAAGCGACAGTGTTTGCCCAGCAGAACCCGGCGGTTATCGATCAGGGCGTGTTTCATAATGATGTGATCGCCGTCAGTAACCAGCAGCTCCTGTTTTGTCATCAGCAGGCTTTTCTTAATCAGCCACAACTGCTGACCGAGCTGCAAGCAAAGGTGCCCGGTTTTACCGCCATTGAAGTGCCCGACAGTAAGGTATCGGTGAGTGACGCGGTGCAAACCTATCTGTTTAACAGTCAGTTGCTGAGCCGCGACAATGGCAAAATGTTGCTGGTGCTGCCGGAAGAGGCGCGTCAGCATGCCGGTGTCTGGCGCTATCTGTGTGAAATGGCAGAGAGCGGTGGGCCAGTCGATCAGCTACAGGTGTTCGATCTGCGTGAGAGCATGTGTAACGGCGGCGGCCCGGCTTGTCTGCGATTGCGCGTGGCGCTCAATGCTGAGGAGCAGGCGGCGGTCAATCCGGCGGTGATGATGAATGAGCCGTTATTCGCTGTGCTGAACGGTTGGGTCGATCGTCACTACCGCGATCGGCTGTCGCAGGATGACCTCGCTGACCCGCAATTGCTGATTGAGGGGCGCGAAGCGCTCGATGAGCTGACCAAGCTGCTAGACTTAGGGAGTATTTACCCTTTCCAACGATGATCACGGATGAACTGCAGAGACGGCGTAATACTGGCCGTTACGCCGCCTCCAGAATAAGGAGCAAGATGCTATCAAGGAGTACCAATGCAGGATTTTTTACAGCAAACGCTTTCTGGTGAAACACCGCAACCTCAGTCAGGAGAAAACCCACAGCTGCGCTGGCAGTGGTGGGATGAAGGGATACTGGAGTTAACGCCGCATCAGCCGACGCGTCAGGCGATTGTTATTTCGGCGGGGCTGCACGGCAATGAAACTGCGCCGGTCGAGATACTGAATCAGTTAATGACACAGTTACTGAAAGGTGAAAAAGCGCTGGTGCCGCGGATTCTGGTGATCCTCGGTAACCCGGCGGCGCTGCGTGCCGATAAACGCTATATCCGTTGTGATATTAACCGCATGTTTGGTGGTCGCTGGCAACAATATGAAGATTGCCCGGAAGCGCGGCGCGCCTGGCGACTGGAACAGGCAATGGAGACGTTCTGGCAGGCGGGTGATCATGTTGAGGTGTGCTGGCATATCGATCTGCATACCGCGATCCGTGGCTCTTATCATCCGCGTTTTGGCGTATTGCCGCTTAATCAGCGCGAGTGGCCAGAGAACTTTATGCAGTGGCTGTCGGCCGCCGGACTGGAAGCGCTGGTCTTTCATCGCGCACCGGCCGGTACCTTTACGCACTACAGTTGCGAACACTTTAATGCCGCCAGCTGTACGCTGGAGCTGGGCAAAGCACAGCCATTCGGTGAAAACGATCTGTCGCAATTTGCGGCGGCAAAGCAGGCGCTGGCGTCGCTGCTGTTTGGTGAACCCTTGCCGCAAAACGAAGAAACGCCGCGCCGCTATCGGGTGTCACAGCAAATTACCCGTTCTTCAGACGCCTTTATACTGCATATGAACGCTGAAACGCTGAATTTTACCGCCTTTCCGCAGGGGACATTGCTGGCTGAGGATGGCGAAAAGCGTTATTACGTCCAGCAGGCGCGTGAGTATGTGTTATTTCCGAATCCGCATGTTGCGCCTGGGCTACGCGCGGGCTTAATGCTGGTGGAAGATAATGCCCACAATAAAACCACCGGTTCCTGACTGATACACCGGGCGCAACACGCGCCCGCAATAAAGTGTAAAGCTGCGGTGTTTATCTTTCCCTGAAACTGTATTTAGCGTTACACTCCTCCATAATTTCTGCCGAAATCCCTGCAAATTCATATTCTTTAGCAATTCTTAACCCAATTCTTCTTATTCTCTCCATGATTGTTTCATTATTGTCTTTTATGCTTTCACGGCTTTACCCACGCTCTGAGTACTTGACGTTCAGCGCCCTAAACTTGATTCCGTACTCACGACACAGGCTGTCGTCATAAAACTGAAAAGTAAGGACAATATTATGCGTAAATTAACATCCCTTTTTATTGCAACTACACTGGCACTGGGTGCAGCTAATATCGTTCACGCTGCAGCGGACAACCTGACGCCTCCGCCAGCCGGCGCAGAAAAACCGATGCACAAGCCACCGATGCATCGCGGTATGCACGATATGTTTAAAGGTCTGAATCTGACCGATGCGCAGAAAGAGCAGATGCGCACTATCATGCATGACTCACGTAAAGAGATGAAACGCCCGTCGCTGGAAGAGCGCCGTGCTAACCACGCGATTATCGCGGCAGACAACTTTGATAAGAGTAAAGCCGAAGCGCAGGCGGCGACCATGACCGCCAACGCTAAACAGAATGCGGTTGCGATGATGGAAACCCAGAACAAGCTGTATAACGTTCTGACCCCGGAACAGAAAAAGCAGTACAACGCTAATTTTGAGAAGCGTCTGACAGAAAAACCTAAGCACCAGGGTAAAATGCTGCCACCAGCAGAGTAACCACTGACTCAGCACTGTTAAGATTTGAGACCGCCGGTGTTGCCCACATTGCCTTTCAGGTTGTGGTCAACACCGGCGGTTTTACATTTATGTCAGCTCAATAATCGGGTATTTGCCGCTCAGCAGCGGGCGACAGAGGATCTTATAGCCGTCGTTATCGAAGCCCTCAGGCGTGGCGCACAGCGACGACGCCTCACTGATATCGCTGACCGAACCGAGATAAAACCAGTGATCGATAATATGGATCTGCGTTTCTGCCGGTCCTTGTTCTACTAAACCTATCGCTCCCTGATACGGCCAGCAGACAATCCGCACCTGCTCCAGCGCCGCCAGCAGCCGTTGCTGATGCGCCTCTTCACTCTCTTTTCCGCAGCAGGCTCCGGCACAACGCCCGAGACTGGCGCGAAAGCAGCCACGCCCTTTACTGAGCTTTTCCAGACCAAGTAAGCCATAACAGAGCCGCTGTTCATCGGCAATTTTCTTGAGCTGTTCAAGGGCGGCAAAGCGGCTGGCGTACAGACCAAACAGATTGGGGGAGGTGGAGAAATCCAGCTCTTTGGCATACACCACGGCGGGTTTGCTGCCGTTTAACTGTAACGAGCAGAGCTGACGATTTTTACGCAGTCGCTTATTAAACAGCGGCTGCTGAGTTTTGATCATCTGCGCTTCCAGCAACAGTGCACCCAGTTCGCCTGCGGTGGTGGTCCAGCTGATACGCCGCGCCTGGCGCAACATTCGGGCTTCGTCGGTGGTGCGGAAATGCGACATTACCCGCGTGCGCAGGTTAACGCTTTTGCCAATATACAGCGGCATCACGTCGCTTTCACCGTGAAAAAAATAGACGCCGGGCAGGTTGGGGATCTCATCCAGCCAGCTGCGCAGGTGTTCGGGATATTCATAAATTGCGGCGGGTTCAAATTCCAGCCGATGACTCGCTACTCGCCTTACCACACGGCACTCCGGTTACTGGTTACTTATCCAGTATAGCAGCTGAAAGGAGAACAAAAAAGAGTCAGTAATGGCGGGTGAAAATGCGGAAAGCTTTGCGGGCGGCGAGTATGCCGCCCGTGCTGATAAGCGGACTATTTTTTCCAGAAATCGTCAAACACCGTGATTGGCGGGCGGCGTTTATGTTCGGTTTTCAGATACCAGCCTTCGATAATTTTCGCCGTCTGTGCTTCAACCGGTTTCCCTTCCAGATACTGATCAATCAGCTGATACGTCACGCCCAGCGCCACTTCATCCTGCAAACCAGGCCGGTCGTCTTCCAGATCGGCAGTGGGCTGTTTCAGATAGAGATGCTCCGGGCAGCGCAGCGCTTGCAGCAGCTGTTTTCCCTGACCTTTATGCAGACGGAAAATCGGGTTGATATCGGTGCCGCCGTCGCCGTATTTGGTAAAGAAGCCGGTTAGCGCTTCTGCCGCGTGATCGGTGCCGACCACCACGCCCGCATTCATCCCGGCAATGCTGTACTGCGCCTTCATCCTTTCACGAGCTTTTTCATTACCGCGAATAAAATCAGACAGGGTGACGCCCGCATCTTTCAGCGCTTTTTCGCTGGCCAGCACCGCTTCTTTAATATTGACGGTCAATAGCTGGTCAGGCTGGATAAAATCGATAGCATCCTGACAGTCTTGTTCATCCGCCTGTACGCCATACGGCAGGCGCACCGCAATAAAACGGTAATCGCGATTACCGGTCTCGGCGCGCAGTTCGTTAATCGCTATCTGGCTCAGTTTGCCGGTCAGAGTGGAGTCCTGACCGCCGCTGATCCCCAATACTAAGGATTGAATAAACGGATGGGCTTTCAGATAAGACTTCAGAAATTCAACGCTGGTGCGGATCTCCTGCTGCGCGTCGATGACCGGCTTAACGCCGAGTGCTGCGATAATCTCTTGCTGCAGTGCCATGAATCTCTCCTCAAGTCAGTTACGAAAGCGTTTTCTGTAAAGCTAACGCGCATCAGGCGAAACGACAAGAAACAATCACTGTCGTTTCGCATCAAATGCTGTTAAATCAGGCAGTTTTCGGTTTTTTCGCCAGCAGCGTAAACATGATAATGGCCAACATGTAGCAGCCAAAAATCGTCATGGTCATGGTCAGCACCGAGGTGCCGCCAATGCCGGTAACCGGCACGCTGATGGCTCCCAGAGTAAACATAGTGACGCCAATCACCGCGGAAGCACTGCCGGCACGATGCCCCTGGCTTTGCATCGCCAGCGATGAGGCGGTGGTGGCAATCACGCCGTTACTTGCCACGCTAAAGAACAGCGCCACTAATACCAGCGGTAGCGCGGCACCGCTGAGTCCGGCCAGCAGCAGGGTGGCGGAGGCGATAAACGCCAGCGTCAGGCCACCTTTCAGCACCCGGTACTCGCCCCACAGCGGACAAAGACGCGCACTGGTTTGAGACGCAATGACCAGGCCAACGCCGTTGGCAGCAAAGCACAGGCTGAATGCCTGCGGCGACATGCCGTACAGTTCCTGTAGCACAAACGGTGATGCGCCGATATAGGCGAACATGCCGGACATCATAAAGCCCTGCGTCAGGCAGAATCCCATAAATGGGCGATGCGTCACGACCTGGCCGAGTGCCGCCCAGGCAGAAAACAGGCTGCCCTGACTGCGTCTTTCCATCGGCAGCGTCTCTTTTAATTTGATACGCGCCAGCAGCAATAGCAGGAGGGCAATCAGCGCCAGCACCATAAACAGGCCACGCCAGTCGAGAAATGCCATCAGCGCGCCGCCCATCACTGGTGCTGCAATCGGCGCGAGGCCATTAACCAGCATCAGCAGCGCGAAGAAACGCGTCAGTTCATGGCCGCTGTACATATCACGCGCGATGGCACGCGACAGTACCGCGCCACCGGCGGCAGAAAGTCCTTCAAACAGGCGCGCCAGCAATAGCTGATGAATATCCTGCGCCAGCGCACAACCGACGGAAGCAATACACAGCAGCACCAGCGACAGTAACAGCGGGCGAATTCGACCGTATTTGTCACTCATCGGGCCGAAAATCAGCTGACCGGCACCGAGGCCAAGCAGACCGGCGGTCAGACTCAGCTGCGCGGTGGCGGTGGGGGTGTTCAGATCGCGAGCCAGTTCAGGCAGCGCCGGTAAATAAAGGTCGATACAGAGCGGCCCGAGTGCCGCCAGCAAGCCGAGGGTGATCGCATAGCCAAGGCGACCAGGATGTGCAGGTGTCATTAATCCTCTGTCTCAAATAAGGGGGTTACAGGTTGCGTGACGATTATCGAAGGCGATCTTCTGGGGTGTTGATTGCTATAAGTATTATACGCAAGCTATCAGTTAAGCCCAGCCTTTTCCCGCCGTCAGTCGGAGCTGAACAGGACTGTATCAGCGGACTCCTAAAAATCAGCGATTGCCAGCATAAACTTGATAAATCAGCGTTTATATTCCAGGCTTAAATTCGCATGGATAATAAATGAGGAATAACAAGATGACTAAAGTAACGGGACTTATTGGTGCTGCAGTGGCTCTGGCGATGTTATCTGGCTGTACGGCTTATGATCGTGCAGAAAGTTATGTCTCCAAGCCAGTGGTGAAAGACGTTAAGAAAGGCATGACACGTGACCAGGTACGCCAGATTGCAGGCGCGCCGTCTACCGAAATCACCATGGTACATGCGCGCGGCACATGCCAGACTTATGTACTGGGCGAGCGTGATGGTAAACCACAGACTTACTTTGTCAGCTACAGCGATACTGGCCGCGTAATGAACTATGGCTTCCAGAGCTGTAAAGATTACGATACCGACCCGCAGGCCAATCAGTAATTACTGAGCGGGTCTGTGATTAAATAACCCGGGAGCCTGAGGTTCCCGGGTTTTTTTATGTCGTGCGCCCTGGGGATAGCTTATATTTTAAGATGGTGGGTGACAGAAACAGCAGGGCGGCGGAAACGCCGCCCATGGACAGGTTTACGCCGGTACGCTCAGCGCCTTCTGGCTGCGTGACCAGATACGGTGCGCCGCCATAAATGACAGGAACTCGCTCATAAACAACCCTTCGGCTTTATCATCTTCGACAATGCCTTCTTCCGGTTCATCATCGCCCAGCCCGAACTGCGCTTTAAAGCGTCGCGCATCGCCGCTCAGACCAATCACCTTCAGATGCTTGTAAGCTTCCAGCAGATAGTAGCGCGCATCACCGCTTAGCAGCAGTGCGTCAATATTGCCATCCGGCACTATGACGGCATCAAAGGTGAGTGACGGCAGGCCGCTAAAGGTGGCGTCAATCGGCAGTGTCGAGCCGTCATCAGCCCGCACCTGACCCATATGCGATGCCAGCAATTTGGCATGAACACCACTGGCTTTCAGCTCCTGCAAAATCGCCAGCACATCGGCGGCTTTCACCCCATCGCTGATTAACAGCGCCACCTGGCGACCTTTGACATTGCCGCTTGGTACGGCATACAGGCTGAGGCTGGCATCCTTTTTCAGGCCGTTAACATCTTTCGGCGGCGCGGTATGCAGTTTCTCGTCGGACAGCGCAATACCCAGGTTTTCCGCCACCGCATGCGCCAGCGAAACATCAATATGCACCAGATGATCCACCACCCGCTCGCGAATATAAGGACGGGAGAGCTTACCGAGTTCGAACGAGAAGGCATCAATAATATGCTGCTGTTCGACCGGCGTCTGGCTCAGCCAGAACAGGCGCGGCTGCGAGTAATATTCGCCGAACGACGGACTGCGCTCACGCACTTTATGGCCTTCAATCCGCTCCTGATAACTTTCAAAGCCGCCACGGTGCGGTGCCGGTGGCGTTTCGCGCGGCCAGTTATCATTGATGGAGTTAGGTTCATAGTTTGCCGGATTGGTATCGATATCCTGACGATGCATGCCACCGCGCTGGAAATTATGATACGGGCAAACCGGGCGGTTAATCGGGATTTCGTGGAAATTCGGCCCACCAAGACGGCTAATCTGCGTATCGGTGTAGGAGAACAGACGCCCCTGTAACAGCGGGTCGTTGGAGAAATCGAGTCCCGGCACAATATGACCGGGATGGAACGCCACCTGTTCGGTTTCCGCAAAGAAGTTATCCGGGTTGCGGTTCAGCACCATTTTACCAATCAGCTCGACCGGCACCAGCTCTTCCGGGATCAGTTTGGTGGCATCCAGCAGATCAAAGTCGAACTTAAATTCGTCCTCTTCCGGCACCAGCTGTACGCCCAGCTCATATTCCGGGAAGTCTCCGGCTTCAATCGCCTCCCACAAATCGCGACGGTGGAAATCCGGATCGCGGCCAGTGAGTTTTTGCGACTCATCCCACAGTAACGATGCTTTACCCGCCACTGGTTTCCAGTGGAAGCGCACAAAGGTGCCTTTGCCTTCGGCGTTAATCATTCGGAAGGTGTGAATGCCAAAGCCTTCCATGGTGCGATAGCTGCGCGGAATACCACGGTCTGACATCGCCCAGATGACATTATGCAACGTTTCTGGCTGAAGCGAGACGTAATCCCAGAAGGTGTCATGGGCGCTCTGTCCCTGCGGCATTTCATTGTGTGGCTCGGGTTTCACCGCGTGAACAAAGTCAGGGAATTTATGCGCATCCTGAATAAAGAACACTGGCGTGTTGTTGCCGACCAGATCGAAAACCCCTTCCTCGGTGTAAAATTTGGTGGCCCAGCCACGAATATCGCGCACGGTATCGGCCGAACCGGCGCCACCTTGCACGGTAGAAAAGCGGACAAAAACCGGGGTGACGGTATCAGGATCGCGCAGGAAGTCAGCTTTGGTGATATCACTCATATCGCGATACGGCTGGAAATAGCCATGTGCCGCAGAACCACGTGCGTGCACGATGCGCTCCGGAATGCGTTCATGGTCAAAATGGGTGATTTTCTCCCGCAGGATAAAGTCTTCCAGCAGGGTTGGCCCACGCGTACCGGCACGCAGCGAATTCTGGTCGTTGGCAATGCGCGTGCCCTGATTGGTGGTCAGCGGGAAATTTTCACCGCCTTTACGGTGTGATTCCAGCTGATCAAGTTTGGCATTGTGGGTATCGGGCGCTTTCAGGCTGCCTGGCGCTGTCGGTTGCTTTCCCGGCGCACTCGGCTCGGCTGAAGGTTTGTGAGAACCATCCGCTGGTGCCAAAGAATCAAGTCCGGGTTTTGCCGACTCCGGGCCTGTTGCCGGCGCATTATGGCTCAGTTCCTTGTTATCCGTTTCTTTCGACATGATGTAGTGCTCCCGTTGATGTCGTGTTTAGGCATCCTTAACTATAGAACAGTGGCAGGTATACGCCTGCAAACTTCATGGATATGTCATAACAGGACAGAGAATCACCGGACGGAGCGGGGGGACAGTGCTGTAAGGATTTATGTCGCGGATATGAAAAAGGCCGGAGATTCCGGCCTTTAATCATTTACTGATGGGAGAGTTCAGCGCGCTCGTCGCTGTTCAGCACCTTTTTATCGGTCATTTTCAGCCAGCGGCTGGTCAGCGAGCCGGCAGTCATTGAACCATTAACGTTAAGCGCGGTACGGCCCATATCAATTAGCGGTTCAATTGAAATCAGCAGCGCAACCAGCGTGACCGGCAGGCCCATGGCGGGCAGGACAATCAGCGCGGCAAAGGTCGCGCCACCGCC
>NZ_JRXE01000030.1:28073-31244 GCF_001267535.1 Winslowiella iniecta | reverse complement strand
GTTGGCGCAACCATCACCGCCAGCATGGTCGGGTAGAGACCGGCACAGCCGTTCTGACCAATAGTGGCACCGAAAGAGGCGGAGAAGCTGGCAATTGACTCCGGCACGCCCAGACGGCGGGTCTGCGTTTCGACACTCAACGGGATACTGGCGGCGCTGGAGCGGCTGGTAAAGGCAAAGGTGATTACCGGCCAGACTTTACGGAAGAAGCGCATCGGGTTGATGCCGTTAACCGACAGCAGCAGCGCGTGCACCGCAAACATAATGGCCAGACCGAGGTAAGAGGCCACCACAAAGCCACCCAGCTTAATAATGTCCTGCAGGTTAGAACCGGCAACCACTTTGGTCATCAGCGCCAGTACACCGTAGGGTGTCAGTTTCATAATCTGACGTACCAGCTTCATCACCCAGGATTGCAGGGTGTCGATAGCGGTCAGCACACGCTGGCCTTTGACCTGGTCGTCTTTCAGCAGTTGCAGTGCCGCCACGCCGAGGAAGGCAGCAAAAATCACCACGCTGATAATCGAGGTGGGGTTAGCACCGGTCAGATCGGCAAACGGGTTTTTCGGTACAAAGGAGAGCAGCAGCTGTGGCACGGTTAAGTCAGCCACTTTACCGACATAGTTGCTCTGAATGGCCGCGAGGCGCGCGCTTTCCTGGGTACCCTGCACCAGACCTTCCGCCGTCAGGCCAAACAGCTGGGTGACAAACACCCCAACCAGCGCGGAAATGGCGGTGGTAAACAGCAGGACGCCAATGGTCAGTACGCTGATTTTACCCAGTGATGAGGCATTATGCAGGCGGGCAACCGCACTGAGAATCGAGGCGAATACCAGCGGCATGACGATCATTTGCAGCAGCTGTACATAACCATTGCCGACGATATTGAACCAGCCGATCGACTCTTTCACCACGGCGGAGTTTTCACCGTAGATCAGTTGCAGGCCAAGTCCAAACAGTACGCCGAGCACCAGGCCCGCGAGTACCTTTTTCGACAGACTCCAGTTAGTGCGGCCGGTGCGTGCCAGCAGCACGATCAGCGCGACAAAAACCACGATATTCAGAATCAGGGGTAGATTCATCCCATTTCTCCGGTGAAGGGCAGTGCCGGTACGGTGTCATCCGGTCTGCCAAAAAGGCGATATTTTATATCGCGCAAAAAGATTTATTAGCGGCGCATATTATCAGTTGTATAAGCGACAGCATTATATCCAAAAGGAATGGTCTATAACTTTTAGATATTAATTTGTATTATTATTGTGCTAATTGTTTATTTGCTATACGGGTGATGCCGTTTTGCACGGAATTAATCATCTGTGCGGGCCAGCCATTGGCTCCAAAATAAGGTTGTTCCGGTGAGAACCAGATGGCATAGCCGACCAGCGCCAGGCAGAGCACGCGCTCAAGCTGGTTGCCTTTCTGGCTTCTGAGCAGCGGAAATCGAAAGCGCCAGCGGCACGGCCATAACAGCGGCACACCGGCTGGCGTCAGCATATCGGCAATAATATGGCTGAGATAGCCCAGCACCAAACCCTGCAACACGTCGGCAGGCACCGGCCAGTCGGCAGGCACATTGATTTGAAACAGCGCCAGCCCGCTCAGTACCGCCAGCAGGCTGTGGGTAAAGCCGCGATGGCCGAAGGCGCGGGCGATCGGCACAGAGATCCATTTCAGCCGCTGGCCGAGCAGTGATTTCGGGTGGTCGATATCCGGTAGCAGACAGGTCAGCAGCGCAGCCGGAATAATATGCCACCAGTCAGCGCTCGCCAGCACCGGCGTCAGCTCGGCGCGTTTGGCAAAAATAGCACTGGCGATGGCAAAAATAATATGGCCTTCGGCCGTCATGGGGGTAACCTGGCTGCATAGCTGTCAATGCATCCAGTATAGGGGATATATCCAGTAGATTAAATATGTGACGCTGTAACTAAAGGTGAATTTTGTCACCTTTTTTCTCGGGCGCAGATACCCGTTTCTCCGCGGGCGACAAGGTTGCCGCCCAACGGTAGAGCATTAAGGCGGTTAACGAGCCAGCCAGCCTCCGTCCACGGCCAGCGTATAGCCATTAACATAGTCGGAGGCCGACGAGGCGAGAAACACTACCGGCCCCATCATATCTTCTGGCTTACCCCAACGCGCGGCCGGAATACGGCCCAGAATCTCCTGGCTGCGTCCTTCATCGTTACGGATTTGTTCGGTGTTATTGGTCGCCATATAGCCGGGAGCAATCGCATTAACATTAATATTATGTGGTGCCCACTCATTGGCCATCAGTTTGGTTAAGCCCATCACCGCACTTTTCGACGCAGTATAGGAAGGAACGCGTATCCCGCCCTGGAAGGAGAGCATCGAGGCGATATTAATGATTTTTCCGCCATTACCTTGCTTAATGAACTGACGCGCCACCGACTGCGACAGGAAGAACAGGGTTTTGCTGTTAATGTTCATCACATCGTCCCAGTCCTGCTCGCTAAACTCCAGTGCATCAGCGCGGCGAATAATACCGGCATTATTAATCAGAATATCGATACGGCCGAATGCCGCAACGGCCTGTTCCACCACCTGTGGCACAGTGGAACTGTCGGTCAGATCGGCTTCGATACTGTAAAAACGGCGGCCGGTGGCTTCCACTCGTGCCTGGGTATCATCCGGACCGGCGCGATTGACGCCAATAATATCGCAGCCCGCTTCGGCCAGCCCGACGGCCATTCCCTGACCTAAACCGGTGTTACAGCCGGTGACCAGCGCCACTTTACCTTCCAGATTAAATGCATTAAGGATCATATTCGCTCTCTTTGTCTTCGGCCCGCTGGCCGCAACGTTGCTGGTTAGCGCTTAGCGCAATTCGCTTACTTTGACGTGGTCCATATCATCAAATACCTGATTCTCACCGACCATGCCCCAGATAAAGGTGTAACGTTTGGTGCCGACACCGGCATGAATCGACCAGCTGGGAGAGATCACTGCCTGCTCGTTATGCACCAGCAAATGACGGGTTTCCTGCGGCTGGCCCATCATATGGAACACCGCGGTTTCCTCATCCATATCAAAGTAGAAGTAGACTTCCATCCGGCGCTCATGGGTGTGGCAGGGCATGGTATTCCACAGGCTGCCTTCTTCCAGTTGCGTCAGCCCCATCGTCAGCTGGCAGGTGGGCAGCACATCCGGGACGAT
>NZ_JRXE01000030.1:0-28044 GCF_001267535.1 Winslowiella iniecta | reverse complement strand
GGTAATTTTTTTATCGGGATAGCGGCTGTGGGCAGGCGCGCTGTTGTAATAAAATTTGGCCGGTTTTGCCGCATCGATACTGCTGAACACCACCGATTGCGCGCCCATACCGATATACAGCGCCTGCTGGTGGTCAATCTCCCAGCTTTTGCCATCCACCTCGATCATGCCCGCACCGCCGATATTAATCACGCCTAATTCGCGACGCTCAAGAAAGTAACTCACCCCCAGCTGCTTGCCGACTTCACTGCCAATGGTGACGCCACGGGTCACCGGCATCACGCCGCCGATAATAATGCGGTCGGTATGGCTGTAGGTCATGGTGTAGTTATCGGCAGCAAATATCTGCTCAATAAGAAACTCGCCACGCAGCCCGGCGGTATCAAGTTGTCTGGCGTGATCGCTGTGAATGCTTTGGCGCACTTGCATGTCGATGCCTCTCTGATTTCGGTTAGCAGTGTGAAGCTGATAACCGATGATAGGCATGATGGGATATGAATTCAATAAAAATGAAATGCTGTTTTATTTATTATGTCGCGTGGATCAAGTTTTTAGCACAACCGAAAAAACACGGGCCGCAATCTGCGGCCCGTCAGGGTGAGAAGGGTTAACCGATAAGGTGTTGTAAGCGCAGCTGTTCCAGCGAATCAAGCCGCACATCCGCCAGCGACCAGCGTGCATCATCACGGACGGCGCGTGCCGGTACCACAATCGAACGCATCCGCGCGGCTTTAGTGGCAATCAACCCGTTTAGCGAATCTTCAAGCGTGACGCAGTTCAGCGGATCAACGCCCAGTTTTGCTGCGGCATCGTGATAAACCTGTGGGTGCGGTTTGCTCCACGGCAGTGATTCTGCCGAGGCCAGGGTATCGAAGTAGTGACGCAGGCCAAACATCTCCAGCACCCGCTCCAGCATAGGCAGTGGCGAAGCCGAAGCCAGACCCACTTTAAGACCATTATCACGGCATAACTGCAAGGCATGCTCCACGCCGGGTAACAGCGGGCGCTGCTCTTCAACCAGCGTCAGCGCGCGGCTGATTACGCGCTGTGTCACTTCAGCCTGATCCGGGCCATTCCACGGGAAGGCTTCGTACCACATGCGCACCACCTGATCGATACGTAAACCAACGGTATCCGGTAGCTCACCGCGCCGCGACACGTCGCCGCCGAGTGTGGCAAAGACCTCCCGCTCGGCACGTTCCCATAACGGCTCTGAATCAATCAGTAAACCATCCATATCGAAAATTGCAGCAAGCACAGGTCGGCTAAAAGACATACAACGGCTCCGTTTTACAGTTTCCCACACCTTAACATGAAGCCAGGCAGGCCTGAATAATGAAGAATCCGCAGGCAGCAACGTTTTTTTCAGGCAGTTTTCTTCGCCAACGGGTAGACTTACAGCCAAACGTTAGGTGCAAGGAGAAACCATGACTTATCAACAAGCTGGCAGAGTCGCCATCCTCAAGCGCATTGTCGGCTGGATTGTCTTTATTCCGGCATTACTTTCAACCCTGATCTCACTGCTGGGCTTTATGTTTAAGCACAGTGAAAAACAGCCGGGAATTGATGCGGTAATGCTCGATTTTGTGCATGTCATGATTGATATGATTCGCTTTAATACGCCGTTCCTGAATATTTTCTGGGAAAACTCGCCGGTGCCGGACTTTAATGGCGGCACTAATCTGAGTTTCTGGGCGATTTATATGCTGATTTTCGTCGGTCTGGCGTTGCAGGCTTCAGGCGCGCGGATGTGGCGGCAGTCACGTCATCTTAAGGAAGGGATTGAGGACCAGCTGATTATGGAAAATGCCAAAGGCACTGAAGGGCGCAGTCGTCAGCAGCTGGAAGAGAAAATTGTGGTACCGCGCCATACCCTCTTTTTGCAGATTTTCCCGCTTTATATCCTGCCGGTGATTATCGCCGTAGCGGGTTATTTCTTCCTGTCACTGTTAGGCTTTATTCATTAATTGTCGGCCTGATGCTGCGGCGTCAGGCTGGCTTTGCCTGTCCCTCTCCCAGTTCATCCTGATCCAGCAACGCGCCAATCGCCCGTTGCGCCTCACCCAGCCAGCTGCCACCAAACACATTGGCACGATTCAGCAGATAATAGAGTTGATAAATCGGTTGCCGTTGTAAAAAGTCGTGCGGCAGAGGCCAGACGGACTGATAGCCATCATAGATTTGCGGCGGTAACGCCTCAAACCACGGCAGCATCGCCAGATCGCATTCGCGATCGCCCCAGTAACAGGCTGGATCGAAAATCCACGGGCCACTGTCGCTACCGGCACAATTCGCCGGCCAGAGATCGCCATGCAGCAGGGAAGGTTGCGGATGATGCGATGCCAGGGCTTTTTGCACGCAAGCGACAATCAGCTCCATATCACCATACTGAATGCCTTTTTCAGCCGCCAGCTGCAACTGCCAGCCGATGCGTTGTTCGGCAAAAAATACCGACCAGCGGCGTAACCAACTGTTGGGTTGCGGTGAAGTGGTCAGGTCGTTATCAAAATCGAGGCCAAACTGAGGTTGCTCGCTCCACTGATGCAGCCGTGCCAGCTGTTGACCGAGCTGGTATGCGCCGTGGGCATCGAGGGGTTTCACTGGCAAGTACTCCAGCAGCAGAAAGCTGTAGTCGCGGTCGCTGCCGACGCCATACACTTCCGGCACCCGCACCGTCTGGCTGCGCGCCAGCAGTGCCAGCTGATCGGCTTCCCAGGTAAACAGCGGCAACATTTCGCGGTTGTTACATTTGACGAATACGTCATATTCGCCGTAACGAATATGCCAGGCAGGATGAACGTCACCGCCGGGAAGCTCGGTGCGCTGGTGGATTTCGGCGTTGCCTAACTGCTCACTCAACAGACGACTAATGGCTGACCACATGGGGGTTTCCTCTATTTCGCTGCGTAATGCCAATTCTAACGCTTAAATATTAATCAAATCCAGCCCTTTGCGAGCGAAAGCCGCGCCTTTACATAAGAAGCGGGTTACGGCTGCTGTTGCTGATAAGCCTCCCAGCTTTGTACCTCGACTTCTGGCCGCTCGCCCAGCGCCACTTCCCCTAAGCCAGCCGCCATTTCGCGAATTTCCTGCTGTTCCAGCGCACTGACGATGCCAAAGCTGTTGGTGCCCAGTTCATGGGGAATACCCTGGTCATCGTGGTGCGTCAGTGAAAAGCCCGCGCCGGTCAGAGTGCTGGTCAGCTTATTCAAGTCACTTAAGCCTTTTTCCTGGTAACGAAAAGTCACTACATAACGGGTTAATGATGAGCTCATGATTTACCTCGTTGTTATCTGACGTTTTTTTAGCATAGACCATCATCGCAAAAACGGGGGGATTACGGCACAATCTGATTTGATAATGCAATTGCTTATCATTACTATCACTGGGTTAACCATCCGATTCTTAAGGAGCACGACGTGCAACGCGCATTTAACTTAGCCACGCTGGCCTCACTGCTGGCGCTCTCTTCCTCAGTTCTGGCCACCACTTATCCGGTCACGCTGACTGACTCCGATGGGCAGAAAGTGACGCTGAAACAGGAGCCTAAAAGGCTGGTGGTGCAGGATGGTCGCGATATTCTGTCGCTGGCTTTGCTGGATCGCGAGAATCCGTTCCAGCGTGTAGTGGCATGGAATAACCTGCTGAAGAAGAGTGACGGCGCCACCTGGGAAATGATGGACAAGAAGTGGCCAGAGTCGAAAAAAATTATCGATATGGGCTTCAGCGATAAGGGTGAGGTTAACCTGGAGAGTGTGATTGCCCAGCGTCCCGATCTGATGGTGGCGCAGTTGCGTTCCAAACCTTCTCTGACGCAAACCGGCGTGCTGGATAAAATGAAACAGCTGGGCATTCCGGTGCTGTTTATCGACACCTTCCAGAAACCAGTGGAAGATGCACCCAAAAGCATCACATTGTTGGGTGAAGCGCTGAACCGTGAAACGGAAGCGAAAGAATATACCGATTTTTATCAGCAACATTATCAGGCCATCCTGAATAAAGTCCGCGATGTCGAGCCGAAGCCGCGGGTGTTTTTCGAAGCCAAGGCCGGTCTGGGTGGTCTGGAGTCCTGCTGCTTTACCCATGCTCATGTTGGCTGGGGCGCGCTGGTGGAAGCGGTGGGGGCAAAAAATATCGGTTCCGATCTGCTGCCAGGCGCAACCGGGGACGTGTCACTGGAAAAAGTGATTGCCCTGAAACCTGATGCTTATATTGTTTCCGGCTCGCAGTGGGCGAGTAAAAACAACTCGGCGGTGCCATTCGGTTACGGTGTCACGCAGAAGCAGGTGGATGCCGCTTTTGAGAAAATGAAGCAACGCCCGGGCTTTGCGCAGTTGCAGCCGGTGAAAGAAGGTCGTTTCTACGGTCTGTATCATAACTTTTACAACCACCCGTATAACATCGTCGGCCTCGAGTATCTGGCGAAGTTTATCTATCCGCAGCAGTTCAGCGATCTTGACCCGGCGAATACCTGGCATGAGATTCTGACGCGCTTCACTGCGGTACCGGAAGGCAAGGGCGTACTGGGTTCTCAGGCGCCGAAAAACTAATGCTTCGGCGGGCGTAATCAGGTTGCGCCCGCCGGGTAAAATTCTTCTTGTAAAGCCAGTGTACGCCGGTCTAATAACCTCTATAATGCGCGCCGTTAATCAGAACATTCTCATTAATGAAGCGTTTCAGCCTGGGTGCTTAATAAAAAAAGCGATTTCATATTTTTTTACAAAAGTTACCGTAAATTACATTGATCGTCCTTAAAAACGCTTCAGACTCTCTCTTTTTTAAACTGTCGTACGGGTCATACTTTCATGAAAGCGCTTAAAAATTTGTCTGCGGTTCTCTTGCTCTCCGGAGCTTTCTGTCACCAGGCCATGGCTGATAATAACGTCTTTACTTCAATGGACGATCCTTCCACGGCGAAAAAACCGTTTGAAGGCAGTGCATCAGCGGGTTACCTGGCTTCCACCGGTAACACCACCAGTTCTTCATTGTCTGCTGCCACCAATATGACCTGGTATCAGACTAAAACCGCATGGAGCCTGTGGGGCAACGCGGCGAATAACTCTTCCAACGATGAGCGTTCCTCTGAAACCTATCAGGTCGGTGGTCGTTCACGTTATAACATGACTGATTACGACTATCTGTTTGGTCAGGCGAGCTGGCTGAGCGACCGGTTTAACGGTTATGACGGTCGTTCTATCTTCGCTGCGGGTTACGGTCGTCAGATCTTAAACGGACCGGTACATTCACTGCGTATTGAAGCCGGTCCGGGTGTGCGTTACGACGAATATCATGGCGGCGGTCACGATACTCAGGCATTGGCCTACGGCGCGCTGAGCTATAACTGGCAGCTGACTGATAGCACCAAATTTATTCAGGGCGTGTCAGTACTGGGTAGCGATGATACGACACTTAACTCCGAAACCGGTTTGCAGGTGGCGATCAATGATCACTTCTCGCTGAAACTGGCTTACAACGTGACCTGGAACCAGAATCCACCGGCGTCTGCACCGGATAAAACTGACACCAGAACGTCAATTCAGCTTTCCTACGCGATGTAATCTTCTCGGGCCGAATATTTCGGCCCGTTATTTATCCCCGCTAAAGATAATTTCATATTATTTTTATATTAATTCTATTTAATTTATTTAATTTCTGTGTATTTTTCCTTTCGTGCCGTTTATTAATTGATATCGAAATATCATCTGGCATGGAGTCATTTATGCATCAATGCGTACTAGGATATAATGGTGAGCGGCTGGATGCTGTTTGCCGCACTTATCATTCAGGTCGGGGTTATCGCGATTATAACCCTCTGCTTCTGCGCTTTCATTGTCCCGATAGCTGGAGTCCCTTTAATGAGGGTGGCATTAATGCCTATAGCTATTGTGCAGGCGATCCGATTAACTGTGCCGATCCATCCGGCCATATAAGCTGGCAGACCGGTGTGGGAATCGGTCTGAATATCCTTGGTATTCTCGGCGCGGTATTTACCGGCGGCGCATCAATCGCGGCAGCCGGAAGTGTTGACGCTGCGCTGGCAACGGCCTCCACGCTGACCCTGACCGGAGGGAGTTCAGCACTGATTGGCGATATTACTGGCCTGATCAGTGCCGTCTCTGCATCAGATCATGCGAAAATGTCGGCGGCGCTGGGGTGGATATCCTTTGCTGCCGGAATCGTGTCATTGGGGATTGGGATGGCGGCGGTGGCAGCCAGAATGCTCAGGTTTCCCATGTTGGCACGTGATTCAGATAATGAACTTTTGCACCCGCAAAAGATTTATTCCCTGGGTACTGATGCGGAAGGGCATCGCTGGCTGGAACCCAAAAATAATACTAAACATGCATTTTATTATTTTGATACCACAAAAAAAGGACGGCGATTAAATATGGTCGTTCATGGAATTAAAAAATACAATATTGTATTGGCTGATGTCGACGGGAAACTTGAAGCCGCAGACGTGATGATTCAGAGAATTAATTCTATCGCAGAAACGGAAAGTTTTCGCTCTGTGCGGCTGCTGATGTGCCATTCTGCGGATGGTGAAAATTCTTTTGCAAAACAAGTCAGTACAGGGCTGGGGCTGCCTCTTAAAGGCTACCGGGGGGTGGTTTCAATCATTGGACGTAATTTTGTTGAGCCGATTTTGAATGGCGAGGCTGCCGGGAATTATGCTATTCAGACTTTTAAACATCATGATCCTCTTTTGAGTAAATTTGATGTTCGCTTTAATTATCGTCCCGTCAGATTCGACCCAAGCCAGTAATTCAACGCATGTCTGGCTTATGCTGGCCCACAACCCGATCAGCAGGCGCGCAGGAACATTGCCTCGGGCCGACTAATCCGGCCCGTTTTTTCGATGCTTTATCGGTGCTGTTTACGGTAGTGACGATACTTTGTTAATAGCATTTTTCTGCCATCAAAAATACGGCCGAGTTTGATCCCTTCGCGATAAAAAAACCATGCCATCACCAGAAACAGCCCGGTAAACCACCAGAATACCTTCTGACTGGCAATGGTTTCATGAATATATTGCCGATCTTTTTTGCTGCTAAAAGCCTGGCAAATTGCGCTGATACTGTCGGCTGACAGCGCGGTGGCTGCCTGAAGCTGCTGTTGATTGCTGGCATCGTTCGCGCACTGTTCTGCACTGATTTTCCAGCGGTCCTGCTGGCTGGATTTCAGAAATTTTGTCGCATGATTTTCCGACAGCCATATCCACGGCTCGTCAGGCTTAAGCTTCAGTAGCGCCGCATTTTGCGCCGCGATAATCGCCGGAATCACCGCCGCCAGGGTAAAAGCAGCACATAAAAAGAGTGCCACCACAATCAGGGGCACGGAGCCTTTACGGACTTTCAGCCGTTCAATATCAAAATAGCCGCGAATCGACGACAGCATTCTCACCGCGACCCCGTATTTTAGCGTCCACTGTTTGAATTTGAGGATATGCCCGGTACTGTCGGCAGACATATTGAAGTTAACGTTAAATTTCTCAATGTCGGAAGAGTACTGGTAGAACTCTTCAATCTCCGGATGATGATATTTTTTACCACCGACGATCAAAAACCAGATGCGGTTGATAATACTGTAGGCTGAACCGGCCTTGCGCCAGATATAGCCGACGGCGGAGAGGATCACCAGCAGGATAAAAGCAATGTTGATGTAGTTATTATAATCGACGATTAAATTGAGCAGGCCGTCAAACAGGTTACTCATAACACCTCCTTGTGAAATATAAAGGGCAGACGCAGGGCAATATACCCCGGGGTGTCACAGCAATCAAATGCGGTTAAAAGCTGTTCATTTTCTCGAAGGTTTTTTTATACTCGCGCGGGCTGACGCCGCAGTGATGACGGAATATGCGTGAGAAATAGAGCGGATCCTCGTAGCCCACCGCCTGTGCAATATGGCTGACTGAAAGATGGGTGGTCTGCAACAGGCTGCGTGCGCGGATAACCCGTTGTTTTTCGCGCCAGGCAAAAATGGTCTGATTCATTTCACTTTTGAACAGGTGCGCGACGCGCGACGGCGAAAGAAATATCTGCTTCGCTAACTGCTCAACTTTCAGGTCTTCGGCAATATGGTCATTAATAAACTGACATAGTGAATTAATGCGTGGGTCGACGGCGTTGCGGTTGCTGACCGGCTGAGACTGGAAACAGGATAAGATGATCCGCTCCAGCGCGTTCATCGCCATCGCCTCGGAAAAAGCATCGCTCACCGAATGATGATGAATAACCTCAGAAAAAAGCGATTTCATTGACTCAACGGCGAGGGCGTTTTGCAGCGTCATGCGCCAGATACCACCATCACTGGTGTCCCAGCGTAGCCAGTCCAGCCAGTAGGGGCGAGGCAGAAAATAGATCCACAGGTGATCCCAGCAGTCACTGTGTTCTTCACGTCCGTAGTGATGCGCGACGCCGGGCGGGAATAACAGCATCTCATTTTCTTCGCAGTGCAGAAAATGGTCGCCCGCCTTTACCCGGCCACGACCTTTCAGCGTCAGGTTAATAATATAGCCCTTCATCCCTTTTGGCCGGTTAATATAGTAATCGAGCCGACTGCCACAAGAGATGGGGGTAAAACCGGCGACCAGATAAGCATTGAAGGTAAAACTTTTCATCAGTGGCGAATAATTCACCATCTCATTGACATCAAATTCAGCGGCCATGCTGTTCTCTCTGTTCACCGGTTCTGCCGGGCGTCGCTACTTTACTTCAGCTCAGCAACAGACGTAAGCCCCAAGGCGCTAACGTGATTTGCTGCGCGGCATTAAGCTGTTCACCACTTAATAAACAGCGGGCATCGTCAGAGAGGGTATGATTATGCGGGCTGGCCGAGTAATTAAAGATGAACCGCAGCTGCTGACCCTCGCGATTACGTCCCTGGCGCACGATTAGCGGGAAATGTTCGTCAGTGGTGCGCGACGCCAGCGTAATATCACGGCAAAGATGATCAACCAGTTGGCTGATAAAGGCTTTGGTCGGCAGAAAGCCAAGGTACATGGCGCGTCCGTGGCCGTAGTCGGCTTCGGTGACTGCCGCATAGTCACCCCAGAATGGATGCTGATAACGCGCCACCTCGCGCGTTGCCGGGCGGGTCGGCGTCAGCAGTTCCATCCACAGCTCCACCGGTTGCGCCTCACCGTGGTTCAATCCAGCGGCGGTGGCGCGGACGGTAACCGCATCCGGCAGCACAAACTGGCTGTAGCTGACGCCGCAACATTTGCTTAATCGCCCTGGCTGCGCGGTGTGTCGCACTTTAACATTTTCATCGCTAAAGCCCGATTTAAAGCTAATCAGTGCACGGCCACCTTGCTCAACGTAGCGGTTAATCCGTTTGAGCAGGGCATCGTCGGCGGCATACAGCGCCGGCACGATAATCAGCTGGTATTTTTTACTGCTGTCATCAATATCATTAATGATATCGACGGCAATATTGTGATCGTACAGCGCATCATAGAAACGGCGGACAATATCGTTATAGACATTGGTTTGCGCCTCGCCGGGTTTAAACCAGTTTAATGCGTCCATCGCCTCATTATTAATCAGAATTGCCACGTCATTATTGATACGCAACCCGGCAACCTCACTGGCGATTCTGGCGAAGTCCGCGCCAATGGTCTGAGCTTCACGATAAGTTGGGTTGGGGCTGAAATCGTGACTGAGTAAGCCTTTCCAGTAGGTTTCAAATGCGTTGTGAATGGAGTGCCAGTGCCAGTAGGAGACCATTTTTGCCCCCTGTGCCAGGTGGCTGAACGCCTGTAAACGCAGCTGGCCGGGGAAGGGCGTCCACTGGGCGAAACCCTGCGCCTCGGTTTCCAGCACCAGATAGTTATTGCCCGATTTCAGATTGCGCGCCACATCGCCGCCAAAACCAATTTCCCGGCCGGTAAGCTGCGCCTGGGAAGGGTGGTAAATATCAACACCGGCCACGGTCAGTGCTTTGGCGGCGGCAAAATGGTCGACGCGCGGCTGCACGCCATAGGAGTATCCGCGCCACTCAAAATCAAAGTTATGGGTAATAAATTGCTGTGGCGTGGCGTATTCCTTTACGACATCCACCTGCCAGCTGAGATATTCCGTGACCATCTGGCGCTGGAAGCGGGCAAAGGCGCAGCCCAGGCTGGCATTAATGGTGCTTTCAACCGGCGGAAAATCATCCCAGTTATCAACACGGTTACTCCAGTAATCGAGTCCGAAATCGGCGTTAAACTGGTTAATATCCGGATAGCGCTGTTGCAGGTGGGTGATAAAGCGCTGCTGCATTTCGCCGCCGACGTTATCATAATGCTTGGTTTCGTTATCCACCTGATAACCAATAATTGCCGGATGCTGACAGACATGCGCCAGCAGCGTGCGAATGATCTTTTCTGCATAGCGGCGAAATACCGGGCTGACAATATCCATAATCTGACGGCGACCGTATTTTTCCTGGCGCAGTGGCGTGGTGACCATCACTTCCGGATGTTTGCGCGCCAGCCACGACGGAATGGCATAGGTTGGGGTGCCGACAATTACCGCGATTCCGGCGCGATGCATGGCATCAAGTACCCGATCAACATGATAAAAATTGTATTCACCTTCCTGTGGTTCCAGCGTACTCCATGTTGATTCGGCGATGCGCACCACATTGATGCCGGCAGCCAGCATCATTTCAATATCTTTTTCCAGCCGATCTTCCGGCATATATTCATCGTAATAGGCAACACCATAATAGAGTTCAGACATACCACCTCCGGATTATTTTGCCAGCGCTGTGCGTTGGGTAAAGGCGCGGGCAGATTCAAGTGTGAAATAAGAAATAAGCGTAAAGGTCAGGGCAATCATGCCAAGGATCAGATAACTGTCAGCGAAGCCCATATTTTTGTACATATGGCCAATGCCGCTGGAGAGAAATATTTCGCTAAAGCGTTTCGAAAACTGGAAGCCAATTAAATAGACGGTGGCGGACAGCCATGGATTAAAGTTCGCCGCGATATATTTCAGGCCGGCGACGAGGAATACTGAGCTTTCAAATCCGTGCAGCATTTTCACCAGGCTAATGGAGATCGGGCCAATTGCGTAAGCAGAACCAATGATGCGCAGACTCATAATGATGCCACAGTAAATCAGGGCATTTTTGGGGCCGATTTTATTGACAAACCACGGCGAGAAGAACATCACTACGGCATCGAGGAAAATCTGGGCGGTATACAGATAACCAAACACTTCCGCGCCGCGCGCCTTACTGACAAAGAAATGGCTGTAATAGATAGCGAACTGCTGATCGTAGGTTTCATACACCGCGCCGACGCCGACCATATAGAGGGCGAAAAACCAGAATTTACGTAATTTCAGTAAATTACGCACATCACCCAGTGAAATGGGGGCCGCTGCTGGCAAGGCAGAATCATTGCGCAGCGCTACGCGCGGCTGGGTTTTCCAGACAATAAACAACAGCGCCAGACCGGCGAGACTGGCCATCCAGAAAATATAATCCTGATTGATGCCGTACAATTTTCCCGCCATAAAAGTGCCCATCGCCGCACCGATACCGCCAAACATCCGCGCTTTGCCAAATTCGAATCCGGTCATACGGCTGACCTTGTCGATATAAGCTTCACAGACACCGCATCCGGCACCAAATGCCATGCCAATATAAATCCCGCCGGCGAAGGCACCTGCTATCACGTTATATTTCAGGAGTGGGGCAAAGATATAAATCCAGTAGGGCGCAAATAAGGAGATAATGATTGCCAGCATCCACATCAGATGTTTGCGGAAAATTAACTTGTCAGAAATAAAACCAAACAGCGGCTGAACACAGACTGATACTATTGCGGTAAACGAATAAACCAGTCCGACATCAGCATAATCGATGCCAATGGTATCGGTGAGCCATAATGAAAGGTACGGATAACAACTTCCCCAGCCAATAAAGAAAAATAAGAAAAACAGGCAGCACATTAAATAGTTTTTTTCTATGTGAAACATGATCTACCTCATTCCTGCGCGGTTAATTAACAGCTCGTATTGGAGAACGTAACTTAGCGTTAAACGTTGCGGAAAATCTGGAGGCAGTCGCTACCGACCTGTAAAAATCTGCTGCCCGCAGCAGAAGTGTGAACGGCCTCACGAATCACATCGGCGGTACAGGCCGTGCATTTGCGCTTTTCGACGTGTAAGATGTTCGTCCTTCGAGAGTTTTTGCTTTTCGCACGCTTTTGAACCTGTGTACCAGGGCGAGTACCAAACTGACAACTGTGAGTCGGTTTCAAGTCTCAAGTGCCTGAGGTATATAAATAAACTATGATTTGTATGTAACCTTTCGTGTGGGTTACCACTGCAATTAAGGATGTAAAATGCCCGTTATTACTCTTCCTGATGGAAGTCAGCGTACTTTCGACCACGCCGTCAGCGTGATGGAAATTGCTCAGGACATTGGCCCAGGTCTGGCGAAAGCCTGTATTGCCGGTCGCGTAAATGGTGAACTGGTCGACGCCGTTGACCCGATTACCGACGATGCCAGTGTCGCAATCATTACCGCGAAAGACGAAGCCGGTGTGGAAATTATTCGCCACTCTTGCGCGCACCTGTTAGGTCATGCGATCAAGCAGCTGTGGCCGGATACCAAAATGGCAATCGGTCCGGTAATCGACAATGGTTTCTATTACGATGTGGATATTGACCGCACCCTGACGCAGGAAGATCTCGAACTGCTCGAAAAGCGTATGCACGAGCTGGCAGAGAAGAATTACGACGTCATTAAGAAAAAGGTGAGCTGGCAGGAAGCCCGTGATGCATTTGCTGCACGCGGCGAAAGCTATAAAACCACCATTCTTGATGAAAATATTAGCCATGACGACCGTCCTGGCCTGTATCACCATGAAGAATATGTCGATATGTGCCGTGGTCCGCACGTACCGAATATGCGTTTCTGCCACCATTTTAAACTGCAGAAGACCTCCGGCGCGTACTGGCGTGGCGACAGTAACAATAAAATGTTGCAGCGCATCTACGGCACCGCATGGGCGGATAAAAAGCAGCTGGCGGCGTATCTGCAACGTCTGGAAGAAGCGGCAAAGCGCGATCACCGTAAAATCGGTAAGCAGCTTGACCTGTATCATATGCAGGAAGAAGCGCCGGGCATGGTATTCTGGCATAATGATGGCTGGACTATCTTCCGCGAGCTGGAAGTGTTTGTACGCACCAAGCTGAAAGAGTATGAGTACCAGGAAGTGAAAGGTCCGTTTATGATGGATCGTGTGCTGTGGGAAAAAACCGGCCACTGGGAAAACTACAAAGAAGCGATGTTTACCACTTCATCGGAAAATCGCGAGTACTGCATTAAACCGATGAACTGCCCTGGTCACGTGCAAATTTTCAATCAGGGTCTAAAATCATACCGCGACCTGCCATTACGTATGGCTGAGTTCGGTAGCTGTCACCGTAATGAGCCGTCAGGCGCGCTGCATGGACTGATGCGCGTACGCGGCTTCACTCAGGATGACGCTCACGTATTCTGTACTGAAGAGCAGGTGCGTGATGAAGTGAACAGTTGCATCAAGATGGTGTACGATATGTACAACACCTTCGGTTTTGAAAAAATCGTGGTGAAATTGTCGACCCGTCCGGAAAAGCGTATTGGCAGCGATGAGATGTGGGATCGCGCCGAGAAAGATCTGGCAGAAGCGCTGCAGGAAAACAATATTGAATTCCAGTATCAGCCGGGTGAAGGGGCGTTCTACGGTCCGAAAATTGAATTTACCCTGCATGATTGTCTGGATCGTCCGTGGCAGTGTGGTACTGTGCAGCTCGACTTTTCCTTGCCGAGCCGTTTGAGTGCTTCTTACGTCGGCGAAAATAACGAACGTCAGGTGCCGGTGATGATTCACCGTGCGATTCTGGGTTCAATGGAGCGCTTTATCGGTATTCTTACCGAAGAGTATGCCGGTTTCTTCCCAACCTGGCTCGCTCCGGTACAAGCAGTGATTATGAATATCACTGATGGTCAGTCCGAATATGTTGCAGAATTAACCCGTAAACTGCAGAATGCGGGAATTCGTGTAAAAGCGGACTTGAGAAATGAGAAGATTGGCTTTAAAATCCGCGAGCACACTTTACGTCGTGTCCCTTACATGCTGGTCTGTGGTGATAAAGAGGTGGAAGCAGGCAAAGTTGCCGTTCGCACCCGCCGTGGTAAAGACCTTGGAAGCATGGACGTAAATGATGTTATCGAAAAGCTGCAGCAAGAGATTCGCAGCCGAAATCTTCATCAATTGGAGGAATAAAGTATTAAAGGCGGAAAACGAGTTCAACCGACGCGACCTAATAAAATTAACGGTGAAATCCGTGCTACCGAGGTGCGTCTGACAGGCATCGAAGGCGAGCAGCTTGGTATTGTGAGCCTGCGTGAAGCTATTGAAAAAGCTGAAGAAGCAGGTGTTGATTTAGTTGAAATCAGCCCTAATGCCGAACCGCCTGTATGCCGTATTATGGATTACGGCAAGTTCCTCTACGAAAAAAGCAAATCTTCTAAGGAACAGAAGAAGAAGCAGAAAGTTATCCAGGTTAAGGAAATTAAATTCCGTCCTGGTACCGATGATGGCGACTATCAGGTCAAACTACGCAACCTGATTCGCTTTCTGGAAGATGGCGATAAAGCCAAAATCACGCTGCGTTTCCGCGGTCGTGAGATGGCGCACCAGCAGATCGGTATGGAAGTGCTTAACCGCGTCCGTAAAGACCTGTGTGAAGATCTGGATTTGGCCATTGTCGAATCCTTCCCTTCGAAGATCGAAGGCCGCCAGATGATCATGGTGCTCGCTCCCAAGAAGAAGCAGTAGGCCATTCAAGTCGTTATCCGCGCAGCGTTCGCGCTGCACGGTAACTCGCCTGTCTGATTCATTTTATTAACAATGCGAAGTGGAAATTTTTGAAATGCCAAAGATTAAAACTGTACGTGGCGCGGCTAAGCGCTTCAAGAAGACCGCCTCTGGTGGCTTCAAGCGTAAACACGCTAACCTGCGTCATATTCTGACCAAAAAATCTACTAAGCGTAAACGTCACCTGCGTCCGAAAGGTCTGGTGTCTAAAGGCGATCTGGGTCTGGTTATCGCCTGCCTGCCGTACGCATAAGTAAATTTTTTAAACACAGAATATTAAACAGGAGAGCTAAATGGCTCGTGTAAAACGTGGTGTAGTTGCTCGCGCACGTCACAAAAAAATCTTAAAACAAGCTAAAGGCTACTACGGTGCACGTTCACGTGTATACCGTGTTGCTTTCCAGGCTGTAATCAAAGCTGGTCAGTATGCTTACCGTGACCGTCGTCAACGTAAGCGTCAGTTCCGTCAGCTGTGGATCGCGCGTATTAACGCAGCAGCTCGTCAGAACGGCATGTCTTACAGCCGCTTCATCAATGGCCTGAAAAAGGCTTCTGTTGAAATCGACCGTAAGATTCTGGCTGACATCGCAGTATTCGACAAAGTGACTTTCTCCGCACTGGTTGAAAAAGCGAAATCAGCTCTGGCGTAAGTCAGGATATCCTGAATCATTCCAGCTGCAGTCAATGTGCTGCAGCCTGAAGTATGACGGATAGGTAAAAGAGGGGGCTTGTCTCCCTCTTTTATTATCTAACTCAAGCAAAAGATTGACATTTCTGCCTGCTGGCATTTCAATAGAGCAACAGAAATTTTCCGACCAGTATCCCGATAAGGTAATGCAAGCATGAATGCTGCTATTTTCCGTTTCTTTTTTTACTTTAGCGCCTGACAATCGGGGGCTTTTGCGCAAAAGAAGAGAAACGAAAAATCGCGCTGAAAGCCTCCCACGTGGAGGCTTTTTTGTTTCTGGCGAAATGATCATTGGACTGTATGTCCCAACAAAAAACAGACCGGCCGTCACGGCTGGAAGAAGAGGAAACAATGCCACATCTCGCAGACCTGGTTGCCAGTGCTAAGGCAGCTATAGAAGATGCCCATGATGTCGCCGCGTTAGATCTGGTACGCGTCGAATATTTAGGTAAAAAAGGGCATCTTACGCTCCAGATGACCACACTGCGTGAATTGCCCGCAGAAGAGCGTCCGGCGGCGGGTGCGGTAATTAATGAAGCCAAGCAGCAGGTGCAGGAAGTGCTGAGCGCGCGTAAGAATGCGCTGGAATCGGCTGCGCTGAATGCCCGTCTGGCACAGGAAACCATTGACGTTTCGCTGCCAGGCCGTCGCATTGAGAACGGCGGGCTGCACCCGGTCACCCGTACCATTGACCGTATCGAAACCTTTTTCGGTGAGCTGGGTTTTGCGGTGAAGACCGGGCCAGAAATCGAAGACGACTACCATAACTTTGATGCACTGAATATTCCTGGCCACCACCCGGCACGTGCCGATCACGATACCTTCTGGTTTGATGCGACGCGTTTGCTGCGCACCCAGACCTCAGGCGTGCAGATTCGCACCATGAAAAATCAGCAGCCGCCGATCCGTATTATCGCGCCGGGTCGCGTCTATCGTAACGATTACGATCAGACCCACACCCCAATGTTCCATCAGATGGAAGGGCTGATCGTTGATAAAAATATCAACTTCTCCAACCTGAAGGGCACGCTGCACGAATTCCTGCGCAACTTCTTTGAAGAAGATTTGCAGGTGCGTTTCCGTCCGTCTTACTTCCCGTTTACCGAACCGTCCGCTGAAGTGGATGTGATGGGTAAAAACGGCAAGTGGCTGGAAGTGCTGGGCTGCGGCATGGTGCATCCGAATGTGCTGCGTAACGTCGGTATCGATCCGGAAGTCTACTCTGGCTTCGCTTTCGGTATGGGCATGGAGCGTCTGACTATGCTGCGTTACGGCGTGACCGATCTGCGCGCCTTCTTCGAAAATGATTTACGTTTCCTCAAACAGTTTAAATAAGGGCAGGTTATACCAATGAAATTCAGTGAACTCTGGTTACGCGAATGGGTAAACCCAGCCATTGACAGTGAAGCGTTGTCCGATCAAATCACCATGGCCGGGCTGGAAGTTGACGGCGTTGATGCTGTTGCGGGTGTTTTTCATGGCGTCGTGGTCGGCGAAGTGGTTGAATGCGGTCAGCATCCCAATGCCGATAAATTGCGCGTAACAAAAGTGAATGTTGGCGGCGAACGCCTGCTGGATATCGTCTGTGGCGCACCTAACTGCCGCCAGGGGCTGAAAGTGGCGGTAGCGACCGTCGGTGCCGTGCTGCCGGGCGATTTTAAAATTAAAGCCGCGAAACTGCGCGGCGAGCCTTCTGAAGGGATGCTGTGTTCATTCTCCGAATTGGGTATCAGTGACGACCACGCGGGCATTATCGAACTGCCGGCTGATGCGCCAGTGGGCAGCGATATCCGCGAATATTTACAGTTGAACGATAACACTATTGAAATCAGCGTGACGCCAAACCGTGCGGACTGCCTGAGCATTATCGGTGTTGCCCGTGATGTGGCGGTGCTGAACCAGCTGCCGCTGAATGCGCCTGCTATTGAGCCGGTCGCCGCCACGCTGAGCGACATCTTCCCGATTCGCGTTGAGGCGACGGAAGCCTGTCCGCGCTATCTCGGCCGGGTGGTCAAAGGCATTAATGTCAAAGCTGCCACGCCACTGTGGATGCGTGAGAAACTTCGTCGTTGCGGTATTCGCTCTATCGACCCGGTTGTGGATATCACCAACTATGTGCTGCTTGAGCTGGGCCAGCCGATGCACGCCTTCGATCTGGATCGTATCGATTCCGGTATCGTGGTGCGTATGGCCGAAGAGGGTGAAACCCTGACGCTGCTGGATGGCAATGAAGTCAAGCTGAACAGCGACACGCTGGTGATTGCTGACGAAAAACAGGCGCTGGCAATGGGCGGTATTTTTGGCGGCGAGCACTCTGGCGTCAACGAAGAGACGCAAAATGTGCTGTTCGAATGTGCGTTTTTCAGTCCGCTGTCGATTGCCGGTCGTGCCCGTAGTCACGGTCTGCACACCGATGCCTCTCACCGTTACGAGCGTGGCGTAGATTCCGCCCTGCAATATCAGGCAATGGAACGTGCGACGCGTCTGTTGCTGGATATCTGTGGCGGTGAAGCCGGTCCGGTTATTGATGTGACGAATGAAGCTGCGCTGCCAAAAGCGGCGACGATCACACTGCGTCGTGAAAAACTTGATCGTCTGATCGGCCATGTAATTGCTGATGAGAAAGTCACGGATATTCTGCAACGTCTGGGCTGTGAAGTGACCCTCGGCAACGGTGAGTGGCAGGCGGTTGCGCCGAGCTGGCGTTTCGATATGCAGATCGAAGAGGATCTGATCGAAGAAGTGGCACGCGTTTATGGCTATAACAATATTCCCGATGTGCCGGTTCAGGCCAGCCTGATCATGACCCAACATCGTGAGGCCAATCTTTCGCTGAAACGCGCCAAAGCCATGCTGGTGGATAAAGGTTACCAGGAAGCGATCACCTATAGCTTTGTTGACCCTAAAGTGCAGGCGCTGCTGCATCCGGGCGAAGAGAACCTGCTGCTGCCAAGCCCGATTTCAGCCGATATGTCGGCGATGCGCCTGTCACTGTGGAGTGGTTTGCTGTCAGCGGTGGTGTACAACCAGAACCGTCAGCAGAGCCGCGTGCGTCTGTTTGAGAGCGGCTTGCGCTTTGTTCCTGATACACAGGCAAACCTCGGCATTCGTCAGGATCTTATGCTGTCCGGCGTGCTGAGCGGCAGCCGCAATGAAGAACACTGGGATCTGGCGCGACAGGCCGTAGACTTCTATGATTTAAAAGGTGATTTAGAGTCGGTTCTGGATCTGACCGGTAAACTGGAGTCTATTGAGTTCCGTGCAGAAGCGAATCCGGCCCTTCATCCGGGACAGAGTGCGGCGATTTATTTACACGGCGAAAAAATCGGATTTATCGGTGTGGTGCATCCGGAACTGGAACGAAAACTGGATCTTAATGGTCGTACCTTAGTGTTTGAACTGCTTTGGGATAAGGTCGCAGACCGCGTGCTGCCTGAGGCGCGCGAGATTTCGCGCTTCCCGGCAAACCGCCGTGATATCGCTGTGGTTGTGGCTGAAAACGTGCCTGCAGCAGATATCATCGCCGAGTGTAAGAAAGTTGGCGTAAATCAGGTAGTTGGCGTAAACTTGTTTGACGTGTACCGTGGTAAGGGCGTAAATGAGGGTGAGAAGAGCCTCGCTATCAGCCTGATTTTACAAGATACCAGCCGGACACTCGAAGAAGAGGAGATTGCCGCTACTGTTGCACGATGTGTAGAGGCACTGAAAGAGCGATTCCAAGCATCCTTGAGGGATTGAACCTATGGCGCTTACAAAAGCTGAAATGTCAGAATACCTGTTTGAAAAGCTTGGGCTTAGCAAACGGGATGCCAAAGAGCTGGTCGAGCTGTTTTTCGAAGAAGTCAGACGTGCTTTGGAAAATGGTGAGCAGGTTAAGCTGTCCGGTTTTGGCAACTTTGACCTTCGCGACAAGAATCAACGTCCGGGACGTAACCCTAAGACTGGCGAAGATATTCCGATCACGGCACGGCGCGTGGTGACGTTCCGCCCGGGTCAGAAACTGAAAAGTCGGGTTGAGAACGCCTCGCCGAAAGAAGACTGATTGACTCACCAACAAAAGGCCGCGCAAGCGGCCTTTTTCATTTTTGGCGGCCAGCATCTGCGGTTTAATAGGGCCTGAATAATCATAAACACTGGCATATTGTGATTTAGTTGGCTAATTATCCTGAAATGGGTATTATATGCACTATCTTAGCTACGTGAGGATGTGAGGCTGGTGCGATTGCCGCCGAAAACATAAACCCAATGACTTTCTCCAAAGGAATGCTCGTTACCCTTTCTACATCTCAATTCTTTATCACTGCGGTCATGGCCAGCGTTCTGGCGTGGTGCAGCGAGCTATAGCGACTTCACAAAACGTTTAAAAACGGCTTTTAACACTGCGTTGCTGCGGCAACGGCGGTTTAGCACATGTTTTGTTTTGTGAGGAAATTATGATCTATTGGATCTTCTTATCTGTCGCCATCGTCTGTGAAATTCTCGGTACGCTGGCAATGAAATACTCCAGTTTGAACGGCGGCATTGGCGGCCATATCGCGATGTATCTGCTGATTGCGACCTCCTATATTCTGTTATCACTGGCGGTCAAGCGTATTGCGCTGGGCGTGGCTTACGCACTGTGGGAAGGGGCAGGCATTCTGCTGATTACCCTGTTTAGCGTGCTGATGTTCAGTGAATCCCTGTCGCTGGTCAAAGTGATCGCGTTAATCCTGCTGCTGGCCGGTATTACCCTGATTAAATCCGGTACTGAAATGCCTAAGCGAAAACGCAATGAGGTGCAACATGCAGGCTGAACATCTGCTGTACCTGTTGCTGGCGGTGGTGCTGGAAATCCTGGCCAATATCATGCTGAAAAAATCGGAAGGCTTCCGCCGCTGGGGATATGGCGTGCTGTCGCTGCTGGCAGTATTGGGCGCATTCAGCGCGTTGGCTCAGGCGGTGAAAGGTATCGACCTGGCGGTGGCCTACGCATTGTGGGGGGGATTAGGTATCGCCGCTACCGTTGCCGCTGGCTGGATCCTGTTTAATCAGCGTTTAAATAAAAAGGGCTGGCTGGGACTGGTGATACTGTTGGCCGGGATGGTGATGCTGAAAATGGCGTGATGACCGGTGGTGGCTAAACCGTTTGTGCTGCATGATTGCTTCACAATGTCAGGATTGTGTAAGTTCCGGGAAAGTATCGCGAAAATCATCCGTTAGCTGATAGTTAGCATTATTAGGGATTGCTATAACTGGCGCATCTAATAAAGAGAGGTCAGCCTGATGAAAAAAATGGCTATTTTACTTTGCGTCCTGTCAGGGATGCCGCTGCTGGCAAACGCCGGTGTTTCGATTGATATTAACTCTCACGGGATTTCCATTCAGCCTGGCGACCGCGATCAGCGTGGTTATTACTGGGACGGCTATGACTGGCGTGCGCCACAGTGGTGGCATGCACACCGAGGCCACCATGTGGGTGAGCGCGGGCCGCGCGGTGATTACTGGAATGGCAATGGCTGGCAGCCGCATGCGCCGCAGCATCACTCTGACCCGCAGCCGCGGCATCAGGCTGAGCATTCACGTCAGCATGCTCAGCATGAAAATCGTGATAAGCCGGGAGCAGGCAATGATGACCATCATCAACGCATCCCGCCGCAACAACATCATTAATTCTTTCCTTCAGAGCCAGCGATGCTGGCTCTTTCTTTTTCTGCGCCAGACACTACAATCAAAGCCTTGTTTTCTCAGATAAAGAGCCTCTGATGACGCTGCTTTCCGAGCTGTCGCAATGTGCAGAACGACGCGGACGACGCTGGCTGGCGCTGCTGCTGATACTGACAATGATGATTGCCGCCATCAGCTTGTGCGCGGGCGATAGCTGGATCGCCCCTGGCGACTGGTTCAGCCCGCAGGGGCAACTGTTTGTCTGGCAGTTGCGTTTGCCGCGCACGCTGGCGGTATTGCTGGTCGGTGCATCACTGGCGGTGGCTGGCGCGGTAATGCAGGCGTTGTTTGATAATCCGCTGGCGGAGCCAGGACTGTTAGGGGTATCGAACGGTGCCGGGGTTGGGCTGGTGTTGAGCGTACTGCTGGGAAGCGGCGAGCCGTGGAGCCTGAGCCTGGCCGCCATCGCCGGGGCGCTACTGGTCACGCTGGTGCTGCTGCGTTTTGCCCGGCACCACCTGTCTACCAGTCGCTTGCTGCTGGCCGGCGTGGCGCTGGGGATTATTTGCAGCGCAGTGATGACCTGGGCGGTGTACTTTAGTACCAGTCTCGACCTGCGCCAGCTGATGTACTGGATGATGGGCGGTTTCAGCGGTATCGACTGGCGCTACCGCTGGCTGATGCTGGCGTTACTGCCGATACTGCTGTGGCTGACCTGCCAGTGGCGTGCGCTGAATCTGCTGGCATTGGGCGAGATTTCCGCGCGTCAGCTCGGGCTACCGCTGGCGCTGTGGCGTAATTTGCTGGTGATGGCGATTGGCTGGCTGGTGGGCGTCAGTGTGGCGCTGGCCGGTGCCATTGGTTTTGTCGGACTGGTGATCCCGCACATATTACGGCTTAATGGGCTGACCGATCACCGCATACTGTTACCGGCCTGTGCATTTGCCGGCGCGGCGGTGCTGCTGGCTGCCGATATTGTCTCCCGGCTGGTGCTGACTTCAGCAGAATTACCGATTGGCGTAGTGACCGCGACGCTCGGTGCGCCAATATTTATCTGGTTATTAGTAAACCCTCGCCGCTAGCGAAAGCTGGCAACCATAATACTGATACAGGAAATCCGCATGAGCATTTTTGATACAGAACTGGAAACGCTGGATGGTGAGAAAACCACGCTAAAACAGTGGCAAGGTGACGTGCTGTTAGTGGTGAATGTGGCGTCAAAATGTGGCTTAACGCCGCAGTATGAGCAACTGGAGCAGTTGCAAAAATGCTGGCAGGATCAAGGTTTCAGCGTGCTGGGCTTCCCGTGCAATGCATTCCTTGAGCAGGAGCCGGGCAGCAATGAAGAGATCAAAACCTTCTGCAGCACCACTTACGGCGTCACCTTCCCGATGTTCAGTAAGATCGAAGTGAATGGTGAAAACCGTCATCCACTTTATGCACAGCTGGTGGCCGCACAGCCGCAGGCGGTGGCGCCGGACGGCAGCGCTTTCCTTGAGCGCATGACCAGCAAAGGGCGCGCACCGAAAGTGCCGGGAGATATCCTGTGGAACTTCGAGAAATTCCTGATCGACCGTGAAGGCAAAGTGATTCAGCGTTTCTCGCCAGATATGACGCCGGATGATGCGCTGATCGTCGACAGCATCAAGCAGGCGCTGGCAAAGTAAATGCTGCTGGAAATTGAACAGGCTGCGGTGGCCGGGCGGCTGGCTCCCTTCAGTGCGCAAGTCAGCAGCGGGCAACTGATTCATCTGCTGGGGCCAAATGGTGCCGGGAAGAGTTCGTTGCTGGCCCGGTTATCGGGTTTGCTGCCCGGCAGTGGCTGCGTTCAGTTTCTGGGGAAACCGCTTGAAGCCTGGAGTGGCAGTCAACTTGCCCGCCACCGCGGATGGTTACACCAACAGCAGCTACCCACCGGTCAGATGGCGGTTTTTCACTTTCTGCAACAGCATTTACTGCATGCCGACCAGCCGTATGAGCCGGTGTTGCAGCATATTCTTGACGCACTGCAACTCAGCGATAAGCTGGCACGGCCGCTGAACCAGCTGTCTGGCGGTGAGTGGCAGCGGGTCAGACTGGCCGCCGTATTACTACAGGTTAGCCCGGCGGCCAACTCCCACGGTAAATTGCTGCTGCTGGATGAGCCGATGGCGGGTCTGGATGTTGCCCAGCAGGCGGCTCTCGACCGTCTGCTGCCGCCGCTGTGTCAGGCCGGGCTTAGCGTGATAATGAGTGGTCACGACCTGAATCACAGCCTGCGCCATGCGCAACAGGTCTGGCTGATGGGTGAGGGCGAGGTGGTGGCGCAGGGTGATGCTGCAACAGTGATGCAACCCGAGCGTTTGCAGCAGGTGTATCAGGTCGCATTTCGCAAACTGACGGTTGAAGGCCATCAAATTCTTACCACGCTGGCGGAATAGCGGCCAGTCTCTTGCCAGAATCAATGATTTACCGCTACATTAAGTTTTTGTCTGGTTGCAGGAATAGAGGGTTATGCGGATCGGGTTGTTACTTGTCGTGGTTATTCTCGCTGGATGCAGTCGCCATGCCCCAGCTCCTGATGGTCGTCTGTCAGACCCGATTAGGGTTATCGCCCAACTTGATGAACAATTGGGTCAGTGGCGGGGCACACCTTACCGCTACGGCGGCATGAGTCGCGGCGGCGTCGACTGCTCCGGTTTTGTTTATCTCACCTTCCGCGATCGGTTTGATCTGCAATTACCGCGTTCAACCAGCGATCAGACCGATATCGGTACCCGCATTGATAAAGACCAGTTGCTGCCTGGCGACCTGGTGTTTTTCAAAACCGGTCGTGGAGAAAATGGCCTGCACGTTGGCATTTATGATACCGATAATCAGTTTATTCACGCCTCAACCAGCAAGGGGGTGATTCGATCTTCGCTGGATAATGTTTATTGGCGTAAAGTATTCTGGCAGGCGCGACGCATTTAATAAGGGGTGAAAGTCATTAATAGACTGCGATGAATTTAGGATAAATGCGTATTTCTTCGCCGGGAAAAATAGAGCATGATGAATCCTGGTTTTCGGCGAAGTGAATGACATTAATTTCTATTAGACTACGGTTTTATATTTACTTAAGCCAGATTTTTTTCTTTTCATCACTGACCCGGCCAAAAAAACCTGCCTTAGGCGCATCTCAAATCTCAGGAATTGCACGATTTACGACTTTTAAATGTAAGTTTTATTTAAGCATTGGGCTGGTTTTTTCCTCACGGGAAATTACTAAGTGTCTGATAGCGCAATAGCGCTATTGATTGTCATAAATTGTTGTTATAGGATGCGCAGACTGCCACTTAATAATGGCTTATCAAAATGAAAATCCATTTAGCTGCCGACTACCATAGTAATGCAGCATTTTATCCTGTTTATACCCTTGCGGGTAGGTTGACTGCCGTAGAGCTGAACTCTTGGTTCTCGGATGAAAACGCCAATGTTGCGATTCCGGCAGAGATGCTGATTCCGCAACTGACATTTGAACAACGTATATCGCTGTTGCAAAGTCAAATTACTCTGGTTGAAAAATATCACGACTTTTTCAGCTGGCACGATCTTTCTATCGCGATTAATATTGACGACATTATCGCTCAGGCGATTTTAGAAAGTGAGTTCCTTTTACACAAGTTAGGGTTGCTGGATTGCCTTGAACTGGAAATTAATGAAAGTTTCACTGATTTATCTGCCGGTAAAGATAATCCTTTACTCGCTGCGCTAAATGATCATTTTTCTCTCAGTCTGCACAATTTTGGCGCAGGGAAAGCCACCGCAAAAGCGGTGTATGATGACATGTTTAATCGGATCAAATTAGATAAGGGTTTTATCCAGCACAATATCAAACGGCGCTCATTTGCACCTTTTATTAATGCCATACTGGATAATATCACGCCACACTGCCAGCAGGTGATTGTGCAGGGCATTGATGATATTCAGGCACTGACCATGATTCGCCAGTATCCCTTTGGCGGAATTCAGAGTGCGCTATTTCCTGTCGCGGATGAAGGCGCTTTACCGGCTTTGCTGAAGCCACCCGAGCTGCTGACGGACGTTGACGAGTAACCGTTAGCTGACGTCTTCTCCCTGTAAATTATGGCGCGCAGGGTTTACACTGACAGAATTGGGGCGGTAAAGCGGGTGCTTTACCGTCTGATTCTTATCAGAAAAGGCCTCAGTGATGTCTTAAGGAGGCACAATGCAGTTCAACAACAGCTGGTTTAACGAGCTGCCGGGCTTTTACACCGCACTGAATCCCACCCCGCTGAAAAATCCTCGCCTGCTTTATCACAGCACTTCGCTGGCACAGGAACTGGGTCTTGATGAGAGCTGGTTTAGCCAGGATAACGCTGCTCTCTGGAGCGGCGAAACGCTGTTGCCAGGCATGCAGCCGCTGGCGCAGGTTTACAGCGGCCACCAGTTTGGCGTCTGGGCCGGGCAACTCGGTGACGGCCGCGGCATTCTTCTTGCCGAGCAGCAATTGCCGGACGGACGTAAATTTGACTGGCATCTGAAAGGAGCCGGGTTGACGCCTTACTCGCGGATGGGTGACGGACGTGCGGTGTTGCGCTCAACGCTGCGCGAGTTTCTCGCCTCGGAAGCGATGCATCATCTTGGCGTGCCGACGTCGCGTGCCTTAACGGTAGTGACCAGTGAAGAGCCGGTCTGGCGCGAAAGCGCCGAGCGCGGTGCCATGTTGCTGCGGGTGGCCGAAAGTCATCTGCGGTTTGGTCATTTCGAGCACTTCTTCTATCACGGTCAGCAGCAAAAGGTTCAGCAACTGGCGGATTATGCCATTGTGCATCACTGGCCAGCGCTGGCCGATCAGGCAGACCGTTATTTGCTGTGGTTTACTGATGTGGTGAAACGCACCGCGCGGCTGATTGCCCACTGGCAGAGCATCGGTTTTGCCCATGGCGTGATGAACACTGACAATATGTCGATTCTCGGCATCACGCTGGATTACGGTCCGTTTGGCTTTCTGGATGACTATCAGCCGGACTTTATCTGTAATCATTCTGACCATCAGGGACGGTATGCTTTTGATAATCAGCCGGTGGTAGGATTGTGGAACCTGAACCGTCTGGCGCATGCGCTTTCTGGCCTGATGACGCCTGAACAGTTAAAACTGGCGCTGGCCGAGTATGAGCCGGAGCTGATGCGGGCCTGGGGCGAGCAGATGCGTGCCAAACTGGGACTTCTGACGCAGGAAAAAACCGATAACGATATTCTTACCGGATTGCTGTCGCTGATGACCAAAGAGGGCAGCGATTACACCCGCACCTTCCGTCTGCTGAGCGCCACGCAGCAGGATGAAAATCATTCGCCGCTGCGCGATGAGTTTATCGATCGCGAAGCCTTTGATCGCTGGTATCACGACTATCGCCAGCGACTGCTGCGCGAGGAGAAGAGTGATGCTGAACGTCAGCAACGGATGAAATCGGTCAATCCGGCGATTATTCTACGTAACTATCTGGCGCAACAGGCGATTGAGCGTGCTGAGCAGGATGATATTAGCGTACTGACACGCCTGCATCAGGCGCTCGCCCGTCCGTTTGACGATGCGCCTGAATTTGCCGATTTGGCGAAACGTCCGCCTGACTGGGGTAAGAAGCTGGAAGTCAGCTGTTCGAGTTAACGGCGCAGGGCGATCTGCGGCACCGCTTCACTGGCATGCGGCAGTACTATCAGGTCGGCCTGATACCAGCGCGTCAGGGTCGATTCGGTCATCACCTCGGCGGGTTTGCCGCTGGCAACCAGCTTTCCGCGATGTAACAGCATCATACGATCCGACCACAGTGCGGCAAGGTTCAGATCGTGCAGTACACAGCATACCGTCAGCTTGCCGTTGCGCGTCAGCTGATGCAACAGCCGCAGGGCGTGTTGCTGGCGGTAGAGATCCAGTGCCGAGGTCGGCTCGTCAAGAAATAACCAGCCTTGCGGGCCGTCGTCGCGCCAGAGTTGTGCCAGCGCCCGTGCTAATTGCACGCGCTGCTGTTCGCCGCCGGAGAGCTGGCGATAATCCCGTTTTGCCAGCGCTTCACAGCCGGTTAAGGCCATCACTTCTCTGACCACCGGCGCAGCAGCCTGCTGCGGCCAGGGGGCACGCCCCATGGCGACCACATCCTCAACCGCCAGCGCAAACGCTACCGAGCTTTGTTGACGCATTACTGCACGCTGCTGTGCCAGCGCCTGACGCGGCCAGCGGTCGAGTGCGAGTTGCTGTAGCTGGCAACTGCCGTCAGAAGCGCGAAGAAAACCGGTAAGCAGACGCAACAGCGTGGATTTACCGGCACCGTTCGGGCCAATCAGCGACACCATCTCCCCGGCATTAAGTTGCAGTGATACCGCGTCAATCAGCGTGCGACCCGCGACGCGATAACTGAGGTTATTGGCCTGTAACTGGTTATCCATGGTGCCCTCCCTGACGGCGTAAAATCAGCCACAGAAACCACGGCCCACCCAGTAAACTGGTCAGCAGCCCGACCGGCATTTCCGCCGGTGCCACCAGCGTGCGTGCCAGCGTATCGGCGACCAGCAGTAAAATCGCCCCGGCCAGCACGGAACCCGGCAACATCCAGCGGTGATCGGCACCGAGACAGATGCGCATCAGATGCGGCACCACCAAACCGATAAAGCCGATAATCCCACTGACTGCCACCGCGGCGGCCACCAGCAGTGCACTGAGGATCAGTAGATGGCGCTGAGTCCGCTGGACATCCACGCCAAGGTAATGGGCTTCTTCCTCACCCAGCTGTAATAAATTCAGCCGCGAGGCCAGCCACTGAATCAGCAGCGCGGCAGGAATAATCAGCGAGGCACAGACCAGCAGAGTAGA
>NZ_JRXE01000029.1:54525-73712 GCF_001267535.1 Winslowiella iniecta | reverse complement strand
ATAAAAGCTTTGGCTGCTTCGGTCATCACCACCCGCACTTCCGCGCCGCGATCGCGCAGACGGCGTACCAGTTCTGGCGCCTTATAAGCCGCGATACCGCCGCTTACGCCCAATACGATGTGTTTACCGGTTAATCCCATCATAGTGTTATCCGCCATCTCTACAGTCAGATTGACGCCCTGATTGCGTCACGATTTGCGTATTTTATCACACTCCTGGAGTTCGGCCCTGCAGCTTCCTTTTAGCTTTGCGAGACAGCGCGAAAGCTGACAATTTGCCGCTGTCTATCGGTGAGGTCGCAAGGCATGGTGCGTTTATTTCGGGAGAGCGCAGATGAACGTATCTTGGCAGAAGTTAATGCCGCGAGAGAAGTTGCAGCAGAGGGGGGCGGGGGCGCTAACCGATGCCGAGCTGCTAGCCATATTTTTGCGTACCGGCTCCGTCGGACAGGATGTGATGACGCTGGCGGGTCAGCTACTGCTGCAATTTGGTTCGCTGTATCAGGTGATGACCGCTGACAGGCAGGCAATGATGGCGGTAAAAGGCGTGGGTGACGCCAAGTTAGCGCAGCTGCATGCGGTTGCTGAACTGGGGCGGCGATTTTTCCGCGCCAGCATGGCACGCGAAGATGCGCTGGAGAATCCGCAGGCCACGCATCAGTACCTGTTAAGTATGCTGGCGCATCAGGAGCGAGAAATTTTTATGGTTATTTTTCTCGATAATCAGCATCGGGTGCTCAACTCGCAGGAGATGTTTGCCGGCAGTATTAACAGCGTTGAAGTTCATCCGCGAGAAATTGTGCGGGAAGCGTTAAAAATCAATGCAGCGGCGCTGATTCTGGCGCACAATCACCCCTCGGGGATGGCTGAGCCCAGTGCCGCCGATGGTGATATTACCCGCCAGATAGTCAGCGCGGGTTTATTGCTAAATATCAGAATATTAGACCATCTTGTCATTGGTCAGGGTCAGTATGTCTCGTTCGCTGAACGCGGCTGGCTGTAATGCTGGCAACTGAACAACAAGGCTGCGGATTGCGCATTTTCTCGCCGGATTTGTTCCCGGATGCAGCTATTTTGCGCGATCCAGCGGGATCTTTATCTGTTCGGGACTTGAGCACTGGCGCTACAGGGCGTATACTACGCCACCTTTGAGAATCTCGGGTTTGGCGTTTGGGCCTGCCAGTGGGTTCACATAGAACTCGCTTGGGTGGGCTACTAGCCTGACGAGGCGGCCAAGACCTTATTTTTAAAGCTCGAGCTGATTTGATTTTTGGAGAATAGACATGTCACGAGTCTGCCAAGTAACTGGCAAGCGCCCGGTGAGCGGTAACAACCGTTCCCACGCGATGAACGCGACGAAACGCCGTTTCCTGCCGAACCTGCACTCTCACCGTTTTTGGGTTGAGAGCGAAAAGCGCTTCGTTACTTTACGTGTATCTGCTAAAGGTATGCGTGTAATTGATAAAAAGGGTATTGATACGGTTCTGGCCGATATGCGTACCCGTGGTGAGAAGTACTAAGGAACTGAATCATGGCTAAAGGTATTCGTGAGAAAATCAAGCTGGTTTCTTCTGCTGGTACAGGTCATTTTTATACCACCACGAAGAACAAGCGTACTAAGCCGGAAAAACTGGAACTGAAGAAATTCGATCCAGTTGTCCGTCAGCACGTACTGTACAAAGAAGCTAAAATTAAATAATTTTGGCGACTTAAGAAAAAACCCGGCTTCGGCCGGGTTTTTTTGTTTTTATGAGACAACCAAACACAAGGAGTTGGCATGCCTGAGTTACCTGAGGTTGAAACCAGTCGGCGCGGAATAGAGCCACATCTGGTCGGTGAAACCATTTTGCATGCGGTAGTGCGTAACGGTCGCCTGCGCTGGCCGGTGTCCCAGGAAATTCAGGCACTGAGCGATCAGCCGGTGCTGAGCGTACAGCGTCGTGCCAAGTACTTATTGTTAGAACTGCCGGACGGCTGGATTATTATTCATCTGGGAATGTCCGGCAGTTTGCGCGTGTTACCGGAAGAAGTTCCGGCGGCGAAGCACGATCATGTCGACTTAGTGATGAGTAACGGCAAAGTGTTGCGCTATACCGACCCGCGCCGTTTCGGCGCCTGGCTGTGGTGTGCTGATTTGCAGGCCAGTAATGTGCTGGCGCATTTAGGGCCAGAGCCACTGAGTGACAGCTTTGATGCCGACTATCTGTTTGAAAAGTCTCGCGGTAAACGCACGGCGATCAAACCCTGGCTGATGGATAACAAGCTGGTGGTGGGCGTCGGGAATATTTATGCCAGCGAATCGCTGTTTGCTGCCGGGATCCTGCCCGATCGTCCGGCGATGGCGTTAACTGAGTCGGAAGCGGCGCTGCTGGTCGCGACCATTAAAGCGGTGTTGCTGCGCTCGATCGAGCAGGGTGGAACTACGCTGCGCGACTTTTTGCAAACTGACGGTAAACCGGGTTATTTTGCCCAGCAATTGCAGGTGTATGGTCGGGCAGGCGAGCCGTGCCGGGTCTGCGGCAGTTTAATCGAAAGCGCCAGGCATGGTCAGCGCAGCACCTTTTTCTGCCGCACCTGCCAGAAATAGCGTTTCGTCCAGGAGTGGCATTCTGGCTGCCTATGCCAGGGGTTAGCACTCTGCATACCTTCGGGACGCTTCAGGCTTACGCCAGTTTGTCCATTAACGCGCTATAGACTGGCGCGGGCAGGAAGGCTTGCACATCGCCCTGATGGCGAGCCACCTCTTTCATCAGCGACGAAGAGATAAATGAATACTCTTCCGACGGCATCAGAAATACGCTTTCCAGCGTCGGCAACAGATGGCGATTCATATGTGCCAGCTGCATTTCGTACTCAAAATCCGATACGGCGCGCAGGCCACGCACCAGTACATTTGCCTGCTGCGCTTTGGCGAAATTCGCCATCAGATCGCTGAACCCGACCACTTCAACATTGTCCAGGTGTGCAGTCACCTGTTGCGCCAGTGCCACGCGCTCATCCAGCGTGAACATCGGTTTTTTACTCGGACTGGCGGCAATCGCCAGCACGATATGATCGAACATCAGCGCTGCACGCGTCACGATATCGAGATGACCGTTGGTCATCGGATCGAAAGTACCGGGATAGATCGCCTTGGTGCTCATAAGCTACCTTTGTCTGCTGCCTGATTCAGCGCCCACAGCGCTGCATATTTGTTGAAGGTGTACTGTGCATTCACCACTGACAGTAACCAACCCTGTTTGCCATCGAGAAAACCGGCTCGCAGCACCAGCGTTTTCAGAAATGCACTGATGGTATGGCTGAACACCGAGAACATGCTGCAACTTTTACCCTGCTGATGACGCTGCTTCGCCCAGGCTTCCGCGTAGGCGAACTGTTTGCGCTGAAACGCAGAGAAATCGCGACAGGTCAGGTGTTTCAGATCACCGCGTAAAGGAACGACATGGGCTTCGCGGGTATCCAGTGACTCATGCACCTGATTATCATTGTAGTGATAGTCGCGCGGATAGAGGCGGGTGACGCGATCCGGATACCAGCCGCTGTGACGCATAAAGCGCCCGAGAAACAGATTACGGCGCGCGATGCTGTAAACGGTGTGCGGTTCCGGGCAGTCAAGCACGCGCTCAATCGAGGCGCGCAGTTCGTCAGTGACCCGCTCGTCAGCATCGATCATCAGAATCATATCGCCGGTGGCATAGCGTTGTGCATGCTGGCGTTGCAGCCCGTAGCCGGGCCACTCTTCAGACTGATAAACCTTAACGCCATGCTGGCGGGCAATCTCGGGTGTTTGATCGCTGCTGCCGGAGTCGAGCAGAATGATTTCATCGGCCCAGCTCACGGAAGCCAGGCAATCTGGTAACAGCCCGGCCTCATTTTTGGCGATCATCACCACCGAAAGTCGTTGGCGAGCACTCATTTAGTGATTCCGTGGTGGCAAGTGGGGTTCGAGTAACTGTAGCAGACGCTGTAATGCGCCCTGATTCTGATGCAGTACTTCTACCGCATGGCGTCCGTGATAACGACGATAGTCATCGTCAGTCAGCAGGTTACCGATCTCTTTATCCAGCGAGGCGGCATCGGTAACGGTAATCAGACCGTCTGCCTGCTGCAATTTGCTACAGATATCTTTGAAGTTGAAGGTGTGCGGGCCCATCAGCACCGGCAGAGCGTGCGCGGCCGGTTCCAGCGGGTTATGACCCCCGCGTTCCACCAGGCTGCCACCGACAAAGGCGAGGTCGGCAATGCCGTACAGCAGCATCAGTTCACCCATGGTGTCGCCAATAACCACCTGCGTACTGCCGGAAGGAATTTCACCGCTGCTGCGCAGGATATAGCTGAAGCCGGCTTTTTGCGTCATATCACGCGCCACCGCGAAGCGTTCCGGATGGCGTGGTACCAGAATCAGTAGCAGCTCAGGAAAACGCGCCAGCAATTTACGATGGGCATCGAGAATAATGCTCTCTTCGCCTTCATGGGTGCTGGTGGCAATCCACACCGGGCGGCGCGGCGCCCACTGACGACGCAGCGTCACCGCACGTGCCGCCAGCTCTGGCGTGACAGAGATATCAAATTTGAGGCTGCCGGTCACGGTCAGATGTGAACGCTTCAGGCCAAGGCTGACAAAGCGCTCGCCATCCTCCTGGTTCTGCGCGGCAATCAGTGTGATGCGTTGCAGTAACTGGCGCATAAATTTGCCCAGCTTTTTATAGCCTGCCGCCGAACGTTCTGAAAGGCGCGCATTGGCAATCACCAACGGGATCTTGCGATCGTGCAGCGCTTTAATAATGTTTGGCCACAGCTCGGTTTCCATAATGATCACCAGTTTTGGGCGGGTGGTATCAAGGAAGCGGTTAATTGCGCCGGGCAGGTCATAAGGCAGGTAAACGTGATGCACATCTTTGCCAAAAGCGGATTGTGCCCGTTCTGAGCCGGTTGGCGTCATGGTGGTGACGGTAATCGGCAGTGTCGGGTAGCGATGGCGCAGCGCACGAACCAGCGGTACGGCAGCGAGGGTTTCGCCTACCGAAACAGAGTGCAGTAAAATCCCATCTGGTTTTACTTTACCTGCACAGAAGCCATAGCGTTCCGCCCACCGTTTACGGTAGGCAGGGGCTTTTCGACCACGCAACCAAAGGCGAAGCCAAATCAGTGGCTGAATGAGGTAGAGCAAGGCGGTGTAAATTGTCGTCATACCGATTTTTACGACACTTGTGCGTCAAACATTATCCAGAGAACAATCCGGCATGGTAGCAGATAACTTGCCTGTGCTCATCTTACTTAATCATGACGTGAGTAATACTTGTTGATAAAGAGAATGCAACTCTGCGGCAAGGCGTTGCGGCGTGTAAGGCAGAATTCTGCTGCGTGCGGCCTCACTCATCGCTGAATTGACGGCTTTTGACGGAATTGCATTAACCGCATCGTTTAACGCTTTGATATCTAATGCATCGCAGACGAAGCCTTCCTGACCTTCGTTAATAAATTCTGCCCCGCCACAGCCGAAGCTGGTAATGACCGGCAACCCGCACGCCATCGCTTCCAGCACCACATTCGGGAACGGGTCGTACAGTGTCGGTAAAATCAGCGCGTCGGCCGCGTGATAGAAAGAGATAACATCCTGCTGCACGCCGACAAAACGGATACGGTCCAGGCAGTTAAGCTGATTCGCCAGCTGCTGATAGCGACTCAGTTGTTTATCCTGGCCGACGACGATCAGATAGCGATCGCTGTTGGCCAGCGCCTCAATCGCCGCGCGCAGACCTTTGCGTTCAAAACCCGAGCCGACATAAATAAGTGCACAGGCATCAGCAGGGATATTCAGCTGCTTACGGGTTGCGTGGCGCGTGGCTTCGGTCGACGGCTGAAAACGCTGTGAGTCGATGGCGTTGTAGATAACCGCAAACTTCTCTTCCGGAACCTGGAAGCAGCGGATGATGTCGCGCTTCACCATCTCTGAGTTACAGATGATTTTTTTCAGCGAGTCGGAGCGGAACATCTGTTCTTCAGCCTGCATCACATAGCGGTGATAAGCACTGAAGCGGGTAGCGAAGCGCTGTAACGGCGAAACAATGCGCGCGCGCTGTTCAAGCCAGACGCGGTGTACGCCATCACCGGCACGGAAAATATCACAGCCTTCGATACGTTCGTGGCTCTGGACAATATCAAATTTTTCCCGCTGCCAGCAGGCGCGGGCGGCATCGGCAAAACCGCGTTCGCGCGAAATGCGTCCCCACTTTTTCGGGTCGCAGATATGCAGGTGCCAGTCAGGATTTGGCGTGCCTTGCCAGCTGCGGGTAATAATATTCAGGTCGAGCCGATCGCTCTCCAGCGCTTCCAGCGCGCGTGAGATAAAGCGTTCTGCACCACCGTCAGGGCGATACTTCTGTCTGACAATGGCGAGGCGGACTTTATTCATCCAGATAGCTCCTTGCGGCTTTCACCACCTCTTCCACCGGAATGGCGGCGAGATAGCGCTGTTGAGTGTTGGTATCAATCGCGTCCGGATCGGGCAGGGGCGCGTAGTCACCGGCCCAGATAACCCGGTTACGTTCACCCCAAGGACGCCAGTGCTGCAGTTTGGTCGGGCCAAACAGTGCGATGCAGGGGGTGCTCAGCGCAGCGGCCATATGCATTGGCGCGGAGTCTACGCCGATAAACAGCTCGGCATAATCGATAAGCGCCGCCAGTTGTGGCAGCGTCAGTTTACCGGCCACGGAGACCACATCGGTGGTTTTACACCGTGACAGAATATTATCGATCATTGCCTGCTCCCGGGCATCGGGTGCGGCGGTCAGCACCACCTTCAGATCGTGACGCGCCAGCTGATCAATCACCGCCGCCACTTTCTCATCTTCCCAGCACTTAAATACCCAGCGCGAAGTGGGCTGGATAACCAGATAACGGCCGCTGATCTGCTGTTGCTGCAACACCTGGCGGGTTTGCTGTAAATCGCTGTCGCTGTAATGCATGGAGGCGCTGATACCTTCAACCGGCACATTAAGCGGTTGCAGGGCAGATAAATTTTGCTCGACGGTATGCAGCAGGTGGTGATTGTCGGTCGGGACAAGGTAATTATGGCAAAACTGCCACAAACGATTACGGCGCTTTTTAAAGTCAAAGCCAATACGCACCGGCGCACCGGATAAGCGGGCGATCATGGCACTTTGCCACTGGTCGGCAAGATTAATCACGACATCGTAATGGCGGGAGCGAATGGTCGCTTTGAGCGCGCTTTCATACTTGAAACGCTGCCATCCACCCTCTTTTTTCCAGTTACGATCGATAACATGAATTTCGCCAATGGCCGGATGTGCTTGCAGCATCGGACGCGTTTCGGCATACAACAACACATCAATGCGGGCATGCGGATAGTGTTGATGCAGCGCATTAATCACTGGTGTGGTCAGCAGCATGTCACCATGGTGGCGTAACTTAATCAGCAGAATATTTTGAGGCGTAAACGTTGAGGGAATCGGGCTTGCCATACTTATGGTTTCTCAAAGTTAAGTGAAACGATTGTAGGGGAAACCTTGGGCGGGTTAAAGCCATTAACACTCCGGCGTGGTGCAAACCCGGAGCGGGGCAAAAGTTGGCCTTCTGCCCCGGTTAACGCATTGTCAGGACTGGAAACCTTGTGGATTACTGGACTGCCAGCGCCAGGCGTCCTGCATCATCACATCAAGATTGCGTGTTGCTTGCCATTCCAGCCCGGTTTTGGCGAGGGACGGATCTGACCAGCACTCAGCGATATCTCCTGGGCGGCGCGGCACAACTTCGTAAGGAATTTTGCGCCCGGAAGCCTGTTCAAACGCGTGCAGCATCTCCAGTACCGAGTAGCCTACACCGGTTCCGAGATTATAAACTGCCACGCCCTGATGCCGATCGATATGTTCGATCGCTTTCAGGTGACCTTCAGCCAGGTCCATCACATGGATATAATCGCGCACGCCGGTGCCGTCTTTGGTTGGGTAGTCATCACCAAATATCGCCACTTTTTCCAGTTTGCCAATCGCCACCTGCGCAATATAGGGCATCAGGTTATTGGGAATGCCGTTCGGGTCTTCGCCAATCATTCCGGACGGATGCGCGCCCACCGGGTTGAAATAGCGCAGAATGATTATGGTGAAGTCCGGCTCGGCCAGCGCAAAATCTTGCAGGATCTGCTCGACCATCAGCTTTGAGGTACCGTAAGGATTGGTGGTGCCGCCAGTGCGTGAGGTTTCAACCAGCGGAATCTGTTCTGGCTGACCATAGACGGTGGCTGACGAGCTGAAAATCAGTTTAGTGACGCCTGCGCGACGCATTTCTGCCAGCAATATCAGGCTGCCGGAAAGATTATTATGATAGTAATCCAGCGGTTTACGTACTGACTCGCCAACTGATTTTAGTCCGGCAAAATGGATAACAGACGAAATATTGTGTTGAGCGAAAATCTCTCTGAGTTTTTCGGCATCACAAACATCACCCTGACAGAAAGTCACCGTTTTACCACTCAGTGTTTCCACCCGGTTTAAAGCCACTGCGGAGGCATTGACCAGGTTATCTAACACCACCACGTCTTCGCCTTTTTCCAGCAGCGCAAGCACGGTATGTGAACCGATGTAGCCTGCTCCGCCGGTAACCAGAATCGCCATATAAATCCTTTCTATCAAGAAGTGATAATGCTATTTGACCGCGAGGTCGAGATAACGGTCAATAATTAAATTAATGTCGAATTTAGCATACATTGCCGGGGTGATGTGCGGTGGCGACTGCCAGGCGAGACGAAGTTTCTCTGCCAGTGAGGCGGCGTTGAGATCCGCCTGATACGCCGCCAGTTCCCCGACCATAATCTCGCCGACGCCGCCGGGACAAGCGGTGCTGACAATCGGCGTGCCGCAAATCAACGACTCGATTAACACCGTTGGCAGACCTTCGCTGTCAGAACTGAGCGCAAACAGCCGCGCGCCTTTCAGTATCGGCAGCGGATTTTTCGAAAAACCCGCCAGAATGACCTGTTGTTGCAGATTCAGTTGCTCGATTTTTTCTTGCAGCTGTTGCGTGACTGCCGCTTCACCCTGGCCAACGATAATCAGTTTGGTGGGCAGTTTTGCCTGCGCAAAGGCTTCCAGCAGGCGATCCTGGCGCTTCACCTGATGAAACCGTCCGACGTGCAAAATATACTCTTCACCGGCAAACGGGTTTTCTGCTTCGGCGCGTTGCTGTATCTGCGCCACATCGAACGGGTTATAGATGGTTAATATCTCATGCGGTTCGATACCCATCGCGTTAACCAGATCGTCGCCAACCGCATCGGATACCGTAATGATATTGCGTCCGCGATAAACCCGCTGAATTTTGGCTTTCTTAAAATAGCGGGCCAGCGGCTGCTTATTGCCGAGATAGGAACGCGAATAGATGCCGTGGATGCAGTGCCAGACATTACACTGGCCTAGTCGCTGCGAGCGCACCACAATTCGATCGGTTTTATGCAGACTGGAAACCACCAGCGCCGGCTCACCTTTTTCCGCAAACAGCTGCTCCAGCCGGTTGTCGAGGGAGCGCGCGCGCCGCGACAGCTCAGTCAGTTTGCGCAGCGGGCCACGTGCGCTGTCGTGATCAACCCGATAATCGACACCCGGCGGAATATCGTAATCCAGTCGTTTATTCAGTGACAGCAGGGTGACCTGATGCCCGCGATCGGCAATGCCTTTTGCCAGCGTCAGCGTGACATTTTCCGCGCCGCCACCCGGCAGGCCATCAATAATGAAAAGAATATGCTTTGTCATGGCGTCAGTAGCCCAGGCTGGTCTTAATAGGTTGATCAGGATTAAATTCTAATGGACTGGCTATGCGATGGCTACTTTTGCGGATTTTTCCTGCTTAATGGCACGCTAAATTACTTTGCGCTGATAAGTCCCGCTGCGTAACATAACTGCTCAGTTTTTATGAGGTCAGAAAGATTATGGCAAGGCCCGCATTTCTCATCACGATTGATACTGAAGGTGACAACCTCTGGCAAAATCATGACAAAATCGATACGCGAAACGCGGCTTTTTTACCGCGATTCCAGTCCCTGTGTGAGAAATTTGGTTTTAAACCGACCTGGTTAACCAACTATGAAATGGCCATCGACCCGGTTTATGTGGAGTTCGCCAAAGATGTTATCGCCCGTAATCAGGGCGAAGTGGGGATGCATCTGCATGCGTGGAATAGCCCTCCTTTAGTTGAACTTACCGACGATGACTGGCGACATAAACCTTATCTGATTGAATATCCGCAGGATGTTATCAGAGAGAAAGTTGAGTTCATAACTCAGCTACTGGAAGAGACCTTTCAGACCAAAATGCTCAGCCACCGCGCCGGGCGTTGGGCGTTTAATGAATACTACGCCTCACTGTTAATTGAGCAGGGTTATCTGGTCGATTGTTCGGTCACGCCGCGTGTCGACTGGCGCAACTCGCCGGGCGATCCCAAAGGCAATGGCGGCACCAATTATCGTGATTTCCCGCGCCACGCCTATTTTATCGATCGGCAGGATATCGCCAAAGCGGGCGACTCGCCGCTGCTTGAAGTGCCGATGAGCATTCAATACAAATATTCTCCGCTGATGAACAGCGTTAAGCAGGGTGTGGATCGTTTACGCGGTAAAAAGCGCAGCCCGTCGGTGAACTGGTTGCGTCCGGTGGGGGGAAACCTCGACAAAATGAAGCGGGTGGCTGAACAGTCGCTGGCTGAAGGCGTTGATTACGTAGAATTTATGCTGCATTCATCTGAGTTTATGCCGGGCGGAAGTCCAACATTCAAAAATGAAGCAGATATTGAACGGCTTTATGACGATCTGGAACAGCTGTTTAGCTGGTTGCAGTCGCGCACATTGGGAATGACATTAGCCGAGTATTATCGGCACGTTAAGGAAGTCAGATGAGAAAACCCTGGAAAGCGAAAGCAGTCGATCTGTTTCTACGACTGTATACCAAACGCAAAGGACTGTTAGCGTCACGCGATACTTTCCATCAGGACAAGCAGTTTGCCAATATCGTGATTTATTCCACCACGGCGTTGGGTGACTTTATGATGAATACACCCGCGATTCGCGCGGTGCGTCAGCGTTTCCCTGAGGCTTTTATTACGCTGGTGGCGCATCAGAAATTTCGTGATTTTATGACCGACGGTGAAGACTGGGATCGCGTGGTTTACTGGAACAATAAAGTTAACTCGCTGCGGGGCATGCTTGATCAGCTGAAGGAAAAAGGCCAGCCGGATCTGGCGATAATTTTGCACGCCCATGATCCCTATGATTATCTTAGTGCGGTCATGTCCGGCGCTAAATACATTTTCCGCGATAACTATGTCGACGACTTCCCGTGGCGTGACCGCTGGCTGACCAACTATACCTATGGTTTTAAAGGACATTTAATTCAGCGCAAACTGGAGTTAGTCGCACCGCTGGGATGTGACATCAGCAATGTGGCGATGAAAGTGCCGCGTGCTCCGGCGGAGAAACGAATTAAACCAAATAATCAACGAGTTATCGGTTTTCAGATGGGCGCGTCTTCTGCTGAGCGCTGTTGGCCTGCGGAAAGTTTTGCCGATGTTGCCAATACGCTGCTGGCGGAAAATCCTCAGGCCAGTGTGGTGTTGATTGGCGGGCCGGGTGAGAAACATTTGGAAAATCCGTTTATGGAAAAGGTCGATCCGGCTTTCCGTCACCGCATTGAGAGCCAAATCGGCAAGACGACGCTGCCGGCGCTGGTTGAGACCATCAATAACTTCGATACGCTGCTGACCGGTGATACCGGGCCGCTGCACGTGGCGATTGCGCTTAAGGTTCCGACGCTAAGCCTGTTCGTCACCGAAGAGCCGTATGCCAGTGGTCCTTATCAGGATAAGGAGATACATCAGGTTCTGTATGGGGTGCGCATGGCACTTATTCCGGGATCGTTGTCTAACGAAGCGATGAAAACGATTCAATCAGCGCAAGTTATTGCCTGTTTACGTCATAACTTTACCGTATTTAGCTGAATAAACGGCCATCGCTGCCAGGCAGGAAGAGAATGTCTTTACCAGGACCGTTAAAAGATTATCGACGTGTATTGTTCTACACCGTTTTGCTGCTGGTGTTACTGTCTAATCTGACGATGTTTTACAGTGTCAAAAGCGCCAAAGTCTCATTTTACTGGGCGTTCTATTTTTCAATGCTGGGGGTAATCTGTGATTTTCACCGGCTGCAAAGACGCCACTGGTGGATTATTGCGCCGATGGTGTTACTCGGTATCAGCGACCTTATCTGGTTTGGCTGGATTTATATTGGCAATCCCGATTTTGACGAGTTCAATGCTTACCTGAATACCGGCAAGCGCTTAATCCTTGCCGCAGTTATTGGCTATTACCTGCTCAGCGTGATGCCAAAATACCACCAGATAAGTCGCACAGTGATCAAGGTGGCGCTGATACTGACTTTTATTATCGCCAGCGGCGTTGGCATATATCAGGATTTATATATGACCGGCCGGGTAGATTTCTTCCTGGGTCGAGCCACCAATGCTGCCTATGATTATTCCATTCTGTCTGCCGCGTTAATTTTTCTGCTGGTTTATGAGAATGTTAACCGCAGAACTATGTTGTGTAGCCTGGTGATCTTTGCCGTCTCTTATTACATTATTTTCCAGACCGGCACACGCAATGTGATGGCAACGTATCCGCTGCTGATTATCTTCGTCGGCATTGTGAAGCTACGTCATCTCGGCTTTAAGCCGCTGATTTTTATCCTGTTGAGTATTGGCGTCGTCACCACGTTAAGCTATCAGCATGTTATCAAACCGAAGTTCGAAACCACGATAAACGAGTTCAAACGCTACGAAGCCACCAACGGTAATGAGCATGGCTCGCTGACCAGTCGCCTGGCAATGTGGAGCATCGGCAAGAGCCTGATTCACGATCATCCTCTGGGTAACAGTCTTGAGGAGCGCTGGCGCTATGCACAGGATTATGTAAAGCGAAACAACGCGGATGAAAGTGCATTAAGGTTTGTTAATGTCCACTTGCATAACGAAGTGATCGAGGTGGCCAGCTTAATGGGAGTGCAGGGCGCGCTGGTGCTGCTGTTTTTCTATTTCTCATTGCTGGGATACGCTTATTACACCCGCAACCCGCCGCTATTTGCCATTATGATGGGGATTATCGTGTGTGGGCTGACAGATGTACTGTTTGCCAGCCGCGAGCAGACCATCATGCTGAGTCTGTTAATTATCTCGGTGGTGGTCTGGCATAACGATCGATTACCTGGCACGCATCGCAAGTAAGCTGCGGTTGGGCAGGCGTAGTGACTACGCCTGCCTGGCGATTTTCAACAGTTTACGTTTATAACTGAAGCGAACGCGCCGATTGGCTAAAAACGCTAACTTACTTATTCCCCTGATGCGCTTTTTGGTGTTCTCCAGTTCAACTGTCCCGGCCATTTCTCCCGCGTAGCGGTTAAATAAATCGATCCAGTGGCAGGCAATAAGCTGGCTGAAACGCGCAGGAAGTACCTGATCCATATGTTCCAGCGTCTGATACAGGCACTGCACTTTCGCCAGATTGATGTTGCCGGAAAGACTGGTGTGACGTTTGATATACAGATAAAAGCCGCTGCGTGAATAGAGAATTTTATGGCTTAGCGTCAGCACCTGCGGAAACACCCAGCTGTCTTCATAGCAGACGAACTCAGGAAAGGGCGCGGCAGCTAATATCTTGCGCCGGAAGAACTGGCCGATAACATGCGCCTGAAAATCACGATGAATCAGGAAACGTTCAATAGCGTTGTCCTGCGACAAGGTTTCTGGTGCAGACGCGGCGACGATTTCGGGAGGAGCGGCGTTCTCCTCTGTCTCAATCAGTTTACAAATCAACAGGTCAGGGCGTTGCTGTTGCAGAATTTGCAGTTTCTCGTTCAGCTGACCGGCTAACAGCAGGTCATCACCATCGATCATCAGAATATATTCACCCTGACATTCGGCGACAGCAAAATTGCGCACCTTACCAATATTGGCAAATTGCGTCATAAAGGTTTTGCTGGCCGGATAGCGGGCGGCAAACCGATCAATAATCTGCTGGGTGTTATCGGTAGAGTTATCATTGGTAATGATAAATTCGCACAGTGGCAGCGCGCCACCGAGCGACGCAATCACGCTTGCCAACGTGGCAGATAGCCATGCCTCGCCATTATGCGCGGTGATAATAATGCTTAACAGGGGAGGCATCGGCATAGGGTGCTCGTTATAAAAGAGTGGTCAACGTCGCCGCTACGCTGGCAGCGGAAATATCATCCATTTTATGGCTACTTTCTGGCTTCAGCACAAACTGATTTTTACCGTAACCGCCAATCAGACCGGGGTCAGTTGGGCCATAAAGCGTGATATTAGGGCGATCAAGCGCCGCCGTCAGATGGCTTAAGCCGGTATCCACCGAAACCACCGCTTTAGCGCCGGCCAGCGTTCTCGCGACCTGCTCCAGCGTCAGCCTGGGTAATACATCAACATAATCAAATCCCTCTGCCAGCCGCTGTGCACGCTGATGCTCATGCTCTGCACCCCAGGGTAATTTAATTCGCAATCCTGAGTCGGCCATCAGTGCAATCAGCTCGCGCCAGTGCTCTTCCGGCCAGTGTTTGCTGTCCCGGGTGGTGGCATGCAGAAACACCAGATAAGGATGAGCATCAACCTGTGGTTCTGCGAGGAAGTGCGCCGCAATGGCGTAATCACCGGCAGTCTGCGGTTTTTCATAGCCGAGGCTTTTGGCAAACAGCTCACGTGTGCGTTCTACCGCATGCTGCTGCTTGTTGATTTCGTGGCGTTTGTCATACCACCAGCTGGAAAAGGGTTCGCGCGCACTGCGGCTGTCCTGACCGTGTTTCTCACCTTTGGCAAGGCGCGTCACCAGCGCCGCGCTTTTAATCAGCCCCTGAGCATCGATCACCAGATCATAACTGCGCGACTGCAACTCACGTTTAAACAGCACGCGCTCTTCACGCTGCTGACTACCAAACCAGTGCTTACGCCAGCGACGGATTGCCACCGGTAATACGCGATCGACCGCCGGATGCCAGGAAGGGATCTGTGCGAAACCCTCCTCCACCACCCAGTCAAAACGAATGCCGGGGATGGCATTCATGGCGTCGGTCAGCGCGGGGAGCGTATGCAGTACATCGCCCATTGAAGACGTCTTAACAATCAAAACCTGCATTAACTCTCCTGGCTCTGTGCGAGCAGGTTTTCCAGCTCAGCCAGCACGCGAGCGGGCTGAATATCGATCAGGCTTTGGTGATAGCCCTGTTCCGCATCACCTTTGCGTACTTTGTGATAGCCGGTAATCAGGCGGATAACCCGCGCCTGCTGGGAAAGCGGCGGGGTAAAGTCCGGACTGCTGGGGCCATACAGCGCCACCAGCGGGCGATTCAGCGCGGCAGCAATATGCATCAGCCCGGAGTCATTGCTGACCACCGCCCGGCAATGCGCCAGCAGAATGACCGCCTGCTCCAGCTGGGTTTCACCCGCCAGGTTGCGGCAGAAAGGCTGTGCTGATGCATCCAGTGACTGCCGGATTTGCTCGCCGGTTTCATGATCTTTTGCGGAGCCAAACAGTACCACCTGATAGCCCTGATCGATCAACTGCTGCGCCAGTGCCGCATAGTGATAGTGTGGCCAGCGCTTCGCCGGGCCAAATTCGGCACCGGGACAAAAACCGATGATCGGACGGGTGTCCGGCAGTGAAAAAGCGGCAGCGGTTGCCACTTTTTCCTCTTCGCTGACCTGCAACTGCGGCCACAACAGTGGCTGCGGCAGATCGCGTGCTGAGCGAATCCGATCCTGGTCATAAGCCAGCGCCACATAGCGCTCGACCATTAACGGGAAAGCGGGTTTATCCAGCACGCGAAGATCATTGAGCAAGCCGTAGCGCATTTCACCGCGCCAGCCGGTGCGCTGGCTGATACCCGCAAAGAACGGAACTAACGCCGATTTAAACGAGCCAGGCAGCACATATGCGCGGTCATAGCCTTTGGCACGCAGCGCTTTACCCAGGCGGCGACGTTCACCGATTGCCAGCGCGCCGTGACCCAGCGGCATCGCCAGCGCCTCATTGACTTCCGGCATGCGGGACAGCAACGGCCGGCACCACGCAGGTGCCATCACGTCTATCACCGCCTCAGGATGAATGGCCTTTAGCGTGCGATACAGACTTTGCGACATCATCATGTCGCCGACCCATGACGGCCCGATCACCAGAATTTTCATCGACGAAATTGCCTTCCTTAAGCGTCGCGGTTCAGCCAGGCCATATATTCAGCCACGCCTTCAGCAACGGTTTTAAACGGCTTGTCATAGCCTGCGGCACGCAGTTTGGTCAGGTCGGCCAGGGTAAATGCCTGGTAGCGTCCTTTCAGTTTTTCCGGGAACGGCACGTACTCAATCTCACCTTTCTGGTGATAGTTCAGCGCGGCATCCGCCACTTCCTGGAAGGACTCGGCACGACCAGTACCGCAGTTGTAGATGCCGGAAACGCCGTTTTTCCAGAACCACAGATTGACCGCCGCCACGTCTTCCACGTAGATAAAGTCGCGTTTAAAGCCATCGCTGCCTTCAAACAGTTTCGGGTTCTCGCCATTGTTCAATTGGGTATTCAGATGGAAAGCGACGCTGGCCATGCTGCCTTTGTGACCTTCACGCGGGCCATAAACGTTGAAGTAGCGGAAACCACAAATCTGCGATTCTGCTTCTGGCAGGATCTGGCGCACATACTGGTCAAACAGCACTTTTGAGTAGCCGTAAACATTCAGCGGCTGCTCATACTGGCGCTCTTCAATAAAGTCAGTGTTACGACCGCCGTAAGTGGCTGCGGAAGAGGCATACAGGAAAGGAATTTCACGCTCGAGGCAGAAGTGCAGCAGCTCTTTTGAGTACTGATAGTTGTTATCCATCATGTACTTGCCATCCCACTCGGTAGTGGAAGAACAGGCACCTTCATGGAATACCGCTTCGATAGGGCCGAAGTCATCACCGGCCACTACGCTGGCGATAAAATCTTCTTTATCCATATAGTCGGTGATATCCAGATCGACCAGATTGACGAATTTAGTGCCGTCTTTCAGGTTATCCACCACCAGGATGTCGTTAAAACCGTCGTTGTTGAGTGCTTTAACAATATTGCTGCCGATAAAACCGGCGCCGCCAGTCACGATAATCATGAGCTTAACCTTAACCTTGAACAATGGCATGAAACAGGAGGTTTCATACGCTTATAACTCACATCATAACATTTCATTGCCGGGCAGGCAGCCAGATGAGTCCGTAACGTAATGTAAGTAATCTTTCAAGGCGTGATATATGCTGCAAAAATGAGAATCGGTAACGCAGATTGTCGTTTAATGAGTTTCTCTTCAGTAAGATATCCCGGACATCACTCGGGAATGGAGGATAAGCATGGCCGCAGATTTTTATCGTCAAATCAACGACCAACTGTCGCAGGCGCGTCAGGAAGGTCTGTTTAAAGAAGAGCGCATTATTACCTCGGCACAACAGGCCGATATCGAAGTGGGTGAAGGAAATCACGTCATCAACTTCTGCGCCAATAACTACTTAGGGCTGGCGAATCATCCGGCGCTGATACTGGCGGCGAAAGAGGGCATGGACAGCCACGGTTTCGGTATGGCATCAGTGCGCTTTATCTGCGGCACGCAAGATACGCATAAACAGCTGGAAAAACGGCTGGCCGAGTTCCTCGGCATGGAAGATGCGATCCTCTATTCCTCCTGCTTTGACGCCAACGGCGGCCTGTTTGAAACGCTGCTCGGTGCTGAAGATGCGATTATCTCTGATGCGCTAAACCACGCGTCGATTATTGACGGCGTGCGGTTATGTAAAGCCCGCCGCTATCGCTACGCCAATAACGACATGAGTGAGCTGAAAGCGCGGCTGGAAGAGGCAAAAGCAGCTGGTGCGCGGCATATTATGATCGCCACCGACGGCGTATTTTCGATGGACGGTGTGATTGCCAACCTGAAAGCGGTGTGCGATCTGGCTGACGAATATGGCGCGCTGGTGATGGTAGATGACTCCCATGCAGTCGGTTTTGTCGGGGCTAACGGACGTGGCACCCATGAGTACTGCGACGTTATGGGGCGTGTGGATATTATTACCGGCACCCTCGGTAAAGCACTGGGCGGCGCTTCTGGTGGATATACCGCGGCGAAGAAAGAGGTGGTCGAGTGGCTGCGTCAGCGCTCACGGCCTTATCTGTTCTCCAACTCGCTGGCCCCGGCGATTGTTTCTGCTTCGATTCGCGTGCTGGATATGCTGGCAGAAGGCGATGGCTTGCGTCAGCGTCTGTGGGATAACGCTCGTTTCTTCCGGGAGGAGATGACCAAAGCGGGCTTTACCCTGGCCGGTGCCGATCACGCCATTATTCCGGTGATGCTGGGCGAGGCGACGGTGGCGCAGGAATTTGCGCGCCTGCTGCAAAAAGAAGGGATCTATGTCACCGGTTTCTTCTATCCGGTGGTGCCGAAAGGCCAGGCGCGTATTCGCACTCAGATATCGGCCGGCCACAGCCAGCAGCAGCTTGTTCGCGCCGTTGACGCTTTCACGCGCATTGGTAAGCAACTTAAGGTTATCAGCTGAGGAGTGGAGTAATGAAAGCACTGGCGAAACTGAAAGCGGAAGAAGGCATCTGGATGACCGAAGCACCGATTCCGCAGCCGGGCCATAACGATTTACTGATTAAAATCCGCAAAACCGCCATTTGTGGCACCGATGTGCATATCTACAACTGGGATGAGTGGTCGCAGAAAACCATTCCGGTGCCGATGATTGTTGGGCATGAATATGTCGGTGAAGTGGTCGCCATTGGCGAGGAGGTAAATGGCTATCAGATCGGTGATCGCGTCTCGGGTGAAGGACATATTACCTGTGGACACTGCCGTAACTGCCGCGCGGGCCGCACCCATCTGTGTCGCAACACCATCGGCGTGGGTGTAAATCGCCAGGGTTGTTTCGCTGAGTATCTGGTAATTCCGGCATTTAACGCGTTCAAAATTCCCGACAATATTTCTGATGAGCTGGCGTCGATTTTTGATCCTTTCGGGAACGCGGTGCACACGGCATTGTCATTCGATCTGGTCGGTGAAGATGTGCTGATTTCCGGTGCCGGGCCAATTGGCATTATGGCGGCGGC
>NZ_JRXE01000029.1:0-54488 GCF_001267535.1 Winslowiella iniecta | reverse complement strand
TCACTGATGTAAATAACTATCGCCTTGGGCTGGCACGTAAAATGGGCGTGACGCGTGCGGTTAACGTCAACACAGAAAATCTGAATGACGTGATGGGCGAGCTGGGTATGACCGAAGGGTTTGACGTCGGGCTGGAAATGTCTGGCGCGCCAGCGGCGTTTCGCACCCTGTTAAGCGTGATGAATCACGGAGGCCGCATTGCTTTGCTGGGCATTCCCCCTTCTGAGATGTCGATTGACTGGAATCAGGTAATTTTCAAAGGGCTGTTTATCAAAGGGATTTACGGTCGTGAGATGTTTGAAACCTGGTACAAAATGGCGGCATTGATTCAGTCCGGCCTCGATTTAACGCCGATTATTACCCATCGCTACAGTATCGATGATTTCCAGCAGGGCTTTGACGAGATGCGCTCTGGCCGATCCGGCAAAGTGATTTTAAGCTGGGATTAAGAGCGAAAAGAGCGGGATTACGTAGGGGAGCCGTTTTCGGCTCCCGCGCTGATGGCATGCAGGGGGCTTATTCCTGGTACGGGCGGCGATAATGCCGCCCGTACGAAAAACCACCGTCAGAACAAGCTTTCCAGCGTTTTCGCGATATAACTTTCGGCGATACTGTCACCAATCACGCCGAGTGCGCGGGTGGCTGGCACCGGTTGCTGCGGCTGTTTACTGACGCAGGTCTCAACGCCGCGGAACGGATTACGCGGTTTGGCCGGCTGTGCGGGCTGACTCTCCGGCGGCAGCGGTTTATGATTAATCCGCTGTGGCTCGTTAAGTAACTGACTGGGGCGCACCAGCGTAATATCGCCAGGCAGTGTCGGCAGCATCTGTTGCAATACCCTGACGGTCGAAGGATGCGGATGACCAATGGCAATCGCCGAACCGTCGCGCTGAGCAAGCCGCACCGCGCGGGTAAATTGCTTGCGGATCTCTGCTTCGTTCTGATTATCATCCAGGAATACGCGGCGTTTAATCACTTTCACGCTGGTGCCGCTGGCGGCACGCGTCGACTGGCTGTTGCCGATGGTCATGCTGTCGAGAAAGTAGAAGTTATAGTGATCAAGCACCTGCATCACTTTCTGCATACCAAACAGGCTGGAGGTCATTGCGCTGCCCATATGGTTGTTCAGACCGACTGCAAAAGGCACCTGCTTCACCGCTTCGCTGATAATGCGCTCGATTTCGGCGCTGCTCATATCGGGGCGCAAGGTGTCTTTTTCCAGCGGTTGTTTGCTGAGCGGGGCCATCGGCAGATGGATTAGTACTTCATGACCACGCTGATGGGCTTTGGTTGCCATCTCTCGGGCATGTGGGGCGTTTGGCAGCACCGCGACCGAGATCGCCTGCGGCATCTGCAAAACCTGATTTTCCTGAGCAGGGCGATAACCGAAATCGTCAATAACGATAGCCAGTTTGCCAGCATGGGCTGAGCAGGCAAGCAACATGCCGCCCAGCAATGCGGTGAATTTTAAGCGCTGAAACAAGACTTATCTTCCTAACCACGGCAGTGGATTGACGGCCTGTCCCTGTCGTCTGATTTCAAAATAGAGTGAAGGCGTGCCCCGGCCACCGCTGGTACCGACCAGTGCGATTGGCTGTCCTGCCCTAACCTGGGTTCCCACGCTCACCAGTGCACTTTGGTTGTAACCATAGAGGCTCATATCGCCTTTACCGTGTTCGACGACCACAACCAAACCATAACCTTGCAGCCAGTCGGCCATTAACACCCGACCATCTGCAATGGCTTTAACTTCAGTACCTTCCGGCGCATCAATCACCAGGCCTTTCCAGCGTAGTTCGCCTTGCAGCGTTTCGCCAAAGCGATGCTCAATATTGCCGCGTACTGGCCAGACTGCCTGACCGCCAGCGCGGCCTAAACCACCGGTGCGCGACATCAGAGAACGTTCGCTTTCGGTTGGTTTATAGGTGGTGCCTTTGCTCTTCGCCTGTTGCTGACGGGCACGAACGCGCTCGGCTTCTTTCGCCTCACGTTCCGCCCTGGCACGCGCTTCGCGTTCGGCTTTGGCAATCTTATCCTGCAAACGGGACTGGTTCTGACGCATCTCAACCAGCTGAGCCTGGTCTTTTTCCAGCGAGGATTCCAGCGTGGTGATGGTTTTTTGACGTGCGACACGCGCGTGTTCCAGCTTGGTCTGCTGATTCTGCTGCTCACCCAGCAGGGATTTCTGCTGTGCCTGCTTGCTGACCAGCGACGCTTTTTGCGCGGTGAGTTCGGTACGCGTCTGTTGTAACTGGTCGATATTCTTTTGCCGTGCGGTGTTGAGATAACCGAAATAGGCAAGAATACGTTCGCTGCGCTGGCTCTCTTCGCCGCTCAGCACCAGCTGCACGCCATTGTGTTGCCCCTGACGGAAAGCCGCATCAAGCTGTTCTGACAGCAGTTTTTCCTGCAGTGCTTGCTGAGTTTGCAGTTTGCTAATAGAGGCGTTGAGCGCGGCGATCTCTTTATTCAGGGAGGTCAGGGAAATTTGCGTTTCGCGCAGTTTACGGCTGGCCTGCGCGATCACTTTTTCCTGACTTTGCAGTTGATCGAGCAGTTTACTGCGCTGCTCTTTTTGCAGTTTGACGCTTTTTTCCTTCTCAGCGATATCCTGCTGGATGGATTTTAGCTGCGATTTATTATCGTCAGCGGCGTAGCCAGAAAAAGGCAACAGCAAAACGCCAGCGCACAGAACGCTGGCAGACAGAGTGGACAATCTTGAACGTAACGGCGTGCGTGTGGCTAATCCGTTACACTGGGTCCGTTGATAAGAAACTGCCGCTTTTCCCCTCACAGCAGGGATTATTCCACGATGAACAGCGGCTTACCAGTCATCTCTGTGGAGATTTCCATTTCATTCAGTGACAAAATTGCCGCTGTTGCCTGCGCCAGCCATTCTGGCCGGGTGATTATTATTGCAACAGGGGGTTAAGAATAGCCGCTGAAAGTGTCGTTATTAAGCCGGGTTAACATCGAAAAATCAGCGTGACTCAGGGCTGGGCAGACGAAAGCCACGAAACCTTTAGTTACATATGCTACAGCCAACCCGACCGTGCATTCCGCGCGACAACTTTTGTGCGGTAACGTAAAATATCCGGTAATTTCACGCATCTGTTGTCTGATATCTGACCGCTTAAGAACAAAGCAGCAAGGCAGTGAATAACAGTTTTTCTTGTGAAGGCATTTTTTTTTTGAATCTGCTTCATAAAACGTAACTCTGGCGGCTTCGCGACTGTACATGAGAAGTGGCGCAGGTATACTCAGAAACCTTGTTTTAGCTTATTAACCCTGTCGGGAGTTGTTACCCCTCATGCAAGAAATTATGCAATTCGCAAGCAATCACCCAATCCTGAGTCTGGCGTGGGTTGCTTTGCTGGTTTTGGTGATCGTGACCACCGTTAAGGGCATGTTCTCAAAAGTAAAAACCATTAGTCGTGGCGAAGCGACGCGCCAGATTAATAAGGAAGATGCGGTTGTTGTCGACGTGCGTTCACGTGATGACTATCGTAAAGGTCATATTTCTGGCGCAATTCACATTGCCGCGGCAGATATTAAAAAAGGCAGTTTCGCTGAGCTGGAGAAGCATAAAGCTCAGCCTGTTATTGTGGTTGATGCTACCGGCACCTCTGCAGCAGAATCCGCCGCTCAGCTGAATGCTGCCGGGTTTGCTCAGGTATCGGTGCTCAAAGAGGGCGTGTCGGGCTGGAGCGGTGACAACCTGCCTCTGGTTCGTGGAAAATAATTCTTTCGAGGTACTGTAAATGGCCAACGTAGAGATCTATACCAAAGCGACTTGTCCGTTTTGCCATCGTGCAAAAGCTCTGTTGAGTGAAAAAGGCGTGGCGTTTCAGGAAATCCCGATTGATGGCGATGCTGCTAAACGGGAAGAGATGATTAAACGTAGCGGTCGTACTACCGTACCTCAGATTTTTATTGATGCGCAGCACATTGGCGGCTGTGATGACTTGTATGCGTTGGATGGACGCGAAGGGCTAGACCCGCTTTTGAAATGATGCTCCTCCAGGGCGATAACGGATTATTAACGAATAGGATTGAGTAAAATGTCAGAACAAAACTCCAGCGAAATGTCTTTCCAGATCCAACGTATCTACACGAAAGATATTTCTTTTGAAGCGCCGAACGCACCGCAGGTTTTCCAGAAAGAGTGGGAACCGGAAGTGAAACTGGATCTGGATACCGCGTCCAGCCAGCTGGCTGATGAAGTTTACGAAGTGGTTCTGCGCGTTACGGTAACGGCTACCGTTGAAGAAGATACCGCGTTCCTGTGTGAAGTTCAGCAGGCAGGTATCTTTAGCATTTCCGGTATCGACGGCAACCAGATGGCTCATTGCCTGGGTGCATACTGCCCGAACATTCTGTTCCCATATGCTCGTGAGTGCATTACCAGCCTGGTTTCCCGCGGTACTTTCCCGCAGCTGAACCTTGCGCCAGTTAACTTTGATGCGCTGTTTATGAACTATCTGCAGCAGCAGCAAGGTGAAGGTGCTGAAGTCCGTCAGGATGCCTGATGAATAAGCTGAACGCGTCTATGACCGTCATCGGTGCCGGCTCTTACGGCACCGCTTTGGCAATCACGTTGGCTCGCAATGGCCATAACGTGTTGATGTGGGGCCATAATCCGCAGCATCAGGCGCAACTTCAGGCCGATCGCTGCAATGTCGCTTTCCTTCCCGATGTCCCTTTCCCCGATACCTTGTTGCTTGAGAGCGATCTGAAGCGTGCTATCGACGCCAGCCGTGATTTGCTGGTGGTGGTGCCGAGCCATGTTTTTGGCGACGTACTGCGTCAGATTAAGCCGTTTTTACGTGCTGACTCGCGTATCGTCTGGGCGACGAAAGGACTGGAAAAAGAGACCGGTCGGCTGTTGCAGGATGTTGCCCGTGAAATCCTCGGTGATGACATTCCGCTGGCGGTGATCTCCGGACCAACTTTCGCAAAAGAGCTGGCTGCCGGTCTACCGACGGCAATCGCGCTGGCAGCAACCGATAGTCAGTTTGCTGACGATTTGCAGCAGTTATTGCACTGTGGCAAAAGTTTCCGTGTCTATAACAACTCTGATTTTATTGGCGTGCAGCTTGGCGGCGCGGTTAAAAACGTTATTGCGATTGGTGCCGGTATTTCCGATGGCATTGGCTTTGGTGCTAACGCCCGTACCGCGCTGATTACCCGCGGCCTGACGGAAATGACCCGTCTGGGTACCGCTTTGGGTGCCGATCCCACCACCTTTATGGGAATGGCGGGTCTGGGCGATCTGGTACTGACCTGTACCGATAATCAGTCACGTAACCGTCGTTTTGGCATGATGTTGGGGCAGGGCGTGGATGTAGAAAGCGCTCAGACTACCATTGGCCAGGTGGTCGAAGGTTACAGAAATACCAAAGAAGTCAAAGCACTGGCTGCGCGATATGGCGTTGAGATGCCGATAACTGAGCAAATTTATCAGGTATTATATTGCGAAAAAAGCGCTCGCGAGGCAGCATTGACCTTGCTGGGGCGCGCAAGGAAGGACGAAAACAGCAGCAGCTGATGCAGGATGCGCAGCACAGTCACCTGAAGCGTACCGCTTAGCTGTGCGCTGTTTTTTTATGGGGAGAGAGCAATGTCGTCTGAAGAGTTAGAACTGGTCTGGAATAACATCAAAGCGGAAGCGCGTGCGCTTGCCGATTGCGAACCGATGCTGGCCAGCTTTTACCATGCGACGTTGCTGAAGCATGAAAATCTCGGCAGTGCGCTGAGCTACATGCTGGCGAATAAACTCGCCAATCCCATTATGCCCGCCATCGCCATTCGCGAAATTGTTGAAGAAGCTTACCGGAATGACCCGTCGATGATCGCGTCGGCGGCCTGTGATATTCAGGCAGTGCGTCAGCGTGACCCGGCGGTGGATAAGTATTCCACTCCGCTGCTTTATCTGAAGGGTTTCCATGCCTTGCAGGCTTACCGTATTGGTCACTGGCTGTGGAATGAAGGCCGTCGTGCGCTGGCGGTTTATCTGCAAAATGAAATCTCGGTTTCCTTTGCCGTGGATATTCATCCCGCCGCGCGTATCGGACACGGTATTATGCTCGACCATGCCACCGGTATTGTAATCGGTGAGACTGCGGTGATTGAGAACGATGTCTCGATTCTGCAATCGGTCACGCTGGGCGGTACGGGCAAAACCAGTGGCGATCGTCATCCGAAGATCCGCGAAGGGGTGTTAATTGGTGCAGGTGCCAAGATCCTTGGCAATATCGAAGTGGGCCGCGGCGCGAAAATTGGTGCCGGCTCAGTGGTATTGCAACCGGTGCCGCCACATACCACCGCCGCAGGCGTGCCAGCGCGCATTGTTGGTAAACCTGGTAGCGATAAGCCATCCATGGAGATGGATCAGCACTTTAATGGCATGGTGCCTGGCTTCGAGTTTGGCGACGGGATTTAACTGATTAATCTGCAACCCGCCGCCCGACGGTGGGTTATTTGATGACCGCTCCGGCGTAATCCAGCTGTCGCCACGCCTCGTACACCACGACTGAAACCGCGTTCGATAAATTCATACTGCGACTGTCAGGCTGCATCGGAATGCGGATTTTTTGCTGCGCCGGTAGTGCATCAAGAATTGATGCTGGCAAGCCGCGCGTTTCAGGACCAAACAGCAGATAATCTCCCGGCTGATAACTCACCGCGCTGTGCGCTGGCGTACCTTTGGTGGTCAGAGCGAACAGGCGCTGTGGCGCTTCAGCGCTCAGGAAAGCCGCATAATCAGCATGACGTTTGATATCTGTGAACTCGTGATAATCGAGACCAGCGCGGCGCAGGCGTTTATCGTCCCAGGTAAAACCCAGTGGTTCAATCAGATGTAACTGGAAGCCGGTATTCGCGCACAGGCGAATAATATTGCCGGTATTCGGTGGGATTTCAGGTTCAAATAATACGATATTTAACATCAGTAGCAGCCCTCAATAGCGAGGGCCGCAGGATAGCAAAATATTAACGGCTGGAGTACAGCGGTAGCCAAATGGTCAGGCGTAACCCACCCAGAGGGCTGTCATCGGCCTTCACCCAGCCACGGTGCTGCTGAATCGCGGTTTCGACGATCGCCAGACCCAGTCCGGTGCCGCCCGATTCGCGGTCACGTGCTTCATCGGTACGGTAGAATGGACGGAAGATTTGTTCACGATCTTCTTCACTGACGCCGGGGCCGTCATCATCGACATGAACGGTAATGCCCTGATTATCCACTGAAAAACTCACAGAGATTTTTGAGTGAGAGTAGCGCAGGGCATTGCGCACAATATTTTCCAGCGCGCTGTCCAGCGCATTCGGGTTACCGTAAAGCGGCCAGGGGCCCGGAGGATAAGGTATCTCCAGTGTTTTGCCCATCTGCTCCGCTTCGAATTTGGCATCATCCAGCACACCCGCCCACAACTGACTGGCTTTCATCGCTTCGCTGATCAACGCATTTTTATGCTGGGTGCGTGACAGTACCAGCAAGTCGTTAATCATCCCGTCCAGCCTCTGAGCTTCGGTCTCAATACGCTGCAGCTCCTTGCCTTCACCGTGGCGGCGGCGCATCAGCGCGGTAGCCAGTTGCAGGCGAGTCAGCGGCGTGCGTAACTCATGAGAGATATCAGAGAGCAACCGTTGCTGACCGGTCATCATACGTTCCAGCGCGCTGACCATCTGGTTAAAGCTCGAACCAGCCGCAAGAAACTCCTGCGGGCCGGCTTCTAATTCCGGGTGCTGACGCAGGTTACCGCTGGCCACTTCGTCCGCTGCATATTTCAGCTTACGCGCCGGTTTTGCCAGGCTCCAGGCTAACCACAGCAACAACGGCGAGCTGATTAACATAGTGACAATCAGCAGCAGTAAAGGGCGGTCAAACAGCAAGTTGATAAAATCCAGCTGAGAACTGCCCGCCGGACGAATCATATACAGCTGATAGTTATCTTCGCCGTCACTGACCGAAAACGGGCCAACCAGCTCAACCCGGCCATATTTCTTTTTCTGCGGATGATCGGCGTTATCAGACTGGCCGATAAAGTTACGAATGATCTGCATTTCATTATGCTGAGCGCCAATCACCCGGCCTTCACTGGTGACTAATAACAGGCGCTGACCGGGCGGTGCCCATTTATCAATGGCGCGAAATAGCCGTCGCCACCACATCAGGTCGTTCGGCGGATCGTGACCCAGCTCAGCTTCAACATGCTGTTCGATCATAATTCCCTGTCGCTGCTCACTTTCGAGCAGCGACGTCATTTGGCGGGAATCCAGTTTGGGAACCATCAGTACCAACATCAACACCAGTGCCAGGGTTAACCAGAAAATGGCGAAGATGCGGGTGGTCAGGCTGCTTATCATGTTGCGGAAACCATTAAATACCCGCGTCCACGCAGGGTTTTAAACCACGGATGCCCGTCACGGCGTTCAGGGAGTTTGCGGCGAAGGTTGGAGATATGCATATCGATAGCGCGGTCAAACGGCGTCAGGCGCTTGCCGAGCACTTCCTGGCTGAGATGCTCACGTGAGACCACCTGACCCAGATGCTGCGCCAGTAGATAGAGCAGCGTGAATTCAGTGCCGGTCAGGTCGAGCGTGACACCATCAAAGCTCGCTTCCTGGCGACCTGGATTCAGGCGCAGGAAATCGACTTCCAGCGTCGGAGAGCTGTTGTCATGCTGCTGCTGCTGTTCGCTCCAGTTCGAACGGCGCAGAATCGCCCGTATACGCGCGACCAGCTCACGATCGTTAAATGGCTTAGGCAAGTAGTCATCTGCACCTAATTCCAGCCCCAGAACGCGATCCAGCTCGCTTCCGCGGGCGGTCAGCATAATGACGGGCGTCTGATGTTGCTGGCGTAACTCTTTCAAGGTGTCGATACCGTTTTTCTTCGGCATCATCACATCAAGTAGTAATAGATCAATAGAGCTGTCGAGGATACTGAGCGCCTGTTCGCCATCGCTGGCAACCACCACATTGAACCCTTCCATTTCTAACAATTCTTTGAGTAGCGAAGTTAATTCGCGGTCATCATCAACCAACAGGATTTTATTCATTTTTATTTCCCTCCGAAGGCAAAATACCTTGATCCAATGGCGTCAATCCATCGCTTTACGTAGTTTTACACCCCCTGACGCTAGTTTGCAGCCATCTCCGTAAACTGGACCTCGTTGAATCGAAATACGGAAACGTAACCGGGAGTGAACGATGCGCAACTTAAGCGCCGTCGTCATTGCTTCAGCGATGGTGGTCAGTCTCTCCAGCGCATGGGCAGCAGACGTAACGACGATTGATGAGATGCATCAAGATGACGGATTGACGAATCGCAGTATGGCGCAAAATTCGCAAAGTCACATGTTTGATGGCATCAATCTGACAGAGCAGCAACGTCAGCAAATGCGAGATCTGATGCAGCAAGCGCGCCATGAACGTTCTCCCATTAGTCTTAATGATTTAGAAACCATGCATGACTTAGTCATTGCAGAAAAATTTAACGAAGCGGCCGTGAAGGCTCAGGCTGAAAAGTTAGCACAGGCACAGGTTGGCAGGCAGGTCGAGATGGCCCGCGTACGTAACCAGATGTATCACTTGCTAACGCCAGAGCAGCAGGACGTTTTGCAAAAGCGACATCAGCAGCGCATGAATGAATTGCGCAAGCTAACGAACATGCAGCAAGTTTCACCGCTGCAGGCAGTGAGTAGTACCGGCAGTAACCAGTAACATAGTATCCCTGTTTTTCCTTGCCATAGACACCATCCCTGTCTTCCCCCTCATGATGAGGGGGTTTTTTTTGCCTGTGATTCAGCCCAGAAGCGTGACAATTCGACCGGTTTTTTGTGGTGTACACCACATTGATTTGTACTCACCCGACATCATTCCATAAGAGAAATGCAGCGGCAGTTTTGCGCGCTCTGCATGCTCATGCGCGGTCACCAGGTTATTCCACATCATGATCGTACCCAATGAATGACCTTTGATATCCGTGTCGTATCCGATATTAATAAAATCGACAAAGAAACCCCGTTTAGATGTAGAGGTGATAAGCAACTGCACGCCAACAGGAGCACCATGCAAAAACGCCACTTTACCAAAGAAATCATTATGATAAGTTGAGAAAAATGATTTTGTCGTCACGCAGTGACTAATCTGACATTTTCTTCTTTTCGCAAACAGCTGATGATAGGCGTCATGCAGAAAAGCAGAACTCATCTCTCTCACATCGACAAATTCGCCGCCTGATTCCAGAAAATTTCTCACTTCACGGTTTCTGTTATAACGGGCCTTTTTAGAGAAGCCGCCTTTCACACACCGCGAATACGCTACCTGCCGCTTAGAGAGAAGATCAAAGGAGGAATTGATGAAATTTCGACTTTGCGCGCTAAGGCTTTTAGCCTTGAACGGAGCGACACAAGACACATTTTCTTTGAAAGGCGGGATGATGCAGAAGGTCGGCAGAGGCATGCCGCCGGTTTGCATTTTTGGGTTCTTGGCATCGTTTGCGATCCAGCCATTATCCAGACAGACAGCACCGGACAACTCACCTTTACGCTTGTAGGAAAGAAACCTCAGAGCAGCGCCATTATTTAAAAAGAATTTCAGGAACTCGGCTGAGGACTCAGAGTTAAAGCCGAATTGATCACAGCATTGCGTGTAATCACTGATTGAACAGTCATCCCAGCCCATAAATTTCTTTAAAAACACAGCTTCCTCCAGAGACGGTCCACCGGTGTTATTGCGAATTTAATTATTAATTTACTAATTATGATCTTTGAATGTAACTCATTAATTTTAATGCATTTATTTTGAGATTCAGATATTAGCGAGTCAAAGCGCTCCAGGGAAGAAAAGACTAAGCTCATCTTGCCGGTTTTTTTTATCAGTGTGCGAATGGCGTGGGTGCAGCCAGAGGGCGAAACATTATTATTCAAGGAGATGACGAGATTAAAGTATCACCATTGTTATCCTCCCCGCCATGCGGGTGGGTCTTTCTTTACCTTATTTTTAGTATACTGACACTCTGACCTCCCGGGGGAGTACAGCATGAGTCCTCAATATGCGCGCCTGGTTAATGCGGCTGCCATCGCGGCAACGATATTGGCTTCGCTACTGCTGATGATCAAAATCTTCGCCTGGTGGCATACCGGTTCGGTCAGCGTGCTGGCGGCTCTGGTGGATTCACTGGTGGATATCGCCGCCTCACTGACCAATCTGTTAGTGGTGCGTTATTCCCTGCAACCGGCCGATGCGGAACATACTTTTGGCCACGGCAAAGCCGAGTCGCTGGCAGCGCTGGCGCAGAGCATGTTTATCTCCGGCTCGGCACTCTTCCTGTTTCTGACCGGCCTCCAGCATCTTGCCAGTCCGGCAACAATGCATGCGCCGCTGGTCGGCATTATCGTTACGGTTATCGCACTGATCTCGACGCTTTTTCTGGTCGCTTTTCAACGCTGGGTAGTGCGCAAGACGCGCAGCCAGGCGATCCGTGCCGATATGCTGCACTATCAGTCCGATGTGGTGATGAACGGCGCAATTTTACTGGCGCTGGCGTTAAGCTGGTATGGATTTGCCCGCGCAGATGCGCTGTTCGCGCTGGGTATCGGCGTCTGGATACTCTACAGCGCATTGCGGATGGGTTATGAAGCGGTGCAGTCATTGCTGGATCGCGCCTTACCGGACAGTGAGCGCAACGATATTATTGCTATTGTTACAGCATGGCCCGGCGTGCGTGGCGCGCATGAACTGCGTACCCGTCAGTCAGGCCCGACACGCTTTATTCAACTGCATCTTGAAATGGACGACCATTTACCTCTGGTACAGGCGCATCGGGTTGCTGAGCAGATTGAACAAGCCCTGCTGTTGAGATTCCCCGGTGCGGATATCATTATCCATCAGGATCCCTGTTCCGTGGTTCCTGCTGATCGTCAGGGTTTTTTTGAATTATAAAGTAATGAAATGAACCAGATAGCAGTTGGAAGGTTCAAACTGAGTGGTCAGGCATAAAATTTTGCGGAAACTTGTCTGACCTGAATCAATTCAGCCTGAAGTGTTTGATATACTATGTGTCATTATTAGTCTTCGGCTCAATTTCTGTTTTACGCGTCGTGGCCATCCGGCGCACTGAATTCATCATTTTGTATCCACAAGTTCAGAGGTTGTCATGATCAAAAAAATCGGTGTACTGACAAGTGGCGGCGACGCCCCAGGGATGAACGCAGCAATTCGTGGGGTTGTCCGCGCGGCACTGAGTGAAGGACTTGAAGTTTTTGGTATTTATGATGGCTATCTGGGGTTGTATGAAGACCGCATGATCAATCTGGACCGCTATAGCGTCTCCGATATGATCAACCGTGGCGGCACCTTCCTCGGCTCGGCGCGCTTTCCTGATTTCCGTAATGAAGAAGTCCGCGCGGTAGCGATTGAAAATATGAAAAAGCGCGGTATTGATGCGCTGGTGGTTATCGGCGGCGACGGCTCATATATGGGTGCTAAGCGACTGACTGAGATGGGCTTCCCTTGTATCGGTCTGCCAGGCACCATCGATAATGATGTTGCCGGAACGGATTACACCATCGGCTATTTCACCGCGCTGGAAACCGTGGTGGAAGCGATTGACCGCCTGCGTGACACCTCATCCTCGCACCAGCGTATCTCCATCGTTGAAGTGATGGGTCGCTACTGTGGTGATTTGACGCTGGCAGCCGCGATTGCCGGAGGTTGCGAATTTATCGTGTTACCTGAAATCCCTTACACCCGTGAAGAGCTGGTGGAAGAGATTAAAGCGGGCATTGCGAAAGGTAAAAAGCATGCCATCGTGGCGATTACCGAGCATATCTGTGATATCGATGATTTAGCGAAATACATCGAGGCGGAAACCAGGCGTGAAACCCGTGCGACGGTGCTGGGTCATATTCAGCGCGGCGGTGCCCCGGTTGCTTATGACCGTATTCTGGCATCACGTATGGGGGCTTACTCCATTGAACTGCTGCTGCAAGGTTATGGCGGTCGTTGTGTTGGTATTCAGAACGAGAAGATGGTGCATCATGACATCATCGACGCGATTGAAAATATGAAGCGTCCGTTTAAAGGCGACTGGCTGGATACTGCGAAAAAACTCTACTGACAGACACCTTTCTGACAAGGCGCTGACGACAGCGCCTTTCTTATGCAATCGCTTATTCTCCTGGGTTATAAAGGCTACTTTTTAATTCTTTAAATCGCGCAATAGTTTGTGTCACGCTTCTGGCATAACAACTTTGGGAGAGTGTGCGATGAATAAGTGGAGTGTGGGATTTACCCTGTTACTGGCCTCAACCAGCGTGCTGGCGAAAGATATTCAGCTGTTGAACGTGTCCTACGATCCAACGCGTGAACTGTACGAACAGTACAACAAAGCGTTCAGCGCACACTACAAGCAAGAGACCGGTGACAATGTGGTGATTCGTCAGTCCCATGGCGGTTCCGGCAAGCAGGCGACCTCGGTGATTAACGGTATTAAAGCTGATGTGGTCACGCTGGCGCTGGCTTCGGATGTCGACGCGATTGCTGAACGCGGTCGCATTGATAAGAACTGGATCAAACGTCTGCCGGACAATTCTGCCCCATACACTTCAACCATCGTTTTCCTGGTACGTAAAGGCAACCCGAAACAGATTCATGACTGGCCAGATTTGATTAAGCCAGGCGTGGCGGTGATCACACCAAACCCGAAAACCTCTGGCGGTGCACGCTGGAACTATCTGGCGGCGTGGGGCTACGCACTGGATCAGAATAATGGCGATCAGGCGAAAGCGCAGGAGTTCGTCAAAGCGTTGTTCAAAAACGTTGAGGTACAGGATTCCGGTGCGCGTGGTGCCACCAATACCTTTGTGGAACGCGGTATCGGCGACGTGCTGATTGCCTGGGAGAACGAAGCTTATCTGGCGGTGAACAAGTTAGGTAAAGATAAGTTCGAAATCGTCACGCCGAGCGAATCGATTCTGGCTGAGCCAACCGTTTCGGTGGTGGATAAAGTGGTCGACGAGCGCGACTCACGCAAAGTGGCGGATGAATATCTGAAGTATCTCTATTCGCCACAAGGGCAGGAGATTGCCGCGCAGAACTATTATCGTCCGCGTGATGCCGAGGTGGCGAAGAAATTTGCCAGCACCTTCCAGCCGGTGAAGCTGTTTACCATTGATAATAAGTTTGGCGGCTGGACCAACGCGCAGAAAACCCATTTTGCCGAAGGTGGCAGCTACGATCAGGTGATGAAGCGCTAAAAATCGTAAACAGGGCGACAGGGATTGTCGCTCTTTTAGTGAGCATCGGTTGCGTGACTTTTATTTATGCTTCAGCGATGATCTGCGCAGACTGTCAAATCAGGAGTGACGCAGATGCAAGGAAGAAATCGCACGGTTACGGTGGTGACGCTGTTGATTGCAGCGTTGGTGGTGGCGCTGGTTATTGCCGCCTTTAGTTTTCATAAAAACAGTGACGCATTGTGGCAGATTGTCAGCCAGCAATGTGTGCCTGGCCAGCAGCAAGGTAATCCCGCACCTTGCGAACGTGTCGATATCGCTCAGGGGTATGTCACGTTCAAAGATCGCAACGGCCCGTTGCAATACCTGTTAATGCCGGTAGCCAGAATTACCGGTGTCGAAAGTCCTCTGTTACTTGATGCTCATACTGCCAACTTCTTTTTTCAATCCTGGCAGGAACGCGAGTTGTTGGCGAAAAAGCGCGGTGCGCCTGTATCTGATAGCGCGATTTCTCTGGCGATAAATTCTGAGTACGGTCGCACGCAGAACCAGCTGCATATCCATATCTCCTGTCTGCGTTCTGACGTCCGTCAGCAGCTTGACCAGCTGGCTCCGTCACTCGATGAGCAGTGGCAGCCGGCAACCGTAATGAACCATGCCTATTTGATTAGAACGCTGACGCGCGAGCAACTGGCGCAGGAGAGTGTATTTATGCGTCTGGCTGGCGAAGTGCCGGGTGCGCGTGGGCAGATGGGGAAATATGGGCTGGCGCTGGCGATGTTGCCGGATGGTCGTCTGGCGCTGATGGCGACAGAGCGCAACTGGCTGAAGTTAAACCGGGCATCGGCTGAAGAGATACAGGATCACAGCTGTAAGATCCTGTAGTTAATGGTTTGCACGGCACAAACCATTAGTACGGGCGGTGAGATCGCCGCCCGTGACTCAGATGTTACTTTTTGGCTTCGGCTGCCGCTTTAACGATAACCGCAAAGGCATCAGCTTTCAGTGACGCACCGCCAACCAGCGCGCCGTCAATGTCTGGCTGAGTAAACAGTTCTGCGGCATTTTTATCGTTGACCGAACCGCCGTACTGAATGATCACCTGGTTGGCGATAGCCGCATCTTTTTTGGCGATATGGTCACGGATAAATTTGTGTACCGCTTGTGCCTGCGCAGGAGTGGCCGATTTACCGGTGCCGATTGCCCATACTGGCTCATAAGCGACAACTACGCCTTCGAATGCTGCTGCACCCTGAGTTTCCAGCACCGCATCAAGCTGACGTGCACAGACTTCTTCGGTTTTACCCGCTTCATTTTCTGCTTCAGTTTCGCCGATGCACAGTACCGGAATCAGACCCGCAGCTTTCAGTACGGCAAATTTCTTCGCGATAAACTCATCGCTTTCGTGGTGATAAGTACGACGCTCAGAGTGGCCAATGATGATGTATTTCGCGCCGATATCTTTCAGCATATCTGCGGAAACTTCACCGGTGAACGCGCCAGACAGGTTAACGTCAACGTTCTGCGCACCCAGCGCAATGTGGCTACCGGAAATGGCATGCTTAGCCAGATCCAGATACATCACTGGTGGTGCGATAGCAACGCCGCAGCCATCAACGGTGCTGAGTTCTTTACGCAGCCCCTCGATCAACTCGTTGACCATGTGTTTGTTGCCGTTCAGTTTCCAGTTACCCATCACTAATGGATGTCGCATCATATCCTCCACGCTTAACGTGATACTTTTAAATAGCACTGCTTTTGAGCAGTGAGGTCTGCCTGACAGTATAGAGATCAAAACCCCGAAAGGCTTTGCTTTTCGTCATATTTGCCCGGCCTGTTAAGGGGTTGCCAGCGCCAGTTTTATTGGCTCAACGGCAAATGTCAGTCCTTTTTCACCGTTATCCGCGATAACAAAACGCAGTGCGCCTTCGGTCTGGGAAAAGTAACGCGATCCCTTACCTTTATTAATTAAGTTATTCAGGCGTTTAGTGGCATCCTCGGCGGAAATTCCCGGCTCGAAAAAGCGTAGCATGGCCGCCATATAGGCGAGCGCTTTATCATGTGCACTCTTTTCTTCCGGCCCCTGAATCGGTAACCAGGTGATCTGTAAGGTTTTAATCTTCCCGGTGCCGTGTTCCAGCGCGGTTGAGGCGTAAAGATTTTCGTTAATTTTGCTGGCGGCGCGCGTCAGGTTACTTTTGTCATCGCGGTCGTCGATGGCGCGGTATTCACTGATCGGCAGATCGGGATTCGCACTATTATATTGTTCACGAAACTGAGCGATGGTCATATCGAAGGTGGGTGAACCCGCCAGCAGGTAAGGGGCCGTCGGCATATGTTCGCTGCGATCCTGCGGCTCGGGATCGGCCCAGGCCGGATGCAAAAATAAACAGCCAAATAGTAACGCGGCACCTGCGGCTTTCTTCATTTTGTTGGCCCTGTCCAGTAAACTCAGGCAATGATTAGAACGGTTTTTACCCGCCAAAGTCAAAAGCTGCGGCCAATAATTCATGCTTCCGGGACTTATTAATGACATTACAACAATGGTGCTTTTCATATCGTGGCCGTCTTAGCCGGCGCGACTTCTGGATATGGCAGGGCGTATGGCTGGTCGCGATGGTGATGCTGTTTACCCTGGCGGGTAATAACTGGCTCGACACGCAAATGGCAGCATTTTGCGTCGTCTGCCTGCTGTGGCCTGCCAGTGCAGTAATGGTCAAGCGCTTGCATGACCGCAATAAAAAAGGCTGGTGGGCATTACTGGTGATTCTGGCGTGGATGCTGCTGGCCGGTAACTGGACGATGTTTAACGGCACATGGCAGTGGGCACTGGGCCGGTTTGTACCCACACTGATCTTTGTGATGATGCTGCTCGATCTTGGGGTATTCACCGGCACCGCTGGCGAGAATCGCTTTGGCAGCGAAGCGCGCCCGGTAAACTATTTTGGCAAGCCGAATTACCAGTAATGTTCGCTGGTCATATGGCCGGGTTTGCGGCGCAAATGTTTGCGCATCTGGCGTGAATCTTTCAGCAATTGCTGGGTGTCACGTACCATCTGAGGATTACCGCACAGCATAATGTGGCTGGTATCCGCGTCCATCTTCAGGCCAACTGCCGCTTCCAGTTGGCCGCTCTCAATCAGTGCCGGCACGCGGCCAGTCAGCGAACCGGCAACCTCTTCACGGCTGACCACCGTCTGGATATGCAGTTTGCCGTTATAACGCTGCTGTAATTGCTGCATCATTGGCAGGTAGCTGAGATCGGCGGCGAAGCGCGCAGCGTGAACCAGCACGATATTATTGAAGCGGTCGAGATCTTTGCTTTCCTGCAAAATCGACAGATAGGGGCCAATGGCGGTGCCGGTTGCCAGCATCCACAGCGTTTCGCACTCGGGCACTTCTTCCAGCACAAAGAAACCCGCGGCCTCTTTAGTGATCATCACCTCGTCACCCGGCGTCAGGGCAAACAGTCGCGGACTGAGCTTGCCGTCCGGTACTGTGACCAGGTAAAACTCAAGATTATCGTCGCCGGGCGCATTCACGTAGGAGTAAGCGCGCTGCACGCGCTCACCATCGACTTCCAGCGCCAGTTTAGCGAACTGACCAGCGGTAAATGGGGCGACAGGGGCATTTAGCGTGATACTGAACAAACTGTCGGTCCAGTTAGTCACTTTGGTCACTTTTCCGGTGATCCACTCAGCCATGTAAACTCCTTAATGGTTGATGTATGGCGCGCAAAACTTGCCTAACCTTATCTTCGCCAGTGTGTGATGATTTTTCTACCCCTCGGGCCGCGGCAAAGCTCATATCGACAAATTTGCAGCTCCTTCTGCGACATTGTCGTAAAACTAACTGTACAGCGGTGCGCAGTTTCAGTGACATCATGGTCTCAGCTGTTTCCGCCGCACCTCTCGATTTGTCATCAATTCCTGATATTTTCTCCGCAATTAATCTTAGCTTGCCCGGAAATTTTCTGCGTGACGGAAAATTCGGCGGCGTTTGTTCTGTAGAAACCATAATGAAGAAAATTGAAAACGCTCACTTGCTGGTGATGCTGATTGTGCTGGTGGCGGTCGGTCAGATGGCGCAAACCATCTATGTTCCGGCTATGGCGACCATCGCGGATACTTTTAATGTGCGCGATGGCGCGGTGCAACGCCTGATGGCGGCCTATCTGATTACTTACGGTGCTTCGCAGCTGCTGTATGGTCCGCTGTCCGACAGCTTTGGTCGTCGACCGGTGATTTTAATCGGTATGGCGATCTTTATTACGGGTGCCATTGCGGCGCTGTTTGCGCCCACTTTCGAAAGTCTGGTTCTTGCCTGCGCGGTACAGGGCATGGGAACCGGCGTGGCTGGCGTGATGGCACGCACCATGCCGCGCGATCTCTACGCCGGTGCTGCGCTGCGTCATGCCAACAGCCTGTTGAATATGGGCATTCTGGTCAGTCCGTTACTGGCCCCGGTGATGGGTGCGCTGTTAACTCATCTGTTTGGCTGGCATGCCTGTTTTGCCTTCCTGCTGATTCTGTGTCTGGGGGTCAGTGCCGCGATGCTGCGCTGGCTGCCGGAAACCCGGCCCGAGCCACAGGATAAGCGTCCGCTGTTTTCGCGTTATCGCCCCCTGTTGGCTGACACCACCTTTGTGCGCTATCTGATTATGCTGATCGGTGCGCTGGCGGGTATCGCGGTGTTTGAAGCCAGTTGCGGCGTGCTGATGGGCGGCGTGTTAAAGCTAAGCGCTCTGACGGTCAGTATTCTGTTTATTCTGCCGATTCCGGCGGCGTTTTTCGGCGCCTGGTATGCCGGACGTGACAATAAATCGTTTCAGACGCTGATGTGGTACTCGGTGAACAGCTGCCTGCTGGCGGGGGTGATGATGTGGATCCCGGCGTGGTTTGGCATCATGAATATCTGGACGCTGATCGCGCCTGCTGCGCTGTTCTTTTTCGGCGCGGGGATGTTGTTTCCGCTGGCGACAACTGGTGCGATGGAGCCTTACCCCTGGATGGCAGGGACTGCGGGTGCGCTGGTGGGGGGGATGCAGAATCTGGGATCGGGCCTGGCCGCCTGGCTGTCAGCGATGTTGCCGCAGAACGGTCAGTTTAGCCTGGGCATGCTGATGTTTGCCATGTCGATGCTGATACTGCTTTGCTGGTGGCCGTTGTCGAAACGCCCGGAAGCGCAGGCAGTCTGAGTCAATACTGAGGGCCAGACATCTGCTGGCCCACGCAGTATTATAAAATATATTCCTGCAGGCTGGCGTCTTTACGGTCAAGGTAGTGAATGGACTGGATGCGGCGAATGGTGCGCGACTTACCGCGAATCAGCAGGGTTTCGGTGGTCGCGATATTGCCGTTGCGCGTGATGCCTTTCAGCAGGTCGCCGCTGGTAATGCCGGTGGCAGCAAAAATCACATTATCGTTACGCGCCATCTCATCCAGCTGTAACACCTTACCGGCAGTAATGCCCATCTGCTCACAGCGCGCCAGTTCCTGCTCGCCAATACGGCGGTTGTCGCTGTTATCACCTTTAACCACATGACGCGCCAGCAAACGGCTCTGCATATCACCATCCAGAGCGCGGATAACTGCGGCGGAGACCACGCCTTCTGGCGCGCCGCCGATGCCGTAAAGCACGTCAACTTCACTGTCCGGCATGCAGGTCAGAATCGATGCGGCGACATCACCATCAGGAATCGCGAAAACACGCACGCCCAACTGCTGCATCTGTTGAATGACCGCATCGTGACGGGGTTTGGCGAGGATGGTGACGGTCAGTGCCGACAAGGATTTACCCAGCGCCAGCGCAATGCGCTGTAAATTCTCGGCCAGCGGCAGATTAAGATCGATACTGCCTTTCGCGCCCGGTCCGACAATCAGCTTTTCCATATACATATCTGGCGCATGCAGGAAGGTGCCTTTGTCGCCTACCGCCAGTACCGCCAGCGCATTGGCCTGGCCCATCGCGGTCATGCGGGTGCCTTCGATAGGATCGACGGCAATATCGACCGCGTCGCCGTTGCCGGTACCGACTTTTTCGCCGATATACAGCATCGGTGCTTCATCAATTTCGCCTTCGCCAATCACGATCTGCCCGTCGATATCGACTTTATTCAGCATGATACGCATGGCATGAACGGCTGCACCATCGGCGATATTTTTATCTCCGCGTCCTAACCACTTATAGCCAGCCAGCGCGGCGGCTTCGGTAACACGTGAAAATTCAATGGCGAGTTCTCGTTTCATGGCATGCCTCGGGGAAGTAAATGAGGCTGGAAGTTTATCACAGTTGGTGCCGGGCAAAACTTCGGCTAATGCGGGTCATTATTATAGGGGAGCCGTTTTCGGCTCCCGTCCTGATGGCATGTTAGGTGCCGGGTAAACATTACTCTTCGTGATCTTCCCAGGATTTCGCGCGGGAAACCGCTTTCTGCCAGCCAGCATAACGATAGTTACGCTCGGTGGTTTCGATGCTTGGGCGGAACTCACGTTCAATAACCGATTTGGCGCGAACTTCTTCCAGGTCTTTCCAGAAACCGACAGCCAGACCGGCAAGGTAGGCTGCGCCCAGCGCGGTAACTTCACGAACTTCCGGGCGTTCAACGCGCGTGCCGAGAATATCGGACTGGAACTGCATCAGGAAGTTATTGGCAACCGCACCGCCATCCACACGCAGCGACTGCAAACGGGTACCGGCATCAGCCTGCATGGCTTCCAGCACGTCACGGGTCTGATAAGCGATGGATTCCAGTGTGGCGCGAATGATGTGGTTAGCATTGGCACCGCGGGTCAGGCCGAAGATGGCACCACGGGCATACGGGTCCCAGTAAGGCGCGCCCAGGCCGGTAAAGGCCGGAACCACATATACACCGTTGGTGTCTTTTACTTTAGTGGCGAAGTATTCGGAATCTTCAGACTCACTGATCAGCTTCATTTCGTCACGCAGCCACTGAATGGATGCGCCACCGATAAACACCGCACCTTCCAGCGCATAGTTCACTTCACCGCGTGGACCGCAGGCAATGGTAGTCAGCAGGCCGTGGGTAGAGGTTACCGCCTCGGTGCCGGTGTTCATCAGCATAAAGCAGCCGGTGCCGTAAGTGTTTTTCGCCATCCCTTCAGTCACGCACAGCTGGCCATACAGTGCCGCCTGCTGGTCACCGGCGATACCCGCGATAGGAATACGCGTGCCGCCTTTACCGCCGATATTGGTCTGGCCGTAAACTTCGGAAGACTTACGTACTTCAGGCAGCATTTCACGCGGGATATCAAGGATATCCAGCATGCGCTGATCCCATTCCAGTTTATGGATGTTAAACATCATGGTACGCGACGCGTTGGTGTAATCAGTGATATGCACCCGCCCCTGGGTCATTTTCCAGATCAGCCAGGTATCAACAGTACCAAACAGCAGTTCGCCACGTTTTGCGCGCTCACGCGCGCCTTCAACATGATCCAGAATCCATTTCACTTTGGTGCCGGAGAAGTACGGGTTAATCACCAGACCGGTGGTATGGCGAATGTACTCTTCCAGGCCTTCTTTCTTTAATTTTTCGCAATAGTCAGCGGTACGCGGACACTGCCAGACAATCGCGTTATAGATTGGTTTGCCGGTCTCTTTATCCCAGACAATCGCGGTTTCACGCTGATTGGTGATACCAATCGCGGCGATTTGATCCGATTCAATGTCGGCTTTTGCCAGCACTTCTACCAGCGTGGAGCTTTGTGAAGCCCAGATTTCCATCGGGTCGTGCTCAACCCAGCCAGTTTTTGGATAAATTTGCTGAAATTCGCGCTGTGAGACGGCGATGATATTCGCGTCATGATCCAGTACCACCGCACGTGAGCTGGTGGTGCCCTGGTCGAGCGCGACGATGTATTTTTTATCTGTAGTCATAATCAATTCCTGATGGTGTAAAGGATGAGCACAATTACGCTTTACGTTGTTCTGCGCGTGCAGCAGGCTTTTCAGCCTCTTCTTTATCAGCGACACAAACATCGCACGGCAAGTTACGACCAATCAAAGCACGATAGCCGAATGCGCCCAGACTTGCGCCCACTAAAGGTCCGAAAATTGGCACAAGGAAATACGGAATGTCACGGCCACCGGTGAAGGCGACGTCGCCCCAGCCTGCTAACCAGGTAAACAGCTTCGGTCCAAAATCACGCGCCGGGTTCAGGGCAAAGCCGGTCAGTGGGCCCATGGAAGCACCAATCACCGCAATCAGCAGGCCGATCAGTAGCGGCGCCAGTGGGCCACGTGGAATGCCGTTACCATCATCAGTCAACGCCATAATCATCGCCATTAATACTGCGGTAATCACCATTTCAATCAAAAATGCCTGGCCGGTTCCTACCAGTGAATTCGGATAGGTTGAGAAGATACCTGCCAGGTCGAGGCTTTCAGTTGAACCGCGCACCATCTGATGCGTCTGTTCAAAATCGATAAACAGATTGTAGTAAAGACCGTATACCAGCGCAGCGGCACAGAAGGCACCGGCAACCTGGGCAATAATATAGGGGATGACTTTACGGCGCTCAAAGCAGGCAAACAGCCACAGCGCGATAGTGACAGCCGGATTCAGGTGAGCACCGGAAATGGCGGCGCTCAGATAGATCGCCATCGAGACGCCGAGACCCCAGATAATACTGATTTCCCACTGGCCGAAACTGGCACCGGCCAGCTTCATTGCTGCGACGCATCCTGCGCCGAAGAAAATGATCAAACCGGTTCCGAGGAACTCGGCGATGCACTGACCTTTAAGCGTGCTTGTTGCTGTCTGGCTCATAATGAAATTCCTGAAGGCGAGGTTAAATGTTATCAGTCTTTGTTCTCTATCCATGAGTCACCCCGATCTAATGTAGGGCTGATGTAAATTTATCGTTAACGAGCATTTTCGAGAAATAGCGAAATCGAAAATTGTGTACCAGGTCAAAAAAATGAGCGCTTTCGCGTCTTTTTGCTTTCCAAAAACATCATTAAAGCGGCCAGAAATGTTCGCATCGCCCGCTGTGGTTTCCGCCTCTATTATGAGCGTCACTTTTAGCGCTGAATTTTAGGCTTAGGCTGAAAATTGTTACATACTGCGCCTGGTAAGGGTTCGCTGCTGGACTTGGGGTGCCGGGCTACATACAATCGAGGAATCGTTGTTATCCGCGGAGTTTTCGATGAATCTCATAGTCTGCGGCTAGCATCATCAACGCCCTGCGATTAGGAGAGGTCATAAAGATGTCATTTGAAGTGTTCGAGAAACTGGAAGCGAAAGTACAGCAGGCGATTGATACCATCACTCTGCTGCAGATGGAAATCGAAGAGCTGAAAGATCAAAACAATAATTTGAAGCAGGAAGTCAACCACGCTTCAGGTAACACCGAATCACTGGTACGTGAAAACCAGCAGCTGAAAGAAGAGCAGCATGTCTGGCAGGAACGTCTGCGTGCACTGCTGGGAAAGATGGAAGAAGTCTGATTCCTCAGTACTGACGAAACAAAAACGGGTGCCTCAGGCACCCGTTTAGCTTTCTGCAGCACGCTACTCGATATCGAGTGGGTCTTCAGACAGGATAATGCCGGTGTTGTCCGCATACAGATGGTCACCGGAGAAGAAGGTCACACCGCCGAAATTCACCCGGATATCGCTTTCGCCAATGCCTTCGCCAGCGGCACCCACCGGGATCGCAGCGATTGCCTGAATCCCGATATCCAGCTCTTCCAGGTCATCGACCTGACGTACCGAGCCGTAGACCACGATACCTTCCCATTCGTTTTGCGCTGCCAGACGCGCCAGTGAGGCGTCGACCAGCGCACGACGTACCGAGCCGCCGCCATCAACCAGTAGCACACGTCCACGGCCATTCTCTTCCAGCAGATCCCAGAGCAGGCCGTTGTCCTCGAAACATTTCACCGTGATGATCTGGCCACCAAAGGAGGAGCGACCACCAAAGTTCGAAAATAGCGGTTCCACCACATTCACTTCTTCATGATAAATGTCGCAGAGTTCGGAAGTATCGTATTTCATAGGAGTTTCGTCTGTTTGCCACAGGGACGCTAAGTATATCGCTTAATGGCGGCTGTTGGCAAAATCATCAATGATGAGAAATTATGTACCGGGATGATGTGCGGAGCAAAACGCAGGCGAGCGACAGGGACAGCGTGTTCACCGTCCCTGCAACAATTACAGAATAAAGCGGCTGAGATCTTCGTCGGCAACCAGCTCATCCAGATGCTTACCAACATAGGTGGCATCAATGGTGATGGAATCACCCGGACGGTCACTGGCGTCATAGGAGATATCTTCCATCAGACGCTCCAGCACGGTATGCAGTCGACGCGCACCGATGTTTTCGGTGGACTCGTTAACCTGCCATGCTGCTTCGGCGATACGACGGATGCCGTCTTCGGTGAAATCAACATTCACCCCTTCAGTACCCATCAGCGCTTTATACTGTACGGTAACGGAAGCGTTAGGCTCGGTCAGAATGCGCTCGAAGTCATTGACCGTCAGCGCCTGCAATTCAACGCGGATAGGCAGACGACCTTGCAGTTCCGGAATCAGATCGGAAGGGCTGGATACCTGGAATGCGCCGGAAGCGATAAACAGAATGTGATCGGTTTTCACCATGCCGTGTTTGGTGGAAACGGTGCAGCCTTCAACCAGCGGCAGCAGGTCACGCTGTACCCCTTCACGGGAGACGTCAGGACCGGACGATTCGCCGCGCTTACAGATTTTATCGATCTCATCGATAAACACGATACCGTGCTGTTCAACCGCTTCGATCGCCGCTTCTTTCAGCTCTTCCGGATTCACCAGCTTCGCCGCTTCTTCTTCAATCAGCAGCTTCATCGCTTCTTTGATTTTCAGTTTACGTGGCTTCTGCTTTTGACCGCCGAGGTTCTGGAACATCGATTGTAGCTGATTGGTCATCTCTTCCATGCCCGGAGGTGCCATAATCTCGACGCCCTGCGGTGATGCAGCCAGATCGATTTCGATCTCTTTGTCGTCCAGCTGGCCTTCACGCAGTTTCTTGCGGAATGACTGACGAGCGGCAGATGGCTCAGCAGCGGCTTCCGATTGCCCCCAGTTGTTTTTTGCCGGTGGAATCAGCACGTCAAGAATACGCTCTTCGGCCATTTCTTCGGCGCGGTAACGGTTCTTGTCGATAGCCTGCATGCGTACCATTTTCAGTGCAGAATCGGTCAGATCGCGGATAATCGAATCCACTTCTTTACCCACATAGCCCACTTCGGTGAACTTGGTCGCTTCAACTTTGATAAACGGCGCGTTAGCCAGTTTCGCCAGGCGACGGGCGATTTCGGTTTTACCGACGCCGGTCGGGCCAATCATCAGAATATTTTTTGGCGTGACTTCATGACGTAACTCTTCGTCCAGTTGCATACGACGCCAGCGGTTGCGCAGGGCGATTGCCACGGCACGTTTGGCGCCGTCCTGGCCGATGATAAATCTGTTCAGTTCGCTGACGATTTCGCGCGGAGTCATTTCAGACATAATTAGGATCCTTACGCTTTGGACGGTAGTTCTTCGATAGTGAGATTGTGGTTGGTGTAAATGCAGATATCGCCTGCAATGCCCAACGCTTTTTCCACGATATCGCGTGCGCCGATATCGGTGTTTTCCAGCAGCGCGCGAGCGGCAGCCTGAGCGTAAGGACCACCTGAACCGATGGCAATAAGATCGTTCTCTGGCTGAATCACGTCACCGTTACCGGTGATAATCAGCGAGGCGTTTTCGTCGGCGACAGCCAGCAGGGCTTCCAGCTTGCGCAGCATACGGTCGGTACGCCAGTCTTTAGCCAGTTCGACAGCCGCTTTCACCAGATGACCCTGGTGCATTTCAAGTTTACGTTCAAAGAGTTCAAACAGGGTGAAAGCATCTGCGGTGCCGCCAGCAAATCCGGCGATTACCTTGTCGTTGTAGAGACGACGCACTTTTTTGACGTTGCCTTTCATCACGGTATTGCCGAGAGTAGCCTGGCCATCACCGCCAATCACTACCTGGCCGTTGCGTCGTACACTTACTATTGTTGTCACGGGCAGACCCCTTGTTGCAGTCGGAAGATGTCCCTGCACGCACGGTGCAGGGCATTATGCATCAAGATATGGGGTGAGTTTGGCGGGTTTCAACCCCCGACAGCGAGTGGAATACAGTTTGAGTGGCCTGAACCGCGCAGACGCTTCAGCGTGCTGTCGGCGCTTGCGCGATTGTTGTACGGCCCGACCACCACGCGGTTCCAGCCGCCGCCAGTGGTAATCCGGCTTTCAAATCCTTCGAATGCCAGCGCTGCACGAGCAGACTCAGCCTGATCGGTACCTTTGAAGGAGCCACACTGCACCATCCAGCTTTGTGCTTTTGGTTTCTCTTCTTTTGCCTTCGCCGTTTCTTGCGGTTTAGCCGCCTGTAGCGGTGCCTGACGGGCTGGTTCACGCGTGACTGGCGCGACCGGTTGAGATTGCTGTTGTTGCTGCATGCGTGATTGCTGCTGCAACTGGTTTTGCTGCAACAGTCGCTGCTGCTGTTGCTTAGCCTGTTGCTGTTGTTGCTGAAGCGTCTGCTGACGTTGGGCAGGGGTCTGCTCGTTCCACGGCACTTCATTCAGCTGGGTTGGAGTCTGACGCATATCGGCCTGCATCTGCTCCAGCAACTGGCGCTGTTCATTGGTCAGCTGAGTCTGGGAATGCACTTCACCACCGGCAGAAGGCTCTTTCGGTATTGGCACGCCAATCTGGCGATTCTCCAGCTCTTTAATATAGCGCCAGCGCTCTTCAGGTTTTGGCGGAAGGCCATTACCTGCCGCTTTGTGATCGGGAATGACCGGCACTTCTTCTTTTTTGTGATGGGCAATAAACCATAAGCCACCGACAAAGGTGATCAGTACTGCTGCAGCCAGAACCACCATCAGTTTGGATACACCTGATCCACTGCCGCGCTTTTTGCTGCGGCTGTTGCTCTTTTTGCGACGCGTCCCTGTCGAACGCCCGCGGCCTACATAATCTTTTTGTGCCACTATCGTTCCGCTAATATCAAATAAGAAAATGCACGCCGGGCAAGAAATGGTGAACGGTGCAAAAGTCAGCACGTTATAAGCCCGGCTATAAGCACGTCATGTTACTCAAGGGCTGGAAGTTTGACCAGCAGTGAGTCGCCTAAGAATCTGCTGAATCTCACATCAGGAAAAAAATAACCGGTTATTTATTCCGCCCGGCGCGCGCGCTGCTGCCGCGCACTTTTAATTCAAAATCCAGCAGGCGTGAACCGTTGCTGACCATTTTTCCCTGCAACTGCTCCAGTAATAACAGCATTGCTTCACGTCCGATATTAAAACGCGGCTGGGCAACGGTGGTCAGCTGTGGGTCACTGTAGCGGGACAGCTCAATATCATCGAAGCCGACCAGCGAGATATCCTGCGGGACACGCAATCCCATGCTTTTTGCCTGCGACATGGCACCCAGTGCCATAATATCGCTATGACAGAATAGCGCATCCGGAGGATGAGGTAGCGCCATTAACTGTTTAAACGCAGCAGAGCCGGCTTCAAAAGTGAAATCGCCACGCACAATATAGTTGGCATCAATGGCAAGACCGTTACGGCGCAGCGCCTGAATATAGCCCTGCAAACGATAATGACAGAGCGGCATCTCTTCCGGCCCGGCAATACAGGCGATACGGCGATGGCCGAGCTGATGCAAATGGCTGACCGCTTCAAACGCAGCGGTCAGGTTATCAATATGAACCGTCGGCAACTCCAGTTCTGGCGCGAACTCATTGGCCATCACCATCGGCGGCAGATTACGCTGCTCTTCCACCCCGGTTTCAAACGGTAGCTGCGAGCCAAGTAACACCATGCCATCGATTTGTCGCGTCAGCATCAGGTTTAAAAACGATTTTTCCTGCTGGTTCTGATGGGCGCAGTCACCAATCAACACCAGATAGCCTTCGGCGGCAGCAGTCACTTCAACACCGCGAATAATTTCGCTGAAAAACGGGTCGCAGATATCCGGCACAATCACCAGGATGGTACGTGACTCGCTGCGTTTGGCATTGCGTGCCAGCGCATGGGGTGAATAGCCGACATCGATGACCGCCTGCTCAACTTTTTGCCGCGTTGCTGCTGAAACCTTTTCCGGATTCATCAGTGCGCGTGACACGGTGGCCGTTGATACTCCTGCTCTTTCAGCCACATCTTTCATGGTGGCTGCCGTTGCCTCTGGATTGTGCTCCAACACTCTTCTCCTCACGCCAGCAAAGCTGACCTGACCAACTGGATTTTTTATGCGAACTATCATAGCCGTAGCGCGATCGACGGCCATTTGCGGATGACCATCACATTCTTAACAGATTGTGTTGGGATGCTGTTACTTAATTTGCATAAAAATTGTGACTTGTGCGACTTTTTTCGATCCCTCTCGCAGAACATGGGCCGCTTTGCGCAGCCGTCAGCTTTCGCTGGGATCGACATCCAGCGTCCATTTGACCTTGCGCGACAAGGGCAGGGTGCTGACCAGCGGCAGGCTGGTTTTCAGCAGGCGTTGTAACAGCGCGCGTGAGGGATGCTGCAACAACAGCTGCCAGCGATAACGACCGCTGCGTTTTGCCAGTAACGCCGGAACCGGCCCCATCGCCCACAACGCTTCATCTTTTAACGGGCTGGCTTCAAACAGATTGCGCAGCTGTTGCAGAAATGCAGCGGCTTGCTGATTGTCGTGATCCTCAGCGCGGATCAGCACATGGCTGGTATAGGGCGGCAAAAATACGCTTTTGCGCTCCTGTAGCGTCTGACTGGCAAAGGCGTCGTAGCCCTGATACAGCAGGGTTTGCAGCAGGGGATGATCCGGATGATGAGTTTGTAGCAGTACTTCACCCTGTTTGCCTGCACGCCCGGCGCGTCCGGCCACCTGGGTATACAGCTGCGCGAAACGCTCTGCGGAACGGAAGTCGGCAGAAAACAGTGCGCCGTCGACGTCCAGCAGCGAAACCAGCGTGACATCCGGGAAATGATGGCCTTTTGCCAGCATTTGGGTGCCAATCAAAATGCGCGCACCGCCGCGATGCACCTCATTCAGATGTTGCTCCAGTGCGCCTTTACGGCTGGTGGTATCCCGGTCAATGCGCGAAAGCGGCACCTCGGGGAACAATGCGGAGAGATTATGTTCCAGCTGCTCGGTTCCCAGCCCGACCGGCACCAGATGAGTGGAACCGCATTGCGGACACTGATGCGGTACCGGGCGCTGGCTGTCACAGTGGTGGCAGCGCAACTGACGCTGGTTCTGATGTAGCGTGTAGTAGTGATCGCAGCGCTGACATTCGGCTATCCAGCCGCATTCGTGGCACAGCAGCGCCGGCGAAAAGCCGCGGCGATTGAGAAACAGCAGCACCTGATTATCGGCTTGCAGATGCTGACGAATTTTTTGAATCAGCGCCGGAGATAAGCCGCCCTGCAACTTCACCCCTTTTAAATCGATCAGCTGTTGTGTCGCCTGGCGCGCATTACCGGCGCGTTTACTCAGGCTGAGCTGGCGATATTTACCCATCTGCACGTTATGCAGGGTTTCCAGCGCCGGCGTCGCCGAGCCCATCACAATCGGGATGTCCTCTTCACGTGCGCGGAATACCGCCAGGTCGCGTGCCTGGTAGCGCCATCCCTCCTGCTGTTTATAGGAGCTGTCATGTTCTTCATCAATAACGATCACCCCCAGCCGGGCAAAAGGGGTAAACAGTGCGGAGCGGGTGCCGATCACAATAGCGGTTTCGCCACTGCGCGCGCGTAGCCAGACGGCGAGACGTTCGCTGTCGTTAAGTGCCGAATGCAGTACGTCGACCGGCGCATTAAAACGCTCGCGAAAACGGGCGATGGTTTGCGGCGTCAGGCCAATTTCCGGCACCATAATTAACGCCTGGCGTCCACTCGCCAGCACGTTTTCCAGAATGCTGAGATAGACCTCGGTTTTACCCGAGCCGGTAATCCCCGCCAGTAACCAGGCGGCAAAATGGTCATCTTCACTGCGAATTGCCCCGACGGCGGTCGCCTGCTCGGTATTGAGGCGCAGGCGTTCACCTTTTACCGCATAGCTGTGGCGCCAGTCTTCTGGCGCGCGCTGATGTTCACGCAGTTCACATAAGCCTTTAGCGCGCAGCGATTGCAGGGTGGCATCCGTCAGATCCTGAGCGGTGACTTCATGACGATAGATCGGGCGCTGGCGCAACGCGGCCAATGCCTGCTGCTGCTTCGGCGCGCGCTTTAGGCTTTCACTGGCGGTTTCACGCCCTAGTTCAGTGATAAACCATTGCCATAACGGCGCTTCCTGCGCCGGTTTTCCCTGGCGCAGCAACACCGGAATGGCGTGGAACAGTACTTCGCCTAACGGATAATGGTAATAGTCGGCCGCCCATAGCAGGATGCGCCATAGCGAAGGGGGAAACAGAGAGTGCTGATCGAGTACTTCATGCACCGCTTTTAACTGATCCAGCGGGAAGTCACTGCTTTCGCTCACGCCAACGACAATGCCGATGGCTTTACGTTTGCCAAAAGGAACGCTGACGCGTCCGCCAGTCACCACATTCATGTGGGGGGGCAACAGATAATCAAAATTGCGAGCAAGTGGAACCGGAAGCGCGACCTGAACAACGGGCATGAATTCATCCAGATGAAAAAAATGACGAGATAGTGTACACTGTGTCGTCTGGAATGTGCGGATTCGATTGCAGAGGGTGGTGATTTTCTGTATAGTTCGCCGCCTTTGATACCGCGTTTCAGTATCAATGACACCTAATTTTTTTAATCTTCGTGTGGTGCCGGTGCAGGAAATTTCCTGGCACGGGAGAGCGACGCGGCCTTAACTGAGGTTTTCCCATGAAAAAAGGTATTCACCCAAATTACACTGAAGTTACTGCTAAATGTTCTTGCGGTAACGAAATCAAAATCGGCTCAACTGTTGGCCGTGATCTGAACCTGGACGTTTGTGGCAAATGCCACCCGTTCTACACCGGTAAGCAGCGTGATGTTGCTAGCGGTGGCCGTGTTGACCGCTTCAACAAGCGTTTCAGCATCCCAGGCAGCAAAGCTTAATAAAACCTTTTACGGTTTTGTTAATAAGAAAAACCCGGCTTTGGCCGGGTTTTTTTATGGCTGAAATTCAGCAAAATTAGCGTAAAGCAGGATTAATATTCCCAGGTATCCGGGTCGACACCCATTTCGCGCATGATCGCTTTTGCTTCTTCAGGGATTTCGTCGTTACGCTCTTTGCGTAAATCCACGTCATCCGGCAGCGGCTGTCCGGTGAAGGCGTGCAAAAATGCTTCGCACAGCAGCTCACTATTGGTGGCATGACGCAAATTGTTAACCTGACGACGCGTGCGCTCATCAGTTAAAATTTTGAGAACTTTCAGGGGGATAGAAACTGTTATTTTCTTAACCTGCTCGCTCTTCTTACCGTGCTCAGCGTAAGGGCTGATATATTCGCCGTTCCATTCAGCCATGGGTTACCTTAATCATTATCATTTAAAAGTGAAATTGTCGGAAATCAGCCAATTATGCCCGATCTTGCCGCTTCTCACTAATAAATGTCAGCGTTTTCTGCTTAACATCAAACAGTGATGTGCGTGGATTTCAGCCTGGCCAGACCCTGTATGTTACCCATTGCCTGAAGATGCCAGCCATTTGGAAACTGTTGGGTGTATACCGCGTAATCTTAGCGGTTATTAACGCTTTGCTCAATCTATACGCAAAGACATTTAGATGTCCAGATGTATTGACGTCTATTGGGGTAATGCTATCCTGTACACCTTCTATTACTCTCCAGTCAGGAACAGTGAGCACCATGACGCGTAAACAGGCAACCATCGCAGTACGCAGCGGTTTGAATGATGACGAGCAGTATGGCTGCGTTGTCCCACCGATTCATCTCTCCAGCACCTATAACTTCACCGACTTCAATGAGCCGCGAGCTCATGACTATTCGCGTCGTGGCAATCCGACGCGTGATGTGGTCCAGCGAGCATTAGCGGAACTGGAAGGCGGCGCGGGTGCGGTGATGACCAATACCGGTATGTCAGCGATTCATCTGGTGTGTACGGTGTTCCTGAAGCCTGGCGATCTGCTGGTCGCCCCGCATGACTGCTACGGCGGCAGCTATCGCCTGTTTGACAGTCTGAGTAAGCGCGGTGCTTATCGGGTGAAGTTTGTCGATCAAAATGATGCGGCGGCATTAACCGCGGCGCTGGCGGAAAAACCGAAGCTGGTACTGATTGAAAGCCCGAGCAATCCACTGCTGCGGGTCGTGGATATTGCGGCGATCTGTAAAGCCGCACGTGAAGCGGGCGCGGTCAGCGTAGTGGATAACACCTTCCTGAGTCCGGCGTTGCAGAATCCGCTGGCGCTGGGTGCTGACCTGGTGATTCACTCCTGCACCAAGTACCTGAATGGTCACTCGGATGTGGTCGCTGGCGCGGTGATTTCGAAAGAGGCCGACACTGCGACCGAACTGGCGTGGTGGGCGAACAATATTGGCGTCACCGGCGCAGCGTTTGACAGCTATCTGCTGTTGCGCGGTCTGCGTACCCTTGGACCGCGTATGGCAGCGGCGCAACGCAACGCGTTGGCAATTGTTGATTACCTGAAGCAACAACCGTTAGTGAAAAAGCTGTATCATCCTTCACTGCCGGAAAATGCCGGTCATGAATACGCCGTACGTCAACAACGTGGCTTTGGTGCCATGTTAAGTTTTGAGCTGGATGGCGATGAGCAGACGCTGCGTCGCTTCCTCAAAGCGCTGGAACTGTTTACCCTGGCAGAATCGCTGGGTGGCGTAGAAAGTCTGATCTCCCATACCGCGACCATGACCCATGCCGGTATGTCAGCGCAGGCGCGTGCCGACGCGGGGATTTCAGAAACGTTGCTGCGTATTTCTGTCGGAATTGAGGATCACGAAGATTTAATAGCCGATCTGGATAATGCATTCCGGGTAGCGGCCGAGAGGTAATCATGAGTATTTCAGCAGTAGCAGGGACGCCCAACGCGCGGCAATTGCATAAATTTGGCGGCAGCAGTCTGGCCGATGCCAAATGTTACCAGCGCGTGGCCGGGATTATGGCGGATTACAGTCAGCCGGGCGACCTGATGGTGGTGTCGGCCGCGGGTAGCACCACTAACCAGCTGATTAGCTGGTTAAAGCTCAGCCAAAGCGATCGTCTTTCGGCTCATCAGGTGCAACAAGCGCTGCGTCGTTATCAGAGTGAGCTGATCGGTGGCCTGCTGCCTGCTGAATATGCCGAACCGATGATTGCTGAGTTTATCCACGATCTGGAAAAGCTGGCCGCTTTGCTGGATGGCACTATTACCGATGCTATTTACGCCGAAGTGGTGGGGCACGGTGAAATCTGGTCGGCACGCCTGATGGCGGCGGTACTGAATCAACGCGATATGTCTGCCGTCTGGCTGGATGCGCGTGACTTTCTGCGCGCCGAGCGAGCGGCGCAGCCGCAGGTGGATGAAGGGAAATCCTGGCCACTGCTGCAACAGCTGATCGCTCAGCATCCGCACCAGCGTCTGGTCGTCACCGGGTTTATCTGTCGCAGTGAGTCAGGTGAAACCGTGCTGCTGGGTCGTAACGGATCTGACTACTCGGCAACGCAAATTGGTGCACTGGCTGGCGCGTCACGCGTCACCATCTGGAGTGATGTTGCCGGGGTATACAGCGCCGATCCACGTAAAGTAAAAGATGCCTGTTTGCTGCCGCTGTTGCGTCTGGATGAAGCCAGTGAACTGGCGCGTTTAGCCGCGCCGGTATTGCATACCCGCACGCTACAGCCGGTTTCAGGGAGTGATATCGATCTGCAATTGCGTTGCAGTTATCAGCCAGAGCAGGGCTCGACCCGCATCGAGCGCGTGCTGGCGTCGGGGACAGGCGCGCGTATCGTGACCAGTCATGATGACGTCTGTCTGATTGAATTCAAGGTTCCGCCTCAGCACGATTTCAGTGCACTGCATAAAGAGGTCGATCTGCTGCTGAAACGCGCGCAGGTGCGTCCGCTGGCGACCGGTGTGCATCCCGATCGTAATCTGCTGCAGCTGTGTTACACCTCGGAAGTGGTCAACAGCGCGCTGGATATCCTGCAGGACGCTGGTTTGCCTGGCCATCTTCAGCTGCGTGACGGGCTGGCGCTGGTCGCGCTGGTGGGGGCAGGCGTCAGCCGCAACCCGCTGCACAGCCACCGTTTCTGGCAGCAAATTAAAGATCAGCCGGTAGAGTTTATCTGGCAATCCGAAGACGGTATCAGTCTGGTGGCGGTGCTGCGCGTCGGCCCGACCGCACATCTGATTCAGGGATTACACCAGTCGCTGTTCCGCGCGGAAAAGCGCATTGGTTTGATGCTGTTTGGGAAAGGCAATATTGGTTCACGCTGGTTAGAGCTGTTTGCCCGCGAGCATGAAATACTTTCTGCCCGCACCGGTTTTGAATTTGTGCTGGCTGGCGTGGTGGACAGCCGCCGAAGCCTGCTGAGTTATGACGGACTGGACGCCAGTCGTGCGCTGGCGTTCTTTGAAGATGAGGCGGTGGCACAGGATGAAGAGTCGCTGTTCCTGTGGATGCGCGCTCATCCGTTCGACGATTTAGTAGTGCTGGATGTGACCGCCAGCGCCCCGCTGGCCGATCAGTATCTCGATTTTGCCAGCCACGGTTTCCACGTGATCAGTGCCAATAAAGTCGCGGGGTCTGCCAGCAGTAATACCTGGCGTCAGATTCGCGATGCTTTTGCCAAAACGGGTCGTCACTGGCTGTATAACGCCACGGTCGGCGCGGGTTTGCCGGTTAACCATACGGTGCGCGATTTGCGTGAGAGCGGCGACAGTATTCTGGCGATCAGCGGGATTTTCTCCGGCACGCTGTCGTGGCTGTTTTTACAGTTTGATGGCACGGTGCCGTTTACCGAACTGGTGGATCAGGCGTGGCAGCAAGGCTTAACTGAGCCCGATCCGCGCGTTGATCTCTCTGGTCAGGACGTGATGCGCAAGCTGGTGATTCTGGCGCGTGAAGCGGGCTATGATATTGAGCCGGATCAGGTGCGGGTCGAGTCGCTGGTACCTGCCGGTTGTGAAAACGATTCGGTCGATCACTTCTTTGAGAATGGTGACGCGCTGAATGACCAGATGCTACAGCGTCTGGAAGCTGCGCAAGAGCTGGGGCTGGTATTGCGCTATGTCGCGCGCTTTGATGCCAATGGTAAGGCGCGTGTCGGCGTGGAAGCGGTGCGACCGGAGCATCCTCTGGCCTCGCTGCTGCCGTGCGATAACGTGTTTGCCATTGAGAGCCGCTGGTATCGCGATAATCCGCTGGTGATCCGCGGTCCGGGCGCGGGTCGTGATGTGACGGCCGGTGCAATTCAGTCAGATATCAATCGCCTGGCTCAGCTGCTGTAGTCCCTTCTGTTCCATTTCAATGGCCGGTTATTCCGGCCATTTTCAATTCTGTTGCACTATCCTGAATTTCCTTCATCTTGAATGAGAATTTGTCACGCCAGTTGATCATTTTTCTGTTGACGATTTAACCACAATCGTTCACTTTAAGTGTCTGGACGTCTAAACGTATAGATGTTCAACTTGCGCAGTAATAATCATAAGCAGCGATGGATGAGGTAACCAGCTATGAGTTTTTTCCACGCCAATCAGCGCGAAGCGCTGAATCAAAGTCTGGCAGAGCTGAACGGGCAAATTAACGTCTCTTTTGAATTTTTCCCGCCACGCACCAGCGAAATGGAACAAACTCTCTGGAGCTCTATCGATCGCTTAAGCAGTCTGAAACCGAAATTCGTTTCGGTCACCTACGGTGCTAACTCTGGCGAGCGCGACCGTACGCACAGCATCATCAAAGGCATTAAAGATCGCACCGGTCTGGAAGCGGCACCGCATCTGACCTGTATCGATGCTTCTCGTGATGAGCTGCGCACCATCGCTCAGGATTACTGGAATAACGGTATTCGTCATATCGTCGCACTGCGCGGTGATTTACCGCCGGGCAGTGGTAAGCCGGAAATGTACGGTGCTGATTTGGTGGCATTGTTGCGTGAAGTTGGCGACTTTGATATTTCGGTGGCGGCCTACCCGGAAGTGCATCCGGAAGCGAAAAGCGCGCAGGCCGACCTGATTAACCTGAAGCGTAAAATTGATGCCGGGGCCAACCGCGCGATCACGCAGTTCTTCTTTGATGTGGAAAGCTATCTGCGTTTTCGCGACCGCTGTGTGTCGACCGGGATTGATGTTGAAATCGTGCCGGGTATCCTGCCGGTTTCTAACTTTAAGCAGTTACAGCGTTTCGCCGCTATGACTAATGTACGTGTGCCGGGCTGGATGACGGCGATGTTTGCAGGGCTGGATGATGATCCTGAGACGCGCAAAATGGTCGGGGCCAATGTGGCGATGGATATGGTGAAGATCCTCAGCCGGGAAGGGGTGAAGGATTTCCATTTCTATACGCTGAACCGTGCCGAGATGAGCTACGCGATTTGCCATACGCTGGGTGTGCGTCCGGCGGTGGCTGCGGCATAAAGATTGAGGTTGGTCATTGATTCGGGCGGCGAGAACGCCGCCCGTACATATGGGAGCCACTATCGGCTCCTTTTTTATTAACCGGTATTGCGCATACCTGCTGCGACACCGGCGATAGTGACCATCAAGGCCTGCTCGACGCGGGCATCAGGTTCACCACCTTTTTCCTCCTGCTGACGCGAACGGTGCAACAGCTCTGCCTGTAGTACGTTCAGTGGATCGGTGTAGACGTTACGCAGCGCAATCGATTCTGCAATCCACGGTTGATCCGCCATCAGATGTGAGTCATTGGCGATGGTCAGTACCGCTTTAATATCGGAATCCAGCTGATCACGCAGCTGCTTGCCCAGCGGCCACAATGATTTATCCACCAGACGCTGATCGTAATATTCTGCCAGCCACAGGTCAGCTTTCGAGAACACCATTTCCAGCATACCCAGACGGGTTGAGAAGAATGGCCAGTCGCGGCACATCGCTTCCAGCTGATCCTGATGGCCTTCCTCCATCGCTTTATGCAGCGCCGCACCAGCACCCAGCCAGGCTGGCAGCATCAGACGATTCTGCGTCCAGGCGAAGATCCACGGAATCGCGCGCAGTGACTCAACACCGCCGGTCGGACGGCGTTTCGCCGGGCGCGAGCCGAGTGGCAATTTACCCAGCTCCTGTTCCGGGGTTGCCGAGCGGAAGTAAGGAACGAAGTCCTTATTTTCGCGCACATAGCCACGGTACATATCGCAGGAGACGGTCGACAGCTGATCCATAATGCTGCGCCACTCTTTCTTTGGTTCCGGCGGTGGCAGCAAGTTAGCTTCCAGAATGGCACCGGTATACAGCGAAAGGCTGGAGATGGTGATTTCCGGTAAACCATACTTAAAGCGGATCATCTCACCCTGTTCGGTAACGCGCAGGCCGCCTTTCAGGCTACCCGGCGGTTGTGACAGCAGTGCCGCGTGAGCTGGCGCACCGCCACGACCAATAGTACCGCCACGTCCATGGAACAATGTCAGCGCGATGCCGGCTTTCTCACAAGTTTTAATCAGCGCATCCTGTGCCTGATACTGTGCCCATGAAGCGGCCATCACACCGGCGTCTTTTGCCGAGTCAGAATAGCCAATCATCACCATCTGTTTGCCCTGAATAAAGCCGCGATACCAGTCAATGCTTAACAGCTGGCTCATCACGTCATTGGCGTTATTCAAGTCATCAAGGGTTTCAAACAGCGGGGCAACCGGCATGGCAAAGGTGATACCGGCTTCTTTTAACAGTAAGTGTACTGCCAGCACGTCAGACGGCGTTTTCGCCATTGAAATCACGTAAGCAGCGATGGAGCCTTTCGGTGCTTCCGCCGCAACGCGACAGGTCTCCAGCACTTCACGGGTCTCGGCGCTCGGTTCCCACTGGCGTGGCAACAGCGGACGTTTCGAATTCAGTTCACGGATCAGGAACGCCTGCTTATCGGCTTCTGACCAGCTTTCATAGTCGCCCAAACCCAGATAGCGCGTCACTTCAGCAATCGCTTCGGTATGGCGGGTGCTTTCCTGACGGATATCGATACGCACCAGCGGCACGCCAAAGCATTTCACGCGGCGCAGCGTGTCCAGCAGCTGGCCATTGGCGATGATGCCCATGCCACAAGCTTGCAGTGACTGATAACAAGCGTAGAGCGGGTCCCACAGCTGATCGTTGGAGATCAGCAGATCGGCCGGACGCGGCGGACGTTCGCCTTTCAGACGGCGTTCCAGATAAGCCTGGGTATTCGTCAGCTGGCTGCGCAGGTGTTTCATGATTTCGCGATACGGTTCCAGCGCTTCCGGATTACCGCAAAGTTTGCGCACTTCGTCGTTACACTCGGACATCGACAGTTCGGAAACCAACACGGCGATATCGCGCAGGAACAGGTCGGTGGCTTTCCAGCGGCTGAGTTGCAGCACATGGCGGGTAATGTCGGAGGTGACATTCGGGTTGCCATCGCGGTCGCCGCCCATCCACGAGGTAAACTGCACCGGGACAAAGTCGACCGGCAGTTTGTAGCCAAACGACGCTTCCACTTGCTCATTCAGCTCGCGCAGGAAGCTCGGCACGCCTTCCCACAGGCTGTTTTCCACCACCGCAAAGCCCCATTTGGCTTCATCAACCGGCGACGGACGGTATTTACGGATCTCATCAGTGTGCCACGCCTGGGCAACCAGCTGACGCAGGCGGCGCATAATCTGGCCACGGTCGTAATCAGAGAGATCGTTATGGTCGAGCTGCTTCAGGCAGTTATTCACCTCGACCAGTTTATGGATCAAAGTGCGACGGGTGATTTCAGTCGGGTGCGCAGTCAGCACCAGCTCGAGTGACAGCGACTCAATCGCGTCACGGATCGCGCTTTCCGTCAGATCGGGCTGTTGCTTCAGGTGTTCAAAGGTTCTCGCCAGCATCTCAGGATGATTTGCGCCTTCACCTTTCGGCGAAATGGTGTGGTATTGCTCGGCGGTATTGGTCAGATTCAGGAACTGACTGAAGGCGCGCGCGACCGGCAGCAGTTCATCATTCGACAGATTTTGCAGCGTAGTGAGCAATTCCTGGCGATGAGCGTCATTTCCCGCACGGGATGACTTGGAGAGTTTGCGGATGGTTTCCACCCGGTCGAGGATGTTCTCTCCCAGCGCATCCTTAATAGTATCCCCGAGCAGTTTGCCGAGCATACTGACATTACTTCGCATTGCGGAATATTGTTCGTTCATATGACCCCTGACACCCTTATATTTTTTGTAACTTTATTTCACCCAGACGGGCATAACTTCGTCTTTTATCTAGCCATGTAACTTTCCATTCGTCAATTGACTTAAATTAGCGATATCCTGCCGCTAAATGACGGTAATTTATGAAATTTAATTACATCAAGGCGAGATAAGTTATTCTTATCGCCAAAGACGGAATAAATCAGGGGCAAGCGGCTGGTTTGCCAGACAATTACCCCAGTCATCGTTAGTGATGGCAAAAATGATGCACAACCTGCGCGATCAGCTCACGGGTCGGCTTAATAAAAGCCGTATCGATATACTCATCGGGCTGATGCGCCTGATTGATTGAACCCGGGCCCAGCACCAGCGTCGGACACACCTGCTGAATAAACGGTGCTTCGGTGCAGTAGTTAACCACTTCCGTTGGCGTACCCAACAGTTTCTCTACCACCTGTACCAGCTGATGATCCGGCGGGCATTCGTAGCCCGGAATCGGCGGATGCAGCTCACCCACCGTCAGACGACCCGGCCAGCGCTCACTGACCGGTGCCAGCGCTTCGTTAAGTAAGCCATCGAGATCGCTCAGCGTCAGGCCTGGCAACGGACGAATATCCATATGCAGTTCACAGCAGGCACAGATACGGTTAGCCGCATCGCCACCATTGATATGACCGAAATTCATCGTCGGATAAGGAATCGCAAAACCGTCGTGGTGGTAGCGCTCTTTCAGCGTGTTACGCAAATTCATCAGATGGCCGATGGCATCGTGCATCAGTTCAATAGCATTGACGCCGCGACCCGGATCGCTGGAGTGACCGGACTGCCCCTGAATACGAATGGCATGCGACAGGTGGCCTTTATGCGCACGCACCGGCTTCAGTGAGGTTGGCTCACCGATAATCGCGCAGTCCGGGCGCAGCGTGGTGGATTCAGAAAAGTAACGTGCACCCGCCATGGTGGTCTCTTCATCGGCGGTCGCCAGGATATACAACGGTTTTTTCAGCGTTGCGACATCAACATCACGCAGCGCATCAAGAATAAACGCAAAGAAACCTTTCATATCGGCGGTGCCGAGACCGTACAGCTTATTGTCGTGTTCGGTCAGGGTGAACGGATCGCGCGTCCAGCGGCCATCGTCATACGGTACGGTATCGCTGTGTCCGGCTAACAGCAGGCCGCCAGCACCGACGCCGCTCTTCGCCAGCATATTGAATTTATGCCGGGTTCCGGGTACCGGCTGCACTTCCACGCTGAAGCCAAGGTCGCGAAACCAACCGGCCAGCAAATTGATTAAATTCTCATTACTCTGATCGAGCGCACTGTCGGTGGCGCTGATTGACGGTATCGCGATCAACTGGCGGTAGAGTTCAATAAAAGGAGGTAATTTTGTCTTCACTGTTGACAGTCCTTGGGTTAGGATAGTATCAATATTCATGCATTAATAGTGAATAAAAATACATTAACGTCAGGCTGAAGGGAACGGCTAAATGTGCCCTGAATAAAAAAACGCCTGACATCGTGGGTGAGGAGCCGAAGAGGCTGCAACCCGGAATTTTGTGACTGTAAAAAGGTATACAGCCTGATGTTGAATACGCTGATTGTTGGTGCCAGCGGTTATGCTGGAGTAGAGCTTGCGACCTATCTGAATCGCCATCCGCATATGAACATAACCGCTTTAGCGGTTTCAGCGCAAAGCCCGGATGCAGGAAAATTACTCTCCGACCTTCATCCACAGCTGAAAGGGGTGGTTGATCTGCCGTTGCAGCCGCTCAGTGATGCCGCCGACTATACCGGTAAGGTCGACGTGGTGTTCCTCGCCACCGCCCATCAGGTCAGCCATGATCTGGCCCCTGAATTCCTGAAGGCAGGCTGTGTGGTGTTCGATCTCTCTGGCGCTTTCCGCGTGAATGACGAGAACTTCTACACCCAATATTACGGCTTTACCCATCAGCATCAGCAATGGCTGGATAAAGCGGTGTACGGCTTAGCCGAATGGCAGCACGACAGAATTAAAGAAGCGCAGTTGATTGCGGTGCCGGGATGTTATCCGACCGCTGCCCAGCTGGCGCTGAAGCCGCTGATCGAGGCCGATCTGCTTAATCGCGATCAATGGCCGGTGATCAATGCCACCAGTGGCGTCAGCGGTGCTGGCCGTAAAGCCAGCATTAACAATAGTTTCTGCGAAGTGAGCCTGCAACCGTACAACCTGTTTGCTCATCGCCATCAGCCGGAAATCGCTGAACATCTGGGTGTTCCGGTGATCTTCAACCCGCATCTGGGCAATTTTCCGCGCGGGATTCTGGAAACCATTACCTGCCGCCTGAAAGCCGGTGTCAGCCGTGAAGATGTGGCAGAAGCGCTGCATAACGCCTACCACGACAAACCGCTGGTGCGCCTGTATGACCAGAGCCTGCCCGCGCTGAAATCTGTGATTGGCTTGCCGTTCTGCGATATCGGTTTTGCCGTTCAGGGCGAGCATGTGATTCTCGTGGCGGCAGAAGATAACCTGCTGAAAGGCGCGTCTTCGCAGGCGGTGCAGTGTCTGAATATTCGTTTCGGTTTCCCTGAAACGCTGTCACTTATTTAACTGGCGAGTTAGAACCTCATGACGAATCCATTAATTATTAAACTGGGCGGCGTGTTACTGGACAGCGAAGAAGCGCTGGCACGGCTGTTTGACGCACTGGTGACTTACCGTGAATCTTATCAGCGTCCGCTGCTGATCGTGCATGGCGGTGGCTGTCTGGTGGATGAACTGATGAAGAAACTGGCGCTGCCGGTTGAGAAGAAAAACGGCCTGCGTGTGACGCCTGCCGATCAGATCGACATCATCACTGGTGCGCTGGCGGGAACCGCCAATAAAACGCTGCTGGCGTGGGCGAAGAAATATGCTATCAATGCTGTGGGTCTGTGCCTCGGCGACGGCAATAGCGTTAACGTGACGCAACTCGATGAATCATTGGGCCATGTGGGTAATGCTACGCCGGGATCGCCAGCGTTAATCAATACGCTACTGGCCGCTAATTTCCTGCCGGTGGTGAGCTCAATTGGTATCACTGCCGCAGGCGAACTGATGAACGTTAATGCTGACCAGGCGGCGACTGCGCTGGCTGCTACGCTCGGTGCTGACCTGATTCTGCTCTCTGACGTCAGCGGTATTCTGGATGGCAAAGGTCAGCGCATCGAAGAGATGACCGCCAGCAAAGCCGAACAGCTGATTGCACAGGGCATTATTACCGATGGCATGATTGTTAAAGTTAACGCCGCGCTCGATGCCGCCCGTACGCTGGGTCGTCCGGTCGATATCGCCAGCTGGCGTAACGCGGAACAGTTGCCAACATTATTTAACGGTGTGTCCATTGGCACCCGGATTCTCGCATAACGAAACGCTTTATATTCAAGGATTAAAAGATGCAAAACCAAGGCATTAAAAAAATCGTTCTGGCTTACTCCGGCGGTCTGGATACCTCGGCGATCATTCCATGGCTGAAAGAGAACTACGGTGACTGCGAAGTGGTCGCATTTGTTGCTGATATCGGTCAGGAGCGTGGCGATCTGGAAGGCGTTGAGCAGAAAGCATTGCAGTCCGGTGCGTCTGAGTGCCACGTGGTCGATCTGCGTGAAGAGTTTATCCGTGATTACGTTTACCCGGTGCTACAGACCGGTGCACTGTACGAAGGCACTTATCTGCTGGGCACCTCAATGGCGCGTCCAATTATTGCCAAAGCACAGGTTGAACTGGCACTGAAAGTGGGCGCAGATGCGCTGTGTCACGGTGCGACCGGTAAAGGTAACGACCAGGTGCGTTTCGAAACCACCTACACCGCGCTGGCACCCCAGCTGAAAGTGGTTGCACCATGGCGTGAGTGGAACCTGCGGTCCCGTGAAGCCCTGCTGGATTACCTGAAAGAGCGCAATATCCCGACCACCGCGTCGCTGGAAAAAATCTACAGCCGTGATGAAAACGCCTGGCACATCTCTACCGAAGGCGGCGTGCTGGAAAGCCCGTGGAATGCGCCAAACAAAGATTGCTGGGTATGGACTGTCGATCCGCTGGAAGCCCCGGACCAGCCTGAGCAGGTCACCATTAAAGTTGAAAAAGGGTGCGTGGTCGCGGTAAACGGCGAAGCGCTTAGCCCGTTCCAGTGTCTGGAAAAACTGAATGTGATCGGTGCTAAACACGGCGTGGGTCGTATCGATATCGTCGAAAACCGTCTGGTGGGTATCAAATCCCGCGGTTGCTACGAAACCCCTGGCGGCACCATTATGGTTAACGCCCTGCGCGCAGTAGAGCAGCTGGTTCTGGATCGCGATAGCTTCAAATGGCGTGAGCAGCTGGGTCTGGAAATGTCTTACGTGGTTTATGATGGTCGCTGGTTCGCGCCACTGCGTAAATCACTGCAGGCTTCGGCTGAAGCGCTGGCGGAAGAAGTGAACGGTGAAGTGGTGCTGCAACTGTACAAAGGCCAGGTGACGGCGATTCAGAAAAAATCGCCGAACAGCCTGTACTCTGAAGAGTTTGCCACCTTTGGCGAAGACGAAGTGTATGACCATCGTCACGCTGGCGGCTTTATCCGTCTGTTCTCGCTCTCTTCACGTATTCGTGCACTGAACGAAAAGAAATAATTCGTACCCAGTAGGGCGGCGTTCCCGCCGCCCGTCTTAATGGCAACACCTATTCATTTTTTTGATTAAACGGAGCAATAACATGGCACTTTGGGGTGGACGGTTTACTCAGGCAGCAGATCAACGTTTCAAGCTTTTCAACGACTCGCTGCGCTTTGACTATCGTCTGGCAGAACAGGATATCGTCGGTTCCGTCGCCTGGTCCAAAGCGCTGGTAACGGTTAACGTGCTGACCGAGGACGAACAGCAGCAGTTAGAACAGGCATTAACCGTGTTGCTGGAAGAAGTGCGTGCGAATCCGCAGCAGATTCTGGAAAGCGATGCCGAAGATATTCACAGCTGGGTGGAAGGGCGTTTGATCGACAAAGTCGGCGCGCTGGGTAAGAAACTCCACACTGGCCGTAGCCGTAACGATCAGGTCGCGACCGACCTGAAACTGTGGTGTAAAACCGAGGTAAACGAGCTGCTGAGCGCCACGCGTCAGTTGCAGCAAGCGCTGGTTGCCACTGCCGAGGCCAACCAGGATGCCGTGATGCCGGGCTATACCCATCTGCAACGCGCGCAGCCGGTGACCTTTGCGCACTGGTGCCTGGCGTATGTCGAGATGCTGGCGCGTGATGAAAGCCGCCTGCAGGATACCCTGAAGCGCCTTGATGTCAGCCCGCTGGGTTGTGGTGCGCTGGCGGGTACCGCCTACGAAATCGATCGTGAGCAGCTGGCAGGCTGGTTAGGCTTTGCCTCAGCAACCCGTAACAGCCTGGATACCGTTTCCGATCGCGACCACGTGTTAGAGCTGCTGTCCAATGCCTCAATCGGCATGGTGCATCTGTCGCGTTTCGCCGAAGATCTGATTTTCTTTAATACCGGTGAAGCGGGCTTTGTTGAGCTGTCCGACCGGGTGACTTCCGGCTCTTCACTGATGCCGCAGAAGAAAAACCCGGATGCGCTGGAGCTGATTCGCGGTAAATGTGGCCGCGTACAGGGCGCACTGACCGGCATGATGATGACGCTGAAAGGCCTGCCGCTGGCTTATAACAAAGATATGCAGGAAGACAAAGAAGGGCTGTTTGACGCGCTCGACACCTGGTCCGACTGTCTGCATATGGCGGCACTGGTGCTGGATGGTATTCAGGTGAAGCGTCCACGTTGCCAGGAAGCGGCGGAGCAGGGTTATGCCAATGCCACCGAACTGGCGGATTATCTGGTTTCCAAAGGCGTGCCATTCCGTGAAGCGCACCATATTGTTGGTGAAGCGGTGGTGGAAGCGATTAATCAGGGTGTGGCGCTGGAAGCACTGAAGCTGGCGGATTTGCAGAAATTTAGCAGCGTGATTGGTGATGACGTCTATCCGTTCCTGGCGCTGCAATCCTGTCTCGACCAGCGTAATGCCAAAGGTGGCGTATCACCGCACCAGGTCGCACTGGCGATTACTGAAGCGAAGCAACGTTTAGCTTAACGGTTTGATTTTGCAGGGACGGCGTTTTCGCCGCCCCTGCAAGATATTACGCAGTCGCGAAGAACTGTTCCAGATCGTCGCTACCACCAATGTGGCGACCACCAATAAACACCTGCGGTACTGTCGCGCGACCGGTTACGGCACGCAGACTGACGGTGGTGGCATCTTGTCCCAGTACAATCTCTTCATACTGAATACCCCGATCCAGCAGCATCTGTTTTGCTTTGGTGCAGAACGGACAGCCCGGTTTAGTGAACAACGACACTGACTCCTGCACTTTAAATTCTGGTGCCAGGTAGCGCAGCATAGTATCCGCATCGGAAACTTCAAATGGGTCGCCCGGCTTGTTTGGCTCGACAAACATCTTCTCTACCACGCCGTTACGCACCAGCATGGAATAGCGCCATGAGCGCGGGCCAAATCCGAGGTCAGCTTTCTCAACCAGCATCTCCATGCCACGGGTAAAGTCACCGTTGCCATCAGGAATAAAGGTGATGTTGTCAGCATGCTGATCGGCTTTCCACGCGTTCATTACGAAGGTGTCATTCACCGAAACGCACAGGATGCTGTCGACGCCATGCTGAGCAAACACGCTGGCCAGCTCGTTGTAGCGTGGCAGGTGGCTCGACGAACAGGTCGGCGTAAAAGCACCTGGCAGTGAAAACACAATCACCGTTTTATCTTTAAACAGCTCATCAGTTGTAATGTCGACCCAGCGATCGCTCTGACGGGTATGAAAAGTGACCTGAGGGATGGACTTACCTTCCTGACTTGCAAACATAAAGTACCTCGCGGTTAAGATGAATGAATTCGGCCATTGCCTGAATGCTGAACATTATTACTATATCCGCTTGATAGGGATAATCGTTGATTGCTATCCTATCTATCGCCACGGACTATCGTGGCTCGGAGGATAAAATGAATATTCGTGATCTTGAATATCTGGTGGCGTTAGCCGAGCACCGTCATTTTCGACGTGCTGCCGATTCCTGCCATGTCAGTCAGCCAACGCTGAGTGGCCAGATTCGTAAACTGGAAGATGAATTAGGCGTCATGCTGCTGGAGCGAACCAGCCGTAAAGTTCTTTTCACACAGGCGGGTTTGCTGCTGGTGGATCAGGCGCGCACCGTGCTGCGTGAAGTGAAAGTGCTGAAAGAGATGGCGAGCCAGCAGGGCGAAGCGATGTCCGGGCCACTGCATATCGGCCTGATCCCGACCGTCGGGCCGTATTTGCTGCCGCAAATTGTGCCGATGCTGCACCAGACCTTTCCCAAGCTGGAGATGTATCTGCACGAAGCGCAGACCCAGCAACTGCTGGCGCAGCTCGACAGCGGTAAGCTGGACTGCGCAATCCTCGCGCTGGTCAAAGAGAGTGAGGCCTTTATTGAGGTGCCGTTGTTCGACGAGCCAATGAAACTGGCGATCTATGCCGATCATCCATGGCACGACCGCGATCGTGTGCCGATGTCCGATCTGGCGGGTGAAAAGCTACTGATGCTGGAAGATGGCCACTGCCTGCGCGATCAGGCGATGGGCTTCTGTTTCCAGGCGGGTGCCGACGAAGATACGCATTTCCGTGCCACCAGTTTAGAGACGCTGCGCAATATGGTGGCGGCGGGCAGCGGGATTACGCTGTTACCTTCACTGGCGGTACCGAAAGAGCGCGTGCGTGATGGCGTCTGCTATCTGCCGTGCTACAAACCGGAGCCGCAGCGCACCATTGCGCTGGTCTATCGCCCTGGCTCGCCACTGCGCAGCCGTTATGAACAGCTGGCAGAGGCGATTCGCACCCATATGCAGGGTGTGATGGGCAGTAACTTAAAACAGGCGGTTTAAGCCATTTAGTGCAGCTACCCGATAGGCTTCCGCCATCGTCGGATAGTTAAAGGTGGTATTCACGAAGTATTCAATCGTGTTGCCACCATTTTTTTGCTCCATAATCGCCTGGCCGATATGAATAATCTCGGCGGCGCGCTCCCCAAAGCAGTGAATTCCCAGAATCTCTTTGGTTTCGCGATGGAACAGAATTTTCAGGCTGCCGACGTGCATACCCACAATCTGCGCACGCGCCAGATGTTTGAACTGCGCACGACCCACTTCATAAGGCACTTTCATCGCCGTCAGTTGCTGTTCGGTTTTACCGACAGAACTGATTTCCGGAATGGTGTAGATCCCGGTCGGGATATCCTCAATCAGATGCGCTGACGCTTCGCCTTTAATGATTGCTTGTGCCGCAATGCGCCCTTGATCGTAGGCCGCCGAGGCAAGGCTTGGATAACCGATCACGTCACCTACCGCGTAAATATGCGGCTGGGCGGTCTGATACATACTGTTGACCTTCAGCAGCCCGCGGCTGTCGGCTTCCAGACCGACATTCTCCAGCGACAGCGAGTCGGTATTCCCGGTACGGCCGTTGGCATACAGCAGGCAGTCGGCTTTGACTTTCTTGCCGGATTTCAGATGAACAATGACGCCATCCTGCACGCCTTCTACTTTCTCGAACTCTTCGTTGTGACGAATCACCACGCCGCTGTTCCAGAAGTGGTAAGAGAGCGAGTCGGACATCTCCTGATCGAGAAAGGCCAGCAGGCGATCGCGGGTGTTGATCAGATCGACTTTCACATTCAGCCCACGGAAGATCGACGCGTATTCACAGCCGATCACCCCGGCACCGTAAATAATCACATGGCCCGGTTCGTGATGCAGGTTGAGGATCGAGTCGGAGTCATAGATGCGCGGATGGGTAAAGTCGACGTCTGCCGGATGATACGGGCGTGAGCCACAGGCAATCACAAACTTCTCTGCGGTCAGGCGATCGGTAGTGCCGTCGGGGAAGACGATTTCAACGGTGTTGGCGTCAATAAAGCGGGCGTCACCCTGAAACAGCTCGCAATGGTTGCGCTCATAGAAACCCTGACGCATGCGGGTTTGCTGGCTGATAACGTTTTCGGTGTGGTTAAGAATGTCAGCAAATGAGGAGCGAAGCAGGCGGCTGTGGTCACTGTAAAGCGGGTTTTGATTGAATTCGATAATACGGCTTACAGCGTGACGGAGCGCTTTCGACGGGATGGTTCCCCAATGGGTACAGCCACCGCCGATATTGTGGTAACGCTCGATGACGGCGATACGCGCGCCCTGTTTAACCAGGCCCATCGCGGCACCCTCGCCACCAGGACCTGAGCCAATGACTATGGCATCGTAATCGTAAGACTGTTGCATACCAGTACGTCCTATATTTTATCTACATTTTTACAACGAGATTCTAACATCTCATCGCAGACATCCCAATTGTATCAGCGATTTTTGCCGCGATTTGACAAAGCGTGAGGTTAACAAGCGTTGACAAAGTTGATAGGACTGTACGCTGAAAAGTTTGCTATAGTTCCGCTTCGGTAGGTCAAACAGGCACAACCATGGGCGTCAGAGCACAACAAAAAGAACGTACACGACGTTCGCTCATTGAAGCGGCATTCAGTCAGCTGAGTGCCGAAAGAAGTTTCGCCAGCCTGAGCCTGCGTGAAGTTGCGCGTGAAGCGGGAATCGCGCCAACATCATTTTACCGTCACTTTCGTGATGTAGATGAGTTAGGGTTGACCATGGTCGATGAGAGCGGTCTGATGCTGCGTCAGTTGATGCGTCAGGCACGTCAGCGTATTGCCAAAGGCGGCAGCGTCATTCGCACTTCGGTCTCCACCTTTATGGAATTTATCGGCAATAATCCCAACGCCTTTCGCCTGTTGTTACGCGAACGTTCGGGAACGTCTGCCGCCTTTCGTGCCGCGGTAGCACGGGAAATACAGCATTTTATCGCCGAACTGGCGGATTATCTTGAGCTGGAAAACCGTATGCCGCGCAGTTTTACTGAAGCACAGGCCGAGGCAATGGTGATTATTGTCTTTAACGCCGGTGCGGAGGCGCTGGATATCGATGTCGCGCAGCGCCGTCAGCTCGAAGAGCGGCTGGTGTTACAGTTGCGCATGATTTCGAAAGGGGCTTATTACTGGTATCGCCGTGAGCAAGAGAGGTTGGCGGTAACGTTAGCATCAAATGATTAAGCTGGTTGATAAGGATAATGACATGACTGAACCGACCCACCGGGATAAAGGAACTTTAGTTTTAGCGTTTATTACTGGCCTGTCGATAAACGGTTCCTTCTCGGTGCTTTTTAGCGCCATTGTGCCGTTCTCTATCTTTCCGCTGATTGCGCTGGGCCTTGCCGCCTGGTGTCTGCATCAGCGTTATCTCAACCGGGCGATGCCTGAAGGTATGCCGTCGCTGGCTGCCGCATTTTTCCTGCTGGGCATTCTGCTGTATAGCGCGATTGTGCGTGCGGAATATCCCGATATTGGATCGAATTTTGTGCCGACCATTCTGATGGTGGCGTTGATCTTCTGGATTGGGCTGCGCATCAAAGCAGGCAGAAAATAACAGATGAAAACGGCGAACTGAGTTCGCCGTTTCTGTTTTAGCGGCGGGTCAGCAGCACACCGCATTCCATATGATGGGTATACGGGAACTGGTCAAACAGAGCCAGACGCGTTACGTCATGGGTTTGCGACAGCGTTTGCAGGTTAGCGGACAGTGTCTCCGGGTTGCAGGAGATATACAGAATCTGCGGATATGCCTGCACCATTTTTACCGTTTCATCATCTAGGCCGCTGCGTGGCGGGTCAACAAAGATGGTTTCACAGTGATAACTGGTTAAGTCGATGCCCTGTAAGCGATTGAACTGACGTGTGCCGTTCATCGCCTGGGTAAACTCTTCCGCCGACATGCGAATAATCTGCACATTATCGATCTGGTTCACCGCAATATTGTACTGCGCTGAAGCGACTGACGGTTTGGCGATTTCGGTTGCCAGCACGCGGCGGAAATTACGCGCCAGCGCCAACGAGAAGTTGCCGTTACCGCAATACAGTTCCAGCAGATCGCCCTGCGAACCCTCAGTGACGTCCAGCGCCCACTCCAGCATCTGAATATTCATCGCCGCATTCGGCTGGGTGAAACTGTTTTCCACCTGACGATAAACCAGTTCACGACCAGCGACCGGCAGACGTTCGTCAACGAAATCCTGATCGAGACAGATTTTAGTTTTGGTCGCGCGGCCAATCAGATGAAGATCAAAGCCCTGCGCACGTAACGCATCACGCAGCGCTGCTGCTGCCTGTTGCCACTCATCATCCAGTTTACGGTGATACAGCAGTGACACCACCACCTGGTTGCTCATGGTCGACAGATAATCAATCTGGAACAGCTTGCGGCGTAATACGCGATTGTCGCGGATCGCTTCAATCAACAGTGGCATCAGACGGTTAATCAGTTCGCTGGCCGCCGGGAAGCTGTCGACGCGAATACGCTCACGCGTCTGCTGATCAAACATAATGTGATAGATATCGTCGCCGTCGTGCCAGAGGCGAAACTCTGCACGCATCCGGTAATGACTTACCGGCGAACGAAATACCTCAACTTCAGGCGCAGCAAAGGGTGACATCATCCCCTGTAAACGGGTGACTTTCTCCGCCAGCTGGGCGTCATAGTTTTCGATTGGCAATTGTTCGGGCGTCATGAGAATTCCTGATTGAGTGGCAGACTTGCCGGGCGATTGTAGGGATTCGATCGTCGATGTCCAGTGTTGTCGCGAAAACGGTTATTTTAGCAGCCTGGAAGTCTGGATTTCTATTTTTCTAAATCGTAGTATGCGATTTCCGGCCTTCTGATAAGTTAAAAGGGAATCCAGTGCAAATCTGGAGCTGACGCGCAGCGGTAAGGATAGTCGTGGCGATTGCCCGTGCAGACACTGTCTATATATAGATGGGAAGTCTTCGCCAGTTAACGACGCCAAGCCCGAAGACCTGCCGGGGTACGTCGCAATTTGTACGATCATCGCGTGCTATCGGTCGTATGCCTGCGGCATCCTGCTACATCTGTTTGGATGCTTTACTTCAAATGATTAAAACAAAAACGTCGCTGCTGGCTTTTAGCGCCACGGCAATTTCACTCTGGGCGCAAAACGGCTTTGCGCAGCAAAATGATGATGCGCTGGTGGTTACCGCTAACCGTTTTGCTCAGCCAATCTCTACGGTGCTGGCACCGACGACCGTCGTGACCAAAGAACAGATCGATCGCTGGCAATCAAAAAGCGTCTCCGATGTGATGCGTCGCTTACCGGGTGTTGATATCGGACAAAATGGTGGCATGGGGCAGAAGAGCTCGCTGTTTATTCGCGGGACTAACTCCAGCCATGTACTGGTGTTAATCGACGGTATCCGTCTTAACCAGGCGGGCATTAGCGGTTCTTCCGATCTTAGCCAGATTCCGGTCTCTTTAGTACAGCGTATTGAATACGTGCGCGGTGCGCGTTCTGCCGCTTATGGTTCGGATGCGATTGGCGGTGTGGTTAACATTATTACTGGCCGCGATAAGCCGGGTACCACCCTGACGGCGGGTCTCGGTTCTAATGGTTATCAGGCTTATGATGTGTCGACTCAGCAACAGCTGGGCGAGAACACCTTGCTGACGATGGCGGGCAACTACACCTATACCAAAGGGTATGATGTCGAAGCGGGTTTCCCGGATGTCTACGGTACGCCCGCGCAGCCTGATCGTGACGGCTTTATGAGTAAAACCCTGTACGGCATGGTTGAACATCAGTTCGACGATCGGTTCAGTGGTTTCTTCCGTGGTTACGGCTTTGATAACCGCACCGCTTACGATGGGACCTATGCTTACGATGCTGGCTTTAATATCATTGGCCTGCCGGATACCCGTCAGCTCTACAGCCAGACCTGGGATACCGGTTTACGCTTCCATGAAGGCATTTACGCTACCCAGTTGATTGCCAGCTACAGCCATACCCAGGATTATAACTACGATCCTGCTAAAGGCCGTTACGACGCCTCCGCCACGCTGGATGACGTGCAACAGTATAATTTGCAGTGGGGCAATACTGTTGCGGTAGCCAACGGCACACTGAGTGCGGGTGTCGACTGGCAAAAACAGACTTCTGAACCTGGCAGCGGTTCTGTGCAGGCAGGGCAGGAGCAACGTAATACCGGAGTCTATGCCACCACGCAGCAGAAATTCGGCAGTGTGACGCTGGAAGGAGCGGTGCGCGGGGACGATAACAATGAATTTGGCTGGCATAACACCTGGCAAACTGCCGCGGCATGGGAATTTGTTGATGGCTACCGCATCTTCGCTTCTTATGGCACCGCCTTTAAAGCGCCAAACCTCAATCAGGTATACAGCGAACGCTATGGCAACCGTGACCTCGACCCAGAAAAAAGTAAGCAGTGGGAAGGTGGCTTTGAAGGCTTAACCGGCCCGGTTAACTGGCGTGTGTCAGGCTATCGCAATGATATAGACGATTTGATCGGTAGCGACCCGTTAACCTATCGCTCCTATAATATAGATAAAGCGAGGATTAAAGGCGTTGAAGCCACGGCGTCCTTTGAGACTGGCCCGCTTAGCCATCAAATTTCATATGACTATGTTGACCCACGTGATGCCACTACCAATGAAGTGTTGCTGCGTCGTGCGAAACAGCAGGTGAAGTATCAGCTTGACTGGACGGTCTACAACGTTGACTGGTCCGTCAGCTATCAATACCTCGGCGAGCGCCACGATAAAGATTTCAACTCTTCTTATACTACCCAGAATGTAAAACTGGGCGGTGTAAGTTTATGGGATCTCGCGGTTTCGTATCCGGTCACATCTCAGCTCACCGTTCGTGGTAGAATTGCCAACCTGTTCGATAAAGATTACGAGACAGCGTATGGCTATCAAACCCCAGGACGGGAATACTTCGTCAACGGCAGCTACAACTTCTGATTTAAGACCCACCGTGCTGGTATTTGACTCCGGCGTCGGTGGGCTTTCCGTCTATGATGAGATGCGGCAATTGCTGCCGGATCTCCATTATCTCTATGCTTTCGATAACGTCGCTTTTCCTTATGGTGAGAAGAGTGAAGAGTTTATCGTTGAGCGCGTGGTAGAGATTGTGACGGCAATTACCCAACTAACTCCTCTGGCACTGGTGGTTATTGCCTGTAACTCGGCCAGTACCGTCACCTTACCTGCTTTACGTGCGCGTTTTGATTTTCCGGTTGTCGGCGTTGTGCCGGCGATAAAGCCTGCGGCACGCTTAACCCGTAACGGTATTGTCGGTTTACTGGCGACGCGTGGAACGGTACGCCGTCCTTATACTCATGAGCTGGTGGCGCGATTTGCCAGTGAATGTAAAACCGAAATGCTCGGTTCCGCAGAACTGGTGGAGTTGGCCGAGGCCAAACTGCACGGTAAGCCAGTCGCATTAGAAGAGATCAAACGTATTCTGCAGCCGTGGCTGCGAATGGCGGAGCCGCCGGATACGGTGGTACTGGGCTGTACCCACTTCCCTCTGTTAAGTGAAGAGTTACAGCAAGTGTTGCCGGAAGGGACGCGTTTAGTCGATTCAGGTGCCGCTATTGCACGGCGTACCGCCTGGTTACTGGAACATGAGTCCCCAGTTGCGCTGTCGGCGGCAGGTAATACGGCTTATTGCATGGCTTTTACCGAAGAAACTGCGCAATTAATGCCCGTTTTACAGCGTTATGGCTTTGGAAAGCTCGAAAAACTGGCGGTTTGAGCAAAAAAGAGACACTCGGAAATTATTTTGCATTTAGCGCTTGTCACCTGTCAGAAACTCCCTATAATGCGCCTCCACTGACACGGAACAACGACTCAACGGTCGCCGGGTCAGAAAGAGAAAAGTAAAAAAATATTTGACTCTTCAAGAGGAAAGCGTAATATACGTGACCTCGCAACAGCAAGACAAACTGCTGATTGCACTGCTCTTTAACAATTTATCAGACAATCTGTGTGGGCACTCGCAGGGTTGA
>NZ_JRXE01000028.1 GCF_001267535.1 Winslowiella iniecta | reverse complement strand
CTAACGCGAACATCGATCTCTTGTTCGTATTTTTTCTTGGTTGCAGTGGCCAGCGCGCTCTCCAGCGCTTCGAAAATTTTCTCATTCCCAGTGCTGTAAATCTTGCTCGCTAAACGCATGCTGCGACGAATAAGTCACTACCAGCAAAACGGCACTATCAGGCACTTGTACTGCCAGCTGCCGTTGAAACAGATACTGCCCGTGATGTTCAAATTCACTGGCCACTTCTATCGCGCGTATCTGCCGCAATGGGCCTGCGCTGACACGTTCGAAAGCAGACTGTTTAACCTTTCCCATTTGTTCACGCAGGGTGGACCACTGCTGATTAAACGCCTGCTCAAAGTCACAGTCTGGCGGAATGGGGCCACGGCTGATAATGATAGAAATATCATCCTGATCGTTGCGCAGTATATTTAAGCTATTATCCAGCCAACTCTTTTCACCAACAGAGAAAGTTCCTTCCTGAATATGATATTCCATTATGATTGGCTCATTTTTAATAAAGTTAGATTAGGCCAGGTGGCAGGTATTGAATTTGGGATTAAAATGAATACTTTTATAGATGTTCAATTTAGAAGTGAACGAAAAAATTGTAATACTCATGCGTAGTCTCAGACAATTTTTTCGGTTTGAAATCGATATTATCAAATCTGGCTCCCCATTCTTTCAATTCAATTCATTTGGGATATCCGTTTGATTGGAATCATTACTGGCATACCTGATTACCGTATTTTTAGGCGTGAGCCAAGCAGCTTAGATACGCCCATCTGAGTTGATTATCAATGCTATTGCATTATACAGATAAAGTTCCTGCCCCCCTTCTACGAAAAAGCCTACACCAGCAGTTTTATGAGGGACGGCATTAACATTAAAATTTCCTATAAAATCCTGATAATCATATTTAAGTAATGACTTCAACTCTTGTTAAAATTTAATACTGGATAAAAATGATGATATCTGTTCAATTTTATCATATTTTTCAATAACAATACCTTTATCTGAAAAAGTATAAAAACTCACTATCATTTAAATAACGAATAAAACCCCATTTGACTTCCTTAATATCACCTCCTTGATTGTTTAAATTCCTTCTCCTTTTTCGTTCAAAACAATATATCATCAAAAAATTAAAGTGAATTATTTTCTGATTACAACTCTCGCAAGGCAATCAGGATTTTTTTCTGCGAAGCTGAAACCGAGCCTTACACCATGACTATCATTTTTAGTAGCATATGTGGTCACGTCATTCAGAGAGTGCCCTCCTGGATAATCAACAATTTCTAAATGAGAAAATTTATCTTTAATATCGTTGAGAGTAATACACCGACCAGAAATATCGAAAGACAATATAGATGGAAAGTGTAGTTCATTCCCGTTCGCTCGCAGATCTATGCTTCCAATATTTATATTTTCTGATAATTTCACCCCTTCAGCTCTATAAAAAATGGTGAATTCATTATAATACTCAAGATTTACTTTCACCCCAGTTATTTCACTAAATTTATCGACTGGCATTATGAATTCCTTTCTTAACAATTCTAAAAACGACCATATATTATTATCCATTGAATTACCTCTTACATTACCCATTGAGAAAAAAACAAACATAAATATAAATATATTTTTTCTATTTAATATTTCTATCATACCAACCTCCATAATAATCCTCATAGGGTTCATGTGTATTTGAAGTCTTTTCTCCTTTCCCATATACTCTACCAATAGCCTCTTCTGCTTCTTTCATTGCGATTTCCTTCGTATTCCATTGATCATAAATTTGATTATAAGCAGCAATATTTTTTGAACTACCAGCAACCCCTATATCAGGCCCTCCGTTAGCAATGATTTCTCTTTGCACTACGATATTCTTTAATGTCGCAGCTCCCTCATCTCTTAACATACTATTAATAAACGCATCACGTGATGATGTATCAACCGGTCTTTTATAAAGCGCATGTCCTGTTTCATGTGCCAGTGATACTAATATTTTTTCAGGAGAATGCATATTATTAATGTCTATTGTTATTACTTTATTGAATCTATCCGCTGTAGTCCCTCCCCCAGCAGCACCTTTTTTTTATAACCCACTGATTTTTATAAATTGTTTCAAGAGCTCTAACTAAGGTAGGGGATTTTTTATAAGCTTTTGTGTCTCTTCATCAAAAGTAAAGTTCGATGAGTCATGATTAGGCGTATCTATAATTAAACGTGGCTTATTAATTACTGATGTGCTGGAAAGAGGCTGGATAACCCCCTCCTTCTCCGGCAAAAACTTCTCCTAAACCGCCTGCAAAATAAGTGCACGATGCCTATCCCCGGGCGCACTGGTAGCCGGGATCCCGCCCTCCGTATTTAGCGTTAAGGCACCACCACTGGTGGTAATCAGCCCATCCCCCTCAACAAAAATATTGAACCCCGTGCCCACCAGATTAATTTTTCCCGCGGCGGTTAATTCAATCGCACTTTTGCCGCATTCCAGCCTCAGTACGGTACCGGCTGCCAGCACATGCCCGTCAACCACTGCGTCGAGCTTACTGCTAACGGTCAGCAGCTCCCTGGCACCTTTTACCGCCTGCCTCTGATTCTCTGCCACCCCAATTGAGAAACTTATCTTTTCAGCTTATGAAAAGTGCCATCAACTGAACCTGCATCTGTAGATAATGAAAAGTCTTTTTTATTCATTTTAAATCTAAAAAGATGCACTGATGTATCCGAATCTCCACCACAAATTGCATACCTTTTATTTTCTCTGACATCAACGATAAAAAAATCAGCGTCAGCACTATCACTAAACTCATAAGCCAGGCACTGATCTCTCAGTTTTGAAAGATTGTTTTTCCTTATGGCCTGATAAACTGCCAGTACGGCTTTATCCTCATTACTCTGCGTAGAAAATTGATTATCTTTCTTAACTTCTGCTACTGAGGCCAGAGATATATCCGGAATTAGCATGCAGAAAAAAATAAGTAGATATTTTATAGATATATTTTTCACAATCACTCCTTTTTAATCTCTGTCAAAATTAGAAAGATGTTGAGCTGATATGATATTTTTTAAGCTTTTGGCATAATTCGGATCAGTTGCGTATCCAGCTTTAGCTATTTCATCCACAAATGCTGCGGGGTCGTCTTTGAAAGAAAACGCATTTTTATAACGCGGATTATTGACTAAAAACCGCCCATGATCATCTGCCGCCTCAGCAAAGCTCTCATATGAACGAAAACTATCAGTAATTGAAATTCTCTTTCCATCAATAACCTCTGATGTTTTGAAATCTGCTGTATTGCCGGCGGGTGATTTACCTTTAATACCGAACCACGCATTATTTTTTACATGTGCCCCCCATCCTGTTTCCTGAGCAGCTTGGGCCAATGTCACAGAAACGGGTACTCCCCAATCAGACTGAACTTTCTTTGCAGCTATCAAATTATCCTCAATGAATTTTTGTACATGAGCGGGACGGTTTTTAACGGGAGCTTTCTTCTTACTATTATCATTGGTTTTTTTGATTGCATTCATCATGGTCACTCCCTGCTCCCCAATCCCTTTCCCCTGACTCTTCCCCTCCTTCTCCGGCAAAAACTTCTCCTCAACCGCCTGCAAAATAAGTGCACGATGCCCATCCCCGGGCGCACTGGTAGCCGGGATCCCGCCCTCCGTATTTAGCGTTAAGGCACCACCACTGGTGGTAATCAGCCCATCCCCCTCAACAAAAATATTGAACCCCGTGCCCACCAGATTAATTTTTCCCGCGGCGGTTAATTCAATCGCACTTTTGCCGCATTCCAGCCTCAGTACAGTACCGGCTGCCAGCACATGCCCGTCAACCACTGCGTCGAGCTTACTGCTGCCGGTCAGCAGCTCCCTGGCACCTTTTACCGCCTGCATCTGATTCTCTGCCACCCGCCGCTGTTCACTGGCTCCGACAAAGTGAGTGTGATTGCTGCCGATATGCTGACTGGCATTGTGCTTAATATGCGTATCCATATTGCGCTCGGCCTGAATCCATACCTGTTCTGCCCCGGCTTTATCTTCAAAACGCAGCGCATTGGCATTATCCGGCGTGCCATCTTTTGAGCGGCTGATAAATCCCATCTGCGTTGCCGCCGCCGGTAGCGACCACGGCGGCATGCTGGCCTCGTTATATACCCGGCCGATCACCAGCGGGCGATCGGGATCGCCATTGATAAAGTCGATCACGACTTCATCATTCACCCGCGGGATCTGCACGCCGCCAAAGCCTTGTCCGGCCCAGGCGCTGGAAACCCGCACCCAGCAAGAACTGCTGTCATCACCTTTCGCCAGTCGATCCCAGTGAAATTTGACCTTGATGCGGCCATATTTATCCGTCCAGATCGACTCGCCTCGCGGCCCAACCACTTTCGCCGTTTGAGGCCCGCAGGTTTTAGGCCACGGAGTTTTTGGCGCGGCGCGAAACGGGCAATCGACCGGGATAACGATAAAATCTATCTGCTTTTCACTCTGATCATCGCTGCCGCTGGCATAGCGGTTTTCCGCAAATTGATACTCCGCCTTAATCGTCAGATATTCCCCGTTATCACTTAGCCAGGGCGCATTGTGCAGTAAGAAAGTGTGGCCCGGCGCAATACCCAGCGCCGTACCGCTACCGCTGATTTTTTGATGTGCAGCCTGCCAGACTTGCTGGCGAATGCGGGCATAGTTTTCGCCATGCTGATGTTCGACATAATGTCCCGGCCAGTCATAAACGTCGATTTCACCTGGCGACGGCGATACCGGATTCTGACGCGCCTTAAACAGCATCGCGTTGGGCTGGCGAAAATCATAGTCATCCAGACTGTAAATCCCCGGCGTGACATGATCCTCAAGCGCCCACCGACTGACACCTTCTTCACTGGTCACGCCGCCGGAAGCAGTAACGTGATAGGGAATCGTTTCATAACCGGGAAAAGGCTGATGCTGACTTACCGTATCCATCAGCACCATCACATGTTGATCCTGCTGATGGCGGAAAAAGTAGTAAATGCCCTCCAGTTCCATCAGACGGCTGATAAAATCAAAACTGCTTTCCTGATACTGAACGCAATATTCCCACAGCCGATAGCGGCCGCTCAGTTTGTCCTCTGTCGTCACGTTGTATTGGTGCAGCAAACTTTTGATAATCTGCGGCACCGTCTGGTTCTGGAAAATGCGCAGATTCCTGTCCCGCTTCATCGGCCAGAGATCCGGCTCCATCGTCAGTGAATAAACCGCATAGCGCGTACCGTTCAGCTCCTCACTGTGGACTTTTACCCGCGTGATTTTGCCATTCAGATAGCGGGTCGCCAGCAGGCCCTGAACTGGGATCGATAAGGTAATCGGCTGACCCAGCAGCGCGCGGCGTTCAATGCGCGCATCGGTGCTGAGCAGGGTAACCTGTAAAGTAAAAGCCTCCGAAAGCGCCTCTTCTCCTTCAAGCTTCCAGAAAAGCAGGCCATCCATTGGCAGTGTTGCTGTAATCCTTTCTGACATAGCGATTCCCTAAATAAGCATACTTAACATGACCTTAAACGATGGCAGGCCGCTTCAGAGTTGTGGACTGAGTAGCCAGGTTCCTTCGCGATCAATATTGATTTTTTGTTCGCGCTTCTGGCCCTGATTAGTAATGCTGAACTGATATTCACCCGCAGGCAGTTGCAAGCGGGCAAAACCGTTGGCAGCAGGCACCAGAGCTTGCTGGCTGCCGTCGAGCCATACTTCATCACCGGCGACTAATTTGATATACACCTGTGCAATCGGGGCTGGCGGCTCTGGCTCTTTCTCTGCTTCAGGCGGCGCGGCCTCCTCTTCAGCGATGACCGCAGGAATTTTTACTGCGTCACTGTTTTCACCGGCGGTCTGTGATGCCTGCAAAGGCGGCTGACTGTTGCTACTGCCGCGGATAACACTGCCCAATATCCCCCCTACCAGCACAGCTGTGGCAATCATTGTCGGCACCCACAAACGACGCGGCAAAACCGATGGCGGTTTATCTTGCTGCACAGGTTCGGCCACCGTTACCGGCAATAACGGCGACCCGGCCGCTTTCTCCTGAGATATCCTGGACACCTCCTCAAGCGGTTGTGCCATCAATGCCGCCATCTGCTCGGTACTCTGTGGCCGTTCTTCCGGCTTTAACGCCAGCGCACAATCAATCGCGTGCAGCATCGGCAGTGAATAACCCGCCGGACGCCGCTCCGCCAGTGGCTGGTAGCTATCCTCAATGCTGCGAACCACGCTCACTGGCGGTGGCGATCCGGTAATTAAAGTGTGCAGCACCGCGCCAAGCGCATAGATATCGGTCCATGGTCCCTGCTCGCTCTCATTGTTATCGCTGTACTGTTCGATTGGCGCGAAACCCGGCTTCAGCATGGTTTCGGTTTCATCCGAGAGGTTACTGATGGTTTTACGCGCCGAACCAAAATCGAGTAACACCGGCGTCATATCTTCCTGAATCTGAATATTATCCAGCGAAATATCGCGGTGCAGATAACCCGCCTGATGAATAATGTTGATGGCACCAAACAGCGGTGAGAGCAGGCTACGAATCCAGTTTTCATCAATTAATTCAGGATGTTCAGCCTGCATCAGGGAAAGCGTGGTGCCACTGTAATATTGTGTCCCCATATAAGCCGTGTCGTTCTGCACCCAAAACCGCAGCACATGCAACAGGTTCGGATGATTAAACTGCGCCAGCAGTCGCGCTTCCTGGATAAAGCTGTTCAGCCCGGCCTGGAACGTTTTGCTGAAACGATCGCTACGCAATACCAGCTTCATCTCGTCATTGCGCACCGCCAGCGAGGCTGGCATAAACTCCTTGATAGCAATGTTGCGTTTTAGCTGATGATCCCAGGCGCGATAGACAATGCCGAAGCCTCCACCGCCAATCACTTGCTGAATTTCAAACTCATTAAAACGGTAGCCAACCGGTAACGCATGCGGGACTACTCGGGTGTTATCTTGTTGCGACATAATGGATAACTCTCTGATAGCGAATCGCTTTAAACCTGAAACTGACAGCAAAACTCGTCGTGTTCTAAGCCAATATGCAAACGACGAAATGACTCATCGCGGGCGCAGGCAGACAGCAGCAGTTGGCTGATTTGCGGTAACAGGGTATTGGTAAGAATGGCGTCAACCGTGCGGCCACCCGATTCTACTTCGGTGCAACGCTGGACAATCCGGGCGATTACATCGTCATTGACTTGTGAGCTGATGCCATGATTTTCTTGTAAACGCTGCTGAATACGCCGCAGTTGCAGCGTGACGATGGTGGCCATTACCGCATCGTTTAACGGGTAGTAAGGCACGACCAGTAAGCGGCCCAGCAAGGCGGCCGGGAAGACTTCCAGCAGCGGCGTGCGCAGCGCGGCGCTGAGTGTGTCAGGTGCCGGAATGGCCTGCTGGTCGGCACACAGGGTGCTGATTAAGCGGCTGCCGGTATTCGAGGTTAAGATAATAATGGTGTTGCGAAAGTCGATATGACGCCCTTCGCCGTCCTCCATCCAGCCTTTATCAAACACCTGGAAAAAGATTTCATGAACGTCCGGATGCGCTTTTTCAATCTCATCCAGCAATAACACGCTGTAAGGCCGACGACGCACCGCTTCAGTTAACACACCGCCCTCGCCATAGCCGATATAGCCGGGTGGTGCGCCTTTCAGCGTTGAAACGCTGTGCGCCTCCTGGAATTCACTCATATTGATGGTGATCAGGTTCTGTTCGCCGCCATACAGCGACTCGGCCAGCGCCAGCGCAGTTTCGGTTTTCCCCACGCCAGAAGGACCACACAACAGAAACACGCCGACCGGCTTGTGCGGATCGTCGAGGCGCGCGCGCGACGTTCGCACCCGCTTTGCTATCAGCTCCAGTGCATGACGCTGACCGACTACCCGCTGGCTGAGCGTATCGGTAAGATTCAGCACCGCTTCGATCTCATTTTTCACCATACGGCCCAGCGGAATACCGGTCCAGTCAGCGACCACGGCAGCCACCACACTGGCATCTACTGCGGCAAAAAGCAGCGGTGTGTCACCCTGCACTTCACGCATTTGCCGTTGTAAATCAGCCAGTTGCTGATGATGTATTGCGCTTTCAGTCATCTCTTTCTGCTGCAACTGCCCGCGCAACGCAATCAGCTTGTCGATCAGCTCGCGCTCCTGCTGCCAGCGCGTAGTTAATTGCTGACACTCAGCATTGAGCGCACTGAGATCGGCATCAAGCGTAGCCAGACGCGAATGATCGCCAAGCGCCACTCTCGCTTCGCGCTCAGCTATCTGTCGCTCAATTTGCAATGCGGCAATTCGATGAAGGCAATCCTCAAGCGGCGCGGGTCGGACTGCCTGACCAATGGCCACGCGAGCACAGGCGGTATCCAGCAGCGCCACGGCTTTATCCGGTAACTGGCGGGCGGGGATATAGCGGTGGGATAATCTGACCGCGGCCTGAACCGCTTCATCCAGCAACAGTATGCGGTGGTGTTTTTCCAGCGCCGCCACCGTGCTGCGCAGCATTAACACCGCCGTACTTTCGTCCGGTTCCTTCACCTGTACCGTCTGAAAGCGACGCGTCAATGCCGGGTCTTTCTCGATATATTTCTTGTACTCTGCCCAGGTGGTGGCACCAATGGTTCGCAACTGCCCCCGCGCCAACGCCGGTTTTAATAAATTAGCCGCATCGCCAGTACCTTGCTGCCCACCCGCCCCCACCAGAGTATGAATTTCATCGATAAATAAGATTACCGGCAGCGGACTGGCCTGAACCTCACCGATTAACGCCTGCAAGCGTGACTCAAATTCGCCTTTCACCCCGGCTCCGGCCTGCAACCGTCCGATATCCAGCAACCAGAGCTGCACCTGCTGCAAGGGTTCCGGTACTTCACCGGCGGCAATGCGCAGCGCCAGTCCTTCAACCACCGCTGTTTTACCCACACCCGCTTCGCCGGTGAGTAACGGGTTGTTCTGGCGACGACGTAACAGAATATCGATCAGTTGCCGAATCTCGTCATCACGCCCGACCACCGCATCCATCTCACCCTGATGCGCGCGTGCGGTCAGATTCTGTCCATACTGTGCCAGCGTTCCCTCGCCTGCTGACGCCGACAGCCGCCCGCTATCCGCGCATGCGGCAATTGCCGTCGGATGAGCATCAGGAAAAATCTTCGTAAACTGTTCAAGTAATGCTTCGACGCCAATCGCACTGAACTGTGATGAGATCCCCTTCAATACGTTGGCAAGATTGAAGGTTTTCAGAATGCCGATCAGTAAATGACCGACGCCAATCTCAGCCGCAGCAAATTTCAGCGAGGCATAAACCCAGGCACGCTCAACAGCACTGTCGATATGTTCGGAGAGATCAGAAACCGCACTTGCGCCTCTGGGCAAACGATCCAACGCCGCGACGATATCGCGCATCAGGGCTTCTTCATCCAGTGAAAAATGGCGGATAAGTCGTTGGAGGTCGCCGTCATGCTGCATAAGCTGATGCAGCCAGTGAACGATCTCAACGTAAGGGTTACCCCGCAATTTACAGAACGCGGTGGCGCTCTCCAGCGAGGTCAATAACCGCTTATCCAGTTTACCGAAAAGTACGGCACGGCTGATTTCTGACATAGTATGTCCCGATAGAAGAGTGAGGAGGAAAGAGGGAAAGTGAAATACCGAACTGGGGTTTGCTGGCTTACTGGCACGGTCAGTCGACCAAGGTTTTTTGTTCCTCCGGATTAAAAATAAAATCTCCGCGTGGCCGCGTTTTGTCAGTCAGCCCCAGCCAGCTGTCAAAGCCGACACGCGTCTGCCCACCCAGCGTTACGCCGTGCACCGCATCCGCCGCAAGGATCAGGCGCACCTCCCAGACAAATTCAATACCGAGATACTGCCGGACCCAGGCGCATAACTGCTGTGCTCCGCGTTGATCCGGCAGAAAGTGGCGATAAGCCGCCAGCGATAGCGGCCCTAACTCAATGCAGAACTTATGCTGTGCATCGCGGGTAGCGATACCAAGAAAGGTGGATTGCCCTAAGCGAGGTGCCTTACGCCCCGCCACCAGGCGGGTGCGCTCGCGGCGATCAACCGGCTGCCAGTGTGGCACGTTCTCCACCAGCTGTACCGGGATGCGGAAGTAGTGACGCAATATTCTCACCATTCCCTGTGCATTGCGCCCATGACGGCTGAGATGCCCTGCCAGCGCATAGCGGGCATGCGCATTCAGAGCGCCAGCCTTGAGCTGTGCGGGTTGTCCCATTCCCGTCAGGCTGGCGAGATACTGTTCGAAGTGATGAAGATCCTGCCGATCGAGCGAAACGGTAGGTTGCGCATCTGCCCAGGCGCGATAGAACAGCAGCGCCAGACGGTGGTGAAACAGATCGACAAAGGAAGCAAAGCCACGATCCTTATGATGATCGCTACGCTCACGGGCATATTCCGTCAGATGCAAAGGCAACGGACCATTTGGGCCAAACAGACCAAAGCTGTAAATCGACACCTCGTGCAGCGGCGAGTCTTTACGCGGTTTCACGCAGGCCAGGGTTGATGGTGCAAATGCCAGTGAAGGCTGCTGACCAATACGCAAGGGTTCGTGGTGTGGAAGCGGCGCACGCCCAAGCGGATAGCGCTCACCCGCCAGGGCATCAATCCGGCGCAGCAGTTGAAACAGATCGTAACGCCAGGGCGCGGCCATCAACGGTGACCAGAAGTCCTCAGATAAGCGTTGGGTGTGATCCACTTGCTGAATCATATTAATGACCTCTTACCGAGGCGTGGCGGCCAGTAGCCCACTTCACCACGCTGCTGGCTGGTCAGCGTCAATTCCGTAAAGCTGTTTATTGCCACCAGCCGCGAAAAGACGCGCTCCAGCACACTCCCCAGCAACCACGGACTGGAGCCGGAAAAGGCCTGATCATCAACGTTCAGTTCAATAGCAATGCCGCGCGCCGATACCATTGGCCCCGGTTGCGGCACGCGTCGGTGAACAGCCTGTAGCTGACAGTGGCGAATACCGTCGATTTGCCGGGCTACCGCGGCTTCAGCAAGATTGGCATACAGCCCCAGCAACTGACGTAATGCCGCCGCGCCCTGCCCGTCATCGCCATCCATCAGGCTAAGATAATTCATCTGTAAATGACTGATTAAACGCCAGCTAATCTCGCCTTCGGCTAAAGCCGGCCGGGGTGATGTCGGCCCTTTACACAGGCTTAGCTGGCAAATCGGCACTGAATCAGACATCCCAAAATTGCCCTGATCCTGTTGCAGAAACAGCAACGGCAAATCACGACTGGTACAGGTTACTTCCGCTGTCAGGTAGCGCAGATCCTGGTGCCACGGTGAATGATGCGTATCAACCAATGAGAGAAATACTTCGGAGCCGAGATAACCGGTGCGCGTGCCATAGCGCCCGGCGTTTTCCGATAAGGTGCGCGGCTCACGGCGCAGCGAAAAATAAGCACCATAATCACCCTCGTCCTGACTAAAGGTGTGCCAGAACGGGCGAAAAACGTGTTCTTCACGCTGGGCATTGCTGCTGGCAATTAACTTCTGTACCGAAAAAATCTCATAGTCCAGCGGGCGAATATTATCGACCACCAGATGATATTCGTTGAGGCTGTCGCTGATTTTTTGCCGCTCGGTAAGCTTAGGAAACAGGTTAATCACCGGCGTGCAGTGCAGCGCCAGATAACTCGCATCCACTACCCGTTCCAGCGCGATATCACTCTTATCCAGCAGTACAATAATTTCGAATACGCGCAGGCCGTCACTGCACTTCAGCACAGGCTGCAACTGGTTGACGCTGATAAACTGAAAACGCGCCGGAAAAGCAAAATACTCCTGCAACAAGCGGTAGCCATCGAAATTACGTAAATCATCCGGCAACAAGGCCTGATCAGCGGCAAAACCTTCATGCACTAACGCCTCATCATCCAGTATGATGCGCTGGCCGCCACTGGTCTGGCAAAACAGCCCCACCCGGTGCTGCATAATCAGCTCAAGTAATTGCTGCGCCTGAATATCCGGGCCGCTCAGAAAGAACATCAGATGGTCGAAACTGAGGTGACTCAGCATCACGTTATCGAAACATTCAATCTGAATACGCAATGCACTGACCGCGCCACGCTGGTTTAATCCCAGCTGAGCGAGCGGAATATCCGCCGGCACCCCGCCCAGCTCAACGTTTTTGATGCGCAGCGGCTGCAATATCACCTCATGAGCCGTAGTGTAGTTACAGGTTACCCCCTCTTTTTTTAGCGTCAGACTCTCCATCATGCTGCCGCGCGGTACGCGAAAACCGTTGCTGAGGTCGCCTTTACGACCGTCGGGATGCAGTTGTGCAATCGCCATTGAAGGGGTAGGTGCGAGATAATTGGGGGCGATCATTTCCAGCAGAGACTGGGTAAAGCGCGGGAACTGCGCATCCATTTTGAGCTGCACCCGCGAAGTCAGAAAGGCAAAACCTTCCATTAAACGTTCGACATACGGGTCAGCGACGTCAATACCCTGCATACCCAGTCTGCCCGCCACTTTGGGGTAGCGTTCGGCAAACTCAGCACCCATTTCACGCAAATAGGCCAGTTCACGGTTGTAATAGTCGAGCAGTTTCCTTTCCATAGTTAACCCACTTCCTGTAGCTCAAAATGACCGTTTTCCAGATCGACCTCACTACGAAACAGAAACTCAAGCGGGTACGGCACACACCAGAGTCGGCCACGGATTTCAATCGCGAGCTGATTATGCAGTTCAGAAGATTTATGGCTGGAGAGGCAATCGACCTGCAATCCCTGCGGTATAATTCTTGGCTCAAAATGCAGGATGGCGGCAGTGATTTTGCGTTGTAAATCCGGCCATTGAATATCACTCATCCGCTTGCCCGCCAGCGGCGCGATGCCAAAGTTAAAAGTGGAACGCTGAATGTGGCTGTAAGGCTGCAAATCGAGCTGGCTCTCACTGTTGACCGCGTTAAACAGCCACTGCAAATCACGCAGCACGTTGCGGCGCAGCTCACTGTGGGTAATCAGCCGGTTGCCGGGCAACTCATGCGGCTTATCGGGCTGATCATCGGTAAGACGGTCCAGCAACGACGGTTGCATAGTGTCGCGCGCACTCAGCGGCTGCTTTTTATTGCGCGCCTGAAAACCCGCATACAGCATCTCGCTGCCGCTCAGTGGTTTACGTCCGTTGAAAAGATTACTCATCCTGAGTCTCTCTGCTGCCAAAAGTTATTTGATGGTGCGCCAGGCTCCGTCCGTCGGATCCTTAAGCTGGGGCTGCAAGGCTTCAACCAGCACCAGGGTTATCGTTGTTTCACCCGCAATATATGGCGACCAGACTTTTCGCACGTCATCCAGCAGCGCTTGCAGACGCTCTTCATCTTTTGCCTCGGCAGAAGCCAGCTGAACAGCAACAGTGCCATCTGCCTGCCAGCCGCTGAGCTGGCTGATATAAGGTAAAATCATCCAGCTATCAGGGGATTCACTGTTATGCAGCACCATTCGTTGATTATTGACGGTGGTAATGGTCAGGGTGTCGTCGGCCGCGCTGTTGTTCAATCCCAGCACCTGAAAACCTTGCAGGAAAAGTACATTGAGATTTTTGGCCGTACCCTGCTCAATTTGCGTTACCTGGCTTTGACCACTCAGCCAGCCATCACTGCCACATTGCGCGCCCTGTTTCGCAGGCACAAACAGGGCACTGGCCAGGCTGTTTTCGCCCCAATAGCCGCGAAAATGACATCCTTCAATTAAACTGAATTGCAGCCACGGCGTGGTATCCGCAGCAACAGCCGGCACCGCCTCCGTGGGTTGAATAAGCGGCGGCGCACCGGCTTCGCCGGGAGAGGCTTCAACACGCATTCCCCAGTTTTCCGCTTTCGCAGCACTTCCCTGCGCCAGCTTTTTGCCATCGCCGTCATTCATCTGCCATTTCAGTTGAGCCAGAGCGGGACACTGTTTTTCCAGCAGGCTGCCGACCCGCGGCAGAAAATCATTCAGCACTGTCGACTGCTCAGCGCCGGTCGCGACAATACGCACTGGCAGTTCCGCAGCACACCAGCTTGCCGGGCTGTTATCTTTCAGATCGTCAATCCACACCTCCAGCTTCAGTGAGGGGGAATAGACCACGCGATAGTCCTGTGCACTGACGCTGAAAGCGGCCAGCAACGTTAACATCACCGGGAAACAGAATTTCATAGCTTTCCTTAGCTCAATCACGAATGGGAATAAACTGTGCTGCCTCTGACAGCGAGTGCAACAACGTGGTGTCTTGCGGTGAGCCTATCCAGACGGCAACGGCGCTGTAGTTGTCCTGTTTAGCGTCGGTGCGTTCATCCGTTTTCTTAACGATTTGATGCATTAACGTCAGCCACTCCTGCGGGGTATTCACCATATGTAGCGACTGCTGCATATGCTGCCGGGAAACCTCATGCCAGAAGCCATCGGTACACAGTAAGAAAACATCACCATCTTCAATCGGCACCACATCGCTGTAGCTTGCATCGCGCTCCTCATCGCCCATACCCAAAGCGAAATAGAGCAAATTACTGTTGATGCCATCGGTCTGATGCCCGGCATCCTTCATCTGCTGCACCAGGCTATGATCGAGAGTGGTATGGATAAGATAGCCGCGGCGAAACAGATATAATCGGCTGTCGCCCGCATGTGCCCAGTAAGCCAGCTGATAGTCACGATCGATAAATAAACTGACCATAGTGGTGCCCATACGGCCATACTGCGGATGCGCTTTTTGTTGCTGCCGTATCGCGTGATTAGCATCCGTCACATACTGACGGATATGCTGTGCATCAAGGTGCTGCTGGCCGTCAAAGCCGTCAAGCAGGGTGTTGCGCGCCAGCTTTGCTGCAACGTCACCACCGGGAAAACCCGCCACGCCGTCACACACCACAAAGCATGCCGAGCGTTCACCCACAATTTCACCCGTCTGATCCTGATTTGTTTCGCGATCGCCCTGATTCGACATTGAAGCAAAGGTGATATTCATCATTTATCCAATCGATTCTGAGAGTCTTTAAACTGGTTAACTTCCATGTCGTAGGCATGTAAGAAGGCCTCACCAAACAGCGTGTGGAAGTCATCTTCGATTTCACCGGCAATTTGCTGGTAGCGTTTGCTGTACTGTTCCCATAACGTCGCTTTCCGGCTGCGCGGGAACGACAGGCGCGACGTCACCCCATCGTTGCGCGCTTCCTGTTCCAGCTGCTCAGGATTAAAGGATTGCAACATGGATGCGATGATCGCGCGGATCCCGGCGATCATGCCAAGCTGATGCGCTTGCAGATCAACCAGCGCATCACGCACCGACTGGGTCGGCGGCATAAAGCCCGGCATCCGACTGCCGAACATCTGCATCAACACCGTTTTGCCGGATGGCAACAGCTTGAAAGGATTATTCGCTTCGTCGAGGATCACCGTCATTTCTGCCTTGACGCCGCGTTTGAGAATCGAGCGGGAAGAGAGCAGTGCCACCGTACCCTGTGAAAACATACTCAACATTTGCCCGAGCTGCTCCATATTATGGGGTTCAAAGCGCGGCGTTGGCTGCATATCGTTTAACCCCATCCCATTGATTAAGGCCTGCAATAATTCTCCCTGCAAGGCTTCATTGCTGTCTGGTACTGACGACTGATGCGCAACATTGTCGGCTACCGGATCGATGCGCAGGCGTCCTTTTGGCGGTGGCGTATGGGTTCGCGCGACCGCCTGCGGTGTGGGTAAAGTAATACCGTCATACTGCTGGTCGCTCTGAGGCTGCATGGCAGCAGATGGCGCGGTGGTTAACGGCGGAGACTTTGGCGAATCCGCCGCATCGCCACTTAGCACCGGCTCCGCCATCATTAATCCCAGCGGATCCTGGCTAAGCTGCGCGGTTGAATGATCTGCACCAAACAGTGCCAGTGGATCCTGCTCATCCTGAGAGGTACTGAGCGGTCGGCTGACAACCGCTCCGGCAGGATGTTGCAGCAAAGTACTGGGCGTGTGATCCGCAAATAAACTGTCCGTCTGGAACAACTTATCGTCACTGAAAAGCTCCTCAGGTAAGCGCTGACGCTGTTCCGGCATCAGTGACGGGCTCTGGTCTGCCAGCAACGACAGCGGGTCAACAGGATTACGCTCGGCGTTTACAGGTTCAGTGAACGGATTAACCGCCCCCTGCGGCTGTGCGGCTGTTGGGCTGGAAAAGTTGCCTGCGGTTGAGAACTCCTGCACCAGATCGTCCCAGATCTCACCGGGAACAGGCGCGGATGCGGTATTTAGCGCAGGCGTCGGGGGGGGGATTTCTGGCCTGTCCGGCGCAGCGGCGGCGCCATCCACCTGTAAATCGTTTACCTGCAAACGATAATCATCAATACCGATGATATCGCCATCCTGTAAATCGACCTGCCGACCACGTTCCAGGGGAATATCGTTCAGCATGACACGTGTGACATTGCCACGGTTAGTAATACGACAATCACCTTCAGCCGTGATATGAACAATGGCCTGCAAGCGGGATATCGTGCGCTCATCATCGGGCAGTACCAGATTATTGTCGATTCCGCGGCCAATCGTGCCACCAGGCGGCAGAAAATCACAACGGCTCTGCGGCGGCTGATGACCATTTTTGGTGGTTATAATCGTAAATCGCATAACGTTTTCCTGCGGTTAAGGTGTTCTCCGTTCCGGCCATAACCCGCAACTTCCAGTTAAGCGCCGTCTTATCAGAAACTATTAGCGGAGTGACTTAAATAAGTTATGCCGCAGACAGTTAGTCGCTATTTCATGACCCCGGAATCTTCTGCCACTAATTTATTTTGGTTTAATACCGTCAGATACCAGTAATTAATACTGGAAATATCAGGAGATAAACGATAAATATATTCCCCATGATTGAACTGGTAGCCAAAAACATTATCATCGCCTGATAATTTTATCGTACGCCCATTCAAATCGAGCAAGCCGCCATTCGTCAGACTCACCGAATGAAATCTGACATTTTCGCAATCCTCCGCAGTAATATCACATTGCGACTCAATCTCGATAGTAAAATGACGCCCGTTAAAGGTTGTGATAGTTTCCGCCAGACTAGTAAAGGACGACAGAAACAGCATAGTGAAAAGGTTAACTTTCAATAAATATTTCATTTTAATCCCTTAAGTTTTAATAATTATCCTTAGTTCAATTCTGTAATACTCTGTTAATGAATTATTTACCCTGGTGAAAAAACCGTAATGATTATTTACTCGTCCTGTTTATCTTTATACTCCATGATTAACTTGTCCAGTTCCTAGCTATAAAGAAATTCGATGCATTTTGCCAATATCATCGGCTGCCCTGACTGGCTGGCATAATGCTAAGCCAAAAATTTTTGTCCCAGTTCTCTGACTGCAGTATGTGCAGAAAGAGAGTGCTCGCCGAATTCAAGATAGCCTCTATAGCCCTGAGCAATACAGGTACTGAATGCATAGTTTTTTATATATTGCTGAGCTGAGTAATGGATTTTTGCTTGTGAGGAAAGTGAAGCCGTTGTAATAATAAATAGAGAACAAATAACTTTAATAAAAATCTTATCAGGATAACTCATATAACCACAGCACCCACAGAAAGAGGGCTAATTAATCGGAACAATATCCTTTTTATTAATATAGCCCCTTATCCTGCCAGCCAGCCCGGGGGAATGCGCATCATAATTCGCGGCATAAATCCAGTTTTCATTGATAGTTTTAATTTTACTAATCGGAGTATTAACAGGAATAACCTCACCATTTTCAGCCTGTTCTGAAGGTGCTAGTTTAAAATGGCGCAGACTGTTTCCAGGGCGTACGGTATAGGTCATTATATAAGGATAGCGCTCACATCCGGCGGTTGACTCGAGCTCATCAATATTAATAACCTTATGCCACTTCGGAGTAAAATTAACGGATTGAGCATCATGGTATTTATGATCACACTCCACATAGGTTCTTAAATCCTTCACCGTCAAAACACCATACTGTTCTATATGGCCCTCCCGGTACTTCAGGAAATCATCAGGTAACTTTAAAAAAAATCTTTTAATATATGAAACAACATCAAACCCTGCTGATTTATGCTTCCCATTATCAATATTTATTACTTTCCATTGTTTTTTATTTTTTTCATAAATAAAGAATCGAATATTTATTTCTGGGTTATTTTTTTTACCATCATCACTCCAGACAGGTAGCCAATAAGCTTGTAATACTCCCTGATACGATAACAGCGCCGCTCGCTCCTTATTAACATTTTTTGCTATCGAAGTTGACGAATCTCTTTCAGTTGCAAAGCAGGAAAATGCAACCACCATTAATATAGCTGCCAGATTTATTTTCAGCATTTATTTCACTTATAATATTTAATTGCAATCTGAATAGCATGATTTGATAGAAAGTCTAAACTTTTCTATCCCTTCACTCTGCAGAAGAGTTTTCAGTTCTTGTAACTTTACAACGCTGCCTCCTACAAAATCCACGCCTCTTGATCCTCCTATAAGTAAACAACCATCTGTATTTACCGGATAATTGCCATTATGTATTAGAATGAATCTCGATATAGAAACATTTTCATTATAGATTAATGGTACAGGGTTGAAAGGTCTAACAGATCTGATGTTACTATTATGCCATTTGAGCCTGTAAAATCCTTCAGGTATCCTTAGCCTTAAGTTAACTTCCGTGGTATCAGGCCCAGGCCTTTCCAGAATAAACCCTGATATATTACTGCTTGGCATTTCATATCTACTTATGGTCGAATCTTTTGTTTGTGATATTCTTTTTATGTTAATTATTTTATCTGCCATATTAAATCATTATAGCTTCAAATATCATGTTTTTCGAAAAGAGAAGTGGCTTCATGACTACTTGCAAGCAAAGTACACTTAAGCACGTTATAATCACTCTTAACAGAACCATCGAAATTCAACTTCAAATATTTCTCAACCAAGCCATCGCCTTCATTAAATGCATCAGTAGGTAATTTACTAAATTCCAGCCAGACTGCTGCGCTTTTAAAAGCATCATCCATCATTTTACTTTCTGGCTCAATTTTACCAATACAGCGATTCAGCAACCAGTTATTGAAAATAGATTTCTGTGAAAAATCATCAGGAGAAAGAGGTACCACAGAAATAGCCTGTAACGGGACAGTAAATGCAAAAATAATAATCCATTTTATTACAATATCCATAGCGACGCAATTTCGGGGATAATAAGTAAACCTCCCCCTACGAGGAGGTTTATATGTTACATCTCTCTGTTCCCTTTAATATCCCACCCCATACTGGTTTCTGCACCGCGGCCACCAGAGCTGGTTTGTTCCCAATACTGCTGCCTTACCCTGGCAGCCTGGAAACTATAGGTAATGCCAAGAGTATCGTTTTTGGTCGCTCCGCTATAATCTACTGAGGTGACCAGCACATCCTCCAGCGTGATCTTTGCATATTCAACCTGTTCTCCTCCGGCTTTACACAGCGAGAGTTCGACGTTTTTGACCCGTTTTCCCGTAGAGCAGAATTTCAGTAACGCCGTTACAGATTTATCAATTAACGTTGTAATATGCAGATCGGTGAAATTGACTTTTCCCGCAGCATCACCTGAACTACCCTGTTGTGATGCCCCCCAGGAAAAAGAACTAATATCTGTCCAGCCGATATGATTGGCATCTTTCGATTCACCTGTCACACCGTCAACTTTTATAAACATATCAATAGGCATAATTATCTACTCTTAGGTTAATTTTGCTTTTTACCCTTACAGCTGAAATTGCAATGTTGCCCACTGTGCTTTCAGTTAATGGGTATAGATAAAGCACTGATATGGCATGCAGAAAATCATGGGGATAAAATAAAACGTTCCATGTTTTACCTTTGCCGCGCTTCTGAATATCGCTGCTACATGTGATTATTCAGAGGGTTTGACCATCATGACAGGGTCAAGTTAGTTACTGAGCATGGTCCTTATACCTGGTGCTAAAAGGATTATCGTAGATAACCTCTTTAGATAACTCATCCAGTTCTGGACTATGATAAATCCTCAGGCAATTCATCATATATCCGCCTGGTATGACTCCTGAATCATTATAAAAATGATTCCTTTTCATTTTAAAAGAGTTAATAAATACATTTATTCTGGCATTCAGGATCTTCGATATCTGCCAACGAAGAAGAAAATGACACAACGACAAGAATTCAGGCAGATAGAATGTTCAGTCTGACTGTCACATTATTATTCTCACCCCTTATCACCCGACTTAAGCGATGGTAATTTTGAAACCAGCCGCAAAGATACCGTTAATCCTTCCAGCTGATAATGCGGGCGCAAAAAGAATTTTGCTGAATAATAGCCTGGCGTGTCCTCACTCTCTTCCACCACCACTTCTGCTGCAGCCAGCGGTTTACGCGCTTTAGTCTCCTGTGAGGAGTTTAGCGGATCGCCATCAACATAATTCATCACCCAGTTATTCAACCAACGCTGCATTTCATCGCGCTCACGAAAAGAGCCGATTTTGTCGCGGACAATACATTTCAGGTAGTGGGCAAAACGGCAGCAGGCGAACAGATAGGGTAAACGTACTGCGAGACGGGCGTTGGCGGTAGCATCGTTATCGTGATATTCGGCTGGTTTTTGCAGTGACTGCGCTCCTATAAAGGCGGCGAAGTCAGAGTTTTTGCGGTGGACCAGCGGCATAAATCCGTTTTTCGCCAGTTCTGCTTCACGGCGATCGCTGATGGCGATTTCCGTCGGGCATTTTAAATCGACTCCGCCGTCATCGCCCGGAAAGGTATGGGCTGGCAGACTCTCTACAGCGCCACCGGACTCCACTCCGCGAATCGATGTGCACCAACCGTACTGTTTAAATGAACGATTAATATTGGCCGCCATGGCATAGGCCGCATTGCTCCAGGTGTAATTGCTGTGATCAGCCCCGTCGCACTGTTCTTCAAAATTAAAACTATCGACCGGATTAGTGCGAATGCCGTAGGGCAGGCGCGAAAGAAAACGCGGCATGACCAGGCCAAGATAACGGGCATCCTCAGATTCGCGCAGGCTGCGCCAGGCGGCATACTCCGTATTCTGAAAGATTTTGCTCAGATCGCGTGGATTCGCCAGCTCCTGCCAGGACTCCATCTGCATAATTCCTGCCGCCGTGCCGCTGATAAACGGGCAGTGAGAAGCCGCACCGATGCGTGCCATTTCGCCGAGTAACTCCACGTCCTGCGGGCTGTGATCAAAATAGTAATCTCCCACCAGGCAGCCAAATGGCTCGCCGCCGAACTGACCATACTCCTCTTCATAAACCTTTTTAAAAATCGGGCTTTGATCCCAGCTGACACCTTTATATCGCTTTAGCGTGCGCCCCAGCTCCCGTTTGCAGATGCTGATAAAGCGCACTTTAAGCATTTCATCGCTCTCGGTATTATTCACCAGATAACTCAGGCCGCGCCATGCCCCTTCCAGCTGTCGGAAATCCGGATGATGAATAATCTGATTCACCTGCTGAGACAGTTTTTGATCTATTTCGGCAATTAACGCCTGTATAGTTCGATAAGCATCAGTGGATAGCGTAAGGCTGTGCTCAAGCGCTTGCTGAGCGAGAGTCTTAACTGCGCTTTCGACTGCCGCACGTGCCTGATCGCTTTTCGGTCGAAACTCTTTGTTCAGCAAGGCGCTAAATTCATCTTCGCTAAACTGCTGCGGAGATAGTTCTGGCTGTAGTTGATTCATCAGTTAACCCTCCTCGTCCGGACTATTGGCGGCTTTTTCTGCCGACTGCGGTAAAAAGCTCAGCGACTTCAATAACCCAGGATCTTGCAGAATATTGGCGATCAGCTGCTCGGCACCATTTTTGCCATCCATATAGGTGAGCAGATTTGACAGCTGGGTGCGGGCCTCAAGCATCTGATTCAGCGGCGCAACATTGCGTGCCACCGCATCCGGCGAAAAATCATTCAGGCTGTTGAAAGTCAGATCGATATTCAGTCCACCCTCTCCGGTGAGCGTATTTTCGGTGCGAAACGTCACCCGCGGTCCGAGCGCTTTCATACGATCGTCAAAATTATCGACATCAATATCCACAAACTTGCGTTGGTCGATTTCCGGTTGATTCTCACCTGACTTACCGACTAAATCCGCCATTACGCCCATTACAAAAGGCAACTGGACTTTGCGATCGGCACCATAAACTTCCACGTCATACTCAATCTGAACGCGTGGCGCACGATTTTGGGCGATAAACTTCTGCCCGCCAGCTTTGTTGTTATGCATAGTTAGCTCCATCTGTTATGCGATACAGGAAAGAAATAGGCGACTGAATACCCGGGGTATTCAGTTGGCACGACGGCCAAAAATATTCTCAAGCTGATTAACGCCATCGGGTGCCAGCTCGCGCACCATATCCATAAAATCGAGTCCGATGACCCGCTGAACACGCTCGATCATTAGCGGGGCGGGATGGCCTGGCTCGTATTCGGCAAAGTACTGTTTAACCTTTTCCAGCATCATCAGCGCATCGCTACGTGACTGAGGACCGGTGACGCGGTATCCGTGCTTATCGGGTTGTGGCAGTTGAACCTCAGCAGCAACCTGCTTTATGTCATCGGCAGCGCGGGCGGGCGGAATCATGACGGAAAGATCGGTAATCCGGCAGGCTTGCTCCACCGTGCTGATGGTTTTAATTAGCTGAACCATTGTCGGGGCGCTCGCTTCACCAAACTGTTCAGTCAGTATTTCCCGAATTGTTTGCAAGCACTCACTTATATTTTTCACTGCATTTATATTGGGATGTTCACTGCGGGAAAGTTCATCCATCAATCGCACGCGGCCACCGGGATAATCAGGAAAGTCACTTTTACTGCCTTCAAGCAGCGCACAGGCATCACGCAAAGTGATTTCATCGGCCACTGAACGCAACAGCGAAGCCTGCCGCACTGCGAGGGTCAGTGCCGATTTATCACTCAAGCCTGCCAGGACGTTAATGCGATAGTGAGGACTCACTTCCCCACCCTCTTCCAGAGCCGGATAAAGCGATTGCCAGTAACGTTGTAGTGACTGCGTAATTAATTGCAGCCCCCTGGCATAACCGTTCAGTCCTTTCAGATGTGTCCACGCCCGCGTGAGCGCCAGCATCGCACGCAGATCTTTGCTCCGTAGCAGTACCCCGGATGCCAGCGCCTCCACTTTATTCCAGTCGGCAGGCTCGGCTGGAATCAGGGTATCGCCAAACTGCTGTTCAGCTTTGCCGGTACAGGCAAGTTCCATGGCGATAAAATCGGCGTCATATTCGAGATTTTCTCCACAGGGTCGCTCGGGGCTAACCGGCGCTAATAATGCGTCGAGTTCCATATCGATTCCTTTCTTCAGGCTTATTCGAACATTGGTGGATAGAGGCCATGGCGTCCAGGTCGGGTACCACCAGCAGGATCGAACAGCATCGAAAAAAGCTGTCCGGTCAGATTGCCGCTATGAACATGGGTATAAAGCGGGAAACCGTCAGTCTGATTACTCCACCAGAAACTGGTGTAGTGCTGCGGGTCAAAGCAGTCAGAAACCTGCTTCCAGCTCAGGGTGCTGAGATTGTCGCCATAACCCAGCACATCAAAAATAGCCGAACGTCGCTCCGCTGCCGGATCCGGTGGCGCAGGAATGGCCAGCAGAGTCTGATCGAGTTGCTCGGCGGAGTAACAATGGTTCACGGCATGCTTCAGAGCGCAACCCAACTGCTGATACCATTCACCCGCCATTGACAGCATCTGTGGTGACCACTGGGTTGAGGTAAAGGTACGCTGCGCGCAAACCGGGTAGTGGCGACCAACACTGTCGCAGGCTGGCAGCAGGCATCCCATCTGTATCAGCTGGCTATCCAGCATCGGCGGCACGACAAAATTCCATACCGGTGCATGGCTAAAATGACGCCCGCTCGCCTGCCGCTCCCCGGCATTTTTTTGCCAGTTCACCAGTCCCACCTGAAACCAGTGGGTCCATTGGTTGATCAACGCGTCAGGAAAGCGTCGCTGCAAAAAGTCTCCGGCACTGGGTAATTTTCCGTACCAGCCAATCGCAGTGGAATCACTCATTATCATTTCCTTGCAGCTATGGGCATGAAAAGCCGGGGAGTTGAAACGGATTGCGGATACTGTTTGGCGTGAACTCCAGCGTGACCTGATGGCCGTCCAGAATAAAAGTCGCCTGACGACTGAGACTGCTACTGCCGCTGGCCAGACGCGCACGGTCAAAAAAGCGGTTAAGCGCCCAGGGACCATTCGTCACCAGCGTGGCTGATTTGCCGTTAATCAGCCCTAACTGCATCCGCACCTGACTGGTACCGCCAGGGCCGGGCCAGCTCACCAGCTGGACGACTTGCGGCCCATGGCTGTAGCGCAGGATCTGACCATCGACATCCAGCGTCAGGTTTAAGATGTCGCTATCCATCCGCACCGTACGCAGCGTGGTACGAAAAGAGGGGGAGCTGGCGCCATTGGCAAAAAAAGCATCACGAATGCTTTGCGCCTGCTGAAAAGGTCGCAGAATGGCTTCCCCACCAGGCAACGCTTTCCCGTCAATACCCGGCATAAAACGCCAGTTGGCCTGCGTGGTATCCACCTTATTCGCCAGATTATCGCGGAAGAAGCTGTCCATCAGCCCACTGCCGGGCGCAAACATGCGTGCCAAATCGTCCGGCGTCACCTCTGCCGTGCCCGTACGCACCAGCGGATAACGTCCGGCAATTGCCTGGCGACAAAAGCTACCGACTTCCACATTGCTCCGCTTGCTGACATTTTCCAGATCGCGCCGCTGGGTATCGCTACTGGCGCCCACCGCCAGACCCGTCAGCATGGTTTGTAACGAACCTGGCAGACGCCCGGCACTGGCCTGCAACCGGCTGATTGGCTCACTGGAGGGCGGAGGCATACCGCTGTTAGCCGCATCCTGAACCGCAGTCAGATAGCGATAAAGCTCATCAATCTGGTGGAGAATATCGTCGAAAACCACAACATTTCCGCCTTTTTCCAACGGCTGCGCCAGTTCAATGATCGCGGCAAAGTGATGATTTACCGCCTGTTCTGGCGACGGCGGCGAATCGACCAGCGCCACCGCCTGCGGAGAACGAAACAGTGCCTGTAAGGTTTGAGTCGCACGACCCGACGTCAACTCAGGCTTGGGCTGTGCCTCAGCACGCTGTTCCGGTAACCGTTCCAGCATCAGATACTGGCTGAGATTAACCACCAGCCTGCGCAGCGGTGAATTGTTGCCGGAAAGCAGACGGGCGGTATTAATACGCTGCGCCAGGCTGGCGCTGTTATTCAGCTGAATATCCTCGATCAAACTCTGCCACTGGCCAATATAATCAGTGAGGTAGAGCTGACGCACGGCGTCATCCGTTTGTTGCTTGTTTTCGTTCTGGCTGTGCCCGCCCAGCACCCATAAATCGTCTTTATGCAGCTCTGCGGTGATGGCATCGATATTTTTATTAAAGCTGTTCCAGTAACCCTCCGGAGTAAACAATCCGCTTATTCCCTCGCTGGCAGAAGTTCCGCTCTTGCGTGAAAACACCAGCTCACTTTGCGGTCCACCGAGAGATGACAGGGAAACCGGTTTTAAGTTTGCGTTATGCTCCAGCAGGCGTTTTATACGTCCATAAACTCGCTGTGACAAAGCGACCTGATTAATGAGCGCCTGCTGGCGAGCGATCAAATTGTCATCGCGTGCATAGGGAGAGGCCTGGATCTGAGATTCCAGTAGCTGTGTCAGATGGTCATCAAGTTGTTTAATTTGCTGTTGGGTCACCCCGGATGGCAGATTACGCTGCACATTCAGCATCAGCCAGGCGTGTAAAAATTTACCGTCATACCGATCAGGCTGATACAGCATCCTGTAGGCTTTCAGTGCCTCATAACTGTAATCCGCATCGCTGCCGTTATCATTTTGCAACCAGTGGGTAATCGCCTGCGCGACCAGTGGCAGTAGCAACTGACGTAGTGACTTCTGATACAACGTCATGGCGGCATCATTGACTTCCACACCGCGATAGAGTCCCATGCGCCATGTCAGCGGTGGCGCAGCACGATTAAAATCCTGGCTTTCGGGCAGATGTTGCAGCTGGTTAAGAAACGGCAGCAGCACGAACAGATCGTTCTCACCGGAAATCTGCAACTGCTTACTTTGCTGCTCAATTTGCGGCACTTTTTGCTGTACTTCATGCAGCCAGTGTTGATTGTGGTGATAACTGGTCAGCCAGAGGATAGCGGCAATGATCAGTAATGTAGCCAGCAGCAGATAGCCGGACCACAGCACCGCACGATTACGCAGCTCCCACCAGCGGTTGCTGCCAGCCAGCCCCGACTCTTGAAAAATCACATCCTGCAGCAGATTTTTAAGAAAGAAACTTTGGCCTTTGTTGGCGGGAACGGGCGCAGCTTTATTAACACGATCCCAGGCATTATTGCTGTTAGCAGCAGGCGCTTCATCCACCCTGGGCTGTAGCCGCATGGCACGATGAAGTTCACCCATGACCCGATCAAAAGGCAGCCCCTCCTGGGTTCCGCTGGCGAAATAAACCCCACGTGGAAAAAATGGCGTTTCAAAGTCCGAACGGGAAAACACATTGCCGAGCATCTCGACCAGTAGCTGACGCAATGCGGCAAACTGTTGTGGAAACAGATAACTTTCAGCACGCGCTTGCGCATTCTGTTCCTGTAACAGGGTATCGGGCAGGCCAGCCTCAAGCCGTTGTTGCAACAGCAAATAGTGCTGATTGCAGGCTTCTGCCAGATCAAAGCCCGCCTGCTTTACCTGCTCACGAGGAAAAGTAAAACCCCATATCTGATCGCGCTGCGCTTTATCAAATTCCGCAAAATAGGCGCGAAACCCTTTCAGCAAATCGGTTTTGGTCACCAGCACATAGACCGGAAAACCAATGCCTAACTGCTCATGCAGCTCTGACAGACGCTGGCGAAGGGAACGGGCATGCTGCTGCGCGATCTGCGGATCCTGTGTCAGCAGATCGGCCACGCTGATCGTCACGATCACGCCATTAATCGGCTGGCGCGCGCGATATTTACGTAGCAACGCAATAAAACGCTGCCACTCTCCCGCATCTTGCGCCTGCTGGCTCTGCTGCAAGGCGTAACGCCCGGCGGTATCGATCAGTACGGCTTCACTGGTAAACCACCAGTCACAGTTGCGCGTCCCCCCGATTCCGCGCAGTGCCGTTTTGCCCAGGCTATCGGCCAGGGGAAAATGTAAGCCTGAGTTGAGCAGCGCGGTGGTTTTACCCGCGCCCGGTGCGCCAATAATCACATACCATGGCAACTGATAAAGGTACTGGCGGCTGAAATTTTGTATCCAGAGCGGCTGATACTGACTCTCTGCACGGAGAAAATGGGCTTTTTTTAACAGCCGGGATGCTTCATTAAAACGATCCGCCAGCAGTTGTTCTTCGCCGGTGAGTCTTTTACGCTCGCCTGTGCCGGACGGCGTTACGCGGCTCAGACTTCCCATTAGTTTGCGATTAAGCCAGGCGTTATACAGGCGAGGGACAACGCGACTGATTGCCCACAGCAGGTAAAGTAATCCAATCAGCATCTGGCGATTGATTCCAGGTTCAAGTGGCCGGGCATCAGCGACAGCAAGCAGTGGGCCGATCACCCAAATCATCACAGCCAGCGCGGTGATACCGATAAACCCCCACATCAACCGGCTGGTCAGGAAAGCAAAAAGTCTGTTCAGCATGGGTTAATTTCCTTGCGACCGGCGATTCAGCTCTGCCCGAGTATTCTCGGGTGAAACCAATAGTGTTATTTCAACCCGCCGATTGCGGGCACGGTTTTCGGCGCTATTATTGGCGACCAGCGGGCTGTTCTCACCACGCCCTTCGGCTTTAACACGCTCAGGCTGCGTCAGATGTGACTGCAAAATCTGACGTACCGACTCTGCCCGCGCCAGCGACAGCTCATAATTCGACGCAAAACGGACACTGCGTATCGGCAGGTTATCGCTGTAACCCACCACCAGAATCTTGCCGCTGACGTTATCCATCGCCTGGGCGATGCGATCCAGTACCGGCCGATAACTGCTGCGAACGGTGGTTGATGCCGAAGCGAACAGACCATCGCCATTTATGGTTACCACGCTCTGAGCCGCTTGATCACGCACCGTCACCAGTCCCTGCTCGATTTCGGCACGCAGAAACCCGCGCAGATTTAAAGCTGGCGGCGGCGGCGGTGCCGGATGAGGAATGGCGACTTCAGGTAGTACGATCTGATAAATCGCCGCCAGTACCGGGCTGACGCGATCGCTCAACCGCCAGTTAAGCGCGATATAAAACAAGCAGGCCATTAATCCGGTCAGTGCGGTAACCGCCCAGAGGGGTACCACCGGTCGCCATAGCTTACTGGCCTGCGGTTGATCCAGAGGATGTGGCGACAGCGGTGGCGAATATCCTCCACGCACGCCATGAATCATCTGCAATAAGCGCCGTTTGATGGTGTCGAGTTGTGAGCGCCCGTTATCCGTAACGCGGTAGCGCCCTTCAAAGCCCAGTTGCAGACAGAAATTAATCAACTCGAGTAACCAGAGATGCTCACGCGGGCTTTGCGACAGCTTAGCCAGTAACTGAAAAAACTTTTCGCCGCCCCAGGTTTCATTATGAAAAGTCACCAGCAGCCCACTTCCCGGCCAGACGCCCCTGCTGCCCCACGGCGTCAGCGCCGCAGCCTCATCCAGCGCGGTACACAGGCAATAGCGCGCGCCAACGATCATTTCATAGGGTAAGCCTGAGCGCTGACAATGCATCTCAAACTGGCGGATCTCGTCAATCAATTGCTGACGCAATCCCGCCGGATCAGCATGCGTGACGCAATGGCGAATATCAGGAATAGCGTTCAGTAACGAATTGGCAGCAACCACCAACAGGTTGCTGCTGTTCGCGCCAGGGAAAAGGGTATTACTGCCGGTGGATTGTCGTTCCTGCATCATAAGCGCTCACTGATTCAGACTGAATGACTACGAATCGCCCAGAACTGCATCTCCAGGCCGGGAAAATCCCCCGCCAGATGCAGGGCAAACGCGCCGGACTTTTCCATCTCCTTCCATAGCTCACCGCCTTTCTCCAGCTCAAAATAGCTGTAGCCAGCATGCCAGGGAATTTGAGGTGGTGCGGTCGGCATGGCACGCAGCACCAGGCCTGGCAGTTGCAGATGTACGAGGTCGCGAATTTTTGCCACCGGCGCGATTTTCATTTGCGCCGGGAAATGGATATGCAGCGTTTCGCCAGGGATATCGGCACGCACCGCCAGCACAAAGCCAAACTCGCGAATCATTGCCTGATCGGACACCGTTGCCACGCTAAGACCGTGAGAACGCTCGGTGAGTACCAGCTGAATGGCATGTTCTTCCAGCACCTGCGACAAGCCGTGGCGCAGCATCAGCATAAGTTCCGCAAAACATCGCGCCAGGTCGTCATGGCAGTATTCAGGCAAGGTTTGGTCAGGAAAACGTCGGGGCGTGTAGGTGGTCAGTTCACAGGCAAAAGCCAGCCATTGACGCCACAGCTGTTCAGGGTGCAATAAAGGGAGGTGTTTGAGGTGGCTGAGTTGACCTGAATGATAATTGAGTAATGCCAGCAGCATAAAATCAACGGTATCAGCCTGGTTAAAACGTCCTGGCTGTTGCAGACGCTGGCCCAGCTGCTGACAGCGCTGCGTCAGCATAGTTTGCAGATCATGGAGGTAATTGCGCAGCGTGGCGTTGACGCTGCTGTTAAGCAATGGAGGAATATAAGCCGGGTCGAGGCGCAGCTGATTTTCGCTGCGAGTATCGTTAAACCGCGCCACGCCTAACGCCGTCCACTCGGCCGACAGTTCGCTTTCCAGCATCAGTTTCAGTCGCAGCCGGCCAAACTGAACGGCGGTCTGCCCCACGGCTACCGCGTTAACATCTTCAACTTCCTGCTCAAAACTGACAAAGCGTGCCAGCGAATCCCCCGCCTCGTCAAAAATCACTTCTTCACGCCCACCACGACGCGCAGGCAGTGCCAGCACCACTTTCGCTCCGGCGGAATGGTCTGCGATGAACAATGGCGCGGGCGCATCACGCCCGTCATGAAAGCAGAAGTACGTCCCGTCGGGCAGCAGGCCGCGGGCAGAGTTAAGTGCCAGTTTTCCCTGCCGCAGCAGCGTGTGATTGATTTCGAGCTCGAAAAAACCCCACTGCCAGGGGTGTTGCAGCTCCGCCCTGGCGTGAATAAGGTGATGGAAATAGCTTTCCGATTGCTGGAAATGATGCGGCCGCAGAAACATCCCTTCGCTCCACACCACTTTTGCCGGGTGATTCATAATGACTTCCTTTTCAAAGACTTAATCCTGTCAGCGAATAACGCGAATGCCGTTGATATCCGCAATAACTTCCGCATCTGTCTCCCCTGACGATCCCTGCCAGATGGAGTGTAAAAGCCCCTCACCAGGAGCCGATAGCGGCAATGACAACCGCCATATCTTGCCGTCAAGTGACTGATATTCAGCCAGAATGCCAAGATAACGTGCTTCGCCACTGCCCTGACCGCTGATTTTTTTATTCAGCTGTCCTGGTCGCAGAAAAAACTGCTCGCTGTTAAGCAGATTGGCACCCAACAAGGCGTGGGCATCGTTTTGCAGTGACCAGAAATCTGCCGCCATAAAATCCGCGTCCGATTTCAGTAACAGCACTCTCACCTTGAGCGGAGCGGATTCATTAATTTGCGGATGTGCCTGAAAAGACAGGCTGTAACGCACCTGCTGCGAACTGTTGGAAGATGAAAAACAGCCAGAGACCAGCGGCAGCACCGCCAGTAACAACGCCTGAGCACTCAGACGCAACCCGTTGAATCCATTCATAGCAATGCTTCCATTGAAGCGATTTTAATCGATGATCCAGGTACCGTTGTTAGCGTTCTGGCAAGCTTTGCTCTCGCCAGCAACTGCCACGCAGGTCGGCTTAGCAGATTGATTGCTCCTTACCCGTTTACGGCGGGAATCCGCTTTGACGGTCTTATCCCAGAGCTCACTTTTTACGCCGGCACGCAGAGGAACGTAGCCAATCAGCTCTTGCTGATCGCCGGCAATGGCATACCAGCCATTTTCTACCTTGCCTGCCACCGTGTAGGTCTCACCGTTGCTCAGATAGCGCAGCAGTTTGCCGCCGAAATCAGGACGGTTCATCACTGACGCGTTATACAGTGCGCGATACTCTTCATTCAGCGGCGTGAACTGCGCAGGGGGCAAAATGGCGTGCCGGTAGTTAATTTTCACGCCGTCGACAGTCGTGGAAACTATCGTCTCATCCGTTAACGGCGGCGTTCGAGGGAGACAACCAGCAAGGCTTAACACCCCAATCAGACTTAGTGCGACACGAATTTTCACCATGATCCTCATAAATTTTCCATAACACTAATGACATCACGCCATAATGACTGGCGAGGTAAACAGGCTGATTAAAGCCTCCGATTAGCAGAGAAAACGCAATCGGCACTGCTCTGGCAAACAGATAAAAAACGCCAGTTAATTTAATCAATTTTATTAAGAATAAAAAAATTAAAACAGGCTAAATACAAAGCAACATCAGGGTAATTGATAAGCTAACGAGTAACCAGAAACTGCACTCCTGTGCGGTAATGATGAACATCAGGGGATAACGTTCAACATGCCTTAAAACTTCCTTGCTTCGACTCTCTGTTATCGTCCGGGAGAGAATTTCATTGATATGATAAGTAAACACGTAATGATCACGTTGTAATATTTGTTACTTTATCATGTAAATCATAATGATAATAAAATTTTATCTGACCATGGCTACCGCACGAGCCTGCACCCGGTAACGCACACTTGCGTTTTATTACGGCTTTAAACATCATAATTTGCGCAGTTTATAGTGTCCCGACAAAAATTCAACGCTTTGTTAACCAACTAATAATCATTAATTATTCTTTCACATAGAAATAATCACAAATCCTCGATATTTTGCGCCACGGTTGTAGGAAACAGACGACAAACATTGATAAAATTTATGATATAACGCACAAAAAAAAGCCACCACTCTGGATTTGAGTAGTGAAAAAAACTTTTCTCATTTTTTGATTGTTGCTTCCGGGGCGGGAATGACGGATTGATAAAATAAGTCAGCGAGGAGGTAAACACAGCGGAACCGCTAAAGAGAAGTGTGGTTACCAGAAAGACAGAGTCTGTCTGGCAACCGGAAAAGCCGGGGTGCGCAGTTAAGCGCTGAGAATTTCAGCCAGCTGTTTCAGCGAAGAGACCTGCCAGGTTGGCTCAATCCCTTCAGGTCTGGCACGGTTATCCGCATTCAGCCAGCAGGTCGCCAGGCCAGCGTTGATACCGCCGAGAATATCGGAATCCGGGTTGTCTCCCACCATCATCACGCGATCGCGTGGTGGGTTACCCATTTTCTTTAACGCATAGTCAAAAATCGCCGGATGAGGTTTTGCATAACCCACTTGTTCTGAGATCACCAGCAGATCAAAGTACTCAAGGAAACCGGTGCGCTGCAAACGCGCCTGCTGTAGTGCCGTAAAACCATTGGTGATAATGCCGATTTTGACCCGGCCTTTCAGCAGGTTCATCAGGCCAACGGCACCTTCAAGCGGCACACAAATTTCCGCCATCGCCGCCAGAAAACCGCGGTTAAGCTCATGTGGTTCAACACTCAGTTTATCCGCCCAGCCCTGAAAACGCTGGTGCTGAAGCTGTAATGCACCGATGACACCGTTCTGATAATCCACCCACAGCGGTTTGTTTACCGCCTGGTAATCATCATAATCCGCGGTGGTAAACTGCACATCGTATTGTTGAAACAGGCGCTGTAAGCCAGCAAAGGCATCAAAATGAAATAACGTGTCGTCGGCGTCGAATAAGATCCAATCCCAATCTTTTAACATCTTGTCGTTAAATCCTGTTTTATCTGCGCAGGCGTTGCCCGCTATAGGGTTAAAGCCATGATCAGTGCGTCTTCACGTCCTTCAGCGGTCGGATAATAGTTTCTGCGCACCGATACCTCATTAAATTCCAGCTGTTCATATAGCGCAATCGCCCCGAGATTTGAGGCGCGCACTTCCAGCCATAGCGTTAACACCTCACGCTGCGTCAGCTCAGCAATAATATGTTCCAGCAGTTGACGCCCCAGCCCACGGCGCTGGAAAGCCGGATCGACGGCAATATTGAACAGCGTGGCTTCATCAAGCACGATTTGCGTGACGGCAAACGCAGCCATAACGCCATCGACATCAAGCCGATAGTTGAGATAACGCTCGCCCTGATTACTGGCAAAGGTTTTTTCCGTCCACGGAAAAGCATGGCTACGCTGTTCAATGGCAAATGCGTGACTAAGGTCGTTCGGGGTGAGTAAAGAAATCTGATTCATGTTCACAGATCTGCTGCCACAGTGCGCGTTTGGCACTGGCATTATGATAGAGCTCTTCAAGAGCAGGAGAAGCAAGCTGGGTGCCCTGCAACGTCAGCGGCGTATCAATGCCTAAGCGCCAGCTGGCGCAATGATTATCATCCGGCAGCATCGCCAGCTGATCCGGCGTTAATGCAAAGGCATCGTGCGGATCAACAGCCAGTGCGCGCAAAACGTCACTGACTAATGGATCATCGGTAGAGGGCGGCACATCGGCGATAATCAGCAAGCGCGTGTGCGTCGGCAAGGAGACAGCAATTTCCCCTTGTAAGGCACGCGGACGCCGCAGTACATACTGCGTAATGCCCATTTGCTGTAATAACCAGTCACGTCTGGAAGACATATTTTTTCCCGTCTGGTCGCCCGATTGCGCCGCTATGCTAACAAACCCATCGAATATGCGCCAACAAACCACGCTATTGCTGAACAATCCCTTTTACCGGCATTCATTCTGTTGCTGCCTTGCTGCAACATGGACGACTTAAGGTATAATCGCTGTTCTGATTTATAAGGAGCCATCCGATGTCCGCTTTTACCCCGGCCAGTGAAGTTATTCTGCGCCACAGTGATGAATTTATTGAACGCCGCGTGCTGTTTGCCGGTGACCTGCAGGATGACCTGCCCGCTCAACTGGAGACTGCACACAGCAAGGTTCATACCCAGCAATATCATCACTGGCAGACCCTGAGCCGTGCGATGGGTGAAAATGCGCAATACAGCCTGGTGGCCAGCGCTGAGATGGTCAGTGATTGCGATACCTTAATCTACTACTGGCCGAAAAATAAGCCAGAAGCACTGTTCCAGTTACAGAACCTGCTGTCACTGTTACCGGTGGGTAGCGATATTTTTGTTATCGGCGAAAACCGCAGCGGTGTGCGTAGTGCGGAAGAAATGGTCAGTAAATGGGCAGCGCTGAACAAAATTGACAGCGCGCGCCGTTGCGGTTTGTATCACGGCCGTCTCGACATCAACCCGGAGTTTAATGCTGAAAACTTCTGGGGCGAATATGCCCTCGACGACTTCACCATTAAAACGCTGCCTGGCGTATTCAGCCGTGACGGACTGGATATTGGCAGCGATCTGTTGCTGTCGACCTTTACTGCGCATACCAAAGGCAAAGTGCTGGATGTCGGTTGTGGTGCCGGGGTGCTTTCCACCCTGCTGGCCAGCCACTCACCTAAAGTCCGCCTGTGGCTGACCGATGTCAGTGCCGCCGCCATTGAAGCCAGTAAAGCGACGCTGGCAGCGAATCAGCTGGAAGGCGAAGTCTTTGCCAGTAACGTCTACTCTGACGTCAGCGGCCGCTTCGATATGATTATCTCCAACCCGCCGTTCCATGACGGGATGCAGACCAGCCTCGATGCGGCGCAAACGCTGATTCGCGGCGCGGCAAAACACCTGAATATGGGCGGTGAACTGCGCATTGTCGCCAACGCCTTCCTGCCTTATCCGGCTATTCTCGATGAGACTTTTGGCAGCCATGAAGTGCTGGCACAGACCGGGCGTTTTAAGGTTTATCGTGCGGTATTAAGTCGCGCGGCGAAAGCAAAACGCTAAGCAGCAGTTTGCTGCCGATGCCGCTTTTCGCAACTTACTGATTCAGTTAATCGTCATGGAAATGTTGCTTTTTAAAGCAATCATTCCGTGACGATGAAATATCTGTTGACGTGCCGGTGAAAATCACTAGAATGCGCCTCCGTGGTTGCAATACTAATTAAAGTATTGTCGGTACGCGAAGGTGGCGGAATTGGTAGACGCGCTAGCTTCAGGTGTTAGTGTCTTAACGGACGTGAGGGTTCAAGTCCCTCTCTTCGCACCAAGTTGTAAACTCTCCCTGGCATTTCTCCCCTGATTTTTATGACTTCCCTGTTCCTGTACTTTCCTCACCATGCGGTAAATTTCAACGATATAGCGACTAAACATCCGGCCAATGCCACGCATGACGGCAGCAGCAGGTAATGACGCAGCTTTTTATGATACAGCATGCTGATCGTCGCCAGCAGGGCAATCACCATCACCAGTCGCCACTGATCAAACGAGAGTTCCATCAATGCCATTAACGGCATCATGACACAAGGTAACAGCACGCCCCAGGCGCTATCCAGTCGTTTTCCTGACATCCCGTTTACTCCCCATAACGTATCCGCCACCACTGCCTGCGAATGATAATGATTACCAATAGCATATGATAGTTTTTTTCATTATGCAGCAAGAATTGTTGAATCTTTGACCCTGAGGATGACAGACCAGGAGTAAAGTGATAGATTGCGCTCGATCAATATTTATAAAAAACAAAATAATAACAACTTAAAACTATTCATGTTCGAATAATAAAATTGAATTCGGGCGTAGTGCTTTGATATTTCAGGGCAGCAGCGAGTATATATATGAAATTACAAACTTATGACGAATTGCTTCACAGCAAATATCGGCTAACTGTGATGTTATTTCTTTTTTTAAACACAGCGACATCACTGTTTTTTTTACTTAATCATCATCATCAATCGCCGTCGCGGATACTGTTGCCAACACTGCTGATCCCCACTATGAGCACCATGCTGTTAGGCTGGATGTTTCTAAAGCCACAAGCCAAATTCCCGTTATTGAATAGTGTCGCCCTGATAACAGGAATACTCTGGGCCTGGCATATTGCACTGAAATATGAGCTGATATTTTATTTCGATGGCAGCTACTTACTGATCAGCTTAATCAGTATTTTCTTTATCAGCTCAATCGCCCTGAGCGATCATCTGCTGGCATTTTGCCTGCATACCGCGCCCGCTGCCGCGACCGTACTGGTGCTCGACAACGGTAATAACCTGCTGATGATCCTGTTTACCATTGCGCTCCCGCTGACCGGCTTTACCCTGCACCACTTTATGCGGCGGCGCAGCGATGGCTTTACCCGTCGGCTGATGTCCCAGCTTTATGAAGAAAAACAGACCTACAGCGATCTCAGCATGCTCGACCCGCTGACCGGTTTGTATAATCGTCGCGGCTTGAAAAACCGGCTGCAAAACGTGCTGGAGAACCACTCAGGCAGCCATTTCGTCCTGCTGCTGGATATCGATCATTTCAAGGCCTATAACGACAATTACGGTCATGCGATGGGCGATCAGGCGCTGGCCCGCGTCTCGGTGGCGATACGGGATGCCGTACGTTCGCGTGATATTGTGACGCGCTACGGTGGCGAAGAGTTTCTGGTGCTGCTGACCAATGTTAACGCCTCCATTGCCCTGAAGCTGGCCGAGCGCATTCGTCAGTACGTTCTGGATCTGGATATCCCGCACCGTTTTAATGAACGGGTCGCCACGCACGTCACCATCAGCGCCGGTATCGCTCCGCTGTTTGACGATGACTTTGAGCTGGCGCTGGCTAATGCCGATCGCGCACTGTATGTGGCAAAAAATCAGGGCCGCAATACTATTCTCTGCTGGGATAACCTGCCGGCTGCCAATACCCCGCAACCCGCCGATATTCTTTAACCGATTGCAGCCCCGCGATGGGGCTGAATATTTCCCGCCAGAATATTCCGAGACAAAAAACCTTTAGCACTAATACCCAAACTATTGGCGATAAATGCGGTGGCCGAAAGATCGTCATTGATCAGCTTGCCTGCGTTTTGCATCCTGGATAGAATCAAGAACGATTATCATTTGTTTTCGTATCACGGTTAACGCTTCACACAGGATGCCCATGGCAATCATTACGCGTCAGGCTTATGAGTATGGTTCGAGTCCGCTGATCTTTCTGCAAAGTGACAGATCGCTCGGTGCTGCGCTGCATGCGCTGTTTAGCGAACATCGTGCTTATTTTCTTGATAGCGTTAAGCTGGGTGAAGAAGCCCCCGCGGCCTGCATGCCGCTGGCAAACTGGTCGCAACCTGAGACGTTTTTACCGCTCACTCATCTGTACAGCGATCATCTTTATCGCGACCACCCGCACACGCCACGTGAAGCCAAACCGCTACAGTCACTCTGGGCGCAATGGTATTTCGGCCTGATTGTACCGCCGATGATGATGGCTTTGTTGCTGGAGCCGCGCGCGCTGGATTGTTCCCCGGAACATTTCCATATTGAATTTCACGAAACTGGCCGCCCTGCCTGCTACTGGCTCGACGTGCGTGAAGATGAAGACGCCCGCTACCTCAGCGCCCGCCAGCGCATCGACCGCATGATTCAGCGCCACCTGCTGCCGGTCGTTCAGGGTATTGAACAACATGGCGATATTAATGCCAAACTGATCTGGAACAATACCGGCTACCTGATGCACTGGTTTCTCAGCGAGCTGAAACCTTTTCTTGATGAAGATACGCTGGTCAGCCTTGAGCATGCGCTGTTCTTTTCGCGCGAACTGCTTAACGGCACAGACAATCCACTTTACCGCACCATGATTCCCCGCGACGGTGCCATGCAGCGCCGTAGCTGCTGCCAGCGCTATCGTATCCCTGATGTGCAACGCTGTGGCGACTGCACGCTAAAATGCGCCTGACCTCTGCCGCCATTTTCTGACGATTTTTCCGTTTTCCTCCGGTTTACAGATCCCAGCCATTGTGGCAGCTTTATCTGCTGCTAAAAGTCTGGAGAAAAGCATGAGCCTGGAGTCTGTGCGGCAGTACTTTGCCGATCGCGCCCCTGAGATTGATATTATTGAACTGGCTGAAAGCACCGCAACTGTGGCGCTGGCGGCCAGCGCCCATAACGTCACGCCGGGACAAATCGCCAAGACGCTGTCGCTGAAAGTGAAAGATCGGGTGGTGTTGATTGTGACGCGCGGCGATGCCCGCCTCGATAATCGCAAATTAAAACAGGCGCTGGGAGCTAAAGCCCGCATGCTGACGACCGACGAAGTGGTCAACTGGACCGGTCACCCGGTGGGTGGCGTGTGCCCGTTTGGTCTCGAGAATCCACTGCCGGTTTATTGTGATATTTCACTGCAAGCCTTCGCCGAAGTGCTGCCAGCTGCTGGCGCGATTCACAGTGCGGTGCGTATCTCGCCGCAGCAGATGGCTGACCTGACCGCAGCAGAATGGGTCGATGTCTGTCAGCCAGCTGAGTAATCTGAAATCATGGACAGCAGCCGGTTGCCGCTGTCCGTTACGCCTGGTCGACGGTGAATCCCACCTGTTGACCATATGACAGCTCCAGCGTATTACCATCCGGATCGGCGAAAAACGCCCAGTAGCCCACCGGTAGACCATAATCTTCTGGCGCGCGGCGCAGTACCCCCTCCCGCTGCGCCATCGCCACTTTTTCATCAATCTCTGCGCGGCTGGCACAGGCCACCCCGAGATGACCAAACGGCCCGAGCGGCGTGTCTTCACTGATTTGCGTCTGCACCAACACAATGGCGAAGCGACGCGTCAGATCGGAAAGCCAGGCGACCTTTTCTGCTTCGGGCGCGCCGGGTTCTCGTTGATGAATCACCTTCATACTGGCATAGCGCTGATAAAAATCGATGCTTTTTGCCAAATCCTTTACTTCAAATGCCACGTGGGTGAGACCCGTATCGACAGCGGTCATACGCCTTCTCCTTAATCGCGTGATTCGCGTTATGCCCGCTCAGAGTATGTCAGCCGCGGCGGTTGATTTATCCGCCCGTGCGCAGCCTGCCAGCAAACAGCACAAAGTTCTCTATTGAAGCCAGGAAGTTTCTGCACAGAACGTTATCAACATCTGGGGTGGTTTCCGTTACAATCCCCCCGCGTTGAAAAGGTATAGGCAAAGTGTGTCTCTGATACAGATTTATGCTTCGCGCAGTCGCCTGCCCGCCTGGCTTGGCCTGTTCGCGATTCTGCTGCTGTTTGTTGCACCGGTGATCTCAAAATCACTGGCGCATGCGCGTGGCGCAGAGATGCCAATGATGATGATGTCACACCACGGCGAGATGGCGATGGCCGAAATGCCGCATCAGATGACGTCATCTGAGCTGTCGCCGCCCACGCGGGTGCATCATATGTCAATGATGGATGATAACGCCTGCGGCTACTGTGTACTGCTGATCCATCTGCCGTTGAATCTGAGTAACCTGCCTCCACTCTGGAGTATGCTACAGGCGGCGACGCGCCCGGTGGCACATCCTGAGCCGCTGTATATCGCCATCTTTGTTCCGATTCACTTCCGTTCGCGCGCCCCGCCACTTCCGACACTGATTTCCTGAAAACGCTAATTTATTAACCTGTCGCGACAATCGACAGGCACCTGCACATGCCTGCTATGGGCAAAGGAACTTCTATGTCGGAAAAAATCATTCCGGCCGCGCCAGCCGCGCGCGCCGAAAATGCACAAAGTGCGCAGGCGATTACGCATCTGCTGCGTCGTCTGCACTTCTATATTGGCCTGTTTATCGGCCCGTTTATCTTCGTCGCCGCACTGACCGGCACGCTGTATGTTCTGACACCGCAGCTGGAAAATCAGCTGTATGCGCAGCAGTTATACACCAGCGCCAGTGGTGAAGATCGCCCGCTTTCGCAACAGGTAGCCAGCGCGATTAAACATATGGGCGCTGAAGCCCATATCGTCGCAGTACGGCCAGCGCCCGCTGCCGGGGCGACCACCCGGGTGATGTTTCGCGGCGCGAACGCAGGCCCATCGGAAACGCATGCGGTATTTATCGATCCTGTAACGCTGGAGATTCGCGGCGAGCTGACGGCGTATGGCACCAGTGGCATCCTGCCGTTTCGTACCTGGCTGGACTATCTGCATCGCAATTTATTGCTCGGTGATGTTGGCCGTAATTACAGTGAGCTGGCAGCCAGCTGGCTGTGGATCGCCGCGCTGGGCGGGATGGCATTATGGGCCACAAGCCGCACACCGCGCCGCCGGGTAGCGACTCAGCGAGCCTCACGCACCGCCCGTTTCCTGCGCCAGCGCCACTGGCACACCACGCTTGGCCTGGTGCTGCTTGCAGGTCTGCTGTTCTTCTCGGCTACCGGCTTAACCTGGTCGAACTGGGCAGGTAATAATATTTCGCAAATGCGCGCGCATTTTGGCTGGCTGACGCCCGCGGTGAATACCCAGCTGGATGGCGCGCAACCTGCCATGCCGGTGGATGAGCATGCGGAGCATCATGGCGATCATAAGGCGATGATGACTCACCACGCCGAACATGAGCCGCTGTCACCGGCACAATTTGATGCGGTGCTGGCTGCCGCCCGGGCAGCAAATATTGATGCCGGTAAAGTGGAAATTCGTCCGGCTTACCATGCTGACAAAGCCTGGGTGGTATCTGAGATTGATGGTCGCTGGCCAACGCAGGTGGATGCCGTCGCGGTTAATCCACATAACTTCCAGGTGACAGACAAGGTCGAATTCGCCAGTTTTGGCCTGTTAGCCAAACTGACGCGCTGGGGAATCGACGCGCATATGGGCGTGCTGTTTGGGCTGGCAAACCAGCTGGTGCTGGCGCTGTTTGGCATAGGGTTATGCCTGATGGTGGTGTTGGGCTATCGCATGTGGTGGTTGCGCCGTCCGGCAATTCACCAGCAGGCAAGTCCGGCCGATACCCTGATTTATGGCTGGCGTAAACTGAGTCTCAGCGGGCGCTTTTTACTGTCGGTGCTGGTGATTGCGCTGGCATTTAGCCTGCCATTGATGGGCATCAGCCTGCTGCTGTTTTTGCTGATTGATTACGTACGCTGGAAGAGAAGTCTTAACGCCTGACTCAGCCGCTAATATCTCGCTTTTCCCGAACGGGCGGCGATCTCGCCGCCCGTGACCAGGGTTAGCCATCAGGACGGGAGCCGAAAACGGCTCCGCTACTTTATCAGGTCACTCTTCCTCAATATTCTGACGCGGCCAGCGCCTGCTCCAGCATGCTTAACAGCAAGGTGTTATCCACCGTTTGCAGCACATGTACCATGCCACCTGCCGGCTGCTGAATGCCGACATCGACCCGTAATGGCTGACGATAACGCCACGACTTGCCGCGCGTCGGGCCGGGACGCAGCTCGACATCCGCCAGATAATCGGTGGCGCTGGCTACCCGCTGGTTTAACAGCCAGGCAACCACCAGCGCATCATGGATCCAGCAACCGGACAGATTGCGCGTTTTCATCGAGTAATCAATCCACGGACGAAAAGTTTCCGTGACAAAACGCGCCAGCGGCTTATCGATCTTCGCAATCCTGTCGAGATCCTGATGGGTCATTAACGTCTGAGTGGTGACATCCATCGGCACCAGCGTGATATTCGCTCCGCTGGTCAGTACCTGATGAGCCGCTTCCGGATCGAGACCAAAATTGGTGTCTTTCAGATAATCATCAAGGGCAAAAACGCCACCCATAATGGCAATCTCCGCCACCGATTCGGCCAGCTGCGGATAACGCTGCATCGCGCGCGCCACGTTGGTCAGCGGGCCAATCGCCACCAGCGTAATTTCGCCGGGATGGTCACAAATCAGCTGACCGATGGCATCTACCGCATCGTGGGTCGGCGTATCCTGCGCTAACGGCTGGCGCACGCCCTGCCATAAATGCGTCAGATTCAGCTGATGCACCCGCTGATCGAGTGCCTGTCGCCATGGCTCTGGTGGCTCCTGCAACGCCTGACTTTCGCCTTTATACACCGGAATCGTCAGCCCGAGGCGGTTCAGCAGATCCTGAGCCACGCGATAGCCCACGTCCACCGGCGTATTACCGGCAACGGTGGTGATCATCTCCAGCGCAATATCCGGCGAGGCGATAGCCAGTGCTAATGCCAGACCATCATCAACATTGGCTCCTGCGATGCCATTCCCCGGATCGCAATCAATAATTAATCTTTTCATCGTTATTATCTTTATTTGCTGGCGCTTTCCGGCCTGGCTGACGCGCAGCCACAGGATTCGCCGATTTCCAGCTGGTGAGAAAACTCACGCAGCATCGCTTCGCCATTCCATGCTTTCAGCATCTCAATGGCCGTTTTCGCCATCTCCCGGATGGGCTGGCGCACCGTCGTCAGCGCCGGTACATGATAGGCTGACTGATCGGTTCCGTTAAAACACACCAGAGCAATCTGTTCTGGTACGCGGATATTGTGCTGCTGCAAGGCGCGAATACACCCAATCGCCTGCGCTTCGTTACTGGTAAACAGCGCACGTGGCAGCTTATCGCCCTGCAACATTTGCTCTGTCGCCTGATAGCCGCCTTCGCGGGTATAACTGGCCGGGAAAATCCACGCCGGATTAATCACTAAGCCATAGTTCTCCATCGCGTCACGCCAGCCGTTGATGCGATCCTGGGCATTCAGCATTTCGCCCGGCCCGGCGATAATGCCGACATCCTGATAGCCGTGACTGAGTAAATGTTCGGTCACCTGGCATGAAGCGGCACGCTCATCCACCCGCAGCATGCTGACCTGTAATTCCGGATCGACGCGATCCAGCATCACAAATGGCGTGCCGCTGGTTTTAATCAGATCAATATACGGGTGCCGGTCGACGCTGTTGTAAAACAGGCCATCGACCTGACGATTCAGCAGGCTGTGAATCAGTTCCCGTTCACGCTTACGGTCGTCGCCCGCATCCCCCAGCAAAATTACCAGCCCGTCGTTTAGCGCTTCCTGTATCAGCGCATGCGCCATGGAAGCAATAAACGGGTTGGAAATATTGGGCACCACTAAGCCATAGGTTTTGGTACTGCCGGAAGCCAGCGCACGGGCAATACCGTTAGGCCGGTAACCGGTTTGTTTGATCGCATCAAGCACCCGCTGACGCGTCGCTTCTGCGACCGGCCGCGGGCCATTATTGATAACGTAACTCACCACCGCGACGGAGGTTCCCGCCAGTCTGGCGACGTCAGAACGGGTGACACGCTCAGAATGCTGTTTAGCCAAACCCTTTACCTGCAAATTAATCGATAAAAGAGAAAATACTGGCCAGGCAACGCCCGGCCAGCCTGTTTCGCCGCGCGATCAGATGGCGTCCTCAGGAAGATTGAGGTCGCGCCCGCGAGTTTCCGGTGCCACAAAGGTGGTGAGAAAACCGATCCCCGCCATCGCGGAAAAATAGACCGCAATAGGCCACCAGTGGCCGGTCAATGACAGCATCGCTGCGGCAATCAGCGGGGCGGTACCACCGGATAAAATCGAACCCAGCTCTTTGGCTACCGCCATTTTGGTGTAGCGATGGTGCACACCAAACATCTCCACGCCCCATGCGGCCTGCACGCCGAAAATACCCAATGACGCCAGCGCCATACCGGTAACAATAGTCGCAATCACGATCGCCGGTTCACGGGTATCGAGCAGCATAAACGCCGGCCAGGCATAAATAATCAGTAACAGACAGAACCAGCGGTAAGTAATGCGGCGACCAAACCGGTCGGACAGCCAGCCCGCCAGCGGAATAATCAGGAAGCCTAATAGTGAAGCGATAAACACGGCGGTGGTCGGCACCGATTTATCCACCATCAGCACTTTCGCCACATAGCCGACAATAAATCCCTGAGCCAGGTAAGAAGGGCCATTTTCGCCGATACGCAGACCAACCATAATCCAGAACGCTTTACTGCGCTGCCAGAAACCACGGCTGTCTGCTGCTTGCGGACTTGCCTCAATCATTTCAGCGCGTTGCGCCTGTAACTGCGCTTTTTTGCGTTCAAAAACCGGGGTTTCGCGCAGATTACGCCGAATCCACAGTGCCGTCAGGGCGATCAGCGAGCTGCAAAGAAACGGGATGCGCCAGCCCCAATCCTGAAGCTGTTGCTGATCCATCTGTACCACTGCCAGCCACACGACCGCAGCCAGTAAGGTGCCGCTGTTGGAACCGAGCGCAATGATTGAGGAAACCAGCCCGCGTCGTGCCACCGGGGCATATTCACCCAGCATAACGGTGCCGCCGGAAAGCTCCGCGCCTGCACCAAATCCCTGCGAAAACCGCAGAATCACCAGACAAGCCGGCGCCCATAAGCCAATCGAGGCGTAGCTGGGAATCAGGCCAATCAGGGTAGTGGAAGCGCCCATCAGAATGATGGTGGTGATCATGACGACCTTGCGGCCTTTGCGATCGCCCAGCCAGCCAAAAAACAGCGCACCGATCGGGCGGGCAATAAAACCAACGGACCAGGTCGCAAAACTGGAGAGCAGCGCCATCTCAGGGGTAGCTTCGGGAAAGAAGATGTCGCCGAAGATAATTCCGGCGGCAAGTCCGTAGAGGGCAAAGTCGGCGTATTCCATCGCGGTACCCAACCAGCAGGAGAAGGTGGCGCGCCAGAAATCTTTGCGTCCTTCTTCGGTGGTGAGTCGTTCATCAGCAGCGGAGTGTGCCGCTGGCGAAGCCTTTTGCACTACAGATTGAGGTGCGGTCATTCAAAAAATTCCCTGATGTGAGGAGATCTTAAGAGCGCCCTTCCGTGGGTCATCGTCCTTGCTTACGAAGAGATAACTCCCCGGTGAAGACGCTCAGTTTCTGAGCCATGATGAAAGGTCAGTAAAGGATTCCCTGGTGTCAGGATCTTATTTTTGCTGCGCGTCTGTCGGTTTTTAATTAACCGATCGCTTAAGTAACGCGAAACAAATGCGACCATCACGGAGCAGCCAGAACAACAAGCGCTGTGAGTTATCACTACCCTTTGATTGTATCTACGCGCGTAGATAAATCAATAGCAAACACGACTAATAATTAGCTTACCTTTACATTTATTCGTCAGGGTAAAATCGATAACTCATAAAATCAACAGGTTAAACAATGATCAATCGGTGAAAAAACCGTGATTTTTTTTTCAACTGTTGTAGTGCTAATCTGTTGCCGCTAAGTCTGACACGCTGCTGAACTTTCAACTGGCGACTGTTTGTCGCATGGCAAGATGACATTCAGATGAAGGTATCGTTCACGATGGACTGATTCTGAAAGTGTCTGTCAGAGATGTCAGCACTGGCGCAATCGGCTAACCTGCATGGACGGCAACACAGGCTGAATAATATGGTCATAATTTTGATGCGGCACGGAAAACCCGATCATTCGTTTCCGGCGCGAGTTTCGGCGCTGGCGATGGCGCAATGGTGTGAAGAGTATAATCTTTCGCTGGTCAGCGATCTGCCGCCGCAACGCAGCCTGATGATCGCCAGAAAGGCCGAAGTGATTGTCACCAGCACCCTGCCGCGCGCGCTGTCGTCAGTGGAAAAACTCGGGATGCAGGCGCACAGTAGCGATGCACTGTACGGCGAGGTCGACATCCCGATTCTGCCGCTGGCGCGCCTGCACCTGCCGCCTGCGGTGTGGCTGTCGCTGTGGCGCTTAATGTGGTTCTGCGGCTATTCCGGCTCGGTGGAGTCATTTAAATCTGCCACCGCACGCGCTAAGCAGGCGGCAACTCAGCTGATCCGCTTGTCTGAGCAGGGCACGGTTTTACTGGTCGGTCACGGCATCATGAACAAAATGATCGCCCGTGAGCTTCGTAAGCAGGGCTGGCAAGGCGAAAAACATGCCAGTAGCCGTCACTGGAGTACGGCGATATATAACCGGCCATTTATTTAGTTTTCACCCGCCAGCCCGTCAATATCCCCGGCAATAATTTGCGGCAGACAGGCAGTAATTTTATCCACCGGCCAGTCCCACCAGCACAGCGCTTCTAAACGCGCAATCTGCTCGGGCGCAAAACGCATTTTAATCACCGCAGCCGGGTTGCCGCCCACGACGCTGTACGCAGGCACATCACGCGTCACCACCGAACGTGCAGAGATAATCGCGCCATTGCCGATTTTTATCCCCGGCATAATCAGCGCGTCATAACCGATCCACACATCATTGCCGACCCGCGTATCGCCTTTAAACGGCAACGCGCTGGCTGGCGGCATACTGTTTTCCCAGCCGCCGCCAAATATCCAGAAAGGATAGGTCGAGACGCCGGAAAGCAGGTGATTGCCGCCGTTCATAATGAATTTAACCCCGCGTGCCAGCGCACAAAACTTGCCGATCACCAGCTTATCGCCGATAAACGGAAACAGATACCGCACGTTGCGTTCAAAATTCTCCGCACCCTCGGGATCGTCGTAATAGCTGAAATCACCAATCTCAATTTGCGGGTTCTGCACCACATTTTTCAGATAACAAACCTGGGGAAAACCGGCCATCGGATAAGGATTATCGGGATTGGGTCCCTGCATCATTTACTCCTTGCGTTCACTTAACAGCAGATCAAAGGACGAAGAATCAAGCGGGGTGTTTCAATGCGTACGCGGGTGAAATCCATCAGTATTGCTCCATACGGTGATACCGGCATCACTATCAAATGTGGCGTAATACCGCGTCGGCGCTTTGCGTCTGATGCAGTTGGCCTTCGGCAGTGACGTGCTCCAGCGCCTGCATCATGCCTTGTGCCGCCGCGTGCTCGCCGAGATGCTCCAGCATCAGCGCGCCTGACCCGATTGTCGCTACTGGATTGGCGATAGTCTGCCCGGCAAAATCCGGTGCCGAACCGTGCACCGGTTCAAACATTGATGGCAGCGCCGTCGCCCGGAATCACTGCCACTTTGTAGTTGTTCATCCACTCCCTCTCAAACAGTTTCAGGTCAGGGTAAAATAACTCAGTACTTCACAACCGCGTCCGACCGACGGCGTGGCAATCACTTTGCCGGCCATCACGTCGATGACGCTCAGGGTGCCATCCTCTTCGTTGGCAATCAGTAAGGTGCGATTATCCGGGCTGAAGCAGCCGTCCATCGGTTTATTGCCCACTTCGATCTGTTTCAGCGGCGTCAGCATCTCATCGAACAGCGTGACAATCGGTTCGCCATCACCAATCACCATCAGCAGCGAACCATCATCGCTAAAACGAACAATTTGCGCGGCTTTTTTATGTCCTGGTAACGGCAGATAATGCCGGATACGGTGGCTTTCCGCATCAAGCACGTAGAGCAATGGCCGCTCGGCATCGGTGGCAACCAGGTAGGGATAGCGCGACGACGCGGCAATACCGTTAATCGCGCGCGGCATCAAAATATTCTCCACCACTTCACCGTGCGTGGTGCAGAGATCGATCACCGTGATGCTGGCATCCTCTTCGTTCTCGGTAAACAGTTTGCGACCTGACGGCAGAATCGTCAGGCGATGACTGTTATGCGAAGGCAGCGCGATCTGATCGATCGGCCGATCGGTTTCAGGATCGATCACCAGAATAGTGGCACTGTTTTCACAACAGATATAGACCCGGCCATCCCGGCCCAGCCGCGCGGTATGCGGCGATACCAGCGGACGAATATCAATAAACCCGCTCAGCTGACGTGTCACCAGATCGATAACTGCGATTTTATGTCCGGGATGCGGGTTATCACCGTGGATGCCATCGCCGAAAATCGGCACATAAGCTTTATTCTGCTGCGGCAAAATCAGCAGCTCATGCGGTCGCGGGGGAAAGGCGTTAAGTTGTTGCTCAACGGCGAAAGTCTGCGGATTCAGAAACAGTACATTGCTACCCTGCTTATCAACGGCGATCAGGCCGTATGGCGCATCAGTCATGTTGTTCTCCTTGCTGACAAGTGAGAATTCACTACTTTAAGCGTAGTTCATTGACCGGTGCTGCCGAAAAACCTCAGGAATCGCGCTGAAAAGCGTTGCGCAGCCAGTGGCTGAATTCGGTGACAGCACGGGGTACCTGAGGCGCGTAGGGCCGCACGATATACAGCTTATCGGCGAAGGCTCCGACGGTGCGCCACTGCGGCAAAAGCACTTGCAGACTGCCGTTATCCAGCGCGGCGCGGGCGCTGAAATCCGGCAGCATGGCGATACCTAAACCATCCAGCGCCGCATCGCGAATCGACTCGCTGTTATTGGTGGCAAACGGCCCGCTGACGCTGACCGTCACCTGCTCGCTGGCTGCGCTATGGCGGGCAAACGTCCAGCGCGGTAACTCGACTCCACGTGGATAATAGAGACACTGATGCTGATGCAGCGCTTGCGGCGTCTGCGGTTCGCCATATTCCGCCAGATATCCCGGCGAGGCGACTAACAGCGCACGCGTCTCGCACAGCGGCAGCGCGACATGGGTTTCCGGCAGGCTATTACTGTGGCGGATCGCCAGATCAAAACCTTCACTGGCCAGTGACACCAGACGATCAGACACTTCCAGCTGCACGCGCACCTGCGGATGCTGGCGCAAAAAACTGCTGATATGCGGCACCAGTTGCTGGCGGGCAAACGCCACCGGCGCGGTTACCCGCACCAGGCCACGCAGCGGCCCACTGGAATCCCTGACGCTGAAAAAACTCCGGGCAATCTGCGAAAAAGGCGCTCGCAGATCCTCCACCAGTTTTTCACCGGCGCTGGTCAGCCGCACACTACGCGTGGTGCGTTGCACCAGCGCCACGCCCGCCATCTCTTCCAGCTGTTTAATCTTCTGGCTCATCGCCGCTTTGCTGACTTCCAGCCGTTCGGCTGCGCGGGTAAAACTTCCCTGCTCGGCCAGCACCGTCAGCCAGTGCAGATGAATCCACAGCGCATCGGTTTTCAGTTCTTTCATCGTCATTGTTCAAAATAGTAAATAATCATTTTAAGTATAGCGCTTTTTCTTCGTCGCCAGCAGGTGCAGGATAACCCGGTGAGTTACCCACTTTTACGCAATGTCAGGAGTTACTATGCCGTTATTACAATTCGATGTTATTCAGGGCCGCTCAGAGTCTGAAATGAAAACCCTGCTGGATGCAGCGCATCGCGCGGTACTGGCGGCGTTTCAGGTACCGGAGCGCGATCGCTATCAGATTGTTCACGAGAATAAAAGATATCAGATGGTTTTTGAAGATACCGGCCTCGGACTGCAACGCACCGATAATCTGGTGATGGTGCGGGTATTTACCAGCCCACGCAGCGACCAGCAAAAACAGTTCTTTATGGCGGAACTGGCGCGCGAATTTAAACAGAGCTGCGGCATTGCCGGCAGCGATCTGATGATCTCGTTTATCACCAATGACAAAGGCGACTGGAGTTTTGGCAACGGCGTTGCCCAGTATATCACCGGCGAACTCTGATCATTTCCGACCGCTTCCCTGCCGAAAGACCAGGTTCCCTCAGCCTGGTCTTTTTTTGCCTGATTCTGATACAGCCCGCATTTCTGCTACCTCCAGTTGCCTGCCTGCGCCTCTCAGGCTAAATTGGACGCGGGTATCGCTGCCGGTAAGGAGGGTAAGCGCAAGGGAACGCGGCTTTATGACAAGAGAGGAATTGATGTCGTCGGAACTACTTTCAGTTATTTTATTTTTAACTGCTATTTTACTTTATGCATTAAAGGCCGGGCGTAATAATATTTGGTTTACCGTTATTCTGATCACCTCAGGTTTATTTGTCATTCTTAATGCGACCTTATTTGCCAGTAACTATTTTACCGGCGACGGAATAAATGATGCGGTTATCTACACCCTGACCAACAGCCTGGAAGGTGCCGGGATCAGTAAATATATTCTGCCGGCCACAGGTCTGATGGTCGGACTGCTGCTGATATTCGGTCTGCTCTCCTGGATTTTACGGCGGCGCAAACATCTGCCCCACCATTTTGGCTATAGCCTGCTGGCTTTACTGCTGTCACTGGCCTCAATTAAAACCACTCCCGCTTTTCAGCAGGTATTTGATCTGGTGCGCTCGCAAACGCGTCAGGGCGAATCGGATTTTGCCGCACACTACCAGGTGCCGCACAAAACCATGACCGGCCGTAAACCTAATCTGGTGTATATCTATGCCGAAAGCCTCGAACGCACCTATTTCGACCCACAGGCCTTTCCTGGCCTGACCGAGGAGCTGGGTGCGCTGAAAGACGAGGGGATTGATTTCAGCCAGACCGAGCAACTCCCCGGCACGGAATATACCATCGCCGGAATGGTGGCTTCACAATGCGGCATTCCGCTATTTGCGCCGTTTAATGGCAATGCGTCAGCTGCACTGTCGAGCTTCTACCCGGAAAACGTCTGCCTCGGCGATATTCTGAAAGCTTCCGGCTATACCAACTACTTTATCCAGGGTGCAGATTTGCGCTTTGCCGGTAAAGATCTGTTTCTGAAATCCCATGGCTTCGACAGCCAGAATCTGTATGGTGCGCGTGAACTGGAACAGCGGGTGGCCGATGCGAAATACCGTAATAACTGGGGTTATTACGACGATACGGTACTGGATGAGGTGTATCAGAAATTTAGCGAACTGTCGCAACAGAACACCCGCTTCGCGCTGTTTACCCTGACGGTCGATACCCACCATCCGGACGGTTTTATCTCACGCAGTTGTCAGCGCAAAAGTTACAGCATCGAGGGTAAAGCCAATCAATCCTTCAGCGCGGTCACCTGTAGCCAGCAGCATATCGCGCGTCTGATTGAGAAAATTAAGGCCTCACCCTGGTTCGAAAATACCGTGATTGTGGTCTCCAGTGACCATCTGGCGATGAATAACACCGCCTATAAATACCTCACTAAACAGGATCGGAAGAATCTGTTCTTTATTATTCGTGGTGATCAGCCGAATAGCGATCTCAATGCGGTAAAGCGCAGTTCACTGGATAACGGTGCGACGGTGCTGGATATTTTAGGCGGTGATAACTATATCGGCCTTGGGCGCAGCAGCCTGTCCGGTATCTCGCTCTCCTCCGCGTTTCTCAATATGAAAGAAAAAATTAGCGAGTGGAAGCCGGACATTATTCGCCTGTGGAACTTTCCTAAGACCCTGACCGATTTCACTATCGATAAGAAAAACGGCACCTTCAGTTTCTCCGGCGCTAACTTTAAGCTGCCGTTGCTGCTGCGGGTTAGCGAAGGCAAAGTGGAGCCGTTCCCGGAGGGGGAATACTCTGCCCCGCTGCGCTATCAGCTGGCGGAATTCGCCGCCGGGGATACGTTTCTCTGGGTGGATAAATGTTTCAGGATGGCGCGTATCTGGCAGCCGCAATTAGCGCTTTCCAACGATCTTTGCCTGTCCAGCGGACAGCTAAACGCGCAACCGCAGGTGATGCAGATTGTCGGTGACAACTATCACGGCACCGCCGACTTTAAGCCGGTACAAGGTGACGAAAAACGGTTCAGACAGAATATCGCCCAGCTTAAGATTGAAGATAATGATATCCGCTATCAGGCCGACAGCTTTATTTTCCATCTGCCTGGCGCACCGCAAGCGGTGAAAAGTTTTAGCGGTATTTCGCGTCCGGAAGAGTGGGGACGCTGGTCGAATGCCAATCTGGCCCCGGAAGTGAAAATTGAATATCGTGATCCCCTGCCAGAGAGTTTTGATCTGGTGATAACCGCACGCGCTATCGGCCCGAATATCCACCGCCCGATTCCGGTCAGCGTCGGCGAGGATATTCAGTTGCTGAACCTGGCTGAACAGGCGACCACCACCACTCTGCATTTCCGCAACCCACAGCAGGCCAGCACGCTGGTGATTACCCCGCCAGAGCCGATAATCTCCGATACCGGTAATATTATCGGCCATGACCCGCGCAGACTGGGAATTGGTATGGTGAATATTAAAATTGTGCCGACCCAGCCACAATAACTGACTGATTAACGACGCAGCTTAACGGGTGCGTCGTTAATCACAACGGCTTAAAGAAAGTTGTTGGTAAATAAACCGCTTTATGCTTTACTTTATTCTTCATTAAAAGCGTTATTAATGATTAAACATTATCGTAATAAGCTGTAATTAATTCCATCATTAATAATATCAAATTTATATATAACGTTAATAACCTCGCGATTAGTATCAGGGAAAGAAGTTAAAGGAAACCGCCATTACCGGGCGATGAAAAGGAGTTCTGATGAACCAAAAGCGCTATCACGACCCGATGGTGTTACACCCGAACCTGGTGTTTACCTCGGTGGGCACCTGCGGCACCAACCAGCCGGAAGAAGTCAAAAAACTCCAGCGAATGGTGATGAATGCTGGCTATCAGCAGGCTACCGGCCGCGAACTGGAAATCAGCGGCAAATGCGGACAGGATACTATCGAAGCGGTCGTCTGGTATCAGCGACTGCTCAATTTGTCACCCAGCGGACTGGTTGGCCCCACCGACAGCTGGTTTACCGAAGCGCTAAAAGAGATGTCGCCCCACTGGCGGCAGCGGCAGCCGAATGGCCCGCTGCATGTGCGCGAGGGTCAGATAACCTTTGATGCTGAAGGGCATGACTATATCACCGCAGTAGTGCCTTACCGCCAGCATCGCGCCCCTTTTTTTTCACGCGTGCTGCACTGGCCAGGCCAAAATTCAGGCGTCACGCTGGGCAGGGGCTACGATATGGGTGGCCGCAGCCGAGGAGAAGTCTATTCCACGCTACGTCAGGCGGGTCTGGAGGAGTTTAAAGCGGTTATCTGCTCCAAAGCCGCCGGTCTGAAAGCTAATCAGGCCAGGAAGTTTGTACAAGTGTATGGCCCAATGGTCGGGGAAATCAGCCATCGGCAGCAGATCAGGTTGTTTGAGATTATTTACCCATATTATGAAAAGTTATCAAAAAATTATTATCTGAAATATACAAAAAACATTCCTGACGCCGCAACATGGGACGCAATTGATGTAAAAATAAAAGAGGTATATATTGATATCGTCTATCAGGGTGTAGATGATGTAATTGTACTTGTTAAAGCTGTTGCGAGTAATAACCCAAAGCAGTTGACAGATGTAATAAATCAAAGTGCTCACTATAGTCAATATGAAAAAGAAAGAAAGAGAATAAGGAATTTGTTATGAAAAACACAACCGCCTTGTTTCTATTTATTATTGGATTGTGGGATAACTCTGTATATGCAAGCATGCTGGATATAGAGAAATCCATTAACCATTGTTTTACCGAAGCCTCATTACAAGTTAACAGTTCAAAGGAATGTATTTCTTTAGAAGAGGATAAATCACGTAAAGATCTACAGAGAGAAATCAGCACCATGAAAGCGATTATCATGGAAAAATATGATGATCCTTTCCATTTAACTGAGCCTGACGGGGATAAAATAAACAAAATTTTCATTAAGCAGTTTGATTTATCGCAACAGGCGTGGGAGGAAGCAAGAAATAACCTATGCGAAGCGAATGCTAATTTAATGGGCGAATGGGCTCAATCACATGACTCTTCAGTTATGTCATGCAATATAAAGATGAATATCAGACGCATTGAAGAAATAAAATTAATAACACGTACTGCTAAAAATTAGACTGGTATTATAATTTAACCATATGAAAGATAATACAATTTACTCTATACCATCAGGATTTCTGTCCTCCTCGACTTCTGTAGAAAAGAGTGATATTTATCTCAATTAAATTTTACTTATTAACAAATTTATTTATATCCAGCGCTAATAGACTCGCCAGTAATATTCAAACGGTTATTTGCCACAAAGCCGCCGGTCTGAAATCTAGTCAGGCCAGGAAGTTTGTACAAGTGTATGGCCCAATGGTCGGGGAAATCAGCCATCGGCAGCAGATCAGGTTGTTTGAGATTTCTTACAGAATTAAACGCGATGAGACCGGGAGGTCTTATTTACGGAACACGAAAAATCAGCAAGGAGCAACTCCCTGGCACTTATTAAATCAGAAAATCCGTGACGTGCTGGTTGATATATACTATCAGGGCACTACTCACGCTGAAATTTTATGTTTAGCTGCAATGGATAACGATGAAAGTAAGTTAATTTCACCTATCAGTAGTAATGCTTACTACATGACATTTGAGTCAAGCAGAAAAAGAATCAGGTATCTAAAATGAAAATTAAAGCTTTTACACTCATCACTATGATTCTTTTCCCATCCGTTTGCCTCGCCGTCACTCCACTGATGGCAGGCAGTGAAAAAGATGCATGCTATGCAAAGATAGACAATCGCCATGAAGGTGAAAACTGTATTGCATTACAGTGGAAAAAAAGTAATAAAGAGGTAAACCGTGTTTTAGAGAAAAAATTAACCTCAATAATAAATGACTCTAATTTTATGGATCCATTCAATAGTAAAAGTGAAGAAACAACCGGCAGTGTGTTTCAAAAGCGACTATCGAAATCTCAAAAAACTTGGGAAAGATACAAAAAAGATTTCTGTCTGGCAGTTGCTTCTCAAATTGGAGAGGAAGGCTTTGACTATCAGCCCACAATTGAGCAATGCGAAATAAATATAAATAAACGCCGTATTGAGGAAATCAACCTGATGGGCGATCTCCCGCAATAGATCGGCGGCTTCGTTAATATTAACTTGCCCATATCCTGCCGATCCAAATCACTGAGCATCCGCCAGCCAATGGCCCGAATGCTCAGCCAACACGCTTTAACGGCAAAACTTATTTCCACACCTCTTCGGCGATCTCTTTTACCAGCGCGATCTTCGCCCATTGCTGCTGTTCCGTCAGCGCATTACCCTCTTCGGTCGAGGCAAAGCCGCATTGAGTGCTCAGGCACAGGCGATCCAGAGGGATATACTGCGTCGCCTCTTTAATACGGTCGATAACCGCTTGTTTATCTTCCAGCTCACCGGTTTTGGACGATACCAGACCCAGCACCACCTTTTTGTCACCGCTCACTTCAGCCAGAGGGGAAAAATCACCGGCACGTTCAGTATCGAACTCAAGATAGTAAGCCGAAACGTTTTCTCTGCCGAACAGTACACTGGCAACCGGCTGGTAACCGCCGCTGGCAGCCCAGGTGGAACGATAGTTACCACGACAAACATGGGTAGTCAGAATCAGATCGTCCGGCGCACCTTCGATGGCGGCATTGTTAATCGCCAGCAGTAATTCCGCCAGTGACTGAACGTTATCGCTAATCACCGTATGGGTGGTTGAGTGACAATCACAGGGTTCTTCTTTCAATAATGAGCGATCGGCAACGCCAGCATTATTGTAACGCGCATCAACCATCATGCCCCAGGTGCAGTCATCCAGTTGCAGGTTTCGGCAGCCCGCAGCATAAAGCTCGGCGATAAAGGTCTGATAAGCACGGGTAAGATCCTGAATTAATTCCGCCTGCGTGGGGTAAATGCTTTCTGTCGCGGCTTTATTCTCCGGGCGATACAGCTCTTTAAAAAACTGGGCTGGCGCAGGAATGGTCAGACGCGGAACAATACCCGCGTCGGCAAACGGTAACAGGAAGCGGAAATGTTCCAGAAAAGGATGGTTTTTACCGCCGATCTTAGCGGTTAACCGCGCGGTTTCCGGGCGCGTTTCAATCCCGTCAAATACATAGCCATGGGATAAATCGGCCTTTTCCACTCCATTCAGTCCCCACATAAAGTCGAGATGCCACCAGCTGCGACGGAACTCGCCGTCGGTGATCACCTTCAGCCCCGCCGCTTTCTGCTTCTCAATCAGCTCGGTAATGGCTTTATTTTCAACGGTTTGAAGATTATCAGCGCTAATTTCCCCTTTGGCAAACTGACTGCGAGCCTGATGCAAATAGGCCGGACGCAGATAGCTGCCGACGACATCAGTACGGAATGGCGGTAGTGTGTGTTTTGACGTCATAATTATTCTCATTAATGTTTTTTGATTCCTTTTGGCACGTTACACCAATCAGATAAATTATGGTTTTGAAAAAATCACATGTGACATGAAGAAAAATCATGTTCTTATTTTTTTACGCGAAAAATAGCAAAACACCACTACAAATAATCACTTAATGTTATTCTTCTGTCAGGTAATTATTGTGGTTTATCTGATTCAACTAAACTGACCGGTAGCACGCTCAGATTATCTGTTACACATTACTGGAATATCAATCACGCAAAATGATAAATATAACTTAACTATAACTTTGCGGATGGCAAATCAATCATTCATAATTAATAGGGAATAACAATTAAAGAAATTTTTTTTTGAGATAGACTCAAATTAGCTGGTTACACAACAGTTTAATTAATATATTCTCTGTAATAATTTTACGGGTTTATTATAATATTCCTCTCCAGTCATATTACTGGAAAAAACCTCCATATTTCGTTATGCAAGGCAGTTATATTACATTCAACTTTGTTATCACCCAGGCATTAACACCGCATATTGCCCGCTAACAAGCCTTGTACTGCTCAGGATCTATGATTACCAGAAAGCATTGAAAAGGATGATTGATGTATGGATGGCGTATACGAAAAAAAAGACCGCTTTGAAATTTTAGCCGTGCTGCGGGAAGCATTCAAAAAAAACAGCCGGATTGAGATATCTTGTAACAAAGGTATCGTCATAAGCCGCCTGTGTAAGATAGATTTAAATGGCCTTGCGATACCCTTTAATAAAAAAATTGTTAATGGCAATCAGACGCTGCACTTTTCCATTCAGAATAATATCTCAAACATTGAATTCAAAACGGCAGCCACTCAACTTGTCTGCGCTGACAATGAGGCATTGCTGCATATTCCGATGCCACAAAAAATCAATATTACGCAGCGAAGAAAAGATTTGAGAATTGATGTTTCAGAAGATCATAATTTCTTCTGTCACGGCAGATTTAAAAATGGCGAGCCTTATAAACTGCAAATAAAAAACATTTCTAAAGGCGGTTGCGCGCTGATCGTCTCACCGGTTATTGACGCCCCCGCTCTAATTGGCTCTATCCTTAAAAATACCGTTCTCGACTTTGAAAGCTATGGAAAAATCTCGACAGATATTTTTATCATCAATATCAAAGAGATCAGTGAAATAGACATCAATAACCAGAAAAAAAGCTATCTTCACCTCGCCTGCAATTTCAGAAATATTGGGCATATAGAAAGAGAGCTGGATGATATATTGATGAATCTGATACTCCATCAGAAAAAGCAGAACAAATGGTACAAATACCACTCAATGTCTTAACGACTGGCGGCGACTAATAACTGACTGCATTCTGTCGCCAGCAGTAAAAAAACCGAAGAACTTTGTGGTCAGCCACAGATAAAAAAATCACCTTAAGCACTATAAACAGAAGATTAAACTAAAAAGTTATCTTATAATAAGATGGATTTAATCATTGATGGCGAAGTATGACAGGGATCAGGCAGCCGCACACTCTGAAAAGCTCAGATAAAAACTGCCAATGCTACTGAGAAGAAAATGGAATCAGAAAAAGCTTTTATTGAAAATTTATCCCGGGATGATATCTCTGTCAGCTATGTTTTTCAGAAAATGTTTTCTGCTGCCGGAAAATTGGTGGCTGTAGAATGTTTAACCCGTCTGCACGCCAGTTTAACCCCCCTCTCTCCGGAACACTTTTTTAGCTTTGCCAGCAATGCTGTTCGCGAAGCGATAATACATGAACAACTCGATTTAGTTGAAGCGCACAAAGACTGGTTCAACGAACGTCAGATTTATGTCACGATTAATCTGGATAACCATACGCTTACGCTGTTGAAAGACTCTGCCATTATCCGGCGGGTAAAAGCGACAGGATGCATTCACTTCGAAGTTAACGAACATTCCTGTAGCCTTACCGACAACTCTCCTTTGCAAAGCGCAACCGCGCACGCACTGCCATTATGGCTTGATGACTTTGGCTCCGGCTATGCCGGGCTGGCATCCATTCGACGTCATCACTTTGACTATATAAAAATCGATAAAGACATTTTTTGGTATTTAATGGGAGAAAGTCAGGGTAAACAACTAATGCATTCATTGCTCAGTTTTTTGCACTGTAACAACTACAAAGTGGTGGTTGAAGGTATTGAAAATGAACAGCATCAGCGCTGGCTTGCCGGCATGCCGTGGTTTGCTTTACAGGGACACTACTGGAAAGAGGTCAATATCGCCACGCTGACTGCCGAACCCGCTACGGTGGATTGACCACGCCGGGAATACCCGGCGTGGTGTGAAACCTTATTGTCTGCCGACGCCGGCTTTAATCGTAAGTCAGATTAAACACCATATGTGACTCCACCTCGCCACTGCTGATATTTTGCAGATACTGGTAGAAACGGGCGGTATACGGCAGGGTAATATATTGCGTCTGATTGTTACGTAACTGGCCAATGCTGTACTTTTTATTCATCTCCAGCGGTGAGCCATCCTTCAGCACCTGTACTCCCACTCCCTGCGCCGCGCCGGAACCGGTTTTCTCGTTAATCAGTACGCCCTGACTGGCGGTGGTCCCGCTCGCCAGCGTACCGGAGAAGGTGGTATTAATATTCGCATACCCGGTGGCACTGATACCGCCACTGCATTGCAGTTGCAGATTAAACTGACGTCCCCCGGCGTAGCTGCCCCGGCCTTTAAGATCGCTGCGTTTAATCATTCCGAGATCCACATTCATATTCTTGCCCGCCAGCACCGTGCAGGAAGGGGAAACCACAGTAATCGCATTGGCGCTAAGCCAGGTTTCCAGGATCGGATTATTACCGTACTGATAGTCATACGAGGTGTATTTGCCGCTGGCAATGGTGCCACTGCCGGTCAGCTGGGCGGTTTTAATCACTTCAAGCGTAAAGCGCGAACCTTCCAGTGAGTAATCGGTGGTACGCGAAGTGCTGGAGATATAGTTACCGGGATAGACAATATTGACCGTCGCGCCACCGCGGCTAAAGCGCAGGCCAATGCCAGGCACGTTGGTGGAGTAGATTTTGTTGCCCAAATCCATCGCCCCAGGCGCTACCACTTTTGCGACGAAATTCGAGGTGCCCCGGCAGCGGTAGCTGGCACCATCACCGGCCGACATGGTCCAGTTGCGGGTAGCAATCACCGACCCGACCGGCAGATCCGGATTGACGACAACTCTGCCGACCACCATATCCAGCGTGACGGTGCGCTGCGCCAGGCGCGTGCAGTCAGCATAAGAGGATACCGCGATCACGGCCAGCAGCCCGGCGGCACAGCGCAACATTGTCTTCAGCGACATAGCACTTCCTTAGCGTTATTCTGTTCCAGACTGATGTCGCACTGACCACCACTCCATCTGACCGCAAACTGCTTTACCTTGTCATCATTGATAAACAGCATACTGCCCTGCCCGACCACACCAATCTCCTTACCGGCCGGATCGACGATGCTGGCACCAAACGGTAACGGCGCATGATTGCGCTGACGGGCAACGATCATCCTGTTGCGCTCAACCGTGGTGCCGAACGCCACCTTTACCACGCTGCCTTCATAAGGCACCACCTGGCTGACGGTTTTATCAAATGTCACATCCTGCGCCATGCCTTTGGGATCGATTTCCACCGCGTTAATCCGGTACGGGCGCAGATATGGCAGGATGGCGTAACCATTACTGTCCACTCTGCTGCCCGGCGAGCCAGGTAAACGCGCGCCCTCAGCATTTTTCGCTTCCACCAGCGCCAGCGTGCTGCCGGTTTCCGGCGAGAAGGTCACGCCGCCCCGGTGCGCAATCAGCGTGCCGCTGGCCCCCAGGCCACTCTGACGGTATCCCTCGCCCTGGCTGTAGCTGGCCGATAACGCGCTGTAAGGCGTGCGATAACTGCCATTCAGCGCGACATCATGCTGACCGCCGCGATATGTTGAAGTACTCACGCCGTAACCAAGGTTGTTTTCATCATCGAGCGACCCGCTTACCCCCATCTGGGTGCTGCTGAAGCGCGAATTATTGAAGGCCGTACTGGAGGTCAGACTGGCGGTACGGCTTTCGCCAAAGTACAGCGGGTAGCTAAAGTTAAGTGAAATGCGGTCGTCACGGCGATGCCCGGAGCTGTCCGGGGTATAGATACGTTGCCCGCCCAGCGACCAGGAGAGGCGACCCAACATATTGTTGTAGCTCAGCTGATACTGCTTTTCGCTACCGGAGCGGTTCCAGTAGTCAGAAATCTGCCCGTTAAGATAAAACCCGCCCCATCCCTCTGGCAGATTCTGATTTACCGTAAAGCTGAAGCCGTTTTTCTCACGCCACAGGCTGTAGTTTCGCCCGGCATTCTTCTGCTGATCAACGACATACAGCGCATCGTTCAGGTTGTAATAGTCTTTCGTCGAGTAGCGATAAGCCGCCAGCACGATGCTGGTTTGCGTCTCGGCAAACATGCGGTTGAAGGTGGCGCGATAACTTTGACCACTCTTTTCACCCTGATCCATCTTCAGACGTGACTGAATCACATCCAGTGATAACGCACCAATACCGGTATTCAGCCCGGTCCCCAGCAGAAAAGCCTGATACTGATCAAAGCCCGTTACGCCGACATAGCCGGTAAACAGGTTGTTGACGCCATACTGATAACTGCCCTGATACAGCATCGGTTTATTGCGCAGATTCTCGTTATCCACCTTACCGGCAGATAAGGCATAACGCGTCATACCCGGACGCAGCAGCTGCGCGACCGACGCATAGGGCACGCTGAACACCTGCACACTGCCATCGGCCTCTTTCACCGACACTTCCAGATCGCTGCCATAACCCGAAGGGTAAACATCCGTAAGGATAAAAGGCCCGGGCGATACTGTCGTCTGGTAGATAATATTGTTCGACTGGCGCACCGTCACCAGCGCATTACTTTGCGCCACGCCACGAATTTCCGGCGCGTAGGCGCGCATACCATCGGGAAACATATTATCGTCGGTGGCGAGGTTAATGCCGCGCAAACCGGTGGTATCGAAAAACTCACCGCTGGTAAAGATCTGCCCGCTGCTGACGATCGAATTGATCTGCGGGATCGGTCGCTGTAAATAGGTCTGATTGCTGTTCCAGCTGGCGGATCCTTTTTGCTGCTGCCAGTCCAGATTGCCGATATGTTTCAGTAACCAGCCATCCCATGACAGCCCGGCGTTAATCCCCAGCCAGGCGCTACTGTCGTCGCGGCTATCGACGGATGAGAGATGGCTGTTATAGACGTTCGCCATCCAGCCAAGATTCAGTGCGGTGATACCTTTATTCCAGTATTCCGGGCTGACATAGCTTTTATACAGCTGATCCTCGTAAAGCTGCGGAACCGAAATATCCAGCCGCAGTGAAGACTGAATAAAATGGTCAGTGACATTCGGGTCATCACGCCACTGCTGTAACCGCCCGCAATAACCCTCACGCTGGCTCAGTTCTGGATTCAGTTTTTCCACCGCAATACCAAAGCGCACCAGCATCGCCCGGGTGTAACACACCCCTAATTTTCCATCTTCCGCGCGGGTGATATTCAGTTCCTGACGCCCTTTCCACTCATTATTGGTATACACATCCACCGAATAGCGACCTTCGGTAATGGCATTGGTGGAAAATCGCGACAGATCGACCTTATCCTTGCTGCCCATAATAAAGCCATCATTGAACTGATAAACCGGGTTCTGGCTCTCCTCGGCGCTGGAAAAAGCCGGAAAACAGCACAGCGACAGCAATATCGTTGCTGTCCTTTTTCTCCGACTCACGCCGCTCAACACCCGCTGCTTCATCATCGGTTCCCTACTTCACAACCACTTGTGTCGCGATATCGGCACCGTAATCGTTAATATTATTCACCGTCAGCGTCTCTCCGCGCCGGACCGATCCAGAAAGCGTCAGGGTGCTGCTGGACTGCGGTGCCAGCATTACGGTATGCGCATTCAGCGCCGCGCCGCCATCGTGCGAAATACGCGTCAGGGTCAGATAAAATGGGCTGGGATTACGTATAGTCAGGCGCTTATCCGCCGCACTCAGCACTAATTTATCGGCGGCGGCTTCACGATTTCCCAGCCCGGCAGGCCGGTAAATAAATTTAAAACGCGAGCGAATCGCCAGTTGCAGCATATTCTGGCTTTCGGCTTTTTCACTGGCCGTAACCGGCGGGATTTCCAGAATATTCAGCCACCAGAGTGACTCGCGATCTTTTGCCAGCCCATGATCGTTCGCCAGTTTAATCCGCAACGTCTGGCCGCTTTTGGCATCAACACGCGATACCGGCGGGGTAATAATAAATGGCGTGGTGATAGTATCCGGCGTGGCGTTAGCATCCCCGGTATCCAGCCAGGCCTGCGCGACCGCCGGGCGATCCGCTGTATTCGACAGCTGTACCGTTATTTCTCTTTCATTTCCGGGATAAATAAAGCGGGTGCCATTAGTAATAATATTATTGGCCTGAGCGGCAACACTGAAAATGAAACAGAAAAAAAGCACAATGTACTTCATCATTACCTCAAAAAATAAGCGGCAGAATCCTGCCGCTTGTGGTTAACAGAGCAATTACTGATAAGTGATTTCGTAAGTCGCGTAGCTGTTTACCACGCCGGTAGAAACCGTATCCGGGGTGCTGGTGGCATAACCGACGTAGTAGGTGAAACGCGTACCGTTATTCACCGCACTGGTGGTGGCTTTTGGCTGTCCGCTGGCACCTGGGATGATTTTATTGGTCAGGCTGGCATCAGTGCCGGTCGCCAGTACCAGCTGAATGTTCTGTGCACCGGTGCTCTCGGTATTGGACAGATAACCCTGCTGCTGGGCATTCGCACCGGCTAACAGGTTACCGCCGGTCCAGTTGACCCCCAGTTTGCTGGTGTCATCCTGTGCGGTGCCGTCTGCCGCCTGGCAGTTAGAGACATCGATAGTGAAGGATTTAGGCTTCAGGAAGGTGTTGGCGCTGGCGTTTTTCACTTCGGTCAGGGTAACCGGAGCCAGATAAACGTTAGCATCGCTGCCCTGGCCATTGACAGAAACGGTACAGGAAACGTCAGTCACCTTACCGAAAAAGTTAACCTGGCCGCCGCCTACATTATTATCTGCTGCATTTGCCGCAGACATGCCGAGAACCACAGTAGCAACTGCTGCTGAAAGGATGAGTTGTTTCATTACTATTTCCTATGCCGGAATTGATTGAACATCAGTGGATAAAGCGTCAAACGGCACAAAAATCAGAAATATTTCGCGCCACTCAAACTCTGGTTTAGCAAAATAGAAACCCCGACACAGCGGAAGCGAAAAGAAATATAAGTTCAACATCCATATATATAAGGCGTAACAACGCCAGACTGCAAAGTCAGCCGGTAAAGTGCTTGCTGGTCGTAAAGAAAACTATTTGAGTGCGCATCATATATTGTCGGAAAAATTTGACTTATGGTTTGGGCGATTGTTTTTTGCAGATTGATAGGAAAGTGGCAGATTAGAGGGTGTGGTTAGGATTTTTCGCAGGTTGAAAAGCTATGTGATAAGCCGCGTATGCGGGTGACTACGTTCATTTTCGTAAGCCGCAAAAATGTGTTACACCATATATGGATGTTCAGCAGTAAACACCAGACGGCTGAGCCTGAGCGAGAGAAGCTACCCTGTCCCGATTAACAGTGCTTAAGAGCCAGAGATTTTACGGCGAACCACCTCCCCATTATCCTTTTCGCTATATACTTTATTCCCAAATCGAAAGAGTATTACACCATCACGTGTTTTACCTATGCTCATCAAGGAATCTTTGACAATACAATTTTCTTTGACATTCATATCAGCAAAACATAATAAATAAGAAGTATCTTTACTGGGGAAAAATGAATCTTTATCCGGCTTTTCAATTTGATATCCATCCCCGAAGTTCCAGACAGAAATCGATTCACTTCCCTCAGAACCAAGTTCTGGCACACCATACTTCTCTTTTAACAAGACTCTGTTCTCCTGCCACCATGTTATCATTCCACTGTCAGTAAATGGAAAGTTCTTAACTACTATATAGCTTGCGTATTGACTCAAGTGGACAGCGACTATTTCGGTCGGTCGGGAAAATTTCCAGATCAGGTAGATAGTTGCAGTGATAATTAATGCAGCAAGAATATTTAACGTGAGAGTTTTCATTTGATCCGCTTATAGATTAGTCGTCAGACACTCGATAATTTTTGATTCATCTTCCTTTATTAATTTCACCATTCTGGTTCTGATAATAGTATGTATCACCTAAAGAAAAGCTGATTGGGTTATTTGGAATTGCACTTACCCCCAAATAACAACAGAATAACCACCATCATTGATAATTTCGGAGCCAGCATATCTGTTTTCAAAAACCTTTTGTTAATTAACTACCTGTCAATCTTTCCATGATCCGTTAAAGGAGAGTTATTCATTACTTTACAGCGTCTGTTTTCATCTGAATGAACCGCGATAGCTTTAACAGGCCACCCCTATAATTCCTTATAGAGCATTTTATTTAACCGTATAAGAGAATCTTTCTCCTTCAGATATTTTCCCGTTTTTATCCTGATAATACACATCTCCATTTGCGTCAAACCTTATAAGATTTTCACTGGTGGTATTTATATTCATCAGAATATTTTCTTTCCTTATGCATCTCGCTTTAACCTTCATATCCTCAAAGCAGAACAGATGATCGGTGTCTTTGCTGGGGAAAAAAGTACTTTTATCCGGCTGTTCAATCTCATATCCATTACCAAAATCCCAGAATGTTATTGAATATCTACCATCATTATCTGTTTCAGGCATCCCATATTTTTCCTTTAACCGTGTTTTGTTACTTTCCCACCAGTCGACTTTCCCTCTACTGGTTAAAGGGAAGTTTTTCACCAAAACTTCTGTCCAGTGGCTGTTTGTATGAACTGCAATTATTTGTACTGGTTGCGCAAGAAGCCAAATAAAATAAATTAAAGGCAGGAGAAGTAATATTAATGCTATCTTTAAATAATTACTCTTCATTTTCGTCTCCCTTTGAACTCGATAGTCGCCTCCATATTAGTAACAAATGGCTTGTATCCGAATTTTTCCCAGCGCTGCAGTATAAACCAAATCCGAAAAATTGGCAGGTTATGATATAACTGGCTCATTATATCTTTGTCATCCAGCCCAAAATGATCCTGTCCCTGATAATGAACTATTGCAGTATAACCATCCTGATCCACAGTCAGCGATTGAATTGTGATATGTGTTGCATAAATATCATGAACGGAAATCCCCAAACCGTTAACACGATCTATCCAGAGATTGAATTTTGGTAAAATAACTCCGCTTAACTTTTGATTAAACTCATCCTTGTATTGATCAGGATAGACAGACACACCCCAGTCGATATTACTTTCTATAACATTTTTTATTGTCAGAAGTGAACTATTTTCAGTCGTATCACTTACAATTTGCTTATGATAAGCTGTGTTCAATAAATCATCATAAAATGGCTCACCATCCCCGGTTTGCAGATGGTTTATCAAACTGATAAATAATTTTCGATATCCCATAAAGGAAACGGGTGCAGAGTATTGTCTGAACTGATCAAATAGCATTTGCGCTATTTCTTCACGACTTCGGGTTTCAGTAATAATAGCCGGTCTGGCAAAGCTGTAGTTACCAACAGGATAGCGCGAAATTTCGTTAGTATAAGGATTAACACCTTCAACTATCTGATGTAATCCAAAGTGTTCCTTTAACTGAAACTCACTTAAATCACCATGCCTCATATCATAAGCATGATAATCATTCATTTTGTTTTTTGTCCGGTAAACCGTAAATGGAAAACTTAACGGTGTGCAGGTCAGATTCAGACCGGATGACATAAGAGGCTCCTTCTCAAGATAATGTGGCTTCATGCCTTGCACAGTAATTTATCTCTTTTAGAGTATTTATGACAAGTTTATTTTCATTCAATATTTATTGAATGCATTTTTCAGGGGGGAGCATAATGTTAGCAATAAGCACCAGCATATAACAACCGTAACTGATTGCAGAATTTAACACATTTTAATCTGACAATCATTTAGTCCAAATGCGCTTTATCTGAGGATGGAACACTATATGCTTACAAATGGCAGATGAAACTGACTACCTATACTGTAGCCGATTATTATCAGTCTGTTTCATCGGCCAGCAGATCGTCTTCATAGTCCTGACCGCCATGCCATATCCCCAAAATGCTTACCGTCTTATCACGTACCATAAAGGCGATGATTGTTCTTTTGCGATAATTCGTTACCCTCAATCCTGTCAGGATATCATCACGACGATTTCCCCGGTGCGGAAAACGCTCCAGAGACTCACAGTAACCGATAACACTTTCCGTATAGCCCAGAGCCGTTTCCGGTGTCGCCGCTTTTGCGATATAACGATACAATTCTGCCAGTTGTTCTTCCGCTTCCGATGCGAATACGACCTTGTAGTCCATTATTCCTCTCCGGTAACCTTCCTGTGTTCGGCTTTCAGCCTGTCCCTGATATCGTTACCACTGAGGCTTTCTGTTTCACCGTTTTGCAGTGCTTCCCACGCAGGAACTACCTTCTCCCGCAACCATTGTTCCACCGCATTATCACGAGCCATCAACGCCCGGAGCCCCTCCCGGATAACTTCACTCTCTGATGCATATTCGCCACTGGCCACACGTGCTTTCACCTGCGCTGCCATTTCATTCGGCAGCGTAATACTCATCTGCTGTGTTGTTCTCATCGGTAACACCTTAGTTTCCGCCGGGTAGGATTAAATCCTACTTGCTTTTTTCAACATTGTCAGTGTTCTTTACCTCGCTTTCTGCAATTTTACCCAGCCATCACCTCCAGGCATGGAAGTGATCATCTTGTACAACGCAACAGAAAAGGGTTCAGGAGATGCTGAAACAGTGATTGCACAGGTGCGTCAACATGAGGCAAGCATCCAGAGGATTTTTAGCTAAGGCGAATAGTGCTTGCAGGATATTAATCGGTGAGAACTGACAAAAATCCTGATGTTCAGTAGTATTTATTTTTTATCTATGTCTGACAATTTAACGTCTGAATATTATCGTTATTGAACCGTCAAAAACTTTTCCCTTCATTTTTTTCCAGTAAACCGTAAATGGAAAACGTAACGGTGTGCAGGTCAAATTCGGTTTTGATAGCATCAGAGGCTCCTTCTCATTGCTATACGACATTATTGCTGTGAAGCAATGTACTTCTTAAAAGCTATCCCTGACAATTTTATTTACACAAGATAAATACTGATGTTATTTATCTGATGTGGGATCACATTTCTCATTCTTTATATTGTCAGCATATTGGCCGCAGACACAAACAAGAATATGATTTCCGTACTCTGATACCGAAGATAACGGCTATCAGGATTAACGTTTTCACACGCTGCGCTTGGCATAACAAGGACTGTTTAATGCTTGCAACCTCTCCACTCACTCCGACCTGCCGCTCAGGTATCATTATTACCGGATTTTTAGCTGGCTCAAGCTGGGCCACGCTGATGTATTTCCAAACTTCAGCGCTGCTGCTGGTCCTGCTGAGCGGCTTTACCGGCGTGCTGGTATTCACTGTGACCCGCTTTCGCTCTCCCTTGCCCTGGCTGCTCGCCCTGTCAGTTCTGCCGTTTTTGGCATTAATTACCCTCTGGCTGGACTGGAACTTTCGCGACGACAGTTCGCGCTTCTTTATTGTCGACATCATGCCGGTTATCGTCTTCTGGTTATTTCTGATATTACCGTTTCTGCAGGCGCGTAACTGGAAATCGGGTGACAACATGGCGACCGCTGTGATTGCTTCGCTTTGGGCTAACAGTTTTACTGTGATCGTCGCCACACTGCTCACGGGTTTATTCTGGTTGGTTATGCTGCTGTGGAGCAATCTGTTCGGCCTGATTGAGCTCAGGCTATTTGATCGATGGTTTTTTTATAACGATATTTTTCCGCCCGTGGCCACCGGCGTTGTCATTGCGGCGAGTGTTGCGTTATGCCGCAGCCTTCCTGCCGCCGGCAATATTTTCAAACGGGTTATCTCGTTAATGGCCGCAGTGGCGCTGCCGCTCCACGCCGCTGTCTCGCTGATATTCCTCGCCGTATTGCCTTTTACCGGGCTGATAATTATTCCCAAAAATGTCTCCACCGTACTGCTGCTTACGACCATGGCGCTGGCGATGATGGTGATGACCGCGATAGTCTGCTCACCCACAGCAACCGTACTGCGCTATCCTGGCTGGCTACGCAAATTGGTGGTCATCGCGCAATGGTTGATGCCCCTGTTCGCAATACTGGCAGCCTGGGCGCTATGGCTGCGCGTAGCACAGTATGGCTGGACAATGGATCGCATCAATGCTGCCGCTGTCATTGCTGTCACCCTGGCCTGGACAGTTGGCACTGCCTGGCTACAACGACGAGCATGGCGTGATGACTCACCAAAACTTGATATGCTGAGTACCTGTGTTCTGGGTCTGATGGCGATACTGTGGCTACTGCTACACAGCCCGGCTCTCGACCCTTACCGTATTACGATAAATAATCAGTTATCACGACTTGAGCAAGGCTTGCAGCAGGCGAACCCCGGCGATCTCTACATGTTCAGCATTGCTGGTCGCCGTGGTCATCAGGCGTTGCTAACCTTGCAAGCTCATCCGCAGTGGCTGGCGGACCCAGCAGAGCTGGCGTGGCACCCTCGCATCATTACTGACCAGCCAGACCCGAGATGAATCCCCGGCATTAAAAGCGCTAAAGCTGCGACAAACGATTACATTACGTAAAGGGAGCCCGTTGTTACCGGAAAGCTGGTGGCAGAGCCTGAGCGAGAACAGTTACGGGGTGCGCACCTGCCTTGTTGCTTCATCACCCTGTATCGCGTGGACCATGGATCTCAATAATGACGGTAAGCCTGAAGTACTGGTATACGATCGCGACCAGCGTGAAATCACCGCCTTTAGCGAAGAAAATGAGCAATGGCGTAACATTGCAGGATTTTCGTGTCGGGACAGAATTTCGTGTCCGGACAAATATTCCGCAGCATTTGACCGCGCCATTCAGCAGGGAGAACTTGGCACGATCGAAAAACCGGGGCGCGATCTGCAAATTGACGGGCAACGTTATAAGTTAGATTACTATGGGGCTTATTAATGGGTTATCCATTTTCAGCCAATAATCCGGAGAATTAAATGCCTGCACACTCGGAACGTCTGACGATGCGGCCAGTAACCGCGTCGGATGTCGAAGATTTATTCAGAATTTACGGCGATCCTGCAACGAATACTTTCAACCCTGCTGGCCCTTACCCGGATATCAGCCATGCGAAAGCTGTTCTGAATCGCTGGCTGACTCACTGGGAAGAAAAGGCCTTCGGGTTATGGGCAATTTCATTAAATGAAACGCCAGATAAGATAATGGGTTTTGGTGGACTGAGCATCAGCAGTTATGCCGGTATCAACGTTAACAACCTTGGATACCGTTTTGCTACCGAAGCATGGGGCAAAGGATTAGCAACCGAGTTTTCCCGGTACGCTGTTGATTATGGTTTTGAGCAGCTACAACTGGATAAGATTTCGGCGGTGGTGAGAGGCGATCATTTGGCTTCGCAGAAAGTGCTGTTGAAAGCTGGATTGAAGTATGTTGAAGAAATTTATGATGTAGAGAATGCGCCGCCCAGCTTGCTGTATTCAGTTAGTTTAGATGAGTGGCGTGGTGCGTGAAGGCGGTAACGATCGATTGGTTCAAAATGGGCTTGAGGCTAAGTTGAACCAAGTAACGTTGCTGGACAGAAAACAGTTGATGACCTTTATAATCACCATATTCCAGGCACAAAAAAAGCCGCTCGTAAGCGACTTTTATTTTCATACCATTTGGTGCGAAGGCCGGACTCATGGTTTAAGAATAATTTGCTGATAACTATAAACTTTCTGATTGCCGCGGTTCAGCGATATACGGTAAAAGTCCGTGATGGGTGATAATGCCTGGGTCTGTCTCACTCACCGTAATGCCCGTATAGGCTGTCCAGCCATGTAGGCGTTTCACATACTGCATCACCTCCGCCGGGACCTTGGGGGAAAAATTAAGCACGATCTCTTCTTCCTCACCATGCCAGAGCGGCAGCGTGGTGACTTCCACATCCGCATGAATACTCTGCCAATCCGTTATTGTTAAACCGCAGATTTGCAGCAGGCTGAGTATATCGCCGTTTTCATCATCGAAAGGTAAGATCGCAGGTATCACATTCACTTCAATAGAATGTGGCTTAATCTCAGGGAGCTGCTTTTTCACTAGCTGCTGTACACCCGCTAATAATTTCCCTGCTGCAAAGCGTGGTTTAAACCAGTGCAGAATTTCCCTTTGGAAGTTATCAAGACTAAAATCGTAGTATTCCATTGATATTTCCAAACCAATCATTTCATCATCAAAAAATATCATTGGAAGAATAAGCTTCATTTATTTGGGGGTGAAAAATAAAATCAATCTTTTTATCCATTATAATTAACCTCGAAGAAAGTAATAAAAAGGAGAGTGAAGATTATTAATGGCACCCATTAAATATAACCTATTATTCGCAAGCAAAAAACATAATCAATAAAAATAATTGGTTATCGAACTTCACGCTTTATAAGTTCGATGCCATAATAAAAATATTAAATCTTAAGATAGAAAGAGAGCACCATGCCGGTTCCTACCTACGATAACTTTATTGAGCCCGTATTACGGGTATTACAGCAATCACCTGCGGGAGTCACCGCAAAAGAGGTTTATGAGGGAGCAGCCAACTTACTGCATCTTGATGATAGCCAGCGTAATGAGCTTATCCCCAGCGGCCAACCTGTTTATAAAAATCGGGCCGGGTGGGCCCACGATCGGCTAAAACGTGCCGGACTGTCCCAAAGCCTGTCGCGCGGTAAATGGTGTTTAACCGAAGCTGGCTTCAACTGGCTTAAACAGCATCCATTTCCCCTCAGTAAAGAGCTGGTTGATCATCTGGCGTTTGATTTTATGAACGTCCGACTGACCACCCCTGCGGATGCAGTTATGCTGGATGATAACGGCGCACCGGACACGGTAATTTCCCCACAAACCAGCAGCCCGGATGACCGCTTAGCGGAAGCCCTGGCAGAGATCCGCAGTGCGGTAGCCAGCGAATTGCTGGAAAATTTGCTGCAGGTCTCACCGAATCGCTTTGAAGTGATCGTTTTAGATGTGTTGCATAAGCTTGGTTACGGCGGCCATAGAGACGATCTCCAGCGCGTCGGGGGTACCGGCGACGGCGGTATTGATGGCATTATCTCTCTGGATAAACTTGGGCTGGAAAAGGTCTATGTCCAAGCGAAGCGTTGGCAAGGCACTGTTGGCCGCCCAGAACTACAAGCTTTCTATGGCGCACTGGCGGGGCAAAAAGCCAAACGCGGTATCTTTATCACCACATCAGGCTTTACCGCCCATGCGGTGGAATTTTCCCGATCCGTTGAGGGTTTAGTCCTGATCGATGGCAATCGACTGGTTAACTTAATGATGGATAATGAAGTGGGTGTTACCTCGCAACAGATTAAACTGCCCAAAATCGATATGGATTATTTTGAGCAGTAATATTCGTCGCTGGATTATATTATTACAGCCCACCAGCGTGGGCTGATTTTAGTGGGAGGTCTTTTTAGTGCGTTTTTTTATCGTGCCAGAAGCCAGCTTTTCAGCAGTAATTCTTTCCAGCAGAGCTTCCGCACTATTAAGGCCGCTAATCAGCTCAGGGTTTTCCTCTCGCCATTGGGCGGTTAGTTCGCCGCGGAACGCTTTGGCGATGATGGATTGAGCAATAACATTAACTTTAGATAAAGCTATAAAAACATTTTCCGAAACCTTATCTGAATACGAAAAACATATATTAACTCGCCTAATAATTTCTTTTTGCTCATCTATGTTGGGAAGGAGAATAATACAGTTCTTCACATCATCCTGATTTATACTTGCTTGATTCACAGCTAATTTGGCATTTTTTCTTAGTTCAGAAACACCTTTTTCACTACAAAGGTACAATATTATATATTCTGGAATTACTTTCTCTTCAATTAAAGACAGTCTCATGATATTACTTTCGAACACACATTCACTAGGCATACTCTTGACAAGAGCACACTTACCTAAATATTCTCTGCTATTCACTCTATTTATCAGCACATCATTTTTTCTTAGTGCCCACTTATCTAATTCACCCTTGCTCAATTCAACTTTTTTTATTTTTTCCCAATCGATTATTTCACCATCATAGAAACTATCTATTCTGATTATTTTTGTTCCACGCCCATAAAAACTTGAAGGCTTATACAATCCATTTTGGGGACCGCTAGAAATCAAATCACCTAAAAAAATATTTTCGCCAAAAGAATCGCTATTTCTCCACTCTTCAGTCAACTTCCCACTTACCGCCGCACTCAACACCGACTGCCTAAATTTTTTCAAAATTTCAGGGATATTTTCCAGCCGGGTTTTAATACTCTCCACGCGAGCCAAAAGGTCATCGAGTTTATCGGCGATGATTTTTTGTTCAGCCAAGGAGGAGATAGGTATTTCTAATTCCTTTAAATATTTAAAATGGCGCGAATAACCTTTATCTGGAATATCGATAAATCTGAGCGCGTAATAACCATATTTTGGAAAAATAAATTTCTCTGCTTCTAGAATTTTTGTTCCATCAGCACCAGGTACAAAGTCTTGAGTAACCCACTTTATGACTCTGGTATGGTCGCCAAACACACAAAGTGGGCTTGATATCTTAATTACTTTACTTTCATCATCTATATAGCCGCAGATAAACTGTTGTCCTTGGTCGATGACAGGATATAAACCCTCAGACTTGCAATCTTTAGTTTTAACATTTTTTTTATTAGTTGATATTTGTATAAAGCAATCAAGAGCTTTCCTTGACAGCCATATATTTGGGAAGGATAAATCATTCATAACTACTTCCGCCCATCATTTGATGTAACAACATGCTCTGCGCATCCGCCTCTTCCACAGCCCCTAACTCACGCATCAATGCACCCAGCTCACCCAAGGCCTGTACCAGCTCGCTCATGGCTTCTCCGGCTAATACCGCGGGTTCTGGCAAGCTGGCAGCATCCACGCTGCTATTATCCCGTAGCCAAGAGATATCCAGCGAGTCTCCTTTGGAGTCGCGGATCCACTCCCGGGTAAAGGCCCGCCAGCGGCTGGTCGTGAGGCGCTCGGCCACATTGTCGTTTTCTGCCGTATCAGGGGCCTCAATTTCTTCAGCGTTAAAGCTCCACTCCCCTTCCTGACGCGGACTAATGCCATTGGGCGAATCACCGAAAACCTTTTCAAAAGGTTTTAAATGGTTTTCATTGAAGGGGGTGCGCTTGCCAAAGCTCGGCATATTGGTGCGCAGGTCATAGACCCAGATATTTTGCGTACAGTTCTCTTCCTGATATTTATCCGCCTCGGTGCCTTTGGTGAAAAACAGTACGTTGGTTTTCACGCCCTGAGCATAAAAAATCCCGGTGGGTAAGCGCAGGATGGTATGCAGATTACATTTATTCATTAGGTCACGGCGCACGTCAGTGCCGACCCCGGCCTCAAATAATACGTTATCCGGCAAGACCACGGCGGCGCGGCCGCCCGGTTTTAGATTACGGTAGATATGCTGTAAAAAGGCCAGCTGCTTATTACTGGTGGGATAGGTAAGGTCATCTCGGGTAATACTGGCTTCCCCCCCCTTTGCGGTACCAAAAGGCGGATTAGCCAGAATAATATCGGCTTTCGCCAGCGACTGCCCGGCCATCCCTAAGGCATTACCCTGATGAACCACGCCTTCATCATCCCCTTCCATACCGTGCAGCAGGCAGTTCATCAGCGCCAGGCGGCGGGTTGAGGGCACAAGTTCGATACCGACAAAGGCTTTATTTTTCTGAAACTGCTGCTCTTTGGCCGTTAAGTCGTAGAGATCATCGGTGTGAGACTTAATATACTGGTCGGCAGCGATTAAGAACCCGGCGGTGCCTGCCGCCGGGTCCTGTACAACTTCCCCCGGCTGGGGTTTGATGCAGTTAACCATGCTATTGATCAGTACCCGCGGGGTAAAGTACTGCCCGGCACCGGACTTGGTTTCACCGGCGTTCTTCTCCAGCAAGCCTTCATATAAATCACCCAGACCGTCTTTCTGGACACTAAACCAGTCGATTTGGTCCAGAGAGCGGATCAGCTGCTCTAGGTGGCGTGGCTCACGCAGACGGGTCTGGGCATCGGCATAGATAGCAGTAATCAACGGGTCAGCATGCACGAGGTTGCCTTCCGCATCTTTACCGGTAGAAAGTTTCAGCAGAATTTGTTTGTAATCATTCAGCAGGTTAATCCCGGATTTACCGTTTAAATCAGTCCAGCGACAGCCTTCTGGCAGGGTGTGTTTATCCAGCGTTTCAGCTTCGGTGTTCTCATGCACCATCTTGATAAACAGCAGCAATACCAGCTCAGTGACATAGTCGCTGTAGTTAATGCCGTCATCACGCAGCACATCACACAGGTTCCAGAGTTTCTGGACGATTTCGTTATTATTGCTCATAGGTATTCCGAAGAAGGCCGGTTAACCGGCCTGTTTACTGAAAAATTACGGGAAAGGGTAACACGATCAGGCGGTTTTTGGAGCCCACAGGGTGTCGTTCATTTGCTCAAGAATACTGTCTAATTGATCATCCAGTACCTTATTGAGTCCTTTGGATCCGCCAATGTTTGAGAAAGACTGGTTAACCACGTTTTTATCCAGCACCACCTCATGTACCAGTTGTTTAGCCAGACGATCCAGCCACTTTTTCTGCACAGTGTTCCAGTTATGCTGGGCGTAAATATGCTCCAGTGCCTGAGTGACACGCTCTTCAAAGGGGACAAGTGGCTCATCAAGAGCAGCCTGGCGAATATGGCCGATAATGGTGGCGGCAATATCCTGATTGCTCTCCGTGCGGATAGCGGAACGCAGGCTGGTCTCACTGTAACCAGCTTCATCCAGTAATAAACGGATCTCTTTAAGCTGCTCTCGCGTCAGATCGCGCGGGCGATTCACCACCACCGATAAAGCTGCGGACTGATTCAGGTTATTTTTGATATACTCAGTAAAACTCTGTAGATAGTCTGCCGGTTTTTGATAGCGCCCGTAGTTTTGCTCTCTACTGATCAGCTCATCTTTGTGATCAGAGATCACCGGGCGGTATTCACTACCCAGCAGCGCTCCCACATCTTCCAGCTGTGTAATCAGATTACGGTGCTGTTTCAGAAACACGGAGGCTTGCTGAGTTCCGATTTTATGCAGATGCTGATGCAGGTTTTTCGGCTCGACGCCCCATAAGGCTTCCAGCTCATTTAACTTATGGCGCACTTCCGGCTGCCTGTCAGCCTTGCTCTCGGCTTTACGCAGCACTCGCATCACTTTCTGGCTCAGCTGATTAAGCAGGCTATCCGCTTGCGTTTCCGTGGCACTATCCCCCGGCGTATTGAGTGCGGTGGCCAGTACATCATCATTAGCTAACTCTTCAACCAGCTGTTCAATACTGACCCCGGCATTTTTGACCAGCGGTTTCATGGTATTCACATCTTGCAGGGTGGCATAGAGATCCACCGGATCGTGGATCCAGAAAACGGTTTTACCGATCTCATCACAGCGCCGTGTTGCCCGGCCAATCATCTGTTCATAAAGAATGCGGGACTTCACGCGCCGCAAGAAAACCAGATGCGTAATAGGCGGGACATCAATCCCGGTGGTCAGGAGGTCAACCGTGATAGCAATACTGGGGTAGCGCTCATTTTTAAAGCGCTTGATAAGCTTACTGACCTGATCACTTTTGCCAGTGATTTTTTCTATCGCTACTTGGTTAAAATCAGGGTGAACATCACCCATCGCCTTATCTAACAGGCGCTTAACCATATCTGCATGAGCATCGGTGGCGCAGAAAATCAGGGTCTTTTCATTTCCTGTAGGATCGATCTCTTTCGCCAGCTCTTCACAAATTACCCGATTAAACTCTTCGGTAATCACCCGGCGGTTAAAGGCCTCGATATCAAAATCGAGCTCATCTTCCAGTTCACTGATATCCACTTCACCGGTTTCGGTATCAATTGCACTGACCTCATCACCTTTCTCAAAGTGAATACCATGCTTACTGAGCAGAGTGGTATAGCGAATCGGCGGTTCATGATCAATTAGCCAGTCTTCTGCCACCGCTTCGCGGTAAGAATAGGTATAGACTGGGTGCCCAAAAATCTCGCTGGTATGTTTGGCAGGTGTGGCTGTTAATCCAATTTTTACCGCATCAAAATAGTCCAGCACCCGACGATAGCTGGAAAGATACTGGGCATTATCACGAATAGCGAGTTCGCCTTCGGTCATCTCCTGATCGAGAGTATATCCCCGGTGCGCCTCATCGATAATAATGCAGTCAAAGGTATCCACCGCAGGCGGATTACCTGAACGATAGATACGGCTGACCATGGCCTGAACCGTGGCCACCTGAACGCGTGTCTCCGCTTCGGCTGCCATATCACCCAGCTCAGCAATATTGTAGATCTGCGATAAGGTTTGGTTCTGCTCTAACGAAGCCTCTTTAAAGGCATCCTGGGCCTGTTCCCCCAGCGCTGAACGATCAACCAGGAACAAAATCCGTTTAAAGCGCTCGGCTTTTAAAAAGCGGTAGATCAGGCCGATGATGGTACGGGTTTTACCGGTGCCAGTGGCCATCGCCAGCAGCGCTTCTCGCTCCCCGTCCTCCAGAGACGATTCCACTGCTTTGACCGCTTTTTCCTGATAATCACGTAAACCAAGGTAGCCAAATGGTTCCTTATGCAGTTTGGCTTCGGCATCAGCTCGGCTGCGATGGAGACGATCTATCAGCCCCTCAGGGGTAATAAAATTTTCTAACGGGTAGCGGGTATTATCCAGAGAGCGTACATCCCGGAACCAGGTCCCGGAAAACTCTGCTAGTTGTTTAACGTAAGGGCGTCCATTGCAGGAGAAAACAAAGGGGATTTGGAACACCTCTCCGGTACCGTCATCCCAACCTGCAGTTAACCCCTCTTCCTTCCAGGCAGGCGTTAATGAGGCATCAAACTGAAAGCCTTTGCTATAACGCTCCGCCTGGGGAATTTTCCCTGCGACATTTTCATTTTTCTTTTTCGCTTCAACTGCCGCTAGAGGGATAAGCCCACAAAATAAGACGTAATCTGCTTTACCACGCTCACCATTCAGCAAGGTAGGCCATTCAGCAATGGCTTTGTTGACACCTTTTTCTGGCCGAGCGCCTTTTTTCCAGGTCAGTTCCTCGGTATCTGTCAGCCAGCCCCACTCATTAAGCTGCTGGTCAATCAGAATACGCGTCAGTTCTTCGGTCATCACCTGCTTACGGGCTGAGCTGGACTTACGACCAAACTCCTTCCGCTGGGCGGTAACCACCTGCTGAGCTTGCAGGGCAAGTTGTTCCTGAAGCGTCTTTAACTTAGCGTCATACTCCTTCTGCAAACGCAGCAAATCCTGCTGATTGATCTCCAGCAGGGTTTGCTGTTCCCGCACCTCCTGATCCATCGCCTCGGCCAGTTGGGCATACTCTTCTTTCTGCTGTTTGAGTAATGTCTGTAACTGTTCGCTACTTTCCAGTTTTTGGTTGGTGGCCAGCAGTGTCTGCTTAAGTTTTTCAATGGCTAGCTGAGACTGGGTTAACTGGGTACTGGGATCATGGGGAGCAGTAAAGGGGCCGGGATTGAAGCCACTCCCCGCACTGCCAAAAGTTTGATGAAACCAAATTGCTAAAGCACGGGCGATGCGTAATGCATCCATAGCTTCCCGGTGTTTAGTCTGGAACTGATGGGTGGCTTTATTCCCTTCGATACGTAAAGTATGAAACAGCTGGCGAATGGCAGGGTCGAGTTGTAACTCTCTGTCCAGGCGATACAACAGCTCTTGTTGGCTGGGGTTATCTTCCAGACTGATATTTAACCGGACTGCAATATTCCGGGCGAGAACCTCACCAAATTGCCGCAGTTTCATCAGCGTAGTGTTCGGGTCACTGGCAAACACCTGCTCAGCCGTTGCGGTTATCTGCACAAACAGCGGGTCATATTCTTCCAGAAAAGCAAAGTTAGCTGATAAAGGGGGAATCGGGGTGGTCAACGTCAGGCTCCTCGCGCATTCACCCGTCACTTATTGCTACCAGACAACGGCTGAAAAGTTCGATTTTGGGAAATATCTCTCAAAATCATAGCGCTGTGCTGTTTTTAATCAAGAGATTAACCTTGCTTAAGCATCAATATCACAGGAAATAATACAAAAGGTTATCATTGCCCACTATTTTACCGGCAGAGTCCCCTTTTTTTATCGATAAACACGGTAAGAGACAGCCCATGTAGAGGGATTGAAAATATCTAATTAACAATGAGTTAATTTGATTCCCCAGATTATGGGCCTATAGGGAAAGAAAATGGGGAATCACAGGGTGACGAGTGGACTGACCCCACGCCAGTAGACAAATTCTGTCCTCACGACGAGGCCTGTTCAAAGGCCTGCGGACTGACGCCGCCGAGAT
>NZ_JRXE01000027.1:30732-79725 GCF_001267535.1 Winslowiella iniecta | reverse complement strand
GGATAGAGCGCGTCGGTGATAAAATTAATGGCGACAAAAATCAGCGCGGCGGTCAGTACCACGCCCTGTACTACCGGGATATCCTGTGCCGACACCGCCCCCTCAGCCAGTCTCCCCAGCCCCTGACGCGAAAAGATGGTTTCGGTAATCACCGAGCCGGCCAGCAGATGACCAAAAATCATGCCGGTCAAGGTCAGTAACGGGATGGCCGCATTCGGCAGCACATGCTGCCACAGCAGATGGGCGGTACCCGCGCCTTTCAGGCGCAGCGCATCGATAAACGGCCGACGCCACACGTCCGACAGTGAACGGTTCATCACTTGCGCAATCATCGCCGCAGTGGGAATGGTCAGCGCCAGCGTCGGCAATACCAGCGATTGCCAGCCCACATTGCCCATTGCCGGAAACCAGGCGTGATTAAAGGAAAACAGCTGTAACAGCAACAGACCCAGCCAGAACATCGGTAGGGCGGCACCCAGCGAAGGTAACGCCAGCAGCGCCGACTTTATCCGTCCAGGCGGCAATACACTCACACCCGCCGCCAGCCCTCCGCCAATCACCAGCGCACTGATCAGAGCACTAAAGGCCAGCAACAGCGTGGCGGGCAGCGCCTGAGCGATTAAATACGTGACGTTGTCACCGCTGACTATCGATCGCCCCAGATCCAGATGTAATACCTTCCACAGTGCCAGCCCATACTGCTGCCAGATCGGCAAATCAAGATGATACTGCGCCCGCAGCGCCGCCACCTGCGCCACGTCCACCGTACTCTGCTCTCCCTGATTCAGCATGATGGTGATCGGGTCTGAAGGTAAGATATACAGAATCAGAAACGTCAGGCTCCAGGTCGCCCATAACACCGCTGCGCCCTGCAATACACGCCACAGCAGCAGTGACCAACGCTGGCGCAAACGCCGGGTAATCAGGATCGAGGCATCGGCCATCGTATTACTCCTTCGCTGAAAGCCAGGTGTCATACAGCTGGAATCGGGATGAGGCATCGAAATGGAAACCCTGCACCTGCTGTCCGGTGGCAATCACCGTCGCCAGTTCCACCAGCGGAATCGCATTGCCTTCGGCGATCAGCAGATCAGCGGCCTCAGTCACATATTTCTGCCGCTGCGCGCTGTCGAGCGTTTCGCTCGACTGCAACAACAGTCGATCAACCTCTGACGGCTGGCGGCGGTTAACATTACGGCCGCTGGCATCAAATACCGTGCGTAATACATCGGGATCGGAGCGCGTCAGATTATAAAAATCGACCGTCAGATTGCCACTGGCCTGCCGCGCGACCACCTGGCCGATCGGCGCTTTCTCCAGTTGCAAATCAATACCCACCTTTTTCACCTGCTGCTGTACCAGTTCTATAAACGGGGCGTTCTGCCAGTAGCTGATACGGAAACTGAGGCGCTGGCCATCTTTGCTGCGGATACCATCGGCAGCGCGCTTCCAGCCGTTATCCTCCAGCAGCTTTTCCGCCGCCTGCGGGTCGTATTTCAGCGCACTGCTGCGGTCCTGATACAACGGCGTGGTCTTTGCCAGTACCGACGTCGCGGATGCCTGATAGCGTGATAACACCGGTTTCAGCGCCGGACGATCGATAGCCAGATTCAGCGCCTGGCGCACCGGCTGCGATGCCATCAGCGGCGTTGAATGGTTCGGAAACAGACTGTAAACCAGCCCCGGATTGGTACGGGCCAGCAGCTTAATCTTTTTCGCCAGCAGCAGCGACTCATCCTGCGGCGTTACACCGACATTGACATCCAGCTGCCCCGAAATCAGGCTGCCGAAACGCACGCCACTCTCCGGGATCACCCGATACTCTACCGCATCGAGATAGCTTTCTCCCTGATGGGCAGCCAGTGACGACGGCCATTGATAGCCGTCGCGCCGCACCAGCTCTGTTTTCTGGTTATGCACAAACTGCTTCAGCACAAACGGGCCGGTGCCAGTCAGCGAACCCTGACAGCGCGCCTCCGCCGTCGCCTTTACCGTGGCCGGGGAAAAGAATCCCAGACTCATGGTGGAGGTGGCCTGCAAAAACTGCGCATTGGGCTGATCAAAGGTCACCACCACGGTGTGTTCGTCCGGAGTTTCGATCTGCTTCAGCCCCTTCAGATAAGTTGACGCCAGCGATGCCCGCGCCCCCAACTTCACGATCGCCTCGAAATTGTCTTTTACCGACTGCGCGCTAAAGGTGCTGCCATCGCTAAAACTGACGCCATCGCGCAGCGTAAAGGTAAAACGGCGGTTATCATCATCAACCTGCCATTGGGTCGCCAGCCACGGCACAATCTCGCCACTTTTACTGTCCTGATCGGTCAGGGAATCTGTCAGCTGGCGGCCAATATTCAGTGAATTATTATTTCCCGCCTGCTGCGGGTCGAGGCAGTTCGGATCGGTATCAATGGCGATCAACAGCTTACCACCACGCTGCGGCGCATCCGGGGCTTTGCTCGCCTCGGTGCTGCTGCTTGCCGCCTGATCGCAACCCACCAGCGACCCTGCAATAAGCAAAGCCAGTGCGGCTTTACTGAAAAAATTTTGCTGAAACATATTCCGTCCTGAGTATTTTATTTGGCGAACAACGCGGCTTCGAGGTGCTGTTGTTGAGGCTGCTGTGTATAGCGATTAGCTTTAAACGGAATGTTAAGACGCTCGCGCAGCGTTGCGGCGGAGGAAGGCTGCCAGTAACCGCGTGCTTTAAGGATCGGTAATACATAGCGGGTAATATCATCCAGCGCTTCCACCAGTACCGGTCCGGTGATAATAAAGCCGGTCGCGCCGCCCTCTTCAACCCAGCGAATAAAGGTTTCTGCCACCTGCCCGGGGGTGCCAAAAAACTCACCGCGTGGCAATGTGGTTTCATAGGCAACCTGACGCAGGCTCAGCTGATGTTCTTTCGCCCGCTGCTTAATACTGTCGGTGGTGGATCGGAAGGTGTTTTGCCCCAGATCGCCGAGTTCCGGGAACGGGCCGTCGAGCGGATACTGGCTAAAATCATGGTGATCGAAGAAACGGCCAAGGTAGGCCAGCGCATCATCCACCGACAGCAACGACAACAGCTGCTGATACCTGGCTTCGGCTTCTTCCGGCGTTTTGCCGACGATCGGCGTGATGCCGGGAAAAATTCCCACTGCGTCGCGACCGTGACTCGCCACTTCCGCCTGCAATTTATCGGCATATTCCCGCGCTTCATCCAGCGTGCGGGCATTGGTAAATACCGCATCAGCAGATTTACCGGCAAGCGCAATGCCGGTATCCGAAGCGCCGGCCTGGAAAATAACCGGCTGTCCCTGCGGTGAACGCTGGATATTCAGCGGCCCTTCTACCGAGAAAAATGTCCCCTGATGATTCAGCTTATGCAGCTTTGCAGCATCAAAAAATACGCCGCTGTCGCGGTCGCGAATAAAGGCGTCATCTTCCCAGGAGTCCCACAGCCCCTGCACCACGTTAATGTACTCTTCCGCAATTTGATAACGCAGCGCGTGATCCGGATGCTGTTTACCAAAGTTACGCGAGGAGCCCGCCAGCGGAGACGTGACCACATTCCAGCCTGCACGTCCGCCACTGATATTATCCAGCGTCGCCAGCTGACGAGCGACGGTAAAGGGATCGCTGTAGGAGGTGGAAATGGTGCCGGCCAGCCCGATACGTTCGGTTACCGCCGCCAGCGCCGACAGCAACGCTACCGGTTCAAAACGATTCAGGAAATGTGGCAGGGATTTCTCATTAATATGCAGCCCGTCGGCGACAAACAAGAAATCAAACCCGGCTTGCTCCGCGCGTTGCGCCAGCTCGGTGAAATAACGGAAATTAACACTGGCATCAGCCGGCGGCTGAGGATGTCGCCAGGCATTCATATGGCTGCCTGCGCCGTGCAGCATCAGCCCGAGCTTAATATTATGGGAAGGGTTGCTCATTCTCTCTCCTTATTACTGGCCAGCCAGCAATACGCGACAGGATAAATTATTCCGATTTATCGGTGGATTAACTCATCAGATAACAGGCTGATTCACACCGGGTTTTCTGATGGTTCTGTCACAGGAGAATTTCATATAACCCGCCGCAGGCTAAATATGAATATCGTCTTAGTATTTTCGCAGAAGTACTAATCTGGCAGGTGAAGGGGAAAACCATGCTTCAGCCGTAACGCGCCGGATAACACCCGTTCCGTTACGGCCAGTAAAATCATGCTCCGGTTGCGCTGCTTAACGCTTTATGCTCAGCGGGCAAGTCAAAATAGTGGTTAACGCGCTCCTTTTGATAAACCACCACTATTGATGCCAGCATAAGCGAAGCGGCCAGAAACAGATGGGAAATAAATCGCCAGTAAAACAGCCGCATTTTTAACCAGGGAAAGTATTTAACGTTAATAATCGGTTCTCTTTCCTGATCCTCGCAGAGAAAGGCGGTTTCCATTATGCACACTGCGGACAGCATCAAAAATATCAGGCTGACACCGATATAATGATTGTTCAGTTTCTCGGCCAGATCCCAGAGTACGGCGCTGAGCGGGAAAATGGCGAATCCCAGCGGATAAAACTGGTTAATAAATCGATAACCTGACTGTTCAAATGCCTTAAAACGATCGCGGATACTATAAATTGCGACTATTGTTGCCATGGTGAAATTCAGCACAATATGCGCCATATCAATATCTTCGCTGGTGATAGCAGGAAAGAACCACGGAAGAAAACGCAGGGTGATATACAATAAAAACCAGACAAAAAAACAGAAAACACTGAGTACCGCTGAACTGAACCATATTGAAGCTTTAATCATGCCTGACTCTTTCCCTTTTATTTGATGCGGTACGGTTTAATTGGATACTGGACAACATTTCATGCCGAAAATTTTAGCATTACTTCGCCGTTTTTTGCTGCCGTGGTACTGAGCGCGCCTCCGGCTGGCGCGTACCGGTAATTCCTGGCATCACCTCTTTCATTAACTCAAGAAATTTGCGCAGGCGCGCCGGATAATAACTGGCGTAGGGATAAAGCAGATAGATCGGCAACGGTGCCGCCTGCCATTGCGGTAGTAACTGCTGCAATTCCCCTTGCGCCAGATCCTCCTTGACCAGCCAGGCAGAAACCATCGCGGCACCGAGACCGTTTAGCGCCGCTTTACGCACCGCATACAGGCTGTCGGTGCTTATTCGCGGGGCGATGGCAAAGTGATACGCCTGATTATTATCAATATGGTTGAGCGTTACTTCATTGCGATAAAAACTGTTCAGTGCCAGCCACGGCAACTGTGCCAGATCGGCCACCTCAGTCATGGCCGGAAACTGCGCCAGTAGTGCGGGTGAAGCCACGACGATGCGCGGAACCTCCGCCAGCAACACCGCCACCACCGCCGGATCGCTGACTGGCCCAACATGAATCGCGCAATCAATGCCTTCAACAATAAAGTCCGGCGAATGATCGTTAAGCGTCCATTCAACGCTGGTCTGCGGGTAGCGACGCAGATAGTCACCCAGCGGGCCGATTAACTGATCCTGACCAAAGGCGTGCGGTGCCCGTACCCGTAAGATACCGACCGGCTCATCCCGCACCACGCTGATGTCATCTTCCATACTCTGCCAGTTTTCAATCAGTTGCTGAGCATGTCGGTAGCAGCGCTCACCGTCATCCGTCAGCTTCATGGTATGGGTGGTGCGCTGGATTAATTTCACCCCAAGCAGCTGCTCCAGCGTTTGCAGACGTCGGCTGATGGTTGGTTGTGAGGTGGTCATTTGCATCGCTGCTGCCGAAAGACTGCCGCTCTCAACAATTCGCACAAAGGTGTGCAGCAGGGATATACGATCACCAGAAGAAGATAAGTTTTTGTTCATACGCTATAGGTATAACAGTTTTACCCCGACGGGGGCTACAGTTTGCCGGGGATAACGATAAAAATAGCCGCACATTCACTTTGCCCGGAGCGCTCTGATGAGCCAGGTAATAACCGATTCGCCCCACGCCGACAGCGCCCTGTCGACCAAAACTGTCTTTCTGCTGGCCGCCGGTGCCGGGCTGAGCGTCGCCTCAATCTATTACAGCCAGCCGATGCTGGGGATTATGGGGAAAACCTTTAATACCAGCGTCGGTGACAGCGGTATGGTGCCGACGCTGACGCAAATCGGTTATGCGCTGGGTATTCTGCTATTGGCCCCACTGGGCGACCGCCATGACCGTCGGCGCATCATTCTGATTAAAGGCCTGTTGCTGGCGATAACCCTGCTGCTGTGTGCATTTTCCAGCTCTTTCCCGCTGCTGCTGTTGAGCAGCCTGGCCATCGGCCTGACTGCCACTGTGGCGCAGGATATTATCCCGGCCGCCGCCACGCTCTCATCCGATCGCAGCCGGGGTAAAACCGTCGGCATGGTGATGACCGGCTTGCTGGCCGGCATTCTGCTTTCGCGGGTGGTTAGCGGCTTTATGGCTGAATATCTCGGCTGGCGCAGCGTCTACTTTATGGCGGCTGGTGGCGTATTGATCGTTATTACCGCGGTATGGCGCGTACTGCCTGCATTTACCCCACAGACGGCATTAAGTTATCCGGCACTGCTGCGTTCTTTAGCGAAATTATGGCTGGAGCACCCGGCTCTGCGCCACGCCGCGCTGGCACAGGGACTGCTGTCGATTGCTTTCAGTGCATTCTGGTCAACGCTGGCGATTATGTTGTCAGAACGTTATCAGCTGGGCAGCGCCGTGGCCGGTGCCTTTGGTCTGGCGGGCGCCGCTGGTGCGCTGGCCGCGCCACTGGCCGGGATGCTGGCCGATCGTCACGGCCCGAATTATGTCACTAAAGCCGGTGCCGCGATTGTGGTGGCCTCATTTTCCCTGATGTTTTTGTTACCGTTACTGCCGCTACCGGCCCAGCTGGCGCTGATTGTCGTCAGTGCAGTCGGGTTTGACCTCGGAATTCAGGCGACGCTGGTCGCACATCAGACGATTATTTATGCGATTAACCCGGCCGCCCGCAGCCGCCTGAATGCGATCTTATTTACTATGGTGTTTATCGGAATGGCCAGCGGCGCGGCACTCGGCAGCAAAGCGCTGGAAAGCTTTGGCTGGCCGGGCGTGGTGGCTCTGGCAACCCTCACCGCCACCGCGGGACTGCTGATCCGCCTGCTGGCACGCACCGCTAAGTCATGAGACTTGCACCCAATGTTGAGGCGTGATTTTATTGAGGTTTACGGCATCGTCAGGGTCAGCCAACCGTGTCTCTTCAGTCTTCAGAGTGGTTCAGCCATAAAGGTATCGAATGTTCGCGGGTAAAAGCCGCGAACGATGCTTTTCCGCGTCATCTGCATGATGAATATGTTATCAGCGCCAATCTGAGCGGTAGCGAAGAGATCTGGCTGGATGGCAAAACCGCCAGCGTCAGTGCGGGTCAGGTCACGGTGTATAACCCTACGTCGGTTCAGGCTTCAAAATTTGGCGGCGACAGTGTTGAATTTGTCAGTATTCATCTGTCTCAGTCACTGCTCAGCAGCATCGCCAGCCAGCAGAATCTGCGCAGCAGCAATGCCGCACCGATACTGTATGACGGCGTACTGAACAACCCTGAACTGCATCAGGCCATCTGCCGGTTTGCCCTGACTGCCCGGCATGGCGACCCTCAGTGGCAGCAACAGGATTTAATCGTGTTATGCGGCGAACTGCTGGACCCGCACAGCGAGCACGATAAGGCGGATCAGCCGGCGATCAATGCGGTGAAAGCCTGGATGCACGACAGCTTAACCGTCAAACCGCAGCTGGATATGCTGGCACAGGTCAGCGGCCTGAGTAAATATCACCTGGTGCGACGCTTCAGTCAGCAGGTCGGCATGCCGCCGTTACAATATCATATGCAACTACGCCTGCACCGCGCCCGCGATATGCTGCGTAAAAACGTCGCGCCACTGGAGGTTGCGATGCTGCTGGGCTTTTACGACCAGAGCCATTTTATTAACGCCTTTCGAAAAGTGATGGGGACCACGCCCCAACACTATGCGCGTCAGTGTCGGTTCAGCGCAGAATAAACTCCCGGTAACCTGAAACGATAACGTAACCCGCGAAGTAGGTGAAGATCAGCGCCGAAGCGATATAAGAGTAACGCAGCAGACGCGCACCCAGCAGCTTTCCGCCAAAGCTGCCCACCAGGCAGACGATGCCAGTCCAGAATACCCCGGCAAGAAAAAATCCGCTGAGAAACCATGACGATGCCGCCACGCCGCTGTTCCCCATCCGGGAAATCAGCGCGCCACCTACCGTGGCAAACCATAAGATGGCGCTCGGCGAGGACATCGCCAGCATCACACCGCGGCCAAACTCGCGCAGTAACGGACGAGGTCGCTGATTTCCCGCCAGCGGTATTTGCTGCGCCTGGCGCCAGGCAGCCAGCAGCATCTTCACGGCAAACACGGACAGCATCGCCCCGCCACCGATCCACAGTACCCAGCGCACTGCCTCAAACTGCAACAGGATAGTCATACCGGCCAGCGCCAGCAGTGCATAGACCAGATCGCCAATACAGGTGCCCATTCCCAGCCAGAAGCCGTGAAAATAACCGCGCTGCATCGCCAGGGTAATCATCGCAATATTGGCGATACCGATATCCAGACACAGCGACAGGCTGAGCAGAAAACCATTAGAAAACGGCATCATACCGACGTACCCCGCCAGATAACCCGTATAGCTGAGTTTAACATTTCTTCCTCCTCACAAGGTAAACAGGCGTTTACTACACCAGTTAACACGCGGGCAGTATTGGAAAGAATTGCGCAGTGAAGGTTTTATGTCGTTAACACTTTCGTCAGAGGCGAATGGTCATCTGTACAGCGGCATATGAATAGCATAGTATTTCTGCGATAATATAATCTGGAGAGTGCTGTTCATGAAGAAAGTGATTTTTTCGGCGTTGATCGCCACATCTGCGTTATTTTTATCCGCCTGTTCACCGGATGAAGATAATAAAGTCAAAGTTGCGATTAATACCGGGCCGGATGAGGCAATCTGGCAGGTGGTTCAGAAAGTAGCGAAAGATAAGTATAACTTAGATCTCGACGTTATTTCCTTTAATGATTATGTTCTGCCTAATGAAGCATTAAGAAATAAAGACGTCGATGCCAATGCCTTCCAGAGCCTGCCTTATCTGGAAGATCAGACCAAAGAGCGCGGTTACAAATTTGCTATCGTCAGCAAAACCTTTATTTTCCCTATCGCAGCTTACTCGCATAAAATCAAAAACATCAATGAGTTACAAAACGGCGCCACGATAACCCTCTCCAATGAAGCGACCACGCTGGGACGCAGCTTATTGCTGTTACAGGCGCAGGGCTTAATTAAGCTGAAAGACGATGTGGGTTATCTGCCAACCACGCTGGATATTACTGCCAACCCGAAAAATCTGAAGCTGGTTGAGGTGGATACGCCACAGTTAACCCGTACTCTGGACGATCCAAACGTTTCCTTATCGATTATTAATACTAACTTCTCAGCCCAGGCAGGTTTATCGGCGGTACGCGACGGCTTATTTATGGAAGATAAGGCTTCACCTTATGTTAATGCGCTGGTGGCCCGTGAAGATAATAAAGACAGTGAGAAAGTTCAGAAGCTGAAAGAGGCTTTCCAGTCACAACAAGTCGCCGATAAAGCGCAGGAAGTGTATAAAGGCGACGCCATCAAAGCCTGGTAATCTGACTGAAACATCGTTGGCGAGCCGTTTTCGGCTCCCGTTCAGTGCAAAACCCTGGCCGGGGCGGCGAGAATACCGCCCCGGCGAAAGACAGGTATTAACCGAGAATTAATCGCACCACCTGATTAATTTCATCAATCACTTCATCCCGCGTCTGCAACGGGGTTATAAACATCAGCGTGTCGGCATAGCCATTGACCAGCGCAGCCAGCTGGCGAGCGGCGCGGGCAGCATCAACTGGCCTAAACACCCCGAGCTGAATGCCGTCAAGGATCGCTTTCTCCATCAGCCGATCCCACGCCTGAATCAGTTCTGCCGTCAGTCGCGAATACTCCTTATCCTGGCCCGCCAAACGCCAGACATCCATATACAGCACCCATGTCGCATCCATGCTGACCGGTAAATACTGGGCAATAAGCCGATCCAGCGCTTGTTGCGGTGGCATGTTTTCCACTTCACGCGCCATCTCGTTGAGCTCGGCATACATAAAATGAGAACAGGCGGCAAGGCGCAGCGCTTGCCAGTTCTTAAAATAGTGATAAATATGACTGCGGGATATGCCCATTAAATCAGTCAGTTCACGCGTAGTAACGTTTTCCACCCCTTTCTCGATAAATAATTTGATCGCCCCGTCCAGCAGGCCATCTCTGAGGTTTGCGGTCGTCTCACGCTTCAAGCTTTCTCTCCTGCATTAACCTGCTGCAACTGCTCAGACAGATTCAATTTAACTCCCCCTGTTTCACACCTCAGGAAGGGCGTTCAGCGCTCGTCCAGCGCTGAAATGTCCTCACTGGCGCGATTAAGAATAGCGATGATTTTCTCCAGCGTCTGTTCACTGGCGCTTTCGCGGTTCACCTTTTGATCCAGCACCGCTTTGATATTATCCAGCGCCAGTTTCATCGCCGGGTTTTTTCGCAAACCATGGCCGACAATACGGGCATTAATACGCTGTTTGATCTGCTCTAACTGCGTGCTCTGCTCATCAAGCCAGAAACGGCCATTATCCGTGATGGCGATATCTTTCCTTCCCTGCTCTCCGTGACTGACGCGGATAAAGTTCTGCTGCTGCAAATAGTCGAGCGTCGGATAAATCACCCCGGCACTGGGGACGTAGTGGCCCAGCGTCAGGGATTCAATTTCCTTAATCAACTCATAACCATGACTGGCACTGCGGCTGAGGATATCCAGCACCACCAGCCGCAAATCGCCGTGGGCAAAAAACCGCTGACGGGAATGATGTGACATAGGATCTGACCTCTTCTGACTCGACATGCGCTGATGGCGGCTATTGTGCACGGTGACGTGGCGATGTTCAAAGCAGGTTAAATGTAACTCTCTGTAACGCAAGCCATCTGTGAAAGCTGGAGAGTTAATAATGCGTTTCGTTCTCATTTGCTGCACTGTTTTGCTACATTAAGTGAGCAGCATAATAGCAGAATCCGATATATCGAAACCCTTCCTTTGAAACATGATGTAACCTATGGTTTCATCTGAACATTAGTTTTAGATATATCGTATTTCGAGTTTCCAGAGCGATCAGCTCCCTTGCCCGTTAACGGGTGACTTTCGAGGTCACAGTAATGACAGCAGAACTCTCCGGCAGCCAGCAAAATCTGTCTGCGCCAAAATTTCCTGAACGCGTCCGCAATGAGCTGCGCTTTCGCAATCTTACCGTACTGCGCAGTGTGCGTATTGCCGGTTGCTTCCAGCGGCTGGTATTTGGCGGTGATGATTTGACAGGCTTTGCCTCACTGGGCTTTGACGATCATATTAAGTTATTTTTCCCGCAGCCCGGCAGCACATTTGCAGCGCCGACAATTACCGACGACGGCATTATTTGGGAAAATGATATTCGCCCCGCCTCGCGCGATTACACGCCGATGTTTGATGCGGCGCGCAATGAGCTGACGCTCGACTTCTATCTTCACCAGTCCGGCGTTGCCAGTGACTGGGCGAACCAGGCACGTCCCGGAGACCGCCTGACCGTCGGTGGACCGCGTGGCTCACTGGTGATACCGGAGGATTATCATTGGCAACTGTATGTCTGTGATGAAACCGGGATGCCTGCCCTGCTGCGTCGGCTGGAAGCATTAAGCCAATCAGCCCCCCCGGTTGAGGTGACGGCGCTGATTTCCGTACAGGATGCCGCAAGCAAGGACTATTTTGCCCATCTTAGCGGTTTCAATCTTGAATGGTTTATTGGCGATCGGCAACAGGCCGTTGCTCAGCGCCTGGCACAACTGACGCTACCAGAACACGATTATTATCTGTGGCTGACCGGTGAAGGTAAAACGGTTAAGGATTACAGCCGCATTTTTGAACAACAGCAGGTTGACGATCGGCTGCTGCGCGCAGTGGCGTACTGGCACAGCAAATAACCGTGGTATCCGGCGCTCAGTTACCCTCTGAGCGCCCGGCTTTTAATAAATTAACCACCAGATCATAACTGTGATTTTGGCGAAAAAGCTCAACGCTGCTGGCTTCAAGCTCCAGTTGAGTCAGAACATGCCGCGTGGTTTTACCCAGTATGGACTGGAAAAAGGCGTCAAAAAGTGGCTGCCCCTCTTTGCCCTGCGTAAGGGCTCGTGCTTCACTATTCACCACATTTTTCAGAATAAATACCCCAGGCATTTTTCCGGTGAATCCGTTTTCTGCCGCAACGCGCTCATACTGATATCTGATGACATCGCTGGCGTAAAACGGCACCGACTTATTCGCCCGCAGAATGTCTTTCAAAATCCATTCATGAGGCCGGTAAATCCCCTGAAAAACTGTCTCTGCAGGTTCAGACTTCAGATGCACGCCGGTAGATATCATTTCGCAATTATCGTCGCCAAAAATAAGGTGGATAAAATTATCCGGACTGTCGATAAAGGCGCGAATCTCTTCCCACGATCTCTGCTGCTTTAACAGGCCAGTAGCACCGCGTCCGCTTAACCCCACCTTTAACATCGTATCCAGCCTGCTACTGAGTGGCTGGGTTAGCCAACGTGCTAACTTCGGGCCAGCATTGACCAGCCCTGCGCCCAGCGACAGCAGACCGCTGGCAAATGACAGCCATCCTGCCACCGTCGAGACACGCGGATCGTGGTTAGCGGTCGCCAGGCTGACAATGCCGGTGATATCGCTCACCAGTGCACTGCTGCCGACAACCAGCGTCATGGTGGAGCTGGCGGCCAGCGCGCTGGTGATACTGCCCACCGCGATTAGCGATGAACCGGCGGTAAAGATGGCGCCGACCAGACCCAGCATGCCCAGGCTAATCCCTGCGATTGCCTGCCAGCTAAAATGCCCGCTCGGATCGCATCGGTTAATCGGATCGCCATCGCAGTAAGCATAAGGATTGATACCACCCGCGTTAAACGGACTTAACCTGTCCGGACAGTTAAAACGCTTAATTCCGGGATTATATGCCCGGTAACCATGACCCAAAGCATAAAAACCGCCAACGGGATCCAGCCGCTGGCCGTTAAAACCGCAATAGTGACTCATCAGCTCTTCCTTAAGAAAACAAGTGACAGGATAACGTGCGAGGGTGAATGCAATGTGCAACAGAATCCAGCGGATTTGCATCAATCATCTGTCAGTAAGATCAGGCTCACAAAGTCATGGCCGCGTAAAAAAAAAGCCTGGAGCAATCCAGGCTTTACCTTTCTTAACTGAGTAACTTACTTCAGACGATAGGCGACAACCGCATCTCCGCCTTTGGTTCCCAGCGAACCGTGACCACCCGCAGCAATCACCACATACTGCTTGTTATCCGCGCCCAGATAGGTAGACGGCGTTGCCTGTCCACCGGCCGGTAACTCGGTTTGCCACAGCAGTTTGCCGCTGTTGATATCGTAAGCACGGAAGAAGTTATCCGCGGTTGCGCCGTGGAACACCACATCACCGGCGGTGACCAGTGGACCACCGTGCGCCACCATTCCCATCGGGAAACCAATCGGGAAGCGACCCGGCAGGAAGGTGGTTTTCAGGTTTTTGGTGGTTCCCACCCGGCGCAGCCATTCGGTTTTACCGGTAGTTAAATCCACACCCACCATACGGCCCCACGGCGGCGCGATACAGGGAATACCGAGGCTTGATGCCATCTGTTGAATATGGATCGCATAGTCGCCGTCGAAGTTTTCATTCCAGTAAGGCGTGCCTTCTTTGGTAAACAGGCGCTTATCGGCAGTTTCTGGGGTGCGTTTAATCAGATTGTACTTGTAAGCCAGACGCACCGGCGAGGCGATCAGAATCTGACGCTGCGGATCAATCGCCACGGAACCCCAGTTAAATACTCCGATGTTACCCGGGAACACAATCGAGCCTTGTTCGGTGGCCGGTGTCCATGGATTACCGTCATAACGCAGTGATTTGAAATCGATACGGCAGGCCATCTGATCAAATGGCGTCAGACCCCACATCGATTTTTCACTCAGTGGTTCCGGAATAAAGTTCAGCTTCGATACCGGCTGCGTTGGGGAGAATTTTTCGCCCGGCACGCCGCCTTTGGTGGAGACATCAACCTGATTAATCGGATAGACCGGCTGACCGGTCAGGCGATTCAGCACAAACAGGTTGCCGGTTTTGGTCGGTAAAATCACCACCGGCTGCTTGCTGCCCTGATAATCAATATCCAGCAGTGAAGGCTGCGACGGATTATCACGATCCCACAGGTCATTTTTTGATGACTGGAAACGCCATTTAAATGCACCGGTGGTTAAGTCCAGCGCCACCAGCGTGTCGCGGAATTTCTCGGTATTACTGTTCGCGTCGCGATTAATCCCCAGCTCATCCGGTGAAGCGTTACCAAATGGCACATACACCAGGCCATTTTTCAGGTCAGCGCTTAAGGTTGCCCAGGCAACCGGCGTGTCCTGTGGATAGCTTTCGCCATTGGCAATCGGCTGCGTATTTTCCGGAGTCGCCGGATCGAAATTCCAGACCAGGCGGCCAGAATTCACATCATAAGCACGGATGACGCCAGACGGGTTACCGCTGTTATACCCGTTATCCATCACCGAGCCGCCGACGATAACCAGATTACCGGCGACGAGTGGCGCGGCGGTCTGCATCAGCGCATGTGGACGGATAGTGCCCATATTGGCCGCTAAATCGACCATACCGTTGTTGCCAAAATCAGCGCAAAGTTTGCCGCTATCAGCGTCCAGCGCGATTAATTTCGCATCCGTGGTGGCATTGAAAATACGCTTGCGGCACATTGCCGGGCTGGCTGCCGTGTCATTTATTTCAGCGGCCGGAGCTTCATAATAGCTGACGCCACGACAGGTCTGATGCTGCTGTAAATAGGAGCGATCTTTCGCCGGCTGATATTTCCATTTCAGCTCACCGGTTTCCGGATTTAACGCATGCACTTCATTGTGCGGGGTGCAGAAATAGACGCTGTTATTCACTTTCAGCGGCGTGGCTTCGAAAGTATATTCGGTTGCATCTTTATCCGCATCGCGAATATCACCGGTGTGATAGGTCCAGGCCACTTCCAGATTGTTCACATTTTCTTTAGTAATCTGGTTCAGCGTGGAAAAACGCAGCCCATTGGTGGTGCCGCCGTAAGCCGTCCAGTCATTTCCCGCCACATCCGTTTCGGTGGTATTGCGCTTAGTGGTGATATCACCGGCTTGTGGATACGGATCGTAAAACATCAGGCCGATCACCAGCGCAATCACCACCGCGACCGTGGTGCCGAGGAAAGGATGGAACTTGCGCGGCGGCGAGACTTTCGCCGCTCTATACAGCGGACGCACCACCCACGGCATTGCCAGCCAGAGTCCAATCAGGCCAATAATATCGCCGCGTGGAATCCACTGCCATTTATCAAATCCCACCTCGTAAAGGGTCCACAACAGGACAATCCACATTAATACGGCGTAAATCGATAAGGCGATTTTTTTATTTCTGAACAAGGTGATTGCCGTTGCCAGCAAGCCAATCGCCATAACCACATAGAACGGCGTGCCGCCAATCAGCAGCAACTGTCCTCCCATGTAAAGCATAGCGATACCAATAATCGCTATAACGATACTCGTTAATTTGTTTAGCATGGTGCTCTCTCAAGGTGAACAAATGGGCAATAATTACCCTTACGAAACATTACATTTCAGAAACACAAATTTAACGAATTACCGACAGGAAAAATACACGATTTAATTTATGTATTTTCAGTGATGATTACTTATTGGTAATATTATTTACGCGCTGGTCGAAACCAACAATTTCAGGCGGCAGCGCCTGGAGAATTCGCTTAGCCTCTTCTGCGGATAAGCGGTAATCAAAGAAGCGTTGATAAAAATCCTGCGTCGCTTTCACCATATCGAGATCGGCAAACAGCTCGGGATGCAGTATGGCAGCAGCCCACTGAATTTGCAGCGCGGCTTCGGTGCCATAACGATCCCACGGAAACACTCCCGCCGGGTTTTGCCATACCTGATGGTTTTGCACCGCTTTCAGGCTGCTGAAAAGCGCAGCATAATCCGAAGTGGCAAGCGTACCCGCGCCCGCACCGATAATAATCACATCCGGTTGCCAGTGCAGCACGCTCTCCGGTGAGATTTCCTTCATATTGCCTGCAATCTGCCCGGCGACATTGCGACCACCGGCCAGCGTTATCCAGCTGTCAATCAAAGTATCACGGCCATCGACTTTTAACGGATGCAGCGACTGAATATGCAATACGCCTGGTCGTTTCCCGGCAGGAAGTTTCGCGGTTCGCGCCTGAATCGCTGCCACCTGCTGATCCAGATAAGCGTTATACGCCCTTGCCCGCTGACGGGCACTGTCGGTTCCCACCACTTCGGCGGTGGTCAGCAGCGAGCGCTTCATGGAAGGAAAATCATCGAACCCCATCACCAGCGTCGGTAAACCGGCCTGGCGATAAGCCGCGGCATCGGCATCTTCTGCGGCGACAAATACCGTATCCACTTGACGTACCAGCAGCGCCTCACTGGAAAAACTGCGGCCATGCACCGACAGCGCCTGGTTAAGCGACGGCTGGATGGTAAACATCCACGGGCGATCTTTGGCATGATTAACAGTAGCCACAATGCGGTCACCGGCACCCAGCGTCATCAGCAGCGAGTGATGCGCGTACCAGCCATCGGCGATACGCCGTGCCTGCGCCGGCACGGTTACAGTGTTTCCGGCGTCATCGCTTACCGTGCGGGCAACAGCCAGCGTTGACGCCACAAGGCTGAATGCCGCCACCAGCGATATCATCAGGTTTTTTATCATTGTGCTCTCAACAGAATTCCGCTGCGCCCGGACACGACCAGACAACCGGATGAACTCTGGCATATCGCTATATATTTATTTATACATCGAGTGCGCAAGCCCTGGCATTACTGGACAAACTATGCCATCACCCTATTCTCAAACGCCCCGATGATTAAGAGCGACACTTACCTTCAGCCGGGGGCGAGGGCCAATGATGTAAAAAACCACTCTAACGAAGTAATTATATGAAATATGAGTATTTATTTGGCAATTTCACTATTAATGGAATTCCTCCTCTCCGAATGGCTGAAAACCGGAGCTGTTTTAGGATCGGAGGCATTCCGGATACGTTCCAGCTTCTGGGAACTTAATCGACGTGATACGTGGGATAATCTATATAACCTGCATCTCGCCCGGTATAAAACGTATCCTTATCAGGAACAACCATGGGCCATCCATTCTTCATGCGTTTAACGAGATCTGGATTGGCTATGAAAGGACGGCCAAATGCAATTAAGTCGGCAAACCCCTCTCTGAGTGCCATTTCTGCACGCGCCTGTGTATAGCTGCCCGCTACGATGAGGGTACCTTCGTAGGCTTTGCGAAACTTTGTCAGGAAGCCAGCAGGAATGGCCTGAGCTCCGAGAGATTCCTGATCGCTCAAATGCACATATGCGAGATGTCGACGACGCAGTTCGATACCTAAAGCTAACCAGGTATCCTGCTCATCATCAAAGCCATGCATATCCTGCAGGCGGCCAAAGGGTGCAATACGGATACCTGTCAGATGACTCCCGATGGCTGCAGAGATAGCATCCACAGTTTCCAGCGTAAACCGCAGACGATTGGCAATATTACCGCCATAACGATCTGTTCTGTCGTTAAGTCCACCATTGATAAATTGCTCGAAGATGTAGCCGTTAGCTGCGTGGATCTCCACACCGTCAAAACCCGCCTCGATGGCATTTTTAGCCGCCCGAACGAAATCCTGTGTCACCCGCGGAACTTCATCCGTTGCTAATGCGCGGGGCTGGCTGTGAAATACGCGTACAGACTGACAGTTATCACCGGGAATGTGAGTGGTGCAGCCTTCTGCAACGCGTGAGACGGAGCTGACCGGGGCCTGCCCATCAGGCTGGTGAGCAACGTGTGAGGAACGTCCTACGTGCCAAAGCTGGATGAATATTTTCCCACCCTGCGCATGTACTGCCTCTGTCACCTTTTTCCAGCCCTCTATCTGCTCGTCAGTGTAAATTCCCGGCGTGTAAGCCTGTCCACGACCTTCCATTGAAACAGGTGAACCTTCGGAAACAATTAAACCTGCTGTTGCGCGCTGGCGATAATAGGTGACCATACTGTCAGTTGGAACAAGGTCATAGGCCCGCGAACGGGTCATTGGTGCCATAACGACACGATTATTGAGCTTTATTGCATTCATTGTATAGATATTCAGTAACTCGCTCATTCTGTCTCCTGAAGCCATTTCATGGTAAAAATCTGTTAGCGACGATCTTATCCTTATTTGAAGCCCATGATTACCTGGGAAAAAAGCCCCTCAGTGTTGAGATAAAGGAACCAATATTTGTGACGGCACAACTCAATGGCGTACAGGAATTTACTGAAGTTGTCAGAAAAGGCAGTTTCGTTGCTGCAGCTGAGGGTTTAGGCGTGACGCGTTCTGCACTCAGTAAAAGCATCAAGCGTCTGGAAATCCGCCTGGGGATTCGCTTACTCAACCGCAGTACGCGAAGCCTGTCGCTGACGCCGGAAGGTGAGATCTATTTCAATCGCTGCACTGCTGCTCTGGATATGATTTCAGATGCTGAAAGCATAATAGAGGCGGGGATAGTGGAGCCGTCTGGACTGATGCGGCTGACGGTTCCCGTGGCCTTTGGGCATCTTTTCATTATGCCCTTACTCAATATCATGGCGTTAAAATACCGGACCCTGAACATCGAAGTTGATTTAAGCGATCGGGTTCGCGACCCGGCGACAGACGGCTTTGACCTGGCGCTGAGGCTTGGCCCCCTGCCTGACTCAGGTGATTTGGTTGCCACCCGCCTGGGCGAGCAAAGGCTTATCATTTGCGCCTCTGAGGGCTATCTGGAACAAGCAGGCACCCCCATTGATCTTCGTCAGCTTTCGTCACACAGATGCATTTCAGGGTTACCATCAGACGGGCAAACTTACTGGCTAATCCGGGGCAAAGAGGGGCACGTTGTAAGACATGCTGTTTCCTCAGCCTACCGTTTTAATAATGGTCAAGCCATGCTGGAAGCGGCTATCGCCGGATGTGGGGTGACGCAACTTCCGGACTGGTTATGCGGTGATGCCATCAATAAGGGGCAGCTTCGTCCAATTCTACCCACATTTCAGGCACCACCCACCCCCATTTCTGCAATGTGGCCCAGGACTCACACGGTCCTTCCTAAAGTAAGAACTTTTATTGAAGAACTGAAAAAAGAGTTACCGGCACGCTTGTCGAACGCGCAGCGTTCATCTGTTGCGCGGTAATAAAGTTTCAATGCCGGATACATCGTCTGTTGAAAGCCAGCCCGGGTTATATTCGCTCCAGCAAATTGACCACTGGTTGTGAGCGTCTTTTTCCATTCCAACCCGGTAATGCGCGCCGTAGATTTTTCGTCCTTCAGAATCATGTGTATGCTCTGCAATAACCCGGCCAATTATCAGAAAGGCTGACTGGCGATCGGGGTGAATACATACCTTTAGTGGTACCCCATAATGCTGCATCCAGGGCCAGGGAAGCCTGAAGGCTTTCATGGCAGCAACAATATTGCGTCTTCCGGCTATATATCCCAGTGGAGTAAAATTACCCGCGGCGTTTTCACTAAAGCATGTGCTGAAAAGCGTGAAGTCTGCCTGGTCCAGTGCCCACGCGTAGCGATACCAGGTGTCGATCACCTCCTGTTCGTCACCCGAAGTACGGTGGTTTTCCGGCACAACATGCCAGGGAGCATCAAGTTCACTGATAATGGCGACGGGAGGAAATCCCTGATGCCAGCCGGACTCTTCAGCCGGTAGCTGCCATCCCGATAACAACTGCCTTGCACCTGAGGTCCAGTTTATCTGGAGGTGAAGGGTATGGATCAAAGGTTGGACTTCATCTGTGCCTGCCCTCATCACGACCGTCCCACCGAACCGTACCTGGTTATGACGTCCGGAACCTGTGCGCGAAGCATGTCCGTGCAGGTATGCACTGGCAACGTAATCTTTATCGTTCCTGCGCTCAACGGTGTTTGTCAGCGTAACGGATAGGTTGTCCAGGTCAGCAAAGTCATTTTGCAAAAAGGCGGTGACATTTTCACGGCCGGAAACGCTTCCACGATGGCTGCTGACTAATCTGACGGAGGGGTCCAGCCACTGGCTATTATCGGAGCAAGCTTTACCGGACCAGGCTTCACAAAAAGTATTCAGGCTCTGCACCGAAGAATGAAATAAACAGTTCATTTTTTACCCTGCATTTATTCAGAAGGAAACTCGGGTAACACAAATTCTGCCATTTCAGCCATCACCTCGGCTGCGGGTCGTGTCAGCGGTTTCAGATTTAACGCAACGTGGTTTACTCCCTGCCGTTCCTGCTCCTTCCATAGCTTTATCAGCGTATTACGGCCGACGGTGATACCATTCATCAATCGGCGAAGCGGCGCGTCAGGGTTAGCATCGAGGTCAAAAAAGGTGGCGTAACCATAAGGTCTGAAACGATTGTCTTCATAGCCGCCACGCCAGAATTCAAGCAATTCCGGAAGCGTTGAGAAGTCACTCAGATGCCATATCCATCCGTCGCTTTCCTCCGCTATCCAGCTCAGGTCCTGTCGTGCACGACCAACCACAATCATCGGAATGCGTGATTTAAATGGTTTAGGAATGAGATCAAGGTTGCCTGAAAGCTTGCCGTAAAACGCCGTTTCTGCTACCGGGAAGGACGTCTCACTGACGGTTTTTATCAGACCAAACGCCTCCCGATAGCGTTCGGCACGGTTATCGTAGTCGGCTCCAAAAGCAGGATATTCAACAGCGCGATCGCCGCTGGACAAGCCCAGCAGAAGGCGCCCACCACTTAGCTGGTCCACAGAGGCTGCCTGTTTGGCCAATATAATCGGGTCCCGCAGGGGTAACACCATACCGGTAGTACCCAGCGTTATGCGTTTAGTTTGAGCGGCAAGAAATCCGAGGTAGACCATAGGATCCAGCATCTGTCCGGTGTCACCAAACCGCGGGTCATAAAAGGGAACATCTCTCATCCAGAGAGCGGAAAAACCAGCGTCATCAGCATATTTTGCCAGCGCCTGATGATCCTGCAGAGTCGGGAAAGGCGAATCCGGATAACCTTCAAGTGGCATAATAAAGCCGAAGGTCAGGCGGCCCGGGCGAAATACGCGCTTATAAGCGCTGTGTGAGTCAAGATCCGGCGGATAAGTAAGTTGGGTCTGTAAATGGGGCATTTTCACTCCTGACGGGCGCGGTCAGCCGCGCCCGTTATTCAGTTCATCATAGATGATTACTTCGCGGCATCCCGCAGAGCCTGCTTCATAAAGACGACAGAGCTCTCAAGAGCCTGTACCGCTTCTGGCTGCAGCGTGGAGAAGAAATGCCATGCGTGAAACATACCTGGCCAGACTTCCAGATTTACGCGAACGCGGTGATCGCCCAGGTGAGTGGCCAGACGCATCGCATCGCTCAGCATCAGTTCGTTTTCACCAATCTGAACCAGCACCGGCGGCAAACCCGTCACGTCGGCAAACACGGGAGATGCCATTGGGTGATTAGGTAACGCATCGCCCAGGAAAGTGCGTGCCAGGAAATCCAGACCGGCCTTGGTGTTCAGCGGATCGAGGCCTTCCCGGTTGGTCATGGATACGCCCGTGTGCTCAAGGTTGGCCCATGGGGAAATAGAAACACCGCCGGCCGGAAGCGGCAGTCCTTTGTTGCGTGCAGCAACCATAACGGTAACCACCATCGCTCCGCCCGCAGACTCGCCCGCCAGTAAGATTTTGCTGGCATCAAATCCCTGTTCAATCAACCACTCATACGCACGAACGGTATCGGTAACGGGCGTGGGGAAAGGATACTCCGGTGCCAGACGGTAATCCGGCATGTAAACCCGTGCGCCCAGCATGCTGGCGTAATTACCACCAATACCGTGATAGCCCGCCGGTTCGCCGACAATATAAGCCCCGCCGTGGATGTAGATAACGATGGCATCAGTTTCAAGTTTGTCAGGCGTCACCAACGTGCCCGGCACGCCCCCCATGTCGACTTCAGTAAAACTGACACCGGAAGGTGCAGGATTTTTAGCAAGCATACGGGTATAGGCGTCACGCACTTCGCTCATAGGCGTTACGGTATCCTCACCCGTAAGGATTGGACCCAGGCCGGCCAGGCTTTCTGACCATTCCTTTACGGCTTGTTTGGTTTGTTGATTCAGCATTTTTATTCCTGTTTGTATTTGCGTTAAAAAATAACAGGAGCCTATAGTATATAAACATTTAGGGAATGTGCTTCCCGTATCAGGGTACGTTAAAGCCCGTATTAAAGGAGATAAATAAATCATGGAGATCAATAGCATCGGTGATATCGCCGCATTCGTCGCGGCTGTAAAAGCCGGGAGTTACACCCACGCAGCGGGTTCCCTCGGGCTCACTCGTTCTGCCATTGGCAAGAGTATTGTCAGGCTCGAAACGCGTATGGGTGTTCGTCTCCTTAACCGCACCACCCGGAGTCTGAGTCTGACTGATGAAGGGAGGGTCATGTTCGACCGTTGCCGACAGATACTGGATGACCTGGAAGAGGTCGATGCCGCCATGGCCATGCGCAGGGGGAAGCCAACGGGGACTCTCCGGCTGAGTGCTCCGCTTTCTTTTGGGCAGCGCCATATCCTTCCCATTCTGGATGTTTATCTGAAAAAGTGGCCGGAACTTCGTGCGGAGGTGTCCTTTAGCGACAGGTTTGTTGATCTTATTGAAGAAGGCTTTGATATTGCCATTCGCATCGGTGAACCCCGCGATGACTCGCGTATGCTTACCCGAACGATTGCTTCGCAGCACATTGTCACTTGTGCATCTCCCGAATATTTGTCCTCACGGGGCGTTCCAGAAACGCCCGCAGACTTAATCAGGCATGACACTATTTTTCTTCTGAGTGCAGAAAAGAGGCGCAGCTGGCGGTTTGCGACTCCGGAAGGTACTTTTGTGTATGAAGGACCCGGGCGGCTAAACCTCGACAGTTCCGAAGCCATGCGGGCATCTGCAATTTCAGGATTTGGTATCGTTCACTTACCGACCTATTTGCTAGGGGAGGATTTGCGTAGCGGTAAATTAATACCCGTGCTTGAGGAGTTTCCTTTCCCTTCGGAACCTATTCGGCTCATTTATCCCAGTAAACGACATTTATCACCGCGAATTCGCGCCTTTATCGACTTACTGGTTGAAAGCTGGGAGCAAGGATTACCCTGGGAATAATGCTCTAATAATAACCTCATTATTTTTAACTTGATCCAGAAAATCTCGATCCAGAAGCGCTGGTCGTTAAAGCTCTAACAATTCAAGCATTATCGCAGGCCGGGGACAGTACAGACCGGCCTGGTACGATTAACGTCATTCTGATTTTTCTCGTTCGTAAGACGAAAAGGACTGCGTAATATGATGGGATATTATGAGAGTCTGATACACCGCGAAATTCGCGCGGTATGAAACAGGATTGTCATTGGAGGACTCTCTCAGGGCAGCGCGTTATCCCTGATGACAGGGAGCCGTTTCAGACATCGTCTGGCCGGTATTTTTGATATGTCTGGCTATTTGCCTCTTGCCTCTGCTTCTTCAACTGAGCAGCATAATACACATCGAATAACACCTGTCTTTATGGCCAGACGACATCGTATTACCCGGGCTGGCAATGACGGCACGGAATACTCTGCAAAATGCAGGGCATGATGCTATATGGAAGACCTATCCTGTTGGACACACAGTAAGTAATGATGAACTCCATGATTTGAGCCTATGGCTAAAGAATGTTTTGGCATAGTCAGATTGCAGTTGTAGTGGTTTACTGAAACTGCCCACAATTGATGCTGACCAAATTCAGTAAACCACTACAAGTGTGTAGAGACCTGTCAGGCGGCGTTAACTTTATGCTAACGCCGACATGACCGACGCGCTATCGACATACTGTTCCATGGTCATAATTTTTCCATCCTCAAGGCGATAAAGGTGCGCAAATGATGCCGTCATCGCCTTGCCGGTTTTTTTATAAACGCCGGAGTAAATCCCAAAAGCAGCAACATAGTTATCGTCTGCAAGAAACGTATGAGTCTTTGCCTGATAGTCTGTCCACTCAGTTGCCAGTCTCTGGAATACGTTAGCGATTATCTCTTCTGCACCGATGTAAGTACCTGCATAGGGGAACCCAGCCGCTTCAGTCCATGTCGCATTGGGGGACAGGACAGCAAGCAGGTTCTTTGCATTTTCTTCTGATGTACCTTCGTACGTCGCGCGTATAATTTCCACATTACTCTTCATTATTCTATCCCCAACTCATTTCGCCCTTGGCGACTTTTGCACCAATTTGTAAAGCGACACTCATGCCAGCTTCAGGATAACGTTTTGTCATGGCTGCAATCAGTTCGTTACTGTCGCCGGCCAGACTAAGCTCGTTCTCAAAAGCCAGAAGATAGTCGCGGGTATAGGTTATTGCTGAAATATCTGTAGCACCCTCAGGTAACATATGCCCTGCGACGACCGTAGTGGGATGTCTGGATGCCATAGTGTCCAGATTTTTTATCCAAAGTGCGCGACCCTCTGGACCCTGAGTGTCGGCGGTCCAAACATGGGCACCAGAGAACACCAGCACCCCGCCAAAAATGGCGTTAAGCGAAGGTACCCAGAGATAACGACGGTTAGCGAGGCCATCAGCATTGATGATTTCGAGGGCGTGGCCTTCGAGAGATAACGCATCCTCGTCAAATACCTCGGGCATAACGATGTCTGACAACGTTTGCGGACCGTTGTCCTGGAGTTGTGGGCCCCACACTGCCAGTTTCTTATCAACACTTTTCTTAATAGCGTCGATTGTCGACGATGCGGCAACGACACGAGCTTCCGGAAAGGCTGCTCTTACCGGACCGAGGCTAAAGTAGTAATCAGGGTCGCTTTGGCTAATATAGATAGTGGTCAGCTTTTTACCTGTTTTGTGGATAGCCTCTGCCAGCAGTCTGCCATCGGTGAGCGTAAAACCACCGTCAATAAGTACGGCTTCCTTATCGCCCGTTATCAGCACTGGCGAGCGATAAAAACCGTGCTCGCCGGCAGGAAAATGTGTCCAACTCAGGGCAATGTCCTTCCCTGCATCAGGGACGTTGGTTTGCAGTGTCATCATATTTTTCGCCTTCTATTAAAGTGGTAATTAGGTGAGAATTGCTATCACCAGACGTTATGAATCCACTAACTGACGTACCCATTCATGAGGGTTTGAAAACAAAACGCTTGAGTTTAGCATCCAGCGCTTTGAGCCGGATTCGGCAATAAAAGTGGGAACACCGCGTGCGCCAAATTCCCGCATTAATCGTTTCGCACGCTCAGTACGAGTATGGTTTGCTTCGAGCAAGTCTGCTGCGGGATCCAACACTTTCTTCGCTGCATTTTCCAGCCCCTGAGAACTTAACACACCCGCAAGAACCGACAATGACGTGACGTCAAGCCCCTCAACATAACGGGCGCGTTGTATTGCTTTCAGCGCTTCAATTTCCCGCGAAGGGTTTGAAAGTGATACTGCAGTAATCGCAAGCGTGGCTGAACCACTGTCAAATTTTTTCTGCTGGCCATGAAGAACTTTTTCGCGATAAATCTCGGAAAAAGGCTGCCCGGTGATATTAGAAATTCGCTGGTCGTTTTCCCACGCAAAAGCAGCAAATTCATTATTCATGGGACGTGCACCGGCATCTGAAAACAGGCCGGTTGGCATGAACTTAAGTTTAATGCCCGGAATGTCATTTAGTTCAGTAAGCACAGGTGACGCGCCGTAGCACCAACCGCAAAGCGGATCGAATAAGTAATTAAGAGTCATGTTCACAGGTGCCCCCTATTTTTAAAAGCAACTCATCATAGAAAACTTTTATTGGATGTTAAATGCATCCATGGTAAACAGCCTGTCACCTTAAAACATACAATTGGAATGCGATAGTGAGAAAACTGGGAAATATCAGACGCCTTGCCTACTTTGTCTCCGTGGTTGAGGCTGGCTCATTTACTGCAGCTGCAGAGCGTTTGGGTATAACTAAAGCGGTAGTAAGTCATCAGGTCGCGCGTCTTGAAGAGGAGTTGAACACGACTCTTCTTATCCGTACTACTCGTACCATTCGCTTAACGGATGCGGGAAAAGTCTTTTATGAGCACTGTGCATCTATTCTACGTGAAACAGAGGAAGCATTTGCAGAGTTAGACGCACTGGTGGCTGAGCCCTCTGGGACATTGAGGCTGACAGCCCCTTTTGACTATGGGATCAGCGTCGTCGTTCCAGCTATCACGGCATTCAGTCAGCGCTATCCAGACTGCAAAGTTGATGCCGTGATAAGTGATAACAAGTTTGATATCGTAGACAAAGATATAGAAATAGCCATCCGTGTGGGCTGGTTAGATGACTCACTGTTGCAGGCAAGGAAAATCGGGCACTTCCGGCAGCTGCTGGTAGCCCCGCGCAATATGCAGCCGCAGGTAGAAAAAATTAATAAACCACAACATATCAAACCACTGCCTTTTATAGCCAATACAGCTCTGCGTAAACCTTCTCAGTGGCATTTCACGCTGAATGGATCGGGTCAACAAAGTGTCAACGTTCAGCCCTCGATATTCATTAATAACACACTGGCGGTCCGTGAAGCGGTGAGAGAAGGTGCAGGCATCTCTGTGTTGCCGGATTACGTTGTCAGTGATGATCTTATTTCTGGCCGCTTAATTCAGGTGCTCCCGGAATGGGAACTACCTTCAGGGGAGATTCATGCAGTTTTTCCCGCATCTCGATTTCGCCCGACAAAGGTACGCTCATTTTTAAACATATTGATGGAAAAAGATAAACAGCGCTGATTGTGCTTATCTTTTGCATGCCAGCTTTGATTCAGGAATACGTAGCATACCGGTCATCGTGGCAATTTCAGCAAACGTAGACGTGTTTTCTTCCACGAAGATGGCAATACCAGGTCATCAAGGCTGAGCGCTCGTAAGGGAGGAGTCTTCCTCAGACGGCGTGGTCGATTTCCGGGAAATTAGCATTCATAATAACATCTTTATTTTCCTTTAATATTGAGTTTACGTTTGAATTTTTCGCATTCAATTTCCGGCCATCATGCATAGATGGGCCAGGATGATTATTTTTTCCGTGTATGTTATTTAGTATTTTATGCTCCAACCCATGATTTTGGCTGCCCCCTTCCCGCGAAATACGCCGATAAAGTAATACACGTACTTAAAACACTGCACAAAAAAAGATAGGCATTCAGAGCTGTTTCCTGTGAGAAATGATCCATCATCACACTCAGCGAAAACGGCAACCAGTTACCCACGTATCCCACAATGTAAAGAAGGTTTATCAGGTGGTGCCGCTGACTCTGTCTGGCGACCACATTAACGATAGTGGCGGCACCGACCAGTATTGCCCCATAGGCGAATCCTTCGAGCATCACGGCTATGAAAAGAAGGAAGGGATCCGTTGTGTATACACTGCAGAGGACGAGCAAAACCGCAGCAAGTTGGGTAACAATTCCGATTTTCAGCGATGAATAATGGTGTTTTTTTCTCATCACTATCTGGGTGATACCTGCAACCAGCAGGAATATCGACAGCGAATAGCTTACCAGCTGCACGCTGGTGACATTGAAGTAGGTGCGGGCGAGGGTGGGCCCCTGGGACATAAATGTGGACGCCATCGCCCATGAAAGAAATATGGCCATGCAGCAGACGATGACGTCCCGGAAAGAGAGCGCCTTATGACCTTGAGCTTTGACATTTTTCCTTTCACCGGTTATGGGCGTACTCTGCCTGTTAATCACCAGACGACTGCCCCTGATCGCAAATACTGAAGCTGTAACCAGAATAAAAAGAATTACGTAGGGAGCCTTAAGTGCATAAAAACCGCGATGCACGATTTCCCCCGTTATTAATGGGCCAATAGCCTGTCCAAGGATCAACGAGGCAGAAGCCGTCAGTGCCGCAGTATTACTTACTACTTTGGTTCAGGGCGCGGTATCACCTGGTACAACTTCGTCTCAGATCAGTACTCCGGTTTCCATGGCGTTGTCGTTCCCGGTACGCTTCGTGATTCCATCTTTGTACTGGAAGGGCTTCTGGAGCAGCAGACCGGGCTGAATCCGGTAGAAATTATGACGGACACGGCAGGATCCAGCGATATCATTTTTGGCCTGTTCTGGTTACTAGGCTACCAGTTTTCCCCTCGTCTGGCCGATGCAGGTGGGGCGATATTCTGGCGGGCGGATAAAATGGCCCATTATGGTGCCCTGAATGAGCTGGCCCGGGGATGTGTTGAACTTTCAAAAATAGAATCCCAATGGGATGAAATGATGCGAATGGCGGGTTCACTGAAGCTTGGGACCATCCATGCATCAGAGCTTATTCGTTCACTGTTGAGAAGTAGCCGACCATCTGGTCTGGCTCAGGCGATTATGGAAGTGGGCCGGGTCAACAAGACTCTGTATCTTCTCAACTATATCGATGATGAGGATTACCGGCGTCGGATACTCACTCAGTTCAACCAGGGAGAAGGACGCCATGCAGTGGCTCGAGCCATTTGCTACGGACAACGTGGTGAGATTAGAAAACGCTACCGTGAAGGTCAGGAAGATCAACTGGGTGCTCTGGGCCTGGTAACCAATGCGATTGTGCTGTGGAATACACTTTACATGCAGGAGGCGTTGTCACATCTTCGCAAATCGGGGGAAACTCCTGAGGAAGAGCACCTGGCAAGATTATCGCCGCTGATACACGGCCATATAAATATGCTGGGGCATTATACGTTTTCGTTACCAGAAGATATTTTGAAGGGCGAGTTAAGGCCATTAAATTTCAATACAAACAATTAATTAACTTATTAGCGTGGTTTTTACATTATTGGACCTCGAACCCCCAGCCCGGCTTGCCACCTTCGGTTAACGACTTATGGACACGTGCCAGACAGCTTAAAGCCTGCTTTCAGGAATCCGGGCAATCACTTTAATTTCAAAGTCGAAACCTGCAAGCCAGGTTACTCCCACTGCCGTCCAGTTTGGACAGGGCTCCTGCGGAAAGATTTCCTGCGGCAGTTATTCCACCTTAAGCGAGCCTCTGACTGTCTCCAGAAACGCTTTCATCGCACCAGAAAGATGCCGGTTATGGGGAAAATAAAGAAATAAACCGGATGACGATACGCTCCAGTCCTCAAGTACGCTAACCAGCACACCGGCATCAATATGGGGACGGGCGTAAAGCTCAGGCACATACACCACGCCCTGCCCCTTACAGGCCGCTTCAACCATTAAACGACTGTTGTTAAGCGTCAGCGTGCCGGGAACATCCAGTGACAGGGCCTCATCATCTTTTGTAAATTCCCATGCATAGCGTTTTCCTCCGGGAAGTCGCTGACGAATACAACGATGATGAAAAAGATGCTGCGGAACGGACAATTCGGGTGCGCCCTGAAGATAGTCAACGGAGGCTACTGTCAGAAACCGTATTTTTTTGCTGAGCCTGACGGCAACCATATCCTGTGGAATATCTTCATACAGTCTTATACCTGCATCATAGCCCTCTCCGACAATATCACTGAGTGTGTTATCGACGCGCAAGTCCAGCTCAATAGCAGGATACTGACGCATAAAAACCGGGAGCACCTCGTCTATCAGCAGGCTCAGGGCGGCATCGCTGCCATTCAGGCGCAGTGTGCCTCCCGGCATGTCCCCCATCGCCGTCACGCTGCCAATCACATCATCCATCTCCTGCATCAAAGGCAGTACCCGCACGTAAAACTGTTTACCCGCCTCTGTTAATGAAACGCTACGGGTGGTGCGGAAGAAAAGCGCCACCTGTAGCTGTGCCTCCAGCCCTTTCAGAGAATGACTGAGTGCTGAAGGCTTCATTCCCAGTAAATCGGCAGCTTTTCGGAAGCTTTTCTGCTCTGCCACTGTGATGAATATCATCAGCTCATTCCAGGAAGGTCTTTTCATTGCTGTCCTTTTTTCACTAACTCACGAAATTTATTGGGTATTAACTTAACAGTAATCGCTCCTTAAGCTTAGCCATACATTTAGCGAGGAGTAAAAGATGAACAAAACATGGCTAATTACCGGAGCATCATCAGGTCTGGGACGTCTGATGACAGAGAAACTGCTCCACAAAGGTGAACGTGTCATCGCTGCATTGCGTCAGCCTGACAAACTTCGTGAATTACAAAAGCGGTACGTTACTCATCTGAAAGTCCTGCCGATCGAAATGACCGATACCGATACTCTTCGCACCACCGTCTCTGAGGCGTTCGCATGGGCAGGCCGGATTGACGTTGTCGTCAGTAATGCCGGATATGGTTTATTTGGTGCGGCAGAGGAACTGGATGATCAGCAGATCGGGCGCCAGCTTGCTACCAATCTGACCGGTTCTATCCAACTTATCCGCGCTGTTCTGCCCTTTTTGCGTCGCCAGGGGGGAGGACGTATTTTGCAGGTCTCTTCAGAAGGCGGACAAATCGCGTATCCAAACTTCAGTCTTTACCACGCGTCAAAGTGGGGAATTGAAGGGTTTATCGAGGCCGTATCGCAGGAGGTTGCAGAGTTTGCTATCGACTTTATTATTGCCGAACCAGGGCCTACGGCAACAGGTTTTGCCGCCGGCCTGGACCAGGCCACGGCGCTGCCTTGCTATGGCAATACGGCATCCGGCAGAATGAGGAAGGCAGTGAGTTCTGGCGAGTTTGAAATTAACGGTGACGCCGATAAGACCGTTGAGATGATGATTAACTGTGCGATTGAAAAACAGCCTCCTTTCAGATTACCGCTGGGAAGCACTGCATTTGCCAATATAAAAAAAGCACTACAGGCGAGACTTACAATGTTGGAGTCTCTGGAGACAATAGCCTGCTCGACGGACAGAAGCTAACAGCTTAACCCCCTGCCCATCCGGCGTCGCGGTCATATTCGCCGGATGTTTTCGACAACAACACTGTGCACGGCGATCTCTCATCTCTTCCGATGCATAATCAGCGACAAGCATCAGGACGTTTTAATCCAGCGCTGAGCGGCTTCAAGACTGCCGTCTGGTTTTGCATTAAATGCAATGGGCGTATCCGGCGCAACCCTGCGAATCGTGTCAAGGATCGCTTCAAAAACGGGAACGCTGTTCTGAGACATGCGGACGCCACCACCAATGACTATACAGCTCCAGGTGTCACGTGAAAGCGCCCGCTCGATATCATTCACCGCAGATTCATCAGGGCGAACCATACATTGCACCGCTTTCCAGCCATGCCCGGTAATCAACTGAAGACTTTTTTCAGCACCTGCCCATATCATGTCTTTATTCAAACCCTGCGGCGGTCCAGGATCATTAAAATCCACGAATTCCGGATCGTAACCAATAATGAGAACACTCGGCATCGTAGCCTCCGTCGAAAGACTGACTATAAACCGTCAGAGTTTAAGAATTGACGGGATTTGGTTGAACTTTTCCCCGTCATTTTTTACTGTCACTGTCTGTCAATATAGACTCATTGTCAGTCACTGACAATGTTCAAGGTGAATTATGGTGCGCAAGGCTGAAAATGCCCGGGAACGCTTTGGTAAGGCGGCAATGGAACTTTTCCACCAGTCTGGCTACAGCGGAACAACAGTGTCTCAGATCGCTGCAGCTGCAGGGCTGACGGAACGGACTTTTTTCCGTTACTTCGCTGATAAGCCTGAAGTGCTTTTCTGGCGCGCAAGTGAAATCCAGTGTGAAATTACCCAATCCATCGCGTGCGCTGGTGATGTTAAACCTCTGGAAATGGTTATGAGTGCACTTGAAAAGGCGGGGATCTTTTTTGATGAAAATCGACTTTGTTTAATTGCTCGCCACGAGATAATTGATTCCCATATCGAGTTTCAGGAAAGAGAGTTGATGAAGATGCTCGAATTTAGTGACGCTATCGCGACAGCGTTGACTCAGCGTGGGTTAGCTCCCTCTGATGCCAATATGGTTGCAGCAATCGGGATCACTTTCTGGCGTCTTGCCTTAAAAAAATGGCTTAATGACCCGTCCCAGTGCCGGTTTTCGTATCACCTCAGAGAATGTGAGCAGGAGCTGAACACAATTATGTCGGGTAAAGCATAAACCGCTTTTTCCACTGTCAACGTGGATGATTATTCAGCATCCACCAACGCGCTTGCTCCTTCACCAGACGCTGGCAATAATTCAGCAGATTATCCATAGTCAGCCGGGAAATTGCCTGCTGCGTCAGCGCTGGCGCAAAGCTCTGCTGATCCAGCCACCGTTCGCCACACTGCTCCAGTCGATCCTGATGCGATGAATGCAGGCTTTCCGTCAGCAGTGCACATTTTTCGGCGAAGTCTGGCGCCTCCAGAGTGGCGATCACCTGCGGCATCTGGCTGATAAAGTGCTGGATATGCGCAGTTATCGACGCCAGATTATGAGTTGGTGACTGCACGGCAAACAGCAGGCCATGCTCGCCCGCGACCGACATAAAACGACAGCTGACCACATAGCCAAGGTTTTTTTCCACGCGTAACTGCTGGAAGATACGCGGTTCGAACAGCAGTGCCAGTATGCGCCAGGCGGCAAGACACGCAGCGGTTTGTTCGACCAGCGGACAAAACAGCACCACTGCCGCATCCTGACTGTCGGTCGGTAAACAATAAGCGGGTTGCTGCGGCAACGGCGCAGCCGCTGGCGGCAACTCAGCATTGATATCGCCAGGAAAACGCGTCAGCAAGCGGGACACCGCCTGCTGAAGTGCTTTATCACCGCCGTACAGCGTGGCGCACCACGGTAAACGCGGCAGGCTGGATTCAGCTGATTGCCGCCCCGCTTCACCGCCGATCAGCTGCGGTAGCTGATTCAGCAAACAGCGCACCGCAATATCTGAACGCCACTGCTGCTGCTGACGGGCAAAGTTCCGCTCGCCCTGCGCCCGCAAACTGGCAGGAATCGTCTGCAACTGTGTCAGCAGCGCATCCAGCGTGTGCAACAGCACCTGATGGTTGCCGGTAAGCTGTAATAACCACTGCCCCTGACGCGGGCTAAAACTCAGGCTGCCGCCAGCATGGGCGCACTGTGCAATTATTGCCCGCAGGCTGGACTGGATAATATGCCCCCAGCGCGCCGGCAGTGTGCTTCCCACTGCCGGGCTAAGCATCAACACGCCGTTGTGCTGGTCCGGATCAATATGGGGTAAATAGCACTGTTGCTGCGGCAAAGCAGGCAATGCGCGGCCAGTTGCCCATGGATAAAAATGCCATTGTGGCAAACTGCTCTTCGCCATCGTAGCTGACCACTGCGTGACCGTCAGCGACAGCGGGAAGCCCTGCACCCGTTGCTGCTCAGCATCCAGCTGCGGCGCAACCCGCAGTCGGGTCATATTACTGGCGGTTAACTGCGCCAGCAGCCGCTGCCAGTTTGCCTCATCACACTGCGCGACCGGCGAAAAACCAAAGGCGCGTTCACGCAGCTGATCGACGGGTGAAAGACGGTGAAACTGCTGCTGCGCCAGGGCAGCGTAATGCTCACGTTGCGGCTCAGTTAATATTGTTAACTGGCGCAGCCAGTGGCAAAACAGACTTTCTACCGCGGCGCACAGCGAGGTATCCGCCGCCGTAAGCTGAAACTCAATGCTGACTACGCTGCCATTCTCGCTGCGATAAGGCACTAACAGTTGCGCATCATCAGCATATCCGCGCTCACCGAGCACCGCCAGCAAACTGCCAGCCGCTTTATCCGTGACCAGCTGACGCAGCAGGGTCAGCGACGGCGCATCCGCCAGCGGAAAGGAAAAACGTAAGCGCGGGGTATCAGCAAGCTGTAAAGCGAAGTGTCGCGCCGGTTGCAGAGCCAGCGCCGCGGGTAAAGCTGCCACCGTGCTGGCTGGCCGGAACTGCGTGGCATAGCGTTCAGCCAGCGCCGCCAGTTCGCTAAGGGATTGCGGCCCCTGAAGCCATAGCGTCAGATTAGCCGCGTGAAAATAGCGCTGATGATAGTCACGCAGCGCCTGCTGTAAGGCCGTGAAATCCGTGCCAAAGTGCACAGCATCGCCGACGTGAAAATGCTGTAAAGCCGCCGGCGCGTCAAATGCCAGACTTAATGCCGCGTCACGCAACGTGTCGGCATGGGTGGATAACAGCTGATATTCAGCATCAATCACCGCCACTTCTTGCTCGATAGCCTCGCGGGCAAACAGCGGTTGCGCCAGCATATCCGTCAGTCGCGCCAGCCCTTGCCCGAGCTGTGCGGCGCGAAGATCAAAAAACCAGGCGGTGGTGGTCGGCAGCGTGGTGGCATTGAGTCGCGCCCCCTGCGCCTGCGCCCAGCTCATCAGGCGATCATCACCCTGATAGTGGGCGCTGCCGGTAAACACCACATGCTCCAGCAGATGGGCAAGTCCCGGCCACTGCGGTGGCTCATGATGGCTTCCGGCCGCCAGTTGCACCAGTGCTGCCGCGCGCGAGGCGGACGGATCATGAATCAGTCTGACCCGTACACCATTGCTCAGCGTCAGCAGTTGCTGCATCAGGATGGCTGACCGCGGTAGATCAGCTGCGAGTTAGCGCGGTTGCGGAACTGCAATTCACTGATCTGCATATTGGTGCAGTTAGCCTGTTCACGCGCCGCGAGGATTTTGCCATGGTGCGGGGATTTACCGCAGACCGGGTCGGCATTATCCGCATTGCCGGTCAGCATAAACGCCTGACAGCGGCAGCCACCAAAGTCTTTCTCTTTTTCCGAACAGGAGCGACAAGGCTCCGGCATCCAGTCAAAGCCGCGATATTTGTTAAAGCCGAAGGACTCATACCAGATATGCTGTAGCGAGTGCTCCAGCACCGACGGGAACTCCACCGGTAGCTGACGCGCGCTGTGGCACGGCAGCGCCATCCCTTCCGGCGTCACGCTAAGAAAAATCGCGCCCCAGCCGCCCATACAGCCTTTGGGCCGCTCTTCATAATAGTCAGGCGTGACAAACAGCAGATTGGCCAGGTTGCCTTTATCAGCCATCTTTTCACGGTAGTGATGCACCACCTGTTCGGCGCGGGCAATCTGTTCGCGGGTCGGCAGTAAACCTTCGCGATTCAGCTGCGCCCAGCCGTAGAACTGGCAGGTCGCCAGCTCGACATCATCGGCTTCCAGCTCAATGCTCAGCTCAATAATGCGGTCGATCTGGTCGATATTATGGCGGTGCAGCACAAAATTCAGCACCATCGGATAGCCATGGGCTTTCACCGCTTTGGCCATCGCCAGTTTCTGCTGGAAAGCTTTCGCCGATCCAGCCAGCGCCGCATTCAGTGTTTCATCGCTGGCCTGAAAACTGATCTGAATATGATCGAGTCCGGCATCGGCAAACGCATCGATTTTCTTCTCGGTCAGGCCAATTCCTGAGGTGATCAGATTGGTATAGAAGCCGAGATCACGCGCCGCGCGAATCAGTTCCGGCAGGTCTTTACGCACCAGCGGCTCACCGCCGGAGAAGCCGAGCTGAACCGCGCCCATCTCCCGCGCCTGCTCAAACACCTTGATCCACTGGGCAGTGGTCAGCTCCTGCTCCTGCTTAGCAAAATCCAGCGGGTTCGAGCAGTACGGACACTGCAACGGGCAACGGTAAGTCAGCTCCGCCAGCAGCCACAGCGGCGGATTGACCTGAGGTTTAAGCAGGTTCACGGAAAATTATCCACTTCTGTTCATACGCCTGAGCAAAAAACTCAAGCACATCGTCATCGACACCACCGGCTTCCGGGAAGCGGCCATTCAGTTCAGCAATGATTCCTGAAAGCGCCCGCTTGCCATCAACCAGCTGCAAAATGACTGCGGCGCTCTCATTCAGTTTCGCCATCCCTTCAGGATAGAGGATCACATGGCAATCCTGCGTCGGTTCCCATTGCAGGCGAAAACCGCGACGGAACATCGGCAGTTGATCCGGGTTAATCTCAATCACAGCAGTCGTCCCCGATGCCAGACCGCCTGCTGCGTCACGCTGTGATACGGCGGGCGGTTAAGTTCATAGGCCATGGTCATCGCATCCAGCATGCTCCACAGGATATCCAGTTTAAACTGCAAAATTTCCAGCATCCGCTGCTGCTTCTCTACAGTGTCACAATATTCCAGCGCCAGTTGCAGACCATGCTCAACGTCACGGTTGGCCTGGCTCAGGCGGCCACGAAAGTAATCATAGCCTTCAGCTTCGATCCACTGATAGTGCTGTGGCCAGCTGTCGAGACGCGACTGATGAATTTGCGGCGCAAACAGTTCGGTCAGCGAGCTACAGGCCGCTTCCTGCCAGCCCGCACGGCGGGCAAAGTTAACGTAGGCATCCACGGCAAAGCGCACGCCAGGCAGCACCCGCTCTTGCGACAGCAGCACCTCACGATCCAGTCCGACCGCTTCACCGAGGCGCAGCCAGGCTTCAATACCGCCTTCACTGTCGCCATATCCGTCGTGATCGAGAATACGCTGAACCCATTTACGCCGGGTTTGCGGATCCGGGCAGTTCGCCATAATCGCCGCGTCTTTCAGCGGAATACTGGTCTGGTAGTAAAAACGGTTAGCTACCCAACCCTGGATCTGCTCGCGCGTCGCCTGACCGTTATGCATCGCAATATGGTAAGGGTGATGAATATGATAATAAGCACCCTTATCGCGCAGCGCCTGCTCGAATTGCTGCGGGGTCATCGGCTGAGCGGGATTATTTGCATTCATGGTGATTCACCTAAAGTTCGATACGCATACCATCCCAGCTGACTTCAATACCGCTTTCAGTCAGTGCCTGCCGTTCAGCAGAGGATTCATCAAGGATCGGGTTGGTATTATTGATATGGATAAGGATCTTGCGCTCCGCGGGGAGCGACGACAGCAGTGCCATCAGCCCCTGCTTTTCGGCCAGCGCCAGGTGGCCCATATCCTTGCCGGTATTGCGTCCGACGCCGGTATTAGCCAGCTCGTTGTCGCGCCACAGGGTGCCATCAATCAGCAGACAATCGGCACGTTTTAGCCAGCCAAGCAGCGCATCGTCTGGCTCGCCGAGACCTGGCGCGTACATCAGCGTCTTGCCGCTGCGGGTGTCTTCAATAAACAGCGCAACATTGTGGCCAGGCAGCGGTTTTCCACGGTATTCGGAATACGGTGGCGCGTTACTTAAAATCGGAATCGCGGTAAATTTCAGCGCCGGGCAAACGGCAACCGAAAACGGTTTATTTGGCTGCATCTCATGATGCACCAGACCGCCATTCCAGTGTGAAAGCATGGTAAACACCGGGAAACCGGTGGTCAGATCCTGATGCACTTCCGGCGTACACCACACCTGATGCGGGCAGCCTTCGCGCAGATTGAGTAAGCCAGCGCTGTGGTCAATCTGGCTGTCGGTCAGAATGATCGAACCAATCGCCGTCCCGCGCAGCACGCCATGTTTAATCAGTGACGGCGTCGCAGCAATCTGATGACAAATATCCGGCGAGGCGTTGCATAACACCCAGTCGGTGCCGTCATCGCTGATAGCAATCGAAGACTGGGTGCGTGCGGACGTCTTCATGGTGCCGTTGCGCACGCCCTGACAGTTATTACAGTTGCAGTTCCACTGAGGGAAACCACCGCCCGCCGCGGAACCAAGAACGTTAATCTGCATGTGTAACACCGGAGGAAATGAAAAGAAAAATGCCCACAGCATGCTGCGGGCATAAGGGTTTAGCGGTTAGAGATATACAGCGTAACTTCTAAGCCCAGACGTAAATCAACAAATTTAGGTTTAGTCCACGTAGTCATTATTCACTCCTCTTGGTGTTCACAGTTTAAATATACTGCCAAATACATTGCGGCAGCCAGGATGCTTATTGTCAAGTATCGGAAATTTCGCGGCGCAGATGTTGCGCCTGAAGCCGCACGATATCAACCCTGTAAGCAGCAGGGATATAGCAGGCCGTGGCTTACTCGCCCCAGCTTCTCTTTAATACGTCTAACCAATTGCGCCAGGCGATTTTTTCGGTCAGTGCGCGGCTGTAACCGGCGGCAGACATCGCTTCGATCAGTAACGGCAAACCGCTGACGTCACCGAGCGCATCCGGCACCGAGATACCATCGAAGTCGGAACCAAAGCCGACGCCGTCTGCACCCAGTTTCTCCAGCAGGTAATCCAGGTGTCGGACAATCTCCCCCAGCGCGGTACTCTTATCGCGCTTGCCGTCGGCACGCAGAAAAGCGTTGCCAAAATTGACGCCGACAAAACCGTTACTCTCGGCAATTGCCGCCAGTTGTTTATCAGTCAGGTTACGTGGCTGCGGACAAAGTGCATGAACATTTGAATGGGTGGCGACCAGCGGTGCATCACTGTACTGCGCAGTTTGCCAGAAAGCCTTCTCATTCATATGCGACAGATCGATCACCATCTTTTTCTGGTTACAGGCGCGCAATAGCGCCAGACCAGCGTCAGTCAGGCCATCACCGCTGTCCGGCGAGCCGGGAAAATCGCCGGTCACGCCAACGCCAAACTGATTAGGTAAATTCCACAGCGGCCCGATACTGCGCAAACCGGCCTGATATAACGCATCAAGCTGGCTAAGCGAGCCGTCTATCGCCTCTGCCCCTTCAATATGCAGCACCATTGCCAGCACGCGCTGTTCAATACAGGCTTCAATTTCCGCCGCGCTGCGGCAGATTTTCGCCCGGCCAGCGGACTGGCTCTCGATGCGCTGCAACAGTGCGATTTGCGCATGGGTAATGGCTAACGCATCGTGCGGTTGTGGCGCGGCGTTGGGTTTAAGCTGCGGCATATAGGATGCGGGCGGAATAAACACGGCAAACAGACCACCGGCAAAACCGCCCTGCCGCATCCGTTTCAGGTCAAGATGCCCGTCAAGTGTGTGATCGAGGAACAGCGCCACCGGATCCGGCGCGTCATTCAGCCATAAGCGCAACAGCAGATCGTTATGGCCATCAAAGATGGGAGTGGAAATTGGCGTATCAGTCATATCGTTAATTAGCTGATGCCGCGTACTTTTTTGTCGCGGCAAAATATCATAAACCGATAATACTCCAATATCAGCGCGGTGATGCGTAAAAAAGTGCTGCTTTTCTGGTGGAGGGGATATCGCCGTCGGATAGGGTCTGGTGGCAAACTCAATTGTAGGGCTTCCGGATGTAACAATAACAGCCACCAACTTGAGCACCGACGGCATTGTGGAGCGTGATGTCAAAGACAGCAGAAACGTAATGTTACCTGCTCGCGTAACCGAGTTCACACTGGAATACCTTCTGAGCAGCATCACGAGTAAGAATCTGCATGGAGAGATATCTTTTGACCAACCAACGGGAGAAGTTACACCTTAAACAAACGCAATATTATAGCGTTGAGGTGCAAAAATCGTTGTTCTAAGTAAATGGTTAACTCCTCATCGAGGCTGAGCTTCACTGTACAGTTGATTTCTGTCGCCATTTCGCTATCAATTTGGGCGCAATCTTAAATACTACTTTCGTAAATACACCGGCGAGAATAAACGCGAAGAATGCAAGTTCAAAAAACATCGCATCAAAGGATCTCATCGGAAGTATGTTAAAGAAGTCAATCAGAGCATAAAAATCATCAGTGGAAAGTCCCCAGAATAAAAATTCAGGTATATATAAAAAGAAAAAAACAAACAAAGATAAAAATACAGCTATCTTTTTTAATACTAACATTCCACCCTCCTCAACATCTTATTTCAAGTAAGATTATATACAGGGCTGAGCAAAAAAGATACAATTCGAAATGTGTTTAATAAAGGAATAATTAACATATGAATAATTCAGTCTATCTCAAAACTAAATTGCGTACTGACCAGCAGATAGCGTCTGCTGGATCGTTGAACCCCCCAGCTGTATGAGTTTATCTGAATCCAACCCATATGATTAAAATCTTTGGACTCGCCTCTGACATTATGCACTCTCAGAAATAAATCACTCATTCCCTTGCCTTCTTTACTGACTCTCCGTTAGCAACGATTATACCTCAAAGTGACAGTACCAATAATAATCACCGATCACAATTATGAAAAATTACCAACACTCAATTTACAACATATAACGTGTGAAACATCTTATGAAATCATTTAGCTTTTTCTAAAAATTTCAAAAAGAGAGGCTGGGCTAAAAACTTAAAATCTGCGCAGATCCTTTCTATTTTAGCGGAAAATTAATGTTAATAACCCTTTTTATCCTGAGATGATATTAACGGCTTTAGTTATTATATCTGTTATTCACTCACTTCTCCCTGAACAACAATGGCAACAACACCAGCGCTAACGCCACCATCGCCATAATCCAGTAAATATCCAGATAACTGATAATCCGTGCCTGCTGATACAGCGCCTCAGCCACTGAAGTGAGGTTAAGCGACGAGACACTGCTTTCAGTAACATGCTCACCTAACCGTTCATAGTGCAGATGAGTGCGCTGATGCAGCAGATTGACCACCCAGGCTATACCGATACTGCCGCCTAAGTTGCGTAATAGCGTGGATATCGCCGAGGCTTCGTTACTTTTATCCGCAGCTAAACCGCGATAAGAGAGTGCCGCAACCGGAATTAAAATCAGCGGCAGGCCAATCATCTGCAATGCCCGCGCCCACATCAGCGTAGAAAAATCGATTTGCAGCGACAGCTGGCTGAAATACCACATGGAAAACGCCGTCAGCGCCAGTCCCAGTACCACCAGATACCGCTGCGCCGTGACTTTACTGGCGATCGCCCCAGTTACCATCATTGCCAGCATAATAAACAGGCCACCGGTGCCAAGGGTTAACCCGGCGGTCCAGGCATCGTAACCCATCAGTTCTTGCGTCATCTGCGGCAGCAGCTGGGTGGTGCTGACCACCAACAGGCCGATCAGAAACATCAGCAGCGAACCGATGGCGAAATTAGCGTGCTTAAACAGCTTTACATCCAGCATCGGCAGCGGATGAAACCACTCCCACAGCGGCAGAAAACTCAGGCAAACCCCGGCAATCACCGCCGTGACAATAATAAAGTGTGAATCAAAACCGTCATACAGATCAAAGCGATCGAGGCACAGTTGCAGTGCGCTGAAGCCGATGATAATCAGCAGCAGTCCGATATAATCGATACGAATACCGCTGGCCAGCCGCCGTTTGCGCTCCTCAACCAGCAACGGCGGTTCATCAATCAGGTAGTAACACAGCAGCAGCGACAGCAGGCCAACCGGCACATTGATCAGAAACACCCAGTGCCAGCTGAGCGCGTCGGTCAGCCAGCCGCCGACCAGCGGGCCGATCGCCGGCGCGACCAGTACCGTCACGCCATACAGTGCAAACGCCTGCGGGCGTTTTTTCTCACTAAAGGAGTCGACGAGAATCGATTGCTCGACCGGTGCCAGACCGCCGCCGCCAATCCCCTGCAACACCCGCGCCACAATCAGCCACTCCAGCGTCGGCGCAATGCTGCAAAGCAACGAGGCCAGCGTAAACAGCGCCACGCTAATCATATAGTAGCGCTTGCGACCCAGCGTATTCGCCAGCCAGCCGCTGACCGGCAGGATCAGCGCATTCGCCACCATATAGCTGGTGATGACCCACAGCGACTCGTTATAGCTGACGCCCATACTGGCGGCGATATGGTAGAGGGACACACTGGCGACGGTGGTATCCAGTACTTCCATAAAGGTGGCAATCGACGCCACTATCGCCACCAGCCAGGGGTTGTGCCGCCCTGCCGCCGAACGCGGTAACTCAGGGTTGAATGTTGACATACGGCACCACGGACATCCCCGGTGCCAGCGGGAATCGGCTGATGGCATCGTCAGTAAAGACGATTTTTACCGGCACGCGCTGGACAATTTTGACGTAATTGCCGGTGGCATTTTCTGCGGGCAGCAAGCTGAAAACCGCGCCGGTGGCGCGCTGGATACTGTCAACCCGCCCCTGAAAACGCTGCTGCGGCCAGGCATCGACGCTGACTTCAACTGTCTGGCCGGGACGCATCGCTGCCAGCTGATTCTCTTTAAAATTAGCCGTCACCCAGACATGATTATCGACCAGATACATCAATACCCCGGCGGCGCTGATGGTGTTGCCCAGCTCCACGCTGCGTTTGGTGACATAGCCATCCGCTGGCGCGGTAATCCGTGTATAGCTGAGTAGCAACCGGGCATTGGCGATTTCCGCCTCATCCTGCTGCAATGTTGCCCGGTTTTCTGCCAGTGCCGCGCGCGCTTTCATCAGCTGCGCCTTGCTGTAGTTGATACTCTTTTGTTGTGCCAGCAGTGACGCCGCGCTGGTCTTGGCGCTGGCCGCTTTCGCATCGAGTTCGCTGGGGCTGACGGCGTTACCGGAATTTTTATAGCGTAAATACTGTTTCTGGTCGCGCTGATATTCCGCCTCGGCCAGCTGAACATTGGCTTCGACCTGACCGAGACTGGCTTGCAGCGCGCTCAGCTCCGCCTGATTTTGCTGCAAACGCGCCTCGGTAATGCTCCGCGCCGCCAGCGCTTTATCGAGGGCAATCTGCCGATCGCGCGGGTCGAGCTGCACCAGCAGATCGCCCTGCCGCACATGCTGATTATCCTGCACCGCAATTGCCGTCACCCGCCCGGCGATTTGCGCGGAAATCTGCGCCAGATGGCCGTCGATAAACGCATCATCGGTGGTTTCCACGCTGCGCCAGACAAACCACCACCAGCCAATGGCAACCAGCGTCGCCACCAGTAGCAGCAGGGCAAATCCACTAAACAGCCGTTTTTTCTGACGTTGCTGCTGCGCCAGTTCACTCATCCCTGGGTATCTCCACTTTCCTGTGCCTGCCACAATTGTTGATAAATACCCGGCTGCGCCAGTAACTGCTGATGATTGCCCCGTTCAACAATCTGACCGCTGTCCATCACCAGAATCTGTTCGGCGTATTCGACGGTGCGCAGCCGGTGCGCGATCATCAGTACCGTTTTGCCGACCGCCAGCCGCGACAGCGCCAGCTGGATCTCTGACTGCGTCAGCGGATCGAGCAGTGCGGTGGCTTCATCCAGCAAAATCACCGCCGGATCTTTCAGCATCATGCGCGCAATCGACAACCGCTGCCGTTCACCGCCGGACAGCCGCTGCGCGCCCTCGCCGAGCGGCGTGTGCCAGCTCTGCGGCAACTGCCGGACAAATTCTTCGCAGCAGGCCGCTTTACAGGCGGCAATCACTTCTTCATCGCTGGCATCCGGTCGGCCAATGCGCACATTATCCAACACCGACCCGTCAAACAGTTGCACATCCTGGAACACAAAACCCATCCGTTCATACAGTTGCGCGCTGCCGAGCTGAGAAATATCGCTGCCGCCAAGGGTAATTTGCCCCTGTTGCACCTCGCGGAAACGGCCGAGCAGATGGAGTATAGTGCTTTTTCCGCAACCCGATGCCCCCACCAGCGCAGTCACCGTGCCTTGTGCCACGCGGAAACTGATATCTTTCAGTACTGGCTGCTGCTGATACGCAAAGCTCACCCGCTCAAAAGCGATCTCATTGCTGAGCGGCAGTGGCAGATCGCTGTGCTCCGCCTGCACCGGCTCGGCCATTAAAGCATTCAGCCGCTGCGACGACTGACGCATTACGCTCATCAGAGTGAAATACGCCGCCGCATCCAGCAGCGGATCGATCACTTTGAACGCCACCAGCACAAACAGCAGCCAGCTGGCAGGATCGAGCGCATTACCTAACGCCAGATAACCGGCGCAGATAAACAGCGTAACCAGTCCAGACTCGGCACACAGCCGGAACAATTGCACCCCGCCACCGCCCCAGGCTTCAATCCCCATACTGGCCTGCTTAATCTCGCCAAAGGTGTGGTCGAGTTTATCCAGCATCGGCTGATGACGGTTAAACAGTCGTAAGGTTTTGATGCCACCAATAAACTCCAGCAGCAGCCCGGAAGCCAGCGCAAAACGCTCACCCTGCTGTCGGGTGGCACGCAGCATCATGCGCGACATCAGCCACAGCAGCAGCAGACCCAACGGCAGCGTACAGAGCAACGCCAGCGTCAGCGGCACATTCACCGTCAGCAGCACCAGGACAAAAATCACCGGCGCACTCAGCCCGACAATCACTTCCGGCAGCAGATGGGAGAAGATCTCTTCGACGCGGCGCATATGATCGGTCAGTAGCGCGCTGGTTTCCCCCAGTCGATGCCGCTGAAAGTAGCCGAGCGGAATATGGCGCAGATGATCCGCCACGGCGCTGCGATAGCGCATCATGATGTCGTAACTGCCGAGGAAACAGCCGAGCTGGCCAAAGTGTGAAAACACTAACTGGCCGATAAAGCACACCAGCAGCGCCAGCGTCAGCTGCGGCCAGTGCGGCCAGCTACCTTCGCCATAAACCACCTGCTGCAACGCCAGCCAGGCGATAAAAAACGGTGCAATAGCGCAAATTTGCGCCAGTATCCGCAGCATAATCCCGTAGCTGATACGACCAATCCCCTTACTGCCTGCTGCGCGAAGCTGATTAAGCATCGACATCGCTGCACTCCTGTGAACGAATATGCCAGTGTTGCAGCTGATACTGGCTATGCCAGAGACGCTGATAAAGTGGATTGTCTGCCAGCAACTGTGAATGGCTGCCGCTGGCAACCAGCTGACCGTTTTCCATCAGCAGCAGACAATCCGCCTGCTGCACCGCAAACAGACGATGGGCGATGGTCAGCACGCAAGTTTCCGGGCGCGCCTGCCGCAACTGACGATAAAATGCGGCTTCGGTTAACGCATCGGCGAACGCGGTGGCTTCATCGAGGATCAGTATCGGCGTGTCGGCCAGCAGCGCACGGGCGATGGCGATACGCTGCCGTTCACCGCCGGACAGGCGTAAACCGCGCTCGTGCAGCGGCGTGTCAATGCCCTGCGGCAGCGCATTAACAAAATCGCCCGCCTGCGCGATAGCCAGCGCCTGCGCAATCTGTTCAGGGCTGGCATGCGGATTGCCGATACGCAGGTTATCCGCCAGCGTGCCTTTAAACAGAAACACATCCTGACTGACCAGCGCGAACTGCGCGGCGCGGCTGGCATCATCCAGCTGAGACAAGGGCGTCTCGCCGAGATAAATCTCCCCGCTGTCGGGTGGCAGTAAGCCCGCCAGCAGCCACGCCAGCGTCGATTTCCCGGCACCCGACGGCCCGACCAGCGCATAAAAACCGCCGGGTTGCAGTTGCAGCGACAGCTGGCCGATCACCTGACGTTGTTCATAGCCGAAGCTGATATTTTCCGCCCGTAGCGGATTGCCGGGCGACATTACCACCGCCGCTGACGGTGGCTGTTCGGTTAAAAACGGCTGGATACGCGCCATACCGGCCAGCACTTCACGCATCAGGGAACTGAGAAAGGTGACGCGCAGCAGTGGCTTCAGCAAGCCACTGCCGAGCATCAGTACCAGCACCAGATCGGTCAGCGTCAGCGTGCCCTGGCCGATCCGCCAGATCCCCAGCGGCAGCAGGATAAAAATATTGGCATTCAGCAGTACCACAAATACCGACCAGGAAGGCACCGCCCGACGGGTAAATTGCTCAACCAGCGCGTGGTACTGTTTCAGGCTGTCGTTTAACAGCCGGAAAGAAGTGGAACTCTGACGAAACGCCTTCATCACCGGAATACCGCGCACAAACTCGACAATCGCGCTGTTCAGCTGTTCCGTGGCCTGATGGTAACGGCGCACGCGTTCTGCCATGCCGCGTGAGAAGATTTTCTGCGCCAGCAACGCCAGCGGCACGGTGATCAGCGCTGCCAGCGCCATTTTCCAGTCGATCCAGAACAGAAAAATCGCCGCAGTTAAGGGGCTGATGAGCGCCGAGATTAAATCGACGGTGTGGTGAGCAATAAAGCTCTCCAGCCGCTCGACATCATTAATAATAATTTTGCGTAAACTGCCGGAGCTGTAAGGTGCCAGCTGCATTAACGGCAGGCGCGACAGCGCTCGCGCAATCCGCAGCCGTACCTGATACAGCACGCGAAAGGCGGCAAGATGGCTAAAGTAACCGGCAAGCGACAGCAGCAGATATTTCAGTACTAACGCCAGCGCCAGCCAGCCCGCCAGTTGCAGCAGCTGGTGGCCCACTGCCATTCCCGGCTGCACCAGACTGGCCGCAAGCCAGAGTATGCCGTAAGGGATCAGCTCCATCAGCACCGACAGGCTGGCGAGCACCAGCGCGCGGATCAAGGCGCTTTTCTCACCGCTCACCAGCGCCAGCAAGGTCTGCACCGGCGAACTGCGTTGAGTTGAAGACATGGTTGGGCCTCAGATTAACGGTTGTCCTGCAACCAGAGCCGGGCCTGTTGTTCGGCCTCATGATGATTGGCCACCACCTTATACGGATAAGGAATGGTGCGGCTGGTGAGGTAGCGCAGTGCGTTACGCCAGAAAGAACGGCGCCTGGCCGCATCCGGCTCGACGCGCACCGCGCCGCGACACCAGCGCTGCTGGGCGTCGCGGGTACGCTTGCCCCACTCTTTATACCGGCGGAAGAAACCCGCCGAATTCTTTGGTAACTCGACGCCGCTGAAAATCAGCACAAACGGCTGCTGGCGATCGAGCACCGCCTGCAACGCGGCAATATGCTGTTCGGCGTGCTGGTCGTCGACCTGCTCGGGCATCACATAGTGCACCAGCGGCCACGCCTGGGTATCAATAATGGTCTCTGACATTCACATTTTTCCTTGTGTAATCTGTTGCAGTACGTCAAACAGCTGCGGCTGGTTGATGATGGTGAAATGGTTACTGTCGGCGATGCGCTGGCGCTGCGGCGGCTGACTGAACCAGTCAGCCAGACATTCAGCGTCATCGCCCCAGTCGGCGGCGCGCTTACTGGCGGTAATAATCTGTGCGGGAATATCCAGCGGCTGACAGGGCGCGCTGACCATCGCGGCAACATTGGCGCGGACCACCGCAATCAGCCGTTGCAGCTCGTTATCGTCCGGCAGCGCAGCGGCGGGCAGCACCTGACGCCAGCAGGCCAGTTTTTCTGCCGCCGACAGCCGATCAAACTGCGCCACCTCGCTGGCCTGCTGTGTATTGGCCATCGAGCGCCACAGCGCATACTCGCTGCTGGCACACGCCTGCATCGCCTGCTGCGGAGTCGGGTCAATCAGGATCAACGAAGCAATCTGCTCGCCCTCTTGCCGCAGCTGACGCGCCATTTCGATGGCGAGATAAGCGCCCATCGACCAGCCCGCCAGATGCCACGGCCCGCTGATTCCCTGCTGGCGCAAAGCATTCAGTGCGCGTTCGGCCTGACGATCCAGCTGACTAATCGGTGCTTCGCCGTCAACCAGCCCACTGGCCTGCACGCCAATACACTGCAACTGCTGAGCAACCGCGCCAGCCAGCCGTTGCCAGGCATGGGTAAAACCGTCGCTGGCATGCAGACAGATCAGGCGCTGCGCCTGTGGCTCGCTAAGCTCGACCAGTGGCAGTTGCAGGCCCGACGGGCTGCTGGCATCCAGCGCAGCCGCCATTTGGTGCAGTTGCGGATGGGTGAAAATCAGCCGAATCGGCACGCGGCGTCCCCATTCACTGCTCAAACGGCTGGCCAGTCGGGTGGCTAACAGACTGTCACCACCGGCGCTAAAGAATTCCTGCTCACGCCCCACTTGCCCGATGCGCAACAGCTCACACCAGATCGCCGCCAGTCGCTGTTCGCTGGCGGTTTGCGGCGGCGTCAACATGCTGCCGCGTGACGCAAGGGTCTGAGCCATGGCCGGCAGTTTTTTGCGGTCAATTTTGCCATTGGCGCTGAGCGGTATTTTCTCCACGCTAATCAGATGATCGGGCAGCATATAGTCGGGTAAGCGCTGGCCGAGGCGCTGATGCAGATCGTCCAGCGTGATGGCCAGCAACGGACGGCGGGCAACAAACAGCTGCTGACCGGTAAATGCCATCGGCGTGTGAGCGTGCGGCCAGACATCAACCAGCTCAAAGCCATTACGCTGCAAGGCATCGCGCCACTGCGACTCGCTGAGTAGCGGTGAATCGCCCTGATTGTCGCCGCCGTCGGCAGCATGCTCCAGCACCGCCGCGGCGGTTACCCATTGCAGTTGTTTATCCCCGGTGGCTTCCAGCATCACCAGCGCGCCGCCGGGCTTCAGCAACTGCCAGATATCACTCAGCGTGGCATCAATCTGATGGGCGTTATGCAGTACGTTGGCTGCCAGAATCGCGTCCATCGAACGGGCAACATATCGCTGGTTTGCTGCGGGCTGATTGATATCGTAACGCCCGGTGCGCAGCGGCGCATAGTGGCCAAAATGCTGTTCGGCATAGTGAGAGAACCATGGGCTGACATCGGTATGATGATATTCACCGGCCGTCGCCAGCTCGTTGAACGCCGGTAAGGTGCTGGCGGTCAGTCCGCCGATACCGGCACCGATCTCCATCACCTGTGGCGCGGCATGATCGCTCAGCAACGGCGTTAACAGCCGGGCGGCAATCGCGCCGAGATAATCGGCAATAATATTGCGCTGATACAGCGCCTCAGAGGCACGGCTGTCGCCCTCCGGGAACAGCAACGTACTCGCCAGCTGCGGCTGTTTCAGTACCGCTTCAATCGCCTCGCCGCTGGCAAACAGCCAGTCAGCAAACAGCTGCCCATCCTCAAGCCAGCTGAGGAATTGCCGCAAACGGTGTTGACCATCATCAAGGCGCTGCGCCAGTGTCCGCGCATTCGCGGCGCAGTCACTGAGCTGCCAGCGATCCTGCTGCAATTGCAGTACGCCTTCCTGATGCAAAATAACGTGCCAGCGCGTCAACAGCCGGGTAAAACGCGGGTCGATCCCCAGCTGTTGCAGTCGCGCGGGGATTGTCCAGCCCTGCGGCTGACAAAAATCGAGCTGCTGTAAGATTTGCGCCATCATCAGCGGTGCCAGCGACTCA
>NZ_JRXE01000027.1:0-30593 GCF_001267535.1 Winslowiella iniecta | reverse complement strand
GCATCACGACGCCCGAGAAACTCGATACAGCCCGTATCGTCATAACGCGCCAGATCGCCGGTGCGATACAGTCGCTGCTGGCTGACCGGATGCTGAATAAATGCCGCCGCACTGCGCTGCGCATCACGCCAGTAGCCGCTTGCCAGCCCGTCACCGCCAATCAGCAACTCGCCCGCCACGCCTGCCGGACGATCCCGTCCCTGCGCATCGACAATGTAATAGCGCTGATTCGCCAGCGGAAAACCATAGGGCACCGCATGCCAGTGTGGCTCAATATGCTTCACTTCAAACCAGTTGGACCAAATCGCCGCTTCGGTGGCACCGCCCAACGCAATAAGTCGCGCGTTCGGCGCAATGTGCGGGATACTGGCCGCCAGATCGCAGCCGATCCAGTCACCGGATAACAGGATATGGCGCAGCGCAGGCAGTGGTTGCTGCTGCGCCCGCGCCTGCTCGACCAGCATCGCCATCAGCGACGGCACCGAATTCCAGCAGGTCACCTGGTGTTGCTGTAACAGCGTTAACCAATGCGCGGCATCACGCATTCCCTGTTGCTCCGGCAACACCAGCGTCGCGCCCGCCGCCAGCGTGGCGAACAGATCAAAGATCGCCAGGTCGAAACTGAGTGAGGAGAGGCCAAAGACCCGATCATCCGCGGATAAATTAAGTCGTTCACCAATATCGGCGAGGGTATTGGCGGTGGCAGCATGCTGCATCGCCACCCCTTTCGGTTCGCCGGTAGAGCCGGAGGTATAGATGATATAGGCGGTCTGCGTCAGCGGCGGATATGCCACGCGCTCGGCAGCGGGCGGCAGATTATCCAGCGCAACACCGGTTATCATCGGGCATTGCGCCAGACGGTCTGGCCCGGCAATTAACGCCACCGCCTGCGACTGCGCGATAACCTGATGCAGACGCGCCAGTGGCCAGTCGCTGGCGGCAGGAACCAGTATGGCACCGGCTGCCATCACGCCAAGCGCGGCGATAATTTGCGGCGCACCTTTGGCAAGGGAAACCATTACTGGCCGATCGCGACAGTCCAGCTGATTAAGCCGGGCGGCGACTTGCCGTGCCTGCTGCGCCAGTTGCTGATAAGACCACTGTTCGCCAGCGGCAATCAGCGCAATCGCCTGTGGCCGCCGCGCGGCTTGCTCAAAGAAACCGGCATGCAGCGTCGCCAGCGGCAGATTTTTCTGCGTGCGGTTGACCGCGGTGCGGATCTGCTGTTGATCGACCGGCAGCGGCAACGCCACCGGCTGCTGCCAGAGAGTGGCATCATCGGTCAGGCGGTCCAGCAGCGCACCATAAGCGCGGAACATCGCGTCGATCATCCCCGGCGGAAACAGGTTATCGATCACAATCCAGTTATATTCCAGGCTGCCTTTGCGCACCATCACCTGATGATCGAGCCACACCTGCGGCGTGGCGGTATAAAGATATTGCGGTTCGCCTAACAGATCGGCACCGGCCACCAGCGTGTCGAGATCCATCCCCAGCAGACTGGTAAACACAATTGGCATCGCGCTGCTGTCCGCCATTCCCTGACGTTTCGCCAGCTCGCGCAGCACATCCACGCCGCCAAAATGGCTGTGCGCCAGTCGCTCCCACAGCATTTGCTGGAGTCCGGCGGCGCGTTGCTGAAACGGTTGCGGCTCGCTGCAATCAACGCTCAGCAACAGTACCGAGGTGAAATCGCCCACCAGTTGCGCCACATCCGGGTGATAAGGCCGACGGTTAAAATGGGTCAGGTTTAAGCTAAAGCGCGGCTCTTCACACCACAACGTCAGCAATTCGCTGAAAGCCGCCAGCAGCATCGCCGACGGCGTAATCCCGGCGCTGGCCGCCCGCTGCGACAACCGCTGCCAGCGCTGCGGCGCGATTCGCCGCTGCAAACGGCGAAACTGCGGCTGTACCACCTCGGCGGGCTGGCAGGCCAGCGGCAGCTGCGGTGCCGGATGCAGTTGATCGATACGTGCCAGCCACCACTCGCGGTCGCGGGCATATTCCGACTTCGCTCTGGCCTGCGCTTCGGCCAGTTGATAATCGCGAAAACTGTAGTGAATATCCGGCATCACCAAATCGGGCTGATGGTAAAAGCGCTCCAGTTCCGCCAGCACGATATGAAAACTCTGCACGTCAAACGTCAGCAGATCGAGATCGAGATGCACACGGCAAACGTCGGCACTTTCCCGACTGGCGCGCAGCTCAAACAGCGGCCACTGGCTGGCATCCAGCACCTGTTGGCACATGCGCTGACGAGTAGCGGCCAGCTGCTGATTTTTATGTGACGGCGTCACGTCAGTCAGATCGTCAGTGGCAATCTGATAATGCGGCACCGTCGCCAGAATACGCTGCATTCCCTGCTCATCGACACAGGCGCGCATCATGCCATGACGGGCAATGACGCGATTCCACGCGGCTTCAAAGCGCTGCAAATCGAAATTCTCAATTTGCCACTCAAAATAGACATGGCAGGAGACGCCGCCCAGCGCCAGTGACTGGCTGCGACCAATCCAGTAAGCATGCTGAATATCGGTCAGTGGAAAAGGCCGGGTCGCCGGATCTTCAGGCTGGTATTGCCAGCTTTGCCAGTGGGGTTGCTGGCCGGAAAGCAACCAGCCGCCGGGTTTCAGTAGCGGATACCACAGTTCCGGTTCGGCGGGCGGCGAACTGAGCAGCACCAGATCAAAACCGGGTTGGCTAAAGCGACGACGCGACAGGTCATTGCTGATATCCAGATGCTGCCAGTCGATATCCGGCTGGCTTTTGCGGCGGGTGATCTGCTCGATCCTTGAATCCACCGCCACGGTGTAGCGTGCCGCCCGCTGACGTAACTGCTGGCGTAGCGCGCAGGCTTCAAGCAGTTCGCCTGCTGCCATATCCAGCACATGGCACTGTTCACTGGCTGCCAGTGCCGCCAGTGGGTCCGGTAGCGCATTAATCTGATTTTTATCTGAATTCACCGCGGCTCCTGTTACGTAATAAACACTTCCCTTAGCCGATTTCACCCGCCATTTCGGATGGGTAGCGCGTTATGCATTAATCAACTATTTATTAGATGTTATTGCAAATGATAATTATTTTTATTACGGTGGCAAGCGAAAGTTTGACTAAAAAAACAACACAAAAGCAGTGGGTTAGCTTGATGCGCGGGAGTGCGCATCTCGGGTCTGACAGACCATTTTAAACTGGACATTGTGGGCGATGCTTAATTTCACAGACATCTAACTGTTTGAGGTTTAAGTAAAATGGCATCGCATCACCCTGCGTTGAATCGCTTCGCCACGCTGGTTGACGGCATTGAATTTCATGCCCACCAGCAATGTGATTTCCCCGCCCTGCGTTTTCATGCCCACGACGGCACGGAACAGATTTTAACGTTTGGGATGATCGCCGCACGATCGCGCGCATTGGCCGCCAGATTGCAGCAACACTATCCACCAGGCACGGCCGCGCTGATTCTCTATCCCTCCGGCGTGGATTACGTCACCACCCTGCTGGCCTGTTTTTACGCTGGCGTGATTGCCGTACCGGTCAATTTATCCGGGCCATCGCGCGTTAAGCGGGTACTGAGCAAACTGGATGCGATTACCGCAGACTGTCAGCCCGCCGTGATGTTGACCGGCGAGGAAATTATCGCTGCCTCCGGCGACGCGCTAAGCCAGTTTGCAGAGCAGCACCAGTTGGTGGTGATGCAGACCGAGTGTGACGATGAGCAAAGCTGGCAACAGCGCTGGCAGCCACCGGCGATTGATGGCGATACCCTTGCCTTTTTGCAGTACACCTCGGGTTCAACCGGACAGCCCAAAGGGGTGATCAACTGCCACCGTAACCTGCTGGCAAACCTTGAGTTTCTTGCCTGCCTGACGCTGCCAGCAGAGAAAACGGTGGTGGTCAGCTGGCTGCCGCTGTACCACGATCTGGGTCTGATTATGGGGATCCTGTCGCCGCTGCTGTATGGCAATACTGCGGTCTATTTCCCGCCCGCTGCCTTTGTGAAAGATCCGCTGCGCTGGCTGGAACTGGCGCATCACTATCGCGGCACGGTATTGCCCTGCCCGAATTTCGCCCTGCAACGCTGTACCGAAGCCGCGCGTGAACAGCCGCAGCGCATTGCCCACTGGGATCTCTCTTCGGTGGTCAGTCTGGTTCCCTCCGCCGAGCCGGTTTCCGCACAGCATCTGGAAGCCTTCTGGCACTGTTTTAAAGCCTGCGGATTACGCCGCGACGCACTAAAACCCTCTTACGGCCTGGCCGAAGCCACACTGATCGCCGCAGGCAACAGCGCCAGCGAACCGGTGTATCTGGATATTGATAAAGCCGCGCTGCTGCACAACCAGGTGGAGGTCGCGGAACATGCCAGCAACCACACCCGCCGTTATGTTGGCTGTGGCAATGAATTTGGTGGACAGGATCTGCGCATTGTCGACCCGGACACGTTGCAGCCGCAGCCCGACGGCAAGGCCGGGGAAATCTGGCTCAGCGGCGCGGCGGTGGCGCAAGGCTACTGGCAACGTGAACAGCAGAGCCTGGAGACCTTCTCCGCCCGGCTGGCGCAGGATGACAGTGACCGCCGCTATCTGCGGACCGGCGATCTCGGTTTTCTTCATCAGGGTCAGTTATTTATTACCGGTCGGCTGAAAGATGTGCTGATTGTGCGTGGCCAGTGCCACTATCCCAATGATATCGAAACCAGCGCGGTGGCAGCTCACCCGTTGGCGGTGGTGGATGGCGCAGCGGCTTTTGCCTGTCAGTACGACGATGAAGAGCGGCTGGTGGTGGTGCTGGAAGCCCGGCGCGCCGACGACAGTGCCATGCAGCAGCTGGTCGCGGCAGTACGACAGGCGGTGGCTGACCAGCATCAGCTGGCGGTCTGGCAAGTGGTGCCGATTCGCAAAGGCACGCTGTTACGCACCACCAGTGGCAAAGTGCGCCGCCGCGCCGTCAGTGAAGCGTGGCAACAGCAACAACTGCACTCGCTGTGGCAGGAAACCTCCCGCCCGCAGCCGGGCACGGCGTCCGCAAGCGAGCTGGTTAGCTGGATCTGCCAGCAGGCAGCAGAACTGCTCGGCACCGTTACCGCCCGCAATATCGATCCGCAACAGTCGCTGTTTAGCTATGGCCTTGATTCGGTGACAGCCGCCAGTCTGCTGGCCAGGATTCGCCAGCACTGGCAGATTGATATCGCTGAAAGTGCGCTGTTTGACAACCCTGCCGCACAGGCGCTGGCAACGCGTATTCACGCGCTGCAACAGCCGCAGAGCGGAGCCGCACCCGAACCGCTGCGTGCCGCCGTCGATGAACCGGTGGCGATTATCGGGATGGCCTTTCGCCTGCCGGGCAGTGATGGCGAGGAGGCGCAAACCGACCAGCAGTTCTGGCAGCTGTTGCTGGCTGGCGCGTCAGCAATCCGCCCGATGCCCGCCGAGCGTTTTCGCAGTAACGAGGAGATCCCCGGCTTTGGCGCGTTCCTGAATCGCCCGGCGGATTTTGATGCCGCTTTCTTTGGCATGTCGCCGCGTGAGGCCATCAATACCGATCCGCAGCAGCGTCTGTTGCTGGAAGTCAGCTGGCATGCGCTGGAGGATGCCGGTGTTCGCCCTTCGACACTGCATGGCGCCGATGTCGGCGTGTATGTCGGCATCGGCACCGGCGACTACGCCCATATTCCCTTTATCACCGGCGACAGCGCGCATCTTGATGCCTATTACGGTACCGGCAACTCCTTTGCCGCCGCCTGTGGCCGTCTCTCCTATTTTTACGGCTGGGAAGGCCCGTCGGTGGCGGTGGATACCGCCTGTTCATCGGCACACAGCGCGCTTCATATGGCGTGTCAGGCAATACGACTCGGTGAATGCGATATGGCGATGGCCGCTGGCGTTAAGTTGCAACTGCTGCCGGAAGTGGACCAGGTGCTGCATAAAGCCGGCATGCTGGCCGCCGACGGTCAGTGCAAAACCTTTGATGCCAGCGCCGACGGCTATGTGCGCGGTGAAGGCTGCGTGGCATTTCTGCTAAAACCGCTGTCGCTGGCCGAAGCGGATGGCGACACTATCCGTGCGGTGATTCGCGGCAGCCTGGTGCGTCAGGATGGCGCCAGCAGCAGCTTGTCTGCGCCGAACGGCGACGCGCAGCGCCGCCTGCTGCAACGGGTACTGAATCGCGCCGGATTGCAGCCCGACGATATCGATTATCTTGAACTGCACGGCACCGGCACCCGCCTTGGCGATCCGATTGAGTATCAGTCAGTGGCTGAGGTGTTCCGCCATCGTCAGGCCGCCGCACCGCTGTGGCTCGGCTCAGTCAAAGCGAATATTGGTCACCTCGAAGCGGCCGCAGGCGCATCCGGGGTGGTCAAAGCGGTACTGGCGCTGGAGCACGGGGTTATTCCTCCGCATATCGGTATGAATCAGCTGAACCCGCTGATCGATCTCGATCTGATCCCGGCACGGTTGCCCCAGCAGGCGGAAAACTGGCCGCAGCGCGCCCAGCCGCGCCGTGCTGGCGTGACCTCCTACGGTTTTGCCGGTACGCTGGCGCATGTGGTGCTGGAACAGGCACCGCCGCGCAATGAACCGGCATTAACCAACACTAATCAGCCACAGCTGTTTATGCTGTCGGCGCGCAGTGAAGCGTCGCTGCAACAGCTGCGCCGGCAGTGGATAACACAGCTGGACAATGCCCTGCCGCTGGCGTCAGTCGCCGCCAGTCTGGCGCAAACGCGTGAACATCATCCGCTACGGCTGGCGCTGGTCGCCAGCGACAGCAAAGCACTGCGGGCGGCACTGCGCGAAGTCGCCATTGGCGAGGCGGTAAGCAGCGCGCCACGGGTCGGCTTTATGTTTACCGGCCAGGGCGCGCAATACAGGGGTATGACGCGCGAACTGTATCAGCAGGAACCCGCCTTCCGCGCGGCGCTCGATGAGGCGGAAGCGGCAATTGCGCCGTGGCTGGGCGAATCCCTGCTGGCGCTGATTGCGGGTGACGAAGCAGAACGGCTCAATCAGACCGCCATCACGCAACCGGCGCTGTTTGCCGTCGGCTATGCGCTGGCACGCCTGTGGCAGAGCTATGACGTTCAGCCGGTGGTGCTGCTCGGCCACTCGATTGGTGAATTCGCCGCGCTGGTCATTGCCGGTTCGCTGAGTCTGGAGGATGCCGCGCGCATGATCGTCCGGCGCGGTGCACTGATGCAGGCGTTACCGGCGGGCGGCGGTATGCTGGCGGTCAGGCTGAGTGCCGATGCTCTGCAACCTACCCTCGACGCATTGCCCGCAGCCGAACGCGCCCAGGTCGCCATCGCCGCGTTAAACGGTGCCGAAGATACCGTTCTGGCCGGGACATTAAGCGTCCTCGACACGCTACGCAAGCAGCTGGAACAGAAATCTGTCAGCGCTCGTCCGCTGACGGTTTCTCATGCTTTCCATTCACCGTTACTGGATCCGATGCTCGATGACTGGCAGCGGCATTGCGCCACGATTGCCACCGTCGCACCCACCATCCCGTTAATTTCCACCCTTTCCGGCAGCCTGCTGACCACGGCACCGGACGCCGACTACTGGCGTCAGCACGCCCGCCAGTCGGTACGCTTTCATCAGGCGGTGTCCGCCGCAGCGCAGCAGTGCGATCTGTTACTGGAAATCGGCCCGCACGCGATTCTCACTGCACTGGCGCAGCGACAGTTAAATACAGAAAGTCTGCCGCATCCGGTCAGCGTGGTCGCCAGCCAGCGCCGCAACAGCCCGCAGCTTGCCACGCTGCGTGAAGCGCAACGGGATCTTTATCTGCATGGGGTGAATTTCGCCTGGGAAAACCCGACCTGCACGGCGTTTAATGCCCCACGGCTCCCGGCTCGCGCTTTGCCGCGCTATCCGTTCCATCGTCAGACGTACTGGCTGGATTACGATGGCGATGCGCCACGCGAACCGCTGCCGTTGCAGCCGTTGCCGGTGCACAGCAGCGCCGAAGCGGTAGCACTTTATACTCAGCAATGGGAAGCGATTGAGACGCCACAGCCGCAACGCAATGAGGGTCGCTACTGGCTGCTGGGGGATGAAAACAGCTGCCATCATCTGGCGGATACTTTCGCCGCGCAAAATGTCGAATCCATTTATTGTGACGATGTGCAGCAACTGGCCGATCACTGGCAGCAACACGATGTGGCGCTGTATCTGCCGCCGCGTGAAGACGCGGTGTGGACGTTAATCAGCTGGCTGCAACAGATCCAGCAACGCAACGCGTCGATAAAACTGATGTTGCTGACCCGACAGGCGCAGGCACCGCAACAGGAAATCTGCGATGCCGATCAGGCGGCGTTATGGGGCGCGGCGCGCGCACTGGCGATTGAATACCCGGCCTGTAAATGGCTGATGCTGGATACCGACGCGGAAATCGGCATCTGGCAACTTGCCAATGCGGTGCTGCGCGCCAGCAGCTGTTTCAGCGACGAAGATGCTTTATGTCTGCGCGACCAGCAGTGGCTGCATCCGTGTCTGACGCCGGTAGAGGATCATGTCCTGACGCCACGCGCAGCGTTCCGCATTGACGGCGAAGCGGCAGTGTTAGTGGTCGGCGCATGGGGCGCGCTCGGACGTCATATCAGCGAATGGTTAATCCGCAACGGCGCTCGTCATCTGGTGTTGACCGGTCGTCAGCCGCCGCGCCGCCATTTGCAGGCGTGGCTGCAACACTGGCGCAGTCGCGGCATTACCCTGACCTGCGTCGAAACCGATATTACCGCCGAGGATTCCGTCGCGGCGCTGTTTGACAGCATTAAACAGTTGGGTCGCCCGCTGGCAGGCGTCTTCCACTGCGCGGGTGTCGGTCGCTTTAATCCGCTCGACCAGATCGCTCGCGAGGATTATCAGGCGGTGGCCGGCGCTAAAATCACCGGTACCGCACTGCTGGATAAATTTACCCGCGATCTGCCGCTGCAATGGTTTGTCTGCTTCACGTCGATTGCCGGTGTCTGGGGCTCGCGCCTGCAAATTCACTATGGCGCGGCCAACGCCTGGCAGGATGCCCTGATGCGCCAACGTCGCCACTTGGGTCTGGCCGCATTGAGTATCTCGTGGGGGCCGTGGAGCGGCGGCAGCGGTATGTCGGAAGTGGATGCATCACTGTTGCAGTATCTGCGCATGGCCGGGATCCAGCGCCAGTCTCCGGCGCGTTATCTGGCGACGCTGGATAAACTGTTTGCCGGCGACATGCACTCGGCCGATTTCCCGGCGGTGTGGCTGGCGGCCGAGATCGACTGGCAAAAGTTTGTTCCGCTGTTTGCGCTCTACAGTCCGGTGCATCTGTTCAGCCGCTGTCTGCAACAGCAAAATGTCACTGAATCGCCGGTCAATACTCTGCAACGACGCGATCTGCATCAGCTCAGCCATGCCGATCAACAACAGGTGATTCACGATTTTGTGCGCAGCGAACTGGCGCGCACCCTGCGCATTGCGCCGCACGCGATTCAGCCCGACAGTGAGTTGCTGGCGCTCGGCATGGACTCGATTCTGGTGATGGATTTCTCGCGCCGCTGTGAAAGTGAGCTGGGTATCGCCTGTTCGCTGAAAGCGCTGTTTGAACACAGCACCCCGGCGCGGTTAATCGCCTGGCTCAGTGAACAGCTGGCCTTATCGTCAGACAACGTGGTGGCGTCGACCGGGCTGACCGTCAGCCATGATGCTGCTCAGCGCTATGCGCCATTCCCGCTAACCGAATTACAGTATGCCTACTGGATTGGTCGCCAGGATCACTACCCGTTAGGCGGTGTCGCCTGCCATGCTTATCTGGAAGCCGATGCCGCGCAGGCGCTGGATATCGCCCGTCTGCAACGCAGCTGGAATCAGCTGATTGAGCGCCACGATGCGCTGCGGCTGATTATTGCCGAAGATGGCCGCCAGCAGGTGCTGGCCGAGGTGCCGGAGTATCAGATAACGGTGGCCGATCTCCAGCAGGCCAGCCCGCAGCAGGCCGCGCAACAGGCGACACAGTGGCGCGACACCCTGTCGCATCAGTTGCTGCCCACCGACCGCTGGCCGCTGTTCGATCTGCGCGTCATGCTGCTGCCAGGCGGCGGCAGCCGACTGCATATCAGTATCGATATGCTGATCAATGACGCCACCAGTAGCCAGATTTTATGGGATGAACTGGTCGCGCTGTACCGTGCTGACGGGGACTTGACCCAGGCCGGATTGCAGCCGTTCAGCATCGGTTTCCGCGACTATGTGCTGGCGAAACAGCAACGCGAAGGCGCGCGTCTGCAACAGTGGCAGCAGGACCGCGACTACTGGCTGCAACGCCTGCCGACGCTGCCCGCCGCACCGCAACTGCCGCTGATTGCCGAAAACCTGACGCAGGTGCATCCGCAATTTAGCCGCCGTCAGCGCACGCTGGCGGCTGAGCAGTGGCAAACGCTGCGTACGCGGGCAGCAGGTTACGGTGTCACGCCTGCTTCGCTGTTAATCGCCGCCTTTTCCGAAGTGCTGGCCAGCTGGAGCAGCGAGTCTGCCTTCAGCCTGAATCTCACCATTTTTGACCGCCTGCCGTGGCATCAGGATGTGCCGCGTATGGTCGGTGACTTTACCGCCGTTACCCTGCTGGCGCTCGATCATCAGCAGCCGCTCAGCTTTGCCGAACGCGCCGCACAGGTGAATGGCGAAGTGCTCGACAGTCTGCAACATCGCAGCTTCAGCGCGGTGGATGTGCTGCGTGAATGGAATCGTGGCCGTGAACAGCAGGCGTTAGTCGGCATGCCGGTGGTATTTACCAGCCAGCTGGGGGTCAACGATCCCACCAAAGGCGCAGCGGAAAGCCCGCTTGGCGAGATTATCTACGGTATCAGTCAGACGCCGCAGGTGTGGCTGGACCATCAGGCCAGCGAGCAGGATGGCGCGCTGGTGTATAACTGGGATGCCGTCGACGACCTGTTCCAGCCGGGCGTGCTGGATGCCATGTTTGATGCCTATGCGCAGTTACTGCAACAGCTGGCGCAGGACGACAACCTGTGGCAACAGCCGCTGCCCGCGCTGCTGCCTGCGACACAGCAGCAGGTGCGACAGGCCATTAACGCCACTGCTGCCCCACTCAGCGACAGCACTCTCGACGGCCTGTTCTTTAGCCGGGCGGCCACCCAGCCGCACGCCACCGCGCTGATTAGCGCCGAAGGCCGCTGGAGTTACCAGCAGCTGGCAGGCTGGAGCCAGGGCGTGGCGGCACAGCTGCTGGCGGCGCAGGTGGCACCGGGCGATCGCGTCGCGGTGGTGATGCATAAAGGTGCAGCGCAGGTGGCCAGCTGCCTGGCGATACACCTGGTCGGCGCGGCCTATGTGCCGCTGGCGGCGGATACGCCGGCGGCGCGTCTGCAAACTATTCTGCGCGGCAGCGATATTCGCGTACTGCTGACCCAGCCGGACTACACGGCTGCGCTGAGCGCATACGGCCACTGCATTTGCGTTGATGCCCGCCAGCCGGAAACGGCGCTGGCGCTGCCGATGGTGACACGCCAGCCCGACGACGCCGCCTATGTGATCTACACCTCGGGGTCGACCGGCGTGCCGAAAGGCGTGTTAATCGATCATCGCGGCGCGGTCAATACCGTGCTGGATATCAACCGTCGCTTTGGCGTCACCGCCACGGATGTGGTGTTCGGTCTGTCGGCGCTGTGGTTCGATCTGTCGGTGTGGGATATGTTCGGCACCTTCGCCGCAGGCGGCACACTGTTGCTGCCGGAACCGGACGCGATCCGCGACCCGGCGCGCTGGCTGGAGTGGATCAAACGTGACAATGTCACGGTATGGAACTCAGTTCCGGCACTGCTGGACCTGCTGCTGGCGGAAGCGGATTATCATCCACAGGCGCTGTCCGGCTTACGCACCGTGCTGCTGAGTGGTGACTGGATAGCGCTGCATCTGCCGCAACGGCTGAAAAACCATGCGCCGCACGCACAGTTAGTGGCAATGGGCGGCGCAACGGAAGCCTCTATCTGGTCGAACTGGTTTGTGGTGGACACGCTGCCGGATCACTGGAAAACCATTCCTTACGGCTACCCGCTGACCAACCAGGCGTATCACGTGCTGGACAGTCAGCTGCGTGACTGCCCGGATTACGTCAGCGGCGACCTGTATATTTCCGGCAGCGGCGTGGCGATCGGCTATGAAAATGATCCGCAGCGCACCGCCGCCAGCTTTATTACGCATCGCGGTCAGCGGTTGTATCGCACCGGCGATCTGGCGCGTTACTGGCCTGACGGCACGCTGGAGTTCCTTGGCCGTCGCGATCATCAGGTAAAAATTGCCGGTAACCGTATTGAACTGGGTGAAATTGAAGCGGCGCTGCAACAGCATCCGGCGATACGCGATGCGGTGGTGGATACCCTCGACAATCCGCGCGGGGAAAAACGGCTGGCGGCCTGGCTGGTGCTGGAGGCGGATGCGCAGACATTAAGTCAGCAGCTGAGCGCCGAAAGCGGCTTGCAGGCCGGTCAGCAGCTGATTGACTACGCCACTCAGCAACTGGCGCAACAGCCACAGCAACCCGCTCAGTCACAGCTACAGCAGTTCTGGGCGCTGATCGATCATCTTGGCGATCGGGCGATTGCCGATACGCTGGCGCAAGCCGCTGACAAGGCGCTCAATCCGACCGCTGAATTTGCCACGCTGGCGCAACAATGGCAGCAGCGAAGCCGTGCGGAAATCCCGTCGTGGGAGAGCTTACTGACCACAGCGGCAGAGATCGGTTTACCGCGTGACGCGCTGGTGCGCCTGCAAGGTGGCGCAGCTGACCGGCTGCGTATTCTGCGTGGTGAAGCGAATGCGCTGGAGCTGTTCTACAGTGATGACGATGCGCTGTCGCCGGAACAACTGACGCAGGCCAACCCGCTGAGCGCGCCGATCACTGCCGCGCTGGCGGCGGTGATTGGTCAACTGGCGCAGCAACTGGGACGCGCGCCGCGCATCCTCGAACTGGGTGGCCGCAGTGGCGTGGCAACTCAGGCGCTACTGGCACAGTTGCCGGGCGTGGCGCTGGAATACTGCTTTAGCGACGCCTCGCGTTTGCTGCTGCAACAGGCGCAAAACCGCCTCACCGTCAGCGACAATCATGCGCTGCAATTCAGGGTAATTGACAGTGAACAGCCGGTGGCGCAGCAGGAACTGCATCACCATCACTATGACCTGGTACTGGCATTTAATGCCCTGCACCGCAGCCGCAATATTCCCCGTCTGTTACAGCGCATCAGCACCCTGCTGCGCCCGGGTGGCTGGTTACTGGCTCCGGAAATGACCCGTAACAGCACTTTCCAGCTGGCGACCGTGGCATTGCTGGAAGCCGGTTACAGCCAGCTGGAAGATCAGCGGCGCGCACAGGCACTGCCGCTGCTGTCGGAGACGCAATGGCAGCAACAGCTGCAACAACAGGGTTATCAGCACAGTGCCGCACTGACGCTGCCGCAACGGGATCACAGCGGTCTGCATCTGCTGATGGCGCAGATGCCGGAACGTTTGTGGCAATTCGCGCCGTCGCGCGTCAGCGACTACCTTGCCACCCTGCTGCCGGGCTATATGGTGCCGCAGACGCTGATCACCCTCGATGCACTGCCGCTTAGCGCCACCGGCAAAGTGGCGCGCGCGCTGCTGCCACGCCCGCACAGCAGCACCAAGCCGCGCAGCACGCAACCGGCTCCGCAGTGGCACGGCGCGGATGCCCGTCTTGCCAGCCTGTGGGCGGCGCTGCTCGGCGGTGAAATTCCGGCCGCCGATGCGCACTTCTTCGAAGCCGGTGGCGACAGCCTGACTGCCGTGCGGCTGGTGGAGAAAATCCGCCATCAGTTACAGCGTCAGGTGGCTCTGCGCGATCTGTTTATCACGCCGCGCTTTGCCGACTTTGCGGCAAAAGTGGCTGCCGCACCGCGCTGGCAAGAAGCACAGCAACGCTGGCAGGCCGATGAATCGCAACGCTATCAGCCTTTCCCGCTGACTGATGTGCAGCAGGCTTACTGGATTGGTCGCCAGAATGGTCTGACGCTGGGTGGCGTCGCGACCCATCTGTATGTGGAAATTGATGTCGATAACCTCAGCCACGCCGCGCTGGAAAATGCCTGGCAACGGTTGATCGATCGGCATGACATGCTGCGCGCGGTGATTGATGACGCGGGTTATCAGCGGGTATTGCCGCAGGTGCCGGATTACGCGATTCAGTGTGCGGATCTGTGCAACGCCAGCACATCGCAGTGCCAGCAGTGGCAACAGCAAACCCGGCAGGCACTCAGCCATGAGGTGCACGATACCCGCCGGTGGCCGCTGTTTACCGTGCAGGCCGCGCAGCTTACGCCGCAGCGCATTCGCCTGTGTATCAGCCTCGATAACCTGATTTGTGATGGCCGCTCCATGGTGATGCTGCTGTCGGAATGGGCGCAGCTGGCCCGCCAGCCACAAAGCCAGCTGCCACCGCTGACGATTCGCTTCCGCGATTATGTGCTGGCGCAGGAGCAGTGGCCGCAACGCGCCAGCTGGCAAGCGGCGCTGAACTACTGGCTGGAAAGGCTTGATGCGCTGCCCGCTGGGCCGCAACTGCCCCTGGTCAGCCAGCCGGAACAGCAGCCGTCGCCACAGTTTATCCGCCGCGAATCGCGCCTGAGCGCCAGTCAATGGCAGGCGCTGCGTGAGCGCGCCACCGACGCCAGCATTACGCCAAACGCGCTTCTGCTGACGGTATGGAGCACGGTGCTGGCAAACTGGAGCCGCGATGCGCACTTTACCCTCAATCTGACGCTGTTCCAGCGCCCGGAAATCCATGACGAACTGCCGTATGTCGTCGGTGATTTCACTTCTCTCAGCCTGCTGGCATGCGATATGCGCGGCGATGCGCCGTTCCTGACGCGTGCAAGCGCTTTGCAACAGCAGCTGTGGGATGACCTCAGCCACAGCGAAGTGTCAGCGGTGCGGGTATTACGCGAAGCGGCACGTCGCCGGGGTGGCATCAATGCGATGGCGATGCCGGTGGTGTTTACCAGCGGGCTGGGCGTTGATGCCAGCGGCAGTGACAGCAGCGTCGCCGCCGACTGGCTGGGCGAATTTGGCTGGAGCGTCAGTCAGACGCCACAGGTATGGATTGACCATCAGGTGGTGGAGCGGCGCGGTGAGCTGGTATTCAGCTGGGACTGTGTCGATGCGCTGTTCCCCAGCGGCCTGACGGAACAGATGTTCAGCCACTACTGCGCCCTGCTGCGCGCGCTGGCGGAAGACAAGGATCTGTGGCAACAGAATCTGGCGCAGCAACTGCCGGACTATCACTGGCCGCAACCGCAGATGGCCATCGCCGAGGCCCCGCAGGTAGCGGAACCCACGCCGCACGGCAGCGACGCGCTGGTGACGATGATCTGTCAGCAGCTGCAACAGATCGCCGGGCTGGAAACGGTGCCGCCGCACAGCAACTTCTTTGAAGCCGGAGCCACCTCGCTGCATCTGATCCGCCTGCGCCAGGCGTTGCAACAGCAGCTGGGCGTGCAGTTACCGGTGGTCGAACTGTTCAACCGCCCTAATGCGCAGGCGCTGGCCAACTGGCTGGCGCATCAGGAAGAACCGGTCAGTGCCGGTCATAGCGATATCAGCGAACGACGCCAGGCGCGCCAGCGCCGCCGTCAACAACGTCAACGTTAATGCAGGGAAATCAGTAACTCATGAACCCAATTCATTCCGAACACTTTACCCGCCAGTATGGCGACACAATGCCGATTGCGATTATCGGTGCCGGTTGTCGTTTCCCACGTGCGGCCTCTGTTTTTGAATTCTGGCGGCGCATTGCCGATGGCGAAGAGTTAATTTCACGTTTTGATGCGGAGGATCTGCGCAAGGCTGGCGTCGATCCCAGCCTGTTACAGCGCCCGGACTATGTTCCCGCCGCTGCGGTCGTCGAAGACGTTGACCGCTTCGAATGGGCATTTTTTGGCTATTCACGCCAGGAAGCGGAAAGTATTGATCCGCAGCAGCGACTGTTTCTGATGTGTGCCTGGGAAGCGCTGGAGATGGCCGGTTATCCGCCCGCCAGCCTGAGTGCGCGCACCGGCGTCATCGGATCCGCACGGATGAGCACTTATCAGCTGGCACAGCGCCAGGATGCCCAGCAGATTGTCTCCCCGCAGGTGTTCCAGAAGCTGATGGGTAACGACAAGGACTATCTCGCGACCCGCGTCGCCTACAAACTCGGGCTGCGCGGCCCGGCCTTTACCGTGCAGACCGCCTGCTCCAGCTCGCTGATCGCCACCCATCTGGCCTGCGAAGCGATTGCCAGCGGTGAAGCCGAGATGATGCTGGCGGGCGGTGCCAGCCTCAGCTTCCCGCAGCAGGCGGGCTACTTTTATCGCGAAGGCATGATCTTTTCTGCCGATGGTCACTGCCGCCCGTTCGATGCCGAGGCTAACGGTACGCTGGTCGGTAACGGTGCCGCCGTCGTGTTACTGAAACGCCTTGATCGCGCGCTGGAAGACGGCGATGCGATCCTGTCAGTGATCCGTGGCACCGCCATCAATAATGACGGCAATGACAAAGCGGGCTTTACCGCCCCGTCACTCAGCGGTCAGCGCGACGTGATCCGTGATGCGCTGGCAATCGCCGACGTCGCCGCCGATACCATCGGGCTGGTTGAAGCGCATGGCACCGCCACCCCGTTGGGCGATCCGCTGGAAGTCAGCGCGCTGACCGAAGCCTGGTCACCGTGGGCACCGCAACCGCAACAGACGGCAATCGGTTCGCTGAAAAGTAATGTGGGTCATCTTGATACCGCTGCCGGGATCGCCAGTCTGCTGAAAGCCGGGCTGGCAATCTGGCAGCGCCAGATACCGCCCAGCATCAATTTTGACCAGCCGAATCCGGCGATTAACTTCGCCGGTTCACCGTTCTATGTGCCGCAGCAGTTACAACCGTGGCAGGCGGGTGACACACCGCGGCGTGCCGCCGTCAGCTCTTTTGGGATTGGCGGCAGCAATGCTCATGCAATAGTGGAAGCCGCACCGCAGGTCAGCGCGCAACCCGCCAGCAGCGGTGCGCTAAACTTACTGCTCTCAGCGCGCAGTGAGGCCAGTTTACGTGCGCTGGCGCAGCAACATCTGTTGCGTCTCAGCGATCGCGAAGCGGATTTTGATGCCCACGCCTATGGCGCGACCAGTTTTTATCACCGCAGCCTGTTTAGCCATCGTCTGCTGCTCAGCGCGAAGGATGTCGATGGCTGGATTGCTCTGCTGCTGGATATCATCGAAATTGAGGATTATCCGCAACGCCTTAACGGCGAAGACGGTATCCGCGCCAGCGTTGCCAGCCAGGGGATTACGCCACCCGCTGAACTGCTTCACCAGCTGACCCGCGCCACCCCGGACTGGCGCGAGTGTATCGCCGCTACGGCACGGCGTGCTCTGCTACCGGTATCACCGTTTGCTGGCGAACGCTGCTGGCATCAGGATACGCAGCCGCAGACGCCCGCGGGCGACAGCTGGCAGGCGCTGTGTCAGAGCGGGCTGCGCACCGCCAGTGAACGCGCCGCCGAACTCGATCTGACGCTGCTGGAGGAAGAGCAGCGCTGCGTTGATGCCTTACATCAACATTACGTCAGCCAGATGTTGCAGCAGATGAATTTACTGCAACATCCACAGCAGTTTTGCAGCGTGACGCAGCTGATGCATAACAGCCAGATTCCGGCACGCTACCGCGATCTGATGCTGCGTCTGCTGCGCGATCTGGCGGCCAGCGGCGCACTGGTACAACGGCAGCAGGATGGCGAGAGCCGGTTCGGCAAACTGCGTCCGGCGCAGATCGATGTTGAGGGCTGGCTGACGCGGATGCGCGCCGCAGGCTATCAGCATCTGGCGGCATTAATTGCCCGCACCGGGCCGCAGCTTGGGGCGATGCTGCGCGGCGATATTGATCCGGTCAGCGTCGTCTTCCCGGCCGCATCGACCGCTGATGTTGAGCACATGTATCAGGAACAACCCTGGTCACGCTACTTTAATCAGATCGCCGCCCAGTCGATGGCGGCGCTGGCCAGCCACCGCGATAAACCGTTATCCATTCTGGAAATCGGCGGCGGCACCGGTGGCACTACCCACGATCTGCTGCGCGCCTTGCCGCCTGGTCAGTGTCAGCACTACAGCTTTACCGATCTTGGCCCGCTGTTTTTACAGCGCGCCAGGGAAAAGTTTGCCGCTTATCCGTTTATCGATTATCTGCCGTTTGATATGGAGCAACCGGCGCAGCAGCAAGGACTGCCATGCCAGCAGTATGACGCAATTGTTGCCGCTAACGTCCTGCATAACGCCGCGGATTTACGCCAGATGCTGCGTAATCTCGCCACGGTGCTGAAACCTGGCGGCGTACTGCTGCTGCGGGAGATCACCGCGCCGAAAAAACTGTTCGACTTTGTGTTTGGCGCGCTGGTTCCGCCGGTTACGGATACCGCTTTACGCCACGGCGAACTGTTTGCCAGCCAGCAGGACTGGCAGGCGGCATTACGCGATGCCGGATTTGTTCAGAGTGATGCCTTCCCGCCTGCCGACCAGCCCGCTGCGGCGCTGGGTGAGCAAATTATTGTGGCGCGGCTGCCGGAGCAAACCGCAGTCGAACAGACGGCCGGTGCGATTGAGCGGGTACTGGAATCTGCCGACGGATCGGAAAACACTATTCTGCATGCCGCGCTGAACGCGCTGGTGACGCCGCACCCTTGCCGCATCACTCAGGTGATCTGGCATTGCGATCCCTGTGGAGCCCGCTTACCGCTGACTCTCCGTCTGCAACAGCAGCACGCTTCTTTACAGGCGTTTATTGGCGAAACGCCTCTGTTTAGCGCCCGGCTGCTGGCGGCACGCGTCGCCGGGGTCGATGCCAGTCCGCGTCCGCCACATCTGCCGCAACCCTGGGCTCAACAAGGTGCGCTGTATCACTGGCAGTGGCAGCCGGTCAGTTTTGCGCCAGCAACAGATTCATTCGCCTTTCAACAGCTTACGGTTCCCGACGAGGCCGCCGCACAACCGGCGTTCTTTGCACAGTTGCAACAGCAACTGACGCAGCTTTCAGCAGGCGACACCTTGTTGCTGCATGCCAGTGGCGTGTTTGGCGATCATCCGGCCGCCTGGCTCCCCGGCTTACTGACGGTGGCGCGTCATGAATATCCGCAGTTCAGCATTAAGCTGGTCGACAGTCACGGCCTGCCGCAACCGCCGGATAACGCACTGTGGCAGCAACTGGTTGCCAGTGAGCATCAGCAACTGCGCTGGCAGCAAGGCCGCTGGCATCACGCGGTACTGTGCCGCACCCCGCTGCCTGCCGGGGATTATGCAATGCACGGTTGCCATCTGCTGATCGGTGGACTGTCGCCGCTCGGGCTGGCGCTGGCTGAACAGCTGGCGGCACAGGGTGCGTCAACACTGATCTGGCTGGCGCGCCGCGAACCGTTGCCGCATCAGCAACAGCAGATAGCTCAGCTGCGCGCCCGGGGCATTGAGATCGTGATCGACAGCGAGGCTGACGTCAGCAATCCATCGGCGTTTAGCGCGGCGCTGGAGCGGCTGGCACAACGGCATCTGCCGATTGCCACCCTCTGGCATCTGGCGGGCGAGGTAAACGACACGCCGCTGGCGCATCTTAGCTGGCAACAGTTGCAGCAAACGCTGGCGGTGCGACTGGAATCCGCCCTTCTGCTGGATCGCTGGCAAGCGCGCCTGCAACCGGCGCGCACCGTCTACTTCTCCTCCGCGGCGACCGTGTTCGGCCCACAGGGCCAGGCGGCTCATGCTGCGGCCTGTGGCGCGCTGGAAACCCTCGCCGGGCAACGCTGCCTGCGCGGCCATGACACGCTGGCAATAGCCTGGGGTTACTGGCAGATCACCGAATCCCACGCCCCACAGCTGGCGGAACGTCTGGCCGACGGCGGCATGGCGGCGCTGGAGACCGCCAGTGCGCTGGCGCTGTTGCAGGCCGCCTGCCATGGTCAGCATGCGGTGGTCGCGGCGATGCGCGTCGACTGGCAAAAACTCGCCAGCCGCCCACTAAGCCGCGATGACGCGCAGCGTTTTGCCGCGTTTATTGACGATGCAGCGTCTGAGGTCAGAAGCGCCCCGCCACTGCCGGAGCAACCACAGCTGGAGCGCTATCTGCGCGACACCCTCGCACGTCAGCTAAACTGTGCGCCTGAGCAGATCACCGCGGACAGTAATCTGGTGCAGCTCGGCCTTGATTCCCTGCTGTTCCTCGATCTGAATGAGACGCTGGGTCGCGATCTCGGCGTTAAGCTGAATGCCGAAAGCGTGTTCCGCGCCGCCAGCGTAAGGGAGTTGCTCGCCGCGCTACAGCAGCAGCTGGACGTACAACCGGATAACAGCTCGCTGCTGCGACGTGCGCTGGATGAGCTGGAAACCAGGCAACCGGGCTGGCTGGACCAACGCGGCGATATTCAGCGCCCGTTCGATCCCGCTTCCGCCCTGGCGCTGACGCCGCTGCAACGCCTGCGCTGGCAGCATCACACGCAGTCACCGCGACTGCTGTATGTTGAGTATGATAAACCGCATCACTTCCCGCTGGCTGCCTTCGAACAGGGCTGGCAGCGCCTGCTGGCGCGTCATCCGATGCTACGTGCCGCGATCAATTGCGAGGGGGAAATCACCCTGCCGGAGAGCATTTCTCCGCTGACGATGCAGCGTTACGACTGGCGTGAACTTTCGCCGGACGCGTTAGCAGCGCAGCAACTGGCGTTACGCGCCGCGCTGTCACAGCATCAGTTTGATCTCCAACAGCCGCCGCATATCCTGCTGGCAGCCAGCGACAGTGCGCAGGGCTACCGGCTGCATATCGTGCTGAATACCCTGTTGGTGGATATCGAAAGTTTCCGCGTGCTGCTGCGCGAGCTGGACAGTATGATTCATCAGCCCACTGCGCCGCTGCCGACGCTGGCTTTCACCCCGCAGGATTATCAGCACAGCCTGCTGGCGTTAGCCGCAACAGAAACCGCGTCTGTGCCGCACACCCTCCGCCCTGACGCCCCGGCTTTACCGTGGCAACCGGCCGCTGAGCCAGCGGAATTTGCCATCTGGCGCGCGGCGTTACCGGCGCAGCAGTGGTTACAGCTGAAAAGTCATGGCGAACAGCAAGGGATTAACGGCAGCGATCTGCTGCTGGCCGCCTGGGGACTGGTACTGCGTGACTGGTCAGGCAGTGGGGCGTTTACCCTGCGTCTGGACTTTACCGACCGGTTACCGCTGCATCCACATGCCTCGCAACTGATCGCCGATGCCACCACCGTCGCGCCGGTTCCGCTGGATCTGCCTGCGGCAGCTAACTTTAGCGCACTGGCGCAGCAGGCGGCCGATTGTCGCCAGCAACATCTGACGCAGCATCTGCCCGGATCCGTCGTCGAAGCCGACTGGTTGCAGTCGCTGCCGGTAGCCTTTACGAGCTTGCTGGGTGTGCGACAGGCCTATTCGATCCCGGAAACCTCCGATCCGTTGCTCGGCATGCCCACCTGGGAATACGCCGCCCAGCCGCTGACCCCGCTGCATTTACAGGCGCTGGAGGAAGAGAGCGCCCTGCTGTTTAATATTGATCTGCTGCGCGGCACGCTGCCGGAAGCGCTGGGTGAAATCGCCATGATGACGCTGCATCAGCTGCTGGAAACGCTGGCGCAACTGGGTGACGCCTGGCAGGCGCCGCTGGATGAGCTGCTGCCGGTGGATCCGCAGATTGTGGCGCTGGCACAGCAGGCCCGCAAGGAGGCGCAATGAGCCAGAAATTCCGCGTGGTGGTGTGTGGCACGCGCTTTGGCGAACACTATCTGGCGGCGCTCAGCCGCCAGAGCAGCGAATTTGAGCTGGTCGGCATTGTCGCACGCGGCAGTCAGCGCTCGCGTCTGCTGGCGGAAAAATTGCAGGTTCCGCTCTATCAACAGATCGGTCAACTGCCCGCCGGGATTGATATCGCCTGTGTGGCGATCCGCAGCCGGATCGTCGGCGGCGACGGCTCCACGCTGGCGGAACAGCTGCTGCAACGCGGCATCGCGGTATTGCAGGAGCATCCGGTTCACGCGGGCGATATCCGTCGCCTGCAACAGCTGGCGCAGCAGCACGGCACGCGTTATCACGTTAACAGCATGTATCCGGCGCTGCCCGCCGCTGCCTGCTTTATTGATTATGCCCGCCAGAGCGCCACGCGGCAGAAACCAGCGTTTATCGAGCTGACCACCAGCCTGCAACTGCTCTACTCTTCGCTGGATATCATTGGCCGCGCGCTCGGCGGTCTGGCTCCGTTTAGCTGCACCACGCCACCACTGCCGCCGGCGGGCAAACAGTGGCCGTTTCGCCAGATGCAGGGGGAAATGGCCGGGATTCCGGTCAGTATAAATCTGCAAACCACCCTCGATCCGCGCGATCCGGATCATCACAGTCTGGTGATGCATCGCATCACCGTGGGTGGCAGCGGCGGCAATGTCTGCCTGACGAACAGTTTTGGCCCGGTGGTGTGGAGCCATGCGATTTACGCCCCGGATTATCAGCAGGATGGCGTCGCTGCTTCATGGCTGTTGTCGCCGGAACAGCATCAGCAGTCGCATTACAACCAGCAGCCGACCGCGATAGTCTTTGGCCGTCCACAGGCACCGAATCTGATCGAGGCCACCCGACATGATTTTCCGCTGGCGATCCTGACCGCGCTGCGTGAGCTGATGGCGCAACCGCAGCCGTGGTGGCAACAGCCGGAATGGTGGCAGCAACATGGCGAGGCCTGGATTACGCTGATGCGCAATGCCGGCGCACCTCAGCTCAGCGCTTTCCCGCCGCCTGCGCCACCTTTCCCGGAACCCCGGCACTATGCCGCCCAAATTGTGATGGATAATCCCGATGGCAAATGATGCATACCGCGATCTCGCTGCGCTGCTGGAGGCCGCAGGTCTGGCTGAACATGCGCTGTTTCTTAACTGGGGCTATCAGCAGCCCGATGCCCCCGCCGTGACGCCCGGCGAGGCGCAGCGCCAGCTGGTGCTGCAACTGTTGGGCGATCAACCGGTGGAGGGTCGCCATGTTCTTGATGTCGGCTGCGGACGCGGCGGCACTGCGGCGCTGATGGTGGAAAAATGGCGGCCGCTAAGCGTCACCGGCATCGACCTCAGCAGCAGCAATATTCAGTTTTGTCGTCAGCGCCACCGCCAGCCGCGCCTGCGATTTCAACTGGCGGATGCCTGCCAGCTACCGCAACCCGATAACAGTATCGATATCGTGCTGAATATTGAGTCCTCCGGCGCTTACCCCGATCTGCTGGCGTTTTTCCTGCAAGTGTGGCGAGTGCTGAAACCGGGCGGCGACTTTTTCTACAGCGATATTTTCGCCCGACAGACGCGCGCGGATGTGCAGGAGGCGCTGAGCGCACTGGGTTTTGAACCGGTCAACAGTTACTCCATCAACCCGCAGGTGCTGGCAGCCAGGCGCAGCGCGGGCGATAAGGTGATTGATCGATTACAGAGCGCACTGCAACAGCAGCAGAGCGATACCGATATCGAACAATTACGCCACTATTTTGCCCTGCCCGGCACGCCGATATATCAGGCGCTGGAACAGGGTCAGGCGGATTATCACTGTTTCCACTGGCGCAAACCGTCCAACGGTTCGGTGGCTAATCCGTTACCGGAACCCTTGCTGACGGCATTACGCCAGCGCAGTCTGCAACTGGATCAGGCGGTGAATAGTCCGCAAAACCGCAACTTTCCGTTAGGAAAACCGGATGCGCAGGCGGCGCTAAACCTGTTTGCGCTGCCCTATGCCGGAGGTGGCGCATCGATTTATCGCGACTGGGGCAGCGCTGCGGACTGGCCGCAGCAGTGGCGTTTTTGTGCCATGCAGCTGGCCGGGCGCGAAAATCGTCTTGATGAGACGCCACACCGTCGCATGGAGAGCCTGGTGGCCGAGCTGGCGCAACAGATCGCGCCTTACAGTCATCGTCCGTGGGCGCTGCTGGGTTGTAGTCTTGGCTGTAAAGTGGCGTTTGAACTGGCGCGCCACTTTGCACGCCTGAACCGCGCGCCGCGCCTGCTGTTTCTGATGGCGTGCCCGGCACCGGATATTGCGCTGGCCAACCGGGTGTCGGAGTGCAGCGACGCCGATTTCAGCGCCGAAGTGCGCCGACTGGGCGGTACGCCGGACAGCATTTTACGCGATCAGGAGATGATGCAGACGGTGGGTAAAGCGCTGCGCGCCGACTGTGCGCTGGCGGAGCATTATCAGGCCGCCAGCAGTGTCACGCTGGATGTGCCTGCGGTACTGGTCGTGGCAGAAGACGATGCGCTGGTGCCGGTAGCCAGTATGCTGCGCTGGCAGCAGCACCTGACGGCACACACGCAGGTGAAACGGGTGCGCGGCGGTCACTTCTTCCTGCGACAGCAGCGGGACACGCTGCAACGCTGGCTGATACAGGCATTGCAGCCGCCGCTCGCGGCACCTGCGGTCAGTCCGGCGCGCTGGCTGCCGTTTGGCCTGCCGCAGCCCAATGCGGCGCTGCCGCTGTTCTGCTTCCACCATGCGGGCGGCAATGCCGCCAGCTGGCGTGAGTGGATCGAACCGGCGAGAAAACGCAATATGCAGTTGTGCCCGATAGAGCTGCCGGGTCGCGCCAGCCGTTTTGCCGAAAGTGCGCGCGATGATTTGACGGCGCTGCTGGCGGAACTGACGGCGGTGCTGACGCCACTTTGTCAGCGCCCTTATGCGCTGCTCGGCCACAGCCTCGGCGCACTGATCGCCTTTGAACTGGCGCAACGCCTGCCCGCCGGCACGCTACAGGGGGTCTTTGTCTCCGGACGCCGTCCGCCACATCGCCCGACGCCACCGCCATTGCGTCATCTGATGAACGACCGTCAGCTGACCGTGGAGTTGCAGGGTCTGGAAGGCACGCCGCCGGATGTGTTGCAACATGCGGAACTGCTGGCGCTATTTTTACCGGCGCTGCGTGCCGATTTCACCCTGACCGAACGCTACCGCTGCGACAACGCGTTGCAGGGGCTTGATTTGCCGCTACAGGCATTCGTCGGCGATAACGACGCGGAAGTCAGCGTCAGCAGCATGAAGGAGTGGCTGCGCTATGGCGACAGCAACAGCCAGCTGCGCAGTTTTCCCGGTGGCCATTTTTATCTGCAACAGCACCGGGAGGCGCTGCTGAACGCCATCGCCAGCCATCTTACTCCGCGCTAACGCTGCACTCCCGCGCGTTACGGTAGCGCCCCGGCGTTTCACCAAACTGACGCTGGAAGAAGCGCGTCATATGGCTGGCGTGGGCAAAACCGCAACGCACGGCGATATCATTTAACGACAGCGGACTGCTTTCCAGCAGCCGCTGTGCTTCCCGCAGACGGCACTCAATCACATAGTTCCACGGCGTTATGGCAAACATGGCGCGATATCCCCGTTTTAGCGCCATCTGGCTGAGTCCGGCCTGTTGCGCCAGCGTCTCAATACAGAGCGGCTGCGCGGCGTGCTGGCGGATATAGTCACGCGCAGCGATCAGCCGTTTGCGTTCGCGCTGAGGCAGACGCGCCAGCGGCACGGCTTTCAGCGCCAGCTGCTGGTGTTGTAACTGCCGTAGCGCCAGCCACAGTGCGTCAAGCGCCAGGCTTTCCAGATGTAATATCCCCACTGGCGAACGATCGTGCATGCCCTGTTGCAGCCGCTGCATCTGCCGCGCCATCTCTTCATTCAATTCACCCGACAGGGTCCAGGCCGGTTTACCGGGCGTTACCAATGCACAGGCAGCCACGCAGGCCATCAGCTCGGCGGAGAATTCGATAATCAGCAGCTGATAAAAGTGATGGCGCGGGAAAAAATCATAGCCTTCACAGGCGCTTTCCGCGCAGGAGAGCCAGAAAGAGTGCGGACGATAGTGCTGGACACTTTGCTGATTCAGCCGGAAATGCCCCGCGCCCTGTTGCATCAGCACCAGCGTCAGGTGCGCATCACTTGTGCTCCTGAATTCAACATCCTGCTCCAGCGTGGTTTGCACCTGCTTCAGCGTGATACGCGGTGTCAGTGGCAGACAGGTCAGTCCGCTCAGCGCTTTCTCGCCCAGGTTGTGTTCCGTCATAACCCCTCACAATGATAATGATTTTTATTTAGCTTTATCGTGCAATTTCCGACCTTAAGGTGCAACAAGTTTCGCCATCCGCTGACATAGACTCGGATTTTTACGCTTCAGGGATGCACACATGCACATTTATAAACTTACGCCTCTGATTATCAGCAGCCTGCTGATGGCACCTGCCGTTCAGGCTGCCGACTCACAACTTTCTGATAATGAACAAACTTTAGTGGTCAGCGCCAGTAAACAATCGCCGAAATCCGCGTCGGCACGAAACGTTTCTTCGGTGGTGGTCAGCGGGCCGGAACTGGAGGATGCCAATGTGACGCGCACCGATCAGTTGTCGCGCGTGCTGCCGGGTCTGAATATGGGCAACAGCGGCAGCCTGATTTTCCAGTCGGTGTCGCTGCGCGGCGTCTCATCGGCACAGGATTTCTATAATCCGGCCACCACTTTCTATGTCGATGGCGTGCCGCAATTGTCCACTTATGCGATGCAGGCGCTGAGCGATGTGGAAAGTGTTGAAATGCTGCGTGGCCCGCAGGGTACGCTGTACGGTAAAAGCGCTCAGGGCGGGATTATCAATATTGTTACCCGGAAACCGGACAGCACGCCGCGTGGCTATATTCAGGGCGGCATTGCCAGCCGGGAGGGGTATAACGGTAAGGTCAATCTGAGCGGGCCGATTCAGGATGGCCTGCTGTACGGCAGTGTCACCCTGCTGCGCGCCGTGGATAACGGGCCGTTTACCAACCCGGCAACCGGTAGCGACCATTTAGGCGGCTCGCGCAGCAATGTTGGCAATCTGCGCCTGCGCCTGGCACCGGACGATCAGCCATGGGAAGCCAATGTGGCGCTCACCGAAGAGTGTACCCACGCCACTCAGGATACTTATGTGCCGTTTGGCGATGTGAAGAGCCGTGCGCTGGAAATCAGCCCAGGTTCCGGCGATCCTCACCTGCGACGCTGCACCCACAGCCAGTCGCTGACTGGCCGCTACACCACTGATAACTGGGTGTTCAGCCTGATGAGCGGCTGGCAGCAGCAGAATTATGACCGTCAGTTCCCTTACACCGCCTACGTCGCTAACCTGCCGGAGCGCTGGAATCAGGATGTACAGGAGCTGCGTGCCGCCACGCAGGGCGACGGGCATCCGGTCGATATGGTGTTTGGCCTGTATCGGCAGAATACCCGCGAAAAGCTGGACTCGTCGTACAGCTATCTGGGTATGCCAATGACGCAGCTAAACTCGAATACCCGCGCCGAGACGCTGGCGGCCTACAGTGACCTCACCTGGCATGTGACCGATCGGTTCGATCTCGGCGGCGGCCTGCGTTACTCCCATGATAAAGCGAAAACCCGCTATAACGGCAATGCAATGGGCGTGGATTATGGCGATAAAAACAGTACCCGTGACGACCGGCTGTTAGGCCAGCTGTCGGCTGGCTACCAGTTTACCCCAGCGCTGCGCGGCTATACACGTATTGCCCAGGGCTATAAACCAACCGGCTTTAATATCACGCCAACCGCCGGTACCCTTGCCACACCTTACAACGCGGAGAAATCGATCAGTTATGAGGTCGGTACGCATTATGACGCGGGTGAAGTTAAGTTACAGGCGGCGCTGTTCCACACCCATACCAAGGATATGCAGCTCTACTCCGGACCGGTGGGTTATCAGACGCTGAGCAACGCCGGCAGCGCCGATGCCACTGGGGTTGAACTTAGCAACAGCTGGCAGTTTACGCCGGGCTGGTCATGGAATATCAACGGTAACTATGTGCGTTCCGAGTTTACCAGCGGCAGTGAGCTGTATCAGGACAAGAAAGTGCCATTTGTGCCGCGCTACGGTGCCGGCACCAGCGTGACCGGCACCATTGATACCGCATGGGGCGCCCTGATGCCGCGCATCGGTGTGAACCTGGTCGGGCCGCACTATTTCGATGGCGATAACGATTTGCGTCAGGGCAGCTATACCACCACCGATCTGCGCCTTGGCTGGCAGGCCACCGACCGCATTAACGTCGCGGCGTATCTCGACAATCTGTTTGACCGCCGTTATCGCACCTACGGTTTCCTCAGCGGCACCACCGCGCTGGCACAGGTAAACGAAGGTCGTACTGTTGGGGTCGATGTGCGAGTCGATCTGTTCTGATATTTCCCACGTGGGGGGTTAAGTCTAACCGCCCGTCACGTTTGATGCGGATTGCGGGGAGTGCCGAAAGGTATTCTCCGCTAACTGCTGATAGACCTGATGGCCACAATGTCGCATAAGAACTGGTTGAGCCGCCGTCAGAGGCAAAAACAGGGTATTGAACGGGCGCACATCTCACCGTAAAAATAACCGACGGCTGTATTGTGCTGGTTATCGGCAATGAGGAATTGGACGAGTTGAAGCATGAGCAGGAAGCCCTGCGCCAGCAACTGCGGGATATTAAGCTGGCTAACCGGGATATGAAAAATGCCGCAAAAGCGGCGCTCCGGGGGATCAGGGTTTAGCAGACTAAACACATAAAAATAGCCGCAAAGACCGAGTGATCTTTCCGGCTATGCATTTATACATTACATATTGCAGCTTCTATTTCTTTTTCAAGTTCAATGATGCTTTTTGCTGAGCCGGAATAAACTGGCTCATTCCAGTCAAAGTCTTTAATTAAAACTATTTTAAATTCGCCATTCTTGTTGAAAGATGGACGCCATCCCACATCCAGAAGATATCCATTAGAAAATCCTATCTGCAGCATATCTTCTTTTAAATCATCTAATTGCTCTTCAAGAGGCATAGCCTCATTAATAGGGAAATCATTAAAAGAAACCATCCCGCCTTTATCTAAGTAATTGACATTCATGACTTTGTTAACCTCAGACATTCTGCTAAAGATATTGGATGCCCATGAATAGTTCCTCCACTCTCTTCAACCCTAATCCATTTGCTATCTTTTCCTTCACTGGCACCGATAAGATCGTCCATTTCTTTAACTTTCCATGTTTTTCCATTAGTTACTGGAGTGCCATCTTTAAATACTGAACGTTCTAATGCTTCAATATCAATTTCTGGTTTATATTTTGCTGGCCCCGTTTTCGTGGATTTAAGTATATCTTTCCACGAATTATTTTTCGGAGGGAAATGTTTATAACCATGGTTAGTCCAATTAGGTTCAGTCGGAGTGCAAGTTAAACCAAGCGGATCGATCCACCCCAGCGGATCCGGCCCATAAGCATATAAATTCAGCCCACCCCGTAACCCGATCGGATCCGGCTGCGTAAACAAGCGCTCGAGGCTAAATAGCTGCGTGAAGCGGGACTGGAATCGTTTTATTATCGAATTCGGTGACCGGCTGAGCGATCACCTTTAATACGATGGCAGTTTCACAGAATTATTTACAGAGTCAGCCGGAAGGTCTTTCCGGCTATTTCTATGTAAACTATATTACATCGTATTGTACGTCCTTATGCTTTATATTAATAACAGCATCAGTGAATATAATTTCATGCATCAGAAAACCATCATCTGACAAAATTATCTCGTCAATCAACCAATCACCATGAGAATAATCATCAACAGGCCATTCGCATTTTTTCTTTTCTATTGAGTAAGAAAAAACATTAGAATAGGATAAACACATCCTATTGCCATAAGCACCTTGCAATAATAGTTTAATGTCTGTAACTCTGAAGTCACCTGAATTACTTTCTAGAATACATAATTTTTCTATTCTAGAATCGTGAAGACATTTGGGATCACGATGATCATAATGCCAACTTGCCATCATGTATTGCAATGCATTTTCAGGAACACTCCCTTTAATACTATCCACATAATCAGGATAGGCCGAACTATCCATTGTAAAACCATCATTATTCTCAGTAATTTTTATTACTTTCATATAATTAACATCCTGATCGACCACTTTTTCTTACTCTATCAGTATACTCTCTGACAGCCTGTCTACTCCCTGGAGCCCCCTTTTGAGGAAGCTGACCTGTTTTTATCAGCTCATCAACAGCAATACTATTCAAGGTATCAGAAACAGTCCTGGGTATTTTAACTTCACTGGCTATAGTCCTATGTTTATTAAAGAAACCGTCTGGACCATATATACCAACTTCTTTTCCATTAGGGGCATACACATGAACTTCGAATGACGTTCCGTTACCAATATTAAAACGATCAATTCTTCCCTTATATCCATCAGGCAAAGATAAAGGTGCCTTAGGCGCTAAACCCCAAGGATCAACCCACATTAACGGATTCGGCGCATACTGGTAAAGGTTAATCCCTCCCGCCAGCCCTATCGGATCCGGCTGCGTAAACCTCCCCATCACCGGATCATAATAGCGAAAAAGATTGTAGTGCAGCCCCGTTTCCCTGTCCAGATACTGACCCTGGAAACGCAGGTTCTGCGGCACCGCCAGCCGGCTCCCGCCGCCTTCATATTCCGTTTCGCCCCAGCTGCTGAACTGGCCGCGCCAGACCACGTCGCCCTCTTCGTCAGTCAGCCGCTCCGGCAGCCC
>NZ_JRXE01000026.1 GCF_001267535.1 Winslowiella iniecta | reverse complement strand
TCTCACTTAATTGGTCGCACAATCAGTAGATCATAAATCTCTATGCCTGTCCTGTTTCCCCGCCCATTACTGGGGATTCCTCAGGGCCTAAGCCGGTTTGCGGGGATGATGTTATTAGACGCTACATGCTGGCAGCCAATCTGCCTCGCTATCCTCATGCAGCGTGAGATTAGTTTGAATGCCGTTATTAGTGCGGCGCTTTAGCAGTACGCGCTCATACTCTTTCAACGTTTGCGGTACCGCCTGGCCAAAAGCTGTCAGGCTGAGCGGGTGCTGATGCCCGCGCGATTCCATAAATGACAGATACGCGTGATAGAGATAGCGCTTTGGGTTAATCGGGCGAATGTTGGCATTGCCGATAAACAGCCCATTCGGCGTGCTCAGCGGCATCAGGTAGCCACAGAAATCGACCAGCGGATCGGCCTGTCGCTTTACCTCCAGTGCTTCGCCGGATGATTGCTGCGCCTGTAACAGCTCGCGCGCTTCATCAGGTAACGCGAAGCGCTGCATCAAATGACGAACAATCACGGCCAGTTCGTTGCTGATTTTATCCAACAGCTTTGGGTCGCGCACTTTTGCCGGTATTACTTCCGGGAACGTCAGGATCACCCGGCGACGTGATACTCCGCCGCTGCGATCGCTGAAACGCATTGGATTGTTGTTCACCGCCAGAATCACCGCCGGAATATGGGTTGAATAGGCGTCGCGATACTTGGGATCGATGGCGACCGCATCACCGCCGGTAATCGCCTTAATGCCCGCGCCGTCCCCGCTCCATTTCTCCTGATCGGGCAGAATAATCAGCGAGAATCCGACCACGCTGGCGCGTTCGCGCGATGATTCCAGCGTGTCGATGGTGGCTGACGTGGTGTTATCGCGGCCAGCGAGTAGCGTAGCGATCGAGGCTAATACGCTTTTCCCGCTTCCACCTGGACCGGTTACCTCCAGGAACATCTGCCAGTCATAGCGGTTTGCCAGCACCATAAATAACGCCGCGAGGATACGCTCCTGCTTGTCGTCATTATGTCCGGCCGCCCGCGTTAACCAGCGGTAAAAGTTAGGGGCGTGGTCTGCGAGATTTTCGCCGGAACGCGGCACTGAGTAGTCAACGCTGTTTACCGTGCGTAGCCAGTTCTCACGGCGATGCGGGCTGAATGTGCCGTTAGTCGTATCAAATACGCCGTTTCGGAAACCAATCAGGCGGCGTGCCGGTTCGCCCATCTGCGGAACCATCAGTTTGAGCGTATCGAGCACGCTGCCGATTCCGGCCGCTGAAAACGGTGCGCGTACCTTCTGAAACAGCGCGGCGATTTCACGGCGCAGCATCTGCACGGGCATCACCTGCCATGCGCCGTTCTCATAGCGGCAGATTTCCTCCCCGACGGGCGGCACTGCCAGCGCCTGCCCGTAGTGATCGACCAGCAGCTCCGCCTTTTCACTGGCGCTCATGGCTTTAAGGTCTGCCTCGCTTACCGACTCAAACGGGCTTGGCTTATGAGGCTGAGTGAAGGCGGTGAGAAGCGCCTGTGTCGTGATGTCGCCCTGAGCCTGCCAGACGTCGTTCCAGTCACCGGTTTCTGGCGGTAAAGCGGCTTTCCCCTTACAGGCTTTTGCAGCTTCATCTGCCTTTAACTGGCCTGTGCCGTTGTCGTCGCGATCGGCGGCAATCAGTATCAGCGCATCTGGATTTACTTTACGCAGTTGTACGGCAAGTGACGGCAGATTATTCGCGCTGAGCGCAATATAAACCGGCTGCCCGGTCAGGCGCTGAACTGTCAGGCCGGTTGCGTAGCCCTCGGTGAGCCACAGCGTTTTGCTGTTAGGTTCGCCCGCAAGGTAATAAGCGCCTTTCACCTGTCCGCCGGGCAGGGTGCGCTTGTCGCCAGCTGCGCTGATAAGCTGAATATTGACGGCATTACCGGTTTCATCGGTCAGCGGGACCAGCAGATCACCGGCCATAAAGCTGACCCCACCGCAGCGCAGCCCGTCAGCGAGCGTTAACGCGTGGGTGCTGTGCAGCCCTTTTGACAGTAAGTAGGCGTTATCCGTGCAGCTGACGGCACCGGCGATCAGTTTCTGCGCCCGTGCGGCGGCATTGGATTGCGCACCGGCATTCGCTTCTGTTTTCACCGGTACAACTTTTGATGCCGGTGGCAACGCGTCAAGCATATCGGCGATTTTAAGCGCTGCCTCTTTGGCGCTGACGTCGAGCGCTTTTTCTACAAGATTCAGGCCGTCACCGGCTCCGCACTGATTACAGTGCCACGTCCCGCGACCGTCCTGATTATCAAAGCGGAAACGATCTTTGCCGCCGCAAACCGGGCATGCGCCGTGTCTGCCGCTGGCGTGAATGCTGATGCCGAGCGCGGGCAGCAGTTGCGGCCAGAATCCGGCGGCCGCTTTTACCGTGTCAGAGACAATGTGTTTCATCTGCTGGAGCTCCCTCAGTGCAATGTGGCGCGGCGAGTCGCGGCAAGCTGGCTGCAAAACAGCTCATCCATCATCGTTGCGCCGAGACGGGTCAGGCGAGGCGGCGCGGTCAGCAGGTCAGGCTCAACCATATCGCCCAGCATGGTGCAGGCCATTTCCATCCCGGCTTCTGTGCCGTGGCGACGCACGTAGAATCCTTCCAGCTCAAGCGCGATAGTCATCTGTAATTCGTCGAGCGTTGCCGAAACGGTGATGCCCAGTGTTTTGCAGGCGTTGATATAACCCTGCGCCAGTGCGCGACGATATACAGCAGTGCGGACTTCAACAGGTAAGCAGGAATTATTAGCGGTCATCATGGCGAGCCTCCGTGGCAAGAATCAGGGAATCACAGGTTTCAACGACTTTACCGAGCTGATCGGTGAGAAGGGCAACGACAGAGGCCAGCGCGGCGCTGTCTGGTACGCAGCTTTGAGCGCTGAGGCAATGAACAGAATCGAACATATCAAGCACTGTTACGCCGACGGAATGAGCATGCAGCAGGCGCAGATAATCAGCGTGCGGAATTGAATAGGTGCTGTTGCTGTTGGTGCGAGCGGCAAGAGTATTCATGCAGCCACCGCCTGTACCGGCACGCGGCCAGCGAAGCACAAAACATAATCACGAACGAAGTTTGCACGAGCTGTGCGCTCGTCTTCTGCCGCAAAGCGCAGCATGCAAGGACGTGCAGCGCGATCAGTGCGGCGCACGGCGGCGAAAATAAAGGTGAATTTGGGGCGAGCGATAGTTAGAACCGTTGCCATGATGACAGTCTCCAATGAGTAGCGGTTAACGCCACCACCGGAGCTGCAAATCTCATGGGTGGTGACCCGAACGGGGTTTGCAGTACCGGCCTCAATGGATACCGGCCAGCCCGAAGGCTGCCCCGCCCGAGCCACCATTTTTTGACAGAGACTGCGGATAAAGAACCACAGCCCGAAAAATAGGTATGCCTGAGCAATGACACAAAAAAACACGCATGGCGCGTGTTGTGTCGCCATTGAGTTACACGGGCTGCAAATCCCGGCTACCGATTTTGCGGCAGCGCGAAAACTGTATAACGGTCGCTCGTCAGAGAAAAGGCTTTTTTTGTTCATCTGGGCTTTTTTCCTAGCAATCGGTCAGGACTTGATCGGACTGCTGCGGATTTGATCGGCGTTTGCTGTCAGCTTTGCCCGTTATGTGATTTTTTGACTGAGCTTTGTTGCCCAGAACCGAAATATGGCCGTGCATCCCGCTGTTAAAAGATGGTGAGGTTGGTGATTTATTACTGAGCGCGCTTGTGAGGCTTTCAGCGATGAAGGTTGCTTCATCTTTGGTCAACGGGAATGAGCGGGTGTCGAAATTGAGTGTGATCATGCTGTACCTCCAGCGCGATGAGCGATACGCGACTGCATCCAGCCGTCTATCTCTGATGCCAGCCATGCAACGTTTTTTCCACCGAGGGAAATCTGCGATGGAAACTGCTCACGGCTGATTAAGTCATAAATAGTTGAGCGGGACAGGCCGCAGGTGTTGATCACTTCTGGTAGGCGCATAAAGCGATCGCGGGGGTAGGAAACATCACCAGTGTTAGGCGTTGTTGGGGTTGAAGCGGATGAAACTGCGTGCATGGTGTTACCTCATAATGAGTCCGGCCGGTGCTGCCCGGTTCCGGGTGTGTCTTCAGGTAACTCCCTATTTTGAGAATATTTTATCTAATGTAAACAACCCCTTGTTTGCTGATAAATGAGCAAAATTCAGCTCTGTTCTATCCTGTTACACCCTGTTTGCCAATGTTTACCAGTGTTTGCCTTTTAATAGCTAATGCTAATTAAAGTGAGTTAATTAATAGGAATAAATTCTATTAATAGCTAGCCAGAAAAAGGCTGCTATTAGAAAGGCAGTGAAGACCAGTGAACACTGAGTGAAGACTAAACATGTAACTATTCATCTCTTTATTTACTGTATTTACTATCTTTTTTACTCTAGTGAACAGTAGTGAATAGTATTATAAGAACTAAAAGCCTTTGAGGAATGTTCCAGCCACAATTTTGGGTTTCTTTGCTGAGCGACAGGCAGAAAGCAATGAAATGATTTGTCCGTTGGTGCACGACAGAATGTCCTCATCCTTTACAGATGATGCGAGACAAAGGTGAACACAACGGAAAACAAATCAGCCTCACTAATTCGATTTGAAAAAGCGCGAACGGAACATACTGAACAGATGACGGCATTTAATGGTGTTGTCGCTAACATCACCCGTTGCGAAAAAGAGCGTCAGGCCGCTATCGAGGCGGGTAAGGAAGCTGAGAGTAACTGGCGCACTAATTTTCGAAAATTGCGGGGTAATCTCACGGAGGAACTTCGCGCCGAACACACTCAGCGTATAGCCAATCGAGAACTGGCCGATGAGTTTGCGGGATTGTTGAAAGAACTGGAGCTGGATAAGCAGTATGCCGTGCTGTGCTGTTGTACCAGTGGTAAAAAATACGTAGAAGCACATCAAACTGCTTTTACTGAGTTTGCTGACTCTCATTGGGAATCGGCAATGCGCAACGTTAGCCCTTCGTTGCTATGGGCGATCAAGTTGCGCATCCAGCGCGAAAAAATTGCCTCAACCTTTGTCGGAGACGATCGCGACCCGATCAGCGATATCGCTGGGCTTGTAGGAGAAGCCTTGACGCGAGCTGCGGCCGCGCTACCTGAAAGTGTTTTAAATGAAGCTCCATTACTGGAATCTATCGGTGTCCGTCGTCCGGCTCTAACGGGTGTTGATATGGATCTTTATTCGCGTCCTTTACGCCGTCAGAAGCTGGCGGAATCAATCAGGGAGCAGCGTTTAAAACTTCAGGAGGGCGACCAGCAATGATGCACTGCCCTTACTGCAAAAGCCCGGCGCACGCTAAATCCAGCCGCTATATGTCCGAGCAGGTAAAAGAGCGTTACCACCAGTGCACGAATCTGGATTGCTCCTGCACGTTCAAAACGAACGAAAGCATCACGAAAGTCATAACCTCGCCGCCACCGCCGGAAACAGTTGAGGAAGTTGCGCCGATACCGGTTAAAGAACGGCAGACGTTAGGCCGATATGGCTCATCATTTCGAATCACTCATTAATCCCTACAGCCGCTTATCACATAGCGGCATTTTTATGTCCGATATTTGCATTTCGAAAGCCTTTTTTCTGGCAAGCCGCTTTGTAAAGAGCCGTGCATGCATAGAGTGCATGGATTCGCATGCAAAACCATGCGTCAGCGGGATGCGTTGAGGCCAGACAGGGCGCGGATTCAATAGCTTTATGCACCTGCATGAAAAGCGGAGCATAAAGCGGGCAGGCGTGGCGGGGATAGCATTGCGCGCTGGCCTCTTTATGTGATTCCTGAGCGCAATTGGCTTCCCTTCGTGTTGGGCTAACTTTTATAAGTAAATGTGCCCCACCAACTCATCATGTCTTTACGTTGTTCGAGATAAGTAGAGCGGTTGTAGGCTCGCCTGACTTCGTTTTTATCGCTATGTGCAAGTGCTGACTCGATAACATCAGGATTAAAACTGGCTTCATTGAGCGCTGTGCTCGCTATGGAGCGTAGACCATGAGCAACCAACTTACCGCCATAACCTATTCGCTTTAATGCCGCATTCGCAGTTTGGCTATTCATTGGCTCTTTGGGATTGTTTCGACTTGGAAAAACATATTGTCGGTTAGCACTGATAGGCCGCATAACCTCAAGAATATCTAGAGCTTGTTTCGATAAAGGAACGACATGTTCGCGCTTGGCCTTCATGCGCTCCGCTGGAATAACCCATAGGTTTAAATCGAAGTCGATTTCAGTCCACTTAGTACCAGAGGCTTCTGATGGTCTTACAAGCGTAAGAAGTTGCCACTCAATTAAACAGCGAGTAGTGATTGAGAGATTGGACATCACCAATGAACGCATTAGCTTTGGCAGTTCTTCCGGTCGTAATGTTGGCATGTTCTGTTTTTTTGGCTTTTCGAAAGCCATACCAACGCCCGAAGCAGGGTTAGCATCAATCAACCCAGTGTTGACTGCATAAATCATGATCTCGTTAATGCGCTGAACCAGACGGCGAACTGTCTCAAGCGCGCCGCGAGCCTTAATCGGCTCCAGTGATTCAACAATCGTTCTGGCCTTGAGTGCCTGAACAGGAATTTCACCGATAGCAGGGAAAACATCCTTCTCCAGCGATCGCCAAATATCCTTCGCGTAGCCCTCAGTGACGCTTTTGCTTTTAAGCTGGAACCACCTTGCGGCCACAATTGAAAAAATGCTATCCAGCTCGATTTGGCGTTGTTCCGATACTTCCTCTTGCTGCTTCTGCGGGTCAATCCCTTGCGCAAGCATCGAAAGATATTGGTCACGCATTTGGCGTGCGACAGCGAGCGTTAGGGCAGGGTAAGAGCCAAGGCTGAGATTTGTGCGACTGCTGCTATTTGGCCGCTGATAGCGAAAACGCCACAGCTTCTTACCTGATGTTTTGACGAGTAGGAAAAGCCCGTCGCCATCGTGCAGTGTGAAGTCTTTCTCTTGAGGCTTAGCTTTGAGGATTTCGTTATTGGTGAGGGGGCGTGTCATCCGCGCCATGACTGGTTTCCGTCCATAATTGGTACACGTTTTTGGTACACATTATAACGTGTACCAATTCGTGTACCAATTATCTCTGGATTCAGTCGGATCGTCTCGGAAGATTACAGACACAAAAAAGCCCGCAGGGCTTGTGCCGTGCGGGCTTCCAGGACTTCTACGGATGACTCTGGAATCATCTTCGAAGGATTTTGGTGGAGCTGGCGGGAGTTGAACCCGCGTCCGAAATTACTACACCGTCGGCACTACATGCTTAGTCCAATCTTTACATTCGCTTGTCAGCTGCGGATGGACACGCCACTAACAAACTAGCCTGATTAGATTTAACGCTTCAACCCCAGGCAGGATATTCACGCGATCTCTTTTGGATTTGACCTCTCTTGATCCCCGTCCTAAGAGCGGAGGCTAGGGAGAGAGGGCTCTGAGCAGGTTATTAAGCTGCTAGTGCGTAGTTTTCGTCGTTTGCGACTATTTTTTTGCGGCTTTTAACGAGGCAAACCGCCCCTCGGCATGCTCCTTGGGCTTCGCAAATCCCGTCGAATCCAGAATCAGCCCCAAGTACTGTGAAGCAGTATATCAGAAAAAGCAGGCGCTACACCAGAGGGTTAGCGATTTGCGTGTTTCATAATACGTGCTTTGTCTAACTTCCATTCGCGATCTTTGATGTCATCGCGCTTGTCGTGCTCTCTCTTACCCTTCGCCACGCCGATTTTCAGCTTGGCCCAGGCATTTTTCCAGTACAAAGAGAGCGCAACGACCGTATAGCCTTCGCGATTGACGCGGCCATACAGTGAATCCAGCTCGCGCTGTTTCAGCAGCAGCTTACGGCTGCGGGTTGGGTCACAGACCACGTGCGAAGATGCCACGCTCAGGGCCTGGAATGTTGAGCCAAACAGATAAGCCTCTCCATCGCGTAGCAGGATATAGCTGTCGCTGATGTTAGCCTTACCGGCGCGGAGTGATTTGACTTCCCATCCTTGTAACGAAAGTCCTGCCTCGAACTCTTCTTCAATGAAGTATTCATGGCGGGCACGTTTGTTCATGGCAATGGTAGCGGAACCGGGTTTATTTGCTTTTTTCTTTGTCATAGTGCGGCTTAGTCTACATCAAGCAGTGAATAATGGCATCCCCTGACCAAAACCAGTCGAGGAAATGCGCTATTTTAGCACGCCATTGGCGGTAGAGAATTTTTGTTTGATCGCCGGGAATGATATTATTTACATGTTTTGAGATTAACAGGAATCGTTATGGCCCAGATTAGCCGTTCAGCACTTGTGCCCTATAGCGCTGAGCAAATGTACCAGTTAGTGAATGATGTCGATGCCTATCCCGAATTTCTACCGGGCTGCACCGGCAGCCGCGTGCTGGAATCCGGTGATCATCAGATGACGGCAGCGGTTGATGTGTCTAAAGCGGGCATCAGTAAGACCTTTGTTACCCGCAATACGCTGACTGATAATCAGAGTATTCATATGCAACTGGTGGACGGGCCATTTCGCAAGCTGACCGGCGGCTGGCGCTTCACTTCGCTCAGCGAAGATGCCTGCAAGGTTGAACTCAACCTTGAATTTGAATTCACCAATATGCTGGTTGAGCTGGCTTTTGGCCGCGTCTTTAAAGAGCTGGCCAGCAGCATGGTGCAGGCCTTTACCCAGCGGGCGAAAGAGGTTTATCGTGCCTGATATTGCTGTTGAAGTGGTGTATGCGCTGCCGGAAAAGCAGTATCAGCATTCGGTAAGGCTGACCGAAGGCAGTACGGTAGAGCAGGCGATTCAGGCATCAGGCATTCTTGAGCTGCGTCGCGATATCGATCTTAGCGAAAACAAAGTCGGCATCTTTAGCCGGCCGGTTAAACTGGCCGATGAGGTGCATGATGGCGATCGTATTGAGATTTATCGGCCATTGATCGCCGATCCCAAAGAACTACGACGCCAGCGAGCGGAACGTGCAGCAAAAAAATAAAGGCGCCGGTTGAGCGCCTTTTTTTTAACTCGCAGCTGACAATCAGTCTTTAGACGTGGTCAGCTTCGGCTTGTTATCAATGTTGGTCAGCGTACCGTTGCTGTCAAATGTCAGCGTCAGGGTTTGCTGCTTGACCGGCTCGTGGCCTGGCTGTTCACGGAACACGTAATACCAGGTATTGCTGCCAAACGGATCGCGCATCATCGGGGTACCCAGCGTGTAAGCAACCTGCTGTTGCGTCATGCCGGTATGAATTTTTGATACATCGTTAGCAACCAGGTAGTTACCCTGGTTGATGTCTGGACGGTAAACCACTCGCTCCAGAGTGGAACAGCCAGCGGTCATCATCAGAAGTACCACTGCAGCAGCAGTCAGCGTTTTACAGCGCATTAATTGATTCCTTATTGGGGCTTGACGCCTTGCATGAGGCGACTTCACCCGGGTCACTAAGCCTTTTTAAGCTCTGGTTTCGCACATCGATAAGTTGCCGATGATAATAAACCTTACCGCAGTTTGAAACCTTTACAGAGCAAGCTTATGACCACAGGAATGTAAAAAAGTGCTGGGTCAGGCCGCTAAAAGCTCTTTTGCGTTTGCCAGGGTATTGCGTGTGACCTCGCTTCCACCCAGTAAACGCGCCAGTTCCTGCAGACGTGCACGTTTATCCAGCGCCTGCATATGGGTTTCTGTTACTGCACCATCAGTTTCTTTACTGACAAAGAAATGATGATGGCCGCAACCGGCAACCTGCGGCAAATGCGTCACACACATTACCTGAGTCGAGTCACCAAGCTGACGCAGCATCTTGCCCACAACCGCAGCGGTAGGTCCACTGATTCCGACATCCACCTCATCGAAAATCAGTGCCGGCGTATCCATTTTCTGGGCGGTAATCACCTGAATAGCCAGCGCAATACGCGAAAGCTCACCGCCGGACGCCACTTTCGCCAGCGGTTGCAACGGCTGACCCGGGTTAGTGCTGACGCGAAAATCGATGCGGTCAGCGCCTTCGGCGGTCAGTTGCTCCGGGTTGAACTGGACATCAATCGCCAGTTTACCGTGCGGCATCGACAGGGCATGCATACTTTCAGTAATCAGCTGGCTGAGTTCACTGGCAAAATGTGCGCGGCGCTGATGCAGTTGCTGCGCCATTTCCAGCGCGGCCTGATGGTGCAGGGTGACCGCGCCGGACAGCTCTTCCTGATCGCTTTCCTGCTGCGACAACTGTTGCTGCTCGGCCAGCAGCTGCTGATGGAACACCGGCAGCTCTTCCGGCGAGACATGATGTTTGCGCGCCAGGTTAATCTGACGTGATAAGCGCTGTTCCAGTTCATACAGACGATTAGGATCGAGATCGAGGCGGTCACAGTAATGACGCAGTTCGTCGCTGGCTTCACTGATTTGAATCGCCGCTTCTTCCAGCATAGTGAACACGCCGCTCAGTTTGTCATCCATGCTAATTAATTCCCCCATCATCTGACGGGCGTTATACAGCTGACTTTGCAGGTTGCTGTCATCGCCGTCGGCCAGCAGTTGCAGGGTTTGCTGACTGACAGACAACAGCTGGCCGCTATTGGCTAAGCGCTTGTACTCTTCATCGATATTTTCATACTCACCGGCTACTGGCGCGAATTCATTCAGCTCTTTCAGCTGATATTGCAGCAGTTCACGACGAGCTTCGCGTTCCTGCGCCAGCTGCTGATGACGTGCCAGTTCCCGGCAGCTCTGATGCCACAGGCGATAACGTGCCGCCATGGCTTGCGTCAGCAGGCTCTCATCGGCATAAGCATCCAGCAGATGTTTCTGATGGTCGGGTTTAAGCAGCAGCTGATGGGCGTGCTGACCATGAATCTGAATCAGCAACTGACCGAGGTCACGCAGCTGGGAGAGGGGCACGGAGGTGCCATTGATAAAGCCACGGGAGCGACCATCGCTGCTGATCACCCGGCGCAGCAGGCATTCATGGCCTTCATCCAGCTGATTTTCTTCCAGCCAGCGCTGCGCTGAGGGGGTGTCTTTAAGTGAGAAGCGCGCACAGATATCTGCACGCGCCGCCTCCTGGCGCACCATATCTGCTTCGGCACGACCACCCAGGCAGAGACCAAGCGCATCGATGGCAATCGATTTACCTGCGCCGGTCTCACCGGTAATCGCCGTCATGCCACGTTGAAAATCAATCTCCAGCTCACGAACGATAGCAAAGTTACTGATGGTCAGTTGTGCCAGCATAATTATTTTCCTGTATACAAACACAGATATGGGTTTCCATACAGTATAAACTGGTTTTATATACAGTAAAGTAGCTGGCAACGATTTTTAGAACAATTTTTTCGACCAGCCAAGTTTTGAGCTAAGTGTATTGAAATAGCTGTAGTTTTTAGGGTGTATTAAGTTAAGGCGATAGTCGCTGCGGCGAATCAGCACATCTTCCCCTTCCTGAATCGGCAAGGCAATCTGGCTGTCACAGCTAATCTCCAGGTCGCTGCGCATATGGGAAAAACGCAGGCGGATAGTGCTGCTGCTGTTGATCACCAACGGGCGCGCCGAGAGGGTATGCGGAAACATCGGCACCAGCGCAATGGCTTCCAGTGACGGGGTTAAAATCGGGCCGCCCGCCGAAAGCGAATAGGCGGTGGAGCCGGTTGGCGTCGAGATAATCAGGCCATCCGAGCGCTGCGAGAAAGCGAAGTTTTCATCAATATAAACTTCGAACTCAATCATATGCGCTACTTTACCCGGATGCAGCACCACTTCATTAATCGCGGTGCCGATGCGCGGAGCGTTATCTTTTCTGCATACCTGCGCTTCCAGCAGAAAGCGGCTTTCGACGATATACTGGCCTTCAAGCACATCGGCGAGCTGTTGCTGGGCGTTATCCGGATCGAGATCGGTGAGAAATCCTAAGTTGCCGCGATTTATGCCGATCACTTTGATGTCGTATCGCGCCAGTACCCGTGCAGCACCCAGCATATTGCCGTCGCCGCCGACTACTACCGCCAGATCGGCGCGTTGACCGATTTCCGCCAGCGTGCCGGTTTCCACATCCTGTAGCGCCAGTTCACGGGCAATCTGCTGCTCGATTATCACTTCATAGCCTTTTGCCGTGAGCCAGCGATAGAGCATTTCATGCGTCGTCAGAGCGGTTGGATGGCGCGGATGGCCGACAATTCCAATGCAGTTGAAATGTTTGTTCATTATGCTGGTATTCCTCTTGGGGATATTCTGCCCCGACAATGTGACTGGCTTCCCTTGAAACCGCGATTCTGATCCCCATAATAAGCGAACCAGCGAGATGAATGTGCAAAACGCGGAGAAATTCATGAGTAGTAAAGAACAGAACACACCAAACGAGCAAGTCTCAGATGAGATTGAGATGGAGCAAGTGAAAAACCAGGACGCGGAGACAGCAAACGAGGTGGATCCGCGTGATGAGCGTATCGCTCAGCTCGAAGCTGAACTGGCGATCTCTCAGGGCGGCGTGCGTGAAGCGCAACTGCGTGCGCAGGCTGAAATTGAGAATATTCGCCGTCGCACCGAGCTGGATGTTGAGAAGGCTCATAAATTTGCACTGGAAAAATTTGCTAACGAATTATTGCCGGTAATCGACAGCCTTGAGCGCGCGCTGGAGCTGGCGGATAAAGCCAACCCTGAGCTGACGGCGATGATTGAAGGTATCGAACTGACGCTGAAGTCACTGCTTGATGCGGTGCGTAAATATGGCGTTGAAGTGGTTGGCGATATCAATGTGCCGTTCAACCCGGAAATCCACCAGGCAATGTCGATGATGGAGTCAGAAGATGTGGCACCTAATCACGTGCTGATGGTGATGCAACGCGGTTATACCCTCAACGGTCGTTTGTTGCGTCCGGCGATGGTTGCCGTGGCGAAAGCCAAATCCTGATTGCTGTAAATGGCTGGCTCCGTCGGCCATGATGATCGAATGAAAAAAGCACCGTTGCCGGTGCTTTTTTTTATTCTGGCAAATAAGGCGTCCAGTCGATGGGCGCTTCACCGCGTTCGCTAAGATATGCATTGGTTTTTGAGAAGTGGCCACAGCCAAGAAAACCGCGATGCGCCGACAGCGGTGATGGGTGAGGGGCCTGCAACACATGATGGCGCTGACGATCGATAATGCTGCCTTTTTTCTGCGCGTGTGAGCCCCAGAGTAAAAACACCACCCCTTCACGATGCTGATTAATTGCCGCAATGACGTTATCGGTGAAAGTTTCCCAGCCAAAACGCGCATGTGAATGTGCTTTGCCGCCCTCGACGGTCAGAACCGTGTTGAGCAGCATCACCCCTTGTTTCGCCCAGCTCTCAAGAAAACCGTGTTCAGGCCGCTCAAAGCCTGCAATATCGCTAACCAGCTCTTTGTACATATTGACCAGAGACGGCGGAACTGCCACGCCAGGTTGTACCGAGAAGGCTAAACCGTGCGCCTGGTTCGGGCCGTGATACGGGTCTTGACCCAGAATCACCACTTTAATCGCCCCCAGCTCCGTCAGGCGAAACGCATTAAACACATCTTTTTGCGGTGGATAGATGGTTTTACCCGCCGCCCGCTCGTTCGCCACTGCACTGAGCGTTTCGATGAAATAAGGCTTCTGTTTTTCCTCTGCCAGCACATCGTGCCAGGTTAATGCGTTGACCATAACACTCTCCCTTAGGGCCTGTTCGAACAGGCTGACTCCAGTTTGATGGCGTAGTTTAACGTTTATCGGCAGTGGGCAAAAATTTAAAAATTAGTTGAATTTTACAAAAATACCCACAAATCACGCATGAGTTTATAGTGAAGAAAATCAACCGGTTAACTATGCCTTACGTTGGCGGACAGGCCAGAGATTGATTTATATCAAGGCTGCGTAGTGCCACAGTTGATATATATCTTCACTAAATCAATTTAATCAAACCGTCGCTGGCCGCGATGCCAGCGCTGATACGCCTGGGAGGCACCGACATGATTAGCGGAATTCAAATTACCAAAGCCAACAACAGCGCACTGCTGAACTCTTTCTGGTTACTGGATGAGGAAAATGCGCAGGCGCGCTGCGTTTGTGCTAAAGCCGGGTACAGCGAAGATCAGCTGGTACCACTAAGCGACCTTGGTCAGATTGAGTATCGCCAGGTTCCGCTGGAGATTAAGCCGGAAGTGCGTGTTGAAGGCGGTCAGCATCTGAATGTTAACGTGCTGCGCCGTGAGACGCTGGAAGATGCGGTTAAGCATCCGGAAAATTATCCGCAGCTGACAATTCGCGTTTCTGGCTATGCGGTGCGTTTTAACTCGCTGACGCCGGAGCAGCAACGCGACGTGATTGCGCGTACTTTTACCGAAAGCCTGTAAATAACATAAATAAAAAAGGAGCCTGCTGGCTCCTTTTTTTGTCGTCCGGTATAAATTATCATCCGCGCGACTAAGACTATTTATTGATTAAAATCATCAGGGTAAAAGTTAATGAACGCTGCGGTTAGTACAAATCCTGGCTTTATACTACTTTAAGCTATTCCTGCGCAGACAGCGATTAAATCAACACTTATCCATAAAGAAAAACCGCCTGGTGAGGCGGTTTTTTTGTTATGCGGTGCGATTATTCAGCATTATCAGTTTTTACTGCGCTGCTTGGTTTACGGCGCTTACCGATATTTTTAGTATCACGATGACGCTGCTTAACCCGCGGTTTCGTCTCTTCGCTGGCTTTTTTCTCTTTACGCTTCTCTAATACTTTTTTCGATGGCTTGCCGTTCAGTTTTTCACTTGGCGCACGCGTTGTCGGGCGTAACTCATCAATGGTACGTGATTTCAGCGGCTCATCGATATAGCGGGCGATTTTACCCAGCAACAAGTGATCGTGTGCTTCAACCAGCGAGAGCGCCGTGCCTTTTTTACCGGCACGACCGGTACGGCCAATACGGTGCAGGTAGGTATCGGCAGTACGCGGCATATCAAAGTTGAACACGTGGCTGATATTATCGATATCAATGCCGCGCGCAGCGATATCGGTGGCAACCAGCACGTTAACGCGGCCTTCGCTGAGACGCTTAAAGGCTTCGTTACGCTTCGCCTGAACCATCTCACCTTCAAGGTAGCTGGTATTGATACCGGCTTCACGCAGCCAGCCGCACAGCTCATGCACACGGTCACGTTTACGGACGAAGACGATCGAGCGCGTCACTTCCGGTTGCTTCAGCAAATGGATCAGCAGCGCGGTTTTATGTTTGATATCGTCGGCGCGATAGTACCATTGCAGGATTTTTTTGCGCTCACGACGCGCCGGATCGGCTTCGACTTCCACCGGCTCATTCAAAATACGTTTGGCGAACTCTGTTACCGCCTCGCTTTCCAGCGTGGCTGAAAACAGCATGGTCTGTTTGCGCCAGCGGGTTTCTGCCGCGATGGTTTCGATATCCTGCGCAAAGCCCATGTCCAGCATGCGGTCGGCTTCGTCAAGGATCAGTGTTTCCACCGCGCGGCAGTCAAAGTTCTCTTCTTTGATGTATTGCAGCAGGCGTCCGGTAGTGGCGACCACCACATCCTGGTTTTCGCTGAACACTTCTGCGTGGTTCATAAATGCCACGCCGCCAGTGATGGTCGCAATATCCAGATGGGTATTTTTCGCCAGTTCACGTGCCTGGTCGGCAACCTGCATCGCCAGCTCACGCGTTGGAGTCAGCACCAGAATACGCGGTGGACCCGATTTTTTGCGCGGGAAGTCGAGCAGATGCTGCAGTGCCGGCAGTAAGAAGGCAGCCGTTTTTCCGGTGCCGGTTGGCGCCGAACCTAATACGTCACGGCCTTCCAGCGCGGGCGGAATTGCTGCTGCCTGGATCGCGGTAGGGCGAGTGAAGCCTTTTTCCTGCAGGGCACCCAGCAGGCTTTCATCAAGTTCGAGTTCGGAAAAAGTGGTTACAGTCATGGTCTACCTCAGTTTGGGGCGCTGATTATAGACAGATTGAACACGATCTTCATCTGTTTGTGTGCAGTTGATGACTTTTCTCAAGTCTCATATTGTCCTATGCTAGCGCCGTTTCCACTTCAGGTCAGTGTTATGTCTCAACAAAAGGCTACTTTGCGCGCCAACGGTTTTACTTTTAAACAATTTTTTGTCGCTCACGATCGTTGCGCGATGAAAGTCGGAACTGACGGCGTTTTGCTGGGGGCCTGGGCACCGGTGGCTCGCGTTAACCGGGTGCTGGATATTGGCTGCGGCAGTGGTCTGATTGCCCTGATGCTGGCGCAGCGTACCGAAGAGAGCGTGCAGGTGGATGGCGTGGAGCTGGATGCGGAAGCCGCATCGCAGGCGCAGGAAAACTGCGCGGCGTCGCCGTGGGCCTCGCGCTTGTCAATATATCAGCAGGATATTCGTCAGTGGGCCAGCCAGTGTCAGTGGCGCTATTCCCTGATTGTCAGTAATCCACCTTATTTCGCGGCCGGTTCGGCCTGCGCGTCGCCTCAGCGGGCGGCCGCGCGTTACACTGATACGCTCGATCATCAAACGTTATTAAGCTGCGCCGAGTCGTTAATCGATGAGGAAGGGTTTTTCTGCGTGGTGCTGCCTGCCGATGTTGGCAACCGCTTTGTGGAGATGGCCTGTGAGCGCGGCTGGTTTTTACGCTATCGTACCGATATCGCGGATAATGAGACTCGCCCGCCGAATCGGGTAATGCTGGCACTGTCGCCGAAACCGGGCGAAAAATTTTATGACAGCATGGTGATTCGCGGGCCAGACCAGCGCTATTCGGAAGCGCATTGCAGCCTGACCCGCGATTTTTACCTGTTCAGATAGCCTCTGGCTGTAAAATAGTCGGCAGTGCTTGCGCCAGTTGTTGCGGATAGTCGAGGGTGAAATGTAAGCCCCGGCTCTCTTTTCGTGCCATCGCGCAGCGCACCATCAGTTCCGCCACTTGCACCAGATTACGCAATTCCAGCAGATTGTTGGAAATGCGGAAATGAGCGTAATACTCGTCAATTTCCTGTTGCAGGGTAGTAATACGTCGCAGCGCGCGCTCCAGCCGTTTGCTGGTGCGGACAATGCCGACGTAATCCCACATAAACAGCCGCAGCTCATGCCAGTTATGCTGAATCACCACGCGTTCGTCAGAATCATCCACCCGACTCTCATCCCATGCCGGAAGCGCGGTTACCACGGCGGTTTGCGGCAGGCGCTGCATAATATCTTCTGCCGCTGACCAGCCATACACCAGGCACTCCAGCAGCGAGTTGGATGCCATACGGTTAGCACCATGCAGGCCGGTATAACTCACTTCTCCAATCGCATACAGCCCGTCGAGATCGGTGCGGCCATGCTGATCAACCATCACGCCGCCACAGGTGTAGTGGGCAGCAGGCACGATGGGAATCGGCTCTTTGGTCAGGTCAAAGCCAAGCGTCAGTAATTTTTCATAGATGGTCGGGAAGTGTGAGCGGACAAAATCGGCCGGTTGATGGCTGATATCAAGATACATACAGTCAGCGCCGAGACGTTTCATCTCATGGTCAATCGCGCGCGCCACGATATCGCGCGGCGCCAGTTCGTTACGGGCATCAAAGTCCGGCATAAAACGTGTACCGTCCGGGCGTTTCAGGTGCGCACCTTCGCCACGCAGTGCTTCCGTTAGCAAGAAATTGCGCGCCTGCGGATGGAACAGACAGGTAGGGTGGAACTGGTTAAATTCGAGATTGGCAACCCGACAGCCAGCGCGCCAGGCCATGGCGATACCGTCACCGGAGGCGACATCAGGATTGGTGGTGTACTGATAAACCTTGGCGGCCCCGCCGGTGGCCAGCACCACTGACGCTGCGCGACAGGTTTCCACTTTTTCCCGGTTACGGTTCCAGATCCAGGCCCCCACTACCCGACGCGGACCCTCGAGGCCGATTTTATCCGAGACAATCAGGTCGACCGCATTGCTGCGCTCGATAATATGAATGTTCGGATGACTGAGTGCCTGACTGACCAGCGTGGTTTCGACCGCCCGACCAGTGGCGTCGGCGCTGTGCAGAATGCGGCGATGGCTGTGGCCGCCTTCACGCGTCAGATGGTAGTGCTTTTCACCATTGGCGCGGGTTTCTTTATCGAAGGTAACGCCATTGTCGATCAGCCACTGCACACAGCGGCGCGCGTTAGTGGCGATAAATGACACTGCCTCGCGATCGCACAGACCGTCGCCGGCAATCAGCGTATCTTCGATATGCGATTCAATGCTGTCGGTTTCGTCAAACACGGCGGCGATACCGCCTTGCGCATAGAGGGTCGAGCCTTCGTTGACGGGTCCTTTGCTCAGCACGGTAACCTGGTGCTTGGCGGCCAGCCGCAACGCCAGTGAAAGCCCGGCAGCGCCACTGCCTATAATCAACACATCACAGTGATAATCGATCGAATGGGTCATGGTGTTTAATTTACTAAACAGGTTGTTTGCTGAGCATAACACTCCCTTTCAGCAGGAAAAAAGCTTTTTTTCTGAGCGGTTAAAGCGTACTGCCGATGAGCCATACGTTCAGATGTGTTTATATCGGCGGTTTTACCTCAGGTTTTGTCTGGCTCTGTTTAATATTGCGAACTTTAGCGAATAAACGGCTTTTAGAGATGAAAAGCGCGGCTTCATGCGTTACTCTGCGGGCGTCCGTCGGGATTCATATCGACTTGTGGTATGAAAGGAATGGTGGTGGCATACACTTCAATGAGAAAGCAAAATAACCATCCGAAGTGTTAAAAATCCCGTCGGTACGACAAATATAATGGCGTAAATGAACTTACGACAGAATGACCACTCTAAGCGAGTGCTTGCTCAGAAAGTTGAGTCATTGCTGGTTTTTCAGTTACGCGTGGAGACAGATTTGGGGAGACATTACCTCGGATGAGCGAGCAGTTAACGGATCAGGTTCTCGTCGAGCGAGTGCAGAATGGAGATCAGAAGTCATTCAATTTACTGGTTGTTCGTTACCAGCATAAAGTGGCAAGCCTGGTTTCGCGCTACGTTCCATCGGGCGATGTGCCTGATGTGGTGCAAGAATCATTCATCAAAGCGTATCGCGCACTGGAGTCATTCCGTGGCGATAGCGCATTTTATACCTGGCTGTACCGCATCGCGGTGAATACGGCTAAGAACTATTTGGTTGCTCAGGGGCGTCGTCCGCCATCCAGTGATGTGGATGCCATTGACGCGGAAAATTTCGAAAGTGCAGGTGCGCTGAAAGAAATTTCGAACCCTGAGAACTTAATGTTGTCTGAAGAATTGAAACAGATAGTTTTTCGTACCATTGAGTCACTCCCTGAAGACCTGCGCATGGCCATAACGCTTCGCGAGTTGGATGGCCTGAGCTATGAAGAGATAGCGGCTATAATGGATTGTCCGGTGGGTACGGTGCGTTCACGCATTTTTCGTGCGCGTGAAGCTATCGATAATAAAGTTCAACCGCTTATCCAACGTTAGCGATAACGGACACAGGAAGGGTACTAAGGCATGCAGAAAGAAAAACTTTCCGCTTTAATGGACGGTGAGGCTTTGGACAACGAAGTTTTATCCGCATTGTCTAAAGACGCCACACTGCAACAAAGCTGGGAAAGCTATCATCTTATCCGCGATACTTTGCGTGGCGATGTCGGAGAGGTCGTTCATTTTGATATTGCAGCACGTGTTGCTGCGGCCATCGAAAATGAGCCTGTTCGTAAAGTCACCACACTGATTCCGGAAGTGCAGCCCAAGCCTGAACGCTGGGAAAAAATGCCATTCTGGGCCAAAGTGCGTCCGTGGGCTGCGCAGATCACTCAGGTGGGGGTCGCAGCATGTGTTTCACTGGCCGTTATTGTCGGTGTTCAGCACTATAATCAACCCCAGCAGGATGGTAGCCAGCAATCTGACTCTCCGGTATTCAATACCTTGCCAATGATGGGTAAAGCTTCTCCGGTCAGTCTGGGCGTGCCGTCCGACAGCGCGAACGCGACTAATGCGCCGCAGCAGGTGCAGGAACAGCGTCGTCGGGTTAACGCATTGTTGCAGGATTACGAATTGCAGCGTCGTTTGCATTCGGAACAGCTTCAGTTTGAACAGAACTCGCCACAGCAAGCGGCGGTTCAGGTTCCAGGAAATCAGTCTTTAGGAATTCAACAGCAGTAATGAAGCAATTCTGGTGCGCCGTCAGCCTTATGGCTGGCAGTCTGTTGTATTCATCTGTCGCCCCGGCACAAACCACGTCCGGGGCGCTGTTACAACAGATGGAGCAGGCTAGTCAGTCTCTCAATTACGAACTCGCCTATATCAACGTCTCCAGACTGGGGATCGAATCGTTACGTTATCGCCATGCGGTTATCGACAGTAAAGTCTTTGCTCAGCTGTTGCAGATGGATGGACCACGTCGTGAAATTATTCAACGTGGTAACGATATCAGCTATTTCGAACCTGGCCTTGAGCCTTTCACCCTGGCAGGCGCGCATATTATCGACTCCTTGCCGTCAGTGGTGTATGCCGATTTCCAGCAATTAACCGACAACTACGATTTTATCGCCGTAGGCCGCACGCGTATCGCCGACCAGATGTGTGAAGTGATTCGCATCGTCGCGCGCGATGGCACGCGTTACAGTTATATCGTCTGGATGGATAGCGAAACCAAGTTGCCACTGCGGGTTGATTTGCTCGATCGCGACGGTGAGACGCTGGAACAGTATCGCGTAGTGAGTTTTGCCGTCGATGAAGGCGTGCGTAACCTGATGCAGGGGCTGGAAAAAGCCAGTTTGCCGCCGTCGCTTTCAGTTCCTCCGGTAGATAAAGTGACGCTGGAGTGGAAACCCGAGTGGTTGCCGGCCGGCATGAAGCAGATTTCCCAAAGCCGCCGCAATATTCCTTCGCTGAATAAACCCGTCGAATCACGGCTTTACTCTGACGGCCTGTTTAGTTTCTCCATCAATATCAGCCCGGCCGATAAATCCAGTTCTGCGCAGCTATTGCGCACAGGACGTCGTACGGTGCAGACTGTTGTACGCGATAATGCTGAAATTACCGTGGTCGGCGAGCTTCCGCCGTCAACCACCAAACGCATTGCTGACCGTATCGATTTTGGAACCAAACGATGATGAGAGAATGGGCCACGGTGGTTTCGTGGCAAAACGGGATTGCGACACTGCATTCCGAAATTAAAACCTCATGCAACAGTTGCTCGGCGCGTAAAGGCTGTGGCAGTCATATGCTGAATAAGCTTGGGCCGAAAAATGCCCATGTGATGCAGATTGCCAGCGAGAAACCGCTGCAAGCGGGTCAGCGTATTGAACTGGGCATCAAAGAGAGCAGCTTGTTGGGGTCGGCACTGCTGGTGTATATGACGCCATTACTGGGGTTATTTGTGCTGGCTGGCCTGTTCCAGAGCTTGTTCCACAGCGATCTGGCGGCTGCGGCTGGCGCTCTGCTGGGTGGTATCGGTGGTTTTATCATTGCGAAGGGCATTTCAAGCCGTTTTGGTGATCGTGAAGCTTTCCAGCCGGTTATTTTAAGCGTTTCTTTACCGCCTGATGTGCTGCGCGTTGAGAGTGAAGTTTAACTGGTCAACGCCGCAATCGCGGCGGCCAGTTATCGATTCAGACCTGCAATTTTCCCCCTGATGCTGCTAAAAAAACCTCCACTTGCTTTTTCTTACGTTTATCGCTTGCTGACGATGATTCCACGACTCTGATATGTAGTGTAGAATGCAGCCTTTCGGACAAAAGTCCGCCTGTGAAATGATGCTCTCCGAAATTTTCCGTCGCGAGAGTCCCAGAATTTGTAAGGCAGAAAAGTCTCTATAATGAAGCACATACGAAATTTCTCCATCATCGCCCACATCGACCACGGTAAATCGACGCTTTCTGACCGTCTGATTCAGATCTGTGGCGGTTTGACTGAGCGCGAAATGGCTGCGCAGGTTCTGGATTCAATGGATTTGGAACGTGAGCGTGGCATTACTATTAAAGCGCAGAGCGTAACGCTCGATTACAAAGCGCTGAACGGTGAAACTTACCAGCTCAATTTTATCGATACGCCGGGCCACGTTGACTTCTCTTATGAAGTTTCACGTTCGCTGGCCGCCTGTGAAGGCGCGTTGTTGGTGGTTGATGCAGGGCAGGGCGTGGAAGCACAAACCCTGGCAAACTGCTACACCGCTATGGAAATGGATCTGGAAGTGGTGCCGGTGCTGAATAAGATCGATCTGCCAGCGGCCGATCCCGATCGTGCAGCCCAGGAAATCGAAGATATCGTCGGTATTGATGCCACCGACGCGGTGCGTTGCTCGGCGAAAACCGGCGTTGGCGTACCGGAAGTGCTGGAACGCCTGGTTCGTGATATCCCGGCACCGGAAGGCGATGCAGATGCACCTCTTCAGGCGCTGATCATCGACTCCTGGTTCGATAACTACCTTGGCGTAGTCTCGCTGGTTCGTATTAAAAACGGCACCATGCGTAAAGGCGACAAAATTAAAGTGATGAGCACCGGTCAGGTGTATAACGCCGACCGTCTGGGTATTTTTACTCCGAAACGTGTCGATCGCGATGTGCTGAACTGCGGCGAAGTGGGCTGGCTGGTCTGTGCGATTAAAGACATTCTCGGCGCGCCAGTGGGGGATACCCTGACTCAGTCGCGCAATCCGGCGGATAAAGCGCTGCCAGGCTTCAAAAAAGTGAAGCCGCAGGTTTATGCCGGTCTGTTCCCAATCAGCTCTGACGATTATGAAGCCTTCCGCGATGCGCTGGGCAAACTGAGCCTGAACGACGCTTCACTGTTCTATGAGCCAGAAAGTTCTACCGCGCTGGGCTTCGGCTTCCGCTGTGGCTTCCTCGGCTTGTTGCATATGGAGATCATTCAGGAGCGTCTGGAGCGTGAATACGACCTGGACCTGATCACCACCGCACCAACGGTCGTGTATGAAGTGGAAACCACCAGTGGCGAAACGGTTTATGTCGACAGCCCATCGAAGCTGCCTGCGCTGAACAATATCGCTGAACTGCGTGAACCAATTGCAGAGTGTCATATGCTGCTGCCGCAGGAGTTCCTTGGCAACGTCATTACTCTGTGTATTGAGAAGCGTGGCGTGCAGACCAATATGGTTTATCACGGCAACCAGGTGGCACTGACCTACGAAATTCCGATGGCGGAAGTGGTTCTCGACTTCTTTGACCGTCTGAAATCCACCTCACGGGGTTATGCGTCACTGGATTATAACTTCAAGCGTTTCCAGACTTCTGACATGGTGCGTGTCGACGTCCTGATTAACGCCGAACGTGTTGATGCGCTGGCGTTGATTACTCACCGCGATAACTCGCAGTACCGTGGTCGTGAGCTGGTGGAAAAGATGAAAGATCTGATTCCGCGTCAGCAGTTTGATATCGCCATTCAGGCGGCGATTGGCACGCATATTATTGCCCGCTCAACCGTTAAGCAGTTGCGTAAAAACGTGCTGGCGAAATGCTACGGCGGCGACGTCAGTCGTAAGAAGAAACTGTTGCAGAAACAGAAAGACGGTAAGAAACGTATGAAGCAGGTCGGTAACGTTGAGCTGCCACAGGAAGCGTTCCTCGCTATTCTGCATGTCGGAAAAGATAGCAAATAAGGAAATCGGTTAATGGCTAATACTTTCGCCCTGATTCTGGCGCTGGCAACTCTGGTGACCGGCATTATCTGGTGTATCGATAAGTTCAAATGGGCGCCTGCGCGCCGTGCGAAGCAGGCTGAAGTTCGGGCACAAACCGGTACTGCCGTTGATGATAAAACGCTGGCCAAAGTGGCTAAACAGCCGGGTTGGGTCGAAACGGCCGCCTCGGTATTTCCGGTGCTGGCAGTGGTCTTTATTGTGCGTTCGTTTGTTTACGAACCCTTTCAGATCCCTTCCGGTTCAATGATGCCGACACTGCTGATCGGTGACTTTATCCTGGTGGAGAAATTCTCCTACGGGATTAAAGACCCGATCACCCAGACCACGCTGATCCCAACCGGGCATCCTAAACGCGGCGATGTTGCGGTGTTTAAATATCCGAAACAGCCCAGTGTGGATTATATTAAACGCGTGATCGGCGTGCCTGGCGACCGGGTCAGCTACGATCCGGACAGCAAAACGCTGACGATTAATCCGGCGTGTGACAACGGTCAGGCTTGTGACAAAGCGCTGGCGGTAACTTACACCGATGTTCAGCCAAGCGGCTTTATTCAGACCTTTAGCGGTTTTGATGGCAACGAGTCCGGCAGTGGATTCTTCCAGGTACCGCAGGGCGAATCGATGAAAGGTGGCCTGCGCCTCGCCACGCGTGATGAAACGCTGGGCGACGTGAAGCACCGCATTCTGATGACCCTTGAAGTGCCAAGCCAGCCGGGCGCGTACTATCGTCAGCCAGGTCAGCCACAGTCAACGTGGGTGGTGCCGCAGGGCCAGTACTTTATGATGGGCGATAACCGTGATAACAGCGCAGACAGCCGTTATTGGGGCTTTGTTCCGGAGAAGAATCTGGTCGGAAAAGCGACAGCAATCTGGATGAGCTTTGAGAAGCAAGAAGGTCAGTGGCCGACCGGCGTTCGCTTAAGCCGTATTGGCGGTATTCATTGATCGCGCCCGCAGTGATGCGGGCAACGAAGATTTAAAGGTTGGCTTCCTGCGGGAAGCCACTGCAAACGAAACTGTTTAGTGTTGGTCATTCAGTCAGCCCTGTTCCGTGTGCAGAATAATTGACGCATTCTTGAAATTGGTAACGCATGAACCCCATCGTAATTAACAGGCTGCAGCGAAAGCTGGGCTACACTTTTACTCATCAGGAATTGTTGCAGCAGGCCTTAACCCACCGTAGCGCCAGCAGCAAACACAATGAACGACTTGAATTCCTGGGTGATTCCATTCTTAGTTATGTGATTGCCAACGCCCTTTATCACCGTTTCCCGCGGGTGGATGAAGGTGATATGAGTCGTATGCGCGCCACTCTGGTGCGGGGAAATACCCTGGCGGAGATGGCACGCGAGTTCGATCTCGGTGAGTGCTTACGCCTGGGGCCGGGTGAACTTAAAAGCGGCGGCTATCGCCGTGAGTCGATTCTGGCGGATACCGTCGAAGCGCTGATTGGCGGCGTATTCCTGGATAGCGATATTCAGACCGTCGAACAACTGATCCTGAACTGGTATCAGTCGCGCCTTGACCAGATTAGCCCGGGCGACAAACAGAAAGATCCAAAAACGCGTCTGCAGGAGTATCTGCAGGGTCGCCATCTGCCGCTGCCATCCTATCTGGTGGTGCAGGTACGTGGCGAAGCGCATGACCAGGAATTTACTATTCACTGTCAGGTGAGCGGAATGGCAGAACCGGTGGTGGGCACCGGATCAAGCCGTCGCAAAGCAGAACAAGCAGCGGCCGAACAGGCGCTGATCAAGCTAGGACTTGAATAGGTGAATAACACACAAAAATCAGCAGCCACACAGGCGCTGATCAAGCCAGGACTCGAATGAGCGAACAACAGACCCATTGCGGCTTTATTGCTATTGTAGGCCGCCCAAACGTTGGTAAATCGACACTGCTGAACCAGTTACTGGGGCAGAAGATTTCCATCACCTCGCGTAAACCGCAAACCACCCGTCACCGTATTATGGGTATTCACACCGAAGGCGCTTATCAGGCGATCTACGTGGATACGCCGGGCTTGCACATGGAAGAGAAGCGCGCCATTAACCGTTTAATGAACCGCGCCGCCAGCAGCTCCATCGGTGATGTTGAGCTGGTGATCTTCGTGGTTGAAGGCACGCGCTGGACCGCTGACGATGAAATGGTGTTGAATAAACTTAAAGATGGCAAAGTGCCGGTACTGTTGGCGATCAACAAAGTTGATAACGTCACCGATAAAAGCATTCTGCTGCCCCATATCCAGTTCCTCTCTCAGCAGATGGACTTTATGGATCTGGTGCCAATCTCTGCCGAAAGCGGCAAAAATGTCGATACTATTGCCAGCATCGTGCGTAAACGTCTGCCGGAAGCGATTCATCACTTCCCGGAAGACTACATTACCGACCGTTCGCAGCGCTTTATGGCCTCTGAAATCATCCGTGAAAAACTGATGCGTTTCCTTGGTGCTGAACTGCCGTACTCGGTCACGGTTGAGATCGAGCGTTTTGTTACTAACGAACGCGGTGGCTATGATATCAATGGCCTGATTCTGGTAGAGCGTGAAGGCCAGAAGAAGATGGTGATTGGTAACAAAGGCGCCAAGATCAAAACTATCGGTATCGAAGCACGTAAAGATATGGAAGATATGTTTGAGGCGAAAGTACACCTTGAACTGTGGGTGAAAGTGAAGTCTGGCTGGGCGGATGACGAACGTGCATTGCGCAGCCTGGGCTACGTTGACGATCTGTAAACATTAAATGGAAGGCTGGCAACGTGCGTTTGTCCTGCATGGACGACCTTATAGCGAAACCAGTCTGCTGTTAGACCTGTTTACCGAAAGTCACGGCCGTGTGCGGGTACTGGCCAAAGGTGCCCGCTCAAAACGCTCCAGCCTTAAAGGTGCCTTGCAGCCGTTTACCCCGCTGCTGATCCGCTGGGGCGGACGCGGCGAAGTGAAAACGTTGCGCGGTGCCGAAGCGGTGTCGCTGGCGTTGCCGTTAAGCGGCATCACGCTCTACTGCGGCCTGTACGTCAATGAACTGGTCTCGCGCGTGCTTCAGCACGAAACCGCCTTTTCTGAGCTGTTCTTCGATTATCTTCACTGTATTCAGTCTTTAGCCGCATCCAGCGGTTCACCTGAACCCGCACTGCGTCGCTTTGAGCTGGCGATGCTCGGCCATCTTGGCTATGGCGTCGATTTTCTTCACTGTGCCGGCAGCGGGGAAGAGGTGGCCGATGAGATGACTTACAGCTACCGTGAAGAGAAAGGTTTTATCGCCAGTATGGTGATTAATAACCGCAGTTTTACCGGCCGCCATCTGCGCGCGCTGTCCGAGCGTGAGTTTCCCGATGCCGACAGTTTACGCGCCGCGAAACGCTTTACCCGCATTGCATTAAAACCCTATCTTGGCGGCAAACCGCTAAAAAGCCAGGAGCTTTTTCGCCAGTTTGTGCCGAAAAAACGTGCAGACGCAGCGCCACCCGCCGGGGAATAGCAGCAGGTCATACCGCCTCAGGCGCTGAACGTTGTAAACTGCATTTAACGTTGGCAAAAAATTTGAGGACTGTCATGGCTGAGTTGTTGTTAGGCGTCAATATCGATCACGTGGCTACCGTGCGTAATGCGCGTGGCACCAACTATCCCGATCCGGTTCAGGCGGCGTTTGTTTCCGAACAGGCTGGTGCAGACGGTATTACCGTGCATCTGCGTGAAGATCGTCGTCATATTACCGACCGCGACGTGCGCATTTTGCGTCAGACCATCCAGACGCGGATGAATCTGGAGATGGCAGTCACCGACGAAATGGTCGATATTGCCTGTGAAATCAAACCCCATTTTTGCTGCCTGGTGCCGGAAAAACGTCAGGAAGTCACTACGGAAGGCGGGCTGGATGTTGCCGGTCAGCTGGAAAAAATTACCGCCGCCGTGGCGCGTCTGCATGCTGTCGGCATTCTGGTTTCGCTGTTTATCGATGCTGATAAAGCGCAAATCGACGCCGCTGTCGCCTCTGGCGCGCCCTATATTGAGATTCACACCGGTGCCTATGCGGAAGCCGAAGAGGGCGCGGCGCGTGACGCTGAGCTGGCCAGAATCCGCGAAGCGGCTACCTATGCGGCAGGTCAGGGTCTGAAGGTGAATGCCGGACACGGTCTGACCTACCACAACGTGTTGCCGATTGCTGCGCTGCCGGAAATGCATGAACTTAATATCGGCCATGCAATTATTGGTCGGGCGGTAATGAGTGGACTGGCGGATGCGGTGAAAGAGATGAAGCAGCTGATGCGGGAAGCGCGTCGCTAATGGCTATTCTTGGCCTTGGCACCGATATCGTCGAGATTGCGCGCATTGAAGGGGTGATCTCCCGTTCTGGCGATCGTCTGGCTCAGCGCGTGCTGAGCGCGAACGAGTGGGCGCAATATCAGGCGCATAAGCAGCCGCTACGCTTTCTTGCCAAGCGTTTTGCCGTCAAAGAAGCCGCCGCCAAAGCCTTTGGCACCGGTATCCGCGGGGGTTTAGCGTTTAATCAGTTTGAAGTGTATAACGATGAACTGGGCAAGCCGGGGCTGCGTTTTTTCCAGCATGCGGCGGAAGTGGCAGAAAAGCTTGGCGTCAAATATGTACATGTGACGCTGGCGGATGAGCGCAACTATGCCTGTGCGACGGTGATCATCGAAAACTGACTGCAATCTCTGGAGCGGCGTTCGCGCCGCTGTTGCTAAGCCATCAAACCGGGTGATGCATCACCACAAACTTCTCCCACAGCGCTTCCCGGGCTTCGATATGTTGCGGATCGATAATAATTGTGTTGTCGATCGGACACACCTGCTGGCAGGTCGGCGTATCGTAATGGCCAACGCATTCGGTGCAGCGATCGGCATCGATCTGATAGATCTCATCTCCCATCGAGATCGCCTGATTCGGACACTCCGGCTCGCACATATCACAGTTGATACAGCGCTTGGTTATTAATAAAGCCATTTCAGTTGTTTACGCTTTAATTTATTTAAAATCAGTGAGTAGATGGTGAACTTCCTGTTGAAAAAACTTCTGTAGCAACCCACACGGAAAAATCTCGTCGGGTCACCTTTATGCGTGAGCACAATGGTTAAGCCGGCAAAGAACAGGAAGTTTCTATGTTGCGAACCATAACACAAAAAGAAAATGCCCCCCAATGATCCCCGTCATAAGGCAGTGACTTCACGCCGGGATGAGTGTAAGCCCGCAAACACAAGCAACGAAGATGTTTTATGTCTGCCAGACGCACTGAACATATTTTACCCACTGATGAACTGTGCCAGGGTCATTACATGTCAAACTGGATGACAGGTTACGGAAAATGGGCTCCACTCCAACCCCGCATGATGCTGTATTTAAATACTTTCTTTCTGATGTAGAAACGGCGCGTGACTTTCTGCAAATTCATTTGCCTCCGGCACTGCTGCAGCGTTGCAATCTTGATACGCTGCAAATCACCTCTGGCAGTTTTATTGAGGATGATCTGCAAGCGTTTTGCTCGGATATCCTGTATTCACTGAAAGCGGGTAGCCGCGAAGGGTATATTTACTGCCTGATTGAACATCAGAGTTCCGCCGATAATCAGATGAGCTTTCGTTTGATGCGTTATGCCATCGCGGCCATGCATCAGCACCTCAGGGCCGGGCATAAACAGCTGCCGCTGGTGATCCCGATTCTTTTCTATCATGGGGAAAAAACGCCCTGGCCGTATCCGATGAGCTGGCTACAAGGCTTCAGCGCTCCGGAGCTGGCCGGACAGATTTATGGCGGCGACTTTCCGCTGGTGGATCTCACGGTTATTCCTGATGATGAAATCATGACTCACCGGCGTATGGCGGCGCTCGAGCTACTACAGAAACATATTCGTTTGCGCGACCTGTCGGAGTTGTGCAAGCCTCTGGCAACGTTGTTTTGCAGCTAATACACTACTAACAAGCAGCTGGACGTGTTGATAAATTACATGATCCAGGCAGGAGAAACGGCTGACCTGAAATCTTTTCTCCGGGAGCTGGCAGAACGTTTACCGCAACATAAGGAAACACTGATGACTATCGCAGAGAAGCTTCAACAGGAAAGCCGCCAGCAAGTAAAACAGGAAGGAAAACAAGAAGTGGCGCGTAAGATGCTGGCGAAAGGGATGGATTTTTCGGTGGTTCAGGAAATGATCGGCCTGACAGCAGATGAGCTGAAACAGCTTCACTGATAAATAAGCCCGGCGGACTTGCTAAATCAGCACAATAGTACTGCGCGGTCGGCTTAGAATGTCCCTCAGCGCAAAGCATGTCAGATCGTCCGCAGTTGTTTATAGTTTTATCAATAACTTATCAGACCAGCTTTTTCACCAGCGCTTCGCTGTGCCGAATATGGCTGGAGGCTCGCTCCGGATCGTTCTGGATCAACGCCATAAACAGCAGATCGGTCAGCGCCAGCTGAGCCGTGGTTGACGAAATGGCCGCGCTGCGCGTGCTTTGCTCTTCCGCCACGGTGTACAAACAGTGGGTGGCACACTGCTGCAGGGTATTGGGCGTAAAGCCGGTAAACGCCAGCACACTCGCCCCGGCACGCTGGGCTTCCTGGGCGGCAAGATTGATTTCACGTCGTTCTCCGGTGTAGGAGATCGCCAGCAGTAAATCGCCGGTTGTCAGCGCCTGCACGCTGGCCAGCAACGCGTGCATATCCTGCTCCGCCACCGCGCTGATACCAATTTTCATCAGCTTCCATGAAAAATCCTTTGCCACCAGGCCGGACGCGCCGATGCCGACCAGCACAATACGCTGAGCCGATTTCAGCAGCCGCAGAGTTTCCAGCAGCTTCTCTTCACTGTTGATATCCAGTGTGGCACGTATCGCCGACTGCTTTTCAGCAAACAATTTTTCGCCCACCACTTTCAGCGGGTCATCGCTCAAAATCTGATTGTGTACGGTAATGGCATCTTTATCGGCCAGCGATTCACTTAGCGCCAGTTTCAGCGCCGGAAAGCCTTTATATCCCAACTTTTGTGCAAACTTCACCACGCTGGACTGGCTGACGCCGGACTCTTCCGCTAATTTTTGCGAACTGAGATGACGTGCGCGATCCGGCTGTGACAGCAAAAAATCCGCCAGCCGCCGTTCGTTCAGCGCCAGTCTGGGATACAACTGACGAATGCGCAGCAGTGAACTCATTCTGTTTTCCTCTGATTGATGCTACGTGATGATAATCATGATGCCCTGAATATGAATAACTTAGTCTAACGGGCCACACTGTGCGATCCATGATTAAAGCAGGTAAAAAGCTTCAGTGGTATGGAAAACATCATCGGCATAAACCCCGGCCAGCTTTACGGCTTCTGACTACACTTGTTACTGTAACCCTGGCGACGGCAACGCAGATTGCCCGATTAATGGATTCATTATCCTGAGGAGAGATGCTTGACTAAGGGAACACCAAGGCGCGTAGTATTTTTTGATTTAGATGGCACGCTACATCAGCAGGATATGTTTGGCACCTTTATGCGCTACTTGCTGTGGCGTCAGCCGATTAACCTGTTGTTAGTGGTGCCTTTGTTACCCGTCATCGGTCTGGCGCTGTTAATTAAAGGTCGTGCGGCCCGCTGGCCGATGAGCCTGCTGTTGTGGTCGATCACTTTTGGCCATAGTGAAGCACGATTACAGCAGCGTGAGAAAGCCTTCGCGCAGTGGTTCCGCCAGCGCGTGACGGCCTTTCCGGTGGTACAACAACGCCTGACGGACTATCTTAGCAGCGAAGATGCCGATGTCTGGTTGATTACCGGCTCACCGCAGCCGCTGGTGGAGCAGGTTTACTATGATTCGGCGTTTCTGCCGCGAGTGAAGTTGATCGCCAGTCAGATGACACGCGGTTATGGCGGACGGGTACTGTCAATGCGCTGTTTAGGCCATGAAAAAGTTGCCCAGCTGGAAGATCAGATTGGTACACCGCTACAGCTTCACAGTGGTTACAGCGACAGCAAGCAGGACAACCCACTGCTGTTCTTCTGCCAGCATCGCTGGCGCGTCACGCCGGAAGGTAAGCTGCAACAGCTGGAATAAAGAAAACTCCCGATGGGCGGCGTTCTCGTCGCCCGTAACAGGTTTCAGTCAGTCTCCCCGCCGTTTTATGTATAATGCCCCGCGCTTTTTGCCCCACTGGAGACTCAGGTGACCGATTACAACGATGAATTTTGGATGCGTCATGCCTTAACGCTGGCACAGCGTGCCTGGGATGAGGGCGAAGTGCCGGTCGGCGCAGTGTTGGTGCAGGGCAATCGGGTGATTGGCGAAGGCTGGAATCGTCCTATCGGACATCACGATCCTACTGCGCATGCGGAAATTATGGCGTTGCGTCAAGGGGGGAAAGTGCTGGAGAACTATCGTCTGATCGATACCACGCTGTATGTCACCCTCGAACCTTGCGTGATGTGTGCCGGAGCTATTGTACACAGCCGCATCGGGCGTCTGGTGTTTGGCGCGCGCGATGAGAAAACCGGTGCTGCCGGTTCGTTACTGGATGTGCTGGGGCATCCCGGTATGAATCATCAGGTGAAAATGACCGAAGGGATTCTGGCGCAACAGTGCGCTGGCATGTTAAGTGATTTTTTCCGCATGCGTCGCGAGCAGAAAAAAGCGCTACGCAAGTCGGTGAAGCAGTAAAGCGGCACCGTCGCGCCGCCTTAATAATCAATGCATGGCAATATCCGGTTGTACCGCCGGATAACCTTTACCCAGTTCCGCTTCCAGCGCCGCACGCTGAGCAATTTTCCGCTCCTGCTCCTGCAGATATCCCACCAGGCTAATCTGATATTTACGGATATTTTCTACATACGCATAGGCTTCATGCCCGCGCGCATAGCCGTAAGTCGTCTGGCTGTAATAGCGTTTCTGGCTCAGCATCGGCAGGCGCGTTTTTACGTCGGCCCAGCTGTCGGGGTTACCTTTTTGTTTTTCGGTCAGTCGGCGGGCATCCAGCATATGCGCGTATCCCATATTATAAGCCGCCAGCGCAAACCAGATACGCTCATCCTCCGGGATGGTCGACGGCACTTTTTCCATCATGCGCTGTAAATATTCGCTGCCCCCGCGAATGCTCTGCTCGGGATCAAGCCGGTCATCGACATTAAGACTGTCGGCGGTGTTGCGCGTCAGCATCATCAGACCACGCACGCCGGTAGGAGAGGTTGCCTGCGGGTTCCAGTGTGACTCCTGGTACGAGATCGCGGCCAGCAAGCGCCAGTCAATATTATTGGCGTAACGTTGAAACAGCGGCTTGATATCCGGTAAAACCCCGTCAATGGCGCGCAGGAAAGTACGGGTATCGACATAGTCAAAGGTGCCGACATGGCCGAGATACTTCTCTTCCAGCCGCGCCATGCTGCCTTCTTCACTCATCTGGCTAAAGAAGTCCAGCATCGCCGCATTGAGACTGTCATCCTGATTGCGCTGCATATACCAGGTGACCGGCTCTTCATCGGTAATATCAAACGCCACCGCCAGCTGCGGATGAATGCGTTGCAGCAATCCGATGGTGACGGAATCGGCAACGGTGTATTCAAGTTTGCCGTCGGCTACCGCTTCCAGCAGCGCTTTTGGGCTTTGATCGGTTGAAATGGCCCAGTCGAGATCGGGAAACTGGCTCTGTTTCATGGTGCGCAGTGTGGATAAGTAGGCGGAGCCGGAAGCCACCGTCAGACGTCCTTTCAGGTCGCCGAGACTTTTTGGCCGCGGCTTACCGAGGCGGTACACCAGCTGTTGTGAAACCGAATAGTAAGCCGGACCGGCACGGAATCGTTCCAGTCTTTCACTGTTGTAAATCAGTCCGGCGGCCAGCACATCCGCTTTATCATCATCAAGATCGTCAAACAGGTCGTTAAGGTTCTGACGAACCGTCACTTCCAGCCTGACACCAAGATAATCGGCGAAGCGCTTTGCCAGCTCGTAATCCATACCCGCCGGTGATTTATTGATGGTGAAATAAGTTAGCGGGGAATTTATGGTGCTGATGCGTAATACGCCCCGCGATTTTATCTGTGCAATTCGGTCTTCCGAACTCCCGTACCAGGGGATCGACGGCCACAGCGCAAGCGCGAGCAGCACGGTGATCAGCCCGATCAGCAGATAATTAATTTTTAGGCGTTTCAAATAGTTATCTCTCGGTAGCCCGCGGGCCTCTGTCTCTTACGGCAGTATTAGTTATGGTAGATTTCCCAGAGCGTGGGGCATTTTGCGCAACAAAGTGCCGCGCCGCAACTTATTCAGCAGGATTTGCGCAAATTTAAGCCGATTCTGGTATCCGAGAAATTATGCGCAAACGGTTTCGTTGGCAGCGCGGATTCTTTATAATAGCGCCCGTTTTCCCTGTTGCGCCCAAAGAAGCGTCGCCCGGCGCTTCGAAGACGAGAGATCTTTGATGATGGAAATTCTGCGTGGTTCGCCCGCTCTGTCGGCATTTCGTATTAACAAACTGCTGACCCGCTTTCAGGACGCTCACCTGCCGGTGAGTGATATTTACGCCGAGTACGTCCATTTTGCTGATGTCAGCGCGCCGCTAAACGCTGACGAAAAGAGCCGCCTTCAGCGTCTGTTGAAGTACGGTCCGTCTCTCGCTGAGCATACGCCGGAAGGGCGCTTATTGCTGGTGACCCCGCGTCCAGGCACGATTTCTCCCTGGTCTTCTAAAGCGACCGATATTGCCCATAACTGCGATTTACCGCAGGTGTTGCGTCTTGAGCGCGGTCTGGCTTTCTATATTCAGGCACCGAAACTGACCGAAGCTCAGTGGTCACAGCTGGCCGGATTACTGCATGACCGCATGATGGAAACGGTATTTGTCGAACTGGAGCAGGCGCAACAACTGTTTGCTCATCATCAGCCACAGCCGCTGCAAAGCGTGGATGTGCTGGGTGAAGGCCGCAATGCGCTGGTGCAGGCTAACCAGAAGCTCGGTCTGGCGCTGGCCGACGATGAAATTGACTATCTGCAGGCTGCATTTGAAAAACTGGGGCGCAACCCGAACGACATCGAGCTGTATATGTTTGCCCAGGCAAACTCCGAGCACTGTCGTCATAAAATTTTCAACGCCGACTGGATTATTGATGGTCAGCAACAGCCTAAATCGCTGTTTAAAATGATTAAAAACACCTTCGAGAAAACCCCGGACTACGTGCTGTCAGCTTATAAAGACAACGCCGCAGTGATGGAAGGCTCGCAGGTTGGCCGCTTCTACGCCGATGCGGATAAAGGTGTCTACGACTTCCATCAGGAAGACGCCCATATCCTGATGAAGGTAGAAACCCATAACCACCCAACGGCGATTTCGCCATGGCCGGGTGCCGCGACCGGTTCCGGTGGTGAAATTCGTGATGAAGGTGCAACCGGACGTGGCGCGAAACCGAAAGCGGGCCTGGTCGGTTTCTCGGTATCTAACCTGCGTATTCCGGGCTTTGAACAGCCGTGGGAAGAAGATTTCGGTAAGCCCGATCGCATCGTGACCGCGCTGGATATTATGACCGAGGGCCCACTGGGCGGCGCGGCGTTCAATAACGAATTTGGTCGTCCGGCGCTGACGGGCTACTTCCGTACCTATGAAGAGCGGGTTAACAGCCATAACGGCGTTGAGCTGCGCGGTTACCACAAGCCGATTATGCTGGCGGGCGGTATCGGCAATATCCGTGCTGACCACGTGCAGAAAGGTGAAATCACCGTCGGTGCCAAACTGATTGTACTGGGTGGCCCGGCGATGAATATCGGTCTCGGCGGCGGTGCGGCGTCATCAATGGCCTCAGGCCAGTCTGATGCCGATCTTGATTTCGCCTCCGTGCAGCGTGATAACCCGGAAATGGAGCGTCGTTGCCAGGAAGTGATCGACCGCTGCTGGCAGCTGGGCGAAGATAATCCGATTCTGTTTATTCATGATGTCGGTGCGGGGGGGCTTTCCAACGCCATGCCTGAACTGGTCAGCGATGGTGAGCGCGGTGGTCAGTTTAACCTGCGTGATATTCTCAGTGACGAAGCTGGCATGAGTCCGCTGGAAGTATGGTGTAACGAGTCGCAAGAGCGCTATGTGCTGGCGGTTGCACCGGAAAAACTGGCGCAGTTCGACCGCCTGTGCAAACGCGAGCGCGCACCTTATGCGGTCATCGGTGAAGCCACCGAAGAACTGCATCTGACACTGTCTGACAGCCATTTCGATAACAAACCTATCGATATGCCGCTGGACGTGCTACTGGGCAAAACGCCGAAAATGACCCGCGATGTCACCAGCCAACAGGCGAAAGGCGACACGCTGGTACGTGATGGCATCACCGTTGCCGATGCGGTTAACCGCGTGCTGCATCTGCCAACTGTTGCTGAGAAAACCTTCCTGATTACCATCGGTGACCGTAGCGTGACCGGTATGGTGGCACGCGATCAGATGGTCGGGCCGTGGCAGATTCCGGTGGCGAACTGTGCCGTGACCACCGCCAGCCTCGACAGCTACTATGGTGAAGCGATGTCACTGGGCGAACGTGCGCCTGTGGCACTGCTGGACTTTGCCGCATCAGGCCGTCTGGCGGTAGGCGAAGCGCTGACTAACATTGCCGCGACCCAGATTGGTTCGCTGAAGCGCATCAAACTGTCGGCAAACTGGATGGCGGCGGCCGGACATCCTGGCGAAGACGCGGGTCTGTACGAAGCGGTGAAAGCGGTGGGCGAAGAGCTGTGTCCGGCGCTGGGGATTACCATTCCGGTGGGCAAAGATTCCATGTCGATGAAAACCCGCTGGCAGCAGGATAGCGAACAGCGCGAAATGACCTCGCCACTGTCGCTGGTGATCACCGCGTTTGCCCGCGTCGAAGATGTGCGCCGCACCGTAACGCCACAGTTGCAGCCGCAGCAGGATAACGCGCTGCTGCTGATCGATTTAGGTCAGGGCCAGAATGCACTGGGCGCTACCGCGCTGTCACAAGTCTATCGTCAGTTGGGTGATAAGCCTGCCGACGTGCGCGATGCACAACAGCTGGCTGGCTTCTTCAACGCCATTCAGACGCTGGTTGCCGATGAGAAACTGCTGGCATACCACGACCGCTCCGACGGCGGCCTGCTGGTGACGTTGGCCGAAATGGCCTTTACCGGCCACTGCGGCGTTGATGTGGATATTGCCGCGCTGGGCAGCGATGCGCTGGCGGCGCTGTTTAACGAAGAGCTGGGTGCGGTGATTCAGGTTGCTGCGCAGGATCGTGCACTGGTCGAAAAAGTGCTGGCGGACAACGGTCTGGCAGCTTGCGTACACTACCTGGGTCACGCGCAAACCGGCGACCGTTTTGTTATCCGTTCTGGTGACAGCGCGGTGTACAGTGAAAGCCGTACCACGCTGCGTACCTGGTGGGCAGAAACCACCTGGCAGATGCAGCGCTTGCGTGACAACCCACAGTGTGCCGATCAGGAACACGACGCGAAGAAAGATGACAACGATCCGGGTCTGAACGTTAATCTGACCTTTAAACCGGAAGACGATATTGCCGCTCCGTTTATCGCCACCGGTGCGCGTCCTAAAGTGGCCGTGCTGCGTGAGCAGGGCGTTAACTCCCATGTTGAAATGGCTGCGGCCTGGCATCGTGCCGGTTTTGATGCCGTCGACGTGCATATGAGCGATCTGCTGGCGGGACGTCGTGGTCTGGAAGATTTCCAGGCGCTGGTGGCCTGTGGTGGATTCTCTTATGGCGACGTGCTGGGTGCGGGTGAAGGCTGGGCGAAGTCGATTCTGTTCAACAGCCGGGTACGCGACGAGTTCGAAACCTTCTTCCATCGTCCACAGACGCTGGCGCTGGGCGTTTGTAACGGTTGTCAGATGATGTCTAATCTGCGTGAACTGATTCCGGGTAGCGAAAACTGGCCGCGTTTCGTGCGCAACCAGTCAGAGCGTTTTGAAGCGCGTTTCAGCCTGGTAGAAGTAGCCGCCAGCCCGTCGCTGCTGCTGGAAGGCATGGCCGGTTCGCGTATGCCAATCGCCGTCTCTCACGGCGAAGGTTTTGTTGAGGTGCGTGATAATGCGCATCTGGCCGCGCTGGAACATCAGGGACTGGTGGCGCTGCGCTATGTCGATAACTTCGGCAAAGTAACGCAAAACTATCCCGCGAACCCGAACGGTTCACCAAACGGCATTACTGCGGTATCCAATGAAAGTGGTCGTGTGACCATTATGATGCCGCATCCGGAGCGCGTGTTCCGTACCGTCAGCAACTCCTGGCATCCGGCCGAGTGGGGCGAAGACAGTCCGTGGATGCGTATTTTCCGTAATGCGCGTAAGCAGCTGGGCTAAGTCACCAGCGCAATAAAAAGGCCGGATTTCCGGCCTTTTTATCGACTGAAACCCGGCGGGTGTTGCAGATTTGCGACAATTAACGCTGTTACCTGTCTCCAGAAGGTGACACTTAAATTATTGAAATAAATCGCTTTTCACTGATTTGCTGGTTGTTGTTTCTTTTTGGCGACACTTTGTCAGACCATCTGGTAAAACTTCGCAGCGTGGCAACGTTGATTTTATTTATTAATCAATAAAATCAGGTTGTTATAATTTAATTTTAAAGTTGGCACGACGATTGCAATATTGTTGTCAGTGGCTCATTCACCCTGTTATGACAGCCCTGCGAAAGCGGACAAGCGCTTCATAAAACTTCGAATGACGCACAATACGGTGCCTGCCGTCCACCAAACCGATAACAGATCACTTTGTGACTTTATCAAGCATCGGACGCAACGTTGAGTTAGGCACCACCTCTTCAGTTGCGGTGACCAATGTGTCATCGTGATAAAAAAGGCAGATTCCTTGAATCTGCCTTTTTTCTTTTCCGCTCTCACGCTTTCCTCAGGCTGCGCACTCAGCTAGCATCAACAGCAGAATGTGCTCAGGAATCAACTTCGTGAAGAAATGGCGTCTCTTTCCGCGTTCGCTGCGGCAACTGGTTTTAATGGCTTTTCTGCTGGTGCTGTTACCGCTGCTGGTATTGGCATGGCAGGCATGGGAGAGTCTGGCGGCGCTGAGTGACCGCGCGGCCGATACCAACCGAACCACGCTCACTGATGTGCGTCGTAGCGAGGCGATGGCGCGTACTGCGCTGGAGCTGGAGCGTAGCTATCGCCAGTATTGCGTGCTGGATGACCCGATGCTGGCGCGCCTGTATCAGACTCAGCACAGCCGCTATTCACAAATGCTTGATGCGCATGCACCGGCGCTGCCTGATATTCGTTATTACCGTAGCCTGCGACAATTTCTTACCCAGCTGTCACAGTTACATTGCCAGAACAGCAATCCGCGGCAGGAAGCAGCGGAGAATCTGGACGGTTTTTCCAATGCGAATGCGCAAATGGTGCAGGCGACGCGTGAAGTGGTGTTCTCACGCGGTTTGCAGTTGCAGCGTGAGATTGCCGATCGTGGCCAGTATTTTGGCTGGCAGGCGCTGATTCTGTTTCTGGTCAGCCTGGCGCTGGTGCTGCTGTTTACCCGCATGATTATCGGCCCGGTAAAAGGGGTGGAGCGCATGATCAACCGGCTGGGGGAAGGGCGGCCACTGGGCAACAGCGTGTTGTTTAAAGGCCCGCGTGAGATCCGTTCCCTGGGGCAGCGTATTATCTGGCTAAGTGAACGTCTGGCGTGGCTGGAGTCGCAGCGCCATGAGTTTTTACGTCATATCTCGCATGAGCTAAAAACCCCGCTGGCCAGCATGCGCGAGGGCACCGAACTGCTGGCCGATCAGGTGGCCGGCCCACTGACAGCCGATCAGCAAGAGGTCGTCAGTATTCTTGATCACAGCAGCCGTCATTTGCAGAAGCTGATTGAGCAACTGCTGGATTACAACCGCAAACTGGCGGATGGCCCGACCGAACTGGAAGACGTGGCGTTGGATGAAATTATCGATATTGTGCTCTCGTCACACAGCCTCACCGCACGCGCTAAGCTAATTCACACTGCAATCGATCTGCAGGTGACCCGCTGTCGCGCGGAGCCAACCTTATTAATGCGCGTCATCGATAATCTCTACTCTAACGCGGTGCACTACGGTAGCGAATCCGGTAACATCTGGCTGCGCAGTTACCAGCAGGGGCAGCGCATTTTTATTGATGTGGCGAATACCGGCACGCCGATCCCGCCCGAAGAGCAGGCGATGATTTTTGAACCCTTTTTCCAGGGAAGTCTGCAACGCAAAGGTGCGGTGAAGGGCAGTGGTCTGGGGCTGAGTATTGCCAAAGATTGTATACGGCGAATGCAGGGTGATCTTCACCTGGTGGCGGCAGACGATGCAGATGTCTGCTTCCGTATCGAATTGAATTTAACCGCCGGGAAAGAATAATCGAATGAAATTTCAATTTTTTTCTGCCGTGGTCTTGCGCCGGTTTGGCAGGATCACGGCGATGTTTGTGCCAGCACTGCTGGCCGCATGCAGTCAGCAGCCTCACCAGCCGCAATTCAACAGTAAAAAAAATGCGGTGGTGGAGCCGGAAATCAAAATCGTCGACTATCTGGCAGTAGGCTGCGATCGTGTCTGGCAAATAGAAGACGAAGAGAGCATGAAAAACCCGCTTTACTGGATGCGGGCGATGGATTGTAGCGCCCGGCTTACGCCTGCCGAAGCGCGCACGCAAGCACGCAAGTGGCCGGCAGAAAGCTGGCAAAATACCTTTAAACAGGGTGTGTTGCTGAGCAACGGTAATGTGACGCCGGTGGAGCGCCGCCAATATATGGTACGGCTGGACAGCTACAGCTTCGATTATCCGTCATCGATCCGGCCATTACTGCAACTGTGGCGCGACAATCAGGCGGCGCAGTTACAGCTGTCTCAGGAGCGAACCCGCTACTATCATCTGCAACAAACCAGCGACAGCGAGCTTGATGCTTTGCGACAGCATCAACATCTGCTGGCGCGTGAACTGGCTGATACGCGGCGTAAACTGGAAACGCTGACCGATATTGAACGCCAGCTGTCATCCCGTAAATCTGCTGATGTTTCTGATAACAGTCACGTGACAGAGAAGGAGAACACCCCAGGCGCGGTGCAGGCGGATGAGACCTATGTGCCGTCGACATCCGATAACACAGCGAGCGCAGCGGAGAGTGAGACCCCATGATTCAAGGTAAATCAGCCCGTTTACTGCTGGTCGATGATGACCCGAGCTTACTCAAACTGCTCGGCATGCGCCTGACCAGCGAGGGATTCCAGGTGACTACGGCGGCCAGCGGCCCGGAAGCCCTGCGCCAGTTAGCCAAAGAGAAAGTGGAACTGGTGATTAGCGATCTGCGTATGGACGAAATGGACGGACTGGCGCTGTTCAGTGAAATCCAGAAGCTGCATCCAGGGATGCCGGTGATTATTCTCACTGCCCACGGCTCGATTCCCGAAGCAGTCTCTGCCACTCAGCAGGGCGTGTTCAGCTTTCTGACTAAACCGGTCGATCGTGACGCGCTATATAAGGCGATTGATGAAGCGCTGGCACATAGCGCGCCCGCTTCCGACGATACCTGGCGCGACTCGATTGTGACGCGCAGTCCGTTGATGCTGAAGCTGCTTGAGCAGGCGCGGATGGTGGCGCAGTCGGATGTCAGCGTATTAATTAACGGCCAGAGCGGCACCGGTAAAGAGGTGCTGGCCCAGGCGATTCATGCTGCCAGCCCGCGCGCCGGAAAGGCGTTTATTGCGATTAACTGCGGCGCTCTGCCCGAACAATTGCTGGAGTCGGAGCTGTTTGGTCACGCGAAAGGCGCATTTACCGGCGCGGTCAGCGCCCGTGAAGGGTTGTTCCAGGCGGCAGAAGGCGGCACGCTGTTTTTAGATGAAATTGGTGATATGCCGCAGGCGTTGCAGGTGAAATTACTGCGCGTATTGCAGGAGCGCAAAGTGCGGCCGCTGGGCAGTAACCGCGATCTGGATATTAATGTCCGCATTATTTCCGCCACCCATCGCGATCTGCCGAAAGCGATGGAGAAGAAAGAGTTTCGTGAAGACCTGTTTTATCGCCTGAATGTGGTGAATCTGCGTATTCCGGCACTGCATGAACGCGCGGAAGATATTCCGCTGCTGGCCAATCATTTGCTGCGGCAGTCGGCGGATCGCCATAAACCTCAGGTACGAAGTTTCTCCACTGACGCGATGAAACGACTGATGGCGGCCAGCTGGCCAGGAAATGTCCGTCAGTTGGTCAACGTGATTGAACAGTGCGTGGCGCTGACGTCATCGCCGGTGATCGGTGATGCGCTGGTGGAGCAGGCGCTGGAAGGCGAAAACACCGCGTTACCGACCTTTGTTGAGGCGCGCAATCAGTTTGAACTTAACTATCTGCGTAAACTGCTGCAAATGACCAAAGGCAATGTGACCAATGCTGCCCGTCTTGCCGGACGTAACCGTACCGAGTTTTATAAGCTGCTGTCGCGCCATGAGCTGGATGCCGCCGATTTTAAAGAATAGTTTTTAGTGCCGCTTCGACGTCGAGTTATGTTAGCTTAGCTGCCACACAGAGAGACAGGCCGCCCGACGGTATCTGTCCGTAGCTTGTATACTGAATGTTACCCTTCCGGCCACGGAGGGAGCGAAAAAGGGTCTGCCATGAAAAAGATTGATGCGATTATTAAACCGTTCAAACTCGATGACGTGCGTGAGGCACTGGCCGAAGTCGGCATCACCGGGATGACCGTGACGGAAGTGAAAGGTTTTGGTCGTCAGAAAGGCCACACCGAACTGTATCGCGGCGCGGAATATATGGTCGATTTTCTGCCAAAGGTTAAGATTGAGATTGTGGTTGCCGACGATATCGTTGATACCTGCGTCGAAACCATTATGCAGACCGCGCAAACCGGTAAAATTGGCGACGGTAAAATCTTTGTATTTGATGTTGCTCGCGTGGTTCGTATCCGCACCGGCGAAGAAGACGAAGAAGCGATTTAATCACCCGCATGGGCGGCGTTATCGCCGCCCGTGTCAATGATTTGCACTGGCAGTACTGGCGGCGTTCTCGCCGCCCAAATCCCGCTTAAACCACTTTATGTGGGCCAAACACTTCATAGTGAATATTGGCCGACTTTATACCCGCATCCAGTAACTGTTTCACGGCAAACTGCATAAAACCAATCGGACCGCAGACATAGAATTGCATCTCAGCACTGGCGAGGCTGGCTTCGGTTGCCGCCATATCCATCCACCCGGCGCTGTCATAGCGGCCATCGTCCGCAGCTTCAGGCTGGTTATACCAGACGTGTTTGTAGAAAGCGGGCAGCTTCGCGCCCAGCGCGTTGACTTCATCACTGAACGCATGCACCTGACCATTTTCTGCCGCGTGCAACCAGTTCACCGCCGCGCGATGTTGGTTATCCGCAAGGTTATGCAGCATCGCCAGCATCGGTGTCTGACCGACGCCTGCTGAAATCAGCGTTACCGGCGTATCGGCGCTGACCTCCATAAAGAAATCCCCGGCCGGAGCCGCCAGCTGAACCTGGTCGCCAACGCGGGCTTTCTGATGCAGCCAGCCAGAGACAGTGCCCATCGACTCGCGTTTTACCGCTATACGATAGCTCTGACCATTCGGAGAGCGGGTCAACGAGTACTGACGAATTTCCTGATTATCAAAGCTTTCGTCATTGATAGTGATACCGAGATACTGTCCTGGGCGATAATCGGCTACCGGCTGGCCATCAACCGGCGTCAGTACAAAGCTTTTAATCAGAGTGCTTTCTGCGGTGATCGCGCTGATAGTAAATGCGCGGGTATTACGCCAGCCGCCGGTTTTCTGCTCTGACTCCTGATAAATCGCCTCTTCGCGCTGAATAAACACGTTAGCCAGCACACCATACGCCTTACCCCAGGCCTCGAGCACCTCATTGCCCGGACTCATCAGCTCATCAATGGTGGCCAGCAGATGCTGACCGACGATCTGATACTGCTGCGGCTGAATATTGATGCTGGCGTGCTTCTGCGCAATGCGTTCAACCGCCGGTAAAATCGCTGAAAGATTCTCAATATTGGTCGCATAAGCGCAGATAGCATTAAACAACGCTTCACGTTGATCGCCGTTACGCTGGTTGCTCATATTGAACACATCTTTCAGTTCAGGGTTATGGGCAAACATGCGGTCATAAAAGTGGGCGGTCAGTTTCGGGCCGGTAGCAGCGATGGCCGGAATGGTTGATTTGATGGTGGCGATGGTATGTGCGTCTAACATGGTGTCACTCCTCACAAAGAGAAAACTTTAAAGATGTATTTTAAATACATCTTATAGCGAAGCGCCGAGAGTTGTAAATAACCACGAGTTAAAAATGGTTTTTTATCCGCTTACCAAAATCCGCTGGACATGAAAAAAGCGCGTCTGGTGGTGAAGAACTCTCGCGCAGCAAAAGCTTGCAAAAATTCGAATAAAGCCTTGCCAGCATTGAAGCCAATCGTTTGCGTAAAAAGCTGTGTTTGGCGCTATCCATCACCCGGTAAAACAGTTTAAACTGTGGGCCTTCGCCCTGCGGGGCCATTCACTGCCGTTTTTTTATGTTAGCTGAGTCAGGAGATGCGGATGTTAAAGCGTGATATGAACATTGCCGATTATGATGCCGAGTTGTGGCAGGCGATGGAGCAAGAGAAAGTGCGTCAGGAAGAGCACATTGAGCTGATTGCTTCTGAAAACTACACCAGCCCGCGTGTTATGCAGGCGCAAGGTTCACAGCTGACTAACAAATACGCCGAAGGGTATCCGGGCAAACGTTACTATGGCGGCTGCGAATATGTTGATATCGTCGAGCAACTGGCGATTGACCGTGCAAAAGAGCTGTTTGGTGCGGATTACGCCAACGTGCAGCCGCACTCAGGTTCGCAGGCTAACTTCGCGGTCTACACTGCGCTGCTGCAGCCGGGCGACACCATCCTCGGTATGAACCTGGCGCACGGTGGTCACCTGACCCACGGTTCCCCGGTTAACCTGTCCGGTAAGCTGTATAACGTGGTGCCTTACGGTATCGACGAAACCGGCAAAATCGATTACGAAGAGCTGGCAGCACAGGCGCAGAAACATAAACCAAAAATGATCATCGGTGGTTTCTCGGCTTACTCTGGCGTTTGCGACTGGGCAAAAATGCGTGAAATCGCCGACAGCATCGGCGCTTACCTGTTCGTTGATATGGCACACGTTGCTGGTCTGATTGCGGCAGGCGTCTACCCTAACCCGGTACCTCATGCTCATATCGTGACCACCACCACGCATAAAACGCTGGCGGGTCCGCGTGGCGGCCTGATCCTGGCGAAAGGCGGTGATGAAGATCTGTATAAGAAGCTGAACTCTGCTGTGTTCCCTGGTGGACAGGGCGGCCCGCTGATGCACGTGATTGCCGGTAAAGCGGTAGCGCTGAAAGAAGCGATGGAGCCTGAGTTTAAAGTTTATCAGCAACAGGTTGCCAAAAACGCCAAAGCGATGGTTGAAGTGTTCCTTGAGCGAGGCTACAACGTGGTTTCTGGCGGTACGCACAACCACCTGTTCTTGCTGGATCTGGTTGATAAAAACCTGACCGGTAAAGAAGCGGATGCCGCGCTGGGTCGTGCTAACATCACCGTTAACAAAAACAGCGTGCCGAACGATCCGAAAAGCCCGTTTGTCACTTCCGGTATCCGTATTGGTTCTCCGGCCGTCACCCGTCGTGGCTTCAAAGAAGCTGAAGTGCGTGAGCTGGCAGGCTGGATTGTTGATATCCTCGACAATATCAATGACGAAGCCAATATCGAACGTGTTAAGCAGAAAGTACTGGAAATCTGCGCACGCTTCCCGGTTTACGCATAAGTAAATCGCGGCCGGTCTGGCAAAAAAGCGTATCAACGGGGCATTTCGTGCCTCGTTTTTTTTTGCCGATTGCTTATTAAATGCCTGTCTGCCAAAGTGTTACCCTCATTGTCGGAGGGAAAATGGCAATTCGTTCTGCATACTGGCTGGGTCTGGCCTACTTCACATACTTCTTCGCTTATGGCGTCTACTTACCTTTCTGGGCCGTCTGGCTGAAAGGCACCGGGCTGGAAGCGGAAAAAATCGGCTTACTGCTTGGCGCTGGAATGATTGCGCGTTTTGTCGGTAGCTTACTGATCGCCTCTCAGGTTAAAAATCCTTCTCAGTTAGTGACCGCGCTGCGCTTGCTGGCGTTGATGACCGTGCTGTTTGTGCTGGGATTCTGGTTCAGTGCCGGGTGGGTTTGGCTGTTGCTGGTGATGATTGGTTTTAACCTGTTTTTCTCGCCGTTAGTGCCGCTCAGCGATGCGCTCGCCGCCACCTGGCAACAGCAAATCTCGTTGGTTTACGGTCCGGTACGGCTGTGGGGATCGCTGGCGTTTGTGGTCAGTTCAGCCCTGACCGGCGTGCTGGTTAGCGCATATTCTTCGCAGGCGATACTGTTGCTGCTGACGGTCGGTGTTGTCAGCTTGTTTAGCGGGATGATGTTTAAGCCCGCCGCGATGCCGGAGGGGGTCACCAGGCAGGGAGAACATGCCGGCTGGCAAGTCTGGTTGACGATGCTGAAAGAGAATGCGGTATGGCGCTTTTTGCTCTGCGTTACGCTGTTGCAGGGCGCGCATGCAGCCTATTACGGTTTCAGCGCCATTTACTGGCAAGAAGCCGGTTACTCGGCCAGCACCGTCGGCTACTTATGGTCACTGGGCGTGGTGGCGGAAATCATTATCTTTGCCTCAAGCGGACGGCTGTTTCGCCGCTGGAGCGCGCGCGATCTATTATTACTGTCAGCGGTATGCGCGCTGGTGCGCTGGAGCCTGATGGCTTCCACTACCGCATTGCCGTGGCTGATTGTGGCGCAGATCCTGCATTGCGGCAGCTTTACCATTTGTCATTTAGCCGCGATGCGCTTTATCGCCGCGCGCGAGGGCAGTGAAGTTATTCGTCTGCAGGCGGTCTATTCGGCGCTGGCGATGGGTGGCGGAATTGCAGTGATGACCATGATTTGCGGCGTTTTATTTCAGCATCTGCAGGGCGGCGTATTCTGGGTAATGGCGTTGGTGGCTCTGCCGGCACTGTTACTGCGTCCGAAGGTGACCGCGAAATCTTCAGGTCTCAAGTAACGACTGGATACGAAGCTGCTGGGTTTCACTGAGCGGCAACTCCGCATGAATTAGCGGCGGTGAGAAAAGCGGCAATGAGGTGGCATAGGGAGAGATCACCAGCGTAATCTCTTTAGGTGTGCCATCGCGCTGAAATTCATGCATATCCAGATATTTGATATTGAGCGGCAACAGCGTCAGTTCGCGCAGTTGCTGCTCAATTTCCTGCTCAAGCTGTTGATTATCACCGGTCAGCAGCAGCACCTGTTTCTCCTGCATCACGCTTTCCTGCATCAGCCAGGCGCCAAAGATAATCGCAATCAGCCCGGACTCCTGCGGCGAAAACTGTACGCCATACTCTGCTTCAAACGGCACCATAGCATGGCAGGTAGTACGCAGCAGGCGCGGATAAAGGCGGACAATCTCTTCCGTCAGGGTGTTGTCGATACCAATGGCAAAATGGCTGCGATCGAGCGCCTGTGCCAGATGGGTATAGAGCTGACCGGCCAGCCCCAGTTGATTACCAAATTGCTTGCCTGACAGCGTCTGAAAACGCGTAATCAACTGCTGCACCGACTGCACCAGCTGGCGCTCATTTTCATGGCGGATATCGTCGAGAGTCGGCGCATGCAGAATGCTGAACAGCAGGGCATAAAATTCGATTTCATTCGCGTGTGGCGCGGTGCGGCACCGCTTTTGCCAGTGAATGACCACATCCTCGGCCGCCAGCCGCTCGGCTTTACTGGCCAGCCACTGTTGCTGGCCCGGGGTGAATTCGGCATAGCTTTGCTGACAGAGTGAAAACTGCATAAACAGCTGCAATAACTGGCGGTCACGCTCGGTGAAGCAACGGTTCAGCCGGGCAGCGCAGTGCTGTATTAACGCCTGCAAATTCTTCTCGTCGCAGACGGCTTTTTCTATCTGCCGTGCTTTCAGCCACTGGCGAATAGCCGGAGCAAACTGCTGTTCGACAAACGCCGGTGACTGCCGCAATGCGCGGCGCAGCCAGTGCAGCAGGCAGAGGCGGAGATCCAGTTCAGCGCCCTTAAGCTGGTAGTGGCCATCGTGAAGCGGATGAATATCAAGCTGATGATAGCGCTGGATTTCTTCACCAACCTCGGCTATATCTTGCCGGGCAAGCTGCCGATCCACGCCGTTTAGCTGGCTGAGTGAATCCAGTGTGACCGGGAAGTCAGGCAGATAAAGTGCTAATAGCAGATGGCAACGACGCTGTGAACCGGAGAAGAGAGGTGCAGAAGGTGGCTCATCACGCATCATTCGCTATCCCAGTTGGTCATAACAGAGCTAAGAGTAGACAAAAAGCGTTAGATCGCGTGGTATACAGCCGTTTTTTGTTCAGACGTTTTAGGCTGGTCACAGAATTTTCTATCAGGAAAGCGGATGAACTGGATTTTGTTACATTATAACATTAAGCTGTCTCGCGCCCTTGGCATTATGATGGCATTGATCGCGCCGGTTGCCTGGGCGCATCCGCATAGCTTTATTTCGATCAATACCACCCTGATAAGTAATCAGCCTGACACCCTCAATGGGTTACGGATGGTGTGGAAGATGGATGAAATCACTTCCGCCGACCTGTTGTACGATGCCGGAAAGGCAAAACCTGATTCGGTAGTATGGAAGAAGCTGGCGGCGGAAGTCATGGCGAATGTCCTGGGGCAACACTACTTCACCGAGTTTTGGCATAACGGCAAGCCGGTGAAATTTGAGAATCTGCCCACCGAGTATCATCTGACGCGTGAAGGGCATCAGGCGGTACTCACTTTTGTGCTGCCGCTGGCAGAGCCGCAAAAGGTGAAGGGGCAGAGCTACACTTTTTCAACCTTTGACCCGACGTACTTTGTAGATATGTTTTACGACGACGAAAAATCACTGAAATTACCCGATGGCTGGCAGGATAACTGCAAACTAAGTTTAAAAACGCCGAAACCGGATGCGTCGATGCAGGCGTACGCGCTGTCACTGGATAAAGCGGATGCGCCGCCGGAAGATTTGGATCTGGGTCGCCAGTTTGCCCAGACGGTGACACTGACATGTCAGTAAATTCGCTGCCGGGTAAAGTCAGGCGGCATTGGCTAAGAAGCGCCTGGCCACTTCTGCTGCTGACGCTGGTACTGATCGCCGCCGGAAGCTGGATATGGCAGCAGTGGCCGCAGCTGTTATTTCAGAGCGTGCAGTGGCAAAAGATTCTGCATCAGCAACTGACCGCACTGCTCCAGCAAGTAGAGCTAAATCCGCATCAGGCCGGGCTGGCGCTGCTTGGTTTTAGCCTGCTGTACGGCATCCTGCACGCCGCAGGCCCCGGTCACGGCAAAGTGGTGATCGCCACTTTTTTAGCCACCCATCCGACCAAAATCAAGACCAGTCTACAACTGACGCTGGCAGCCGCCCTTGTGCAGGGCGTAATGGCGATTGCGCTGGTGACGATTTTGCTGGTGGGATTAAAACTCTCTTCGCGCCAGCTCCATCTCAGTAGCTATTGGCTGGAAAAAGGCAGTTATCTGATGGTGGCACTGCTGGGGGCATGGCTGTCGCTACGCGCATTACGCAAACTGTGGTCGCTGTTGCGCCCGCCGGCAACGACGCTAAAAATCTCCGCTATCCGCGCCGCCGATCATACGCATGATGCCAACTGCGGCTGTGCTCATCAGCATGTGCCTGATAACGCGATGCTGGCGCAGGCGGTGGGCTGGAAAACCAAAGCGATAGTGGTGCTGTCGATGGGGTTGCGACCCTGTTCCGGCGCAATAATGATGCTACTGTTTTCTAAAGTTATTGGCGTCTATCTGTGGGGCGTGTTATCGGCAGTAGCCATGGCGCTGGGTACCGCGGTGACGGTCTCGGCGATGGCGCTACTGGTGCAAAGCTCGCGCGCACTGGCAAGCAGGCTCAGCCGTCATTCGGCTGCCGCTGGCTGGCAAAAAGTGGCACTGCAAAGTCTGGGTCTGGCAGGAGGCGTGGTGTTAATTGTCGCGGGCATTATATTGTGGCAGAGCGCACAACCGGCTATGTCTGGCGGGATTCGTCGTATTTTTTAAGTCTGCGGGCCAGCATTCACTGGCCCGCGCGCAACGGATTAACGCTTCAGCGCTTCACTCAGTTCATCACGCATATTCGCCAGCAGGGCTTTGACGACGCGTGGGTTTCCGGCAACGATATTGCCAGAAGAGAGATAGTTGTGGCCACCAACAAAGTCGGTTACCAGACCGCCAGCTTCACGCACCAGCAGTTCGCCAGCCGCGAAATCCCATGGCTTCAGGCCGATCTCAAAGTAACCATCAACACGACCCGCCGCAACATAAGCCAGATCCAGTGCCGCAGAACCGGTACGGCGGAAGTCTGCACACTGGGTGAACAGTTTGCCAACGATGTTGATAAATGGCGTAGCGTGCTGCTTCAGTTTGAACGGGAAGCCAGTCGCCAGAATGGTGCCGTCAAGGTCACGGGCGCTGCCGCCACGCAGACGGTAGCCATTCAGCTGCGCACCCTGGCCGCGCACTGCGCTGAACAGTTCGTTACGCATTGGATCGTAAACCACAGCCACTTCAGTACGGCCTTTAATGCGTACGGCGATAGAAACAGAGAAGTGTGGAAAACGTTTGATGAAGTTGGTGGTGCCATCCAGTGGATCGATAACCCATTGCACATCCTGGTCTTCACCCGGCAATTCACCACTCTCTTCGGTAACGATGGAGTGTTGCGGATAAGACTTGCGAATCACCTCGATGATCAGGCGTTCAGCGTCGCGGTCAACATTAGTTACGAAGTCGTTGCTGCCTTTCTGGCTCGCTTCAACTGCGTCCGGGGTTTCATAATTCTTGGCGATCAAATTTCCGGCCTTGCGCGCAGCGCGCACGGCGATGTTGAGCATCGGATGCATCAGTATCTCTCACTGGATGTTAAAGAACGGGGAAAACGGCGCGGAGTATAGCAGGGGGTTCGGAAAATGTCCTGCTTTTATGCTATTATTCGGCAACTATCTCACAGACGTCCCTAAAATCTATGCTGCAGAACATCCGTATTGTCCTGGTTGAAACCTCTCATACCGGTAACATGGGCTCCGTCGCGCGCGCGATGAAAACCATGGGCCTGACCAATCTTTATCTGGTCAATCCTCTTGTTAAACCTGACTCTCAGGCGATTGCCCTCGCTGCCGGAGCCAGTGATGTGATTGGCGATGCCAAAATTGTTGATACCTTTGACGAGGCGATTGCCGGTTGTCGGCTGGTGGTCGGCACCAGCGCGCGTTCACGTTCACTGCCGTGGCCGATGCTTGATCCGCGCGAATGTGGCCTGAAAAGTGTTGAAGAAGGGCAGCAGGCACCGGTCGCGCTGGTATTTGGTCGCGAGCGCGTTGGCCTGACTAATGAAGAGTTGCAGAAGTGTCACTATCACGTGGCGATTGCCGCTAACCCGGAATACAGCTCGCTGAATCTGGCGATGGCGGTGCAGATTATCGCTTATGAAGTGCGTATGGCGTTTCTGCAATCGCAGGAAGTGGCACAGGCGGAGTTTGCCGAATCACCTTATCCGCTGGTCGATGACCTGGAGCGTTTTTATCAGCATATGGAACAGCTGATGGTCGGCAGCGGCTTTATTCGGGAAGGCAATCCAGGCCAGGTGATGAGCAAAATGCGTCGTCTTTATACCCGTGCGCGCCCTGAACGTGACGAATTAAACATCCTGCGCGGTATGCTCTCTTCACTGGAAAAATCGAAGGGTGTTAAATAACCCTTTATTTTAAAAGGAATTTAGTTGCGGCAGCCTTGGTTTCAGCCTGACAATAATACTTGAGTGATTTACTTGGTTAAATAGTTGACCAAAACACTCGGGAATGTCAGACTTGTTTCCATAAATTTTGTTAACACCCCGACAACAGGGGTATAACCGAGGTTGCCAAAGCTATGAGACTGACATCTAAAGGTCGTTATGCCGTTACCGCTATGCTTGACGTTGCACTGCATTCTCACGAAGGTCCGGTGCCGTTAGCGGATATTTCAGAACGTCAGGGGATTTCTCTCTCCTATCTTGAGCAACTGTTCTCGCGTCTGCGCAAAAATGGCCTGGTGTCCAGTGTTCGTGGTCCGGGTGGCGGTTATCTGTTGGGTAAAGATGCTGATGCTATCGCAGTTGGCGCGGTGATTACCGCGGTTGATGAGTCAGTTGATGCGACCAAGTGTCAGGGTAAAGAGGGTTGCCAGGGCGGTGAGCGCTGCCTGACCCACGTACTGTGGCGTGATCTGAGTGAGCGCATCAGTGATTTCCTGAACAATATCACCCTGGCTGAACTGGTAAACAATCAGGAAATCCTTGATGTTGCCGATCGTCAGAACAGCGTGGAGACTCGCCGTATGCCAAACGGGCGTCCGCAGGAAACCATCAACGTTAATACGCGTTTGCTCGCCAGCTAATTTCGGTTTCTCTGATTTAATGGCGGTTGCCAGATCGCCAACGTATTGCCCCTTGCCACCTCGACGTGGCAAGGGTAAAAACAACAGCAGCATTTATTAATTTTGAAGCGAAGTACGGAGCTTAACGAGCAATGAAATTACCGATTTATCTGGATTACTCTGCAACTACCCCGGCAGACCCGCGCGTCGCCGAGAAAATGATGCAGTACCTGACTCTGGATGGCACATTCGGTAATCCGGCTTCCCGCTCTCACCGTTATGGCTGGCAGTCAGAAGAAGCGGTGGATATCGCCCGCAATCAGATTGCGGAACTGGTCGGCGCTGATCCGCGTGAAATCGTGTTTACTTCCGGCGCAACCGAGTCTGATAACCTCGCCATTAAAGGTGCCGCGACTTTCTATCAGCAGAAAGGCAAGCACATCATCACCTGTACCACCGAACATAAAGCGGTGCTGGACACCTGCCATCAGCTGGAACGTGAAGGCTTCGAGGTAACTTATCTGACACCACAGCGCAACGGCATTGTTGACCTGAAAGCGCTGGAAGGCGCGCTGCGTGAAGATACCGTGCTGGTTTCCATTATGCATGTTAACAATGAAATCGGTGTGATTCAGGATATCGCCGCCATCGGCGAATTGTGCCATGCGCGTGGTGTGCTGTATCACGTTGATGCGACGCAGAGCGTTGGCAAACTGCCGATCGATCTCAACCAGCTTAAAGTCGATTTGATGTCTTTCTCTGCGCATAAAATCTATGGACCGAAAGGTATCGGCGCGCTTTACGTACGTCGTAAGCCACGCATCCGTCTGGAGGCCCAAATTCACGGTGGCGGACACGAGCGCGGCATGCGTTCCGGCACGCTGCCGGTGCATCAGATCGTCGGCATGGGCGAAGCCTATCGCATCGCGAAAGAAGAGATGACCAGTGAAATGGCACGTCTGCGCACCCTGCGTAATCGTCTGTGGAATGGCATCAGTCAGATTGACGATGTTTACCTGAACGGTGAGCTGGACAATATCGCGCCAAATATTCTCAACGTGAGTTTCAACTACGTTGAAGGTGAGTCACTGATTATGGCGCTGAAAGATCTCGCGGTTTCGTCTGGCTCGGCATGTACCTCTGCCAGTATGGAGCCCTCTTACGTGCTGCGCGCGCTGGGGATAAACGATGAGCTGGCACACAGTTCGATTCGTTTCTCGCTCGGCCGCTTTACCACTGAAGAAGAGATTGATTACACCATCGGGCTGGTGGCTAAATCAATTGCTCGCCTGCGTGAGCTTTCGCCGCAAACATCAGGCAACTGATTCGTTATTGAAAGCCGATTATCGAGGGCCGATCTTATGATGCGGCCCTTTTTATATTTGAAGAAATAACCTGAAAAGCACTGACATTCGCGAAATGGCTCAAGCGCGGTATGATGCTTGTCCGGCAGCATCCAATGAAAAGATTCTGTAAGCGATCCTGTTAGTCTGGCTGTATAAATACTTTCAGGGGCGGCACTGATGCTGCCCGTGCTGTAACTATGTACCGATATCCTATTTAAAAGATAAAAGAACAAGGAGCCATGCGATGACAACACAAGCAATGAACATCACACTGTCAACGGCAGCGGCAGATGCACGCTGGGGCGAAAAAGCGATCCTCAGTACTAATGATAGCGGTATGACCATTCATCTGAATGGCAACGATCCGCTGGCAACCATTCAGCGCGCAGCGCGCAAGATTGATGGTCAGGGTATTCGTCAGGTCACTCTGAGCGGTGCTGACTGGGATTTAGAAAAAAGCTGGGCATTCTGGCAGGGCTATCGTGGCCCGAAAGGCGAGCGCAGTGTGGAGTGGGCACAACTGAGCGATAACGATCGTGCTGAGTTCAATCGTCGTCTGAAGATTATTGACTGGGTACGTCATACGATCAACCTGCCAGCGGAAGAACTTAGCCCGTCAACGCTGGCGCGCAGCGCGGTTGACCTGCTGAGCGATGTCGGCGGCGATGCGGTGAGCTATCGCATCACCAAAGGTGACGATTTGCGCGAGCAGAAGTATATGGGCATTCACACCGTCGGACGCGGTTCGCAGCGCAGCCCGGCGCTGCTGGCACTGGACTACAACCCGACCGGTGATGAAAACGCGCCGGTATATGCCTGCCTGGTAGGTAAAGGTATTACCTTTGATACCGGTGGCTACAGCCTGAAGCAGAGCGCCTTTATGGATTCGATGAAATCCGATATGGGCGGTGCAGCAACGGTAACTGGCGCACTGGCGCTGGCGATTTCTCGTGGTCTGAAAAAGCGCGTCAAACTGTACCTCTGCTGTGCAGAAAATATGGTCAGTGGCAATGCGTTCAAACTGGGCGACATTATCCGCTACCGCAATGGTAAGACCGTTGAAGTGATGAACACCGATGCCGAAGGGCGTCTGGTGCTGGCGGATGGTCTGATTGACGCCAGCGAACAGAATCCTGAGCTGTTAATCGATGCAGCGACGTTGACCGGCGCGGCGAAAACAGCACTGGGTAATGATTATCACGCACTGTTCAGCTTTGACGACGAGCTGGCGCAACAGTTGATGGAAAGCGCGGCCAGTGAGAATGAGCCATTCTGGCGTCTGCCGCTGGCGGAGTTCCATCGCAGCCATCTGCCGTCAAACTTTGCTGACCTGAACAACATTGCCAGCCCGGCTCATGCCGCAGGTGCCAGCTCTGCTGCCGCATTCCTGTCATACTTTGTGAAAAACTATCAGAAAGGCTGGCTGCATATTGACTGTTCCGCGACCTATCGCAAAGGGGCGGTTGAGCAGTGGTCCGCAGGCGCGACCGGTTTAGGCGTACGCACTATCGCGAATCTGTTATTAAAATAATGGTTAACGGGCCGGAGCGATCCGGCTCGTTTGTCACCGGGCGGCGCTGATGCTGCCCGGGCAAATTATTGCCCCGGAATGTAACCATGAACCAATCGAATAATCGCCTGGAAGAGGTGCTGAAACTGGCAGCTACCGAGGCGGCGCATCGTCCTGAATTTTTTGAACTGTTGATGAGTGCCAGCGTATGGGTACCCGGTGAAAGCGAGTCAGGGCAGCCGGATGCCAACTCAGCCGTAGAGCTCCAGCACTGGGAGAAAGAAGACGGTGCCAGCATCATTCCTTTTTTCACCTCTGTCGAAGCGTTGCAGCAGGCCGTTAAAGATGAACAGGCTTATCTGATCCTGCCGGTACGCACCTTGTTTGAAATGACGTTGGGCGAAACCCTGTTCCTGAATCCTAAATTGCCGACCGGAAAAGAGTTTTCTCCCGGTGAAATCGCCAGGCTGATCGGTGAGGGCGGAGATGCCCTGAGCCAGCAAACGGTGCTGGAAGGCGGCACGCCGCTGTTGCTGTCAGAAATCGCTGAACCACCGGCGCAGGTTATTGATTCATTGACGCAACTGTTTGCCAAACATAAACAGGTTCGCCGTGCTTATGTTGCACAGATCAAAGAATCTGCGGAGGAAGCACCTAACCTTTTGATTGGCATTGAAGCCGACAGCAATATTGAGGCAATCATTCGCGCGGCGGGCAGCGTGGCTACCGATACCATGCTGGAAGATGAACCCGTTGATATCTGCGAAGTGGTTGACGGCGAAAAAGGCATCAGCCACTTCTTTACCGCTCATATCACGCCGTTTTACGAACGTCGCTGGGGCAGCTTTTTGCGCGAGTTTAAAAACGCCAACTAAATTGCTGGCGAACCGGCCGGGTCAGCCCCGGCCAGATTATTCAGACGTTTTTCTGAACCGGTAAATCGTCGCGGCTGCCCCATTCTCCCCAGGAGCCGTCATACAGTTTGACGTTCGCCACTCCCAGCGTGGCCAGTGCCAGAATTACCACCACCGCAGTCACGCCGGAGCCACAGCTGGCAACAATCGGTTTTTTCAGATCCACGCCCTGGCGCTGGAAAATAGCTTCCAGTTCCGCTGCCGGTTTCAACTGACCATTAATCACCAGTTCATTCCACGGTACATTCAGGCTGCCCGGAATATGGCCGCGATGCAGACCCGGACGCGGCTCATCAACTTCACCGTTAAAGCGATTTGCCGCGCGCGCATCAATAATCTGTGCGGTACCTTCGTGGCTGATCAACAGCACATCGGTGACCCGACGGACTAAATCGCTGTCATATTGGGCTTCGAATTCACCTTCCGGCAGCGCGACTTTCCCGCTTTCAATCGGCAATCCGGCCGCTTTCCAGCCCTGCAAACCGCCAGCCAGAATCGACACCTGCGTTACGCCAAAGGCACGCAGCATCCACCATGCGCGCGGTGCGGAAAACAGGTTGCCTTCGTCGTAAACCACCAGATGCTTATCGCTGCTGATTCCCAGCTCCCGCATCGCCACGGCAAAACTTTCGGCACGCGGCATCATATGCGGATAAGCACTGGTATGGTCGGAAAGCGCTTCGATATTGAAAAAAGGGGCATCAGGCAGGTGTTCCGCCAGATATTCGGCAGTGATATCGCGCACCCGCTCCTGACCAGGTGGAAGCATTCGCGCATCAATAACCTGCACTTCATTTTCACTCTGATGTTCGGCAAGCCAGTCGGCGGTAACAAAGAAGGAGGTTGTCATAGCGGCCTCGTTAGGGTTCTGTGTCGAAGAAAAGCTTTGCCTGAGTGTCGGTGATCTCTTTGGACTCCACAAGACAATTTAGATTATGCGGATGATGTTAAATGAATTTTACGGGGCACCTCGAAAAAACGCTGCACTGCGCGGCGCGTATCGACACCCATCTGCGTAATCCCGCGCAAATTGATAAATTTACCTGGTCGTTTTGGCTATTTCTCCGCCATAATATCGCTCTCATTTCGCAGGCTTATCAGGCCATGGAGATCGTATGAACGGGTTGAGGAACGGGGCTGGTGTGGCGGCTTTTCTGGCGCTGGCGCTGCTGTCGGGTTGTGACAATGCGGATAAAAAAGCACCTGCTGCGACGGCAGCAGAAAAAAATACCACATTGCAGCAAAAAGTGGCGCTGACGGACGCACAACGCGCGGCGCAAGCTGAACGTGACAAGGACAAACCGCTTAAGGTGGTGGATCTGTCAGAAGTGCAACTGGAGGGAGCCAGTGCGCTGGTGGCAAGTTTTTCCGTCGCGCTGGATGATAAACAGAACTTTGCTGAACGCCTGCATCTGGTTGACAGTAAAAGCGGCGTGATTGACGGTGGCTGGGAGCTTTCCGCCAATCGCAAAGAGCTGCGTTTTCGTCACCTCGAACCCAACCGTAAGTTAATCGCCACCGTGGATAGCGGATTACAGGCCGCCAATGGTGCCACGCTGGAAACTGCCTTTGAGCAGGAAATCACTACTCGCGACGTACAACCCATGGTCGGTTTTGCCAGCCGCGGTTCACTGCTGCCGACGCGTGTCACGCAGGGATTACCGGTACTGGCGCTGAATGTTAACAGCGTCGATGTCGATTTCTTCCGGGTTAAATCAGCTTCCTTACCCTCATTCCTCTCCTCATGGGAGTACGGCAACAGTTTACAAAGCTGGCAGTCCGAAGAGTTGCTGAATAAAGCCGATCTGGTCTACAGCGGCCGCTTTGATCTGAATCCGGCTCGCAATACCCGTGAAAAACTGCTGCTGCCGTTGAGTGACATCGAAGCCTTCCGGCAGCCCGGTGTCTATCTGGCAGTAATGAAAAAAGCCGGTTCTTATAACTACAGTAACGCCGCGACGCTGTTTACCCTCAGTGATATTGGTGTGTCACTGCATCAGTTTCCGACGCAGATGGATATCTTCAGCCAGAGCCTGGAGAATGGCGCGGCGCTGTCGGGAATTACGCTGACCATGCTGGATGAAAAAGGGCAAACCCTACAGCAAGTGCAAAGCGATAAACAGGGGCATGCGCAGTTAAAACGCCCGGCCAAGGCGGCCTTATTGCTGGCGACCAAAGATCAGCAAACCACGCTGCTGGATCTTAGCCGTCCGGCGCTCGATCTGGCTGAATTTGCCGTGGCGGGCCCGGAAGGTTATGACAAGCAGCTGTTTATTTTTGGCCCGCGCGATCTTTACCGGCCGGGTGAAACGGTGATGGTGAATGCCCTGCTGCGTGACGCTGATGGTCAGCCACTGCCTGCACAACCGGTCAGGCTTGAAGTGGTTAAACCCGATGGCGAAGTGGCGCGCACGCTGGTGTGGCAACCGGAAAATGGTCTTTATCAGTATCGTTATAGTCTGCCTGAATCGGCCGCAACCGGCAGCTGGACGCTGCGAGTAAATACCGGCGACGATCGTCCGCGCAGCTGGCGTTTTAATGTTGAAGATTTCTTGCCGGAGCGCATGGCGCTGTCACTGAAGGCTGATGAGCGTCCGTTGCTGCCATCTGATGACGTGACATTCCAGGCTAATGGCCGCTATCTGTATGGTGCGCCGGCGGCGGGCAACCGTCTGCAAGGCCAGCTGTTTTTACGTCCTGACCGTGAGGCTGTCGCCGCGCTGCCAGGTTACCAGTTTGGCGATATCACTGAAGAAGGGCTGAAGCGCAGCCTTGATGAACTTGACCAGACGCTGGATGCCGATGGCAATACCACGGTGGCCGTGGAGTCGGGCTGGAAAGAGGTACATTCGCCAATCAATTTAATTTTGCAGGCCAGCCTGCTGGAAACCGGCGGGCGTCCGGTCACGCGCCGTGTCACGCAGTCGATCTGGCCTGCCGAAGCATTGCCGGGGATTCGCCCGCTGTTTGGTAATAAAGATGTCTACGACTACCGTAGCGACAGCTATCGCAGCCAGCCAATGGTGGAAGAGAACACTACTGCCGCCTTTGATATTGTGCTGGCCAGTGCCAGTGGGCAAAAACTGGCCGCGCAAAATATGGATGTGCGCCTGATCCGAGAGCGTCGCGACTATTACTGGAGCTTCTCAGATGGCGAAGGCTGGCAGTCGCGCTATGAGCAGAAGGATCTGCAAGAAGACCAGCAACAGATTTCACTGGCAGCGGATGGCACCGCGCGCGTCGAGTTCCCGGTCGACTGGGGTTCATACCGTATTGAAGTGCGGACTGCCGATGAAAAAACCATGAGCAGCCTGCGTTTTTGGGCGGGTTACAGCTGGCAGGACAATACCGATGGCAGCGGCGCACTGCGCCCGGATCAGGTAAAACTCAAGCTGGATAAACCTGCGTATCGGCCGGGCGAAAAAGCCAGCGTGCATATTGAAGCACCGGCAGCAGGCAAAGGCTATCTGATGCTCGAGTCCAGTAATGGTCCGCTATGGTGGCAGGAGATTGATGTACCTGCGGGAGGCATTAACGTTGATGTGCCGGTTAACCCGCAGTGGCGTCGTCACGATCTCTATCTCAGCGCGTTAGTTATTCGTCCGGGTGAGAAAGAGAAAGGCACCACGCCAAAACGCGCGGTTGGTTTGCTGCATCTGCCGCTGGCTGATGACAACCGCAAACTGGCCTTAACGCTGGATGCGCCGCAAAAGATTCGTCCGAATCAGACGCTGACGGTCAAAGTGAAAGCCGCTATTGAGGGGGGCAAACTGCCAAAAAATATCCATCTGCTACTGTCGGCGGTAGATAGCGGTGTGCTGAGTATTACCGATTACCGGACGCCAGATCCGTTTGACGGCTTCTTTGGCCGGAAGCGCTATAACGCCGATCAATATGATGTCTATGGTCAGCTGATTGAAGGGCTGGGGCGTCAGGCGACGCTGCGTTTCGGTGGCGATGGAGATGAAGGCGATCCGCTGGCACGCGGCGGTAAAAAACCGGTGACGCACGTCAATATTGTGGCGCAGCAGGCGCAACCGGTGACACTTGATGAGAAGGGTGAAGGGCGTATTGAGCTGCAAATTCCTGAGTTTAACGGTGAGCTACGCCTGATGGCACAGGCATGGAGCGATGCCGAGTTTGGTCAGGGTGAGCAGAAGGTCGTCGTTGCCGCGCCGCTGGTGACGGAACTGGCGACACCGCGCTTTATGGCCGGAGGCGATACTGCTCGCCTGGCTCTGGATATCTCAAACCTGTCGGGTCTGCCGCAAACCCTGAATCTGCGACTGATGGCGCAGGGACTGGTGAAACTGGATGGTGCAGAAACCCAGAGCGTTTCACTTAAAGCCGGAGAGCGCACCACCGTATTCGTCCCTGTCAGCGCCCTGACCGGCTTTGGCGATGGCGAAGTTACGGTTGATATTACCGGCCTGAATCTGCCGGGAGAGAAGGTTAACCCTGGGCACCATAGCTGGAAAATAGGCGTACGTCCGGCATGGCCGGCAGAGACGCGTAATTTTGAGTCAGTGGTGCGGGCTGGCGAACCCTGGAGCGTACCGGCTGAGGCGCTGAGCGGGCTGGCTCCTGCCACATTACAGGGGCAGCTGGCTATCGGCAGCCGCCCGCCACTGAATATTGCCCGTTATATTCGCGAGCTGTATGCGTATCCGTATGGCTGCCTTGAACAAACCGCCAGCGGTCTTTATCCGTCACTGTTCACGAATCATGCACAGCTGGTGGCGCTGGGAATTAAAGGCAGCAGCGATAAGGCGCGCCGTGAGTCGATTGATGTCGGCATTGATCGCCTGGCGGGTATGCAGCGCTTCAACGGCAGCTTTGGTTTGTGGAGTAAAGACAGCCCGGAAGAGTTCTGGCTAACGGCTTATGTCACTGATTTTCTGATTCGTGCCAGCGAACAGGGTTACAGCGTGTCGAAACCGCTGCTGGATCGCGCCAATGAACGGCTGCTGCGCTACTTGCAGGATGCTAATCAGATTGAGGTGTATTACAGCAATGACCCGGCGGCAACGCGCTTTAGTGTACAGGCTTATGCCGCGCTGGTGCTGGCGCGTCAGCAAAAAGCACCGTTAGGGGCGTTACGTGCGCTGTATGATAAAAAAGAGAGTGCCAAAGCCGGGCTGCCGCTGGTGCAACTGGGACTGGCACTCAAACTGATGGGCGATGCGCCGCGTGGTACTGAACTGATCGCTCAGGGCATTAACAGCTCGCGTCCGGGTAATAATATCTGGCTGGAAGATTACGGTAGTGAGCTGCGTGACAACGCGTTGATCCTCAGTCTGCTGGCCGAAAATCAGCAACTGCCGGATGAGCAAGGTATGTTGCTGGTTAAACTGTCGCAGCAGCTGAACGGTAAACGCTGGCTCTCAACCCAGGAAAACAACGCGTTGTTCCTTGCGGGCAGAACGCTACAGGAAACGGCGGGTAAAAGCTGGCAAGCCAGCCTGAACGGGCAATCACCGGCATTAAGCGGCAGTGAAACCCTGACCACAACGCTGACAGCGGCTGAGCTGACTAAAGGCATCACTATCAGCAATCAGGGCAGCAGCAATCTTTATACCCGGCTGGATGCGGTAGGTTATCCGCAGAGTATGCCTGTTCCCTACAGCGATAATCTGCAAATCAGCCGCAGTTATATCGGGCTGGATGGTAAAGAGAAATCGCTGACCAGTCTGAAAAGCGGTGAGCTGGTGCTGGTACAACTTAAGGTTTCAGCGCAGGAGAGGGTGCCGGATGCGCTGGTAGTCGATCTGCTACCCGCCGGGCTGGAACTGGAAAATCAGAATCTGGGAGACAGCAGTGCCAGCCTTGGTGAGAGCGCGACCGAGGTACAGGAGCTGGTGAATGATATGCAACAGGCCAATATCAAACACCTCGAGTTCCGCGACGATCGTTTCGTTGCGGCGGTGGATGTGGATGGCTATCGGCCAGTGACGTTGCTGTATCTGGCACGTGCCGTAACGCCTGGCAGCTATCAGGTGCCCGCGCCGCAGGTTGAATCGATGTATGTACCGCAATGGCGCGCGCTGGGTGCCACTCCAGAGCGGCTGAATGTGCAATAAGCTCTGTCGCCCGGCAGCACGTCGGGCGCGATAAACGATGAAAAGTCGTTTCGTGCTGTTACGCGTGGTAATGGTATTGCTGGCGCTGCTTCTGCTGTTATTGGTGGGCGATCGTCTGTTTCCGCTGCCATTGCAGCAGGTGGAGCCTGCGCGCGTGGTGGTGGCTGAAGATGGCACGCCGCTGTGGCGCTTTGCCGATCGTAACGGCATCTGGCGCTATCCGGTTACTGTTGATGACGTGTCGCCTTATTATCTTCAGGCGCTGCTCACCTATGAGGATCGCTGGTTCTGGCACCATCCTGGCGTCAATCCACTGGCGATTTTCCGCGCAGCCTGGCAGGACATTACCGGCAGGGAAATTATCTCTGGTGGCAGCACCCTGACGATGCAGGTCGCACGGCTGATCGATCCGCAACCGCGTACCTTTAGCGGTAAACTGCATCAGGTATGGCGTGCATTGCAGCTGGAGTGGCATCTGTCGAAGCGCGAGATTCTGACACTCTATCTTAACCGTGCGCCATTCGGCGGCACCATTGAAGGCATCGGTGCCGCCAGCTGGACGTGGCTGGGCAAGCCGCCGTCTGAGATGACACGCAGTGAAGCGGCGCTGATGGCCGTGCTGCCTCAGGCTCCCAGCCGTTTACGCCCCGACCGCTGGCCGCTGCGTGCGCAGGCAGCTCGCAATAAAGTGTTGCAGCGCATGATCGATTATCAGGTCTGGTCATCACCACATGTTGAAGAGATTTTTGCTGAGCCGGTGTGGCTGGCTCCACGACAGATGCCGGAGCTGGCACCGTTGCTGGCAAGGCGACTGATTGCACAGTCACCTCAGCAAAAAGTGACCTCAACGATTGATGCCTCGCTGCAGCGTCAGCTGGAAGCGATGGCGCAGGGCTGGAAAAATCAGTTGCCACCACGCACGTCGATGGCAGTGATGGTGGTCGATCACACCAATATGAAAGTGCGCGCCTATATAGGTTCGGTCGATCTTAATGATGACAGCCGCTTTGGTCATGTCGATATGATTAGCAGCGTACGTTCGCCAGGATCGGTGCTGAAACCGTTCGTCTATGGGCTGGCGATTGACGACGGACTTATCCATGCGGAGTCGTTGCTCCAGGATGTTCCGCGGCGTTTTGGCGATTATCGGCCAGGCAACTTTGATACCGGATTTCACGGCCCGGTCAGCGCCAGCGAGGCGCTCTCACGTTCGCTTAATCTCCCTGCGGTACAGCTGCTCGACGCTTACGGACCAAAACGTCTTACGGCGGCGCTGCGTAATGTCGGCCTGAGGTTACATTTTCCGACAGCGGTGGAACCTAATCTGTCGCTGGTACTGGGCGGAACCGGCACACGGATGGATGAAATTGTCGCAGCATACAGCGCCTTTGCGCGCCACGGGAATGCTGCGCAGCTGCGTTTTCTGCCAGAGCAACAACTGGAGCAGCGTGCTTTGATGTCACCCGGCGCGGCGTGGGTCATTCGCCGGGTTCTGGCCGGTGAAGCGCAGCCACAGCCCGATGGTCAGCTGCCTGCGGTGGTCCCGCTGGCGTGGAAAACTGGTACCAGCTATGGTTACCGCGATGCCTGGGCGGTTGGCATCAATGCACGCTATCTGATTGGCGTTTGGGTCGGGCGCCCGGATGGTACGCCAGTGGCCGGACAGTATGGTAACGCCAGTGCGGTGCCGGTAATGAATCAGGTCAGTAATTTGCTGATGTCGTCACCGCGTTTGCGTGGCTCGGTATTACCGGCCGATCCGCGCCCGCCATCGGTCAGCGTTGCCTCGATCTGCTGGCCGGGCGGCCAAACCCTGCCTGTCGGTGATACCAATTGCCGTCAGCGGCGTCAAAGCTGGATAGTTAATCAAACCGTGCCGCCAACACTGCTGGCACCGGGGCAGGAGAGTTTATCCGGTATTCAGCAGCCGGTATGGTTGAATGCGCAAGGCAAACGCGTGGCGGCGGATTGTCGTAGTGCACGAGGGCAAACCGTGACCCTGTGGCCGCTGCCGCTTGAGCCGTGGCTGCCGCCCGGCGAACGGCGTGCCAGTCGATTGCCGCCGATTGATACGCAGTGTCCGCCATTAAGGCTGGGCAATGCAGCGCCACTGCTTTTATCTGGCGTGCGCGACGGACAGATTCTGCGCCGTTTACCGGGTCAGCCGTTACTGACGGTGACGGCCAGCGTGCAAGGCGGCCAGGGAAGTCAGCGCTGGTGGTTTCTTAATGGCGATCCGCTGGAAAGTCAGCAGGGTGTCATGTCACGGGTTTTGCCGTTCGAAAAGCCCGGTAATTATCAGTTAACGGTGCTGGATGAAGGGGGACAAGTGGCGAGCGCCGCTTTTACGGTAAGATGATTAATTTCCGACCGGAGATGCGGATATGCAGCAGACATGGCGACGGAGATCATGTTTTTTTAATGAATTGTTGAATCTTCGATAGGCAACCGCCGATCGCGCCCCTATAATCGGCGCCATTTTCTCGGGCCGGAACCCACATTTACTACCCGAAGCATTCAGAATGTGGCTGTTTAAGCGGCATTCTGAAGTATGAAGGGGAAAATCCGGCTTAATTTGGCAGTTAAAACAGAGGTCAACATGACAACAGAACGCACTTTTTCCATCGTTAAACCCAATGCGGTGGCAAAAAACGTAATTGGTGCTATCTACAACCGTTTCGAAAGCGCTGGCTTTAAAATTGTTGCTGCAAAAATGCTGCACCTGACCACTGAGCAGGCTCAGGGCTTCTACGCAGAACACGCTGGCAAGCCTTTCTTCGATGGCCTGGTTGAATTTATGACTTCAGGTCCAATCGTGGTTTCCGTACTGGAAGGTGAAAACGCCGTTCAGCGTCACCGTGACCTGATGGGTGCAACCAACCCGGCAAACGCACTGGCAGGTACTCTGCGTGCAGACTACGCTGACAGCTTCACCGAAAACGCGACCCACGGTTCTGATTCTGCTGAATCTGCAGCACGTGAAATCGCGTTCTTCTTCGGCGAAGGCGAAGTGTGCCCGCGTACACGTTAATTCGTGTCGGGTGAGTCAACAGGTAAGCGGCGTTTACAAAATTAATTTGTCCGCAAGCTGTCGTAAGTTGGCATCCCGTTAAAGATGTTTGTACAATAATGCGCCCCTGATGAGCATGCTCAGCGGGGGCGCTTCTTTTTTCATCATTCATCCCCCAACGCCATAACGTGTAATAACGAGGCGAGAGAATATTATGTCAGAACTTATTGTGACGCCGTCGTCCGAAACTCCTGTAGTTGTCAGCCAGAAACAAAAAATCAATCTGCTGGATCTTAACCGTCAGCAAATGCGCGAATTCTTCCTGTCTATTGGTGAGAAACCTTTCCGCGCTGATCAGGTCATGAAGTGGATTTATCACTATTGCAGCGATGATTTCGATCAGATGACCGATATCAACAAAGTGCTGCGCGGCAAGCTGAAAGAGCTGACCGAAATCCGTGCACCTGAAGTGGCCGAAGAGATGCGCTCAACCGATGGCACCATTAAATGGGCGATTCGCGTTGGCGACCAGCTGGTAGAAACTGTCTACATCCCGGAGAAAGACCGCGCCACACTCTGCGTCTCCTCGCAGGTAGGTTGTGCACTTGAGTGTAAATTCTGTTCCACTGCGCAGCAGGGCTTTAACCGTAACCTGCGCGTGTCGGAAATTATTGGTCAGGTATGGCGTGCCGCGAAAATTATCGGCGCGGCACGTGTCACCGGTCAGCGTCCTATCACCAACGTGGTGATGATGGGCATGGGCGAGCCACTGCTGAACCTGAACAACGTCGTTCCTGCTATGGAAATCATGCTGGATGACTTCGGCTTTGGTCTTTCCAAGCGCCGCGTTACTCTGTCAACTTCCGGCGTGGTGCCTGCACTCGACAAGCTGGGCGATATGATTGATGTCGCGCTGGCAATTTCACTGCACGCCTCGAATGACAAAGTGCGCGATGAAATTGTGCCAATTAACAAGAAATACAATATCGCCACCTTCCTTGATGCGGTGCAGCGTTATATTGGCAAATCAAACGCCAACCAGGGCCGCGTTACCATTGAGTATGTGATGCTGGATCACGTTAACGACAGCACCGATGATGCTCATGAACTGGCGGAACTGTTGAAAGATACGCCGTGCAAGATCAACCTGATCCCATGGAACCCCTTCCCGGGCGCACCTTATGGTCGCAGCTCCAACAGCCGGGTTGATCGTTTCTCCAAAGTATTGATGGATTACGGCTTTACCACGATTGTGCGTAAAACTCGTGGTGATGATATTGATGCTGCCTGTGGTCAGTTAGCGGGTGATGTTATTGACCGTACCAAGCGTACCCTGCGCAAAAAAATGGCGGGTGAAGCAATATCTGTGAAAGCGCTCTGAAACCGGTGATTTAATTGTTTTTACAACAATTCTCCGGTTTTGGGCTTGCTATGTTTGGCGTAACATAACAAGCTTCATAACATCAGGGAGAAGTTATGCGTAACGGATTACTCTGCGCGCTGCTGAGCGCTTTTCTTGTAAGTGGTTGTGTCACCAATCACGCGGCAAGTGGCTCAGCAGAGACACGCCTTCAGCTCGGTCTGGAATATCTTGCGCGCGGCGATATTGCCGCTGCGCAACGCAATTTGCAGCGAGCTGAAGCCGCTGCGCCGCAGGATTATCGCACTCAGCTGGCAATGGCGCGTTTATATCAGTTGAGCGGAGATAACCATTCTGCACAATTGCGCTATGATCAGGCATTACAGCTGGCACCGTTAAATAGTTTTGTTGTTAACAATTACGGTGCGTTTCTTTGCGGATTAGGGCAGTATGATGCGGCGCAACAGCAGTTTAGCCAGGCACAACGTCTGCCGCAGTCCGGTGCCAGAGCGGACAGCTTTGAAAATGCCGGCTACTGCTATCTGAACGCAGGAAAGCCTGAGCAGGCAAAAGCATCGCTGCTGCTGGCGATCCAGGCTGATGCACAGAAGGGGATACCCTTGCTGGCCGATGCCGAAAGGCGATTTGGAAAGGGAGAACGTGTCCAGGCGCGACTCTTATTAGATGTATATCAGCACAGCTTGCCTGCTTCGGCAGAGAGCTTGTGGTTAGAGATTCGTTTCGCCGCGTTGGTTGAGCGCAGCGCTGATGTTAAGCGTTACGGCCTGCAACTGGCGCGAAATTTTCCACAATCGATACAGTACCAGCATTTTTTAGCTAATGAATACTGAAGCCACTCAAGAAAAATCTGCAGTAAATTCCACGGGCGAACGCCTGCGTACTGCCCGTGAGCAAATGGGCCTTACGCAGCAGAACGTTGCTGAGCGTCTCTGCCTGAAACTTTCTACCGTTCGTGATATTGAGGAAGATAAGTCCCCAGCCGATCTCGCATCGACCTTCTTGCGTGGTTATATCCGCTCCTATGCTCGTCTGGTTCATGTACCAGAAGAGGAGCTGCTGCCAATGATGGCTAAGCAGGCGCCGGTTCGTGCGGCGAAAGTTGAGCCGATGCAAAGTTTCTCACTCGGCAAGCGTCGTAAAAAACGTGATGGCTGGCTGATGATCTTTACCTGGCTGGTGTTGTTTGTGGTGGTCGGTTTGACCGGCGCCTGGTGGTGGCAAAACCACAAGGCGGCGCAGGATGACCTGGTATCAATGGCTGACCAGAACGCTGGCGCAGAAGGCGATAACAGCCAGTCGATTCCGTTGACTGACAGCAGCAGCAGTGCTGATGACAGCGCGATCGATACGGCTGCCCAGCCTGCTGCACCTGCTGACAACAGCAGCGCTGCGGCAACCGACACGAGTGGCGCGGCAGCTAACAATGCCGCCGCACCTGCCACGACCTCAGCTGACACCGCCAATGCGGTGGTGTCACCGAGCCAGGCACCGATCAACAACGCCGCAGCACCTGCGGCGAACAGTCAACCGGCTAACGGCCAGCTGCCAACCGGCAATGCTGACGTTGCTGCACCGGCGGTTGATCCCAATGCTATCGTGATGAATTTTAACGCCGACTGCTGGCTGGAAGTGACTGACTCCGCAGGCAAAAAACTGTTCAGCGGAATGCAGCGCAGCGGTGGTAAACTGAGCCTTGCCGGTACCGCACCTTATCGTTTGAAAATTGGTGCCCCGAGCGCAGTACAGATTCAGTACCAGGGTCAACCTGTTGATCTGAGTCGTTTTATCCGTAGCAACCAGGTTGCTCGTCTGACCTTAGGTGCGCAATAACGCATCTTCTCTGGTCGCGAGTAATTGTGGAGAAAGAATATGCATAACGAAGCACCCATTATCCGTCGCAAATCAAAACGTATTTACGTCGGCAAGGTGCCGGTGGGCGATGGCGCACCAATAGCCGTTCAGTCCATGACCAACACGCGTACGACCGATGTCGCCGCGACGGTCAACCAGATTAAAGCGCTTGAGCGCGTAGGCGTCGATATTGTCCGCGTCTCCGTTCCTACCATGGACGCGGCAGAAGCCTTTAAACTGATCAAACAACAGGTCAATGTTCCGCTGGTAGCGGATATTCACTTCGACTATCGCATTGCGCTGAAAGTCGCAGAGTATGGCGTTGACTGTCTGCGCATTAACCCCGGCAATATCGGTAATAACGAGCGAATCCGTCAGGTAGTTGACTGCGCGCGTGATTACAATATTCCGATTCGTATCGGCGTGAATGCCGGTTCGCTGGAAAAAGATCTGCAGGAAAAATATGGCGAGCCAACGCCACAGGCACTGCTGGAATCAGCAATGCGCCATGTTGATCATCTCGATCGGCTGAACTTTGATCAGTTTAAAGTCAGTGTCAAAGCCTCCGACGTTTTCCTTGCCGTTGAATCTTATCGCTTACTGGCGAAACAGATCGATCAGCCGCTGCATCTGGGTATCACAGAAGCCGGTGGCGCACGCGCGGGCTCGGTGAAATCAGCGATTGGTCTCGGATTGCTGCTGGCAGAAGGTATCGGTGATACGCTGCGTATCTCACTGGCTGCCGATCCGGTCGAAGAGGTGAAGGTCGGGTTTGATATCCTCAAATCGCTGCGCATCCGTTCACGCGGCATTAACTTTATTGCCTGTCCGACCTGTTCACGTCAGGAATTTGATGTGATTGGTACGGTCAATGCGCTTGAGCAGCGACTGGAAGATATTATCACCCCGATGGATATCTCGATTATCGGTTGTGTGGTCAATGGTCCGGGCGAAGCGCTGGTTTCAACGCTGGGCGTGACCGGCAGCAATAAGAAGAGCGGTTTTTACGAAGATGGCGTGCGCCTGCGCGAGCGTCTCGATAACGACGATATGATCGATCAGCTGGAAGCGCGTATTCGTGCCAAAGCCGCCATGCTCGATGAAAGCCGTCGTATTGACGTTCAGCAGGTTGAGAAATAGTCATCATTTATCGCCCTGTCATTCAAAGATGAAGGGGATACCCAATTGAACCTGTTCGGTGCCATCCTCATGGGGTAAGATGCCGGGTCAGGTTCTTTTTTGTATTTAAGATACTGAATGTGATGCGTGGATGATACGCACTGCGCGCAGGCAGCGACGGCCGGTTCAGTATCCAATTTAGAGAGATTATTAGTGGCGAAGAATATTCAAGCTATTCGTGGCATGAACGATTACCTGCCTGCTGACACAGTGGTCTGGCAGCGTATTGAAGGCATCCTGAAACAGGTGCTGGCCGGTTATGGTTACAGCGAAATTCGTTTGCCGATTGTAGAGCAGACCCCATTATTCAAACGCGCTATCGGTGAAGTCACCGACGTGGTTGAAAAAGAGATGTATACCTTCGAAGACCGCAACGGCGAAAGCCTGACGCTGCGTCCGGAAGGGACGGCGGGCTGCGTGCGTGCCGGTATCGAACATGGTCTGCTGTACAATCAGGAACAGCGTATGTGGTACATCGGGCCGATGTTCCGCTACGAGCGCCCACAGAAGGGGCGCTATCGCCAGTTCCATCAGCTGGGCGCCGAAGTCTTTGGCTTGCAGGGGCCGGACATTGACGCGGAACTGATTCTGCTGACCGCTCGCTGGTGGAAAGCGCTGGGTATTGCCGATCATGTGGCGCTGGAGCTGAATTCTATCGGTTCGCTGGAAGCACGAGCCAACTATCGTGACGCGCTGGTGGCCTTCCTTGAACAGCACAAAGAGGTGCTGGACGAAGACTGTAAGCGCCGTATGTACAGCAATCCGTTACGCGTGCTGGACAGCAAAAATCCTGACGTGCAAAAACTGCTAAACGATGCGCCAACGCTGGGTGACTACCTGGATGTCGAATCGCGTGAACATTTCGCGGGTCTTTGCGCGATTCTGGACGAAGCTGGTATCGCGTATACCGTCAATCAGCGGTTGGTTCGTGGTCTCGACTACTACAACCGCACGGTGTTTGAGTGGGTGACCACCAGTCTCGGCGCGCAGGGCACAGTCTGTGCCGGTGGCCGTTACGATGGACTGGTTGAACAGTTGGGTGGTCGTGCTACCCCGGCGGTAGGTTTTGCCATGGGCCTCGAGCGTTTAGTATTGTTGGTTCAGGCAGTTAATCCAGAATTTGAACCGACGCGCGTTGTTGATGTCTATGTTATCGCTTCTGGTCAGGGTGTTCAGTCCGCAGCGATGCTGCTGGCAGAGAAACTGCGTGATGCCTCGCCAGAATTGAAGTTGATGACCAACTACGGCGGCGGCAACTTTAAGAAGCAATTTGCCCGTGCCGATAAGTGGGGCGCTCGCGTTGCACTGGTGGTGGGTGAAGATGAAGTCAAAACCGGCCAGGTAGTGATTAAAGATCTGCGCACCGGTGAACAGCAAACGCTGGCACAAAGTGAAGCGGCAGCCGCGTTGTCTGCGCTGTTAAAATAAGCGCGGCAGGAAACAAGTTAAGGAGAAGGATTGCGTGGAAGTCTATAGCAACGAGAACGAACAGGTTGATGCACTCCGTCGTTTCTTTGCCAATAACGGCAAAGCGCTGGTGGTTGGCGTGGTATTGGGCGTGGGCGCACTGGTGGGCTGGCGTTTCTGGAGTAACAGCCAGGACGGTAATGCCCGAGTGACTTCTGCTGCTTATCAGCAGGTAACCTCTGCGCTGGATGCCAGCAAGCCACAAACGCTGGCAGCGGCGAGCAAGTTCGCCAGTGAAAACAACAACACCTACGGTGCGCTGGCTTCACTGGATCTCGCCAAACAGTTTGTTGAAAAAAACCAACTGGATGAAGCGGCTACGCAATTGCAGAACGGCCTGAAAAATACGGATGATGCGAATCTGCAGGCGGTACTGAATCTGCGCCTGGCGCGCATTCAGCTACAGCAGAAGAAAGCCGATGACGCGCTCAAAACCCTCGACACCATTAAAGGTGATGGCTGGGTAGCGATTATTGCTGATATCCGTGGCGAAGCGCTGTTAAGTAAAGGCGATACCCAGGGTGCGCGTGATGCATGGAGCAAAGGTATCGAGTCTGATGCTTCTCCAGCGCTGAAAGAAATGATGCAGATGAAGATGAATAACTTAGGCTAAGCCATTCAAGAGAGAGCGCATGGAATTACGTAAATACCTGCTGCCCGGGCTGATTTCAGTCACGTTACTCAGCGGTTGTTCGCTGTTCAGCGGCGAAGAAGATGTAGTGAAAATGGCCCCGTTGCCGAAAGTTGAAAACCAGTTCACACCGGAAAAAGTGTGGAGCACTTCGGTCGGTGATGGTATCGGTGATTTCTATTCCAATCTGCACCCTGCATGGCAGGACAGCACGGTATTTGCTGCCGATCGCCATGGTGTGGTGAAAGCGCTTGATGCGGCTGACGGCAAGCAGAAGTGGAAAGTGGATCTGTCAGAAAAAACCGGTTTCTTCTCCCGCAATCGTCCTGCGCTGCTGTCGGGCGGTGTAACGGCAGGTGGTGAACATATCTACATCGGCAGTGAGCGCGCGCAGGTTTACGCGCTGAACAGCGCTGATGGTTCCGTTGCCTGGCAGACCAAAGTGGCGGGCGAAGCGCTGTCACGCCCGGTGGTCAGTGATGGTTTAGTACTGATTCATACCAGCAACGGCATGTTGCAGGGACTGGATCAGGCAAGCGGTGCGGTAAAATGGTCGGTTAACCTTGATATGCCAGCCCTGTCGCTGCGCGGCGAATCTGCCCCAACCACCGCCTTTGGCGCGGCGATTGTCGGCGGTGATAACGGTCGTGTCAGTGCGGTGATGATGAATCAGGGACAACTGATTTGGCAGCAGCGTATCTCTCAGCCAAGCGGTGCCACCGAGATCGATCGTCTTAGCGACGTTGATACCACCCCGATTGTGGTTAACGGTGTGGTGTATGCGCTGGCGTATAACGGCAATCTGACAGCACTGGATCTGCGCTCTGGTCAAATCCTGTGGAAGCGTGAGATTGGTTCCGTCAGCGATCTGATCGTTGATGCAGGTCGTATCTACCTGGTTGATCAGGATGATCGCGTGATGGCGTTGAGTGCCGAGGGGGGTGTTTCCATCTGGCGTCAAAGCGATCTGCTGCATCGCAACCTGACTTCACCGGTGCTGTACAATGGTTACATTGTTGTCGGTGACAGCGAAGGTTATCTGCACTGGATCAATACCGACGACGGTCGTTTTGTCGCTCAGCAAAAAGTTGACAGCTCTGGCCTGCAAAGCGAGCCGGTAGTTGCCAGTGATAAGCTGTTGATTCAGGCCAATAACGGAGAAGTTTACGCCTTTACGCGTTAATTTCTGACCTGAAAAGCATTAGTTTGGCGGCTCCTGATTATCAGGGGCCGTTTCGTTTTTTAGCAGGCGTGTTATCCTTAGCGTCTTCAGCCTGACCATAACGGGATAACCCGTTTATAATACTCCATCGAGTCAGGCATTTAATATTAGTAATGAGGCTTCAATATGGTACCTGTGGTCGCGCTGGTTGGGCGTCCCAATGTGGGCAAATCCACCTTGTTTAACCGTTTAACGCGTACGCGAGATGCGCTGGTGGCGGATTTCCCCGGGCTGACACGCGATCGCAAGTACGGTCGTGCCGAAGTAGAAGGGCGCGAATTTATTGCTATTGATACCGGCGGTATTGATGGCAACGAAGAGGGCGTTGAAACCCGTATGGCGGAACAGTCGCTGCTGGCGATTGAAGAAGCCGACGTGGTGCTGTTCCTCGTCGATGCGCGTGCTGGTCTGATGCCTGCCGATCAGGCAATTGCTAAGCATTTGCGTTCACGTCAGAAACCGACGTTCCTCGTCGCCAACAAAACCGATGGCCTCGACGCGGATTCTGCCGTTGGTGATTTCTACTCTTTAGGTCTGGGCGAAATTCATGCCATCGCCGCTTCACACGGTCGCGGTGTCACCAGCCTGCTGGAAACCGCATTGCTGCCGTGGATGGAAGTCGTTGATCCTAAAGAGCTGACGGAAGAAGAAGAGAACGAAGCTTACTGGGCCGAGCTGGCTGCCAAAGAACGCGGTGAAGATCCGGACGCGGAAATGGAAGAAGAAGAAGATGACTTCGATCCACGTACGCTGCCGATCAAGCTGGCGATTGTTGGCCGTCCTAACGTTGGTAAGTCCACACTGACTAACCGCATCCTCGGTGAAGATCGCGTTGTGGTCTTCGATATGCCGGGCACCACCCGCGACAGTATCTATATTCCGATGGAACGTGACGATCGTGAATATATTCTGATCGATACTGCGGGTGTACGTAAGCGCGGCAAAGTTACCGATACTGTAGAAAAGTTCTCGGTAATCAAAACGTTGCAGGCGATTGAAGACGCCAACGTGGTGATGCTGGTTATTGATGCCCATGAAGGTATTTCCGATCAGGATCTCTCGCTGCTCGGCTTTATCCTTAACAGTGGGCGCTCACTGGTTATCGTGGTGAACAAGTGGGATGGCCTGTCGCAAGAAGTCAGGGATGAAGTGAAAGAGACGCTGGACTTCCGTCTGGGCTTTATCGATTTCGCCCGCATTCACTTTATCTCCGCGCTGCATGGCAGCGGTGTGGGCAACCTGTTCGAGTCAGTGACTGAAGCGTATGACTGCTCAACTCGCCGCGTAAACACCTCGATGCTGACGCGTATCATGACCATGGCAGAAGAAGATCATCAGCCACCACTGGTACGTGGACGTCGTGTGAAGCTGAAATATGCCCATGCCGGGGGTTATAACCCGCCAATCGTGGTGATTCACGGGAACCAGGTGAAAGATCTGCCGGATTCCTACAAGCGTTATCTGATGAATTACTTCCGTCGTTCACTGAATGTGATGGGCACGCCGATTCGTATCCAGTTTAAAGAGGGTGATAACCCGTTTGCTGGTAAACGTAACCTGCTGACACCAAACCAGCAGCGTAAACGTAAGCGTCTGATGTCGCATCTGAAAAAGAACAAGCGTTAATACAAAACGGGAGCCTGAACAGGCTCCCGTTTTTTTATGCTGCATCGGCGGCTTTAACGCGTTTTTTTCTTGATGGCACTGACGCGGGTCACCTGACTTTCTACCCAGCCATCGTCGAGGCGGGTTTTAAGCGTGTCACCACGCTTTATCTGTCTGGTTTTACGCACCACCTGGCCGTCGCCGGCGGTGGTGACGCTAAAACCACGCGCCAGCGTCGCCAGCGGGCTGACGCCTTCCAGCTGCGCGGCCAGCGTGCCAAAGCGCTGCTTATCGCGGCTTAACTGACTTTGCATGCCCTGTTGCAGACGATATTGCCACTGTTGAAGCTGCTGCTGGGCGCGATGGAGGCGACCTTGGGGCTGTTGTGCCGCCAGACGCTGCTCAATGCGCTCCTGCTGGCGTAACGACTGACGGAGGCGTGACTGCATGGCATCATCCAGACGTCGCTGTAGCCTGAACAGGGATGTCTGCTGACGTGCCAGCCGTAGCTGTGGATGTTGCTGCTGCAAACGGTGGTGGAGTTGGGTAAACGCGCGCTGTTTTTGCGCCAGATAGTAATCCAGCGCCATTTCCATCCGCTGCTGTTGCGATTGCAGCTGACGTAACCGTTCAATCTGATTGCGACTGACCAGTTCAGCTGCGGCAGACGGGGTCGGCGCACGCAGGTCGGCAACAAAATCGGCGATAGTGACATCGGTTTCGTGCCCGACCGCGCTGACCACCGGAATACGGCTGGCAAAAATCGCGCGCGCCACACGCTCGTCGTTAAAGCTCCACAGATCTTCCAGCGAACCACCGCCGCGCCCGACTATCAGCACATCGCATTCGCCACGCTGGTTGGCGAGTTCAATCGCGCGCACCAGACTGGCAGGGGCATCAGCGCCCTGCACCTGCGTGGGATAAATGATCACTGGCAGTGAAGGATCGCGACGATGTAATACGCGCAACACATCGTGCAATGCGGCACCGGTTGCGGAGGTAATCACGCCGACCTGGCGCGCCGGGTCAGGTAAAGGCTGTTTGAACTGCTGATCAAAAAGTCCCTCGGCCGCCAGACGCTGCTTAAGCTGCTCAAACTGCTGTTGCAGCAAGCCGTCACCGGCGGGCTGCATACTTTCGGCAATCAGCTGATAATCACCACGCGGTTCATACAGCGTAATACTGGCGCGAACCAATACCTGCTGACCGTTTTGTGGGCGGAAGGTGACGCGTCGGTTGCTGTTGCGAAACATGGCGCAGCGCACCTGGGCACCATCATCTTTCAGCGTGAAGTACCAGTGACCGGAAGAGGGCTGAGAAAAATTTGAGATCTCCGCGCTCAGCCAGATTTGACCCATCTCCATTTCCAGCAGCTTGCGCACTGTCGTATTAAGACGGCTGACGGTAAAAATATTTGCAGATGGCGGTAGCGACATGTGACGAAGATCAAATTTCAAATCAGAGAGTTAATCAGTCGATACTACATGGCTGATACAGAGGATCAAGAGTTTTTCTTAAATAATGCTGGAGGCAATCGATTACGCCCTGTATAATGCCGCGGCAATATTTTATCTGTTCTCATTCACCCCAGGTTGAGATATTGCCATGCTAAGAATCGCTAAAGAAGCACTCACATTTGACGACGTTTTACTCGTTCCAGCACACTCTACTGTCCTGCCAAACACGGCAGATCTCAGTACCCAGCTGACAAAATCCATCCGTCTGAATATCCCAATGCTGTCCGCTGCTATGGACACGGTCACCGAAGCGGGTCTGGCAATCGCCCTGGCTCAGGAAGGCGGCTTAGGCTTTATCCACAAAAATATGTCTATCGAGCGCCAGGCGGAAGAAGTTCGCAAGGTGAAGAAACATGAGAGCGGAGTGGTCACCGATCCACAAACCGTTCTGCCTACCACCCCGCTGCGCGATGTACAGGCACTGACTGAACGCAATGGCTTTGCCGGTTATCCGGTGGTGAACGGCGAAAACGAACTGGTCGGTATTATTACCGGTCGTGACGTGCGCTTTGTGACCGATTTAAGCCTGCCGGTTTCAGCAGTGATGACGCCGAAAGAGCGTCTGGTCACGGTGAAAGAAGGCGAAGCACGCGAAGTCGTGCTGCAGAAAATGCACGAAAAACGTGTTGAAAAAGCGCTGGTCGTTGATGACAGCTTCCATCTGCTGGGCATGATCACCGTTAAAGATTTCCAGAAAGCCGAACGTAAACCTCACGCCTGTAAAGATGAGCATGGCCGTCTGCGCGTTGGTGCGGCGGTAGGTGCCGGTGCCGGTAACGAAGAGCGCGTTGATGCGCTGGTCGCTGCCGGTGTGGACGTGCTGCTGATTGACTCTTCTCACGGCCATTCTGAAGGCGTACTGCAACGTATTCGTGAAACCCGTGCTAAATATCCTGACTTGCAGATTCTCGGTGGCAACGTCGCTACCGGTGCTGGTGCTCTGGCGCTGGTTGAAGCCGGCGTAAGCGCGGTTAAAGTCGGTATTGGCCCTGGCTCAATCTGTACCACACGTATTGTTACCGGTGTCGGTGTACCGCAGATTACCGCGGTTTCCGACGCGGTTGCTGCGCTGGAAGGTACCGGTATTCCGGTTATCGCTGACGGCGGTATCCGTTTCTCCGGTGATATCGCGAAAGCTATCGCTGCGGGCGCATCCTGTGTGATGGTTGGATCGATGCTGGCAGGTACTGAAGAATCTCCGGGTGAAATCGAGCTGTACCAGGGCCGTTCATTCAAGTCTTATCGCGGTATGGGTTCACTGGGCGCAATGTCCAAAGGCTCTTCTGACCGCTACTTCCAGACTGACAATGCGGCAGACAAACTGGTGCCGGAAGGTATCGAAGGCCGTGTGGCATACAAAGGCCGTCTGAAAGAGATCGTTCATCAGCAGATGGGTGGCTTGCGTTCCTGTATGGGCCTGACCGGCTGTGGTACTATCGATGACCTGCGCACCAAAGCGGAATTTGTTCGCATCAGCGGAGCAGGTATCTCCGAAAGCCACGTGCATGATGTGACCATCACCAAAGAGTCGCCTAACTACCGTATGGGTTCTTAATCGCGCATCAGATTCACCGCCCGGCTTTTCAGTCGGGCGATTTCATTATCAGTTATACATCGCTCTGGAATAGCCTCAATGACGACGGAAAATATTCATAAACATCGCATTCTGATCCTCGATTTCGGTTCTCAGTACACTCAGCTGGTTGCACGTCGTGTGCGTGAACTGGGTGTCTATTGTGAACTGTGGGCGTGGGACGTCACCGAAGAGCAAATTCGTCAGTTCAATCCTAGCGGTATCATTCTGTCCGGCGGCCCGGAAAGCACCACCGAACACGACAGCCCACGCGCACCTGATTACGTTTTCACTGCTGGTGTGCCGGTTCTGGGTGTTTGCTACGGTATGCAGACCATGGCGATGCAGCTGGGCGGTAAAGTTGAAGGTTCCACCGAGCGTGAATTTGGTTATGCGCAGGTTGAAGTGAAAGTGGCCAGCGCGCTGATTCGTGATATCGAAGACGCTATCAGCGATGCCGGCAAGCCGCTGCTGGACGTCTGGATGAGCCATGGTGACAAGGTTACCGCTATCCCGTCTGACTTCGTTACCGTTGCCAGCACCGAAACCTGCCCGTTTGCCATTATGGCCAACGAAGAGAAGCGTTTCTACGGTGTGCAGTTCCACCCGGAAGTGACCCATACCCGTCAGGGTCTGCGCATGCTGGAGCGTTTTGTGCTCGATATTTGCCAGTGCGAAGCGCTGTGGACGCCAGCCAAAATTATCGAAGATGCGGTTGAGCGTCTGCGTGAGCAGGTCGGTAACGATAAAGTGATCCTCGGCCTGTCCGGTGGTGTCGACTCATCGGTAACGGCGATGCTGCTGCACCGCGCTATTGGCGATCGTCTGACCTGTGTCTTCGTCGATAACGGTCTGCTGCGCCTGAATGAAGCGGAGCAGGTGATGGATATGTTTGGTGACCACTTCGGTCTGAACATCATCCATGTACCAGCGGAAGCGCGCTTCCTTGATGCACTGGCTGGTATTGATGAGCCAGAAGCCAAGCGTAAAACTATTGGCCGGGTGTTTGTTGAACTGTTCGATGAAGAAGCCACCAGGCTGACCGATGTGAAATGGCTGGCGCAGGGAACTATCTATCCTGACGTTATCGAATCTGCGGCTTCCGCGACCGGTAAAGCGCATGTGATCAAGTCACATCACAACGTGGGCGGTCTGCCGAAAGAGATGAAGCTGGGTCTGGTCGAGCCGCTGAAAGAGCTGTTTAAAGACGAAGTGCGTAAAATCGGCCTGGAACTTGGCCTGCCGCACAGCATGCTGTTCCGTCACCCGTTCCCGGGTCCGGGTCTGGGCGTGCGGGTACTGGGCGAAGTGAAGAAAGAGTATTGCGATCTGCTGCGCCGTGCGGATGCGATTTTTATCGAAGAGCTGCATAAAGCCGATCTTTACAACAAAGTCAGCCAGGCATTTACCGTGTTCCTGCCCGTCCGTTCCGTGGGCGTGATGGGCGATGGCCGTAAGTACGACTGGGTGGTTTCCCTGCGTGCCGTCGAGACTATCGACTTTATGACCGCACACTGGGCGCATCTGCCGTATGAGTTCCTTGGCCGCGTTTCTAACCGCATTATCAATGAAATTGATGGTATCTCCCGCGTGGTCTATGACATCTCTGGTAAGCCACCGGCTACGATTGAGTGGGAATAATTTCGCGTCTGGCAACAGCCTGCACGTAAAAGCAGTAAAGTACCTCTAAGCCCGCGTAACTGCGGGCTTTTTTGTTTTTGTGTCTGGCACTTTCTGGCAGCTGTTAGCAACGGGAAGCACGGTTTTTTCAATGGGATTTTTGATGGTACTCTCTGGTTTCGAATTCAGGTTTGAAAAAGTACCATGTGATAAATTTCGGTTGAGTTATGGTATTTGTTTTTTATAACTCAATTAAAAACAGAGGGTTAAATAACTTTTCTGAATTTTTTACAACATGGTATTTTTTGATTAAAGGAAAACAATAAACCATGTTGACTGATACCAGGCTGCGTCACCTTAAGCCGAAGGAGAAACTCTATAAAGTTAATGACCGTGATGGTCTGTATGTTGCGGTGACTCCGGCTGGAACGATCTCATTTCGTTATAACTATTCAATAAACGGAAGACAGGAGACCGTTACTTTTGGCCGCTATGGTGTTGGAGGGATCACGCTTGCAGAAGCGCGTGAACGGCTCAATGAAGCCAAAAAAATGGTTGCCAGTGGAAGATCGCCTGCTAGGGAAAAAGCCAGAGATAAAGCGAGTATCAAAGATGCGGAGACTTTTGGTGCGTGGGCTGAGAAATGGTTACGCGGTTATCAAATGGCTGAATCGACGCGTGATATGAGGCGTTCGGTATATCAAAGGGAGTTGAAGTCAAAATTTGCCCAGCAGAAACTTAGTGAGATTACACATGAAGACTTACGCGCATTAACCGATAACATTGTCGAGAGAGGGGCACCGGCGACAGCTGTACACGCCAGAGAGATTGTATTGCAAGTCTATCGCTGGGCTATTGAGCGCGGTCAGAAGGTGGAGAATCCAGCTGATCTGGTACGGCCTGCAAGCATAGCGAAATTTGAGCCACGTGACAGGGCATTGATAGCCCGTAGCCACTTGTAGAGGCTGTGCGCAGAAACGCCCAGACGGTCGGATACTTCGGCAACGGAATAACCGCGTTCC
>NZ_JRXE01000025.1:25793-81050 GCF_001267535.1 Winslowiella iniecta | reverse complement strand
TATATTACGCTTTCCTCCTTCAGAGTCAACCTCTTTTTCAGAAGTTTTTCTCCGGCGGTTCATCTTACTGAACCTTCCGACCCGGTGGCCTGTAAGCCGTTGTTCCGTGTCAGTGGAGGCGCATTATAGGGAGTTTCTGACGGGTGACAAGTGTTTATTGAAAAAAACTTTCTGACTGATTTAATTTCCAGCAAAAGCGGCAAAAACGCCCTGATTTCGGCTGATTTTCAACCAAACCGCCGCCTGATGCAGACATTTACGGATAATTGTGCAGAGAAAGAAGATGCTATTCTTGCTGATAATAATAAATCCCGACGCCCCTTGATGCTTTATATAGAAGAATAAGGATGCTCAATGATCAAATCCGCGCGCAGTATGGCCGGTCTTCCCTGGATTGCCGCAATGGCATTCTTTATGCAGGCACTGGATGCCACTATCCTGAATACCGCCTTACCGGCTATCGCGCAGAGTCTTGATCGTTCTCCGCTGGCAATGCAGTCTGCCGTTATCAGCTATACCTTGACCGTAGCGATGCTGATTCCGGTCAGCGGCTGGCTGGCCGACCGTTACGGTACGCGCAAAGTGTTTATCGTGGCGGTTTCTCTCTTTACATTGGGGTCGCTGGCCTGCGCGCTGTCAGGCTCCTTAAGCATGCTGGTGATTTCACGCATTGTGCAGGGCATTGGTGGTGCCATGATGATGCCGGTCGCCCGACTCGCGTTATTGCGTGCTTATCCGCGTAGTGAACTGCTGCCGGTACTCAACTTTGTCACCATGCCGGGTCTGGTCGGCCCGATTCTTGGCCCCATGCTGGGCGGCGTGCTGGTCACCTACGCCACCTGGCACTGGATCTTCCTGATTAATATTCCGATTGGTATCGCCGGCATTATCTATGCGCGGAAATATATGCCGGACTTCACCACGCCCCGCCGTCGCTTCGACCTGCTCGGCTTTCTGCTGTTTGGTTTAGGTCTGGTGCTGATAACCAGCGGCATCGAGCTGTTTGGTGAGAGGATTGTTGCCGGATGGATTGCGGCGGCGGTGCTGCTGAGTGGTATTGTGCTGCTTCTCTTCTATATAGGACATGCGCGTCGACACCCAATGCCGCTGATTGGTCTGCCGATGTTTAAAACTCGCACCTTCTCGGTTGGCATCATCGGCAATATAGCCTCGCGACTGGGAACCGGCTGTATCCCGTTTCTGATGCCGCTGATGTTACAGGTTGGTTTTGGCTACTCGGCGATTCTGGCAGGTTGCATGATGGCTCCCACCGCACTCGGCTCAATAGTCGCGAAATCCACCGTGACTCAGGTATTGCGCTGGTTCGGCTATCGCAAAACACTGGTCTCGATTACCGTCATCATTGGTCTGCTGATTACCACCTTCTCGCTGCAAACACCGGGAATGGGAGTCATGATGTTAGTCATTCCACTCTTTATATTAGGTATGGCGATGTCGACGCAGTTCACCGCCATGAACACCATTACCCTGGCAGACCTGACTGATGAGAATGCCAGCAGCGGCAACAGCATGCTGGCGGTCACACAACAGCTGGCGATCGGCTTTGGTGTGGCGGTCAGTGCTGCGGTATTGCGGATGTATGAGAATTTCGACGGCACCACCGTGCAGAACTTCCATTACACCTTCCTGACCATGGGAGTGGTGACTATGCTGTCTGCGCTGGTCTTTATGCTGCTGAAACCCGGCGATGGCCGTCATCTGATTGCCGATCGTGAAAAGCGCAGCAAGAAGGCTTAACGTTCAGCGACCGATGCACGCTCTACCAGTTCCGGCGTCAGCACCAGCGTTTGCTGGCTGGCGCCGGGATCGGCCAGCCGATGAATCAGCGTATCGATGGCCAGTTCCCCTAACTCATCTTTTGGCTGATGAATGGTGGTTAATGGCGGCGTCAGATAACGCGCCAGTTCAATATCATCGTAGCCGATGACCGCCACATCCTGCGGCACCGATAATCCGGCCTGATACAGCGCGTGATAAACCCCGACTGCCATGGCATCGTTGCTGGTAAATACCGCCTGCGGCACTTCACTCAACGTCAGTAACTGATTCATGGCGTTATAGCCGCCCTGAAACTCAAAATCACTGTCAACAATATAGCCGGGCAGTACAGGTAGCCCCGCCGCCGCCATTGCTCGCTTATACCCTTCAAGGCGCAATCGCGCCGGGGTTTTATCCAGCGGGCCAACAATACAGGCAATGCGGGTATAACCGCGCGAGATCAGATAGTCGGTGGCCATCTCGCCACCCAGCAACGAATTATCCTGAATAATGTCGCTGCTGCCTTCAAACGGTGCCCAGTCCATCATCACAGAAGGAATAGTGGGATAGCGATTCAGGATTTCGGCGGAAGGCAGATGGCTTTCAGTACACATAATTAGCAAGCCATCGACACGCTTTTGCAGCAATGTTTCCAGGCTACGGTTCATGCGCTCTTCATCGCCAGCGGTATTACACAGCACCAGGCTGTAACCGCGTTCATAGCAACTATTTTCTACCCCACGCACCACTTCCGCATAAAACGGGTTACTGCTGGCGGTAAGCAACATACCGATGGTACGGGTTTGATTGAGTTTAAGACTGCGCGCCAGCGCCGAGGGCGCATAGTTCAGTTGCCTGATAGCGGCATCGATTTTTTCGCGCACTGCGTCACTAACAAAACGATTGTTATTAATGACGTGCGAAACCGTAGAGGTAGAAACGCCCGCTAAACGGGCGACATCTTTCATCGTGGCCAACGAACTTACTCCTGCTGCTGCAAGAAGCTATCAATCTCTTCACGCCACGGAACGGAAGGCTGTGCACCGTGGCGCGTCACTGCAATTGCTGCCGCAGCATGGGCAAAACGCACGGCTTCTGCCATCGGCTGCTTTTCCAGCAGCGCGGTAAGCAATGCACCATTAAAGGTATCGCCCGCGGCAATGGTATCCACCGCTTTCACCCGGAAGCCTTCAATACGCTGACCTTGTCCGTTATCACTCAGCCAGACACCGCGACTGCCGAGGGTAATCAGCACTTTCCCGATCCCTTTGTTATGCAGCACCGCAGCGGCACGAGCGGCATCGTCATCAGTGCTGACAGGAATGCCGGTAAGAATCTCGGCTTCGGTTTCATTCGGCGTGATCATATCAACCAGCGACAGCAACTCATCGGAAAGCTGCGTTGCCGGTGCCGGATTCAGGATAACTTGTGTCTGATGCTGACGGGCAATGCGCGCGGCCGCCAGCACACTCTCCAGCGGCGACTCGAGCTGCATCAGCAACGCCGATGCATCGGCAATAGTTTGCTGATGAGCGGTGACACGCTCAGGGGTTAACGCCGCATTGGCACCCGCATGAATTGCAATCGAGTTTTCACCTTCACCATTGACGAAAATCAGCGCCACGCCGGTCGCGGTAGCTGCCACCGCTTCAACCGGCGTGATATCAATGCGGTCCGTTGCCAGCTGTTTACGCACACGCTCACCAATATCATCTTCGCCAACGCAGGCAATAAAGGCGATATCCGCGCCGCTGCGACCGGCAGCCACCGCCTGATTCGCGCCTTTACCGCCAAAAGCGACCTGATACTGCGTACCGATCACCGTTTCACCCGGACGAGGAAACTGCGCCAGATTAAGGATGTGATCCGCATTGATGCTGCCAAGAACAGCCAGTTTACCGGTTTTCGTCATAACTCAATCGTCCCAAAAAGTGCGCCACCAGATAAGGTGGCGCTGTGCCTGCTTTTCTTTGATTTATTTGGTGACCAGCTTCAGGTCTACCGGATTGATCGCCTGCACTTTTTCGCCTTTCAGCACTTTATCAGCGGTTTGCACACCGATAACGCCAATCTGCTCCGGCATCTGAGCCACGGTCGCGGCCAGTTTGCCGCCTTCAACGGCTTTCACACCGTCATCGGTACCGTCGAAGCCCACTACCACCACATCAGATTTACCGGCAGTTTGCAATGCACGCAGCGCGCCCAGTGCCATTTCATCATTCTGTGCGAAGACTGCCTGCACATCCGGGTGCGCGGTCAGCAGGTTCTGCATAACGTTCAGACCTTTAGTCCGGTCAAAGTCAGCAGGCTGGCTGGCAAGAATAGCGAATTTGTGCGCATCGGCGGCCTGTTTAAAGCCTTCACCGCGCTCACGCGCCGCAGAAGTACCGGCAATCCCTTGCAGTTCGATAATTTTGGCGCTTTCGCCTACTTTCTTCGCGATAAAGTCACCGGCCATTTTGCCACCGAAACGGTTATCGGAGGCGACATGACTGACAACCTTGCCCTGCGCCGCTACGCGGTCGAGGGTAATAACCGGGATATTCGCCTGGTTCGCCATTTTCACTGCGTTACCAACAGCATCAGAATCGGTTGGGTTGATCAGCACCAGCTTCGCGCCACGTACGGTCAGATCCTGCACATTAGCCAGCTCTTTCGCCGGGTTGTTCTGTGAATCCAGAACCACCAGGTTATAACCCAGTTTGTCGGCTTCTTTCTGTGCGCCATCCTTCAGTGAAACAAAGAACGGATTGTTTAATGTGGACACCACCAACGCAATGGTGTCTTTTGCCAGCGCGTTGGCGCTGAGGGTGGCGCTGAGCAGTACGGCAAGTGCAGTCAGTTTTTTCATTTTCATTATGTTATTTCCTGTCCAGGTATAGAGAGTTATTTACTGCTTTTGTTATCCACCAGCACCGCCAGCAAAATGACCGCTGCTTTAACGATCATCTGGTAGTAGGAAGAAACACCTAATAAATTCAGCCCGTTGTTCAGGAAGCCAAGGATCAGCGCACCAATTAGCGTACCGACAATCCGTCCTTTACCGCCTGCCAGGCTGGTACCGCCCAGCACCACTGCCGCAATCGCATCCAGCTCGTAACCCGTACCGGCCGTCGGTTGTGCGGAAGAGAGACGCGCGACTTCAATGCTCCCCGCCAGTGCCGCCAGCATGCCGCACAGTGAATAAACGATGATTTTTACCCGATTAACATTAATGCCGGACAGCTGAGTCGCCGCTTCATTCCCGCCTAACGCATAAATGTAACGACCTAAACGGGTGTGATGCAGCATGTACCATGCCAGCAAAAATACCCCGGCCATCAGCCAGATCGGCGTCGGAATACCCAACGGACGACCAATACCAAACCAGCCAAACAGATCGGCGTTCTCGTTAAAGCCGGTATTGACCGGGCTACCATTGGTATAAACCATGGTGACGCCGCGCAGCAGTAACATCATCACCAGCGTGGCGATAAACGCCTGCACCTTGCCTTTGGCGACAATCGTGCCGGTGATCGCGCCGATAAACGCGCCCAGCGCCAGCGAAGCCGCGACCGCCACCAGCGCATTCACCTCCAGCCCGACCAGCGATGCCGCCACCGCACCGGTCAGCGCTAATAGCGAGCCGACCGACAAATCGATACCGGAAGTAAGGATCACCAGCGTCATTCCTACCGCCATAATGGCGTTAACAGAGGTCTGCTGCAGAATGTTGAACAGGTTATTGACGGTAAAAAAGTTCGGGCTGAGGCTGGAAACGATCGCGATCAGCACCAGCAGGGCAATCAGCGACTTTTGCTCAAGCAGCCACGCTTTGCTAAAAAAGCGGCGACGTGCCGGTAAGGTTTGAGTACTCATAGATGTGCTAACTCCTCGCTGTGTTGCTTACCCACAGCGGCAGCCATAAGGGCTTCCTGCGTGGCTTGTTCAATCGGGAAATTGCCGCTCAGGCGGCCTTCATGCATCACCAGAATGCGATCGCTCATGCCGAGCACTTCCGGCATTTCCGACGACACCAAAATGATACTCAGCCCCTCTTCTTTAAACTGGTTGATGAGCTGATAAATCTCTTTCTTCGCCCCGACATCAACGCCACGCGTCGGTTCGTCGAGTATTAATACATTTGGTCGGGTCATCAGGCCGCGGGCGATCGCCACTTTCTGTTGATTACCGCCGGAGAGCAGGCCAATCGGCTGTTCCATCGACGGCGTTTTCACCTTAAACAGGCGAATAAAATCACTGACCGCCATGACTTCTTCGGCATGCTTCAGTCGCCCACCGGCGTGGCTGAAGTAGCGCAGCGCGGTCAGTGACATGTTCTCTTTCACTGACATGCCTAACACCAGGCCATCGCGTTTACGATCTTCGGAGATATAGACGATGCCATTGGATAAGCCCTGCTGCGGCGAGCGCGTTTGCACATCGCGACCATCAAGCGTCACTTTACCGCCGGTACGCGGCAGCGCACCGTAGAGCACTTTCATCAGTTCAGTCCGGCCCGCGCCCATCAGGCCCGCGATACCGAGAATTTCGCCTTTACGCAGGGTAAAGCTGACATTTTCCACACCCGGCCCGCTGAGATTCTCCACCTTCAGGCGCACCTCACCCGGAGCCTTATCAAGGCGCGGATACTGATCTTCCAGCTTACGACCCACCATCATCTCAATCAGCGACTCTTCGCTCAGGCTTTCAACTGTGCGTTCGGCGATAAACTGGCCGTCGCGAAATACCGTTACGTCATCGCAAATCTCAAAGATCTCTTTCATGCGATGCGAGATATAGACGATGCCGCAGCCCTGCGCTTTCAGCTCATTGATGACGCGGAACAGCGAGACCGTTTCGGTATCGGTCAGCGCATCGGTTGGTTCGTCCATCACGATCACTTTCGACTCAAAGCTGAGCACTTTGGCGATTTCTACCATCTGCTGATCGCCAATCGATAAATCACCGACCAACTTATGACTGTTAAAGCGCAGATTCAGCCGTTGCAGCAGCGCATCGGCGGCGGCATACATTTTCTTCCACTCAATGCGGCCAAAACGATTAACGAATTCGCGTCCGAGGAAAATATTTTCCGCGATGCTGAGCTGAGGAATCAGGTTAAGTTCCTGATGAATGATGCCAATCCCGGCTTCCTGCGAGGCTTTCGGACCACTAAAACGGGTCTCTTCGCCCAGCCACTGCAGCGAACCGGCATCGCGGGCATAAATCCCGGTTAGCACTTTCATCATGGTGGATTTACCGGCACCGTTTTCACCCACCAGCGCCATCACGCGGCCAGCATAGACCGACAGTGCGGCACCGGAGAGGGCTTTGACGCCCGGAAAAGATTTATCAATGCCTTTCAGTTGCAGTAACGGTTGCATGCCAGCCTCAGAAGGTCACGCCAGCGCACAGGATGACATTCGCATAGGGAGAACACTCCCCACTGCGAATGACCGCCTGACTACGCTGAGTCTGTTGTTTGAACTGTTCATGACTGGTGTAACTAATGGAGATAATATTTCCCTGAAGTTGTTGCACGTTTTCGAGCAGAGCGACCAGCTCGCTATGAAGCTGCGGATTGTGCTGCTTAATCTCTTCCGCAATGATGGCACTTTCTACCTGCATCTCTTTCGTTACGGCTTCAGTGACCTGGATAAAACCAGGAATACCGTGCGTCAGCGCTAAATCAATGCGTTGCGGGCCAGCAGGAATCGGCAGACCGGCATCGCCGATCACCAGGCTGTCGGTATGCCCCAGTCGGGACACCACGTAAGAAATATCAGAATTCAGTAAGCTGCCTTTTTTCATTTTCCACTCCAGAGCGAAACGTTTCGCTGACCGGCAGTGTAAAAAAAGCACAGCGGAAAACAACGGGGATATGAAAGAAGTGTGATCGCCATCGAAACGTTTCGCTGGCGGCAGGAAAAATTTGCCTTAGGCACTAAACCTAAGGCATTAACGTGGTGATTACAGCAGCTGACTCAGGTGCAGTTGCCCCATCAGTAAGTGATTGTCGGCATAGTCTACCGGTATCGCCACCACCGCCGGGCCCGCCACATCCATGGCTTTGCGCAGCGTTGGCTCCAGCGCATCGGCACTTTCTACCGCAAAACCCGCAGCGCCAAACGCCTCGGCATAGGCTTTAAAATCAATCGGGCCAAATTTTACTCCGGAAACCCGCTGATATTTCTTCTCTTCCTGCATTGCCACCATATTGTAGGCATCATCGACCCAGATAATGTGCAGGATATTCGCCTTCAGTCGCACCGCGGTTTCCAGCTCCATGCTCGACTGCATAAACCCGCCATCACCGGACACCGACACCACCTTACGGCTCGGATCAACCAGCCAGGCACCAATCGCCCACGGCAACGCCACGCCCATGGTTTGCTGGCCATTGGAAATCATAATCTGGCGCGCCCGGAAGCTATACAGGTAACGCGCTATCCAGATATGAAAACTGCCCATATCGACGGTCAGCGTGACATCACTGTTAATAATGTCCTGCATCGCCCGCACGATGCGCAACGGATGCAAGGCAAACTGACTGAGCTGATGGCCGCGAAGCGCCAGTAACTCACGTTGCGTCTGCCGATCTTGCAGGATTTCCGCCGACGCACTGCTGAGTTGCAGCGGCGCGTTGATGCGCCGCGCCAGTTTATCAAGCGTCGCGGCAATATCACCCACCAGCTCGGCATCCGGCAGATAGCAGTTGTCGGTTTCTGCTGGCATCACATCTATATGCACCAGCGTGGCGCTACCGCTGTTCCACATCGCCGGCTCATACTCCACCGGACTGTAGCCGACGGTAATAATCAGATCCGCCTGGCGCAGCAAACGGTCACCGGCCTGGTTGTTAAATAAGCCGACACGCCCGGCAAAGCGCGAAAAGTGTGACTGGCAAACCGCACCGGCCGCCTGATAAGTGCTGGTCACCGGAATATGGCTGCGCTCAAGCAGGCGATGCAACGCCGCAGCGTTATCCGGCTGGCTGGCCATTAATCCCAGCAGTATCACCGGGTTTTTGGCTTCAGCAACTTTACGGGATACGGCTTCAATGGCGCTGTCCGGTGCCGGGCCGAGCAACACATTGCCGCGATGATTCAGCACGTTGCCACGCACCGGCTGATCAACAATATCCTGCGGCAGGCTGACAAAAGCCCCGCCTGGCCGCCCTAGTTCGGCGCTACGAAAAGCATTGGATAACACTTCGCCCAGCGCATCCGGCGCAGTGACTTCAACCGCGTATTTGGTCACCGGCTGGAACATGCCGACGGTATTCATACTCTGATGGACCAGCTTGGCACTGTCCGCACGTTTTACCGCGCCGCCGATAGCCACCAGCGGATCGCCTTCTGAGGTGGCGGTCGCCATACCGGTAATCAGATTCGAACAGCCAGGACCGGAAGTGACCAGCGCCACGCCCGCTTTACCGGTCAGACGGCCTACCGCAGCGGCCATAAAGGCAGCATTCGCTTCATGGCGCACCGGAATGGTTTCAATGGTGGAGTCCACCAGCGAATCAAACACTTTATCGATTTTGGCACCCGGAATGCCAAACACCTGTTTCACCCCTTGCGCCTCAAGCTGCGCTACCACCAGATCGGCCCCATGGGCCCACTGCCGGATATCAGTCGCCGTTTTCATATGCTCTCCGTTTCTGGTCATTAGCTCTCAACGCTGCGGATAGCATCGTCAAGGTCATCGGGATTAAGGTTGGCTTGCAGGAAATCAGCATCCTCAGGCAGATCAATCACCAGCTTGCTGATCTCGCCAAAGGTCAGGATCCCCTGATGTAGCTGGTAATCAAGCACGTGGCCGCCGCCCTGACGATCCTCAGTAATAAAGTGCTCGTGGTAACCCGCAACATTGATTCCCTGCATATATTGCGGCGTGCGGAAACCGATCAGCACGCCGTTACGCTGGTTGAAATGGAAGGTCGGTTGCTGCTCAACCGCCTGCATCATCGGTTTGTACGGACGATGCTGACAGGGCACGGTGCGGGTATCCACCTGCGAAAAATGGCCTTCAAGACGCAGCGCGCAGAACTGGTTATCAGATTTAACCTGCTGATTAATGACCTGATGCACCTCTTCACGACTGGCTGACTGCGAAAAGGGATGGCGATACTGCGGGCGGAAAAAGGTCATCACCGCAAACGGCGTTTTTTGATCGTGACGGGCTTCATTAGCCGAACCGTCAGCGCGAAGCTGATACACCTCACGATCGAAGGCAATCAGTTCGCCATCAAGATGATTAAAGGTGCCGAGACCAAAATCGCCCTTCTTCAATAGATCGCCAATGGTGGTACTGCCTTCATACACGCCACTGAGCAGAGCACTCATTAAAGAGGTCTGATAGATAACACTTTCTGGCCTTTGTTGTTGCAATGCTGTGACGGTAGAACTGAGCTCTTCAGCACAGAAACAATCAGTTAGATGATGCTCCATTGTTTCTCTCCTGCATTAAATATTAGCAAACGTTAACTGAATATTGACTCGATTCAGCTCAACATACCAATATAGAACTCCCGTGACTTTGAGACGTTTTCGATATGGAACTGCGATATCTGCGTTATTTTGTAGCGGTGGCGCAAACGCGCAACTTCACCCGCGCTGCTGAAATGCTGGGCATCTCGCAGCCGCCGCTGAGTCAGCAAATCTTGCGGCTGGAGCGTGAAATTGGCACGCCGTTGCTGAAGCGACTGACGCGTGGCGTGGAGTTAACCGAAGCGGGCGAGGTGTTTTATGATGATGCCTGCCAGATTCTGGAACTGACCGGCAATGCGCTGGAGAAGGCAAAAGGTATCGCCCGCGGTGTGTCAGGGCAACTTTCGCTGGGATTTGCCTGTTCAATCGCCTTTCATTCGGCAATCTTCAACCTGCTACAGCAATTCCAGACGCGTTATCCGGCGATGCGGCTGCTGCCGCGTGAAGCCAATATGGCGACGCTGATGCATGATTTACAGGAAGGTTTACTGGATGCGGCTTTTGTACGTCTGCCTTGTGAAAGCAGCAAAGCGTTTAATCTGAAGATTATCGCCAGTGAGGCGATGCGCATTGTGCTGCCCGCGTCGCACGCGCTAAATCAGCAGAGCACACTGTCGCTGGCGCAGCTGGTGGATACGCCGATGATCACTTTTCCGCGTGAGCTGGCCCCCAGTCTGTATGAATCGATTATCAGCGCCTGTCTGCGCAGCGGTTTTCAGCCACAAACCGGGCCACAGTCGCCGCAAATCTCTTCCGCCATTGGTATGGTGGCCGCCGGTTTTGGCTTTGCGGTGGTACCGGCGTCACTGTGCTGCATCAACTTTCCCGGCGTCACTTTCCACCACTGCGACGATCCGGCACTGACGACGGATATTGCGCTGGCATGGCGCAAATGGGATCGCTCAGCATCGGTGCTGCATCTGGTGCAGACGCTCGATGCGCAAAGCCGGGCCAGCTAATGCCAGCCCGGCGCGCTGGCGTCGGTTACTGAATTTTACGGACTTGCTTCACATCCAGTTCAACCGAGTTGAAGTCTTTGTCCAGCTCACCCTGCAACTCCACTTTGTCGCCAGGCGAAACGGTCAGGCCATTCCAGCGCTTGTGATCAATCTCAACCGTCATGGTGCCGGTGGCGTCGCGGAAGGTGTAATCCTCATCACCGACACGTTTTTCGATATTACCGCGCAGGGTCACCCAGCTGTCATCCTTCATATCCTGCGCCTGTTTTACCGTCACGACGCTACCGTTCGGGCCAGTAAAGCCACCTTTCTGCACGGAGGCGGCCGGGGCATTAGGGTCGACAAACCCCCCGTTTTGCGCAGCAAGAACCGGAGTGGAAACCAGAGCGGCGATGGCTAATAAAGCGGCTGTCTTTTTCATATTATTCACCTCTAATCCATGTCGAGTTTGCAGCATTTTGCTGCGCGGTAAGTTGTCTTCGGAAGTGATTAAAACAAAAGGTTCTTAACAGGATCTTAAGAACCCTGTCCGGGACACTCAATTTTTTCATATTGAAGTAAATAGCCGATTTTCCGCGATCCTGCCTGTACAAACTGCCCTGCCTTTACGTATAAAAGCCGTTAATCACGCGATGCAAAGAGATGCCGATGAGAATTTTATTGATCGAGGATGACCGTCTGATTGGTGACGGCATTAAAGCCGGGTTGATCAAAATGGGCTTTAGCGTCGACTGGTTTTTATCCGGCAACGACGGCTTGCTGGCGCTGGATGCCGCCCCGTATGACGCGGTGGTGCTGGATCTTAGTCTGCCACAGATGGACGGGCTGGATATTTTGCGGCAGTGGCGCAAAAACGGTCAGGATGTGCCGGTGCTGATCCTCACCGCACGCGATGCGCTGGAGCAGCGGGTGGCCGGTCTGCAACAGGGAGCGGACGACTATCTGTGTAAACCGTTCGCCCTGAGCGAAGTGGCGGCACGCTTGCAGGCGCTGATTCGTCGTCGCCACGGTCAGCTGCAACCCACATTGCAACATGGCGGCGTCGCGCTGGAACCCGGTTCACGCACCGTGACGCTGCACGGCGAGCCGCTGGTTCTGAAATCACGTGAGCTGGCAATCCTTGAACTGTTGCTGATGAACCCTGGCCGGGTACTGACGCGCGCCCAGCTGGAAGAGAAGCTCTACAGCTGGGATGAAGATGTCTCCAGTAACGCGGTTGAAGTGCATATCCACCATCTGCGCAAAAAGCTGGGTAGCGAGTTTATTCGAACCGTGCACGGCGTCGGTTATACGCTGGGAGCGGCGGTATGAGACGCATGAGTCTGCGTTTACGTTTAATTATTGGCTTTATTCTGCTGACACTGCTGTGCTGGGGCGCAGCCAGTATTGAGTCATGGTATCAAACCCGTCATAAAATCAATGAGTTGTTTGATACGCAGCAGATGCTGTTTGCCAAGCGCCTTGCCACCATGAACCCGGAAGATCTCAGCCAGCAACCGCACTCGCTGCCGAAAACCAAAAAGATGGTGCGCCATCATCGCGGCGAACAGGAAGATGATGCGCTGGCCTTTGCGGTGTTTACCCGCGATGGCAAGATGGTGCTGAACGACGGCGATGACGGTAAAGATTTCCTGTTTAACTATCAGCAGAACGGCTTTACCGACGGCCAGCTGCGTGGCGATGACGATTTATGGCGCATGGTATGGCTGGCAACGCCCGATCAACGTTATGTGGTGGTCGTCGGCCAGGAGTGGGAATACCGCGATGATATGACGCGCGATATTGTGCAGACTAACCTGACGCCGTGGCTGTTTGCCCTGCCGGTGATGTTAGTCCTGCTGTTCTGGCTGGTTACCCGCGAACTGTCGCCGCTAAAACGCATCGCGTTGCAGTTGCAGCAGCGCTCACCGGATGACGGCTCACCGCTCACCACGCCGCATCTGCCGCAGGAAGTCAGGCCGATTGTCGATGCGCTGAATGCCCTGTTTGCGCGTATCAATCAGATGCTGCTGCGCGAACGCCGCTTCACCTCCGATGCCGCCCACGAGTTACGCAGCCCGCTGGCCGCGCTGAAAGTCCAGACCGAAGTGGTGCAGCTGGCACATGATGATCCTCAGATGCGCCATCATGCGCTGCAAAACCTTGATGCCGGTATCGATCGTGCCACCCGGCTGGTGGATCAGTTACTGACCTTATCGCGGCTGGATGCCGAAGCGACACTGGAAAACAGTCAGCGCATCGATTTCCAACAGTTATTACAACAGGCGGTTATCGATCACTATAACAAAGCGCAGCAGGTCGGAGTGGAATTAAAACTGCATCTGCCGTCCGAAGCGGTAGAACGTAACGGCCATCTGTTACTGCTTACGCTAATGACACGCAACCTGCTGGATAACGCCATTCGTTACAGCGACACCGGCAGCACGGTGGATATCACTCTGCGCAACAACGGATTTGACGTGGCCGACAATGGGCCGGGGATCAGCGAAGAGGATTTGGCGCGAGTTGGTGAACGTTTCTGGCGACCACCGGGACAGGAGAAGTCGGGCAGCGGTCTGGGACTGTCGATTGTCACCAATATCGCCGAGCTGCACGGCATGCACGTGCATTTTGCTAATCGTCCTGAGGGTGGATTTATTGCGGTGGTTAGCTGGAATTAAGTCGTTTATTCCAGGGGCGGCGTTTTCGCCGCCCCCATCATAAAACCGTTAAATCTCGACCTGGGTTCCCAGCTCAATCACCCGGTTTGGCGGAATCTCAAACTGGTCCGGCGCACGCAGTGCATTGCGTTGCAGGGCGAGGAACAGTTTGCCGCGCAGACGCATATACCATGGACGATCACCGATAATCAGTGATTCGTGCGACATAAAGAACGAGGTTTCCATCATCCGGCAGCTCAGTCCTTCCAACCCGCAACGGTGGAAAATCTCTTCGACATTCGGCGTTTCGCGCCAGCCGTAACTGGCCACCACTCGCCAGAAGGTCGGCGAAAGCTGTTCAATCGTCACCCGGCGGATGTTGTGAACATATGGCGCATCTTCGGTACGCAACGTCAGTAACACCACCCTTTCATGCAGCACCTTGTTATGTTTCAGGTTATGCAGCATGGCAAACGGAATCACATTCAGCGCACGCGACATATACACGGCGGTGCCCGGCACACGCACCGGCGGCGATTTCTCCAGCGAGGCAATCAGCGCTTCCAGTGAGTTACCGTGCTCGTGCATCCGGCGCAGCAGGCGGAAGCGCTCGCTTTTCCAGGTGGTCATAATCACAAACATCACCAGCGCCAGGCAGAGCGGCAACCAGCCGCCGGAGAAAATTTTCACCAGGTTGGCGGTGAACAGCGGCACATCAATGCACAGCATCGCCACCAGAATCAGCCCCACCGCAAAACGGTTCCAGTGCCAGTTTTTTATCGCCACGGTACAACTAAGGATTGAGGTCAGCACCATGGTGCCGGTCACCGCGATACCGTAAGCCGCCGCCAGGTTACTGGAGTGCTCAAAGCTGATAATCACAATCACCACCGCAAAAAACAGCAGCCAGTTGATCACCGGAATATAGATCTGACCGGATTCGTTCTCAGAGGTGTGAATAATGCGCATTGGCGGCAGATAGCCCAAACGAACCGCCTGACGCGTCAGGGAGAACACCCCGGAGATGACCGCCTGCGAGGCAATCACCGTTGCCAGCGTTGCGAGGATCAGCATCGGGATTAGCGCCCACTCGGGAGCCAGCAGGAAAAACGGGTTTTTAATCGCCTCAGGATGTTTCAGCAGCAGCGCACCCTGACCAAAGTAGTTCAACGCCAGCGACGGCACTACCACGGTAAACCACGCCAGCCGGATTGGGAATTTGCCGAAGTGGCCCATATCGGCATACAGCGCTTCCACACCGGTAATCGCCAGCACCACCGCGCCCAGTGCGAAGAAAGAAACCTGTTTATATTCAATGAAGAAGTGAATCGCCCATGACGGATTCAGCGCCTGCAAGACTTCGGGATTACCGAGAATCCCCCGCACACCCAGTACCGCCAGCACGATAAACCACAGCAACATGACCGGCGCAAACAGCTTGCCGACCATACCGGTACCGTGTTTCTGAATCACAAACAGCAGCGTCAGTACCGCAATCGACAGCGGGACGATGTAAGCATCCAGTGAAGGCGCGGCAATTTCCAGCCCTTCAATCGCCGACATCACCGAGATTGCCGGGGTAATCACCACCTCGCCATAAAAGAAGCTGCCGCCAATCAGCCCGATAATCACCAGAAACGCGGTCGCCCGGCCACCGGTATTACGGCCCGCCAGCGACATCAGGGTTAAAATCCCGCCTTCACCGGCGTTATCGGCACGCATCACATAGCTGAGATACTTCAGTGAAACCACCAGCACCAGCAGCCAGAAAATCAGCGAGAGGAACCCAAATACCGCATCGCGTTCCACACCAAAGCCAAACTGGCCGGAGAGACATTCGCGTAAGGTATACAGCGGACTGGTACCAATATCGCCATATACCACGCCGATCGCCGCCAGCGTGACGGCACCAAGGGACTGCTTCTTGTCAGAACTCATAGTTTTATCTTTTGTTGAAGCGGAGTGACGCGGGAATGCGCAGGGTCCAGACCATCAAAACCCGCACAGTATGCACGAAATGCCATAAAAACCTACCTCTGGAAACCGTCCGGAAATTTCAAATAACGTGCATCTTCACCCTTTCACGATAAAAAAGCTGACTGCTATCAAGTCTTTCAAGCATGATAGCCAGTAGTGTTTGCACTCGCCTTTAACGCGAGACACAGCCTGGACATAAAGGATGATTTACTGATTATGGCTCAACCACATTTACTGGCAGAGAGAATTTCACGCCTCAGCAATGCGTTAGAGAAAGGATTGTATGAGCGTCACCACGCCATACGTCTCTGCCTGCTGGCCGCATTAAGCGGTGAGAGTGTGTTTCTGCTCGGCCCGCCCGGCATCGCCAAAAGCCTGATTGCCCGCCGTCTCAAGTACGCCTTTCAACATGCCCGCGCCTTTGAATATCTGATGACGCGCTTTTCCACCCCGGAAGAGGTGTTTGGCCCGCTGTCGATTCAGGCGCTGAAAGATGAAGGGCGCTATCAGCGTCTGACCAGGGGCTATCTGCCCGATGCGGAAATTGTCTTTCTGGATGAGATCTGGAAAGCCGGTCCGGCAATCCTGAATACCCTGCTAACCGCGATCAACGAACGGCGCTTTCGTAACGGCGACAAAGAAGATGCCATCCCGATGCGCCTGCTGGTGACCGCATCCAACGAGTTGCCGGAAGCGGACAGCGGGCTGGAAGCGTTGTACGATCGCATGCTGATTCGCCTGTGGCTGGATAATGTGCATGAGAAGCAGAACTTTCGCAGCATGCTGACCCACCAGCAGGATGAAAACGTCAATCCGGTAGCCGAAAACCTGTGCATCAGCGACGACGAATACCGCGAATGGCAGCAAGGTATCACCCGGGTTTCGCTACCGGACAATGTGTTTGAGCTGATCTATCAGTTGCGTCAGCAGCTGGAGAACCTGCCGGATGCACCTTATATCTCTGACCGCCGCTGGAAAAAAGCCATTCATCTGTTGCAGGCCTGCGCCTTCTACAGCGGACGTAACGCCATTGCGCCTATCGATTTGATTCTGTTAAAAGACTGCCTGTGGCACGACGTTGAATCGATGAAGCTACTCGATCGCGAAATCGACACGCTGATTACCCAGTATGCCTGGCAGCAGCAGCCGTTACTGATCAAATTACAGCAGATTGGTGCCCGCCGCCTGGCGTTGCAGCAACAGCAAAGTATTGAGCAGGCGATCAAGCTGGAAAAACATGGCGGCATGTTCAGCCGCAAGCCGCATTACGAACTGCCCGCCGCGCTCAGCGAGGATCAGTTAACCCTGATGCTGCAAAAACCGCTGATGTTGCATGATATGCAGGTCACCCATGTGGTTATCGCCCGCGAAACGCTGCATCACTGGCTGCAAAAGCCGGGTGAGATTCGCGGCAAACTGAACGGTATCGGCTTTGCCCAGACGCTGGATATGCAGGTGGATGGGAATGACTGCCTGACATTGCGCGATGTCAGTCTGCAAGCCTCGCGCCTGATGCTGCCGGGTAAACAACAGACCGCGATGCCGGAAGAGATTGCACAGGCGCTGGATGAGCTGGATAACCAGCTGCGCGGCCAGCGCACCCTGTTCAGCCAGCACCAGCGCTGCCTGTTTATCAGCGACGACTGGCTGGCGCGTATCGAAACCAGCTTGCAGGACGTGGCGGAACAGCTGAAACAGGCGCGTAAATGATCTCGCTGGAGACGCTCAGCACGCTGCTGTCGATCGGTGAAGGTGAACTGATTGAAGAGCTGATCCTGGTGCTGCTGGCGTCGCCACAGCTGGCGCTGTTTTTTGAAAAATTTCCGCGGATGAAAAATGCCCTGCTGCGCGATCTGCCGCGCTGGAAGGCGGAGATTCTGGAAAACCTGAAAACCACCCCGGTGCCCGAAGCGCTGGAAAAAGAGTTCGCGCTGTTTCAGCAATATCAAACCTTCAGCACCGCGCAATTCTGCCAGCAGCTGGCACCGCTGCTGGTGGAGCTGGACAGCCTACAGTCCCCGTTTACCGAACAAGCAAACGCCCTGATTTCCCACAGCGAGAGCGCGAATCTGAGCCAGGCACAACACACGCTGTTCTTACAACGCTGGCGCTTAAACCTGACGTTGCAAACCCTGACGCTCAATCAACAGCTGCTGGAACAGGAGCGCGAGAAGCTGCTGGCGGAACTGCAACAACGGCTGGCGATCAGCGGACAGCTGGCACCGGTACTGGCGGATGACGACGAAGCCGCCGCCGGGCGTTTATGGGATATGAGCGCCAGCAAGTTACAGTACGGCGACTATAAACTGATTGTGCAGTACGGTGACTTTCTCGCTCAACAACCGGAGTTACTCAAGCTGGCAGAACAGCTTGGCCGCAGCCGTGAAGCCAAATCAGTACCGTCACAGGATGCGCCAATGGAAAGTTTCCATCAGCTGGTGCATCAGCCCGATAACGTGCCGGAAGAGGTCAGTGGCCTGCATCAAAGTGACGATGTGCTGCGCCTGCTGCCTCCGGAACTGGCGACGCTTGGCATCAGCGAGCTGGAGATCGAGTTTTATCGTCGGCTGGTGGAAAAGCGGCTGCTGACGTACCGCCTGCAAGGTGATGCCTGGCATGAAAAAATCACTCAGCGTCCGGTCACCCACCAGCAACATGAAGATCAGCCGCGCGGGCCATTTATCGTCTGTGTCGATACGTCTGGCTCAATGGGCGGATTTAATGAACGTTGTGCTAAAGCGTTCTGCCTGGCGCTGCTGAAGGTGGCGCTGGCCGATAAACGCCGCTGCTACATTATGCTGTTTGCCCATGACGTGGTGGGCTATGAGCTGACCAGCGATGACGGCATCGCGCAGGCGATTCGCTTTCTCAGCCAGCGCTTTCGCGGCGGCACCGATCTGGCGGCCTGCCTCGACGCGGTGGTAAAACGAATGGAAGGCAGTCTCTGGCAGGAAGCCGATGCGGTGATCGTGTCCGATTTTATTGCCCAGCGCCTGCCGGAAACACTGATTAAAACCATTAAGCAGCGCCAGATACAGCAACAGCAACGCTTTCATGCGGTGGCGATGTCCGCGCATGGCAAGCCGGGCATTTTGCGAATTTTCGATCATATCTGGCGTTTCGACACCGGACTTAAGAGCCGCCTGCTGCGCCGCTGGAAACGTTAAGAAACATTCCGGCAAAGCTTATTTGCTATAGTCATAAATTACCCTTGCGCCAGTTGGCAACCCGGGAGCAAAAAGTGACTCAGCAACCACAACACAGCAATGCAGGCTTACCTTTACCGACCCGCACGTTACTTTTAAGCGGCAACAATGTTGAACAGAAACGTCAGGAGATCCTCGATTACTTCAGCCAGACCTGGCAGCTGTATGAGGATCTGTTCGACTGCCTCGCCGATCGACGCGCCTGGTTTACTAAGGCGATCTCCTTACGACATCCGCTAATCTTCTACTTTGGCCATACGGCGACTTTCTATATTAATAAACTGATGGCCGGTCAGTACCTTGAACGGCGTATTGATGACAGTATCGAAGCCATGATGGCGATTGGCGTCGACGAAATGAGCTGGGACGATCTTGATACCAGCCACTATCCGTGGCCAACCGTGGAAGAACTGCGTGACTATCGCGGTAAAGTCAAAACCACTGTCAGCGAATTTATCAAAACTATGCCACTCACCCTGCCAATTGACTGGAACAGTCCGGCGTGGGTGATTTTAATGGGCATCGAGCACGAACGAATTCATCTGGAAACCTCCAGCGTGCTGATCCGTCAGCTGCCGGTTGAGTGGGTTACGCCGCAGCCACACTGGCCGGTGTGCCCGCAGGCACGCCACAATCGCCATGAGGTACCGCAAAACAGTCTGCTGTCGGTGGCGGCGGGTTCGGTCACGCAGGGTAAGCGCGACGATACCTATGGCTGGGACAACGAGTACGGCACGCTGCACAGCGATGTCAAAGCGTTTAAAGCCAGCCAGATGCTGGTCAGTAATGCTGAGTTCTGTACCTTTGTCGCCGCAGGCGGTTATCAGCAGCAACAGTGGTGGGATGATGAAGGCTGGGGCTGGCGTGAGTTTGCCGCTGCGGATAAACCGACCTTCTGGGTCGGCGATATTACGCAACCCGATCAGCTAAAACTGCGTCTGATGGCTGAAGAAGTGGCAATGCCGTGGGACTGGCCGGCTGAAGTTAATCAGCTGGAAGCTGCGGCGTTTTGCCGCTGGAAGGCCGGGGAAACCGGCAATTCTGTTCAGTTACCCAGCGAAGCGGAATGGTATCTGTTGCGTGAACAGCTGGCTGGCGATCAGCCGGACTGGCAACAGGCACCGGGCAATATCAATCTGGCTTACTGGGCCTCTTCCTGCCCGGTCGACTGCTTTGCTCAGGGCGAATTCTTTGACCTGATCGGCAATGTCTGGCAATGGACCACCACCCCGATCAACGGACTGGAAGGCTTTAAGGTTCATCCGCTGTATGACGACTTCTCGACGCCGACCTTTGACGGTAAACATTCTCTGATTAAAGGTGGCAGCTGGATCTCCACCGGCAATGAAGCGCTGAAATCCTCACGCTATGCCTTCCGCCGCCATTTCTTCCAGCATGCGGGATTCCGCTATGTGGTTTCCTCCCATCAGGAGAAGATGACGCTGAATCCGTATGAAACTGACAGTATGGTGTCGCAGTACCTCGATTTTCAGTATGGCCCGCAATACTTTGGCGTACCGAACTACGGCAAGGCGCTGGTGGATATCGCCTGTCAGTTGACCGACAGACGTGGCCGCGCACTGGATATCGGTTGCGCCACTGGCCGCGCCAGCTTCGAACTGGCACGTCACTTCGACCAGGTCGTCGGCATGGATTACTCCGCACGCTTTATTGACGTGGCATTACAGCTCACCAGCGGCGAAGATTTCCGTTACGTCACTCAGGAAGAGGGTGAGCTGGTGGAATACCGTCAGGTGCGGCTGAAGGATTTCGATCTCGGCGCGGAACAGGCCAGCCGCATTCAGTTCGTACAGGGCGATGCCTGTAATCTGAAACCGCAACAGGATCATTACGATCTGGTGCTGGCCGCCAATCTGATCGACCGTCTGCGCCAGCCAGCGCGTTTTCTTCAGGACATCACCACCATGCTGCGCGCCGGTGGGATATTAATGCTGTCATCGCCTTACACCTGGCTGGAGGAGTTCACCGCGAAAGAGAACTGGCTGGGAGGCATCCGCGAAAACGGTGAGGCCCTGACCACTTATCAGGCGTTGCAACGTCTGCTGGCCGCCGATTTTGAAGAGATGGCTCCGGCGCAGGATGTGCCGTTTGTGATTCGTGAAACCGCGCGTAAATATCAGCATAGCGTGGCGCAGTTAACCGTCTGGCGTAAACGATAATCCCTCTGTCACAGCCTGCCTCTGCGGGCTGTGATCCCTTCCCCTTCGCTACCGCAACTATTAACCTGTGCTGAAATGGCCGATAATCGTTAACTGGTCTTACTATCCCCCTCACCGGAGTTGAACGTGGCGGACAATCTGCAAATAGATAACCTCGATCGCGGCATTCTTAATGCGCTGATGGATAATGCGCGTACCGCCTATGCCGAGCTGGCAAAGCAATTCAACGTCAGTCCTGGCACTATCCACGTGCGGGTAGAGAAGATGAAACAGGCAGGAATCATTAAAGGTACGCGGGTGGAGATCGACCCAAAGCATCTGGGATATGACGTGTGCTGTTTTATTGGCATCATCCTGAAAAGCGCCAAGGACTATCCTTCTGCACTGGCGCGACTGGAAAGTCTTGATGAAGTGGTGGAAGCCTACTATACCACCGGCCATTACAGCATCTTTATTAAGGTGATGTGCCGATCGATTGACGCGCTGCAACAGGTGTTGATCAATAAGATCCAGACCATCGATGAGATACAGTCCACCGAAACCCTGATCTCGCTGCAAAACCCGATAATGCGCACCATTAAGCCCTGAACGGTGTACAACTTTATCCACTTATGATCTAAACTCCCTGCCCGCAACGGCGTTATCTGCGCCGTTTAAGCTGATTCAGAAAGACCCTGCTTTTCCACAGGTAGATCACAACGTGATCACAGCGTACAATGCCCCCCTTTATCGTTCAGGGATCGCATCATGGCCGACATTACCTTAATCAGTGGCAGCACCTTAGGCAGCGCAGAGTACGTTGCTGAACATCTGGCAGAAAAACTGGAAGAGGCAGGCTTTACGACCGAGACTTTACATGGCCCGGAGCTGGCGGAACTGCCACAGCAAGGTGTCTGGCTGGTCGTGACGTCAACCCATGGTGCAGGCGAGCTGCCTGACAATCTGCAACCGCTGTTTGAAGAAATAGAAGAGCAGCAACCCGACCTGTCGGCGGTGCGTTATGGTGCCGTGGGCATTGGCAACCGGGAATACGATCTGTTCTGCGGTGCAATAGATAAGATGGACAACCTGTTAACCGCACGTGGTGCTAAACGGATCGGTGACCGTCTGGATATCGACGTGATGGAACATGAGATCCCCGAAGATCCGGCTGAGGTATGGGTCGGGAGCTGGAAATCGCTGATTTAATCGCCTTAAAGGGGGGCAGCTGAGCCTCTTTTTGCTGCTGTTAAGACTTTTTTTTGCCGGATCCTCGTTTTTTTATACTTATTTTGTGCAATTTAACGGCGATCGTTTGTGGATAACTACTGTATTGACCCCCTAATAACCGGTTGTTATCCCAAGAACAACGTTGTTCACTCTTTGAGCCTGTGTATAACCTGCCATTTAGATCCCAGCTTATACTGAAAAGGATCACCGATCATTCACAGCAATCGATCGTTGCTAATCACTTGATCGCCTTGATCAAAAAACGCTTATCCACAGAGATCGTCGATCCTAATAAGAGATCTAATAAAGAGATCCTTAAATAAAAAAGATCTTTCTTTTTAAACCCTGACGATCCCGGTGCTTTCGCCATCGGCTAAAGTTGAGTAGAATCCACGCCCCAGGGAAATCTCCCTGACCGTCCAATCGCGAGGTGCAGTACCATGTTCTATCCAGATCCTTTTGACGTCATCGTAATCGGTGGTGGTCATGCGGGAACAGAAGCCGCGATGGCTGCTGCCCGAATGGGTCAACAAACCCTGTTGTTAACCCACAACATCGACACGCTGGGACAAATGTCCTGTAATCCGGCGATCGGTGGCATCGGCAAGGGACATCTGGTTAAGGAAGTGGATGCACTGGGTGGCCTGATGGCGACCGCCATCGATCAGGCGGGCATTCAGTTTAGGATACTAAACGCCAGCAAAGGCCCGGCGGTACGGGCAACCCGTGCTCAGGCTGACCGCGTACTGTATCGCCAGGCGGTTCGCACCGCGCTGGAAAACCAGCCAAACCTGATGATCTTCCAGCAGGCCGTGGAAGATCTGATTGTCGAAAACGATCGTGTTGTCGGCGCAGTGACCCAGATGGGCCTGAAATTCCGCGCCAAAGCCGTGGTGCTGACGGTCGGTACTTTCCTTGACGGCAAAATTCATATCGGACTGGATAATTACAGCGGTGGCCGTGCTGGCGATCCGCCATCCATTCCGCTGGCGCGTCGACTGCGTGAATTACCGCTGCGCGTGAGCCGCCTGAAAACCGGGACTCCGCCGCGTATCGACGCGCGCACCATCGATTTCAGCGTACTGGCACCCCAGCACGGTGACAATCCGATGCCGGTATTCTCGTTTATGGGCAATGTGTCTCAGCATCCACAACAGGTGCCTTGCTACATCACCTATACCAACGAAAAAACCCATGACGTGATCCGTAATAACCTCGATCGCAGCCCGATGTATGCCGGTGTTATCGAAGGAATTGGCCCACGTTACTGCCCGTCTATCGAAGACAAAGTGATGCGCTTTGCCGATCGTAACGCGCACCAAATTTTCCTTGAGCCGGAAGGCTTAACCAGCAACGAGATCTACCCGAACGGTATCTCCACCAGCCTGCCGTTTGACGTGCAGATGCAAATCGTCCACTCGATGCAGGGCATGGAAAACGCGCGTATCGTGCGTCCCGGCTATGCGATCGAGTACGATTTCTTCGATCCTCGCGATCTGAAACCGACGCTGGAAAGTAAATATATCAACGGCCTGTTCTTTGCCGGTCAGATCAACGGCACCACCGGTTACGAAGAAGCCGCGGCGCAGGGTCTGCTGGCAGGACTGAATGCGGGCCGCCTCTCCGCTGATAAAGAGAGCTGGGCGCCGCGTCGTGATCAGGCGTATCTCGGCGTGCTGGTGGACGATCTTTGCACCCTCGGTACCAAAGAACCGTACCGCATGTTCACTTCACGTGCCGAATATCGTCTGATGCTGCGTGAAGATAACGCCGATCTGCGACTGACGGAAGCCGGTCGCGAGCTGGGTCTGGTCGATGATGCCCGTTGGGCGCGTTATAACCAGAAACTGGAAAGCATCGAGCTGGAACGTCAGCGTCTGCGTGATATCTGGGTGCACCCGAAATCCGCCAGTGTCGACGAGATCAATAGCGTGCTGAGCGCCGGTCTGACTAAAGAGGCCAGCGGTGAAGATTTACTGCGCCGTCCTGAAATGACTTACGAAAAACTGATGAGCCTGAGCCTGTTTGCGCCGGCACTGAGTGATGTGCAGGCTGCCGAGCAAGTTGAGATCCAGGTGAAGTACGAAGGTTACATTGCCCGTCAGCAGGAAGAGATTGATCGCCAGCAGCGCAATGAGAATACCCTGCTGCCTGCCACGCTCGATTATCATCAGGTTACCGGTCTGTCGAACGAAGTGATCGCCAAACTTAACGATCATAAACCGGGTTCTATCGGCCAGGCTTCGCGTATTTCCGGTGTGACCCCGGCTGCGATCTCGATTCTGCTGATTTACCTGAAAAAACAGGGTTTGCTCCGTAAAAGCGCCTGACGCTGGCAAAGAGCGGCGAGAACGCCGCTCCTGCAACAGAATCCTGTAAGGGCGCCGTTCTCGTCGCCCCTATTCAGACAACAAATATTGACGGAACCTGCTGTGATTAACCAACTTTCCTCCCTGCTCAACGCCGCCAACATTTCCCTGTCCGATCAGCAAAAGCAACAGCTGGTGGGCTACGTTGAGATGCTGCACAAGTGGAACAAAGCCTACAACCTGACCTCGGTACGTGAGCCTGAACAGATGCTGATACGCCATATTCTCGACAGTATTGTGGTCGAGCCGCATCTGCAGGGGAATCGTTTTATTGATGTCGGCACCGGACCAGGGCTGCCAGGCGTGCCGCTGGCCATCGTGCGACCTGATGCCCATTTCACTCTGCTGGATAGCCTGGGTAAGCGTGTGCGTTTCCTGCGCCAGGTGCAGCATGAGCTGAAACTGGAGAACATCGAGCCGGTACAGAGCCGGGTGGAAGAGTTCCCTTCAGAGCCGCCTTTTGACGGTGTGATCAGCCGCGCGTTTGCTTCGCTGAATGATATGCTGAGCTGGTGTCATCACCTGCCGGGCAAAAATGGTGCATTTTATGCGCTGAAAGGCGTGCTGCCAGGCGATGAAATTTCGGCATTACCCGACGGTTTTCGCGTGACAGAGACCGTGCGTCTGAAGGTTCCGCAGCTGGAAGGTGAGCGTCATCTGGTGATTATTAAGGCGAATTAACCCTTTAGTTAGTTGGGACATTGCTGCATGCCCTGTTTCGCGTAAAGTGCATGCTGTACAATAAAACGCCGGTCGTTCATTTTTCGCAAAAAAAATTTGTCGGCGATTCAGATTTGATCAGGTTAAATCGACCAACAGAAATTATCAGACATGGTCAGTTACATTTAACGTTAATGTCACATTCTATTATCATGATTATCACTTTTAGCGGATTGTTAAAGTGATTAGATAGTCACGCATGAAAATATATCTGCATTATAAGTTGGCGTGAGTAATGTGATTATCGACATTGAAAGTTTGCTGGCGATGTCAATATAAGCTTTTAATCGATCTTAATTGCCGTTTTCAAATTATTTTACGATAACTGTCTGTTTTTATAGTTATTTATTATTCGTGTTTCTACTGTTTTAGTAAAAAAACCGTATAATATTTCGCCATTACATTACTGATTTGTGATCTGAAGCACGCTTTATGAGCAAGGCGTCGGGCTTATTACGACAAATTTACTTCGGTTTACCGTTCTTTGCGCTTTTGAAAAATAGGGCCTCAGAAAGAAATTTAAATAATTGTTCACCTTTTCTCTACTTATCGATTGAAATCGCAGGTGCGCCCCGTATAATTTGCTCGTTTTTTGCTGCTTGACTCAAATGAGTAAAGGCAGTTTTATACGGCACGCGACATACCCCGAACGGGGCAGGGGAGTTAAGCGTCATGTCAGTGTCTCTTTACAGTTTGAAATTTGCCCGGACCGTGCTGCTTATTCAGCTGGTGACTTTTGTCGTAATCGGACTGCTGTTCACTCTGAAAGATATCACGTGGGGCGCATCTGCCATCGCCGGTGGACTGGCAGCCTGGCTGCCTGGCGTGTTTTTTATGATTTTAGCCTGGCGCCTTCAGGCGCAAACACCCGCGAAAGGCCGTGTTGCCTGGAGCTTCGCCATCGGTGAAGTGTTGAAGGTGTTTGCCACGATTATTCTTCTTGTCGTGGCGCTGGGTGTGTTCGGCGCGGTATTTATGCCGCTCGGGCTGACGTGGTTATCGGTGCTGGTTGTGCAGATACTGGCACCGGCTGTAATTAACAACAAAGGGTAAGAGGCATCATGGCTGCAGGAGAAATCTCTACTCCGCAAGATTACATAGGTCACCACCTGAATAACCTTCAGCTGGACCTGCGTACTTTCGAGTTAGTGAACCCGCACGACGCGCCCGCGTCTTTCTGGGTATTAAATATCGATTCCATGTTTTTCTCCGTGGTGCTGGGCCTGCTGTTCCTGGTACTGTTCCGTAAAGTGGCGAAAACGGCCACCAGCGGTGTTCCGGGGAAATTCCAGACTGCTATTGAACTGGTGGTAGGTTTTGTCGACGGTAACGTTCGCGACATGTACCACGGTAAAAGCAAGCTTATCGCTCCGCTGGCCCTGACGATTTTCGTCTGGGTGTTCCTGATGAACTTCATGGATCTGCTGCCTATCGACCTGCTGCCGTACATCGGTGAGCATTGGTTCGGTCTGCCAGCACTGCGTGTTGTCCCTTCCGCTGACGTTAACGTCACGCTGTCGATGGCACTGGGCGTATTTATTTTGATTCTGTTTTACAGCATCAAGATGAAAGGCATCGGCGGCTTTACTAAAGAGCTGACCCTGCAACCCTTTAATCACCCGATCTTCATCCCTATCAACCTGATTCTTGAAGGTGTGAGCCTGCTGTCCAAACCGGTTTCTCTCGGTCTGCGACTGTTCGGCAACATGTATGCGGGTGAATTGATCTTTATCCTGATTGCCGGTCTGTTGCCGTGGTGGTCACAGTGGGTTCTGAGTGTGCCTTGGGCCATTTTCCACATCCTGATCATTTCGCTGCAGGCTTTCATTTTCATGGTCTTAACGATTGTCTATCTGTCGATGGCATCTGAAGAACATTGATTTTTTTCTCAACACTACTGCGTTATAACTGAAACAAACTGGAGACTGTCATGGAAAACCTGAATATGGATCTGCTGTACATGGCTGCCGCTGTGATGATGGGCCTGGCGGCAATCGGTGCTGCGATCGGTATCGGCATCCTCGGAGGCAAATTCCTGGAAGGCGCTGCGCGTCAACCGGATCTGATTCCTCTGCTGCGTACGCAGTTCTTTGTTGTCATGGGTCTGGTGGATGCAATCCCGATGATCGCTGTTGGTCTGGGTCTGTACGTGATGTTCGCTGTCGCGTAGTAACAGATTGTTCATCGGCAACACGTTAAATGTTGAGCGATGAACGGATTCTGCAGGTTGTCTATGATGACGGCAGATAAAGTTAACTTAACAAGAGGCATTGTGCTGTGAACCTTAACGCAACAATCCTCGGCCAGGCTATCGCGTTCGTCCTGTTTGTCCTGTTCTGCATGAAGTACGTATGGCCGCCGATTATGGCTGCCATCGAAAAGCGCCAGAAAGAAATTGCTGAAGGCCTTGCTTCCGCTGAACGTGCCAAAAAAGATTTGGATCTCGCGCAGGCTAATGCGACCGACCAGCTGAAAAAAGCGAAAGAAGAAGCTCAGGTAATCATTGAACAGGCTAACAAACGCCGTTCTCAGATCCTGGACGACGCCAAAGCTGAGGCTGAGCAGGAACGTAGCAAGATCGTGAACCAAGCGCAGGCAGAAATTGATGCTGAGCGTAAACGTGCACGTGAAGAGTTGCGTAAGCAAGTCGCGATGCTGGCTGTTGCCGGCGCCGAGAAGATCATTGAACGTTCCGTGGATGAAGCTGCTAACAGCGACATCGTAGATAAACTGGTCGCTGAACTGTAAGGAGGGAGGGGCTGATGTCTGAATTTGTAACTGTAGCTCGCCCCTACGCCAAAGCAGCTTTTGACTTTGCTGTTGAGCATCAAAGTGTCGATCGCTGGCAGCAGATGCTGGCGTTTGCCGCTGAAGTGGCAAGCAATGAACAGATGGCAGAACTTCTCTCCGGCGCACTGGCGCCGGAAGCTACGTCTGCATCTTTCAATGCAATCTGTGGTGATCAACTCGACGAAGCAGGCCAAAACCTGATTAAGGTAATGGCAGAAAACGGACGTTTACAAGCGCTCCCGGATGTTCTGGCTCAGTATATTCAACTGCGTGCCGCATATGATGCGACCGCTGAAGTTGAAGTCATCTCCGCCAGCACTCTGAGTGACGAACAGCTGACTAAAATCAGCACCGCGATGGAAAAACGTCTGTCACGCAAAGTTAAGCTGAATTGCAAAATTGATAAGTCTGTAATGGCAGGCGTTATCATCCGCTCGGGTGATATGGTGATTGATGGCAGCGTACGCGGCCGTCTTGAGCGTCTGGCAGACGTCTTGCAGTCTTAAGGGGACTGGAGCATATGCAACTGAATTCCACCGAAATCAGCGAACTGATCAAGCAGCGCATTGCTCAGTTCAATGTCGTGAGTGAAGCTCACAACGAAGGTACTATTGTATCTGTAAATGACGGTATCATCCGCGTACACGGCCTGGCCGATGTCATGCAGGGTGAGATGATTGCCCTGCCGGGTAACCGTTATGCTATCGCACTGAACCTCGAGCGTGACTCGGTAGGTGCAGTCGTGATGGGCCCATACGCTGACCTTGCCGAAGGCATGAAGGTTAAGTGTACTGGCCGTATTCTGGAAGTTCCTGTCGGTCGTGGCCTGCTGGGCCGCGTGGTGAACACCCTGGGTGCACCCATTGATGGCAAAGGCGCCATTGATAACGACGGCTTCTCGCCAATCGAAGTGATTGCACCAGGCGTTATCGAACGCCAGGGTGTTGACCAGCCTGTACAGACTGGTTACAAATCCGTCGATGCAATGATTCCAATCGGCCGTGGCCAGCGTGAGCTGATCATCGGTGACCGTCAGACCGGTAAAACCGCGATGGCGATCGATGCGATCATCAACCAGCGTGATTCCGGTATCAAATGTGTGTACGTGGCTATCGGCCAGAAAGCGTCCACCATTTCTAACGTGGTTCGTAAGCTGGAAGAACACAACGCGCTGGCTAACACCATCGTTGTGGTTGCTACCGCATCAGAATCTGCTGCACTGCAATACCTGGCACCATATGCCGGTTGTGCGATGGGCGAATATTTCCGTGACCGTGGTGAAGATGCACTGATCGTATACGATGACCTGTCTAAACAGGCTGTTGCTTACCGTCAGGTTTCCCTGCTGCTGCGTCGTCCACCGGGTCGTGAAGCATTCCCTGGTGACGTGTTCTACCTCCACTCCCGTCTGCTGGAGCGTGCATCTCGCGTTAACGCTGAGTACGTTGAAGCATTCACCAAAGGTGAAGTGAAAGGTAAAACCGGTTCTCTGACTGCTCTGCCAATCATTGAAACCCAGGCTGGTGACGTTTCTGCGTTCGTTCCAACCAACGTAATCTCGATTACTGATGGTCAGATCTTCCTGGAAACCAACCTGTTTAACTCCGGTATTCGTCCGGCAGTTAACCCGGGTATCTCGGTATCGCGTGTTGGTGGTGCTGCTCAGACCAAGATCATCAAGAAACTGTCCGGTGGTATTCGTACCGCGCTGGCACAGTATCGTGAACTGGCTGCGTTCTCTCAGTTCGCTTCTGATCTGGATGAAGCAACCCGTAAACAGCTGAGCCATGGTCAGAAAGTGACCGAGCTGCTGAAGCAGAAACAGTATGCACCAATGTCTGTTGCACAGCAGGGTCTGGTATTGTTCGCTGCTGAGCGTGGCTTCCTGAATGACGTCGAACTGGCGAAAATCGGTAGCTTCGAAGCAGCGCTACTGGCTTACGCGGATCGCGATCACGTCGAGCTGATGGCTGAAATCAACCAGTCGGGTAACTATAACAACGAAATCGAAGCGAAGCTGAAAGGCCTCCTCGAAACGTTCAAAGCAACCCAGTCCTGGTAACGTCTGGCGGCTTGTCCTTTTAGGGCAGGCCGCAAGGCTTTGAGGAGAAGCTTATGGCCGGCGCAAAAGAGATACGTAGTAAGATCGGAAGCGTCCAGAACACGCAAAAGATCACCAAAGCGATGGAAATGGTCGCCGCCTCCAAAATGCGTAAATCGCAGGAACGCATGGCGGCCAGCCGTCCTTATGCAGATACCATGCGCAAAGTGATTGGTCACATTGCGCTTGGTAATCTGGAGTACAAGCACCCTTACCTCGAGGAGCGCGACGTTAAGCGCGTCGGCTACCTGGTCGTTTCTACCGACCGCGGGCTTTGTGGTGGTTTGAACATTAACCTGTTCAAAAAATTGCTGGCTGATATGAAAGCCTGGGCTGATAAAGGCGTCGAGAGTGATCTGGCGATTATCGGTTCCAAAGGTCTGTCATTCTTCGGCTCTGTAGGCGCTAACGTGGTTGCTCAGGTCACCGGTATGGGAGATAAACCTTCTGTATCCGAACTGATTGGCCCGGTAAAAGTTATGCTGCAGGCTTACGATGAAGGCCGCTTAGATAAGCTGTTTATCGTCAGCAACAAATTTGTCAACACCATGTCTCAGTCTCCTCAGATCACTCAGCTGCTGCCATTACCTCCGGCAGAAGACGAAGGCGATCTGAAGAAGAAGACCTGGGATTACCTGTATGAGCCGGATCCGAAAGGGCTGCTGGATACTTTACTGCGTCGCTATGTAGAGTCTCAGGTTTACCAGGGTGTTGTAGAAAACCTGGCCAGCGAGCAGGCCGCGCGTATGGTGGCGATGAAAGCTGCAACCGATAACGGCGGTAACCTGATCAAAGAGCTGCAGTTGGTATACAACAAAGCTCGTCAGGCCAGCATCACCCAGGAACTTACCGAGATTGTCTCGGGGGCCTCCGCGGTTTAACCAGGTATACCCAGGGAACTGAAGTGGCAGCAGAGCGCTAAAGCTGATGAAAGTCAGTATGTTACGCCGCTGTCGCTTGAGTGAAGCTGGGTATAAACGAATTAGGTAGAGGATTCAAGATGGCTACTGGAAAGATTGTCCAGGTTATCGGCGCCGTGGTGGACGTCGAGTTCCCTCAGGACGCAGTACCACAAGTGTACAGCGCCCTTGAGGTTCATAATGGTGATGCTCGTCTGGTGCTGGAAGTTCAGCAGCAGCTGGGCGGTGGCGTGGTTCGTACCATCGCTATGGGTTCCTCAGACGGCCTGAAGCGCGGTCTGACTACGGTTGACCTTGAGCACCCAATCGAAGTACCAGTAGGTACTGCAACACTCGGCCGTATCATGAACGTGCTGGGTGAGCCGATCGATATGAAAGGCGACATCGGTGAAGAAGAGCGTTGGGCTATTCACCGTCCGGCCCCTTCCTACGAAGAGCTGTCCAGCTCTCAGGAACTGCTGGAAACCGGTATCAAAGTAATCGATCTGATGTGTCCGTTCGCTAAGGGCGGTAAAGTCGGTCTGTTCGGTGGTGCGGGTGTTGGTAAGACCGTAAACATGATGGAGCTGATCCGTAACATCGCGATCGAGCACTCAGGTTTCTCGGTATTTGCTGGTGTGGGCGAGCGTACCCGTGAAGGTAACGACTTCTACCACGAAATGACCGACTCCAACGTTATCGATAAAGTATCCCTGGTGTATGGCCAGATGAACGAGCCGCCGGGTAACCGTCTGCGCGTTGCACTGACCGGCCTGACCATGGCTGAGAAATTCCGTGACGAAGGTCGTGACGTTCTGCTGTTCGTCGACAACATCTATCGTTACACCCTGGCCGGTACAGAAGTATCTGCACTGCTGGGTCGTATGCCATCTGCAGTAGGTTACCAGCCGACTCTGGCAGAAGAGATGGGCGTGCTTCAGGAGCGTATTACCTCCACGAAGACCGGTTCCATCACTTCCGTTCAGGCGGTATACGTACCTGCGGATGACTTGACTGACCCATCTCCAGCCACCACCTTTGCGCACCTTGACGCAACCGTGGTTCTGAGCCGTCAGATCGCTTCTCTGGGTATCTACCCGGCAGTTGACCCGCTGGATTCCACCAGCCGTCAGCTGGATCCGCTGGTTGTTGGTCAGGAACACTACGACACCGCGCGTGGCGTACAGTCCCTGCTGCAGCGTTATCAGGAACTGAAAGACATCATCGCCATCCTGGGTATGGATGAGCTGTCAGAAGAAGACAAACTGGTGGTAGCACGCTCTCGTAAGATGCAGCGCTTCCTGTCCCAGCCGTTCTTCGTGGCAGAAGTCTTCACCGGTTCTCCAGGTAAGTATGTGTCGCTGAAAGATACCATCCGTGGCTTTAAAGGCATCATGGAAGGTGAATTCGACCATCTGCCAGAGCAGGCTTTCTACATGGTAGGTTCCATCGAAGAAGCCGTGGAAAAAGCGAAGAAACTGTAATAACAGTTTCCCAGGAGGTTAGATATGGCTATGACTTATCATCTGGATGTGGTCAGTGCAGAGCAACAAATGTTCTCTGGTCTGGTACAGAAAATCCAGGTGTCAGGTAGCGAAGGTGAACTGGGTATTTTCCCTGGTCACGCCCCGCTGCTCACCGCCATTAAGCCTGGTATGATTCGTATCGTTAAACAGCACGGCGAAGAAGAGGTGATTTACCTCTCCGGCGGCGTGCTGGAAGTGCAGCCAGGCTCGACTACCGTGCTGGCTGACACGGCGATTCGCGGAACAGATCTCGACGAAGCGCGAGCGCTGGAAGCGAAACGCAAAGCGGAAGAGCATATGAACAGCTCTCACGGCGATGTCGACTACGCTCAGGCATCGGCTGAACTGGCCAAAGCGATCGCCAAACTGCGCGTTATCGAGTTGACCAAGAAAGCGATGTAACCCAGGCTTTATGTCTTAAGATGCCAGTCAGTTATCTGACTGGCATTTTTTTTGTCTGTGTCCGGCGGCTTTGCTGGTTACTTTCAGTTAGCAAGCTAATTTCGTTGCGAGAAAAATGTAGTAATCTACCCCCTAAACCGCTTTACTTTCGTTTATCAAAAGAATGCTCAGGATGTGTATGTCAAACAGCGCGATGAGCGTGGTTATTCTTGCTGCCGGCAAGGGAACCCGCATGTATTCAGACCTTCCTAAAGTCCTGCATACTCTGGCAGGGAAACCGATGGTTCAACACGTCATTGATGCGGCAAAGCATCTTGGCGCACGCAACGTAAACCTGGTTTATGGCCATGGTGGCGATCTGCTTAAATCCACGCTGTCAGATGATTCACTGACCTGGGTACTTCAGGCCGAACAGCTGGGTACCGGCCATGCGATGCAGCAGGCAGCTCCGCACTTTGCCGATAACGAAGATATTCTGATGCTGTACGGCGATGTACCGCTGATCTCGGTAGAGACGCTGGAGCGTTTACGCAGTGCCAAACCGCAGGGCGGCATTGGGTTACTGACGGTAAAACTGGATAATCCAACCGGCTATGGTCGCATTATGCGTACTGATGGTGATGTGGTAGGGATTGTCGAGCAGAAAGATGCTAATGCTGAGCAACTGGCGATTAACGAAATCAACACCGGTATCCTGATTGCCAACGGTGGCGATATGAAACGCTGGCTGGGCAAGCTCACCAACAACAATGCGCAGGGTGAGTACTATATCACCGATATTATCGCCCTCGCCCACCAGGAAGGCCGCAAGATTGAAGCGGTGCATCCGGCGCGTATCAGCGAAACCGAAGGCGTGAATAACCGCCTGCAACTCTCTGCGCTTGAACGAGCATATCAGGCCGAGCAGGCAGAAAAGTTGCTGCTGGCAGGCGTGATGTTGCGGGATCCGGCGCGCTTTGATTTGCGCGGTAATCTGCAACACGGTCGTGATGTGATCATTGATACCAATGTGATCATTGAAGGTCAGGTACAGCTGGGTCATCGCGTCAAAATTGGCGCTGGCTGCATCATTAAAAACAGCGTGATTGGCGATGATTGCGAAATCAGTCCTTACAGTGTCGTGGAAGATGCTGAACTGGCTGTCGCCTGTACCATCGGGCCATTTGCGCGTTTGCGTCCGGGCAGCGAACTGGCAGAAGGCGCGCACGTCGGCAATTTCGTCGAGATGAAAAAAGCGCGACTGGGTAAAGGTTCAAAAGCGGGCCATCTTAGCTATCTCGGCGATGCAGAGATCGGTGCCGGCGTGAATATTGGAGCCGGTACTATTACCTGCAACTACGACGGCGCGAATAAGTTTAAAACCGTGATTGGCGATAATGTCTTTGTCGGCTCCGATACCCAGCTGGTGGCACCGGTCACGGTGGCCAGTGGCGCAACAATCGCGGCGGGTACCACGGTAATGAAAGATGTTACGGCGGCTGAACTGGTCTATAACCGTAAAGAGCAGAATCATAAAGCGGGCTGGCAGCGTCCGGTGAAGAAGAAATAACGCCATATTAATCAGGCGGTGTTATTACCGCCCGTCACACCGCAGTACAAAAAACATAATACTCCCCACTCTACAAGGCTCGGGGAATCCGCAGGTTCGATGCGCAGGCACGTAAATCGTCGGAAAAATCAGGTCACAAGACAACGCAGATGGCGCAGAAACGCCATCCAGTCAGGAAATTAACTATGTGTGGAATTGTTGGCGCTGTAGCGCAACGTGATATTGCAGAAATCCTTATCGAAGGTCTGCGTCGCCTGGAATACCGTGGATATGACTCTGCGGGTCTGGCGGTCGTCGATCAGCATGGCCATGTAACGCGTTTGCGTCGCCTGGGTAAAGTACAAAAGCTGGCCGAGGCCGCAGAGGAAACTCAGCTGGTGGGCGGGACCGGTATCGCGCATACCCGCTGGGCAACGCACGGTGAACCTTCCGAAGCCAATGCGCACCCGCATATTTCAGAACATATCATCATTGTTCACAACGGCATCATTGAGAACCATGAGCCGCTGCGCGCCTTGCTGATTGAGCGTGGCTATCGCTTTGCTTCAGAAACTGACACCGAAGTGGTGGCGCATCTGGTGCACTGGGAGCAGAAACAGGGCGGCACACTGCGTGATGTGGTGCTGCGTGTCATCCCACAGCTGCGCGGTGCTTACGGCATGGTCATTATGGACAGCCGCGATCCGTCGGTGGTGATTGCTGCGCGCTCCGGAAGCCCGCTGGTGATTGGCCGTGGCGTCGGTGAGAACTTTATCGCTTCTGACCAGCTGGCACTGTTGCCGGTTACTCGTCGCTTTATTTACCTCGAAGAGGGCGATATTGCTGAAGTGACGCGCCGTGATGTGACCATTGTCGATCGTCACGGTGAAACCGTCCAGCGTCAGGAAATTGAATCCAAAGTGCAGTATGACGCCGGTGATAAAGGCATCTACCGTCACTATATGCAGAAAGAGATTTATGAACAGCCAGTGGCGATCAAAAACACCTTAGCCGGTCGTTTCAGCCATGGGGAAGTTGATCTCTCTGAACTGGGTGACAATGCCAATACGCTGTTAAGCCAGGTTGAGCATATCCAGATCGTGGCCTGTGGGACCTCGTATAACTCCGGTATGGTGTCACGTTACTGGTTTGAAGCGCTGGCCAACGTGCCGTGCGATGTGGAAATTGCCTCTGAGTTCCGCTATCGCAAATCAGCGGTACGCAAAAACAGCCTGCTGATTACCCTGTCGCAATCGGGTGAAACCGCCGATACGCTGGCGGCACTGCGTCTGTCAAAAGAGCTGGGTTATCTCGGCTCGCTGGCCATCTGTAACGTCGTGGGCTCTTCGCTGGTGCGAGAGTCTGACCTGGCGCTGATGACCAAAGCTGGCACCGAAATTGGCGTGGCATCGACCAAAGCCTTTACCACTCAGCTGACCGTGTTACTGATGCTGGTGGCGAAGTTAGGTCGCCTGAAAGGGGTTGATGCGCAGATTGAACACGATATCGTGCATGGTTTGCAGGCATTGCCAAGCCGTATTGAGCAGATGCTGTCTCAGGATAAGCTGATTGAATCGCTGGCTGAAGGTTTCTCTGATAAACATCATGCTCTGTTCCTTGGCCGTGGCGATCAGTATCCGATCGCGATGGAAGGCGCGCTGAAGCTGAAAGAGATCTCCTATATTCATGCTGAAGCTTATGCGGCGGGTGAACTGAAGCACGGTCCGCTGGCATTGATCGATGCGGATATGCCGGTCATTGTGGTGGCACCTAATAACGAGCTGCTGGAAAAACTGAAATCGAACATTGAAGAAGTGCGCGCGCGTGGTGGTTTACTCTACGTGTTTGCCGATCAGGATGCCGGCTTCAGCGACAGCGAAGGGATGAAGATTATCTCTCTGCCACACGTTGAAGATGTGATTGCTCCGATCTTCTACACCGTGCCGTTGCAGCTGTTGTCTTATCATGTCGCGCTGATTAAAGGCACTGACGTCGATCAGCCGCGTAACCTGGCGAAATCGGTTACCGTTGAGTAACTGAATTTTCAGACAAAAAAACGCCGGCCAATGGCCGGCGTTTTTAATCAACGGGCAATAATCAGTCATTCATTATTGGTCAGGCTGTTGCCACAGCGCCTGGACATCTTTTGGGCTCCAGTGAACCACTGACGGGTGCGACTGGAGGCAACGATCTTTTTTACCTTCGAACATCACCACCTGATCCGCCTGATAATGTACCATTACCGCTTTTCATATAGGCTTCAGAAAAAATGCCGCTATTCTGCGTTCCTTCCAGTACGTATACGACCTGACGAGCAGGAGAGTCGATTAGCGCACCATGACTAAAAGCCAGTGAGGTTACTGACATTCCGGCGCCGCCAAAAAAATGGCTTATAATTTCTTTTTTTAGGCATAATATAAAAAAACCATAAAGTATAAAATGTATCGTTATTATTTATTGAGTCATTATTAAAATAAACCAAAATAATCCTTGGAGATTGCAGATTTAACTGCTCTCAGGGGTGATGTAATTTTTATTTAATTACTAAATTGAAGGGTTATATAATAAATGTAAATTCCTGCTAACAAGAGGATGGCTTTTATAATGACCGCAGTGAAATCAGTTACCGTCGAGGAACTCATTTATAGAAAAATGCCGGCCACTGACCGGCATTTTTTTGCTACGACTTACTTAACCGCCCAAATATTGGGATACTGATCCGGTTGATTGCCGACAGTCCACTGTTTCGCGCTATAGTTTTTTCCTTTATAACTGACGTTATTGCCGCTGATATAAGTCATTGATGTATTCCACTCAACAACCTGTGCTGGATCAGCCAGTTTCCAGGCATCACTGCTGCCAGGTTGAGACTGATTCCAGTAACCCGCAACATACCTGACGCCATTCAGGATAACTTTATCGCCCGAGACATAAGTCTTACCTTGCTGCCACTGTGGGTACTCATCAGAACCGCCGTCGTTATTGTCTTTAACGGTTACGGTCACGCGATTTGAATGGGTTGCGCCGTTTTTCCCGGTTACCGTCAGTTCATATACCGCTGTGCCGGTGGTATTTGCCGGAATCAGGGCGCGCACCACCGGTTTTTTGGAAGAGGACACCCATATACCCCCTTGTTGCTCCTGCAACCAGAACGTGCCCTGACCACTCACCACCTTCCAGCGGTAAGAAAGAGCATTACTGCTTTGGGAACCATCAAGGGTGTAGGCTGCGGAAGCATCGCTGGTACTCTTCACTTCAAAGTTTGCAGGGACAATCGCGATCGGTGCGTTAGCAGGCCCCTCTACCGACAGCACTGCCGAGCGGCCGGTCTCGTTCAGGAAAATAGCGTTATTTCGCGGTTGCTGCGGATTGAAAGCAATGCTGCCGGAGGCGCTTTTCTGGCCGATCAGCACCAGATTGGAGTGGTCGCGGTTGATTTGCGTTGCCAGTTCGCTAATCCAGTTGCCTGCAACATTGCTGGCGGTAATCGGCTTGCTGATTTTAACCAGATCGTCACCTCGGGTTCCGCCCATTAAACGGAAGATAACAGTATCACCGATTGCCGGAGCCTGATTGGTGGTGAATTTAGCGTATTCATACCATTCAACCGGCGCGGGATCTTCAATCGGGTCCGGCTCTGGCGTCGGAGGGATGATATCGCTGCCGCGTGAGGTAATCACCACATCGCTACAGCCGTAGAAGCCTTCATTACCCTGGTCCACTCGTTGCCAGCGACTAAAAATGACTGCCCGGCCAGTACGATCGGCCGGAATTTCGACATTGAAATCCTCATATCGGGTATAAGACGGTTTCATACCTGAGGTCGGCGAGGTGTTTTCGGCAGCGGTAAAGATACCGAGCAGTTCTACATCATCCCAGCCAATAACTTTTTTCGTTGGGTCGACGCTCTTTTTATTAATATAAATTTCAGTAAACGATTTAACATGTGTCTGTGTATAACCATAGCGCATGTTTACCTTACCGTTGGCATCTGGCTTAAGCACTGCCGTTTTCCATTTGTCGCTGGCCATATTAAAGCCGGAGCCTTTAGTGATACCGCTGCACAGCAAATGGCCGGGAATGGCTTTTCTGGCTTCAGCCGCACTGTGATCGCCGCCAACAAACCCGGTCAACTCCTGCCAGGTATAAATTGACTGACCACCATCATTACTCTTATTGCTGGCCTCTTTACAGATACCGGTCAGTGGCCCTTGTTGTATACATGATACCTGGCGAGCAGGCGGATCGATCATTGCACCATGACCGAATGCCAGTGAAGTGGTGGCAAGCCCTGCGCCAGCAACCAGAACGAGGGCTATTTTATTTTTTATCGACATAATATTAATTTCATCCATGATAGTTAAAATCAGAGGCATTCTTATTTTAGTAAGTTTTTTAAGGAATAAGAAATATCCTGATTGCTCGGGGAAAATATAAAATAAAATGGCAATCCAGTTATTTAAATTAACTATATAGCAATAAGAAACATCTCGCGCATTTACAGAATTATTGATTGTTATCGGATAAATGTGATTGGAGTATGATTAATTTAGCTGGCGGGGCAATTGGTCTTCAGCAGAAACTTCGCTCTGTACAGCCTGCGTGCTGTAATAAAACTGTCACAATTAGTACATTTTAGTGTCACCAAACTGTCCTATTTTCCCTCCTGCAGCAATACATAATCTTATTAAAACGGCACTGAGCCTGACTTTTTACTCCCCCGGAGGGAATATGACACTGATGCATAGCACCTTAGCTCGAATCGTCGCAGCAACCGTTTCTTTGAGTGCAGCTTCTGCGATGGCAGCAGCAAGCCTGACTGGCGCGGGCGCGACCTTCCCGGCGCCGGTGTATGCCAAGTGGGCTGATACCTATCAGAAACAGACTGGTAATAAAATCAACTACCAGGGTATTGGTTCATCGGGTGGTGTAAAACAGATTATTGCGAAAACCGTTGATTTCGGTGCTTCTGATGCGCCACTGTCTGACGAAAAACTGAATGCAGATGGCCTGTTCCAGTTCCCGACGGTGATTGGCGGTGTGGTAATGGCAGTCAATATTCCGGGCCTGAAATCGGGTGAGCTGGTGCTGGATGGCGTGACTCTCGGTGATATTTACCTCGGTAAAATCAAAAAGTGGAACGATGCCGCTATCGTTAAGCTGAACCCGGGTGTAAAACTGCCTGATACCAATATCGCGGTGGTTCGCCGTGCTGATGGTTCCGGTACCTCATTCGTGTTCACCAGCTATCTGGCGAAAGTTAACGAAGAGTGGAAATCGAAAATTGGTGCGGGTTCAACCGTAAACTGGCCAACGGGTCTGGGTGGTAAAGGTAACGACGGCATCGCCGCCTTTGTACAGCGTCTGCCTGGCTCAATTGGTTATGTTGAGTACGCTTACGCCAAGCAGAACAACCTGACTTATACCAGGCTGATTAGCGCCGACGGTAAGCCAGTCAGCCCAACCGAAACCAGCTTCAGCAATGCGGCGAAAGGCGCAGACTGGAGCAAAACCTTCGCTCAGGATCTGACTAACCAGAAAGGTGATGAGTCATGGCCAATTACCTCCACCACGTTCATTCTGCTGCATAAATCTCAGGCCAAACCTGAGCAGGCGGCTGAAGTGCTGAAGTTCTTTGACTGGGCATATAAAGACGGCGCGAAAGAAGCGAATGCGCTGGATTACGCGACCTTGCCAACAGAAGTTACCGATAAGATTCGTGCAGCATGGAAGACCAATATCAAAGACAGCTCGGGTAAAGCGCTGTACTAACAAGGTTTACCGGGGGCGGATAACGATATTCAGCCCCTTACTTCGGGCGGCAGTGTTGTCGCCCCTGTAATTTCAAACGTCGAGAATTCTATGGCTGCTACCAAGCCGACATTCAAAGCCCCCGGCAAACAGGGCGATATCCTCTTCAGTGCGCTGGTAAAACTGGCTGCGCTGATTGTGCTATTGCTACTGGGCGGCATTATTGTCTCACTGATCATCGCCTCCTGGCCTAGCATTGAAAAATTCGGTTTCGCCTTCCTGTGGACCAAAGAGTGGGATGCGCCAAACGAGAATTTCGGTGCGCTGGTACCAATTTACGGCACGCTGGTCACCTCATTTATTGCCTTGTTGATTGCCGTACCGGTCAGCTTTGGTATCGCACTGTTCCTGACCGAACTGGCGCCAGGCTGGCTGCGTCGTCCGCTCGGCGTGGCGATAGAACTGCTGGCGGCGATCCCCAGCATCGTTTACGGCATGTGGGGCCTGTTTATCTTTGCCCCGCTGTTTGCCGAATATTTCCAGACGCCGGTAGGCAATGTGCTCTCAGGTGTGCCTATTGTCGGTGCGCTGTTTGAAGGCCCGGCCTTTGGGATCGGTATTCTTGCCGCCGGTGTGATCCTTGCCATCATGATTATTCCGTATATTGCCTCGGTCATGCGCGATGTTTTTGAGCAGACGCCGGTGATGATGAAAGAGTCTGCTTACGGCATTGGCTGCACCACCTGGGAAGTGATCTGGCGCATCGTGCTGCCGTTCACTAAAAACGGCGTGATTGGCGGCGTGATGCTCGGTCTCGGACGCGCGCTGGGTGAAACCATGGCGGTGACCTTTATTATCGGCAATACCTATCAGCTCGACAGCGTTTCGCTGTTTATGCCGGGTAACAGTATTACCTCGGCACTGGCGAATGAATTCGCTGAAGCCGAGTCCGGCCTGCATACCGCAGCGCTGATGGAACTGGGTCTGATTCTGTTTGTGATCACCTTTATCGTGCTGGCCTGCTCGAAACTGATGGTTATGCGTCTGGCGAAAAGTGAAGGAGCGCGCTCATGACCACTATTGAAATGCAGGCGCGCGCCGAGCTGGATGCCTCTCGTCGCAAGATGCAGTCATGGCGGCGGATGAAAAACCGCATTGCGCTGACCTTATCCCTGCTGACTATGGCTTTCGGGCTGTTCTGGCTGGTGTGGATTCTGTTTTCCACTGTAACCCGCGGCATCGATGGCATGTCGCTGGCGCTGTTTACCGAAATGACGCCACCGCCTAATACCGCAGGGGGCGGGCTGGCCAACGCCTTCGCTGGCAGTGGCCTGTTAATTCTGTGGGCAACAATATTCGGTACGCCGTTAGGAATTATGGCCGGTATTTATCTGGCCGAGTATGGGCGTAAATCCTGGCTGGCCGAAGTGATTCGTTTTATTAACGATATCCTGCTTTCTGCCCCGTCGATTGTGGTTGGCCTGTTTGTTTACACCATCGTGGTGGCGCAGATGCAGCACTTCTCCGGCTGGGCCGGGGTGATTGCACTGGCGCTGTTGCAGGTGCCGATTGTTATCCGTACCACCGAAAATATGCTGAAGCTGGTGCCAGACAGCCTGCGTGAAGCGGCCTACGCCCTTGGCACGCCGAAGTGGAAAATGATTTCCGCGATAACGCTGAAAGCGTCCGTCTCCGGCATTATCACCGGTGTGCTGTTGGCGATTGCGCGTATTGCCGGTGAAACCGCGCCGCTGCTGTTTACCTCATTGTCGAACCAGTTCTGGAGCACCGACATGATGCAGCCGATTGCCAACCTGCCGGTCACCATCTTTAAGTTCGCCATGAGCCCGTTTGCCGAATGGCAAAGCCTGGCCTGGGCAGGTGTGCTGATTATTACGCTGTGTGTGCTGTTACTGAACATTCTGGCACGTGTCATCTTTGCTAAGAGCAAACATTAATTGAACAGCGCGGCTACGGCGGTGCTGAATAAGAGAGAAAGAGAATGAGTATGGTCAATAACGCTCCCGGGAAAATGCAGGTTCGCGATCTGAATTTCTACTACGGGAAATTCCATGCCCTGAAAAACATCAACCTGGATATCGCTAAAAACCAGGTGACGGCATTTATCGGCCCATCGGGCTGCGGTAAATCCACCCTGCTGCGCACCTTTAATAAAATGTACTCGCTGTATCCCGAGCAGCGTGCAGAAGGTGAAATCCTGTTGGATGGCGAAAATATTCTGACCGCTAACCAGGATATTGCCCTGCTGCGCGCCCGTGTCGGCATGGTCTTTCAGAAGCCGACGCCGTTTCCCATGTCGATTTATGACAATATCGCTTTCGGTGTACGTCTGTTTGAAAAACTGTCGCGTGCCGATATGGATGAACGCGTACAATGGGCATTGACCAAAGCGGCATTGTGGAATGAAACCAAAGACAAGCTGCATCAGAGTGGCTACAGCCTCTCCGGTGGTCAGCAACAGCGTTTATGTATTGCGCGTGGCATCGCCATCCGCCCGGAAGTGCTGTTGCTTGATGAGCCTTGCTCGGCACTCGACCCGATTTCAACCGGGCGTATTGAAGAGCTGATTACTGAACTGAAGCAGGATTACACCGTGGTGATTGTGACGCACAATATGCAGCAGGCAGCACGCTGTTCCGATCACACCGCGTTTATGTACCTCGGCGAACTGATTGAATTCAGCGATACCGATACGCTGTTTACTAAGCCGCGCCAGAAGCAGACGGAAGACTATATTACCGGGCGTTACGGCTGATTTGACTGGAGACAACATGGATAACTTAAATCTGAACAAACATATCTCCGGCCAGTTCAATGCCGAGCTGGAGCATATTCGCACTCAGGTGATGATCATGGGTGGCATGGTTGAGAAACAGCTCACCGATGCGATTACCGCGATGCACAATCAGGATGGCGAGCTGGCAAAACAAGTGATTGAGGGCGATCACAAGGTCAATATGATGGAAGTGGAGATTGATGAAGCCTGCGTGCGCATCATCGCCAAACGTCAGCCAACCGCGATAGATTTACGCCTGGTGATGGCGATTATCAAGACTATCTCTGAACTGGAGCGTATTGGTGACGTTGCGGAAAAAATCAGCCGCACCGCGCTGGAGAAATTCGGTCAGCAGCATATGCCGCTGTTGGTGAGCCTGGAGTCGCTGGGCCATCATACCGTGCAAATGCTGCATGACGTACTGGATGCCTTCGCGCGGATGGATCTGAATGCAGCCATCCAGATCTATCGTGAAGACAAGAAGGTCGATCAGGAGTACGAAGGCATCGTTCGTCAGCTAATGACTTATATGATGGAAGATCCCCGTACCATTCCCAGCGTACTGACAGCGTTATTCTGCGCCCGCGCGATTGAGCGTATTGGCGACCGCTGCCAGAATATTTGCGAAATTATCTTCTATTTCGTCAAAGGTCAGGATTTCCGCCATGTTGGCGGCGATCAGCTTGACCAGCTGCTGGCTGGTGAAGACGGTGGCAGTAATCCCGCATAATCCCTTCGAGGCCGGACTTCCGGCCTCTGCTTTATCCCTTCATTCCTTAATTCCTGCAAAATTTAAATATTCTCAGGCTAAAATATCTTTATCACTAGCACGGAATGATTACTTTATTTATAAGATTATTCTTTGGTGGTATTAGATAGCGCCTGATCTAATGTAAATTTAATATCAGTTAAGTAAATTAACCTTAATTACCTGTCGGGGTTGTTGTTTCTGAATAACATCTCACGGCTGAGCTGATTTATGTATGTGAGTTTAATTTTTACTAATGCCATGATTTTCATGTTTATTTTATTATCTCCACGGGAGATGAGTAGGCCTTTTATAATCTTAAATTGAGATTGTGTAAATATTTCACCGGCGGTTCTGCGTCAGGTGAACTAATTGACGGAAATAAGTCAGATACCTACACTGGCCCCGGTTACACTTCTTAATACTTTTATAAAATTTAAACCAGGAAATGAATGTGAAAAAGATTATTAAAAAAAGTTTGCTGGCACTGGTTATTGCCAGTGCGCTGCCGGCAGTGCACGCTGCCGATAAGAGTGCAAATACTGATGTGTCGAGCCAGGTAGAGAAAGACGTTTTAGTTACGGAGAAACTGGACGTTAACCTTGCAGAGCAACTAGGGGTGGATGGTAGCTCTTCGGTGACAGTGACCAAAGCCGGAGCCAGCAGACTGAATATTCATTTCAGTGAGGTTAGCCTGCAACCTGGTGCTTATCTGCGTATCTCGTCAGCGGACGGCAAACAGACGGAAATCATCAACCACGCGGCGCTTTATGACGGCAGTGGTGAAAGTTTTGACTCCATGACCATCCAGGGTGATAGCGCGCTGGTACAACTGATTTATCCGGATCGCAACAGCCGCCAGGTGCATAACGATCGTGTAATTATTTCTGATTTCAGTTATTCACTGGCCAATAATAATGAAAGAGCGATTATTGGTGACAATCAGATGGTTGATGCCATTTGCTATGAAAACACCAAGCCTGGTTTATACAAAGGCAGCCTGGCTATGATGAGAATATACGTTCATGAGCAGGGCGCGAGTTACGGCTCAGGTTTCAATCTGGTTGGCAATTATATGGTGATGACGAGTAATCAAGTTGCCGGTGGTGTCGGGAATAAATCTCATTTGCTGGAGTATAACTTCCAGAGTGATAGCTGTAACTCAGATAAGCGGTCAGATTATCTGGGGATTCGTACTGAAAAAGTCATCGCGTCTGGAGGCGGCGGTGCAAATGACTACGCGGTTTATCAGGTCGATTCGCTGGCATGGATGGAAGCAGGAATCCAGTCAATATTCGGTAACCTGGCACTGAATCCTGCGGCGGAGAAATTGCCGGTGGGTACACCAGTGTATATTCCGCAACATCCAGTCTGGGCAGGGTTGAAAAAGATAGCCGACCGCCATGATGATGGGGATGCTTGTAAAATTGTAAGCGGTGGTAGCGATAGCGTTGCACATTTCAATTGCGATAGTTCAGGTTCAGTATCAGGCGCACCGGTTATGGCACAGGTCGACAATACGGTAGCGGCGATCCACAGCGTTGCGCAAGGAAACTCTGGTCCAAGCGCCGCGTATGTTTACAATCAGATTAAATCGACCATGCCATGGACAAACAATCCGAGTTTCGCGGTTGTGGGCGAAGGGAAATTGAGTGTAGCTAATCGCAGTCAGACGCTCAGTGTTCCTGCTGAGCCAGTGGTTATGCGGTCGAATGCGGATGTGAAGCTTGCCGCGCTGTACAACAATCGTCTGAAGCACTTTGGCAGCTACTCGCTGTTTGAGGCGAGACTGCGCGCAACAGGCGGCAGCATTGAATCGGTGAATGTTCGTATGCAGCTGCGCACCCCATGCGGCCTCACGGATTTAAATGCCTCACAAACCTGCGGCACTGCCGGTACACGTCAACTTGAGATGAATGTATTGCCTCAGGATAACGCTCTGCTTACGTCTCCGGCGTATAGCGGCTGGATGACGTTGCGCGTGACAGATCGTCAAAATAATCAGCTGGTGAGCAACCTGGTGATGCCATATAACTTCACCAACTATGATCCGTTTACTTCGCCATTTACCCCAGGTACTCAGGTCACTACGGTGAATATGACCGGTCAACACCTCGAAACACCGCGGGTGACTCACAAGAGTAATTTTGGTTTTGTTGCTGTCCATCCGGGCCAGGGACCACTGGCCACCACCACTGCTACCAGCGGTGAATCAACGACAATTCAGGTGCCGCTGAAAAATGCGAAGGGTGAAGTGAAGCTGGTGAATTTAAGTGCATTGCGCAAATTCGGCTGCACATCAGGCAGTGGAATCATGAACTCTGTGGCTGGCTGTGGTTCGACCCCAGCTTCCGCATATCTGGATCTGCGTTTCTGGTACGGTAATAACCCTGGTCTGCCGGCTGGCCGTTATACCGGTATGCTGCCACTGATAGAGAAAGGTGATGGTGTTGAACAGGCGATGTTAGTGAACATTGATATCAACATTTAATCTGAAAGATAGTGTTAAGGGCGGCGTGATTGCCGCCCTTTTTTACTTAAGCAGTAATCGACCAGCCACGCGCCTGCCATAACGCTGGTAGCTGTGTCAGATCATCAAACGCCGTGACCAGCGGATGATCGAGCGGCTGATTATGGGCGTCGGCACAGTAGTAAAACACCGGAATCCCCGCGGCAATCCCGGCCTTCGCACCGGCTTCAGAATCATCAACCAGAATGCAATTCTCGATCGGCACCTGCATCTTTTCTGCGGCGTGGAACATCAGATCAGGATCGGGTTTCCAGCGCGCAATATCGTAGCCGCTGTACAACCGGTCATCAAAATGCGACAGCATCCCGGTCAGGCCAAGTGAATGCTGCATTTTCTTCACCGTGCCGTTAGAGACCACACACATCGGGACTTTTATCTTTTCAAGTAACTGTTGCGCACCCGCAATCGGCTTCAGTTCGGCATCAAACAGTCTGGCGACTTCCTGACGATAGGCGGCTTCCAGTTCATCGACCGGAGCATCCAGCTGATGCTGAGCACAGACATCGTCGATAATGTCATACAGCTTCACGCCTTTGTATTTTTCGAACATCTCCTGCAAAGATAACGTCACGCCATACTGCGCAAAGGTATTTACGTAAGATTGGGTGCAGATCAGCTCACTGTCGACCAGCGTACCGTCGCAATCAAAAAACACACATTCAATACTCATCGCGCCTGTCCTTAATGTCTGAAGATGTCACTCCACTTTAACTAACTGTGTCAGGAATGCGACCTGCAAATGTCAATTACGGTTAACGGCAGCGATAAACCGGTAAAAAGAGCGCAATCGGTTGCGAAAAATCACCGTAATCCGCATCAAAAAGCGGCGTTTTGGTATAGGATAGCCGTCGACAATCTTTCCATTCGTTCGGAATCTGATAATGAGCAAACAAGGTATATTGCAGCGCCTGTTTAAACTGCAAGAGCATGGCACAACGGTACGTACCGAAGTGATCGCGGGTTTCACCACCTTTCTGACCATGGTGTATATCGTTTTTGTGAACCCGCAGATCCTCGGTGTCGCTGGCATGGATACGCAAGCGGTGTTTGTCACCACCTGTCTGATTGCCGCGTTCGGCAGTATTCTGATGGGGCTGGTGGCTAACTTACCGGTGGCGCTGGCACCGGCGATGGGGCTGAATGCCTTCTTTGCCTTTGTGGTTGTGGGCGCGATGGGCGTTTCATGGCAGACCGGTATGGGTGCTATTTTCTGGGGCGCGGTTGGTCTGCTGCTGCTGACCATTTTCCGCGTGCGCTACTGGATGATTGCCAATATCCCGATGTGCCTGCGTGTGGGTATCAGCAGCGGTATTGGTCTGTTGATTGCGATGATCGGACTGAAAAACGCCGGTATCGTGGTGCCCAATAAAGATACGCTGGTGGCGGTGGGTGATCTGACTTCACACAGCGTGCTGCTGGGTGCGCTGGGCTTCTTTATTATCGCCATTCTCGCCTCGCGTAACATTCACGTGGCGGTGCTGGTATCGATTGTGGTGACCACGTTGATCGGTATGGCGCTAGGAGATGTGCAGTATACCGGCTTCTTCTCTGCGCCACCGTCGGTGACATCGGTTATTGGTCAGGTTGACCTGGCGGGTTCGCTGAATATCGGCATGGCCGGGATTATCTTCTCTTTTATGCTGGTGAACCTGTTTGACTCTTCCGGCACGCTGATTGGCGTAACCGATAAAGCCGGTTTAGCCGATGAAAATGGCAAGTTCCCACGCATGAAACAGGCACTCTATGTCGACAGCGTCAGCTCAGTAGCCGGTTCATTTATCGGTACTTCTTCCGTTACCGCCTACATTGAAAGCTCTTCTGGGGTTTCCATCGGTGGCCGTACCGGGCTGGTAGCCGTGGTTACCGGTCTGTTGTTCCTGCTGGTGATTTTCCTGTCGCCACTGGCGGCGATGGTGCCAGCCTATGCCGCTGCCGGTGCGCTGATTTACGTGGGTGTGCTGATGACTTCCAGCCTGGCTCGCGTTAAATGGGACGATCTGACCGAAGCGGTACCGGCATTTGTTACTGCCGCAATGATGCCATTCAGCTTCTCAATTACCGAAGGTATCGCGCTGGGCTTTATTTCTTACTGCGTAATGAAGGCGGGTACCGGGCGCTGGCGTGAAATCAGCCCATGTGTCATCGTCGTGGCGCTGCTGTTTGTACTGAAGATTGTGTTTATCGACGGGCACTAAATCGTCCGGCGATAACGGTTAACTGACTGGCGGCTGCAGAGTGATTCTGCGGCCGTTTTTTTTAATGCTGCAGCTGTCGCTCTTGCGGCATGCTGGTCAGGCGCAGCGCCCGCGGCCCGATATTGGATTTATTCACTTCGATATCGCGCAGAGCTTGCCAGCTGTTAGTCTCATCAAACTCCCACAGGCGCAGACGATTGGTGCCCGGCGACAGCGCGCACGACCACACCAGCAGCGGATCAACATCGCAAATCGCCTGAATATCGGGGAAGGCGGCTGAACGCAGACGACCGGAGGCGGGATGAAGACGCAAGGAGTCGATATCGCGCTGTCCTTCACCGGTCAGTTTCAGCACGCTCTGGCGCAAGGTCCAGAGCTGAGTTGCCGCCTCAACAGGATCATGTTGGGCATTAATCCACGCCTTTTCACCTGACGAAAGGCGCTTAAGCTGGCTTTCCACGGTCTGGCGGCTGTGCGCGCGGACGATTTCCATATCAAGCCCGGCGCGGCCACCTTCTTCTGCCAGTAACACGCCGATCTGATTGCCGGCATAGGCGATGCTGAAATCGGGCAAATCGGGATCGGCAAAACAGGGGCGGCCACTGCTCATGGTGATCAATGCCGGGAGTTGTTGTATGCCATAAACACGTAGCATCAGTTCGGCCAGCAGCACGCGAGCAGCAAGAAAACGCATGCGACGTTTTTCGTTATGATTCCAGGAATCTTCTATTAATTTCTGGGGCAAACGCTGTAAACGTGCCGGGTTCTGGACGAGCGTCCAGCGTACAAAATGACTTGCCATCTGTCGCTCCGTGAAAATGGTCGGATAATCATCCACCCCATTGTAAGAATTTTCTGAAGTAATTTCACGGCTCTTTCTGTCTGGTTACTGAATTTAGGATTAATGTCAGGGCGCACGGGCGGAACGGCGTTTTTATCGGAGACAACAGCGTCTCGTGCAGCCTGAAGCAGGCGCTGCTGCCAGCGAAAGCATTTGGATACGGATTCTGAGTAAAAAGACGTGTTTAAGTCAGTTTCTGTCCTGATTAAAAATCATCCCTTTTATCCTTGGCAAAATGTCGGGGAGATATTTCAAAAAGCCCTCTTTTTCTATAAATAATCTCAGTTAACGACAGATTTAATAGATTGAACTAAATGATATTGCAGTGATTAAACTTTATTTTTCTTTCTGATAACTTTTTGGGATAGAAATAAGCTTCTGGATATTCCTGTTAATAGGGTAACGGTTATGAAGCAAAATAGAGTGGGGTTTAACGGTGAACGGCGGGATCCGATTAGCGGGACGACACATTTGGGTAACGGCTACCGGGGATATAATCCGGTACTGAGGTGCTTTCATTGTCCGGACAGCCTGACTCCTTTCGGTGCTGGCGGAATAAATCCTTATGCGTACTGTGCAGGCGACCCGATAAACCGGTCTGATCCGAGTGGACATCACAGTATCCCTGGCTGGCTGGGAATTTCTGCGGGCATCGTCCTTGGGGTGTTATTTACGCCACTATCGGCGGGCTCATCTCTGGCTTTATCACTTTCAGCACTCTCCGTGTTATCCGGGATAGCGTCCACGTGCCTGGCCATGGCACAACAGTTTTTAGAAAAGTCAGACCCGAAAACGGCAGCGGCACTGGGGTGGGCCGCGCTGGCAACAGGGATACTCAGCGGGCTAAGTTCGGCAGCGCTTTCCCGGACAGCGGTGGGGGCAAAATCACTGTCAGGTTTGCTAAAAGGTAGCAGTAACCGGCCGTTTGGCGGGCTGACGATGGAAGGAGAAGATGGCGGCAGAGCTTCAACGGTAAGCGCTATTACCCATGTTAATGTCAGTCATACAGAAAAAACCGTCGCTCAAACACTTCAATCATTTGCGCAAAAACACCCTGACGATTTCAGGCTAGTGCTGAATTATTTATCTGGCAGAGAGTTAGACAGGCTTCGTGCCACATCCACAACCCTGCTGCGGGAAGTTGAAAGTCACTTACAGGATCTTTCGGTCGTTTTGCCGGAAAGAAATTTAGGAAGAATCTCCGTGGTCTCACTCAATTCAGCGGAATTAACAGAAGTTGAAGATATTAACCCTCTGTATCTTTCACGAGTGAGAGAGATTGCTTTGGGAGTGAGCCCCTTTACAACGCCCTCGCAATTATACAGAGCGGGCATCAATCCTCTGTCTGATGAATTGATGCTTACCTATGGTATAGATGCTTATGATAAAGATATTCCCATAGAAAAAATCTTTGGCGCACGGGGTTTGAACACATCAGATTTATGGATAAATGCTGACCATGCCGATAATTTATTCCGGGATGCGTTTTGGAGCCAGTTCCGCTAACCCGATGAAAAGAAGGGTTGTGGACGCAAATTCCTCGTAACGGTACAGTGCCACATAACCGGAATCGCCGAATTCCATCTTCAGTTCTTTCAGCGCCGGTCGTCCGGCAAAAGGTCGTAAGTATGGCTATAAAAAACCCGCATTAACAGTCTGTTAATGCGGGTTGGTGGACGCTAACTAACCTGGGCTTATGTCAGGTTATTTACCAATACAGAAGCTGGAGAAAATGCGCCCCAGCAGATCATCAGAGGTAAATTCGCCGGTGATTTCACTTAACGCCTGCTGCGCCAGACGCAGCTCCTCTGCCAGCAGTTCTCCGGCCCAGGCGCCTAACAGCTGATGTTTACCCTGTTGTAAGTGCTGTGCGGCCAGCTCCAGCGCCTGCAAATGGCGACGACGCGCGAGGAAACCGCCTTCCATATTGCCGGCAAAGCCCATGCTCTGTTTCAGATGGTCGCGTAGCAGGTCTATGCCCTCACCGGTGCGCGCCGAAAGTCGAATAAGTGAGTGGTTGTTCACTTCGGTGATACCCAGCGCCTCTTCGGTGACGTCGGCTTTATTACGCACCACAGTCATCGGCAGGCTGGCAGGCAGTCGGGCGATAAAATCTGGCCAGATTTGCGCCGGTTCCGTTGCATCGGTGGTGGTGCCATCAACCATAAATAGCACGCGATCGGCCTGTTCAATCTCTTTCCACGCCCGCTCGATGCCGATACGTTCAACTTCATCACTGGCTTCACGCAGACCAGCCGTATCAATAATATGCAGTGGCATGCCGTCGATATGGATATGTTCGCGTAATACATCGCGCGTGGTACCAGCGATGTCAGTAACAATTGCCGCTTCACGACCAGCTAATGCATTGAGAAGACTCGATTTTCCTGCGTTAGGGCGTCCGGCAATCACCACTTTCATCCCTTCACGCAGCAGGCTGCCCTGACGCGCTTCGGCACGTACCGCATCGAGGTCGGCAATCACCGTATGTAGCTGCGCTTCGATTTTGCCGTCCGACAGGAAGTCGATCTCTTCATCCGGGAAGTCGATAGCCGCTTCGACATAGATTCGCAGGTGAGTAAGTGCTTCCACTAAATGGTTAACGCGCGCGGAAAAAGCCCCCTGCAACGAGTTCAGTGCCGAGCGTGCGGCCTGTTCTGAGCTGGCGTCGATCAGGTCGGCAATGGCTTCGGCCTGGGCTAAATCGAGTTTATCATTCAGGAAGGCGCGTTCAGAAAACTCACCGGGCTGGGCAATACGTACGCCGGGCAGTGCCACAATGCGCTTCAGCAGCAGATCAAGGATGACCGGGCCGCCGTGGCCTTGCAGCTCCAGCACGTCTTCGCCAGTAAAGGAGTTTGGGCCAGGGAACCACAGCGCGATGCCCTGATCGAGCGCGTGACCTTCGGCGTCGCGAAACGGCAGATAGTCGGCGTAGCGGGGTTTAGGCAGTTTGCCCAGCAGCTGTTGCGCGACCTCGGCCGCTTTCGCGCCAGAAACGCGCAGGATACCGACGCCGCCGCGTCCCGGAGGTGTTGCCTGGGCTACGATCGTATCGCTATGGCTCATGTTTAACTCTCTGTTTGATGCAAAAAATAAGGCGGTCAATTGACCGCCTTATGATAACCATTGTGCTGATTTTTAGCACGGAAACGGTGCCGCATATAGCAAGGGCGGCGAAAACGCCGCCCTTACGAGTCTTGCAGTCATTCGTACCGAATTACGCTTTCTTCTTGTCGCGGCTATGCAGGCCACGTTTTTCCAGGCCGCGATAAATCAGCTGCTGCTGGAGAATGGTGACCAGGTTGCTGACGATGTAGTACAGCACCAGACCTGACGGGAACCACAAGAAGAACACGGTGAAGATGACCGGCATAAAGGTCATGATCTTCTGCTGCATCGGATCGGTCACCGTGGTCGGTGACATCTTCTGAATGAAGAACATCGTCACGCCCATCAGGATCGGCAGGATGTAGTACGGATCTTGTGCTGAAAGGTCATGAATCCACAGCGCGAACGGCGCATGACGCAGTTCCACCGAGCCCATCAGCATATAATACAGCGCCAGGAAGATTGGCATCTGGATGATCAGCGGGAAGCAGCCACCCAGTGGGTTAACCTTCTCAGCTTTATACAGCGCCATCATTTCCTGACTCATGCGCTGCTTGTCATCACCTAAACGCTCACGCATCGCCTGCGTTTTTGGTTGCAGCATGCGCATTTTCGCCATCGAGGTGTACTGCGCTTTGGTCAGCGGGTACATGATGCCGCGCACGATAAAGGTAATGATGATAATTGAGACGCCCCAGTTACCAACAAAGCTCTGGATAAACTTCAGCAGTTTAAACAGCGGCTGAGAGATAAACCATAACCAGCCGTAATCCACGGTCAGATCGAGATGAGGAGCAACTGCCGCCATCTTGTCCTGAATTTCCGGGCCAACCCACAGGGTTGCTGCAAGGTTCTGCTGTGAACCTGGCGCGATGGTGACTGGCGTTGATTTGTAGCCCACTGCTGCCACACCGTTACCCAGATTAGTGGTATACAGCGTGTTGTTACCGGCGGTACGTGGAACCCATGCGGTAGCAAAGTATTGCTGCAGCATCGCGACCCAACCGTTAGGGGTTGAGGTGCTCAGGTTTTCGTTATCGGCAATGGTATCAAATTTGTATTTTTCATACTTCTCTTCGCTGGTGGAGTAAGCCGCACCGCGGAAAGTATGTAATGCAAAGTTGTTGCTACCGGTATCACGATGTTTAGGTAAGTCGATAGTCTGCTTCAACTGACCAAACATGGCGACTTCCAGCGGCTGCTGCGTGGCGTTGTTCACCTGATAATCGACGCTAATCGCATATTCACCGCGCTTCAGAACGAAGGTTTTGGTGTATACCGCGCCGTTTTCCGCAGTGTAAGTCATCGGGATACGCAACTCGCTCTGACCTTCGGCCAGCTCGAAGTGATCCTGCTCGGAGGTAAACAGCGGACGTGCACCATTGGCTGGGTTATCCGGGCCGTTACGACCTGTCAGGCCGCTTTGCGCCTGGTACAGGAAAGACGGTGTGGTTTCCAGCAGCTGGAAAGGCTGTGAAGAACCCAGTTTGTCCGGGTAAGTCAGCAGCTGAGCCTGCTCGATATCACCACCGCGAGTGTTGATATTTAAAGACAGGACATCGGTCTTAACGGTGATCGTCTTGCCCTGACCGCTGGCAGGAACGCCCTGATTGGCGGCATCACCGGCAGCGCTGGTCGTGTTCTGTGTGGTCTGGGTTTGCTGTGGCTGCGGAGCGTTGTCCGTCTGCCAGGCTTGCCAGATCATAAAAGACACGAACAGAAAAGCGATGAGAAAAAGATTGCGTTGCGAATCCATCGTTAATGTTCTCTGTTATCGTCGGTTTTTGGCGGCACCGGATCGTCGCCACCCGGGTTCAAAGGGTGGCATTTTAATACGCGTTTCATCGTCAACCAACTGCCTTTTATCATTCCAAACCTGCGCAATGCCTCAATACCGTATTGAGAACAGGTAGGATGAAAGCGACAGTGGGGTCCTAACAGCGGACTGATGACGCGTTGATAGACGCGAATCAGCGCAATCAGGAGCCGCGAGCCAGGCGACAGTGACGACGCCATAATTTCTCCAACGCTTCCGCCAGCGCACGATTATCCAGTTCAGCCACCCCTTTCTTCGCCACTACCACAAAATCCATTGCGGGGAGTTCGTGTTGTCGCAGGCGAAAGCTTTCGCGGGTCAATCGCTTGATCCGGTTACGCTCATGCGCACGCTTAACATTTTTTTTAGCGACGGTAAGACCGATGCGGGGATGCCCCAGCTGATTAAGGCGGCCGAGAATAGTAATTTGCGGCATGCCAGCCCGTTGTGGCTGCTGGAAGACGAAAGTGAAATGAGTGGGAGTTAACAAACGTAACTCCCTGGGAAATGCGAGCTTAACCACTCAGGGTTAGCTTTATTACTTAGAAACGGTCAGACGAGAACGGCCTTTAGCACGACGACGTGCCAGGACCTGACGACCATTTTTAGTTGCCATACGAGCACGGAAGCCGTGAGAACGGTTGCGCTTCAGTACGGACGGTTGAAAAGTGCGTTTCATGGCGATTTCTACCTAAACTTGAAAAAAATTT
>NZ_JRXE01000025.1:6219-25709 GCF_001267535.1 Winslowiella iniecta | reverse complement strand
GTCCATTATAAAGCGCAAGGATCGACCAGGATCTAATCGTGATCGATTGCAGGGAATTTGCGGAAATAACGTGATGGCACCAAGAAAAATCATCGAATACAGACGATCCTGAATGCCTTTTGAGCGGGTTGGCGTAAACTTATCGGCGCGATGCTGTCCTGTGGATAAAATGGATAAAAACTGTGTAGAAAGTGAAGATCTCTGGCGCGCTTTGCGCTATGATCCGCCCTTCCGCTAACGATCCAATCAGCGATCGTGATCGGGATTAACCGCAGATAGCGGTTCGTATGCGTATCGTCTGCATGCGTCAACAATGATGAATTTATCGTTTCAGCGCCTTTTTTCTTATCGATTTTGTTCGAGTGGAGTCCGCCGTGTCACTTTCGCTTTGGCAACAGTGTCTTGCCCGTCTGCAGGATGAGCTACCTGCCACAGAATTCAGCATGTGGATACGCCCGTTACAGGCTGAACTGAATGACAATACACTGGCCTTGTATGCACCTAACCGGTTTGTACTCGACTGGGTTCGTGATAAGTATCTGAATAATATCAACGGACTACTAAATGAGTTTTGTGGCACGGATGCACCATTACTGCGTTTTGAAGTTGGCAGTAAGCCTGTGACTCAAACCATCAGTCAACCGGTGGCGGCGACCGCCAGCGTCAGTGCGCCACCTGCTCCGGCAGGCGTGCGTCCGGCACCTTCACGCCCGAGCTGGGACAATGTTCCGGCTCCTGCGGAGCTGTCTTACCGCTCGAACGTCAATACCAAACATAACTTCGATAACTTCGTCGAAGGTAAATCGAACCAGCTGGCGCGCGCAGCCGCACGTCAGGTTGCCGATAATCCCGGTGGTGCTTACAACCCGCTGTTCCTTTATGGCGGTACCGGCCTGGGTAAAACTCACCTGCTGCATGCGGTAGGTAATGGCATCATGGCGCGTAAGCCCAATGCCAAAGTGGTTTATATGCACTCCGAGCGTTTTGTGCAGGATATGGTGAAAGCGCTGCAAAATAATGCCATTGAAGAGTTCAAGCGCTATTATCGCTCTGTCGATGCGCTGCTAATCGATGACATTCAGTTCTTCGCCAATAAAGAACGCTCGCAGGAAGAGTTTTTCCATACCTTTAATGCCCTGCTGGAAGGCAATCAGCAGATCATCCTGACGTCGGATCGCTATCCAAAAGAGATCAACGGCGTGGAAGATCGTCTGAAATCGCGTTTTGGCTGGGGCTTAACGGTCGCTATCGAGCCACCGGAACTGGAAACGCGCGTGGCGATTCTGATGAAGAAAGCCGACGAAAATGACATTCGCCTGCCGGGCGAAGTGGCGTTCTTTATTGCCAAGCGTCTGCGTTCCAACGTGCGCGAGCTGGAAGGGGCACTGAACCGTGTGATTGCTAACGCCAACTTTACTGGCCGTGCGATCACCATCGATTTTGTGCGCGAAGCGCTGCGCGATCTGCTGGCGCTGCAGGAAAAACTGGTCACTATCGACAATATTCAGAAGACAGTGGCCGAGTATTACAAAATCAAAGTGGCCGATCTGCTCTCCAAACGTCGTTCTCGTTCAGTGGCGCGTCCGCGTCAGATGGCGATGGCGATGGCGAAAGAGCTGACCAACCACAGTTTGCCGGAAATCGGTGATGCTTTCGGGGGTCGCGACCACACGACCGTGCTGCATGCCTGCCGTAAAATCGAGCAGCTACGCGAAGAGAGTCACGACATTAAAGAAGATTTCTCAAATTTAATCAGAACATTATCTTCCTGACGCTATGAAATTTATTGTAGAACGCGAGCATTTACTTAAACCGTTACAGCAAGTCAGCAGCCCGTTAGGTGGCCGCCCAACGCTGCCTATTCTTGGTAACCTGCTGCTGCAGGTTAATGAAGGCAGCCTGCTGTTGACCGGTACAGATTTAGAAATGGAAATGGTAGCGCGGGTGGCGCTGGCGCAGCCGCATGAACCGGGCGCCACCACCGTACCGGCGCGCAAATTTTTTGATATCTGCCGCGGCTTGCCGGAAGGCGCAGAAATCACCGTGGTGCTGGAAGGCGACAGAATGCTGGTGCGCTCAGGGCGTAGCCGCTTCTCGCTGTCGACGCTGCCTGCCAGCGACTTCCCGAATCTTGATGACTGGCAAAGTGAAGTTGAATTCACCCTGCCACAGGCCACGCTGAAACGCCTGATTGAAGCCACGCAGTTCTCCATGGCGCATCAGGACGTTCGTTACTACCTGAACGGTATGCTGTTCGAAACTGAAGGTGAAGAGCTGCGTACTGTGGCCACCGACGGCCACCGCCTGGCGGTTTGTTCGATGCCGGTCGGCCAGTCGTTGCCAAACCATTCGGTGATCGTGCCGCGTAAAGGAGTGATTGAGCTGGTACGTCTGCTGGATGGTGGTGAAACGCCGTTGCAGGTGCAGATTGGCAGCAATAACATCCGTGCCCATGTCGGTGACTTTATTTTCACCTCCAAACTGGTGGATGGTCGCTTCCCCGACTATCGTCGCGTACTGCCGAAAAACCCGGACAAAACGCTGGATGCGGGCTGCGATCTGCTGAAGCAGGCGTTTGCCCGTGCCGCGATCCTCTCTAATGAGAAGTTCCGCGGTGTTCGCCTGTATATCAGCGAAAATCAGCTGAAAATTACCGCGAATAACCCCGAGCAGGAAGAAGCGGAAGAGATTCTCGACGTCACCTACGGCGGCACCGATCTGGAAATTGGCTTTAACGTCAGTTACGTGCTGGATGTGCTTAATGCACTGAAATGTGAAAACGTGCGTTTACTGCTGACCGATTCAGTTTCCAGCGTGCAGATCGAAGATGCCGCCAGTCAGTCGGCGGCCTATGTCGTCATGCCGATGCGCTTGTAATTATCGTAGGGGAGGCGTTCTCGCCTCCCGTGCCGAGACTTTGCACCGTGCCAGTCATGATAAGGGAGCCGATAACGGCTCCACTACAAGTCAGCGGAATTTCTTCATTTATGGCTTTAACCCGCCTTCTTATCAAAGACTTCCGCAATATCGAAAATGCGGATCTTGCGCTTGCGCCAGGTTTTAACTTTTTAGTTGGCGCCAATGGCAGTGGCAAAACCAGCGTGCTTGAAGCCATCTATACCCTGGGTCATGGTCGCGCCTTTCGCAGCTTGCAGGCCGGACGTGTGATTCGCCATGAGCAGGATGCGTTTGTGCTGCATGGTCGTATTGACTCCGCCGGGCGTGAAATGTCGGTGGGCCTGACGAAAAATCGTCAGGGTGACAGCAAAGTGCGCATTGACGGCAGTGACGGCCATAAAGTCGCTGAGCTGGCGCAACTGTTGCCGATGCAGCTGATCACTCCCGAAGGTTTTACCTTACTCAACGGTGGGCCTAAGTACCGCCGTGCCTATATTGACTGGGGTTGTTTCCATAATGAGCCGGGGTTCTTTACCGCCTGGAGCAACCTGCGTCGACTGTTGAAACAGCGCAATGCCGCGTTGCGGCAGGTGTCACGCTATCAACAGATTCGCGCCTGGGATCAGGAGCTGGCACCGCTGGCGGAGCAGATAAGCCGCTGGCGTGCAGAATACAGTGAAGCGATCTCGGCGGATATTACCGCCACCTGCGCACAATTTTTGCCTGAGTTTCAACTGAGTTTCTCTTTCCAGCGCGGCTGGGATAAAGAGAGTGACTATGCCGGGCTGCTGGAAAGGCAGTTTGAGCGCGATCGGGCGTTAACGTATACCGCCAGCGGCCCGCATAAAGCCGATTTCCGCATTCGTGCTGAAGGGACGCCGGTGGAAGATTTACTGTCACGCGGGCAATTAAAGCTGCTGATGTGCGCTTTACGCCTGGCGCAGGGTGAGTTTCTCACCCGACAGAACGGGCGACGTTGCCTGTATCTGATAGATGATTTTGCCTCTGAGCTGGACGAGAGTCGTCGCCGCCTGTTAGCGGCGCGTCTGAAGGCCACTCAGGCCCAGGTTTTTGTCAGTGCCATCGGTTCGGAACACGTCATCGATATGACTGATGAAAAGGGCAAGATGTTCCACGTGGAACAGGGTAAAATAGCAGTTCAACCTGAAGATTAAATGAGCGAGAAACGTTGATGTCGAATTCTTATGACTCCTCAAGTATCAAAGTTCTGAAAGGGCTTGATGCGGTACGCAAACGCCCGGGTATGTATATCGGCGATACGGATGACGGCACCGGTCTGCATCACATGGTATTCGAGGTTGTGGATAACGCCATCGACGAAGCACTCGCCGGGCACTGTAGCGATATCACCGTTACAATTCATGCTGATAACTCTGTCTCCGTACAGGATGATGGCCGTGGTATTCCTACCGGCATCCATGAAGAAGAGGGTGTTTCTGCTGCTGAAGTCATCATGACGGTACTGCATGCTGGCGGTAAGTTTGATGACAACTCCTACAAAGTTTCCGGCGGTCTGCATGGCGTGGGCGTTTCGGTAGTTAATGCCCTGTCGCAAAAACTGGAACTGACCATTCGTCGCGATGGCAAAGTCCATCAGCAGACTTACGTGCACGGTGTGCCGCAGTCACCGCTGGCCGTTTCGGGTGAAACTGAAGCCACCGGTACTCGCGTGCGTTTCTGGCCAAGTCATGAAACCTTTACCAACGTCACTGATTTCGAATATGAAATCCTGGCGAAACGTCTGCGTGAGCTCTCCTTCCTGAACTCCGGCGTCTCGATTCGTCTGGAAGATAAGCGTGACGGTAAGAACGACCACTACCACTATGAAGGTGGTATCAAGGCGTTTGTTGAATACCTGAACAAAAACAAAACCCCAATCCATCCGAACGTGTTCTATTTCTCTACGGAAAAAGATGGCATTGGTGTGGAAGTGGCGCTGCAGTGGAACGATGGATTCCAGGAAAACATCTACTGCTTTACCAACAATATTCCACAGCGCGATGGTGGTACCCACCTTGCGGGCTTCCGTGCGGCGATGACCCGTACGCTGAACGCCTATATGGATAAAGAAGGCTACAGCAAGAAAGCCAAAGTCAGCGCGACCGGTGACGATGCGCGTGAAGGCCTGATTGCAGTCGTGTCGGTTAAAGTGCCGGATCCGAAATTCTCTTCACAGACCAAAGACAAACTGGTCTCTTCTGAAGTGAAATCGGCGGTTGAGCAGCAGATGAACGAACTGCTGGCTGAATACCTGCTGGAAAATCCGTCTGACGCGAAAATTGTTGTTGGCAAAATCATTGATGCTGCGCGTGCCCGTGAAGCCGCACGTCGTGCGCGTGAAATGACCCGCCGTAAAGGCGCGCTGGATCTGGCTGGTCTGCCAGGCAAACTGGCGGATTGTCAGGAGCGCGACCCGGCGTTGTCCGAAATCTACCTGGTGGAGGGTGATTCTGCAGGCGGTTCCGCTAAGCAGGGTCGTAACCGTAAAAACCAGGCGATTCTGCCGTTGAAAGGTAAAATCCTTAACGTTGAAAAAGCGCGTTTCGACAAAATGCTCTCGTCGCAGGAAGTCGCCACGCTGATCACCGCGCTGGGTTGTGGCATTGGCCGCGACGAATACAACCCGGACAAGCTGCGTTATCACAGCATTATCATCATGACCGATGCTGACGTCGACGGCTCGCACATCCGTACGCTGCTGTTGACCTTTTTCTATCGCCAGATGCCAGAAATTGTTGAGCGTGGCCACGTTTACATTGCCCAGCCACCGCTGTACAAAGTAAAAAAAGGCAAGCAAGAACAGTACATTAAAGACGATGAAGCGATGGACCAGTATCAGATCGCTATCGCGCTGGACGGCGCGACACTGCACACCAATGCCGATGCACCGGCACTGGGTGGTGAGCAACTGGAAACGCTGGTGGCTGAGTTCAACAGTACGCAGAAAATGATTAAGCGTATGGAGCGTCGTTTCCCGGTCGCGTTGCTTAATTCCCTGATTTATCATCCAACTTTAAGCGATCTGAGCAATGAAACTGCGGTGCAGAGCTGGATCGAAAGTCTGGTGATTTACCTCAATGAGAAAGAGCAGCATGGCAGTACCTACAATGCGGTAGTGCGTGAAAATCGTGAACTGCATCTGTTCGAACCGGTGCTGCGCATTCGTACCCACGGTGTCGATACCGATTATCCGCTGGATAACGAATTTATGCTGGGTGGCGAATATCGCAAAATCTGCACGCTGGGTGAGAAACTGCGTGGCCTGATCGAGGAAGACGCCTTTATCGAACGTGGTGAGCGTCGTCAGCCGATTGCCAGCTTTGAGCAGGCACTGGAGTGGCTGGTGAAAGAATCACGTCGTGGGCTTTCCGTACAGCGCTATAAAGGTCTGGGTGAGATGAACCCGGATCAGCTGTGGGAAACCACCATGGATCCGGACAGCCGTCGTATGTTACGCGTGACGGTAAAAGATGCCATCGCGGCTGACCAGCTGTTCACCACCCTGATGGGTGATGCGGTTGAACCGCGTCGTGCATTTATTGAAGAGAATGCGCTAAAAGCGGCGAATATCGATATTTAATCGCCGCGGTAACGTGGATAAAAAGGAACGGCAACTGCCGTTCCTTTTTTTTACTCCTGTATTTCCGGAGGGGGTAACACAAATTTATAGCCTTTGCCCCAAACAGTCAGAATACGTTCAGGTGCGCTCGGATTAGCCTCGATTTTGATCCGCAGCCGGTTGATATGGGTATTCACTGTATGCTCGTAACCATCATGCTGATAACCCCAGACCTGATTCAGCAGATTGAGTCGGGAAAATACCTTCCCGGGGTTTTTGGCAAAATGGTAGAGCAGATCAAATTCACGCGGCGTGAGATCGATATTGCGTTGAAGCAGCTGCACTTCACGCGAAATCGGGTCGATAGTCAGGTCAGCGATATTTAATTTTCCCGCTTCTCTGCGCAGATTGGTGGTCATCGCTTCCTGGCGACGAAACAGTGCTTTGATACGCGCCATTAGTTCCAGCATCGAAAATGGTTTGGTCAGGTAATCATCTGCGCCCAGCTCCAGCTCTAATACCCGATGAACCTCACTGGAGTGTGCGCTGATAATAATAATCGGCGTGTAATTGGGCATCAGGCGTGCGCGGCGACACATTTCAAGGCCATCAACCCCCGGTAACATAAGATCTAAAATTAAGGCATCCCAGCCCCCCTGTTCCAGTAACAAGACGCCAGAATTCACATCAGTCGCGTGACTGATTTCATATTCTCCGTTGCGTATATTAAGTTGCAGAAGTTCAGCGATGTTGCTGTCATTTTCTACAATTAATATCTTTTTTGATCCCATCATCACTCATTGGCCTGTGCTTACGTCCTGCAAACTCGAACGGTGATAGTACATAACTTCATCACTGCGAGTTATCACATTTTGTTTAACTTACGTGAAAGATCGGTGAAGATTAGGGAAATTAACAGATTTTTATTTTCCGCAGTGCGATTTTTTATATATTTTATTTGTTTTTAATACGCAGGAGTTTCTTTGTCCGTTATAAGTGCGAAGTGCTGTCAGCCAATCAGACACTTGTCACATATTCCGCATTAATCAGGCTGGTCAATGTGAGCGGGATCGCGCTAGCATGAACAACAAACCGTGATCTGACGAGGATGTTATGGCGATAAAACTGATTGCAATTGATATGGATGGCACGTTACTTAACCATCAACACCTGATTACGCCGCGCGTGAAAGAGGCGATTGGCCAGGCCCGGGACAAAGGTGTGCATGTGGTACTGGCAACCGGACGACCTTTTATCGGCGTACAGCGTTACCTGATGGAGCTGGATTTGCAGCAGGAAGGTCAGTTCTGTATTACTAACAACGGTGCGCTGGTGCAGCGCGCGGTTAATGGTGACTGTATCGCCGAAGTGACCCTCTCGTTTGCTGATTATCTCTATTTTGAGCAACTTTCTCGTCAGCTGGGCGTTCATTTCCAGGCGCTGGATAAATCACTGTTGTATACCGCAAACAAAGATATCAGTGAATTTACCATCCATGAGGCGTCGCTGACCGGCATTCCATTGCGCTATCGCAGCGTGGAAGAGATGGACCGCAGCTTGACTTTCCCGAAAGTGATGATGATCGATCCGCCGGAGATTCTGGACGAAGCGATTAAGCGCCTGCCGCCGGAAGCACGCGAGAATTATACCATTCTGAAAAGCGCGCCTTATTATCTGGAAATTCTTCATAAACAAGTTAATAAAGGTGCCGGAGTTAAAGCGCTGGCCGACCAGCTGGGTCTGTCGCGCGATGAAGTGATGGCGATTGGCGATCAGGAGAACGATCTGGCGATGCTGGAATTTGCCGGCACTGGTGTTGCGATGGGCAATGGTATTGATTCGGTAAAAGCCATCAGTCAGTTTGTCACTAAAACCAATATGGAAGAGGGTGTCGCGCACGCTATTGAGAAGTTCGTTCTGTAATTCCTGCCTTATTTCCGGGTCACGTCGCGTGGCCCGTTATCCAATCCGACCTGAATATTGCTTGCTAAATCTCTGTTAGCGGGCTGTCCGTTTTGTGATCTGCATTGTAGTACAATATATTAATGTAGTACTACAATGGTCGCATCATCCCGTTATGACGATTTAAGGACATGATGTGACCAGCTATATCGCTATCGACTGGGGCTCAACCCATTTGCGTGCCTGGCATTACCGGCAGGGTGAATGCATTGATCAGCGGCGTTCAGAAGCGGGCGTTACCCGGCTTGCAGGTCGCAGCCCGGCAGAGGTGTTTGCCAGCGTGACCGAAGGCTGGCCGGTGGATCAGCTTCCGGTGGTGATGGCCGGTATGGTTGGCAGCAATGCTGGCTGGCAGGCGGTTCCCTATTTGCCCTGTCCGGTTTCGCTAACGCAGCTGGCGACGCGCCTGAATCGTGTGGCAGGAAAAGCGTGGATTGTGCCGGGATTGTGCCTCGAACGCCGTGATAATCACAATATTATGCGGGGTGAAGAGACCCAGCTCCTGGGGGCGGTAAACCTCGCGGCCGCGACAACCTATGTGCTGCCCGGCACCCATGCCAAATGGGTGCAGGCTGACGGCGATACCGTCCATGATTTTCGCAGCGTGATGACCGGCGAACTGCATCATCTGCTGCTGCAACATTCCCTGCTGGGTGCCGGGCTGCCGCCACAGCAGCCTGATAACGCTGCATTCCGCGATGGGCTGGAAACCGGTTGTAACGACCGCAGTATTCTCTCGCGTCTGTTTGAAGTGCGTGCCGCACATGTGCTGGGTTCACGTCCCGCTGAATCGACCAGTGAATTCCTGTCCGGCCTGCTGATTGGCCACGAAGTCGCGCAAATGCAGCAGCAATTCGCCCTGAATCGTCGCCAGCCGCTAACGCTGATTGCCGACGGCTCGCTGGCAGAGCGCTATCAACAGGCGATGACATTTGCCGGTATTCCGGCGCAACGACTGGGTGGTGATGACGCTTTCCAGCATGGAATAAGGAGTATTGCCGATGAACTGGCCGACTAAGTTGCCATTAATCGCCATTCTGCGTGGTATCCAACCGGAAGAGGTGGAGGCGCACGTCAGCGCACTGATTGCCGCCGGATTCGATGCAATTGAAATCCCGCTGAATTCGCCGCAGTGGCAACGCAGTATTGCTCAGATGGTGCAGCGCTATGGCCAGCAGGCGCTGATTGGCGCGGGCACGGTACTGACGCCCGAACAGGTCGACATATTGAGTGATATCGGCAGCCAACTGGTGGTGACGCCCAATACCGATCCGGCCGTGATTCGCCGCGCGGCAGAAAAAAAGATGACCATTGCCGCCGGTTGCGCCACCGCGTCTGAAGCTTTTAGCGCGTTGCAGGCTGGTGCTCAGGCGCTGAAAATTTTTCCGTCGTCAGCATTTGGACCGGATTACATCAAAGCGCTGAAAGCGGTACTGCCGCCGGAAATACCGGTGTTTGCCGTGGGCGGCGTCACGCCGCAAAACCTGCAGGACTTTCTGGCTGCGGGCTGCACGGGGGCAGGTCTGGGTAGCGATCTGTATCGCGCAGGCCAGCCGGTTTCGCACACCGCCGCCAAAGCACAGGCTTTTGTAGACGCTTATAAGGAAGCTATACGATGAAAATTACCAAACTGACCACTTATCGCCTGCCACCACGCTGGATGTTCCTGAAAATCGAAACCGATGAGGGCATTGTTGGCTGGGGCGAACCGGTCATTGAAGGGCGCGCGCGCAGTGTTGAAGCGGCGGTACATGAATTTTCTGATTATCTGATCGGTCAGGACCCGGCACGGATTAATGACCTGTGGCAGGTAATGTACCGCGGCGGATTTTATCGTGGTGGCGCGATTCTGATGAGCGCCATCGCCGGTATCGACCAGGCATTGTGGGATATCAAAGGGAAAGCGCTGGGCGTGCCGGTTTATCAGCTGCTTGGCGGTCTGGTACGCGACAATATCAAGGCCTACAGCTGGGTTGGCGGCGATCGACCGGCAGAGGTGATTGAAGGCATCAGGAAGCTGCGCGCCATCGGCTTTGATACGTTTAAGCTGAACGGGTGCGAAGAGCTGGGGATTATTGATAACTCGCGCAAAATCGATGCGGCGGTCAATACCGTGGCGCAAATCCGTGAAGCCTTTGGCAACCAGATTGAGTTTGGCCTCGATTTCCACGGGCGCGTGCATGCGCCGATGGCAAAGGTACTGATCAAAGAGCTGGAGCCGTATCGCCCGCTGTTTATTGAGGAACCGGTGCTGGCTGAACAAGCGGAATATTATCCGCGCCTTGCCGCGCAAACCCATCTGCCGATTGCTGCCGGTGAACGGATGTATTCCCGCTTTGAATTTAAACGCGTGCTGGATGCGGGTGGGCTGGCGATTCTGCAACCCGACTTGTCTCACGCGGGCGGCATAACCGAGTGCGTAAAAATTGCCAGCATGGCGGAAGCTTACGATGTGGCGCTGGCACCGCACTGTCCGCTCGGCCCGCTGGCGCTGGCTGCCTGTCTGCATGTGGATTTTGTCTCGCGCAATGCGGTGTTCCAGGAGCAAAGCATGGGCATTCACTACAACAAAGGTGCTGAGCTACTGGATTACGTGGTCAATAAAGAGGACTTCAGCATGAGCAACGGCCATTTTGCACCGCTGAACAAACCGGGGCTGGGCGTGGAAATTAATGAGCAACTGGTGATTGAGCGCAGCCAGCAGGCGACAGACTGGCGTAATCCACTGTGGCGTTATCCCGATGGTTCCGTCGCAGAATGGTAATTCAACCAGCTAATAATAATTCTTAGATAGCTTAAATCATTCGAGTTGCAGCCAGTCTGGCCGAGGCCTGACGTATTACGGACAACACCAGTGGTTAATAAACCTCGCGTCGTGTGCGGGCGGCTTGCTGCTGCCCCGCTAGCGATACGCGAATAAAAGAGGTTGTTATGATGAACACCGACCTGTACTCCTCAACGCTAAAACAACTCAACGCCAAAATAATACCGTTTATCGTGATCTGTTATTTTGTCGCCAATCTGGATAAAACCAATATTTCGATAGCCGCCTTGCAGATGAATGCCGATTTAGGCTTATCCGCCAGTATGTACGGGCTCGGCGTCGGCATGTTTTATATCTCCTATATTATTTTCGAGCTGCCAAGCAATATCATCATGACCCGCGTCGGCGCACGCATCTGGATTGCCCGCATTATGATTACCTGGGGCATCGTCAGCACCGGTATGGCATTTGTTCATTCGGCTAATCAGTTATATGTAATGCGCTTTTTGCTCGGTATGGCGGAAGCGGGCTTTACCCCCGGCATTATCTACTACATCTCCTGCTGGTTTCCGAAAAGCAACCGCGCTCGCGCCATGTCATTTTTCTATATGGGCTCAGTGGCCGCATCGATCATTGGATTGCCGGTTTCCGGCGCGATTCTCAATATGCACGGTATTGCTGATGTTGCTGGCTGGCGCTGGCTGTTTGCCATTGAAGGTATTCCGGCGGTTGTGCTGGGGGTACTGGTGTTGTGGCGCTTACCCGATACACCGGCGCAGGCCAGCTGGCTGAATCCGCAACAGAAAAGCTGGTTACAGCAGCGATTGCAACAGGACAATGTCGGCGTAGAGATCGGAAAAAATCACTCCTGGCTTAGCGCGCTGAAAAATAAAACTGTGCTGCTGTTAAGTCTGGTGTGGTTCTTACAGGCATTTGGATCGATCGGCATTACCTTATTTATGCCGTTAATTATAAAAAGTATGGCCGCCGAGCAGAGTAATTTTGTTATCAGTCTGCTTTCCGCGGTGCCGTTTATTTTTGCCTGCCTATTTATGTATTTAAATGGCCGTCATTCGGATAAAACCGGCGAGCGTTCATGGCATCTGGGATTACCGCTGATATTTTCCGGCCTGTCGCTGGCGATTGCCATCTGGTCTGGCAGTCTGCTGCTCTCCTATCTGCTGCTGATCTTAACCGTCGGCTTTAACTTTGCGCTGACGCCGATTTTTTGGGCGGTCACCACGGAAAAACTGGCTGGCGTGGCTGCTGCCGCTTCCATTGCCTTTATCAATACTGTCGCCAACTTTGTCGGCCTTGGTCTGCCGCCGATCCTCGGCAAAATCAAGGATCTGACCAACAGCTATCACTACGGTCTGCTTATCGTCGCGCTGGCGCTGATGATTGGCGGCATCATTGGCATTCTGGTGTCGCGTCCGCCTCGCCATTCCACCCCCAACACACTCTCTCAGGCACCAAAATGAAACCGAAAATCTTGCTACAGGCGGCGCTACCCGCGCCGTTAATCGCCGAACTGCAACAACGCTACCAGCTGATCGACTATCAGACACTGACGGCAGCGGATTTTGCCGCCATGGCCGCAGACTTTCAGTTGCTGCTGACCAATGGCGAAGCCACGGTGACGCGGGAACTCATCGCCGCGCTCCCAAACCTGGCGCTGATTGCGGTATTTGGCGTCGGCTATGACGGCGTGGATGTGGTGGCCGCGCGTGAGCACCAGGTCGCAGTCACCCATACGCCGGGGGTGCTGACCGATGATGTCGCGGATCTGGCGATGGGGCTGATGCTGGCCACCTCCAGGCAGATTGTGGCGGCGCAACAGTTTATTCAGCAGGGAGGCTGGGCGCAGGGCGGTTATCCGTGGACGCGCAAAGTGTCGGGGTCGCGGCTGGGTATTGTCGGCCTTGGTCGCATCGGTATGGCGGTGGCGAAACGCGCGCAGGGCTTTGATATGTCGATTGCTTACTGCAACCGCACGCCGCTGGCCGATGCGCCCTGGCACTATCAGCCGGATTTGCTGACGCTGGCACAGCAGAGTGACTATTTGCTGCTCTGCACCCCAGGCGGTGCCAGCACCCGCCATCTGATTAATCGGCCGGTACTTGATGCACTGGGTAAACAGGGCACGTTAATCAATATTTCGCGCGGCAGTGTGGTGGATCAGCAGGCGCTGATCGCCGCGCTGGACGAAGGTACGCTGGGTGCCGCCGGGCTGGATGTGTTTGATGATGAGCCACGCGTGCCAGAGGCGCTGCAAAATCGTGCCAATGTGGTGATCACACCGCATATAGCGAGTGCCACCTGGTCGACGCGTCAGGCGATGTCGCAACGGGTACTGGATAACGTGCGGGCATATTTTGCCGGTCATCCGCTGGTCACGCCGATACCCTAATGGCAGCGAATGTTTTACCCTTAACAGAACCACCGTGAAGGGTAAAACACATGACGGAAAAACAGCTTACTTTTGATGACCGGAACCATCAGCTTACCAATATCAACGTCTGGACCGCCGACAGTCAGTGGCTGGTTTATGATCTGCGCCCGTCCGGCGCGTCGTTTACCAGCCTGACGGTTGAGCGGGTGAATTGCGCCACCGGTGCGACTGAAGTGCTGTATCAGGCCACTCAGGGGGCGCACGTCGGCGTGGTGACTGCCAGCCCTGATTTACCGCCGCGCTACGTCTGTATTCACGGGCCGGAACATCCAGACAGTCACTGGAAGTATGATTTTCACCATCGTCGCGGCGTGATTATTCAGCACGGCCAGGCGGAAAACCTCGATGCCTGTGATATCACCGCGCCTTTTACCCCAGGCGCGTTGCGCGGGGGGTCGCATGTGCACGTGTTCAGTCCTGATGGCTCGCATCTGAGTTTTACCTATAACGATCATGTGATGCATGAATGGGATGCCAGCGAAGATTTACGTAACGTTGGCGTGGCGGTGCCGCTGCATGCGGTCTGCCCGGTCAAACAGCATCCACGGGAATATGACGGCAGCCATTTCTGCGTGCTGGTCAGTCAGACCAGATCAAAACCGACGCCGGGAAGCGATGAGATTAACCGCGCTTACGAAGAGGGTTGGGTTGGCAATCAGGGCTACCGCAAGCCGGACGGCAGCCAGCAGCGCTGGGCGCTGGCGTTTATCGGCGATACGCTGAGCAGCGCAGGTGACAGGCTGGCGGAGGTGTTTATTGTTGATCTGCCGGAAAAAATGCAGGATTACGCGCTGGCGGGCGACTGGCCGCTGGAAGGCAGTGAGACGCGCTTACCGGCTCCGCCGCGTGGCGTGCAGCAGCGTCGCCTGACGTTTAGCGCCGAACGCCGCTATCCTGGGCTTGTCAGCCAGCCGCGCCACTGGTTGCGCGCCTCGCCGGATGGCAGCGCGATTGCCTTTCTGATGAAAGATGATCACGGCATTGTCCAGCTGTGGACCGTCTCGCCGAATGGTGGCACACCGCAACAGATTACCCGCAGCGCCAGTGATATTCAGTCGGCTTTCAGCTGGCACCCGAAACGTAACGCGCTGGCGTTTATCTGCGATAACAGCGTGATGTTATGCGAGGTCGTCAGCGGGAAGATGCAAAGATTAACGTCACGCAGTGACAGCGCACCGAGCGGTGATGCCGTGGTGATATCGCCAGACGGTCAGCAGGTGGCTTATATGCGCGATATCAACGGCTACCGGCAAATCTTTACGGCTGCGATTGGTTAGCCGCCAGCGGTGCGCTTTCATTCATGCTGTCATAGGTTTGCGACAGTTTTTCACTTTGCAGCACACGTTCGCGCGGAGAGTCTTTCGCTTTATTATCATCCGAGCGGGCGTAGTCCCACGGCAACAAGAGCGTATCCATTAAGGCGGAAAATGGCAGGTCGATTACCGCCAGTGGCTTAAGCGCCCAACTGGTCTGGTCATCGGCGATAATGGCGGCGCTGGCACGTGTGCCGGGGTAGTAACCCTGGCTGGCGCCAGTGTGTGACATCACACTCGAACAACCGGTGGTGCCTGCCAGTGAACAGCAAGCGAATAAACCCGCTAAGTGGTAAGCCTTGATTGCTTTCATCTTAATTATCCCTTCAGTCATGGACGCAGTGCCTGGCTGAGTTTCCTCGCCGACGAGCAGGGAAACTTCCCGGTTACTCTGTGGTAACTCTTGCTCGATTCTCAACGATGTCTCTGCTGAGTGTATGCCATTTAACACGAGATGGTTAAAAAATTTACAGGGCCAGGCCTTGAAAGCGGCAGGATTGTCACCATTCTTAAATCACGGTCACAAAAGAGTACGCCGACAGGGTGCTGCTTTTGTGGCTGACAGCCTGTCCATTGGGGAAGGTTGTTAACTCACTCGCTGAAATTCAGGAGCTATGACTATGCGTAACTTTGATCTCTCTCCACTGTATCGATCTGCTATTGGTTTTGATCGTCTGATTAACCTGCTGGAATCCAATCAGGGCCAAAGCAATGGCGGCTACCCGCCCTATAACGTCGAGCTGGTGGATGAAAACCACTACCGAATTACCATTGCCGTGGCAGGATTTGCCCAGAGCGAACTGGATATTACCTCTCACGACAATCTGCTGATTGTGCGCGGTGCGCATGCTGAAGAGCAACCTGAGCGCCAGTATCTTTACCAGGGCATCGCCGAGCGTAACTTCGAGCGTAAATTCCAGCTGGCCGAGCACGTGCATGTGCGTGATGCACGATTAGAAAATGGCCTGCTGTATATCGATCTGGAACGCGTGGTTCCGGAAGCCATGAAACCACGCCGTATCGATATTCTCAGCTAATCGTTTCGCCGTTACAGCAGCCAGCAACCGTCTGGCTGCTGAATTATTGCTGATGCTGTCGCCTGATGCGCGACGGCGTCAGCATCCCGCCAAATACATTCAGCAACAGTCCGGCGATAATAATCATCGCCCCGGCGATCTGCATCAGCGACAAGGTTTCATCCAGCAGTAATGCTGCACTGACAATCCCCACCACCGGCACCAGTAACGCCAGCGGCGCAACCCGCCAGGTTTCATAGCGCTTCAGCAAATTTCCCCAGATGGCATAGCCGACAATCGTGGCGATAAAGGCCAAATAAATCAGCGCCATAATGGTGGTTGAGTTGATATTGGTCAGGCTGGAGACTATCGCCTGCGAGCCGTCATACAGCCATGAACATACGAGAAAAGGCCCGATCGGAACCAGTGCGCTCCATACCACCAGTGACATCACCGGCACCGGATGGTTTCGCATAATCAGCTTATTGGTGATATTACCCAGCGCCCAGGACAACGCGGCAGCCAGGGTCAGCAGCAAGGTGACGGTCGTGATACCGCCGCCGCCCGGATTCGCCATCCCGCCTTCTGCCAGCACCAGCATACCGGCCGAGGCCAGCAGAATGCCGGTAATATGGTTCCACTTGAGCTTTTCAGACAGCATCAGCGCGCCGAGCAGAATGGTGAAAAAGGCCTGAGCCTGAATCACCAGCGACGCAATACCCGCTGGCATGCCCAGTTTGATCGCCAGAAACAGAAAGGCGAACTGACCAAAACTAATGGTCATGCCATACATCACCAGCGATCTGAGCGGAATTTTGGGCGGTTTGATAAAAAATATCGCCGGAAAAGCCACCAGTGCGAACCGCAAGCCGGCCAGAAGAAAGGGCGGCATATCGTGGAGACCGACTTTAATCACCACAAAATTCACGCCCCATGCCATCACCACACAGAGAGCCAGCAACATATCTTTGACCGACATAAGTCTATCCTTCTATCCGCGCTCCCAGGCGAGGCCAGCGGTTTGCTGTTCCGGCACGCTGCCGGTTATGATGCTTACACCCCTTCCGCGTGGGCGCGCTCAATCTCTTCGGCGAGAATTTTAATGCCTTTTTCAATGGTTTCGCTGTCCGGCACGTAGTTCATGCGCATGCACTGATGGGTATGCGGCCATTCGTGTTCCAGCCCGGGAAAGAAGAAGTGGCCCGGCACCATCAATACGCCGCGCTGTTTCAGGCGCTGATAGAGTACTTCCGTGGTAATCGGCAGATCTTTAAACCACAGCCAGAGGAAAATAGCCCCTTCGGGTTTGTGGATCAGGCAGCGTTCTGCGGACAAATAGCGGCGAATGACCGCGATCGTCTCGGTTACGCGCTGCTGATAGAAAGGCTTAATCACCTCGTCAGACAGCCGCAACAGATCGCCGCGCTTAATCATTTCATTCGCAATTGCCGGTCCGATACTGCCCGGTGCCAGGCTGATAATGCCGTTCATATTACCGATCGCTGAAATGACTTTTTCGTCGCCAATAATAATGCCGCAACGGGAACCCGGCAGGCCGAGTTTGGACAGGCTCATGCACAGAATAATATTGGGGTTCCACAGCGGACGCGCATCGCTGAAGATAATGCCAGGGAAGGGAACGCCGTAAGCATTGTCGATTAACAGCGGGATATCGTGCTGTTGCGCCAGCACGTCGAGCTTCATCAGCTCTTCATCAGTAATCACATTGCCGGTCGGGTTGGTTGGACGCGAAACACAGATCAACCCGGTATCGTCGGTAATGGTTAAATGCTCGAAATCGACGTGATACTTAAACTGGCCTTCCGGCAGTAATTCAATATTGGGTTTTGCGGAAACAAACAGATCATCATCCAGCCCGGCGTCAGCATAACCGAGATATTCCGGTGCAAGTGGAAACAACACGCGCTTTTTGCTGCCATCAGCACGACGACCGGCATACAGGTTAAACAGATAGAAGAACGCGCTCTGACTGCCATTGGTTAAGGCGATGTTTTTCGGCGAAATTTGCCAGCCAAGATGTTCACGCAGCAGCGCTGCCAGCGCATCCAGCAGCACCGTTTTGCCGCGTGGCCCATCATAGTTACACAGTGCCTCAGTCAGCTTGCCTTCATCCTGCATCTGCTGCAGCAACTGCTGGAAATAGTCAGTCATCTCTGGAATTTGCGCCGGATTACCGCCGCCCAGCATCACTGTACCGGGAGTGCGTAAGCCTTCGCCCATATCTTCCATCAGGCGAGTGATGCCTGAGTGGCGGGTAAATTTGTCACCAAAAACGGAAAAGCTCATAGCGTGTAAATCATTTGTTATCGCAAAGGTGAGTCACCTTAACGCCAGAAGAAAAGGGGTGCAATGGCTATTGTGTGGCGGGGGATCTGAAAAACTGTCGGGCGGCGTTTTCGCCGCCCGAGCCACGAGATTATTTCAGCAACTGCGGGTTAACACAGTTTTTCTCAACTTTGCCGGTCAGCGCGGCAATCAGGTTATCAACCGCATCTTTCGCCATGCCGTAACGCGTTTCATGAGTTGCGGAGCCGATATGCGGCAGCGCCACGACATTCGGCAGCGACAGCAGCGGCGAGTCAGCCGGCAGCGGTTCCTGCTCGAACACGTCCAGACCGGCGGCGTGAATGATGCCATCTTTCAGTGCCTCAATCAGCGCCTGTTCGTCGACTACCGGGCCACGTCCGGCGTTGATCAGCACCGCGCTCGGCTTCATTTTTGCCAGCTGCTCGCGACCAATCAGATGATGGGTTTGCTCGGTCAGTGGCAGGCTGATGCAGAGGAAATCGGACTCTTTCAGCAGGGTATCAAGATCGCAATACTGCGCGTCGAAGCGCTGTTCCGCCGCGTCATGATGCTTACGCGCGTTATACAAAATCGGCATGCTGAAACCGAGGTGCGCACGCTGCGCCAGCGCCAGACCGATGCGGCCCATGCCAAGAATACCCAGTTTTTTATGATGCACATCGATACCAAACCAGTCCGGACCGATATTGCTTTGCCATTCGCCCGCTTTCACCCGTTCGGCCACTTCCACCACGCGACGTGCGGAAGAGAGCACCAGCGCCATCATGGTATCGGCGACGGTTTCCGTCAGTACGGTTGGCGTATGCATCAGCAGCACGCCGCGCTGATTTAACGCGTCGACATCAAAGTTGTCGTAGCCGACGGAAACGGTTGATGCGACACGCAGTTTTGGCGCTTTCGCCAGAAACTCGCTATCCACTTTGCCACCGGAACCGAGAATTCCCTCTGCCGATGCAAACGCCTCGGCGTGCTTCTCCAGGTTTTCCGCGGTCAGGCCATTGATTTCGGTCACGGTAAAGTGTTCATCAAGACGCTGGCGTAAATCGTCAGGTAAGGATTTATACAACACCACTGAAGGCTTCATGCGTTTCTCCCTGTTAAAGCAGTTGAATGTGCTGAGGGCGACATGGATGCCGCCCTGGATCGTGTGTTAACGAGGTGGCCGCTTTCAGGCGGG
>NZ_JRXE01000025.1:0-6163 GCF_001267535.1 Winslowiella iniecta | reverse complement strand
GCCGCACCCATAAAGATATAAGAGGCTGACGGGCTGCCGGTCGCGCCGTTGAGATAGCCGACAAACCACGAGCCGGTAAATGAACCAAGTGCGCCCATACTGTTGATCAGTGCCATTGCGCCACCGGAAACATTACGCGGCAGCATTTCCGGAATGATGGCGAAGAACGGGCCATAAGGCGCATACATCGCCGCTCCGGCAACTACCAGCAGCGCGTAGGACAGCCAGAAATTTCCCGGACCGACCAGATAGGAGCCTAAAAAGGCCAGCGCGCCAATCAACAGCAGCGGCCAGACAAACAGTTTGCGGTTCTGTAACTTATCCGACGCCCATGAAACAACAATCATCGCGATGGTGGCGGCCAGATAAGGCACCGCAGAAAGCCAGCCTGCTTCTACCATACCCATTTGTGTACCGTTGCGCAGTATTGATGGCAGCCACAGCACGAATCCATAAACCCCGATGCTCCAGGCGAAATACTGCATACACAACAGGATCACATTGCGTGATTTAAACGCCTCACGGTAGTTCGGTACCGCTTTAATGCTCTCCTGCTCTTTCTTCAGCTCGGCTTGCAGCGCGGCTTTCTCATCCTCGCTCAGCCATTTGGCCTGTGCCGGTTTGTCCTGCACCAAAAACCACCAGGCGATAGCCCAAATGACCGCCGGGAAGCCTTCGATGATAAACATTTCACGCCAGCCGAAGGATTCAATCAGATAACCCGACACCACCGACATCCACAGCACCGTGACCGGATTACCGAGGATCAGGAAGGTATTGGCACGCGATCGCTCGGATTTGGTAAACCAGTTGCTGATATAAATCAGCATGGCGGGCATCACCGCCGCTTCCACCACGCCGAGAATAAAGCGAATCGCCGCCAGCATCGGTATATTACTGACAATGCCGGTCAGTGACGCACAGCCACCCCAGAGGATCAGACACCAGAAAATCAGCTTTTTGACGCTGCGGCGTTCTGCATAAATCGCGCCGGGGATCTGGAAGAAAAAATAGCCGAGGAAGAACAGCGCGCCCAGCAACGATGACATGCCTTTGGTAATGCCTAAATCGTCATTAATCCCTGCTGCTGAGGCGAAACTAAAGTTCGCCCGGTCCAGATACGCCAGACTGTAAGTGATAAACACGATGGGCATGATGTACCACCAGCGTTTAGGCGCGATCGTATGCTTTTTCATAATCTAATCCTCTGTTGAGGTGGCCGCATTCTGGTCCGCTTAGGATCGATGCGATTTTGTTTTATTGCAGGGCAGTGCCGATCAGCGCGACGCTAAAAGTCGCCGAGTTCAGCGCGCGTCGGTAGCCCTTCGCTGTCGCCAATCACCTGAATCGCCAGTGAGCCGATTTTATTACCGCGTTTGATCGCCTGCGGCAGCGACTTGCCTTCCAGTAACGCGCTGATTACGCCAACCGCAAAGCCATCGCCTGCGCCAACGGTATCTACCACGTTTTCCACTCGGATCGCCTCCACCTGGCCTTTCTCGCCGGTGGAGGTTTTGTACCAGGCACCGTCACAGCCGGTTTTGATAATCACCGCTTTGACGCCTTTATCGAGGTAAAAGTCAGCGATAGCTTCTGGCTGGCTGTAGCCGGTAAGCATTTTCCCCTCTTTTTCGCCGGGTAACACCCAGTCGGCATACTCCGCCAGCAGGTTTAACTGTTTGACCATCTCACGTTCGCTGGACCACAGCACCGGGCGCAGATTCGGGTCAAAAGAGATGGTTTTCCCCAGCGATCGCATCTCTTTCGCCGCATATTTCGACAGTTCCAGTGAACTGTCGGAAAGCGCGGCCGAGACGCCACTCAGGTGTAAATGGCGTGCGGCGCCAAAATAGTCGTGATTGAAGTCTTCAACCGAAAGGTGGCTGGCGGCCGAGCCTTTTCGGAAATATTCCACCAGCGGATCGGAGCCATCATCGACTTTTGATTTCAGTTGAAAACCAGTGGGGTAGCGGTTATCTGTCGTGACCTGGCGATGATCGACCTGCTCTTTATCCAGTTGCTGACAGGTAAAGCGGCCAAAGGAGTCGTCACCGACGCGGCTGACCCAGCCCACTTTCAGCCCCAGTCGCGCCAGACCAATCGCCACATTCAGTTCGGCACCGGCAATTCGCTTGATAAAGCTCTCGGCGGCGGCCAAATCGCCGGTTTCGCGGGCGACAAACATCGCCATCGCTTCGCCGATAGTGACCGCATCCAGCATGCCATTGCTATGGGTTGTCATCAGGATTACTCCTCTCGCAGCAGGTTAACGTAGTGGCGTGTAACGGCCACCAGGTCGTCACCTTCTCACGGAAATTCGATGCCGCGCGGAGCCGCCGCAGGCAACAGTTTAAGCAGCTCGCGCCAGAGATTATCGGCGTCGTCGAGCGCAATGGCGCGGAAAGTATCGTGATGAGGCGTGGCCGCCTTAACATGAATATAGCTGACGAAACGACCCAGACTGTTGGCCGCGACGCGCGGATCATCGCCGACCCACAGCCAGTTGCCCATATCAAAGGTCATGCTGTTTGGCATACGCGCGTCGGCGCAATCCTGGAAGAAATCTTCCAGCGCCTGCTGTTTGCCGCAGTCGGTCTGATCGTTTTCCACCACCACGTGCAGCGGATACGCCGCCAGCTGTTGATGCAGCGCGTGGCAGTCAAAACCGCGTGGGTAATGGCCTAATGAGAATTTCAGTAGCTGGGCGTTCAGTTGCCTGGCTTCAGCAACCCGCTGATCCAGCGCCGGATTAAGTGTGCCATCCGCCATAAACAGCGCTTCCGGCACCGAGTAGAAGGCGATCAGCTGATGCTGTGCAATCGCGCTTCCCAGTTCGGTTAACTGTTGCAGTTCGGTGTCGCTCAGCAGTTCACGGCGAATCTCAACGCCATCCGCGCCGGCTTCAGCAATAATCGGCAACAGCGCACGCTGCCCACCGAGAGCTTCAACCTGCTGATGACCATAAGCGGCGGTCACTACAATCACTTCTCTTTTCATCTTTCTCTCCGGGCCAGTCGCCTCGACGTTATAAAAACGTTAAATGGAACCGGTTCCAAAGCAAAGGAGCAGAGTGTGAAATTATGATCGCGCTCACGATGTGAGCAATTATTCGTGCGGGATTGTCTGAATTATGGCGGGCGAAAGTGGAGGGGGATGCATTCCCCCTGTGGATTATACTGGCAAGGTCGAGCCGCGTACCACCAGTTCACCGGAAAACATCTGCTCGCGGATCGGATCTTCGCTGCCTTCGATACGGCGAATCACCTGCTCCAGCGCGGTGTAGCCAAGTTGCCAGGTCGGCTGTTTTAACGTGGTGATGCCGACGCCCGCCAGTTCTGCCCACTCCAGCTCATCAAAGCCCAGCAGGCCGATATCTTTGCCCCAGTGTAAATTGAGACGCCGCAATGAACGTGCGACTTGCAGGGTCAGTGCACCATTGACCACCATTAAAGCGCAGCGATGGTATTGATGACGTTGATAAAAATCTTGCAGGATATTGTCGAGCTTCGCGCCCTGACTGAGCGCGACTTCTGCCTGCTCAGCGATCGCCTGCGGATGGCGCTGCGCAGTCGATTTGAACGCCTCTAAGCGTTCGAGGCGCGTATTGACCAGTCCCAGCGGTTCGCTGACAAATAAAATCGCCTGATAACCGTTAGCCAACAGGTGTTCAGTGGCGGCGGTGGCCGCTTCGGTATTATTAAGCCCGACCACATCGCAGGCGAAATCAGGGATTTTACGGTCGATCAGCACCATCGGCAGCAGCGACTGCTGCAACATGTTCAGCGCTTCTTCACGCATGCCGACGGCATTAACCACGATCCCTTCTACCTGATAGCTGCTGAGTAATTGCAGGTAGTGGCGCTCCTGGTCGACTTCATTATTGGTATTACACACCAGCAGAGTAAAGCCCTGCGCGCGGCAGGCGGCCTCAATCCCGGAAAGGACATCCACCGAATAGGGGTTAGTAATATCGGCGATAATCAGGCCAATCAGGCGGGTGCGGCCACGTTTCAGTCCGCGTGCCATCTGGCTGGGTCGGTAATCGAGACTGGCAATGGCCGTTTCGATGCGCTGTTTCAGATCGTCGGACAGCACGTGTTGTTCGCCGTTAAGATAACGCGAAACGCTGGTTTTTCCGGTATTTGCCGCTTTGGCGACATCGCTGATGGTGGCTCGTGCAGCCTTGCGCTTCATGGCTTTCCTTTGGCGTTCAGATTCAGCCAGAGACTAGCACAGCTTTTTTATCCGGCGTTAATCCTGCATCGGGCAGGGGCTGCACGCGCCCCTGCTGACGAGGGGATTACAGTGGGCTGAGGGTGATTTCCACACGGCGGTTTTGTGCTTTGCCGTCTTCAGTACTGTTACTGGCGATCGGATTATCCGGCCCCATCCCGCTGGTGCGAATGCGGTTAGCCGCCACCCCCTGGGTGATCAGCGAGCTGCCAACGCTGTCAGCACGCTGCTGCGACAGTTTCATATTCAGCGCACGGGTTCCGGTGCTGTCGGTATAGCCGATAATATTCACTGCGGTTTTTGGATACTCTTTCAGCACCATTGCCACGCCGGTCAGGGTATTGGCACCGGCCGGTTTCAGTGAGCTGCTGCTGGAGTCAAAGGTGACGTTGCTTGGCATATTCAGAATAATATTGTCACCGTTACGGGTGACGCTAACGCCAGTTCCTTTCATCTTGTCACGCAGTTTTGCTTCCTGCACATCCATATAGTATCCGGCACCACCGCCCAGAGCGGCTCCTGCTGCTGCGCCGATCAGTGCGCCTTTACCGCGATCTTTTTTGGAAGAAGAGAGTACGCCAACACCTGCGCCGAGGGCGGCACCCAGCCCGGCACCAATACCGGATTTACCGGCCTGTGATTCACCGGTGTAAGGGTTAGTGGTACAACCGGAAAGCGCGATAGTGCCGCTCAGTAACAAGGCGATAGTGATAATGTTTTTTTTCATGGGTTTTCCCTCAAATCGAATTCACAGATGTCAATGTCTGTACATCTATAAGCGGCACGATTATGCCGCTTAATTATGAGGAAAATACTTAAGGTTAAGTCTTAAAATGTAAAGTCTGGCGACTAAAGATTACGAGGATGGCAAAAACAGTCAATAACATGGTCATTTACCAGCCCACAGGCCTGCATAAATGCGTAACAGGTGGTCGATCCAACAAATTTAAAACCGCGCTTTTTTAATGCTTTTGACAACGCGTCGGAAACGGGGGTTTTGCTCTGTGCCTCTGCCAGGTTTTTTAGCTGATTAACCTGCGGCTGATTGTCGACAAAGCTCCAGATAAAACGCGAAAAATTTTCGCCCCGGGCTTCCATTGCCAGCAGCGCACGCGCATTAGCGATAATGGCTGAAAGTTTACCGCGATGACGAATCAGACCGCTGTCCTGCATCAGGTGATCGACCTCTTTTTCGCCCATCAGCGCCACTGCCTGCGGATCGAAGTTATGGAAAGCGCGCCGGTAGTTCTCACGCTTTTTCAGCACCGTAATCCATGACAGCCCCGCCTGTTGTCCTTCCAGACAGATCATTTCAAACAACGCGTTACCGTCGTTTTGCGGGATACCCCACTCCCGATCGTGATAGGCAATATAGAGCGGATCTTGTGTTACCCAGCCGCATCGCTGCATGACTAAACTCCTTATCAATAGAGGCGCAAAATGTGTTGTTTTTATCCCTGAACTGCTGCTTAATCGGTCAATAGTTACTCAATGGAATGAGATTGCACCTTAGCTCATTAATAATACAAACACTTCGCCAATTTGGCTCTTTTTCGGAGTGGTTATGATGCTGCAAAAAAGACAGCGCAAAGGTCGCCGTTTATCCGCTGGAGCGGTGATGGTGACAGGGATTTTGTTACATCCGCTGGCGGCAAACGCCTGGGATCAGTTATATGTCTTTGGCGATAGTCTGAGTGATAGCGGAAATAATGGCCGTTATACCTGGGATGGCAGTTCACATCCGCTTTATGACGATATTCTGGCGGCAAAGATTAATCAGGTGCTGAACCCCTCAAAACAGGGCGGCACTAATTTCGCGGCGGGTGGCGCGGTGGCAGTACCGGCACTCAACCCACAAGATAATACTCAGGATCAGGTACAAAACTATCTCGCCGCCAACGGCGGGCGTGCTGATGCCGATGGCCTGTAT
>NZ_JRXE01000024.1 GCF_001267535.1 Winslowiella iniecta | reverse complement strand
CCGGCGGTTCAGAGCTTCCTGAACCTCTCAACACCGTGGCCTGTAAGCCGTTGTTCCGTGTCGATGGAGGCGCATTATAGGGAGGCCGCCGGGGATAGCAAGCATAAATCTCAACTTTTTTACTGGTTGCCGCAACTTCGTACGAAACGCTGCTTTTTAACCCTGTTTAATGCGTTCAGGCAGCGCTGCAAGGCTATTAATTACCCAATCTGCTGCTTCCTCACCTTCAGCAGTGACAGGCTGTCCGCTACGAACCAGTACTTTTTTACCGACTCCGGCTGCTTTACCTGCCAGTAAGTCATCAATTTTGTCGCCTACTATATAAGAGGCTGCCATATCGATGTTCAGCTCCTGCTGTGCAGAGAGCAACATACCCGGTTGCGGTTTACGGCAATCACAGCGTTGACGATAAGCTTCTTCTTGCGCTTCCGGATGATGAGGACAGAAATAGATGCCATCAAGATCAACATCACGATCGGCCAGTGACCAGTCCATCCACTCGGTCAGTTGCATAAACTGGTCTTCGCTAAACATACCGCGAGCGATGCCAGACTGGTTAGTGACCAGTACCAAAGCGAAGCCCATTTTTTTCAGTTCACGCATGGCGTCAATGACACCATCAATAAACTGGAAATTATCGATTTCATGGACATAGCCGTGATCGACATTTATGGTGCCGTCACGATCAAGGAAAATTGCGGGTACAAGCTCTGCCACGTAGAAACTCCTGCTACTAAATTTGCTGCACAGTATCGCATGATTGCAATAAAAGAGAGAATCTCAGTTTGAATGACTTCGATTGATTTAGCCGTCTGGATGCCTTAACATCCAATCAAATTTCGCGGTTGCGATGATTGACGCCAGACAAGTACCACGGACAACTTTTCAACACGATAATAAATAGATAATGATAAAACTTTCAAATATCACCAAAGTGTTCCAGCAAGGTTCACGCACCATTACAGCGCTGTCTGATGTCAGCCTGCACGTGCCTGCCGGACAAATATATGGCGTTATCGGCGCATCAGGTGCCGGTAAAAGTACACTTATCCGCTGCGTTAACCTGCTTGAGCGCCCGACTTCCGGTAGCGTTCTGGTAGATGGCCAGGAGCTGACGACGTTATCTGAAAGTCAGCTGACTCAGGCACGTCGCCAGATCGGCATGATTTTTCAGCACTTCAACCTGCTGAACTCGCGCACCGTGGCTGGCAATATCGCCCTGCCTTTAGAGCTGGGCAACTTGTCACGTGAGCAGATTAAGCAACGGGTCGCTGAATTACTGGAACTGGTTGGCCTTTCTGAGAAAAGAGATGTCTGGCCTGCCAATCTGTCCGGTGGCCAGAAACAGCGTGTGGCGATTGCCCGTGCGCTGGCCACTAATCCCAAGGTATTGCTGTGCGATGAAGCCACCAGCGCGCTTGATCCGGCAACCACCCGCTCGATTCTGGAATTGCTGAAAGATATTAACCGTCGTCTTGGCATTACCGTGCTGCTGATCACCCATGAAATGGATGTGGTGAAGCGTATCTGTGACCAGGTTGCGGTGATCAGTAATGGCGAGTTAATTGAAAAAGACAGCGTCAGCGAAGTGTTCTCACATCCGAAAACACCATTGGCACAACAGTTTATTCAGTCCACGCTGCATCTCGATATCCCACAGGATTATCTTGATCGCATGACGTCTGAAGCGAAAGCCGACAACGTACCTTTATTACGTCTGGAGTTTACCGGTAAATCAGTTGATGCGCCGTTGCTCTCAGAAGCAGCCCGCCGTTTCAACGTTAACAACAATATTATCAGCGCGCAGATGGACTACGCCGGTGGCGTGAAGTTCGGCATTATGCTGGCTGAAATGGACGGTAGCGATACGGATACCCAGGCCGCTATCGCGTTCCTGAAAGAACATCACGTGAAAGTTGAGGTATTAGGTTATGTCTGAGGCAATGATGTGGTTACTGGGCCGGGGCATTTGGGAAACCCTGATGATGACCTTTGTCTCCGGCTTTTTCGGTTTTGTGATTGGTCTGCCATTCGGCGTACTGCTGTATGTGACCCGTCCGGGCCAGATTATGGAAAACAGCAAGCTGTACCGCGTGCTTTCCGCGCTGGTTAACATCTTCCGATCGATTCCTTTTATTATCCTGCTGGTATGGATGATTCCATTTACCCGCATGATTGTTGGCACCTCTATCGGCTTGCAGGCAGCTATCGTGCCACTGACCGTTGGCGCCGCGCCGTTTATCGCCCGTATGGTGGAAAATGCCCTGCTGGAACTGCCTACCGGCCTGATTGAAGCATCACGCGCCATGGGCGCCACGCCGTTGCAGATTATCCGCAAAGTGCTGCTGCCCGAAGCGCTGCCGGGCCTGGTTAATGCTGCGACTATCACGCTGATTACGCTGGTTGGTTACTCAGCAATGGGTGGTGCCGTCGGTGCCGGTGGTCTTGGCCAGATTGGTTATCAGTATGGTTATATCGGATACAACGCTACAGTAATGAATACGGTATTAGTATTGTTAGTGGTTTTGGTGTATTTGATTCAGTTCTGTGGTGATCGCATCGTTAGCGCCGTCACCCATAAATAAACAAGCAACATTAATTTCATTTTTGAAGGAAAGGATATGTCTTTTAAATTTAAAACTCTTGCCGCTGTGGGTGCGCTGATTGGTTCACTGGCGCTGGTTGGATGCGGTCAGGAAGAGAAAGATCCTAACCACATCAAAGTGGGTGTAATCGTCGGTGCAGAGCAGCAGGTTGCTGAGATTGCCCAGAAAGTGGCTAAAGAGAAATACGGCCTTGATGTTGAGCTGGTGACCTTTAACGACTATGTGCTGCCAAACGAAGCGCTGAGCAAAGGCGATATCGACCTTAACGCTTTCCAACATAAACCTTACCTCGATCAGCAGATTAAAGATCGCGGTTACAAGCTGACGCCAGTAGGTAACAGCTTTGTGTATCCAATCGCCGGTTACTCCAAGAAAATTAAATCTCTGGATGAGCTGAAAGATGGCGCACAAGTGGCAATTCCTAACGACCCGACTAACCTTGGCCGTACTCTGCTGCTGCTGCAGCAACAGGGTCTGATCAAGCTGAAAGACGGTGTTGGTCTGCTGCCGACCGTACTGGACGTAACTGAGAACCCGAAAAAGCTGAAGCTGGTTGAGCTGGAAGCTCCTCAGCTGCCACGTTCTCTGGACGATCAGCAGATTGCACTGGCGGTGATCAACACCACGTATGCCAGCCAGATTGGCCTGACGCCGGCGAAAGACGGTATCTTCGTTGAAGATAAAGAGTCACCTTACGTCAACCTGCTGGTTGCACGCGAAGATAATAAAGACGCAGAAAACGTGAAGAAATTTGTTCAGGCGTACCAGTCTGACGAAGTCAACGAAGGCGCTAACAAGATCTTCAACGGTGGCGCAGTGAAAGGCTGGTAATTTTACCGCTTAATTGCACCCAGACTGAGGGCGACGGCAACGTCGCCCTTTTTTTTACTGGTAATACCTGCTTCATCCCGCTTGATTGCTTGTCATTTCAACCATAGCTTGCTTCAATAACGCCACTTTCAAAAACATGAGGATGGTCCCATGCGTGTTATACCGCTCTGTTTGTTAGCGCTGTCGCTGACAGGGTGTTCAATGCTGCACAAATCTCCCGAACCGGTTCGCAGCTCAACCACGCAATCGACGCCGACTGAACCGGTACGCGCCAAACCCGCTCCTCGTCCAGCACCAGTAAAACTGTATACCAATGCTGAAGACCTGGTCAGCAAGCCCTTCCGGGATTTGGGCGAAGTGTCTGGCGATGACTGCCAAAGCAGCACACAGGATTCACCCGCCAATATCAATACGGCGCGCAAAAGAATGCAGATTCGTGCCTCGGGTATGAAAGCTAACGCGGTTCTGCTGCACAAGTGTGAAATCGTTACTGGCTCGCCAGGCTGTTATCGCCAGGCAATTTGCCAGGGCTCAGCGCTGAAAGTTTCCGATCAATGAGTCAATTTTCCTTCGAGCAAATCGGTGTTATCCGCTCACCCTGGAAGGAAAAATTTGCGGTTCCCCGCCAGCCGGGCCTGATTCAGGACGGCGGTGGCGAACTGCATCTGCTCGCGCCTTACAATCAGGCCGACGCCGTGCGTGGTCTGGAAGAATTCAGCCATCTGTGGTTGCTGTTTATCTTTCACCAGACCATGGAAGGTGGCTGGCGTCCGACGGTCAGACCACCTCGGCTGGGCGGCAATGCCCGTATGGGCGTGTTTGCCACCCGCTCCACTTTCCGTCCGAACCCGATCGGCATGTCGCTGGTCGAACTGCTTGATATCCGCTGCGATAAAAACAGCGTGATCCTCAAGCTTGGCAGCCTCGACCTGGTCGATGGCACACCGATTGTCGACATTAAACCCTATTTGCCTTTTGCCGAGGCGCTGCCCGATGCGCGCGCAGGCTTTGCCCAGCATGCACCGTCGGCCGATATGCCGGTGAGTTTCTCGCCCGCAGCACAGATGCAAATTGCGCAGCAGCAGCAGCACTATCCGCAACTTGAGCGCTTTATTGCCCAGGTGCTGGCGCAGGACCCACGACCGGCTTACCGTAAAGGCGAAGAGCCGGATCGGGAATACGCCGCCTGGTTGCTGGCATTTAACGTGCGCTGGCGCGTAACGGCGTCGGGAACTGAAGTCATTGCCATCGATCCACGCTAATTTATTGCCCTCTCTCTTTTGAGGATTCAGACACGCTGGTACACTAACCGCCAGCGTTTCAGGCAGTTTTTTTCGATAGTTTTCCGTTTAATTGGAACCGTAACAACATGCGTACTACTCAATATCTGCTCTCTACTCTGAAAGAGACCCCTGCCGATGCGGAAGTGATCAGCCACCAGCTGATGCTGCGCGCCGGGATGATTCGTAAGCTGGCCTCCGGTTTATATACCTGGTTGCCCACCGGTTTGCGCGTACTGAAGAAAGTCGAAAACATCGTGCGCGACGAAATGAACAACGCCGGTGCCATCGAGATCTCAATGCCGGTGGTGCAACCCGCCGACTTATGGCAGGAGAGCGGTCGTTGGGAGCAGTATGGCCCTGAACTGCTGCGTTTTGTCGATCGTGGCGAGCGTCCTTTTGTGCTGGGTCCAACCCATGAAGAAGTGGTGACTGACCTGATTCGTAACGAGCTGAGCTCTTATAAGCAGCTGCCGCTGAATCTGTACCAGATTCAGACCAAATTCCGTGACGAAGTGCGCCCACGTTTTGGCATGATGCGCTCACGTGAATTTATTATGAAAGATGCCTACTCTTTCCACACTTCGCAGGAGTCATTACAGGAAACCTATGAAGTGATGTATCGCGCCTACAGCCAGAGCTTTAGCCGTATGGGCCTCGATTTCCGTGCGGTTCAGGCGGATACCGGCTCTATCGGCGGCAGCGCATCGCATGAATTCCAGGTACTGGCGCAGAGCGGCGAAGACGATATCGTGTTCTCCAGCGAGTCAGAATTTGCGGCCAATATCGAACTGGCTGAAGCGGTGGCACCGCAGGGCGAGCGTCCGGCAGCAACCGAAGCGCTGCGCGAAATCGACACACCAGATGCCAAAACCATCGCGGCGCTGGTTGAGCAGTTTAATCTGCCGATTGAAAAAACCGTGAAAACCCTGCTGGTGAAAGCCACTAAAGAGAGCGGCCATACGCTGGTTGCCCTGCTGGTGCGTGGCGATCATGAACTGAACGAAGTCAAAGCAGAGAAGATTGATATTGTTGCCGCACCTTTAACTTTCGCCACGGAAGAAGAGATTCGTGCTGCTGTCGGCGCAGGCCCGGGTTCACTCGGTCCGGTTGGGCTGACATTACCGGTGGTTGCTGACCGTACCGTAGCCAAAATGAGTGATTTCAGCGCCGGCGCTAACGTTGACGGCAAACACTTTGTCGGCATCAACTGGCTGCGTGATCTGCCGGAAGCGCAGGTTGCGGATATTCGCAACGTGGTGGAGGGTGATGCCAGCCCGGATGGTCAAGGTACTCTGTTAATCAAGCGCGGTATCGAAGTGGGTCATATCTTCCAGCTCGGCACCAAGTACTCTGAAGCGATGAAAGCTTCCGTTCAGGGTGAAGACGGGCGTAACCAGACGCTGACCATGGGCTGTTACGGCATTGGTATCACCCGTATCGTGGCGGCAGCGATTGAGCAGAACCACGACGATCGCGGCATTATCTGGCCAGCGGCGCTGGCACCGTTCCAGGTAGCGATTCTGCCAATGAATATGCACAAATCTTTCCGCGTGAAAGAAGTAGCGGAAGAGCTGTACAGCACGCTGCGTGCCAAAGGTATCGATGTGATTCTGGACGACCGTAAAGAGCGTCCGGGCGTGATGTTTGCTGATATGGAACTGATTGGCGTACCGCACACCATCGTGATCGGCGATCGTAACCTCGACAGCGAAGAGATTGAGTACAAAGCGCGTCGTGAAGGTGAGAAACGCATGATCAAAACCAGCGAAATCGTTGATTTCCTTGTGGCTGAACTGGCGAAGTAATGCTTACCACGGGCGGTGTTCTCGCCGCCCGTACTCATTTTTATTATCTCAGTCGCCGCGCACTTTTCCACGCAGCGATTTAGTCGATGCTTTCCGCGCTTTCCCTTCCAGCCGACGTTTTTTCGATGCCAGCGTCGGACGCGTTGCTCGCCGCGTTTTTTCCACCACGGTTAACTCATTAATCAAATTTTCCAGTCGTTTAAGCGCCGCCTCACGATTTAACTCCTGGCTGCGATGCTCCTGCGCCTTAATAATCACCACCCCATCCGGCGTAATCAGATGATGGCTGGCCGCCAGCAACCGCTGTTTATAAAATTCTGGCAGCGACGAAGCATGGATATCAAAACGTAAATGAATCGCCGTGGAACTCTTATTAACATGCTGCCCACCCGCGCCCTGCGCGCGAATGGCGCTAAGCTCAATTTCTGCATCACTGATGGTGACATTGCGCGACAGCACAATCATGGCGCTTTGCCATTGATCAGCCAGTCGGTAAAGCGCACCTCCAGATGATTTTGCTCATCAGAAAGCCAGATGGTGCCGTCCTGTAGCGTGGCCTGCAATGTCATATTGCGCGCGGCGAAGGCGACAAGCGCGCTGAGCTGCCGATCGTCAATATAGCGTACCGTCAGATTCGGCTGTTGAGACAGCTTAGCCTGATGCTGCTGCCACCAGACCTGCGCCGCCCGGGAGTTATAGCAATATAAGTAAACGCTGGCCGAGCGGTTGCAGGCTTTCTTGATGCGCTTCTCTTCCGGCAACCCTAAATCAATCCACTCTTCAATACCGTTATGGTCGTTCATCCGCCAGATTTCCGGCTCATCTTCGGCACTCAGCCCACGGGTGAACTGCAACCGCTCGCTGGCATGGCATAGCCAGGCCAGCAGCCGCAGCATCAGCCGCTCTTCCGTTTCGGATGGATGACGCGCCAGCGTCAGGCTGCTGTCGAGAAAGACATTACGATCCATATCCGCGACATTGACGTTAGCTTTGTAAATCGTTGCTTTAAGTGCCATGGAATCCCTCATTATCAGATAATGCATTGTAACGCGCCGCGACAGCAAATCACCCTGCGGTGGGCTGATTTCACGTAAAAGCCTGTGCTATAGTCGCTTATGAGCCAGAGAGTTATGCTCTGAAGGAGGTGCATGTGCAAAAGTATTGTGAATTAGTTCGCCGTAAATATGCCGGGATTGGCAGTGGCGACCTGGGATACGTGCCGGACGCCATAGGCTGTGCGTTAAAAGCACTGGACGAGATAGCGGCAAATAATGAGCTAAACTCTTCTGTCAGGGAACAAGCGGCTTATGCTGCTGCAAACTTATTGGTGAGCGATTATGTTGACGAATGAAGCGTACAAACCGATCAATTGTGATGATTACGACAACCTTGAACTCGCCTGCCAAAACCACTGGATGCTGACGCTGGAACTGAAAAACGGCGAGAAACTGAACGTGAAAGCCAAAGATATGGTTTCGCGTAAAAATGTCGAGTATCTGGCGATCGACCAGGCTGGTGAACAGCGCGAACTGCGACTGGATCATATTGCCAGCTTCAGCCACCCTAAGTTGGGGACGGTGGTGGTCAGCGAGTCTGACTAATCCTGTGGGCGGAATGTATTCCGCCCCTGCCATTTTATGGCTGCTGGCTACCATAAAAAGCAGCCAGATCGTCGATATCCTGTTCGCTTAATCCCGCCACAAATGCTTTCATCACTTCCGCCTGACCACCACTGCGATCGCCTTTTTTATACGCCCGCAACGCCTGCGCCAGATACGGGGCATGCTGTCCGGCCAGATTAGGATAAAGCTCGACCTTCGCTTTTCCCTGCGCGCCATGACAGGCAGCACAGGCCGCCGATTTCTGCTGACCGGCGCTGGCATCACTATCGGCTAACGCCGGCACACTGACTGATGCCAGTAGCACAGCCAAAACTAACTTATTCATCATTGCTCTCTTTATTATGTTGCTGCCAGCTGATTCGCCAGCCGGGCTGATGCTCTGTGCTTCCTGCGCGGGTAACAAATACCCCAAGGGCGGCAATCAATTGCTCGCCATAAAACAGCAGCGGCGTCTGCTCACGCTGCCAGACCGGAATGGCAAACTCCTGCCACAATTTTTTAATCGCCCGCCCACCGGCGCGACCGACGATATGCACATCGCCACGGGCATAAAAACGGATCGTCACCGCTTCATCGGCATGCGGCTGGCGCAGCGCGATACCGCTTTCATCGACCACCAGCGTGCCCAACTGATGCGGCAGTTGCAGCGGCTGCCACGGACGTTGCCAGCTAATTATCGTCTCACGTAATGACGGCCGCAGCGGCAGCCAGTAAATCGCCTGACGATAACGCCGAATTTCATACTCACCCAGCTGTATCCGCGGCGAAGCATCTTCACGGCTGTTAATCACTTCGTGCCAGATACGCTGTAGCGCATCACGCGACGGCATCAGGCCGCCCTGCCCGGCAATCCAGCGGCGTATTAACGCAAAGCGCCGTACCTCGCTCAGTGAATGCAGCGGTGCGATATGCAGCGAGCCATCTGGCTGAACCAGCGCGGCCAGCGACTCTGCCAGTAGCTCGTCCAGCAACTGTTCCTGCTCACCACAAAGTGCGGCGCTGCGTGCAGTGGCGGCGGCGAAATGGGGCCAGCGCTGGTTCAGCAGCGGCAGCACCTGCTGACGCAGGAAGTTACGGTCGTAACGCGTGTCCTGATTACTTTCGTCTTCAATCCAGTCCAGCTGATGCTGTGCAGCCCACAGCTCCAGCTGTGGACGACTTTGCGCCAGCAACGGTCTCAATAGCGGATTGTCTCCCAGCCAGAGTTGCGCAGGCATCGCCGCTAATCCGGCCGGGCCACTGCCGCGCTTTAACGCCAGTAGTAAGGTTTCACACTGATCGTCCTGATGCTGCGCCGTCAGCAACGCCTCATCCGGTTGCAGATGCCGGCAGAAAGCCGCGTAACGCGCCGCACGCGCCGCTGCTTCAATGCCTTTTTCCCGCCCATCCACCTGAACCCGCTCGATAATCATCGGCAGCTGCCAGCGGTCACACTGTTGCTGACAATGCTGGCTCCACTGGTCGGCATTAGCACTCAGGCCATGATGAATATGAATAGCACGCAGTTGCAGATGGGGGGAGGTTTTAGCCAGTTGCACCAGCAAATGCAGTAATACCGTCGAATCCAGCCCACCGCTGTAGGCCACCAGCAGGCGCTGATGCCCGGCAAGCTGGGCGTTGATACTGGAAAGCAGTGGCATAGCGATGGTGACAACCTCAGAAAAACCGGTGCAAGTGAGTGGCTATTCTACGCCTGATACAGTTCCAGCGGCAAACCATCCGGGTCGTTAAAAAAGGTAAAGCGTTTACCGGTCAGCGGATCGACGCGAATGGGTTCGCAGTTCACGCCTTTCGCGGCCAGCAACGTAAAAGCGTTATCAATATCATCGACGCTAAACGCCAGATGGCGCAGGCCACAGGCTTCAGGATGACTGATGCGCGCAGGCGGCTGCGGAAAGGAGAATAGCTCAAGGGTATATTGCCCGTTAAGCGCCAGATCCCCTTTCCACGAGTCGCGCGCGGCGCGGTAATCCTCCGTAATCAGCGTAAAACCGAGAATATCGCAGTAGAACGCTTTGCTGCGCGCGTAGTCAGTGGCGATAACAGCAATATGATGAACCTGCTTCAGACCGAGCATGTGAACTCCTTGATTAATCCATGTTACCCGCACCTTACCTGCGCAGGGTGCAGGCAACAAGGGGACTAATTCCGGAATTCTTCTGGCCGCTCAGTTTTTAATACCCGAACGAGGTAGCGTCCCTCTTCATTCAGCGTTGCGCCATGGATATCGGTTTCAAAGCCAGGATAGTGCTCACCAATGGTGCAGAGCATCAGCAGAAAATCGAGTACCGGGCGGCTGGCCTCGGTAATCATTTCACCCGGCATCACCAGCGGCACGCCTGGTGGATACGGCAGAATCATATTCGCGGAAACCCGCCCCACCAGTTCGCTGATATCGACGGTTTCCACATTGCCCTTCACCTGCTGCTGAAACATCTGATGCGGCGTCATTTTCATTTCCGGCAACATAGCAAAAGCCTGGAGCATCAGCCGCGGTAAGTCGTGCTGACGGATCAGCGTATGAATGCCCTGCGCCAGCATCTGGATGCGCATAGTGCGGTAGAAGTCAGGATCTTCGGCATACAGATCCGGCAGCATGTTTTTCACCCGCAGATTGAGATCGTAACTGCGTTTAAACTCGGTCAGGCCGCGCAGCAGACTCATTGCCTTGGTCTTGTCGATACCAATACTGAACAGGAACAGCAGGTTGTAAGGCCCGGTTTTCTCAACTACCACGCCGCGTTCATCGAGGAATTTCGCCACCAGCGCGGCAGGAATGCCCTCATCGGCCATTACGCCCTGCTCGCTCATGCCCGGCGTCAGAATCGTCACTTTAATCGGGTCGAGATACATATGGTCGTGGTCGGCATCGGTAAAGCCGTGCCAGTCGTCACCTGGCTCAATCGGCCAGCATTCGGCTTCACCCACCGCTTCAGGCTGCCAGATATCGAAAAACCAGCCATCACACTCTTCCCGGAGGCGTTGCACCTCGCGGCGGAAATGCAGTGCGCGCTCCACCGAGCGGTTAATCAGCCGTTTGCCAGGATTACCGCGCAGCATTGCCGCCGCGGTTTCTATCGAGGCAACAATCGAATAGTTAGGCGAGGTGGTGGTATGCATCATGTAGGCTTCGTTAAAGGTCTGCTCGTCGTAATCGCCTTTAATATGAATCAGCGAAGCCTGCGAGAACGCCGCCAGCAATTTGTGCGTCGACTGGGTTTCATAGATCACTTTACCCGGCGTGCGCTCGCCACTCATGCCGCTTTTACCGGCATAAATCGGGTGAAAGTTGGTATAAGGCACCCAGGCCGAGTCGAAATGGATCGACGGTACATCCAGCGTTTCTTTAATGTACTGCGTGTTATACAGCAGGCCATCGTAAGTGGAATTAGTGATCACTGCATGCACTGGCCAGCTGGCGTGTTCGGTTTGCGCCACTTTTAACGCAATGCTCTCTTTGGTGAACTCTTGTTGAGGAATGCCACCAAGAATACCCAGCGGATTGCGCGTTGGCTTCAGCCAGATCGGCACCAGGTCGCTCATCATTAACAGATGCGTCAGCGATTTATGACAATTACGGTCAATTAATACCGTGCTGCCTGCCGGTGCCGCATACATGCCGACAATCTTGTTGGAGGTGGACGTGCCGTTAGTCACCATATAACTCTGTTCGGCACCAAAAGTACGCGCCACATACTCTTCCGCTTCCAGATGCGGGCCGGTGTGATCAAGCAGTGAACCCAGCTCAGTGACCGAGATAGAAATATCGGCTTTCAGGGTATTAGCACCAAAGAAGTCGTAGAACAGCGTACCAACCGGGCTTTTCTGAAAGGCGGTACCCGCCATATGGCCGGGCGTGCAGAAGGTATATTTACCCTCTTTCACATAGGTAAACAGCGCGCGGGTTAACGGCGGCGTAATGGTATCAATATACTCATCGGTGTACTGGCGGATACGCTGGGCAATGTCATCCGCAGCATTGAGCGCATATTCAAAGAACCACAGCGCCATTCGCATCTCATTGATGCTGACGTCAAGCGACGAGTGGGTATTGATAAAGGCATACAGCGGCAGATATTCATTGAGTTGATTGATTTCGCTGCACAGATCAAGACTGTATTCATCCCAGTCAAAAATGACGCCACAGATACGCGGATTATGCTCAATCAACTTCAGCAAATCGTCGGCATTTTTGGGGTAAATAAGCTGGAATCCCTGCGTGATTAACGCGTCGTGAAGCTCGCGGATTGGCTGGTCTTTATAGAAGACCTCATGCGGCCCCATAATCGCGATGATATTCAATGCACACCTCCTGGTGAAATTAATGCAATGAATAAGCATAGCGGATCGCGTTAGCCAGATGACTGACTAAAGGCTGATAAAGCGTACCAGGCTGTAAGCGGGTGTTGCGGGCTGGCGCGGTTGCCAGCCCGTTGAGGCTTATTTTGCTGGCAGAGTCACCCAATAACCTGGCTGATAATCCACTGGCAGGAAGCGCTGGTGGAAAGTGCGGAAGGTGACGTCCGGATCGATATCTTCAAACAGTTCGGGATGCATCCATTTCGCCAGCACCTGAATCGCGACAAACTGATACGGGCTGTCATAGAACTGATGCCAGATAGCATGGACGTTACCTTTGGCGGTAACCGGCAGCGTTTTGAATGCCGAACGCTGCATCAGTGCCTGCAAACGCTGGCTGGCAATCGCTAAATCTGCGCCCGGCCCGACGCCAACCCAGCCGTTCGAGGTGTTGTAGTTCTTCCAGTTAGCACCGGTCACCACCACCACATCAGGACGCGCATTGATAATCTGCTCCGGATTCATCGTACCAAACGTACCCGGAATCAGATTTTTAGCGATGTTATCACCGCCCGCGACTTCCACCATACGGCCAAAGTTTTCATCGCCAAACGACATGCAGCACTCATCGGTGTAACCACCGGCGCGATCAATCATCACTTTTGGCCGCGGGCCGTGGTAATCCTTCAGACGATTAATCACCAGATCAATCTGCTGCTGGCGGAAATCAATAATCTCTTTGGCTCGCTCAGGTTTATTCAGCAGCTGGCCCATGATGCGAATACTTTTTACGGCGTTTTCAAATGGCTTTTCACGAAAATCGATAAACACCACCGGGATGCCAAGGCTGGCCAACTTGTCGATTAACTTACCTTCATCGATAGCGGCTTTGGATTCAAGATTCATCAGCACCAGGTCGGGTTTTAGGGTCAGCGCCTGCTCGACATTAAAGCTGCCATCTTTCGCACCACCGAAGGTCGGCAGCGAAGTGATTTGCGGATACTTTTTGGCATAGATTTGGTATGTGTCGAAATCTGCTTTTGGCAGATCATCACGCCAGCCGACGACACGTTTAAACGGTGCGTCGGTATCGAAAGCGGCCAGCAGATAGATTTGACGCCCTTCACCTAAAATAACGCGTTTAACTTCGGATTTGATTTCAACTTTCCGTCCGCTGACGTCCTCAACGGTAAAAGGTGCCGCCAGCACGTTATGCGTTAACGCCAGCGCGGCGACTAACAACGCGATGCTATTCCATAGATATTTCATTGTTAACCCCAAAAGAAAATGATTATTATTATCAATAGAAACGTCTGCATACTATCCGCAGTTAACTATCTGAGCAATAAGTTTATCGGGGTGATTATCAGAATCGGTGATGATATGAAGGGAAGGTAAATTGCCAGCTGGAAATGCAGAATGGGGGAAACAACTTAGCGGATAAGTCATTTCCCCCACTCATACTTGCCCCATCAGATGGGGGAAGCGTAAAGCTTAGGCGTAGCCGTAGCTCATCAGGCGCTGATAACGACGGTTAAGCAGCTCTTCAGTGCTCAGGACGTCAAGATCGGCCAGATCTTCCAGAAGCTGTGCTTTCAATGACTCAGCAACAGCAATTGGATTACGGTGTGCAGCACCCAGCGGTTCCGGGATAACCGTATCGATCAGTTTCAGCTCTTTCAGACGCGGGGCAATAATCCCCATCGCTTCCGCAGCCAGTGGCGCTTTATCCGCGCTTTTCCACAGGATCGACGCACAGCCTTCCGGCGAGATCACTGAATAGGTGCTGTACTGCAACATATTCACTTTATCGCCGACACCGATGGCCAGTGCACCACCCGAACCACCTTCACCGATAACGGTACAGATGACCGGCACTTTCAGACCCGACATTTCACGCAGGTTACGTGCAATGGCTTCAGACTGACCGCGCTCTTCGGCACCGACGCCCGGATAAGCACCTGGCGTGTCGATAAAGGTGATGATAGGCATCTTGAAACGTTCAGCCATCTCCATCAGGCGCAGCGCTTTGCGATAGCCTTCTGGTGCCGGCATACCGAAGTTGCGACGAATTTTCTCTTTGGTTTCGCGGCCTTTCTGATGACCAATGATCATCACCGGACGACCGTCCAGACGAGCAATACCGCCAACAATCGCTTTATCATCGGCGTAAGCGCGATCGCCTGCCAACTCGTCAAAGTCGGTAAACACGTTACGGACATAGTCCAGCGTGTAGGGACGCAGCGGATGACGCGCTAATTGCGCGATCTGCCAGGCACCCAAATCTGAGAAGATTTTACGTGTCAGCTCAACGCTTTTCTCGCGCAGACGATGCACTTCTTCATCCAGATTAATATCCAGTTTTTCATCCTGACGGCTAACCGCGGTAAGCGAATCAATTTTCGCTTCCAGTTCTGCGATTGGCTGTTCGAAATCCAGGTAATTAAGACTCATAATATTCCTGTTTTAGTCAAACTCCAGTTCCACCTGCTCCGATCCTATCAACGAACGTAGATCGTTAAGTAAACGATCGCTGGGCGATACACGCCACGCTGCACCGAAGCGCAACTTCGCCCGTGCATCCTCTCTCTGATAGTAGAGATGTACCGGAATGGTTCCCGAACGATGGGGCTCCAGGGATTGACGGAGACGGTTCAAAAGCTGGTCATCAATTTGCCTGTCCGTCAGCGAGATAGCAAGCCCGCGCGCATATTTTTCGCGTGCTTCATCGATGTCCATCAGTTCACGGGCGGTCATCTTAAGGCCACCACTGAAATCATCAAAGCTGACCTGTCCGCTGACGATCAGGATACGGTCTTTCTCCAGCAACTGCTGGTACTTATCTAACGCATCTGTGAACAACATCACTTCCAGCCGACCAGACCGGTCGTCCAGCGTGCAGATGCCAATACGGTTACCGCGTTTTGTTACCATCACGCGGGCCGCCACCACCAGACCGGCAGCCGTGGTGATTTTACCACGATCGGTCGGGTGCATGTCTTTCAGGCGCGTACCACCTACATAGCGCTCAATTTCTTTCAGGTACTGATTAATCGGATGGCCGGTGAGATAAAGCCCTAAGGTCTCGCGCTCACCGTCCAGCTGAATCTGTTCCGGCCACGGCGTGACATCAGCATAGGACTTCTCAACCTGCTCCGGCGCTTCGGCCAGCACGCCAAACATATCGGCCTGACCAATCGCTTCGGCTTTGGCATGCTGATCGGCGGCTTTCAGGGCATCGCCCAGTGCGCTCATCAGTGCGGCACGATGCGGCCCCAGACGATCGAACGCCCCGGACATGATCAGCTTTTCCAGTACCCGACGGTTAATCTTTTTGGTGTCAGTACGCGCGCAGAGATCAAATAATTCGCGGAAATAGCCGCCTTCATTACGTGCTTCGAGGATCGCCTCAATTGGGCCTTCACCTACGCCTTTGATCGCACCAATACCGTACACAATCTCGCCGTCATTATTGACGTGGAAATGGTACAGGCCGGAGTTAATGTCCGGCGGCAGGATTTTTAAGCCCATCCGCCAGCACTCATCCACCAGCGACACCACTTTCTCGGTGTTATCCATATCGGCGGTCATTACCGCCGCCATAAACTCAGCCGGATAGTGCGCTTTCAGCCACAGCGTCTGGTAGGAAACTAAAGCATAGGCTGCTGAGTGCGATTTGTTAAAACCGTAACCGGCGAATTTTTCCACCAGATCGAAGATTTTTACCGACAGTTCGCCATCAATACCGCGCGATTTCGCGCCGTCTTCAAAGCCACCGCGCTGCTTGGCCATCTCGACCGGGTTCTTTTTACCCATAGCACGACGCAGCATATCCGCGCCGCCGAGGCTGTATCCGGCCAGTACCTGGGCGATCTGCATTACCTGTTCCTGATACAGGATAATGCCGTAAGTCGGTTCCAGTACCGGTTTCAGCGACTCATGCTGCCACTGAATATCCGGGTAGGAGATCTCTTCGCGACCATGCTTACGGTCAATAAAGTTATCTACCATCCCCGACTGCAACGGACCCGGACGGAACAGCGCCACCAGTGCGATCATATCTTCGAAGCAGTCAGGCTTCAGGCGTTTGATCAGATCTTTCATGCCGCGCGATTCAAGCTGGAATACCGCTGTGGTTTCCGAGCGTTGCAGCATGTCGAAGCTTTTCTTGTCATCCATCGGGATGGAGGCAATATCGATCGGCGGCTCGCCCTGCTTTTCGCGCCGGGCATTAATCATTTTCAGCGCCCAGTCGATAATTGTCAGGGTACGCAGACCCAGGAAGTCAAACTTCACCAGCCCGGCGTACTCGACGTCATTCTTATCAAACTGGGTGACCGGCTGATTACCGTTTTCATCACAGTATAGCGGCGCAAAGTCAGTAATTTTAGTCGGTGCGATCACCACGCCACCGGCGTGTTTACCGGCGTTACGGGTGACACCTTCCAGCTTGCGCGCCATATCAATCAGCGCTTTAACTTCCTCGTCGGCCTCGTAGATTTCCGGCAGCTGCGGCTCGGCAACAAACGCTTTCTCCAGCGTCATGCCCGGATCGGGTGGGATCAGCTTGGAGATACGATCGACAAAGCCATACGGATGCCCCAGCACACGGCCGACGTCGCGGATAACCGCTTTCGCCGCCATGGTACCGAAGGTAATAATCTGCGATACCGCTTCACGCCCGTACATCTCGGCGACATGCTCGATCACCTGGTCACGTTTTTCCATGCAGAAGTCGACGTCGAAGTCGGGCATCGAGACACGTTCCGGGTTCAGGAAACGTTCGAACAGCAGGTCAAACTCCAGCGGATCGAGGTCGGTAATTTTTAGCGCATACGCCACCAGTGAACCGGCACCGGAACCACGGCCAGGGCCGACCGGCACGCCGTTATCCTTCGACCACTGGATAAACTCCATGACGATCAGGAAGTAACCCGGGAAGCCCATCTGGTTAATAACCTTCAGCTCGATATCGAGGCGGTCATCATATTCCGGGCGTTTCCCGGCGCGCACCTGCGGGTCAGGGAACAGGAACTCCAGACGCTCTTCCAGACCCTCTTTCGATTTCAGTACCAGGAAATCTTCAGTGGTCATGTCCCCGGTGGGGAATTGCGGCAGGAAATATTCGCCAAGGCGAAGGGTGACGTTACAACGCTTAGCAATTTCTACGCTGTTTTCCAGTGCTTCCGGAATGTCCGAGAACAGCTCGCACATCTCCTCTTCACTGCGCATATATTGCTGAGTGCTGTAGTGACGGGGACGTTTCGGATCGTCGAGCGTAAAGCCGTCATGGATTGCCACGCGGATTTCATGGGCGTCAAAGTCTTCCGCATTAATAAAGCAGACTTCGTTCGTCGCCACTACCGGAATGCCTTCAGCAATCGCCAACTCAACCGCGGCGTGCAGGTAGCTCTCTTCATCCGGGCGGCCGGTACGAATCAGTTCCAGATAGTAGCGATTGGGAAAGTGTTGCTGATAAAATTCCAGACACTGGGAAACCAGTGCCGGGTTGCCGCGCAGCAGGCTTTTACCGACATCACCCCGTCGACCGCCGGAGAGCAGAATCAAGCCTTCCTGCAGGTCGGCCAGCCAGTCACGATCGATAATTGGCCCCGCCACGCCGTAACCGCGCTGATAAGCGCGTGAAATCAATAGCGTCAGGTTCTGATAACCGGTGTTATTCGCGGCCAGTACCGTGATATGGGTCAGCTCATCGCCCATCAGCTCGCTGGACACCATAAAGTCGGCACCGATGATCGGTTTGACCCCGGCACCATGTGCCGCGCCATAGAACTTAACCAGACCGCAAAGATTGGTGAAGTCAGTAATGGCGACAGCAGGCATCCCGAGCGCCGCCGTTTTTTTCACCAGCGGCGCAGTTTTGGCGAGTCCATCAATCATGGAGTAATCGCTATGAACGCGCAGGTGAATAAAACGTGGTTCAGCCATAAATCTTTCCAGCTCCGGTTAATGCTTATATCGGGTAATTTGAGTCGCTGCGAAACAGGCGGCGAATACGCCGCCCCAGGAGTATTTACAGGGGAGCCGTTATCGGATCCCGTGCATTTCTGACTTCTGCATCCAGCAGCGCGTTACGCACCGGTGCAAAACTGCGGCGGTGGTGCACGGTGGCACCGTGCTGCGCCAGTTTTTCCATATGCAGGGCAGTCGGATAACCTTTGTGTTTAGCAAAGCCATACTGCGGAAACGCCACATCCAGCTCGGCCATCTCACGGTCACGCGTCACTTTGGCAATGATTGAGGCGGCACTGATCTCAGCGACCAGGCTGTCGCCTTTCACCACGGCCATCGAGGGCATCGGCAGTGCCGGGCAACGGTTACCATCAATCAGCACGTAATCCGGCATCACCGACAGACCCGCCACCGCACGCTGCATCGCCAGCATGGTGGCATGCAGAATATTGAGCTGATCGATCTCTTCGGGTTCGGCGCGGCCTAAACTCCACGCCAGCGCATTAGCCTTGATCTCATCGTACAACGCCAGCCGGCGCTTTTCTGACAGTTTTTTCGAATCGGCTAAACCAGCAATCGGCCTGGCTGGATCGAGGATCACCGCCGCCGTCACCACGGCCCCCACCAGCGGTCCGCGCCCTACTTCATCAACACCGGCGATACAGTGTGCCAGTGGATAAATAAATTCAGACATTAGCCAACTCCAGCACGGCCTCTGCCGCTTGTTGGTCCGCATTCCAGCGGATTTGATGATGCAGTTCGAGGAAGGTCGCCAGCAGCGTGTCACGGGTTTCACCGCCAGACAGCAACGGCTCCAGCGCCGCGGCCAGTTTCTCCGGCTGACACTCATCCTGTAACAGCTCGGGCACCAGCTCGCGCCCGGCCAGCAGATTCGGCAACGAGACGTAATCGGTTTTCACCAGCCGTTCGGCCAGCCAGAAAGTCACCGGCTTCATACGATAGCCCACGACCATCGGGCATTTCGCCAGCATACATTCCAGCGCTGCGGTGCCCGATGCGAGCAGAGCAGCATCACTGGCCACCATCGCTTCACGGCCGTGACCATCCAGCAGATGCATCGGCAACTCCGGCGCAACTTCCGCCTTGATACGCTCAAACTGTTCGCGGCGTTTGGCATTGACCAGCGGAACCACGATTTCCAGATCCGGCCACTTCGCCCGCAGCAGCTGCGCGGTTTTCAGGAAGTCAGCACTCAGCATCTCCACTTCCGCACCGCGACTTCCCGGCAGCAGCGCCAGGCAACGTGCCTGCTCACTGATACCCAGCGTCTGACGCGCAGCCAGCTTATTCGGCTGCAACGGCATCGCATCAGCCATGGTATGGCCGATAAAGCGGCATGGAACATTAAAACGGTCATAAAACGCTTTTTCAAATGGCAGAAATGCCAGCACCAGATCGGTTGATCTGCCGATTTTGAAAACGCGTTTTTGTCGCCACGCCCAGACTGACGGGCTGACGTAATGAATCGTGCGAATACCGCGCTGCTTTAACCGCCCTTCAAGGGTAATGTTAAAGTCAGGGGCATCGATGCCGACAAACACATCCGGCTTTAATGCGCTAAAACGCCGGGTCAGGTCGCGACGAATCTTCAGCAGACGCCGCAGACGTCCGACTACCTCGACGATGCCCATCACCGCCAGTTCTTCCATTTCATACCAGGTTTCACAGCCTTCCGCCTGCATCAACGGGCCGGCCACACCGACAAAATGGGCGTCAGGATGTTTCTCTTTCAGCGCTCGGATCAATCCGGCACCAAGAATATCGCCGGAGGTTTCTCCGGCGACAAGGGCAATCGTTAAAGGACGCTTTAGCATGAGTTAACGAATCAGACCTCGCGTTGAACGCGCAAAGAAATCATAGAACGGCTGCACTTCAGGGTGCGCCTGGGCAATCTCAGCAATTTCAGGCTTCACTTCTTCCAGCGTGCGACCACTGCGGTACAACAGTTTGTAGGCATTGCGAATCGCATGCAGCGCCTCTTTGCTGAAGCCGCGGCGTTTCAGCCCTTCGATGTTGATACCATAAGGGGTTGCATGGTTACCCTGTGCAATCACAAATGGCGGCACATCTTGCGCCACACCGGAACAACCGCCGACCATCACGTGAGCACCGATGATGCAGAACTGATGAACCGCCGTCATGCCACCGATAATCGCAAAATCATCGACCGTGACATGGCCACCGAGTGTCGCGTTGTTGGCAAAAATACAGCGGTTACCCACCACACAGTCATGGGCGATATGTGCATTGATCATCAGCAGGTTGTCGCTGCCAATTTTCGTTACGTCACCGCCCTGAGTGGTGCCACGGTGGATGGTGACGCTCTCGCGGATGCGGTTGCGATCGCCAATTTCCACACGAGTCGGTTCACCGGCATATTTAAGATCCTGATTCACTTCACCAATTGAAGTGAACTGATAGATCTCATTATCTTTGCCAATGCGCGTGTGGCCATTGACCACCACATGCGATTTCAGTACGGTGCCTTCACCAATTTCAACGTTAGCGCCAATAAAGCAAAATGGGCCAATATGGACGCGAGCGCCAATAACGGCGCCCTCTTCAACAATTGAACTCGGATGGATTACGGCGGTTTGGTCTATCACGGATTATGCCTCCCGGCTGCGGGCACACATCATTGTTGCTTCGCAGACAATTTTACCGTCAACGGTTGCCACGCCTTTGAAGCGCGTCAGACCACGGCGGGTTTTTTCGAACGTGACTTCCATGATCATCTGATCGCCAGGTACCACAGGGCGCTTGAAGCGTGCTTCGTCGATGCCTGCAAAATAGTACAGTTCACCGGGTTCCAGTTTGCCGACGCTTTTAAACGCCAGGATACCCGTCGCCTGCGCCATCGCTTCCAGAATCAATACGCCCGGAAAAATCGGCTTACCAGGGAAGTGCCCCTGGAAAAACGGTTCATTGACAGATACGTTTTTCACCGCACGCAGATATTTGTGCTCTTCAAAATCCAGTACGCGATCTACCAGCAAAAAAGGGTAACGGTGAGGCAGCAGCTCTAAAATCTCTTCAATCTTCAGAGTATGAGTTTCAGTAGTCAAAATACTCTTCCTGTCCTAAAAAAATCTGATGGCATCAATAACACGGCCTGCAACGATCAGGATCGTCCGCAGGCCGCAAATTCAGTTTCCGTGCGCGTGGCTTTCCCTGCTTAGCATGTTGTATTTATGAAAGCCGGTCAGACGCGGGATGCTTGCTTAGTCTTTGTCGACTTTGCGCTCGATGGCTTTTAAGCGTTTGCTTATTTCATCGATGTTCATCACCAACGCTGCAGTTTTGCGCCAGGTTTTGTTGGGTTGCAGCGGAATTCCCGAAGAGTATACCCCAGGTTCAGTGATTGGTCGCATCACCATTCCCATTCCAGTAACCGTAACTTTGTCACAAATTTCCATGTGACCATTAATTACGCTCGCGCCACCAATCATACAGTAACGGCCAATCGTCAGGCTGCCCGCCATGATAACGCCACCCGCAACCGCGGTATTGTCGCCAATCACAACGTTATGTGCAATCTGGCACTGGTTATCAATGATAACACCATTGCCGATTTGAGTGTTATCCAACGCACCACGGTCGATAGTGGTACAGGCACCAATTTCTACCCGATCGCCGATGATCACGGTGCCAAGCTGGGGAATTTTAACCCAATTACCGCGATCGTTAGCGTAACCGAAGCCATCTGCACCAATCACCGTGCCTGACTGGATCAGACATTGCTCACCGATACGTACTTCGTGGTAGACAGAAACATTGGCCCAAAGACGTGAGCCAGCACCAATGTGAGTATTTTTACCGACAAAACAGCCGGCACCGATCACCACATTGTCACCCAGTTCAACACCGGACTCGATAACCGCATTCGCGCCCACCGAAACGTTGTTGCCGAGCTTCGCTGCGTCATCAATCACTGCACTCGGCGCAATATTACTGGCCGGCTGCGGCGTGGTATCCAACAGTTGCGCCATACGTGCGTAGGTCAGATACGGGTTCTTAACGATCAGCGCGGCACTGTGGCACCACTCCAGATCCGCTTCCGTCAGCACCACGGCTGAAGCCTGGCAGGTTGCGAGCTGCTCGCGGTAGCGGCTGTTTGCTAAAAAGGTGATCTGACCGTTTTGGGCGGATTGCATAGAAGCAATGCCGGAGATGGCGATATCGCCATCTCCGTGCAATTCTGCATCCAACTGCTGGGCTAAATCAGCCAGTCGAATTGAAGACATGTCTTATTTAACCTGTTTCAGTACATCAGCAGTGATGTCTTTGGAATTAGATGCATAAGCAACCGCGTTTGCATCGACAACAACATCGTAACCTTCTTTGTCAGCCACGACCTTCACTGCATCCTGAATACGGCTCAGGATTTTATTACGCTCTTCACTCTGACGGCGACGATTATCCTGCTCGAAAGCCTGAGCTTTCGTGGAGAACGCTTCGCGCTGCGCCATAATGTCTTTTTCCATGCGGCTACGATCGCTGGCCTTCATGGTAGAACCGTCGCGCTGCAGACGCTGCATTTTAGTTTGCAGGTCACGCTCCTGGTTCTGCAGTTCGCTTGCGCGACCTTTAAATTCATTTTCAAGCTGTTTCGCAACTGTCGCACGCTGCGGTAACTGTTGGAAAATGCTGGAAACGTTTACCACTGCAATTTTGTCAGCAGCCTGAGCGCCAGCTGATACAGCTAAAGCAAGACCCAGACCTGCGGCACACAACAACTTTTTCACTATAAACTCCTTACCATCACCGTTCGTGTCACAGACACATGTTTTGCGTGACATCGGCAGCAACGAGGCTGCCGTGTGACAACGCGATACTCACTTGAGTCGCTTCCGTGCGCAGGGAGTTACCAGGTTTTACCAATGTTAAACTGGAACTGCTCTGCTTTATCTCCCTCATACTTTTTAACCGGCTGCGCGTACGAGAACACCAGTGGGCCAAGTGGAGACATCCACTGAAGCGCCAGACCGGCAGACACACGCACGTTGCTCGGATCGCTATAATCCGGCACGCCTGCCGCGCGAGTCTCGTTAGTATTCTCCCAGTTGGTATCCCAGACGGTACCGGCATCGACAAACAGCGATGTACGCACCGAGTTAGAATACTTCTCACTGAGGAATGGCGTTGGGGTAATCAGCTCCATGCTGGCGACCGCCATCGCGTTACCACCTACCGCATCGTCAGAGTTACAGATCGGCTGAGCGCCGGAACAGGTTGACGAGTTGTTATTGTAGTAGGCCGCTTTCGGACCGATATTGTTCGAACGGAAACCACGCACGGTGCTGGAACCACCGGCATAGAAGTTTTCGTAGAACGGCAGTTCTTTACCGCTTAAACCATCGCCGTAACCCAGACGACCACGGCCTAGCAGCACCCAGGTACGATCATCGTTAATCGGCATGTACTGTTGGCTGTCCAGCGTCACTTTATAGAAGCTGTTATCCGAGCCTGGGATAGTGATTTTACCATTCAGGTTGGTACGGTTCCCTGAAGTCGGGAAGAATCCACGGTCCAGGTTGTTATACGTCCAGCCATAGTTGAAGGTGAAATCATCCGCTGAGTATTCACTGCGCTGAGTTCTGTTAGGGTTTTCACCCACCGAGTCCAGATAACGCCACATCGCAATCTGCGGCTGCATATCAGACAGGTCGTTATGCACGTAACCTAAGCCAACACGCAGAGTGTTGTTCTCGTTAACCGGGAAGCCCAGCGTACCGTCGAGACCATAACTGGTGTTGGTATAGTCAGACAGGTCAGCATTATCCGCTTTAAAGTCGTTGTAGAAGATGCGGCCACCGAGGCTGACACCATCAACGGTAAAGTACGGATCGGTCAGAGAGAACTCAGCATAGGTCTGGTAATCGTTCTTGGTACCACTGATACCCACGGTATTACCGGTACCCAGCCAGTTTTCTTGCTGAACACCCACCTGGAAGCTGACGCCACTTTCAGTGCCGTAACCAATACCAAAGTTAAAGGTACCGGTATTACGCTCTTTAACTTTGTACACCACATCGACCTGATCCGGCGAACCTGATACACGCTGGGTATCGGTTTCAACGGTTTCAAAATAGCCGGTACGGTTCAGACGCTCTTTACCCTGCTCAACCAGGTCACTGCCCAGCCATGCGCCTTCCATCTGACGCATTTCACGGCGCAGAACGGAATCTTTCGAGGTATCGTTACCTTCGAAACGCACTTTACGCACGTAGTAGCGATTACCCGCATCGACATTAACGTGCAGTTTAACGGTTTTATCAGCGTCATTAATTTCTGGCTGAGTGACCACACGTGGATAGGCATAGCCGTAACGACCCAACATTTTCTTGATGTCGTCTTCCATACGCGTCACTTTCGCGCCGTTATACAGCTCACCCGGATTGACTTTGGTCAGGCTCTCAATTTCAGCTGAGTGACCGGCCAGGTTGCCATTTACCACCACGCCAGAAAGCTTGTACTGATCGCCTTCGGTGATGTTGATGGTGATATAAATACCCTTTTTATCCGGCGTCAGGCTGACCTGAGTCGAATCGATATTAAAGCGTGCATAACCGCGATCCAGATAGAAGCTGCGCAGGGTCTCAAGGTCACCGGCCAGTTTCTGTTTCTGGTATTTGCGATCGCCAACCACGTTCCACCACGGCACCTCGTCGCGCAGCTGGAAGCGGGAAATCAACTCTTCCGAGCTGAACGCCTTATTGCCAACCACGTTGATCTGCTGAATCCTGGCAGAAACACCTTCGGTGAATACAAGTTTCAGATCGACACGGTTACGCGGCAGTGGCGTCACGACAGCTTTTACGCTGGCGCTATATTTACCCACGCTGTAGTAGAAATCCTCCAGACCTTTCTCGATAGTCGAGATAGTGGTGCGGTCCAGCGCTTCGCCGACGCGCACGCCAGAGGCTTCCAGGTTCTGCTTAAGCATGTCTTCTTTCACCGCTTTGTTACCGGAGAAAGTGATGCTGGCAATGGTCGGACGCTCTTTAACCTGAACGATCAGCGTAGTGCCGTCGCGCAGAACCTGAACGTCTTCGAAGTTTCCGGTCGCAAACAGGGAGCGAATGGTATTACTGATGTCATCGTCAGACACCGTATCCCCTACGCGCACAGGCATGCTAAGCAAGGCCGCACCGACGGCGACTCGCTGCAGCCCTTCGAAATGAATGTCCTTCACTACGAACCCGTCTGCACCGTATACGGTGGCGCTGCTAAACAGCAGCGACGCTATGAGCAACTTTTTCATCGCCATCGTTGTTATGCGTTCTTCCTAACACATCCCGTGCCTGCATGCGCCTTGCGGCGGCTACAAGCGAGAGAAATCATTGAATAGTGCAAGCCCCATTAACAGCACCAGCAAAATCGAGCCGATACGATAACTGAAGTCCTGAACTCGCTCGGACACCGGTCCTCCTTTGATCTTTTCGATCGCCAGGAAGAGCAGATGCCCACCATCTAAAACCGGCAGTGGGAACAGGTTGATAATCCCGAGGTTCACGCTGATTAACGCGAGGAACATCAGATAATAGATCACACCGTATTCAGCTGACATCCCGGCACCCTGCGCGATCGAAATCGGCCCGCTCAGATTGTTCAGCTTTACATCACCAGTAATCAGCTTGCCAAGCATGCCGACCGTCAGCTTCATCAGTTGCCAGGTTTTATCCGTGGCCTGACCAATTGCTGCAAACGGACCATACTGACGCACCGTTTTATATTCGTCCGGCAGTGGAACGATGCGCGGTATCACCCCCGCGAAACCTTCAGCACTATTATCCGGCTTAGCTTCAGGGGTCAGCGTCAATCGAACCACTTCACCCTGCCGCTCCACGTCTAAAGCAATGTCTTTACCCGGATTATCACGCACCTGAGTAACAAAATTTTGCCATTGCTCTAACGGCTGACCATCGACTTTAACGATCCTGTCGCCAGCTTGCAAACCTGCCTCACTTGCAGGTGAGCCAGACTGCACTTCTGCCAGCACCGATTCAATCTCTGGTCCACGTGGCCGAATCCCCAGTGACACCACCGGATCTTGCTTATCAGGCTCGAATTGCCAGTTACGCAAATTGAGCTTTCTTTCCGTTGATTGCGATGAGCCAAACGGCGCAACACTGACAGTGGTTTCCTCGTCGCCGATTTTCGCCACCAGCGCCATACGAACTGCATCCCAATCAGGCGTTTCGATACCGTCTACTGCTTTTAGTTCCATGCCTGGCGCAATTTGCGCCTCTGCCGCCACCGAACCGCTTACTATTTCACCAATAACCGGGCGAACGCCAGGGACGCCATGGATAAATACCAGCCAGTAAGCAAAGATAGCGAAAATGAAGTTAGCCAGCGGACCGGCGGCAATAATTGATGCACGTTGCAGCACGGTTTTATTATTGAAAGATTGATGACGCAGTTCAGGCGGCACGCTCTCGACACGCTCGTCGAGCATTTTGACGTAGCCACCTAACGGAATTAGCGCAATCACATACTCGGTGCCCTGCTTATCGCGGCGACGCCACAGCGCCTTACCGAAGCCAACTGAGAAGCGCTCAACTTTCACGCCACAACGACGGGCGACCCAGAAATGGCCGAACTCGTGGACGGTAATCAACACGCCCAGCGCAACGATAAAGGCAGCAAGGCTCCAGAGTATGCTCAACATAGCAATTGCGTCCTTTAAAGGTTCCTGAAAACCAGCAACAGCAGACAGGCGAATACTGGCACTGCGGCAGTCAAACTGTCGATACGGTCAAGAATACCACCGTGGCCCGGAATCAGATTCCCGCTGTCTTTAATCCCTGCTTCGCGTTTAAACATACTTTCTGTCAGATCGCCCAGCACCGACGCTAACGCCGCAGTGATCGAACAGATTAACAAGGTACCCGGTTGCACTGCCAGCGGCGCCCACATACCAAACAGCCATGAGATCAGCGCTGAAGTCAGTAAACCACCAAAGAAACCTTCCCAGGTTTTACCTGGCGACACTTTGGGCGCCAGCTTATGTTTGCCAAACAAACGGCCAAACATATAGGCACCTGAATCTGCCCCCCAGACCAGGAACATCACATACAGTAACCACCAGGCACCGGCGTAGTGATCGACATCATAGTGATACTGGCGCAGCGCCAGCATGCCCCAGAAAAAAGGTACAATCGTCAGGATACCAAACACTAATCGCAGAATGCGCGACTGCCGCCACAGCGCCGCAGAGGCCGGATAGAACAGCACTAATACCAGCGCCGCAATCCACCAGCCGAGTGAGGCCCACAGCCAGAAACTGATTTGAGGTAACTGCACGGAGTGCTGATACGCCGGCAGCGTCAGCATCATTAAGGCGAGCAGCAGGCCGCAAAGCACGGCCAGCCAGATACGTTGAGTACGGGATGCAAAGCCCGCGAACTGGCCCCACTCCCATGCGGCCAGCATGCACACCACCAGAGTGGTAATCATGAAGCCCAGCGGCGGCAGCAAGAACAACGCGGCAATCACCACCGGTATCAATATGAACGCTGTAATCAAGCGAGACTTCAGCAAAGGTTACCCCCAGTGCGCTCAGGCGCCACCAGGTGCTGCGCCGCCAAACCGGCGCTCTCGGTGTGAGAAAGCATTCATTGCACCTTCAAAAACTTGTTCATCAAAATCAGGCCAAAGAACATCAGTAAAGTAAAACTCTGCGTAGGCCACTTGCCACAGCAGGAAGTTACTGATGCGATGTTCTCCCCCGGTCCTTATTACCAGATCCACTGGCGCCAGCGTGTTAAGACAAAGATGCTTCTCCAGGGTCTCTTCCTCGATTTGATCGGGACGCAGTAATCCTTCCTGCACCTGTTCGGCAATTTGTCTTACGCCATGGATAATATCCCAACGGCCGCCATAATTCGCGGCAATGTTGAGCGTTAGTCCATTATTTTGTTGAGTAAGTTCCTCAGCGCGGCGAATGCGCTCTTGTAAGCGTAAATTAAAGCGACTGATGTCACCAATAATTCGCAAACGAACATTATGCTTATGCAGACTTTTGACTTCGCTGTCGAGTGCCCAGACGAAAAGCTCCATCAACGCCATCACTTCCTGCGGCGGACGGTTCCAGTTTTCGCTACTGAAGGCATAAAGCGTGAGCGCATCAAGCTTATTGCTCACGGCAAAGCTTACAGCGCGACGAACCGATTTCACTCCCGCTTTATGACCAGAGATGCGCAATTTGCCTTGATTCTTTGCCCAGCGACCGTTGCCATCCATAATGATGGCCACATGGTGGGGGCCAGCCCCGAGCTGGTCATCGGCTTGTAATTGATTTTCGGACGACATAACGCGTAATTATTTCCTTTAATCAGAAATACAACGGTTTCTGAATACCTTGCACGCTGGCGCAAAAAAGCCGTGTTTCACACGGCTCTCACTACCGTTGTAACAGGTCGTGACTGCTAAACGGAAGCTGCTGACTATACCATTTCCGGCTTCGCCTAACAAATGGCGACGCCGCAAATCGTTGAATTAACGCCGGGCAGCAAAGCGTGGTAGCAACGCAGTTGCCGCAACACGCGCCAGTTTATCGATCTCGATCACAGCTTCAACACTCTGCGGTTCCTGACAGGAAAGCGACGCCAGTACCGCGCTGTTCAGTGCGGCAATATCGGTGAAACGAATCTCTGTATTCAGGAACGCCGAGACAGCCACTTCATTCGCCGCGTTTAACGCCGTGGTCGCAGACTGACCCGCTTCACAGGCATCCATCGCCAGTTTCAGACAGGGGTAGCGAGCAAAATCTGGCTCGGCAAAAGTAAGTGCTCCCATGCGGGTAAAATCGAGCGGCGTTGCACCGGCGCTAACGCGTTGCGGCCAGGCCATCGCATGGGCAATGGGCGTGCGCATATCTGGCGAACCCAGTTGTGCTATCACGCTGCCATCACGGTAACGCACCATGGAGTGAATCACCGACTGTGGGTGCAGTATCACTTCCATCTGGGCATCAGTGGCATTAAATAACCAGCGGGCTTCAATGTATTCCAAACCTTTATTCATCATGGTGGCCGAATCGACGGAGATTTTACGTCCCATCGACCAGTTCGGATGCGCACAAGCCTGATCCGGCGTCATGCTGTTAAGCGCGGCCAGCGGCGTTTCCCGAAACGGACCACCCGATCCCGTGAGGATAATGCTGTCGATGCCATTTTCCCCGAGGTTAGCGTAACCTAACTGCTGCTGGATGGAAGCAGGCAAACTCTGAAAAATCGCATTGTGTTCGCTATCAATCGGCAGCAACTGCGCGTTGGCGTGGCGAACCTCATCCATAAACAGCCGACCGCAGGTGACCAGTGCCTCTTTATTCGCCAGCAGAATAGTTTTACCGGCGCGAATCGCCGCCAGAGTGGGCAACAGACCGGCAGCACCGACGATCGCCGCCATCACCTGATCGACATCATCCAGCGCAGCCAGTTCGCAGGCAGCCTGCTCTCCGGCGAAGACTTCAGTGGCAACATTCAGCTGCTGTAAGCGTTGACGCAACGCCTGCGCCGAAGCCTCATCAGACATCGCCGCATAGGCGGGACGGAAGATCTGACACTGCTCGGCCATCAGCTCGACATTGCGTCCGGCAACCAGCGCCTTCACGGCGAACAAATGGGGATTTTCACGCACCACTGCCAGGGTGCTGGTGCCGATTGAACCGGTCGAGCCGAGGATGGTCAATTGCTTCATAAGGTCTACGTACCTAATATCGTTCCATGCAAGCGAGCGGCGAGAACGCCGCCCCTGCGTTCAGAACGGTGTAAAGGCGGCATTCTCGCCGCCCGTAACGATGATTTGTATGGACTATCACCCATCCAAACGAAAAACGCCGCCAGACCCGCCATTCGGTCTGAACGGGAATCTGTACGGCGTTTCAACGGTGCATGAGGGAAATCAGAATTCCATCAGTTCCGCTTCTTTTTCGGCCAGCGTTGAATCAATTTTCTTGATAAAGACGTCGGTCATTTTCTGAATATCATCCTGTGAACGACGTTCTTCGTCTTCACTGATCTCTTTGTCTTTCAGCAGCGCTTTTACTTTGTCGTTAGCATCACGACGCACGTTACGCACTGAAACACGACCCTGCTCCGCTTCACCGCGCACCACTTTAATCAGGTCTTTACGACGCTCTTCAGTCAGTGCTGGCAGTGGAACACGGATATCAGTGCCTGCTGAACTTGGGTTCAGACCCAAATCAGAAGTCATGATGGCTTTTTCAACGGCCTGACTTAAAGAGCGGTCAAACACGTTAATTTTCAACGTACGTGAATCTTCAACGGTCACGTTGGCAAGCTGACGCAACGGGGTGGCGGCACCATAGTACTCAACCATAATACCGTCGAGAATGCTTGGTGACGCACGGCCAGTGCGGATTTTGCTGATATGGTTTTTGAATGAATCTACGCATTTATCCATGCGCTGTTCTGCATCTTTTCTGATGTCGTTAATCACGTTGGAACCCTTGGATTCTGGTTACCAGGCAAGCCTTAGCCAGCTAAGACCCGTTTAAATAATCGTCGATAAAGCCGTTACACTTTGGGTTGCAAAGGCGTGCCCGCAACCCGAACGGGTTTGGCTATCATCCTGAATGGAGCGCTTCGCACCAACAGAATATACCCTATTTTACGCCGTGACGGGTATTAATGCGTAATCAGAGTACCTTCTTTTTCACCCATTACCACGCGACGCAGTGCACCTGGCTTGTTCATATTGAACACACGAATAGGCAGCGAGTGGTCGCGTGCCAGGGTGAATGCCGCCAGATCCATCACCTTCAGTTCACGTTCCAGCACGTCCTGATAAGTCAGTTGATCGTGCAGTACGGCATCCGGGTTCTTCACCGGGTCGGCAGAGTAAACGCCGTCAACTTTGGTGGCTTTCAGTACCACGTCGGCTTCGATTTCGATGCCGCGCAGGCAAGCTGCCGAGTCAGTGGTAAAGAATGGGTTACCGGTACCGGCAGAGAAGATCACGACGCGATTGTTACGCAGTAAACTGATAGCTTCAGCCCAGCTGTAGTTGTCACACACGCCATTCAGCGGAATCGCTGACATCAGGCGCGCATTGACATAGGCACGGTGCAGCGCATCACGCATCGCAAGGCCGTTCATCACGGTTGCCAGCATCCCCATATGGTCGCCAACAACACGGTTCATGCCAGCCTGTGCCAGACCGGCACCGCGGAACAGGTTACCACCGCCGATCACCACGCCCACCTGAATGCCGAGCTCGACCAGCTCTTTAACTTCTTGCGCCATACGATCGAGCACGCTTGCGTCGATACCAAAACCTTCGGCACCTTGCAGTGCTTCACCGCTCAGTTTTAGCAGGATACGTTGATATACAGGTTTTGCATTGGTAGCCATGGTCTTTTTTCCTGGAAGCTATCATCAAATTGGAAGAGTTAAATCTGATGTATCATCCGCTTAGCCAGATAGAAATGCTATTGGGATGAGACTGAAAATGGGTGTTACTTGTCGTACTAACTTTACCCTAAGTCATTGGCGCTACAGCAAGGCGCAAGCGAACGAATCCCGATGAGCTGACATCAGTCAGTAATTCGGTGAGCAAGAGCAGCAGCACAGCTGTGGTATCAAGGACGACGGGTAAAAAAGAACCGCCATAAATGGCGGTTCCTCAGGACCATGATTACTGCTTAGACATGGCCGCAACTTCTGCTGCGAAGTCGCTTTCAACTTTCTCGATGCCTTCGCCCACTTCAAAGCGGATGAAGTTGATCACGGAAGCACCTTTCTCTTTCAGTGCCTGACCAACGGTTTTGCCTGGATCGATAACGAAAGGCTGACCGGTCAGAGAAACTTCGCCGGTGAATTTCTTCATACGGCCTTCAACCATTTTCTCTGCGATTTCTTTAGGCTTGCCAGACTGCATAGCGATGTCCAGCTGAACCTGGTACTCTTTCTCAACCACATCTGCTGACACGTCTTCTGGATTAACGAATTCTGGCTTGCTTGCTGCAACGTGCATTGCAACTTGCTTAATCAGCTCTTCGTCAGCGCCTTTTGCAGAAACCAGTACGCCGATACGTGCGCCGTGCTGGTAGCTGCCCAGCTGCTCGCCTTCCAGAATCTGAACGCGACGGATGTTGATGTTCTCGCCGATTTTGGCAACCAGCGCTACGCGCTGCTCTTCAAATTGCGCTTTCAGCACTTCAACATCAGTAACTTTACCCGCTACTGCTGCATCCAGAACTTCCTCAACAAATGCCAGGAAGCCACCATCTTTAGCAACAAAGTCAGTCTGGCAGTTAACTTCCAGAATCACAGCGTAGTCGCCAGCGATTTTGGTTTTGATCACGCCGTCAGCAGCAACGTTACCCGCTTTTTTCGCGGCTTTGATTGCGCCAGACTTACGCATGTTTTCGATAGCCAGCTCAATGTCGCCGTTCGCTTCAGTCAGCGCTTTTTTACAATCCATCATGCCAGCGCCAGTACGCTCGCGCAGTTCTTTTACCAGAGCAGCGGTAATATCAGCCATTCTAAATTCCTCGGTTAACTGTGAACCTGCTGCGTACACATGGTAGCAACAGTGTTTAATTCGCAGGAGATTTACTCTACCCCGCCCGGCCTGAAGCCCGGCAAAGCAGACTTAAAAACAATAAAGGGGCCTTGAGGGCCCCTTACAGATCACTATCTGACTATACCAGACATCCTGACGGATGCTTTTTGGTATTAAGGGCTCGGTTAAGAGCTAGCCTTATTACTCAGCGTCAGCGAAGTTTTCTTCAGCTTGCTGAGCCAGATCCTGAGAACGACCTTCGCGAACAGTGGTAGCCACTGCAGTCAGGTACAGGCTTACAGCACGGATCGCATCGTCGTTACCAGGGATAACGAAATCAACGCCATCTGGATCAGAGTTAGTATCAACGATAGCAAATACCGGAATACCCAGGTTGTTTGCTTCTTTGATTGCGATGTGTTCGTGGTCAGCATCAACAACGAACAGTGCATCTGGCAGGCCGCCCATATCTTTGATACCGCCCAGGCTGTTTTCCAGCTTGGCCAGTTCACGAGCACGCATCAGTGCTTCTTTCTTGGTCAGCTTCTCGAAGGTACCGTCCTGAGACTGAGTTTCCAGATCTTTCAGACGTTTGATGGACTGACGAACGGTTTTCCAGTTAGTCAGCATGCCACCCAACCAGCGATGGTTAACGAAGAACTGGTCGCAGCTCAGAGCAGCTTCTTTTACCGCTTCGCTTGCAGCGCGCTTAGTACCAACGATCAGGATCTTACCTTTACGGGCAGAGATCTTGTTCAGTTCAGCCAGAGCTTCGTTGAACATTGGTACAGTTTGTTCAAGGTTGATGATGTGAACTTTGTTACGTGCACCGAAGATGAATGGCTTCATTTTCGGGTTCCAGTAACGGGTCTGGTGACCGAAGTGAACACCAGCCTTGAGCATGTCGCGCATGGAAACAGTTGCCATGATTACCTCTATATAGATTATTTGGGGTTGGGCCTCCACATATCCCATACAACCGACCCTGAACAGCGATAACGCTCTTCGCAGGCACCCCGGCGTATGTGTCGATACGTGTGTGTTATTTACACATAATGAGATTTATGCGTTTCTCGTACAACAGACAACATCGTACATAGAATCGTCGGCGCGCTTTATACCATAATACCGCCTCTGACGCCAATAATTGTTGTCAGCGTTGACGTGCCACAAACTGCATTTGGCAGCGCCAGGGCAGGCTGTTAACATTGTATGACTAAGCTTATGCAGCACGCTGGCGCACGCCGGAATGGCGCGGCGCAGCCTATATTATTGTCGAAAAAGACGACATTCGCGGAAAAAATTTAATGGCTATTTCAATAAAAACCCCAGAAGAAATCGAGAAGATGCGCGTTGCAGGCCGTCTGGCAGCCGAAGTGCTGGAGATGATCGAACCGCACGTCAAACCCGGTGTGACCACCGCTGAACTGGACCGTATTTGCCACGACCATATCGTCAATCAGCAGCAAGCGGTTTCTGCCTGCCTCGGCTACCACGGTTTTCCAAAATCAGTCTGTATCTCGGTTAACGAAGTGGTGTGTCACGGCATTCCCAGCGACGACAAAATCCTGCGCGATGGTGATATCGTCAATATCGACGTTACCGTGATCAAAGATGAGTATCACGGCGATACCTCAAAAATGTTTATCGTCGGCAAACCGACTATTCAGGGCGAGCGTCTGTGCCGCGTGACTCAGGAAAGCTTGTATCTGTCACTGCGTATGGTGAAGCCAGGCATTCGTCTGCGCACGCTGGGTCGTGAAATCCAAAAGTTTGTTGAAGCGCAAGATTTCTCTGTGGTGCGTGAATATTGCGGTCACGGTATCGGTAAAGGCTTCCATGAAGAGCCACAGGTGCTGCACTACGACGCGGATGATGGCGGCGTGGTCCTGCAGGCAGGCATGACTTTCACCATCGAACCGATGGTCAATGCCGGTGATTACCGCATTCGCAGCATGAAAGATGGCTGGACGGTAAAAACTAAAGATCGCAGCTTGTCCGCACAGTACGAGCATACTATTGTGGTGACAGAAAACGGCTGTGAAATTTTAACGCTGCGTAAAGATGACACCATCGAACAAGTGTTAGTAAATGAAGGCTAACAGGCCCTTCATTTCCTTGCGTTAATTAAGGCCGGCTCTGTAGCCGGCTTTTTTTATGTCTGATAAAGCTAATCGCCAGGAGAGAGCGCAGATGAGCAATAGCGTGACGGAAAAAGTGAATATCGGACTGTCAGACTCCCCCGCCTGGTGGGATGATAAACAACTCACCCGCGAGACACTGAGACAGCATCTGGATGCCTTTCAGCAACAGCTGGCTGATGCCTTTGACGCCGGTGAAAATGCAGAAGCGTTGATTGACGCCCGCACCCTGTTTATCGATCGTCTGTTGCGTCGGCTATGGCGTTTTTATGGCTTCGAAGCGATGAGCGATATCGCGCTGGTTGCCGTCGGCGGCTATGGTCGCGGTGAGCTGCATCCGCTTTCTGATATAGATGTGCTGATTCTTAGCCGCAAACCGCTGTCAGAACAGGCGGCACAGCGCACCGGCGAGCTGCTGACGCTCATGTGGGATCTGAAACTGGAAGTGGGTCACAGCGTGCGCACGCTGGAAGAGTGCCTGCTGGAAGGGCTTTCTGACCTGACCGTGGCGACCAACCTGATTGAATCGCGCATGCTGATCGGTGATGTCGCGCTGTTCCTCGAATTACAGAAGAATGTTTTCAGCGACGGCTTCTGGCCCTCTTCCTGCTTTTTCGCTGCCAAACTGGAAGAGCAAAAAGAGCGCCATAAACGCTATCACGGCACCAGTTATAACCTCGAACCAGACATTAAAAGCAGCCCCGGCGGCCTGCGCGATATTCACACGTTGTTGTGGGTCGCCCGGCGGCATTTTGGTGCCACCTCGCTGGACGAAATGGTCGGATTTGGTTTTTTAACCGAGGCCGAACGTAATGAACTAAACGAGTGTCAGAGCCTGTTATGGCGTATGCGCTTTGCGCTGCACCTGTCATTACCGCGCTATGACAACCGCCTGCTGTTCGACCGCCAGCTGAATGTCGCTCAACGCCTGAATTATCAGGGTGAAGGCAACGAGCCGGTAGAACGCATGATGAAAGATTTTTATCGCGTCACCCGTCGCATCAGTGAACTGAATCAGATGCTGTTGCAGCTGTTTGACGAAGCGATTCTGGCACTGGGCCCGGATGAAAAACCGCGGGCGATTGATGATGACTTCCAGTTGCGCGGCACATTGATCGATCTGCGCGACGAGACGCTGTTTGAACGTCAGCCGGAAGCGATTATGCGCATGTTTTACACCATGGTGCGCAATCAAAATATCAGCGGCATCTATTCGACCACCTTACGCCAGCTGCGCCACGCCCGCCGTAATCTTAAAGAGCCACTGTGTACCATTCCGGAAGCACGTCAGCTATTTCTCGCCATATTGCGCCATCCTGGTGCGGTCAGCCGGGCGCTGTTGCCGATGCATCGTCACAGTGTACTCTGGGCCTATATGCCGCAGTGGGGCAATATCGTCGGGCAGATGCAGTTTGACCTGTTTCATGCTTATACCGTCGATGAACACACCATTCGCGTGCTGCAAAAGCTGGAAAGCTTTGCCGATGAGAGCACCCGCCCGCGACATCCGCTGTGCGTCGAACTCTGGCCGCGCCTGCCGCAGCTTGAACTGCTGCTGATGGCGGCGCTGTTTCATGATATCGCCAAAGGGCGTGGCGGCGACCACTCGATTTTAGGGGCGCAGGATGCGCTGGAGTTTGCCGAAATGCACGGTCTGAACTCGCGCGAGACCCAATTGGTTGCCTGGCTGGTACGCCATCACTTGCTGATGTCCGTCACCGCGCAGCGCCGTGATATTCAGGATCCTGGCGTTATTCAGCAGTTCGCCGAGGTGATGCAGAATGAAAACCGTCTGCGCTATCTGGTGTGCCTGACGGTGGCCGATATCTGTGCGACCAATGAAAATCTGTGGAACAGCTGGAAGCAGAGTCTGTTGCGCGAACTGTTTTTCGCCACGGAAAAACAGCTGCGTCGCGGTATGGAAAACAGTCCGGATCTACGCGAACGTGTGCGTCATCACCGCTTACAGGCGCTGGCGCTGCTGCGCATGGATAATATTGATGAAGAAGCGCTGCATCAGATTTGGGGCCGCTGTCGTGCCGACTACTTCCTGCGTCATACGCCGAATCAGCTGGCCTGGCATGCGCGCCATCTGATGAATCACGATCTGAAACAGCCGCTGGTACTGGTCAGTCCGCAAGCCACACGCGGCGGCACCGAAATCTTTATCTGGAGCCCGGACCGCCCTTACCTGTTTGCGGCGGTTGCCGGTGAGCTGGATCGTCGCAACCTCAGCGTGCACGATGCACAGATTTTTACCAGCCGTGACGGTATGGCGATGGACACCTTTATCGTGCTGGAGCCGGATGGCAGCCCGCTGTCACCGGATCGCCACCTGATGATTAGCCAGGCGCTGGAGCAGGCGATTACCCAGACCCGTTGGGTACCGCCGCGCACCCGCCGACAGGCGGCGAGGCTGAAACACTTTAATGTCGAGACCGCAGTCAATTTCTTACCGACCCATACCGATCGCCGCACTTATCTTGAACTGGTGGCGCTTGATCAGCCGGGCCTGCTGGCCCGCGTTGGCGAAGTGTTCTCTGACCTGGGCGTGTCGCTGCACGGAGCCAGAATTAGCACCATCGGCGAGCGGGTTGAGGATTTATTTATTCTGGCAAACAGCGATCGTCGCGCACTTGATGCCGAATTACGCGATGTGTTGCAACAACGGTTGACAGAGGCACTTAATCCAAACGATAAAGTGTGACGAAGATTTGTTTTTTACCATGCGCAGGGGCGGCGTTTTATCGTCCGTGCCGTAAAAAGGCACCGGGAGCCGCAGCGGCTCCCCTGCGATTTAATTGATACAGGAAAAGTAACTTAATGCAACAATTACAGAGTGTTATTGAAGCGGCCTTCGAGCGCCGTGCCGACATTACACCAGCTAACGCTGATACCGTAACCCGTGAAGCCGTAAATCAGGTGATCAGCCTGCTGGACAGCGGCGCGCTGCGCGTTGCTGAAAAGATTGACGGTGAGTGGGTGACACATCAGTGGCTGAAGAAGGCGGTACTGCTGTCGTTCCGCATCAATGACAATCAGGTGATTGATGGCGCTGAAAGTCGTTATTACGACAAAGTGCCGATGAAATTTGCCGACTACGACGATGCGCGCTTTAAGAAAGAAGGTTTCCGCGTTGTGCCACCTGCCGCGGTTCGTCAGGGCGCATTTATCGCCCGCAATACCGTGCTGATGCCTTCTTACGTCAACATCGGCGCTTACGTTGATGAAGGCTCGATGGTTGATACCTGGGCAACCGTTGGTTCTTGCGCGCAGATTGGTAAAAACGTTCACCTGTCTGGTGGCGTGGGTATCGGTGGTGTTCTGGAGCCATTACAGGCGAACCCAACCATCATCGAAGATAACTGCTTTATCGGCGCACGCTCTGAAATCGTGGAAGGCGTGATTGTTGAAGAAGGCTCAGTGATCTCAATGGGCGTGTATATCGGTCAGAGCACCAAAATCTACGACCGCGAAACCGGCGAAGTGCATTACGGCCGCGTACCAGCGGGTTCAGTGGTTGTCTCCGGTAACCTGCCATCAAAAGACGGCAGCTACAGCCTTTACTGCGCGGTAATCGTCAAGAAAGTTGACGCGAAAACCCTCGGCAAAACCGGCATCAACGAACTGCTGCGCACCATCGACTAAGATTCTCCCTTGCGGGCCACTGCCGTGGCCCGTAATTTTTTCTTTACACTTCCCCGTCTCATTACCTGTTGCGCCTCAGCGGTTAACAGGTGATCTTGCTCACATTTCAGGCGATAATCCGCGCCAGTTAATCACCAACATCTCTGTGACTGTTTCTCCCGTTTTCACTAATACGACCACATTGTTCGCATTAGTACGAGACGAGTGAGCTAAGTGAAGACAAGGCGTAAGCGCGCAGCAACCGCAGTGGACTAAAGTCCATGAGGATTGCGAGCACTGCACAACGCAGTATTCACGACGCGCAGCCGGATCGACACCAACTTACAAAGGAAACTATTGTTATGTATGATAATTTGAAGAGTCTGGGCATCGCTAACCCTGGCGACATTGACCGCTACAGCCTGCGTCAGGAAGCCAACAACGACATCCTGAAAATTTATTTCCGCAAAGACAAAGGTGAGTTTTTCGCCAAGAGCGTGAAGTTTAAATATCCGCGTCAGCGTAAAACAGTCGTCAGCGACAGCATGGGTCAGGGTTACAAAGAAGTGCAGGAAATCAGCCCTAATCTGCGTTACGTGATCGACGAGCTCGATCAGATTTGTCAGCGCGATCAGGTTGAAGTCGATCTGAAACGTAAAATCCTCGACGATCTGCGTCATCTGGAAAGTGTGGTCGCTAACAAGATCAGCGAAATCGAATCTGACCTGGAAAAATTGACCCGCAACGGTCGTTGATTTCCCTCACGGGCGGAACCCTTTCCGCCCGTTTAATGCCGATTTAAAACCTCTGTTACGGCTGTTCATCCAGCTGCAATGCCACATACAGCAGCAGCCGATCATCAAAGTTACTCAGATTCAGTCCGGTCAGTTCTGAAATACGATTCAGACGATACTCCAGCGTATTTCGATGAATAAACAGCGCTTTTGCCGTCGCCGATGGCTGCACATTATTGCTGAACCAGGAAATCAGGGTACGACGCAGCAGGCCGTTATTATCCAGCGTTTTTAACTTAGCCAATGGACGCGACAGCTCATTAGCCTGCCAGCCCCCGCGCAAACTATCCAGCAACACCGGCAGCACCAGATCCTGATAGAAATAGCTACGCTGTTCAGGCATCCGTTGCTTACCCACCAGCATGGTAGTGTGCGCCGTACGGTAGGATCGCGCAATGTTGCCCTCACCGGTAAAAAAGTTACCCAACGCGATGCGAATGCGCAAATGACCGCTCTCTTTCATACGCGACAGCAGCTGCTCAACCCGCCGCCGGTGATCCTCCTGGTCGTAGCGACCATGGGTATTCAACGCCGGTTTCAGCACCACCATTTCCGTCAGGGAAACAATCGCAATCAGATTATCGCGCTCCGGGGTAGTCAGCAGGGTTTGTAACTGCTGCAACTCTGACATCGCGCTATCCACGCCGAGCTGGCCGCTGTCCACTTCCACTACCGCCACCACACGCGGCTGCTGGAGGTCAATTCCCAACCGCTGCGCCCAGTCCATTAGCGCGGGCGACAAGGTTTCACTGCGAATCAGATTAAGGACCAACTCTTCACGCAGACGACTGTCCTGAGCCAGCATATGCAGTAAGCGAGCTTGCTCCAGCATCATCTCTGCGGTCATGCACACCAGCTCACCATAGTGACGCAGCGCCTGCGGATCGCCGGTCAGGCCAATCACGCCAACAATATCGCCATCGATACGCAGCGGCAGGTTAATCCCCGGCCGCACGCCATGCAGATGTTTCGCCACAGCATCATCGATATCCACCACCCGCGCCTGAGAAAGCGCCAGCAAGGCTCCCTCGTGCATTTCCCCAATGCGTTCACGATCGCCGCTGCCGACGATACGGCCGCGCGCATCCATCACGTTGACATTGCTGTCAATAATTTTCATGGTACGTGCGACGATCTCCTGGGCCAGACGTGCATCCAGATGATAGGTGGCCATCAAACACTCCTGCAAAGCATAGGGATAATCAGCATAGCCGGGAGAGTGGCGCGAAACATTGTGCAGATGCACAGAGCAGTGCAGCAGTGACGAAAATTGCGGTGGCTATCACAAATGGGGCAGAAAAAGCGGGAGAAACCGGGCAGGAATTCGTGCCGGTGCACAAGGCACCGACACGTTCAGGAGTTACTGCATAAGCAGATAGAGGGAAGTATCACCACGCTGAATATTCAGCGCCAGCACTGAAGGCTTGCTATCGAGGATCTTACGTAATTCACCCAGATTCGCGACAGCCTGCTGATTAACGCCAAGGATCACATCATCCTTTTTCAGGCCGATTCGTGCCGCTGCGGTACCCGGCTTCACGCTGTCGACTTTGACGCCTTTGTGTCCGTTAACCTCAATATTGCTCAGGTCCGCACCTTCGATACCGGTATAAATCGTACCGGAATCCACTTTGGTCTGCGTACTCTGTTGCAGCTCAACATTGACCGTCACCGGCTTGCCATCACGAAGCAGGCCAAGTTCCATCTTCGAACCTACCGGCAGCGTACCCACCTGCGCACGCAGCGCTGAGAAGCTGGAAATTGGTTTTTTGTTGAGCGAGACAATCACATCGCCCGCTTTGATACCGGCTTTAGCTGCGGATGAGTTTGGCATTACCTGACTGACAAAGGCACCACGCTGAGCGTCGACTTTCATCGCTTTCGCCAGTTCGGAGTTCAACTCGGTACCGAGGATTCCCAGCTCACCTCGTTTCACCTGACCATATTCCACCATCTGTGAGGTCAGGTTTTTCACCATATTGCTCGGGATAGCAAAGCCGATACCGATATTGCCACCGTCCGGCGCAAGGATCGCGGTGTTGATACCAATCAGCTCGCCGTTCAGGTTAACCAATGCGCCGCCAGAGTTACCGCGGTTAATTGCCGCATCGGTCTGGATAAAGTTTTCATAATTCTCGACATTCAGGCCACTACGCCCCAGTGCCGACACGATACCCGAAGTGACTGTTTCACCCAGACCGTACGGGTTACCAATCGCAACGGTATAGTCGCCAACCCGCAGGTCATCAGAGTCTGCCAGTTTGATGGCGGTGAGATTTTTAAAGTCCTGCAACTGAATCAGGGCGATATCGGAGCGCGGATCCTTACCGATCACTTTGGCTTCATATTTACGCCCGTCGCTAATCTGTACCTGGATTTTCGTGGCGTTATCCACCACGTGGTTATTGGTCACCACATAGCCTTTCGCCGCGTCAATCACCACACCGGAGCCAAGCGCACGGAATTTCTCTTGCTGTGTATTGCTGCCATCCTGGCCGTCCTGACCATTCTGTCCGCCGCCCTGACACATCGGGGAGTTCTGGAAAGGTGAACCGTCCTGACAGAAAGGTGAATTCCCGCCAAAGAACTGCTGGAATTGCTGTGGTAAGCGCGGAGTGCGCACGGTGGTACTGCCCTCAACGTTAATGCTGACGACCGACGGCATGACTTTTTCCAGCATCGGTGCCAGGCTTGGCAATTGCTGGGTGGAAGAAGAGGCCGTTTCAGCGGCCGACGCGGTTACCGGATTCATCGCCATACCCAGGCTCAGAGCCAGCGCGCTCAATACTAAAGTTGTTTTTTTCATTTATCGTTTTCTCGTCTCTGACAATGATGCAGACCATTGCTGTGGTCACGATGATAAGATTAAGTTTTTAGCGCGAAGTTCATGTTTAAGTGTTTGGAAATGGTAAAAAATTATTCTTCGCCTTTACAAATCGGATTAACTCGACCTTATTCAACCGCCATCAGCCGACGATATTCATCCCAGGCATACAGATCGGTCATGCCACTGATATAATCCTGCATCAGGCGGGCGCGATAATAACGTTCCCATAACAGACGCTGATACTTATGTTCCACAATAATGCCACGCATTTTTTGCTGATAGGCTTTCCGGTGCTTACCAGAAAGTTTATGAAATAGCCGGGTTTCAATTGGCCGGCCTTTAAGGAAGTCGTCATTCATCAGCGTGGTAAAATCTTCGTAATTTAGCTCCAGCAGGGGTTTATAGATATCCAGCAGCCCCTTCATCACCCGATACCCCTGCAGTTCCAGCTGTTCCACTTCCGCATGATTAAACACATGCTTACGCGCCACCGCTTTGAAAATCGCCAGTAATCGCCCTTCCTCACCGTCATCCTCTAACAATGCATGATTAAAGTTTCCGGCAAAGATAGCGGCAAGATTTTCAATAAAGCGTTTCACCGCGTAACTGACTAAAACATTCTGTACGCTAACGCGTAACGACATAAAAAACTGATCGCTCTGACTGCGAAAACGCCCGTTGCCATTCGCCGACTTCCACGCATAACCCACGGTGCGGCTAAACGCATCCCCGTTTTTTGCTTTACCCCATGCCTGCTCCAGATATTCATACAGCGCTTTGACAGTAAAGATATCTTTTTCCACCGCATCATCCAGGTCGGCAATGCAATAAGAGATATCGTCGGCGGCTTCCATTATATATGTCAGCGGATAACGATGATGCTCATCAATTTGGGTGGCGGCTCGCAGTTCAGCAATATAATCCTGCTCCGACAGATAAAAACCGGGCTTTTTCATCAGCGTGGTAAATTCCGCCGGTTTATCGCCTTGCCACCAGGCAGGGGCGGTATATTTTAAAATACAGGCGACCTGAGAATAGGTGAGATTCAGTTGCAACAGCGTATGCACCAGCCGGATAGCCTGCGCATTCCCTTCGAAATGACAGAGATCCTGGCGGATCATATCATTCAGCTGACGAAAGGCTTTCATCTGCTCATCATTGAACACACCAGCGACCTGCGCGTCGACCAGTTCAGCGGGCAAATTGTCATTAAACCAGTCGTTTATCGCCGATTCGCCAAAGTGGCCGAACGGCGGATTACCGACGTCATGCAACAGGCAGGACATCTCGACCAGACTTTCAAACGCCCCGGCAAAATCGGCTAAGCCATATTTTTCCAGCCCTCCGCTCGATTTCAGCGTCTCGATAATCTCTTTGGCGATAAAGCGGCCGGTCTGCTGAACCTCCAGCGAATGCGTCAGGCGCGAACGCACGGCAGCATTACGCTCCAGCGGAAACACCTGCGTTTTCTGCTGTAAGCGCCGAATGGCGGCAGAGTTAATAATCCGTCCACGATCACTTTCAAAGTGGCGGGTAATATTATATTCACCGACCGGTTCGTCGCGGTTATTGTATGGCCGCTGAAAACTGATTTTCTTCCTGAAATTAATCTCTGCCATAAATCCCCTCACCTGATGCGTGAATATATCCAATCCAACCATGGTAAACTATGCATCACTTTAAGCGATTAATTCCACCCTATTAGCGAGTATCACTATGAAAGCAGGCATTATTGGGGCAATGGAGCAGGAAGTTACCCTGCTGCGTGACAAGATTGAAAACCGTCAAACGCTGACGCTGGCCGGTTGTGAAATCTATACCGGTACACTGAACGGCGTTGAGGTTGCGCTGCTGAAATCAGGCATCGGTAAAGTATCTGCCGCGATGGGTACCGCACTGCTGCTGGAGCTGTGCAAACCTGACTTTGTTATCAATACCGGCTCCGCTGGCGGCCTGGCCCCGACGCTAAAAGTCGGCGACATCGTGGTCTCAGACGAAGTGCGCTATCACGATGCAGACGTCACCGCATTCGGTTATGAATTCGGCCAGATGGCCGGTTGCCCGGCGGCCTTTACTGCCGACGAAAAACTGATTGCCGCAGCAGAAAGCTGCATTGCCCAGCTTAATCTCAACGCGGTACGTGGCCTGGTGGTCAGCGGCGATGCCTTTATCAACGGCGCTGAACCGCTGGCACGCATTCGCAGCGCTTTCCCACAGGCGATTGCGGTGGAAATGGAAGCGACCGCTATCGGCCATGTTTGCCATCAGTTCAACACGCCATTTGTGGTGATCCGCGCAATTTCAGACGTGGCCGATCAGGAATCTCACCTGAGCTTTGATGAGTTCCTGGTGGTGGCAGCTCAGCAATCTTCACTGATGGTAGAAACCCTGCTGAATAATCTGCGTGGCTAAGTGGATTAACACCCTGCTGTTGCTGCTGATGCTGCCTGTTGCGGCCTTGGCAGCAACCGCGCCGCGGGTGATTACGCTGGCTCCTCATCTTACCGAGCTGGCTTTTGCCGCAGGTATTACGCCGGTTGCCGTCAGTGCGTACTCCGATTATCCCGCTGACGCACGTCAGATCGAACAGGTTGCCAACTGGCAAGGGATCAATATTGAGCGCATTCTGGCGCTAAAACCGGATGTGGTGCTGGCATGGCGCGGTGGCAATCTCCAGCGGCAGATTACCCAGTTGCAGGCGTTAGGGCTGAACATTGTCTGGATCGACCCGCAAACCATTGATGCCGTGATCGCTGCCATTCGGCAACTTGAACCGTGGAGCAACAATCCACAGCTGGCACAACAACATGCCGATCGTTTGCAAGCGCGCTTTACTGCCCTGCGTCAGCGCTATGCGCAGTCACAACGTAAAACGGTGTTCTTACAGTTTGGGCTGCAACCGTTGTTTACCACTTCACAGGCAACCTTACAAAACCAGATAGTGCAGCTGTGTGGCGGTGACAATATTTTTGCCGACAGTCAGGTTCCCTGGCCACAGGTCAGTCGTGAGCAGGTATTGATGCGCCATCCGCAAGCGATAGTGATTGCTGGCGACGCCGGAAAGATTACAGCGGTAAAACAGTTCTGGCAGCCACAGCTGGCGGTTCCGGTCGTTGCCATCAATGATGACTGGTTCAGCCGTGCAGGTCCGCGTATTATTCTCGCCGCTGAGCAACTCTGCGCAGCGTTACAACACTAAAAAATGGTTTCATCAAGACCGAAAAAAATCGGCTAAAGAAACAGCACCAACTGCCGTTATTTAATCAGTACCGTTAACCGATGGCGTTATCTGTTAACACGTTAAGGTGCGTGGTTGCGCACCGAATACACCAGGAAGCTCAGCACCATGAAAGCCATTATTCTGGCCGCAGGTCTGTTGATGGTTAATACACTCAGCGCCGCCACCGTTAGTGGCAGTATCAAAGTGCGATTGACCCTCTATACACCTTGCCATGTAAATGGCCATGTCGGTGACAATCAAAGACGGCCGCAAATTGATTGCGGACCACGTGAATCGGCCCAGCCCAGGGTGACCGAAAGCAGGTTAAGCAAGGATGCGAAGACTCAGCAGGAACAACGGCTGATCACCGTCGAATGGTAAACAGAAAGGGCGAAGCAATTTCGCCCTTTTTTTTCAGCTTAGATGCTGAAAGAGGAACCACAGCCGCAGGTGGTTTTAGCATTTGGATTGGTCACAATAAAACGTGAACCTTCCAGCCCTTCGGTGTAGTCAACCGAGCCGCCTACCAGATATTGCAGGCTCATCGGGTCAACCACCAGCGCCACGCCCGACTTCTCAATGGTCATATCGCCGTCATTAATTTTATCGTCGAAGGTAAAACCATACTGGAAACCGCTGCATCCACCGCCGGTAATATACACACGCAGTTTCAGGTCCGGGTTATCTTCATCGGAAATCAGGTTTTTCACCTTGCTGGCTGCTGCATCAGTAAATTGCAGAGGCAGTGCTGCTACATCGTCGCTCATTTAAACACTCCAGTAATGCGTTCAGGCTGATGCCTGTCAGGCCAGTCTACCTAAAGATTTCGCTGACCATAGCTTTTGTTATTATCTAATAGCCTGGTATCGCAATCAAGTATTGGCACTCTGTGCTTCGGCAACAAAATACGTCAATCGTGCTACTCGCCTTTCAACAGCCCGGCATGTTCCCTTAGAATAGTGATGATTTTTTCTAACGTACGTTCCAGGAGCCGATCCATGAGTAAGTCTGAAAACCTGTATGCCCAGGCACAAAAGTTAATTCCCGGTGGGGTTAACTCTCCGGTGCGCGCATTCACCGGTGTCGGCGGCGTACCGCTTTTCATCGAGCGCGCGAACGGCGCTTACCTCTATGATGCTGATGGTAAAGCCTATATCGACTACGTCGGGTCCTGGGGACCCATGGTGCTGGGTCATAATCACCCGGCAATCCGTGACGCGGTTATCGCAGCGGCTGAACGCGGCCTGAGCTTCGGCGCGCCGACCGAGATGGAAGTGAAAATGGCCGAGCTGGTGTGTCAGCTGGTGCCAACCATGGATATGGTGCGGATGGTGAACTCCGGTACTGAAGCGACCATGAGTGCTATTCGTCTGGCGCGCGGCTTCACGCACCGCGACAAAATTATTAAATTTGAAGGCTGCTATCACGGTCATGCCGACTGCCTGCTGGTCAAAGCTGGCTCCGGCGCGCTGACCCTCGGCCAGCCGAACTCACCGGGTGTACCGGCAGACTTCGCGAAGCATACTCTGACCTGCACCTATAACGATCTGGACTCAGTACGCGCGGCATTCGAACAATATCCGCAGGATATCGCCTGTATTATCGTCGAACCGGTCGCGGGCAATATGAACTGTATTCCGCCGCACGCCGATTTCCTGCCAGGCCTGCGCGCGCTGTGTGATGAGTTTGGTGCGCTGCTGATTATCGATGAAGTGATGACCGGTTTCCGCGTGGCGCTGGCGGGTGCACAAGCACACTACGGCGTTAAACCGGACCTGACTTGTCTTGGTAAGATTATCGGCGGCGGGATGCCGGTCGGCGCATTTGGCGGCCGTCGTGAAGTAATGGATGCCCTGGCACCCACCGGACCGGTTTACCAGGCGGGCACCCTTTCCGGTAACCCGATCGCCATGGCGGCGGGCTTTGCTTGTCTGAGTGAAATTGCCAAAGCTGGCACACATCAGCAACTGACCGCGCTGACCACTCAACTGGCCGACGGCCTGCTGGCAGCAGCGAAAGCCGAAAACATTCCGTTAGTCGTTAACCATGTGGGCGGCATGTTTGGTCTGTTCTTTACCGATGCTGAGACGGTGACCTGCTATCAGGATGTAACGCAGTGCGACGTTGAGCGCTTTAAGAAATTCTTCCATCTGATGCTGGAAGAAGGCGTTTACCTTGCGCCGTCAGCCTTTGAAGCGGGCTTTATGTCACTGGCCCACAGTGAAGAAGATATTCAGCGTACTATCGATGCAGCGCAGCGCAGCTTTGCGAAATTGTAATCGCTGAATGTAGACTGATAGCTTAAGTTGCAGGAAAGCGATAAATCTGGCGGAAGTGGATTTGTATGCTACCTGCAACTACTTGCACGGCAGGATGTGAAAAGGAATACGACTGGCAATACATCTACAATCCGAATCGTGGCAGGCGGAAATCTTAAGTATCAAAGGGTTATCACAGTACAACAACGATATACTGCAAAAAATGCTTAACGATAATCTTACTGACTGTTTGCTCTATAATTTGATGACAAACCTGTGCATGAGGATGGAGAAATGCCTGACGGTTTTTTTAATAACGAAAATATTAATCACATTATAAAAGAACATTTAGAGGATAAAATAAAACCCTATGGAAGAATTAAATATGCCTACGCGATAATAAATAAAGAAAACCCTGTCAATATGATGGTAATCACCAACTACTCAGAATGGGCCGACCTATATTTAAAAAACAGTTATCAACTTGTTGATCCGGTGATTATTAAGTGCCTCTCCAGTGTGGATGGTTTTTTATGGGATGAGGACATTATGTTAAGAGCACAGTTCAAACTTCCCATGCTTTACAGAATGGGGGAAAATTACGACATTAAAAATGGCTGTACCTTTACTCTTCATGATTACAAAAACAATCTGGCACTATTATCTATAGTGATGGGGGAGCACTGTGACGAAGCGACTAAAACCGCGATAATTAATGAACGAGACAGATTACAATCACTACTTATCTCTACGCATAAAAAAACATTATCACTTTACCAGGATGAATCTGACGCCGCTCTGCCAGACAAGAGAAAATTGGGACCACTCACTCTCCGTGAGAGTGAGGTTATTTATCTTGCCAGTCAAGGTAAAACCTACGCTGAAATAGCCTGTTCACTAAATATTAAAGTTACCACAATAAAATTTCTTATGGGAAATATCGTTAAAAAACTGGGCGCAATAAACGCAAAGCACGCCATTATTTTAGGAATTGAACTGAAGCTTCACCCTCCTGCACTATCTGACAACAGTTTAGTGCAAAAGAACTGATAATTTAAAAACCAATTCCTGCTTTTAAGATTAACTAACTCACTCCAGGAGTGAGTGATTTAATTAAAAAAGACACTTTATTTCGCCATCTCAGCAGCAGCAATACGCTATCAAAAGCAATTTCTGCCAGCCCATCTCGCGCGGGTAAGCCAAACAGAAAAAATCGCCGGGATTTCTTAAATGCTCCAGGGGAGCCGTTTCCGGCTCCCCTGCACCTCACCCGGGCTCTAGCGGCTCTTACGCAGCAGATAAACAAAGTATGGCGCGCCAAAGAAGGTTGCCAGCAGCCCCGCCGGAATTTGATCCGGGAATGACATCATCCGCCCACACCAGTCAGCAAACACCATCAATATCCCTCCCAGCAGCGCAGTGATCACCAGCTGCGGCAGCGCGCGACGAAAACCGAGCATGCGGGCCATATGCGGTGCCATCAGGCCAACAAAGCTGAGCGGACCGATGGTCAGCGTTGCCGCCGCCGTCAGCGCCGCGGCCAGCAGTAATAACGCCAGACGCGAAGGCGTTAACGCCATACCGACCGCACGAGCGGTAGCCCCACCCAGCGGCAGAATCGTCAGCCAGCGCGTGGCTAACGGCGCCAGCGCCATCAGAATCACGGCAATCACCGCTGTCCGCAGCGCCTGTGGGCCATCCACAGGGTAAGTTGAGCCGGAAATCCACGTCAGCAAACTCGCCATACGTGGATCGCCACTGGCCAGCAACAGCATCAGCAGCATGGTAAAGGCGGTACTCAGCGCCATCCCCGCTAACAGCATGCGTTCCGGCGAGAAACCACCGCGCCCTGCCGCCAGCATAATAATCATCAGGGTTACCGCAGCGCCAATGCTGCCAGCCGGCAGCAACCAGCCAAAGGCATCTCCCGGCACGATAAACAGCATCATCACCACGCCAAAAGCCGCACCGGAGCTGATACCCAGTACTTCCGGGCTGGCCATCGGGTTGCCGGTCAGGCGCTGAATCACGCTACCGGCCACACCGAGCATCATACCGGCAGCCAGTGCCGCACCCACGCGTGGCGCACGCCACGGCTGTAATTGCTGCCAGAGGTCGCCACTGGCCCAACTCCAGCCATACGCATCACGCCCAAATGACAATGCCACGGCAATCATCAGCAACAGCATGCCGACGCCAAACAGCGCCCACCCCATCACCTGCTGGCGTTCGGCCGGAATATTGTCCCCCTGATTCATTGCCGGTGGCACCGAACCGGTGCGCAGGCGTGGCAACAGCCACAGCAATAATGGCGCACCAATCACCGCCGTCGCGGTACCGGTCGAAACCTCACGCCAGACATCGGTCAGCCAGCTGACACTCTGGTCTGCCAACCACAGCAGCAACGCGCCAATTAACGGTGCCAGCAGCAGACGGCTAATCAGACGGCGCGCGCCCAGCATCCGTGCCAGCAGTGGCGCAAACAGGCCGATAAAGCCGACTATCCCTACCGCATTGACCAGTTGCGCACTGAGCAAAATCGCCAGCACCAGCGCGGCTAAACGCGCCAGTGACAAGGCCAGACCGAGGTTTTTTGCTACGCCATCATCCAGCCCCATCAGCGTCATCGGACGCAGCAACAGCAGTGCCAGCGCAAAGGCGATCAGCAACCTTGGCCACAGCGTCATGACGTTGCTCCAGTCCTGCTGATTCAGCGCTCCGGTGCCCCACAAAAACATATTTTGCAGCTGGTCATGATTAAAGATGGCAATAATCTGGTTGACCGCACCGCAGTACAGGCTCATCACCAGTCCGGCGAGAATCAGCGTGACCGGCGATAAACGCTTGCCCCACGCAATACCAAATACCACCAGCCCGACCAGAATCGCGCCACCCATCGCGGCCATTTGCTGGGTTAATAATCCGCCCGGCAAGCTCCACAGGGTTACAACGGTGATCCCCAGCTGCGCCCCGGAGGCCACCCCCAGCGTAGTGGGTTCAGCCAGCGGATTGCGCAGCACCTGTTGGAACAACAGACCCGCCAGTCCCAGCCCCGCCCCCACCAGTAAGGATATCGCCAGCCGTGGTAACAGGCTGTAATGAAACAACATCTGATCCAGATTATCGATATCCGGCTGCCGCAATGCCGCCAGCCATTGTGCCACCGGCAAATGCTGAGCCAGGTTGTACAGCGTTAACGCCAGCGTCAACACAAACAAGCCCGTGAGCAGCGTCAGCGGGAATAATTTCCGTGTCATGTCGTCTCCAGCGCGCTGTCGAGGATGTGGCAGAAATGCTGAGCGGTCAGCGTGGCACCATAGAACCATACCGCTGGCACGCGCTTAAACCGCTGTTGGCGAACAAACGGGAAAGAGCGCCACAGCGCCGTCGACATGACCTGCTCCATCATCAGGTCGTTACCGTGATCGAAACAGATAGCATCCGCATCTTTGATCGTCGCCAGGCGTTCAATACCCATCACCGCGCTGCCCCAGAAGTTGGTTTCGCCCTGCCAGGCATTTTCAATACCCAGTCCATCCAGCACTTCCAGGAACAGGCTGCCTTTGCCAAACACAATCGCGTGGCGGCTGTCGAGAATTGACATCAGCAGCAGCGGCTTAGGCGCGCGATGTGCCAGTCTGGCACGCATTTGCAGCATAAAGCGGTCAAATTCAGCAAGATGTTGGTCGGCGCGCGACTCAAGGCCAAGACGTTGTGCCAGCCTGACCAGTGAATGACGAGCGGAAGTCAGCGGTTTGCCATCGCCTTCGTTAAAGCTGAAGCCCATACCCGGCGCGATGCGCTCAAGTTTATCCGGCGACGGGCCATAGCCCTGCGAATAGAGGATTAATGAAGGTTTGAGTTGCGTCAGCAGTTCGAGATTAGGTTCGGTACGCAGTCCGAGATCGAGGGTATTCGCCGGTAAATCCGGCTTACCGACCCACAGCTGGTAATTATGGATTTCCGCCACGCCCATCGGCGCCACGCCGAGCGCCATCATCAGCTCGACCGGCAACCACTCCAGCGCCACCACGCGCTGGATATCGGGAAGCCCGGCGCGCGCCGGTAAATTCAGTAATACGGGGGAGAGCGCCATTGCGGTTAACAAACGGCGGCGAAGTCTATCCGGCATCAGAACATCCTGTAATCAGTAAACAAAGCTCACGGGCGCACCGCCTTGCGGATGCGGCAGAATGCCCATAGGGATGCCGTAGATCTTCTCCAGCACGTCACCATGCATAATGGCCTGAGGCTCGCCCTGTGCAATGGCTTCACCGCCACGCAGCGCCACCAGATGATCGCAATAACGCGCCGCCATATTGATATCATGCAACACCGCAATCACCGTCAGACCACGCTGATGGCTCAGCCGTTGAATCAGCGCCAGTACATCAACCTGATGGGCGATATCCAGCGCCGACGTCGGCTCATCCAGCAGCAGACAGCGGCTGTTCTGTGCCACCAGCATGGCAATCCATGCGCGTTGACGCTCGCCGCCGGAGAGGCTGTCTACCAGCCGCTGTGCGAAAGGCTTCAGACCGACCAGCGCAATGGCCTCTTCAACACGTTCACGGTCCTCCACGCCATAGCGACCCAGCGCCCCATGCCATGGATAGCGACCAATCGCCACCAGCTCCCGCACCGTCATACCTTCGGCAGCCGGAAGCTGCTGCGGCAGATAGGCAACTTCACGTGCAAAAGCCTTGCTGTTCCACTCTGCCACCGCGGTATCGTTCAGTAATACCCGCCCTTCACTGGCCGCATGATGGCGACCGAGCATTTTTAGCAGCGTCGATTTACCGGAACCGTTGTGTCCAATCAGCCCGGTGACTTTTCCGGCGGGAAAGGTCAGTGACAAAGGGTGTAACAGCGTACGACCGGGAACGGTGAAGCTGACGTTATCAAGCCGGAAGGTTGTATCCTGTTGTTGCTGAGATTGCATGATTATCTTCAGGGTTGGCGGGAGCAGCGAACCGCATCCAGTTAAACATTAAAAGCGGAATGTAAACGATAATTATTATTATACAGCTCGGATAATATGCGAAACGCGGGAAGCTCTGCAACAAAAATCCAGCTGGGGCGCGGTTGTCAGGCCAGCGCCAATAAAAAAGGCGGCGTAAACGCCGCCTCGATGAGGATCGTGGTACAGGCGACATCGCCGCCGCCGGGGGTAATGCTATTTACCGAACATATCCTTAATCCAGCCCGCCACGCCGTCGCTGTCTTTCTGCTCTTGCTGCTGCTGCTGTTCCTGTTGCTGCTGCTGTTCAACCTGCTGCTGTTGCTGCTGGCAGAGTGCATTCGCATCAGTGGTCCATACCGGCAGAGAGCGCCAGTTGCTGCTGCCCGAGTCACAGACAAAGTTACCGGCAGAGTCGACGTTCATTGACGCGATATCCTCCGGCGGCGTCAGACTGAGCGGCATCGGAGCCTGATTTTCCAGGTAATGACGGTAGATCTGCATCGCGCCGGAAGAACCGTACAATTTAGTGGTCTGGTTGTTATCACGCCCAATCCAGGTAATCGCCACTTCTTTACCGTCGATACCGGCAAACCAGCTGTCCACCTGATTATTGGTGGTACCGGTTTTCGCGGCCAGATTCGCACTCGGATACTTCGCGCCCAGCGCTCGGGCGGTACCGCGTGCCGCAACCTGCTGCATGCTGTACAGCGTCAGGTATGCCGCCTGCGCCGGTTCAGCGCGTTCCGCCTGCGGGAAGCTCTGATACAGCACCGAACCATCTTCCGCAATCACCGAGCGCAGCGCCGAAAGCTGAGCACGATTACCGCCGCTGGCGATAGTCTGGAATGCCTGCGCCACTTCAACCGGCGTCAGGTTCAGCGCACCGAGCAGCATGGCCGGAACCGGATGCAGCTGATCTTTCGGCACGCCCAGTTTAGTCCAGGTATCCGTCACCGCCGGTAAGCCCAGCGACATGCCAAGGTTGACGGTTGGCACGTTCATCGAACGGGTTAATGCATCCACCAACATAACCTGACCACTGAACTGACGATCGTCGTTCTGCGGCTTCCACACCTGACCATTCGGCTGTTTCAGCGCCAGTGGCTGATCGGCAATCCAGGTATTCAGGCGATATTTATCCGGCTGGCTTAACGCCGTCAGATAGGTCGCCGGTTTTGCCAGCGAGCCGATGGAACGGCGCGCCTGCAACGCACGGTTGTAACCGGCAAACTGCGGATCGGCACCGCCGACCATCGCGCGCACTTCACCGCTAAAGCGGTCAACGATGACCATCGCCGTTTCGAGATCTTTCACGCCGCGCTGTTTACGCAGCGCCGGGATACCCTCTTCCACCGCTTTTTCTGCCGCATCCTGCGAGACCGAATCCAGCGTGGTGAAGATTTTCACCCCGGAGAGATCTTTCACCTTGTCGCCCAGCTTCTGCTGTAGCTCATTACGCACCATCTGCATAAACGCGGGCTGCGGAGTGATCACGCCGCCTTTCGGCTGCACGCCGAGCGGACGGGCGCTGAGCATGTCATACAGCTCCTGATCGATCACCTTCTGCTGCTGCAACAGACGCAGTACCAGGTTACGACGCTCCAGCGCCAGCTTCGGATTACGCCATGGGTTATACAGCGACGCCCCTTTTACCATCCCCACCAGCAGCGCTTGCTGATCGAGGCTCAGCTCATCCACCGGACGGCCGAAGTAGTAGAGACTCGCCAGCGGGAAGCCGCGAATCTGATCGCTGCCGCTCTGGCCGAGGTACACTTCGTTAAGATACAGCTCAAGGATACGATCCTTGCTGTAACGCGCGTCCATAATCAGCGCCATATAGGCTTCATTAGCCTTACGCCACAGTGAACGCTCGTTGGTCAGGAACAGGTTTTTTACCAGCTGCTGCGTCAGAGTACTGCCGCCCTGCACTGCACGACCGGCGGTAATATTGGCGAGGAACGCACGGCCAATCGAGTAGAAACTGATGCCGTCATGCTGATAGAAATGACGGTCTTCGGTCGCCACCAGCGTATCGACCAGCAGATCCGGGAAGCCCGCACGCGGCACAAACAGGCGCTGTTCACCGTTTGGCGACTGCAACATGGTGATCAGGCGCGGATCAAGGCGGAAGAAACCAAAGTCACGTCCGCTGTCGAGGTTCTTAATTTCGCTCAGCGTGCCATTACTGAATGACAGACGCGCACGAATCTGACCCTCTTTGCTGTCCGGGAAATCAAACGGACGACGGATCATCTCAATGCTGTTGCCCTGCACGGTAAACTCACCCGGACGCGTCATGCGCGTCACCTGGCGATATTGCGTGCCTTCAAGCAGTGCCACCATCTCCTGCTTGTTATAGGACATGCCCGGCTCAAGGCTGACCATGCGGCCATACACCGTTGCCGGCAGCTGCCAGACTTTGCCGTCAATACGGCTGCGAATTTGCGAGTCGAGCCAGACGCCGTAGATCGCCATCAGCACAATGACGACCAGCAACAGCTTAATGATTAGCCCCAGCCAGCCTCTTTTTTTGCGTGGCGAACGCCCTTTTGCTTTACGTGGCACCGGTTCTGTCTCCTCGTGGTCATCATCAGTATCATCCTGATAATCATCGTAATCTTCATTATAATCTTCTTCCCTGCGGCGACCTTTAGCCGGCTTACGCGGCGGTTTAGGCTGTTTGCCTTTGCGCCCGATAGGTTCGCGATCGTTGCCAGACATTCGTTTCATTTCTCCAGGGATTGCCGTCGGCAAGGCCGACTACTCTGTTCTTACTCTGTATTCCGGGAAAGTGGAACCTTCCGAAATGCATACTCTAAAAACAACCGCTCAGGACGGCGGGGAAAACTTTTTGACGCGCCGCGTGGGTAACGTATTGGCTGGATCGTCCGGCCACAGATGTTTCGGGTAGCGCCCTTTCATCTCTTTTTGCACCTGCGGATACGCGCCGCGCCAGAATGCCGCTAAATCACGGGTGATTTGCAGTGGACGCTGAGCGGGGGATAACAGCTCCAGCACCAGCGGCACTCGCCCTTCGGCAACACAGGGATTTTGCGCTTCACCAAACATCTCCTGTAGTCGCACCGCCAGCACCGGCGGTAAAACCGCATCATAGCGTAACGGTAGCCGACTTCCGGTCGGCACAGTGTAATGAGTTGGCAGCACACTATCCAGCCGCTGACGCTCAGACCATGTCAGTAATTGTAATAATGCGTTGACGAGATTGATGTTGCGCAACCCTTTCAGGTCACGCACGCCGGTCATCAGCGGCAGCAGCCAGCGCTCCAGTGAATCGAGCAGGCTCTGGTCATCACTGGCAGGCCAGCTCTCTTGCGGCAACCACTGAGCGGCACAGGCTAAACGCATCCGCAGCTGCTGCGCATCCGGCGTCCAGTTCAGTACGCTGAGACCTTTCTCGCGAATCCAGTTAAGCATTGCCGGATGCAGCTCTTCCGGTTCGGGCCGGGCCTGTGGTTGTGCTTTAAGCACCAGAGCGCCAATCTGCTCGCGACGCCAGGCGCGCAGCGTGCCTTTCTCTTCATCCCACTCGACGGCAGTGACTGACTTGACCTGTTCAGGACACTGGCGAATCAGCGATTCAATCTCCACCGGTAATGCGTGCAGGATACGGGCATCCGCCTGCATGTTGCCCTGTAACAGCAGCGGAGCAATCAGCCATTCGTAGCGGGTCAGCGCGTGATCGTCATCCAGCTGTGCGCCGGTGCCGTTCGCCAGCTGATAGCGCCCCTGCTGGCCGCGACGTCGTGCCAGACGATCGGGAAAGGCCGCCATCAGTAATGGCGCAAGGCATTCGACGTCCGCTACCGCGTCGCGTGCGCCGAGCCGGTGTTGTAGCTGACGGGCACGCCGCTGCCAGTGCGGCTGCACCCGCTGGAAACCATCGCGCAGATCGCCGCTGCCATGACGCGGCGGCTCTTCCAGAATGGCGACCAGCAGCGCCGCCGTGGCGATCCGCTCAGCGGACGTTCCGGCATCGATTAACAGTGCCGCCAGCCGCGGATCGCTGCCGAGCTGCGCCATTTTGCGCCCTTTCTCATTCAGCCTGCCCTGCGCATCGGTAGCACCGAGTTGATGCAGTAACCGCGCCGCTGCGTGCAAAGCGGGTTCAGGCGGCTGATCCAGCCAGCTAAGCTGACGGATATCATTGCAGCCCCACTGCAGCACATCGAGCCATAACGCCGACAGATCGCTTTGCAGTATCTCGGCGTCGCTGTGCGCTACCGCGCGTTCGGCTTGCTCTTTACCCAGCAAATGCAGACACAGGCCTGACTCCAGACGGCCTGCGCGTCCGGCACGCTGGGTCATTGATGCCTGGCTGATGCGCTGCGTCTGTAATCGGGTCAGCCCGCTGCGCAGATCAAAGCTGGCCATCCGCTCCAGCCCGCTGTCCACCACCAGCCGGATACCTTCAATGGTTAAACTGGTTTCGGCAATATTGGTCGCCAGCACCACTTTACGCCGCCCCTGAGCGGCAGGCAAAATGGCGCGCTGCTGCTCACTCAGCGGCAAAGCGCCGTACAGCGGGCAGAGATCGATATCATGGCTTACCCGCTCTTCCAGCAGCGTTTTGATGCGCTGGATCTCACCGACGCCCGGTAAAAACAGCAACAGCGATCCGCTCTCATCACGCAGCAACTGCGCGACCTCACGTGCCACCGCCTCGTCAAAACGCAGGTGGCTTGCCAGCGCACTATAGCGCCGTTCAACCGGAAAACTGCGTCCTTCAGAGACAATTACCGGGGCATCGGGTAACAGCGCACTAAGCCGCTGATTATCGAGGGTAGCCGACATCAGCAACACTTTCAGATCGTCGCGTAAACCTTGCTGTACATCGAGCAGCAGCGCCAGTGCCAGATCGGCCTGCAAACTGCGCTCGTGAAACTCATCCAGGATCACCAGCGAGACGCCTTCCAGCATCGGATCCTGTTGCAGCATGCGGCTGAGGATCCCTTCGGTCACCACTTCCAGCCGCGTCTCCGGCCCGACCCGCGTTTCCGCACGCATACGGTAACCGACGGTTTCACCCGGCTGTTGATTCAGCTGTTCAGCCAGCCGCTGTGCCACGTTGCGTGCCGCCAGTCGTCGCGGTTCGAGTAACAGAATACGACCGGTGAAATCCGCCTGCTGCAAAATTTGCAGCGGTAGCCAGGTGGACTTACCCGCGCCGGTAGGGGCGACCAGTAATACCTGAGGTGCCTGCTCCAGGGCGGCTAACAGCTGCGGCAGCACCGCACTGACCGGTAATAAACTCACAAAAAAACTCCGTAACAACGTGGACTTATAGCCAACACAAATGCAGCCTGAGGGATGACGGGTATATAATGGCAGGCATTGTAGCATTCAACCGCATTCATTACCGGAGGTGCCATGTCCACGCGCCGTTTATTCTTCGGCATCGGTTTGCCGCCGACGATACAACAGGAAATTATTGCCTGGCGCGCCACGGCGTTTAACGCTGAGGCTGGCCGTCCGCTGGCCGCTGCTAACCTGCACCTGACGCTGGCATTTCTTGGCGAAATCAGCGCGGAAAAGGCCACGGCCATCAGCCGCCTGGCCGGGCGTATTCGTCAGCCGCCGTTTACCCTGCAAATCGATGATGCCGGACACTGGCCGCGTCCCGGCGTGGTGTGGCTCGGCCCGCGTCAGTCGCCACGCGGTCTGGTGCAACTGGCAGAACTGCTGCGCTCACAGGCGGCACGCAGCGGTTGTTACCAGAGTCCGCAGCCGTTTCATCCCCATATCAGCCTGTTGCGTAATGCCACCCGCCCGGTGGCGATGCCGCCGCGCAATTTTCACTGGCAGTTTGACGTCACAGAGTTTGCTTTATGGCAGTCGACCTTTAGCCAGGGCCGTACCCGCTACAACATCGTGGAAAGCTGGCCGCTGACCGCCTGAACAGGATTACCCATGGAATATTTCCCGGCGCTGCAACCCGCACGTCTGATTAAACGCTATAAACGTTTTTTAGCCGATGTCATCACGCCGCAAGGCGAAACCCTGACCATTCACTGTGCGAATACCGGCGCGATGACCGGCTGTGCCACACCGGGCGATACCGTGTGGTATTCCACCTCGGACAGCCTGACGCGCAAATACCCGCACAGCTGGGAGCTAACGCAGACTCAGCAGGGCCACTGGATTTGCGTCAACACCCTGCGGGCTAACCAGTTGGTGCGCGAAGCGATACAGGCAGATATCATCACCTCGCTGACTGGCTACACATCGTTACAGGCAGAGGTAAAATATGGCGCAGAACGGAGCCGAATAGATTTTCTATTACAGGCAGATAATCGCCGAAACTGCTATATTGAAGTGAAATCCGTGACACTCTTAGAAAGAGGTAAAGGGTATTTTCCGGATGCGGTAACCGTTCGTGGTCAGAAGCACCTGCGCGAGCTGGCTAAAATCGCCGAAAATGGCGAGCGTGCGGTTCTGTTTTTTGCCGTTCTGCACTCGGGGATTGAGGACGTTTCCCCGGCGCGTCATATTGATGCGCAGTATGCGGAACTACTGGCACAGGCACAACAGAGCGGAACAGAGATCCTCTGTTATAAGGCGCAGTTCTCACCTGACGGATTAAGTCTGCAAAAGTCGCTCGAAGTGAAGTTGTAATATTTCGTGCAATTTGCTGTGATAGGATAGTTGCTAGCGGTGTGCTAAATACGCTTTTACTCACAGGCTTGTCAAGACTTGTTCAGGAATAATTGCCAACCTTAATCGCTTCTGTTATTTATAGCGGCCTGTTTTTTTCCCCGTTGGGGATCGATAGTGCGTGTTATCCAGGAGAAACAACATGCAAGAAGGGCAAAACCGTAAAACATCGTCCCTGAGTATTCTCGCCATCGCTGGGGTGGAGCCATATCAGGAGAAGCCGGGCGAAGAGTATATGAACGAAGCCCAGCTGGAGCACTTCAAGAAGATTCTTGAAGCGTGGCGCAATCAACTCAGGGATGAAGTAGACCGTACGGTAACTCATATGCAGGACGAAGCTGCTAACTTCCCGGATCCGGTTGATCGTGCCGCTCAGGAAGAAGAGTTCAGTCTTGAACTGCGTAACCGCGACCGTGAGCGTAAGCTGATCAAAAAGATCGAGAAGACGCTGAAAAAGGTTGAAGACGACGATTTCGGCTACTGTGATTCATGTGGCGTTGAAATTGGTATCCGTCGCCTTGAAGCGCGTCCGACTGCCGATCTTTGCATTGACTGCAAAACGCTGGCGGAAATTCGCGAGAAACAAATGGCCGGTTAACGGCGCGCGGATGTTGCAGTGAAGCAGGGACAAATTAATGCTCCCGCTTCACTGCTCACCGTATTTGACTATCATGCCATCATCCTATATCGGGCGCTTTGCCCCCTCTCCTTCCGGTGAATTACACTTCGGCTCACTGATTGCTGCCCTTGGCAGTTATTTGCAGGCGCGTGCGCAGCAAGGTCAATGGCGAGTGCGCATCGAAGATATCGATCCGCCACGTGAAATTCCCGGCGCGGCACAACACATTTTACGTCAGTTGGAACATTACGGCCTGCACTGGGACGGCGAGGTACTATGGCAGTCACAGCGCCACGATGCCTATCGCGCCGCGCTCAGCTGGTTACGTCAGCATCAGCAAAGTTACTGGTGTCGCTGCACTCGTCGCCGCATTCAGCAAAGCGGTGGGCATTACGACGGCCATTGTCGCGACCGGCAACTGAGTGCAGAAAATGCCGCCCTGCGTTTACGTCAGCATGCACCGGTAACCGAGTTTTATGATGGCTTGCGTGGCAATATCATTGCCGATCGCGCGCTGGCGACGGAAGATTTTATCATTCATCGCCGTGATGGCCTGTTCGCCTATAACCTGGCAGTAGTGGTCGACGACCATTTTCAGGGCATCAGCGAAATTGTGCGCGGTGCCGATTTAATTGAACCGACGGTGCGCCAGATTGCACTGTATCAGCAGTTTGGCTGGTCGGTGCCGGGCTACCTGCATTTGCCGCTGGTACTCAATACCGATGGCAATAAATTATCAAAACAGAATCATGCCCCCGCGTTACCGGAAGGCGATCCGCGACCGGTGCTGGTGCGTGCTTTACGGTTTCTTGGTCAGCCAGAGCCGACTGGCTGGCAGGATGATTCACTGGATGCGCTGTTAAAACAGGCAATTCAGCAGTGGGATCTCACAAAAATCCCACGCCAGGACGCAGCGGGAAGCATTGGAATGACTTCAGCATTCTCAAATGGTTCTCACTAAGCTATGATTAGCCGCTGTTTTTACCACCCAAGTTTCTTAGTCACTATCGAGGTGTCCCATTTTTACCCGAGTTGCTAATTTTTGCAGAAAAGTCCTGAATCGCGAAGATGAGGCGCCAACTGTGGTCGAGGAAGTCCGTCATATGACGATTATCCCTCGCGACCGCCATAATATCTCGCGAAAAGACATTAGCGAAAATGCCCTCAAAGTACTCTATCGCCTGAATAAAGCCGGTTATGAAGCCTACCTGGTAGGTGGCGGCGTGCGCGATTTGCTGCTGGGTAAAAAGCCGAAAGATTTCGATGTGACCACCAACGCCACCCCGGAGCAGATGCGTAAACTGTTCCGCAACTGCCGTCTGGTGGGTCGCCGCTTCCGTCTGGCTCACGTGATGTTTGGCCCGGAAGTGATTGAAGTCGCGACTTTCCGTGGCCACCATCTGGCGGAAGAGCAGCAGGATGATCGCAACAACTCCCAGCGCGGCCAGAACGGCATGCTGCTGCGCGACAATATTTTTGGTTCGATTGAAGATGACGCCCAGCGCCGCGATCTGACCATCAACAGCCTGTACTACAGCGTGGCGGATTTCACCGTCCGTGACTATGTTGGCGGTCTGAACGATCTGCAACAGGGAATTATTCGCCTGATTGGCGACCCGGAAACGCGTTATCGCGAAGATCCGGTGCGTATGCTGCGCGTGGTGCGTTTCTCCGCCAAGCTGGATATGAGCGTGGCCGCCGAGACCGCCGAGCCCATTCCACGCCTTGCGACGCTGTTGCAGGACATTCCGCCAGCACGCCTGTTTGAAGAGACATTGAAGCTGTTGCAGGCCGGTTACGGCTACAGTACTTATCTGCAACTGCGTGAATATCAGCTGTTCCAGCCACTGTTCCCGCTGATCACCCGCTACTTCACCGAACAAGGTGACAGCGCCATGGAGCGGATGGTGATTCAGGTACTGAAAAATACCGATAACCGCATTCACAACCAGATGCGCGTCAATCCGGCGTTCCTGTTTGCTGCGATGTTCTGGTATCCACAGCTGGAAGCGGCGCAAAAAATCGCGCAGGAAAGCGGTCTGGCCTACTACGACGCCTTTGCGCTGGCAATGAATGATGTGCTCGACGAAGCCTGCCGTGCGCTGGCGATTCCAAAACGCATCACCACCCTGATTCGTGATATCTGGCAATTGCAGCTGCGTCTGTCACGCCGCCACGGCAAACGCGCGTGGAAGCTGATGGAACATCCGAAATTCCGCGCCGCGTATGACCTGCTGGCGCTGCGTGCTGAAGTGGAAAATAACCACGAACTGCAACGTCTCACCACCTGGTGGAGCGAGTTCCAGGTTGCCGCACCACCGCAGCAAAAAACCATGCTGAATACGCTGGGTGACGATCCGGTGCCACGCCGTCGTACCCGTCGCCCGCGCAAACGCACGCCGGGTGCTGCACCACGTCGTGACGGCAACAGCAACGCATGACCCGCGTCTATATTGCGTTAGGCAGCAATCTGGCCGACCCGTTGCATCAGGTGCAAAATGCACTTGATGCACTGGCCGCAATCCCTGACAGTCAGCTGATTGCCATCTCTTCGCTGTATCGCACCCCACCTTACGGCCCTGCCGATCAGCCCGACTATCTCAATGCGGTGATTGCCCTTGAGACCACCCTGCCACCCGAAACGCTGCTGGATCATACCCAGCGTATCGAACGGGAACAGGGTCGGGTACGCAAAGCAGAGCGCTGGGGGCCACGAACGCTGGATCTCGATATTCTGCTGTTTGGCGAGTTGACGATTAACAGCGAGCGCTTAATCGTGCCGCATTATGATATGAAAAACCGCGCCTTTATGCTGCTACCGCTGGCGGAAATCGCTGCCGGACTGCACTTTCCTGACGGCGAATCTGTCGCAGAAAGGCTGTCACAGCTCGACAGTCGCGATATTCAACGCTGGTAGCCCTTAGGGTCAGTATAAAAATCCTCCGCCTCGCCGCTCCGTTAGCCTGATAAACGTTCCTCTGCGATTCGCGATCTATTACACTTCGGCCATCAGAAATTTCCTCCTGAGAGGCCGTTATGAAACCGACCAGTATTTCTCAATTGCGCCAGTGGAAACAGGCAGGCCGCAAATTCGCTTCAATTACCGCTTATGACTACAGCTTTGCCAAACTGTTTGCCGACGAAGGCATTCAGGTGCTGCTGGTGGGTGATTCGCTGGGAATGACCGTACAGGGCCATGATTCCACGCTGCCGGTGACTGTCGCCGATATCGTTTATCACACTCAGGCGGTACGTCGTGGCGCGCCCAATGTGCTGCTGCTGTCCGACCTGCCGTTTATGAGCTATGCCACGCCGCAGCAGACTTTTGACAACGCCGCACAGCTGATGCGCGCCGGTGCGAATATGGTCAAACTGGAAGGCGGTAAATGGCTGGCTGAGACGGTAAAACAGCTGACCGAACGCGCGGTACCGGTATGTGGACATCTGGGGTTAACGCCGCAGTCGGTCAATATTTTTGGCGGCTACAAAATTCAGGGGCGCGAAGCGGCGGATGCCGATCGTCTGCTGGACGATGCGCTGGCATTAGAAGCCGCAGGCGCACAACTGCTGGTGCTGGAGTGTGTGCCGGTGGCGCTGGCTAAACGCGTGACCGAGGCACTAAGCATTCCGGTGATTGGTATCGGCGCGGGCAATGTTACTGATGGGCAGATTCTGGTGATGCATGATGCTTTTGCGATTACTGGTGGACATATCCCTAAATTCGCGAAAAACTTCCTGTCCGACAGCGGCGATATTCGTAGCGCTGTCCGTCAGTACATTACCGAAGTTGAGGCCGGGAGCTATCCCGCTGAAGAACACAGTTTCCAATAACCCAGGAGAGAGTCTGTGCTGATTATTGAAACGCTGCCGATGTTGCGTCGTGAAATTCGTCGCTGGCGTCAGGATGGTAAACGCATCGCGCTGGTGCCGACCATGGGCAACTTACATGACGGTCATATGACACTGGTTGATGAAGCACGCGCACGTGCGGATATCGTGGTGGCCAGCATTTTCGTCAACCCGATGCAGTTTGAGCGCGCTGACGATCTGGCGCGGTATCCCCGTACCTTGCAGGAAGATTGCGAAAAGCTTAATCGCCGTGGCGTTGACCTGGTGTTTTCCCCTTCCCCTGCCGATATCTATCCTGCCGGGCTGGATACGCAGACCTTCGTTGACGTACCGGGTCTCTCTTCACTGCTGGAAGGTGCCAGCCGCCCGGGCCATTTCCGTGGCGTCTCGACGGTGGTCAGTAAGTTGTTTAATCTGGTGCAGCCAGACCTCGCCTGCTTCGGTGAGAAGGATTACCAGCAGCTGGCCCTGATTCGCAAGATGGTGGCCGATATGGGCTACGATATCGATATTATTGGTGTGCCGACGGTACGGGCGAAAGATGGACTGGCACTCAGTTCACGCAACGGCTATCTGACCGCCGATCAGCGCAAACAGGCACCCGAGCTGAGCAAGGTGATGAACAGCATCGCGCAGAAACTGTCTGATGGTGAACGCCATGTGGAAGAGTTGATTGCTGCTGGTGAAGCCGAACTGAATGAAAAAGGCTTCCGCCCCGACGGCCTGGCGATTTGCGATGCAGAGACGCTGTTACCGCTGGATACCGAGAGTAAACGGGCGGTAATTCTGATGGCGGCATGGCTGGGTAATGCCCGTCTGATTGATAACCAGCAGGTTGATCTGACGCAGTAGACAAGGCGCAATGAACGACAGATACTGTCGTTCGTTTTTTGATGAGATGCTCAAAGGTAACAGAGTTATGGTACGCACCATGTTGCAAGGCAAGCTGCACCGGGTAAAAGTCACCCAGGCCGATTTGCACTATGAAGGCTCCTGCGCCATCGATCAGGATTTCCTCGATGCTTCAGGCATTCTTCAATATGAAGCGATCGATATCTACAACGTTAACAACGGCCAGCGTTTCTCAACTTACGCTATCGCTGCCGAACGGGGTTCGAAAATCATCTCGGTTAACGGCGCGGCTGCGCGCTGTGCCTGCGCCGGTGATTTGCTGATTATCTGCTCTTACGTGCAAATGTCAGATGAGCAAGCCCGCGAGTGGCAACCTAAAGTCGCCTATTTCGAAGGTGATAATGAGATGAAACGCCTGGCTAAAGCGGTGCCGGTTCAGGTGGCGTGATTTTCTTTGTGGGCGGCGAAAATGCCGCCCCATAAAACGGAATGGTCATTAAGTACGCAGCCCGCGACCACGCTGAATCAGCGCCCATACCACCGCATAAAACACTACGATAAAGGCGATCAGCACCGACAGGGTAAATACCAGCGGTACATCGTTAACCCCGAGGAAGCCGTAGCGGAAACCACTGATCATATACACGATAGGGTTCAGCTTCGACACCGCCTGCCAGAACGGCGGCAGCAGCGTCAGCGAATAAAATACGCCACCGAGATAGGTTAACGGCGTCAGTACAAAGGTCGGGATCAGACTGATATCGTCAAAAGTACGCGCAAACACCGCATTCAGCAGACCAGCCAGCGAGAACAGAATCGCGGTCAGTAACAGCGTTATGGCGACCATCCACCATGAATGAACATGGAACGGCACGAAAAATAGCGAAATTGCCGTCACTAGTACCCCAACGCAGATTCCGCGCGCTACACCTCCCCCCACATAACCGGCGATAATAATATGCGTCGGCACCGGCGCGACCAGCAGCTCTTCAATATTGCGCTGAAACTTCGAGCTGAAAAACGACGAGGCGACGTTAGCGTAAGCATTCGTGATCACCGCCATCATAATCAGACCCGGCACAATAAACTGCATGTAGGTGAAACCGTGCATCTCACCAATACGCGAGCCGATCAGATTACCGAAAATAATAAAGTAGAGAGTCATGGTGATCACCGGCGGCACCAGTGTCTGAATCCAGATACGCGCAAAGCGGTTGATCTCTTTACCCCAGATGCTCTTCAGCGCTACCCAGTACAAATGTGTCATGCCTTCTCTCCTTTCTTGCCCTGCGTCAGGCCAACAAACAGCTCTTCCAGGCGGTTTGCTTTATTACGCATACTCAGCACCTGAATGCCCTGCGCGCTGAGCTGACTAAATACGCTATTCAGACCCTGCTCACGCATCACTTCTACTTCCAGCGTCGAGGTATCGACCAGACGATACTGGAAACCATCCAGCTGCGGCAGCGGACTTTTTGGCGCCAGATCGAGAATAAAGGTCTCGGATTTTAGTTTGGACAGCAGACCTTTCATCGAGGTATTTTCCACCAGCTCACCGCTCTGGATAATGCCGATATTGCGACACAGCATTTCAGCCTCTTCCAGATAGTGCGTGGTCAGAATAATCGTGGTGCCTTTGGCATTAAGATCTTTCAGAAACACCCACATTGAACGGCGCAGCTCAATATCCACCCCGGCGGTCGGCTCATCAAGGATCAACAGCTTTGGCTCATGCATCAGGGCGCGGGCAATCATCAGGCGACGCTTCATGCCGCCGGACAACATGCGTGCACGTTCGCTGCGTTTTTCCCACAGATCGAGCTGTTTCAGGTATTTTTCTGCGCGTTTAATCGCTTCTGGCTTTTCAACGCCATAGTAACCCGCCTGATTGACGACGATTTGCATCACCGTCTCAAACGGGTTGAAGTTAAACTCCTGCGGCACCAGGCCAAGCTGGCGTTTAGCATTGACCATATCGTGTTGCAGGTCATAACCAAATACCCGCACTTTGCCGGCAGTTTTATTCACCAGTGAGCTGATAATGCCAATGGTGGTGGATTTACCCGCCCCGTTCGGGCCGAGCAGTGCATAGAAATCACCGGCCTCAACGTTTAAGTCGATGCCCTTCAGCGCCTGAACGCCGCCGGGATAGGTCTTGGCCAGTTTTTCAAGTTCCAGTGCATAAGTCATAGGTAAAAGCGTACCCTGTTTGTATGGTTTTCTTGTTTGCCGTTTTAAATCTTGTGGCGTTGACCTATAGTACGGCAACGCACTTTGACTTGTTACAGGTCGTATAAATTCATGAAAGATATCGATACCCTTATCAGCAACAACCGCGAATGGTCTAAATTGCTGATAGAGGAGGATCCCGGCTTCTTCGAGCGCCTTGCTGACACGCAAAAACCCCGTTTTCTCTGGATTGGTTGCTCTGACAGCCGCGTACCTGCCGAACGTCTGACCGGGCTTGAGCCTGGCGAACTGTTTGTGCATCGCAACGTTGCCAACCTGGTGGTCCACACCGATTTAAACTGCCTTTCTGTAGTGCAGTACGCCGTTGAAGTGCTGGAAGTCGAACACATCATCATCTGCGGCCACTATGGCTGTGGCGGCGTGCAGGCCGCGCTCGAAAACCCTGAACTGGGGTTGATCGACAACTGGCTGCTGCATATCCGCGACCTGTGGTACAAACATAGCTCATTGCTGGGTGAACTGCCGCCAGAAAAGCGTTTTGATAAATTGTGTGAAATCAACGTTATCGAACAGGTCTACAACCTGGGCCACTCCACTATTATGCAATCTGCATGGAAGCGCGGCCAGAAAGTCACTATTCACGGCTGGGTGTATGGCATCCACGATGGTTGTCTGCGAGACCTCGGGGTCACCGCCACCAATCGCGAAATCCTTGAGCAGCGCTATCGCCACGGCATTGCCAATCTGCTGAACAAGCCTGACAGCCACCGCTAACACGGCGGCAAATGCACAGCTGCAACTTCCGCGAGGAAGGGTATAACAGGCCGGCGGGTCCGGCCTTGCCAGATAATGCGGTGCGTCATGCGCCAGCGGAGTGAATTACTGCTCCAGAATCACCACTTTACCGACATACGGCAGATGGCGATAACGCTGGGCATAATCGATACCGTAACCCACGACAAATTCATCAGGAATTGAGAAGCCGACGTATTCGACGTCCACCGTCACTTCACGGCGCTCGGGTTTATCCAGCAGCGTACAGATAGCCAGTGACTTTGGCCCACGCAGGCTGAGGATTTCGCGGACTTTGCTCAGCGTATTACCGGAATCGATAATATCCTCAACAATCAGTACGTCTTTGCCACGAATATCTTCGTCGAGATCTTTCAGGATTTTCACATCGCGGGTCGTCGACATGCCGCTGCCGTAACTGGAAGCCGTCATAAAATCGACTTCATGAGGGACGTCAATGGTGCGACACAGATCGGCCATAAACATAAATGAGCCGCGTAGCAGGCCAACCAGCACCATATCGCTACCGCTGTCACGGTAATGTTCAGAGATCTGTTTGCCCAGTTCGGCAATGCGGGATTTGATCTCAGCTTCGGAGATCATCACTTCTACAGTATGTTTCATAGCATTCAGTTCAGCTTGGTTGCCATCAGGAAAGCGACGCAGTCTATCACATTTCAGCGCTGAAGCATGCTGTTGCGCAACGGCAATCTCTCAGTGGACAATGCGCGCCATCCAGACGGATAGACTGCTAAAATCTTCAAAAGTAACATTTAATTGTGAAAAAGGTTTTAAACTTAGAACGTTAATTCATTTATCCGCTCATTCTCCTGCATGGTAGCTTATGCTCAAAATATCGAGTTAACACATGCCGCCAAGGCAGGAGATCGTATGACTTCCCCACACTCCAAGAAAACCCACCTGGGTAACCGTGAACTGCAGCCTGAAACGCAGATGCTGAATTATGGCTATGATCCGGCACTGTCTGAAGGCGCGGTTAAACCGCCGGTGTTCCTGACCTCAACCTTTGTCTTTAACACCGCCGAGGACGGACGTGATTTCTTTGATTATGTCTCCGGCCGCCGCGAACCTCCGGCTGGCAGTTCATCAGGGCTGGTCTACTCGCGCTTTAACCATCCTAACAGCGAGATCGTTGAAGACCGGCTGGCGGTTTACGAACGTACCGAAAGCGGCGCGCTGTTCTCTTCGGGGATGTCTGCGATTTCCACCACCCTGCTGGCCCTGGTGAAACCTGGCGATGTGATTTTGCACTCGCAGCCGTTATATGGCGGCACCGAAACCCTGCTGAGTAAAACCTTCAGCAATCTCAATGTTGCCAGCGTCGGCTTTTCCGATGGCGTTAATCAGGCGTCAGTGCAGGCGGCAGCGGATGAAGCGGTTAAAAAGGGGCGGGTTGCGGTGATTCTGATTGAGTCGCCAGCTAACCCGACCAACAGTCTGGTGGATGTGGCGATGATCAGCCGTATTGCTGACAACATCGCGCAGCAGCAGGGTCATCGCCCAATTATCGCCTGCGACAACACCCTGCTGGGGCCGGTGTTTCAACGTCCGCTTGAGCATGGTGCCGATCTCTCGGTCTATTCACTGACCAAGTATGTCGGCGGTCACTCGGATCTGATTGCTGGTGCGGTACTGGGCAGCAAGAAGCTGGTCGGTCAGATAAAATCGCTGCGTGGTGCGATTGGAACTCAGCTTGACCCGCACTCGTGCTGGATGATTGGTCGATCTCTCGAAACGCTGTCACTGCGCATGGAGCGTGCTAACAGCAACGCCGAAGCGGTGGCAACGTTCCTGCGTGACCATGCCAAAGTCGAAAATATTCACTATCTGTCATTCCTCGACCCGCAGTCCGCAGCCGGTCAAACTTTCAGCCGCCAGTGCAGTGGTGCCGGTTCAACCTTCTCTTTCGATTTACGCGGCGGTCAGGCAGCTTCGTTCCGTTTTCTGAATGCGCTACAGCTGTTTAAGCTGGCAGTGAGTCTGGGCGGCACAGAATCTCTCGCCAGCCACCCGGCCAGCACCACCCACTCAGGGGTGCCGGTTGACGTGCGCGATCGTATTGGAATCAGTGCATCAACGATTCGTCTGTCGATCGGCATTGAGAATAAAGATGATTTGATTGAGGATTTGCGTCTGGCGCTGGAACTGGCCTGATTAGCAATCACTATCAGCTCGCTGCTCAGCGCAGCGAGCTGATAACCGTCAGGCAGATTTGATTATCATGAGGGTTGTTGCATTATTTTCAGTATTTTACTGAAGCTAATGGTTTTGCTGCCAATTTTCGTCATACCATCCTCCGGCAGATAGCTGAACTTTACATAAAGTATCTGACCGCCCTCTTTTTGGTTCTCCTGTAGTTTTTCCATAGCCTCATACAACCCTTTGAGATCTCCCGGAATACCCGCGGCATCCGTAATGATGCTTCCCGGTTGAAATTTCTGGACTTGTTCCACCGCCGTTATTAATAAGTCATTCAATGGAAATAAACCGATAAATCGTTTCCTCGGCACATATTTAGTGATACCCATATAAATATCAGGCAGTTCAGTAATATTATTTTCAATTCCCCGTGTTTCATTTTTTATCAGAAACTCGGTGATTTCTACTGGCGTTCCGATCAGAACCAGCGGCTTCACCCCGGCTCCTTTTTCGGAAAAGCAGTATTCATTGGTTGACGTTCGGACCGCCTTTTGCAGCTCCCCGCGGTCGATAATCAGACTGTATTGCTTTCCTTCTTTGACAACCGACTGCGGCTCACGCCACATTTCCGTTGTGGAAGCACTGGCTGAAGTACCAGTAATACCGATCGTCAGTAACAACGATGGAATAATATGTTTCATCATTGGGTTCCTTTCCTTCTCTGCCTTAATTGACAATTATCGCCACCCTTCAACAAGGTAAAAAGTTTCATACCTTGTATGGCATCGATAATTTCCATATAGAGTAAATCGTAAATGACGCGGTCAGAATACCACACCCATATTATTAGCCAGCATGAGCTTATTAGTTAGCGTGTTAAACATTCTTACAGACACGATTATAATAAAACACATTAATAAGACTTACCATAAACGAAGGTTAAATAAACCAATAGCCCTGTAAAAATAAAAAATAAGAAAGGAAAAACCCTTTATTAAACCTGAGGATATTTTGAGAATATCGTCTTAATAAAGGGTGAAATAATAAATTAGTTAACTGACGGTAAAGCCAAGCATCATACCGGTATCTTCATGTTCCAGCAGATGGCAGTGAGCCATATAGGCATTTTCCGCATTGGCGACATAGTTAAAACGCACCAGCACTTCGCTACGCCAGCCTTCTACCCGCACCGTGTCTTTCCAGCCACTGCGATGCGCCTTTGGCGGTTTACCGTTTTCAGACAGAATACGGAACTGGGTGCCGTGAATATGGAACGGATGCAGCATGGCATCGCCTTCACCTGAAATGGTCCACTTTTCATATTCACCTAATTTGGCATCAAACATCGGTTTATGCATATCAAATGGCAGTCCATTGATTTTATTACCATTGTGGAAATCGTAAGCCGGGGCTTTATTACCGCTATCCATGGCGGCCATCGTGCTATGATCATGGCTGGCGGCAGTCCCCGCGTTATCCATGCCGTGATGCGCGTCCATTCCCATCCCGGCCATCGCTTTCGTGCCGTATTTACGCATCAACGCCTGCATACCCAGCTGGTCGAGTTGCGGGTCCATCATCAGCTGTAACCAACGGCTGGTGATACCTTCCACCGCAGGCAAGGCCGGCATGTCCACCAGCTTGTCCGGCAATTCCCCGCTGGCCTGAATGTTCAGAGGCAACACATTTAACAGCGGTAATGGCTGATCGAATGGCATTAATGACATGCCCATCTGCCGTACCGGTAACGTCACCAGATCAAACGGTTTACCGTCTTTGGTATCAACCAGCACTTCAAAGCGCTCGCCTGGCAGCATCGACAGCTCGCTGATTTTTACCGGTTCGCCTAATAAGCCACCGTCGCTGGCAATCACATACAGCGGACGATGGTCACTGGTGGCGAGAGTTAACGAACGGGCATTACAGCCATTCAGTAAGCGCAGGCGTAACCAGCCGCGCGGCACCGGATGCTGCGGATACTGCACGCCGTTAGTCAGCATCAGATTGCCGAACCAGCCTACCGCCGCGCGCATAATATCCAGTTGATAGTCGATTTGACTGCCATCGGCGCTAAGCTGTTTGTCCTGAAAAATCAACGGAATATCATCGATACCCCACTGTTTAGGCAGCAACAGTCTTTCACTGTCTTTATCTTTCAGAATCACCAGACCTGCGAGCCCCTGCGCCACCTGATAACCGGTCTGACCGTGCTGATGCGGATGGAACCAGCAGGTCGCTGCCGGCTGATCGGGGGTAAAGCTGACCGTGCGCTGCTGGCCCGGTTCGATGCGCGCATGCGGGCCGCCGTCAACCGCACCCGGCACTTCCAGCCCGTGCCAGTGCACGGTGGTAGCCTGCGGCAGTTGGTTATCGATATTGACGCTAATTGGTTTGCCACGCTCCAGTTGCAGCGCCGGGCCCAGCAGATTACCGTTATAGCCCCAGCTCGGCACTTTTTTACCGTTCCACAGCGAAAAACCACTGCGGGCGGTTAAGGTGACCTCCCCACGCGGGTCAGCACTCAGCAGCTCAGGAACCGGCAGCGTCGGACGCGTTGCAGCCATTAGCGAACGACTCCAGAGCGGCAGCGCACCGGCAGCACTGAGTGCGGCACTCAGCTTGAGAAAATCACGGCGTAACATTATCGCATCCTTTACAGTCAAAAAATTATCGCGCAGCTTAAACCTTCACCCGGCGGTAAGGTCAAGTTCAATCAGATTCACTATACTGTCAGAAACTGATGAAAATGGCAGTTGAAGAAGTTTCGTGGGCAAAATTGCCTGAACGCTGAGTCTAACTGTGCTAACGTCAGTTAATTGCAACTTTATGAGAAGAATTATGAAGAAAGGCATCAAGGCTCTGGTACTCACCGGGCTTCTTGGCTTCTCCTCCACCAGCTTTGCCCTGAGCGAATCGGAAGCAGAAGATCTCGCTGATTTAACAGCGGTTTTTGTCTATCTGAAAAATGACTGCGGCTATCAGGATTTACCTGATGCACAGATTCGCAAGGCATTGATGTTTTTTGCCCAGCAAAACCGTTGGGATTTAACCAATTACGCCAGTTACAACATGAAGGCGCTTGGCGAAGACAGCTACCGCGATCTCAGCGGTATCGCCATTACTAATGACAAGAAGTGTAAATCCCTGGCGCGTGATTCTCTCAGCCTGCTTGCCTACGTGAAGTAACCCGCCCCATTACCCTTCTGTTGAATATTTGACCGTGCAACCACGGTCAGAGTTAGCTATCATGTGCCGCCCATTTTTCATGGCTATTACTCTGGAGATCCCACCATGGCTCAAGATGAAATGTGGTATGAGACGCTTCATGCCGGTTTCGGACAGTACTTCTCTGTCGATAAAGAACTGTATCGTGAAAAGACCGAACATCAGGACCTGATTATCTTCGAAAATGCGGCGCTGGGTCGCGTTATGGCGCTTGACGGCGTGGTACAAACTACCGAGCGCGATGAGTTTATCTACCATGAAATGATGACCCATGTGCCTCTGCTGGCGCACGGTGCGGCGAAGAAGGTATTGATTATTGGTGGTGGTGATGGCGCAATGCTGCGCGAAGTCAGCCGTCATAAAAATATCGAACAGATAACCATGGTCGAAATCGACGCGGGTGTGGTCAACTTCTGTAAGCAATATTTGCCGAACCACAGTGCCGGTGCCTATGAGGATCCGCGCTTCAAACTGGTGATTGATGACGGTGTTAACTTTGTTAATCAAAGCAGTGATAAATTTGATGTGATTATCTCCGACTGTACCGATCCTATCGGTCCTGGCGAAAGTTTATTTACCTCTGAATTTTATGCGGGTTGCCACCGTTGCCTTAATGAAAATGGCATCTTTGTGGCACAGAATGGCGTTTGCTTCCTGCAACAGGATGAAGCCATTAACAGCCATCGTAAATTGGGTCATTATTTTAGCGACGTCAGCTTCTATCAGGCAGCGATTCCGACCTACTACGGCGGCATCATGACGTTTGCCTGGGCTAGCGACAATCCCGCTTTGCGCCAGCTCGATAGCGCAACGCTGCAAGCACGTCTTGATGCAGCGGGTTTAACCTGCCGTTACTACAATTCGGCAATCCATACTGGCAGCTTTGCCCTGCCACAATATCTGCTGAATGCACTGTCAGACGCGAGCTGATTGGGCATTTATAAGGGGGTGAACTAAATTGCAAAAGCTGAAACTACATGGCTTCAACAACCTGACAAAAAGCCTGAGTTTTTGTATCTATGATATTTGCTATGCGAATACCGCTGCAGAGCGCGACGGATACATTGCCTATATTGATGAGCAATACAACGCCAATCGTCTGACTGAAATTCTGAGCGAAACCTGCTCGATAATTGGCGCTAACGTGCTGAATATCGCGCGTCAGGATTACGAACCTCAGGGTGCCAGCGTGACTATTCTGGTGAGCGAAGAGCCGATCGACCCACGGGATATCGATAACTCAGAGCATCCTGGCCCACTGCCTGACTCGGTGGTTGCGCATCTGGATAAGAGCCATATTTGCGTCCATACCTATCCGGAAAGCCATCCCGAGGGAGGGCTGTGTACTTTCCGTGCCGATATTGAAGTATCAACCTGCGGCGTTATTTCGCCGCTGAAAGCGCTGAACTATCTGATCCACCAGCTGGAATCTGATATCGTCACCATCGATTATCGCGTGCGCGGCTTTACCCGTGACGTGAACGGGGTGAAACACTTTATCGATCATGAGATTAACTCGATTCAGAACTTTATGTCGGAAGATATGAAGTCGATGTATGACATGATGGATGTGAATGTCTATCAGGAAAACATGTTCCACACCAAGATGTTACTGAAAGAATTCGATTTAAAACATTACCTGTTTAACACCAAACCGGAAGATTTGAGCCCGCAAGAGCACAAGCGAATCACCGATTTGCTGTGGAAAGAGATGCGTGAAATTTACTATGCCCGTAATATTGCGGCAACAGGATTAAAAACCCTTTAATTTCCTTCACCTCTCCCGTTTTCGGGAGAGGGTTAATTAATAGCAAAATAATTATTTTATAAAATATTAATTAATCAAATCCGCAAATAAAGTGCGATCGGTGGTTATATGTGATTCAGGACACAAAAAGATTAATTCAATATCGGTTTTCGCCAGTAACTGATGCGCCGTATACGGATAAATACAGAATACTGAGCCCTTACTGACCTGATCTATCCTTCTGTCTTTTAAGCTATTATCAACCACATCTGCCGTCCATATCTCGCCTTCTCCTGACAGAATGATATACCATTCTTCTCCTTCTGCATGACTATGACACCCCACCCGTTTACCCATTTTCAGCGTCGTGCCATAAGCATTCAGCCCGGGCTGAGTAATCATTGGCGCAATTGAAATTCCAACTAACTCATCTTCACTTCCTTTTCCATCAGTAAAATCAGAAAAAATGATCATTCAGCCCTCTCTTCCCTTAGATAGAGTAATAATTGAACTAGACGTCAGCAATAAATCGATATTAAATCACATTAACTTTAACAAATGATCTCTAAACAGACGCTATCATGAGTGACAGCAACCGTAAACCGATCGAGGAATGATCACCCTCCGAAAAAATCTTTTCAGGAAGAGGAATAAAATATGGAAATCAGAACGGATAAACATGACTGGCACCGGCAGGATATTCTGGCTGCCGTGCGCAAAGCTAAAGGTTCACTGGCAAAACTCTCGCGCGAGAATGGCCTGTCAGCCAGCACACTGGGAAATACACTGATACGCCCCTGGCCACGAGGTGAAATCATCATTGCCAATGCGATTGGTATTCCACCGCAAGAAATCTGGCCGAGTCGTTTTTTTGATCAAAAAGGCAGGCTAATCCGTCGACGCGTCAGAGAAAAAGAGCAGCCGGAACAGCAGATGAATTCGCCTGTGCTGTTAACCGAGTAATTCCGTGTCCGGCCAGAGACAGAAATGGAGCAGGGATCGCAATGAGCGCAAACTTAAAGGATTCGTTGCAGATGTTAATTCGCTTCTGGGAAAACAGTGCCGAGCCCTGGGGAGCGAAAGATAACCAATCACGATTTATTTACGCCAATAAAAAATATCACAGCTTACTCGCGCTACCGGCACATTTTTCCGTTGAGGGCAGGCTGGATGGCGAACTGCCCGCCTCAACCGCCGATTTTCAGGATGCCTTCCAGAATCACGATCGCATGGTCGAACGTCTGCTCGACCGTGTCACCTCGATAGAAATCCATCCATTTGAAAATCACGCGTGGCTGCAGCCGTGGTTTTTTGATAAGTATCCGCTGATTGATGAGCGCGGTATTTGCCGGGGGACGATTTTTCATGGCCGGCCAGTAGATAATCTGATCCTGACCAGCCTGAATAAGATTAAGTTACCTGAATCACTGGTCTTTACTCCCCCCTCTTCACTGTTCAGTAAACGTGAGTGGGAGGTGTTGTTTTACATTCTGCACGCCTTTTCCAGCCTCGAGATATCGCATAAGCTGCATTTATCGCAGCGTACGGTGTGTAATATCACGCAAAGTATCTATAAGAAAGCGGGCGTCAGCTGCAAACGCGGCATTATTGAATACTGTCACGATAACAAGATCAGCAATTATATACCGCAGAGTTTCTTTGAACGTTGCCAGTCTTTACCGCTGATCAGTGAATGATTAACCACACGTAAAACTATGGAAAGTCGGGCGCTGCCGGATCTTCCGGCTACGTCGTCAGTGTCAGCTGAAAGACCTGCACGACGAGCACGCTATCGGCCAGCAGCGCTCGCCAACCCGACTACTTGCCTTGCAGAAACAGGCGATAGGCAGCAATCACCGCCAGAAAATCCTCCACGCCGCAAAACGACAGGCTCTCTTCGTCGTAGTAGTTCATGCCTTCTTCCATCCCTTCATCTTCAAAGTTAAGCTGATTGGCACGGATAATGATCTCTTCGTCGTCCATCCATAGCGTGTATTCATGTCCGACGCGCTGCCACTGGCGTTCGCTGCCTTTAATCGCCTGCACCGCGGCTTCGACTTCATCCAGTAACGCCAGGTTTTCTTTTACTTCTTCATTGAACCAGTGACCCACCACCTCATGCCCCATCGACATGCGTACCTTCACCACACCGGTGACGTCATGCAAAAATTCGTATTCCATACTGCTTTCCTCTGTCAGCCAGACGGCCTTTTCATACACTGCTGTCGTGCATTCTCCGCGCTTAGCGGGTAATTAATGGGGTTTAACTCGCATTATCGCAGTCTCAGTCAGGAAAAGCAGCGTTTAAGGCTAAAGGGTTTGCCACGGCAATAAAAAAAGGAGCCTTAACCGGCTCCTTTTGATGCAGTGACTGAACTGAAATTATACTGCGGTCTGGAAAATCACACCGTCAGCTTTATCCGTATACTGGCCCAGCTGGTCAAAGTTCAGATAACGGTAGGTATCTACCGCCGTCTTATCCACCTGCTCCATAAACTGCTGATACTCGTCTGGCGTTGGCAGCTTGCCCAGCAGTGAAGATACTGCCGCCAGTTCTGCTGACGCAAGGAACACGTTAGCACCGGTACCTAAGCGGTTCGGGAAGTTACGGGTTGAGGTGGAAACCACCGTCGAACCATCAGCGACACGCGCCTGGTTACCCATACAGAGTGAGCAACCTGGGATCTCAATACGCGCTCCGCTCTTACCAAACACACTGTAGTAGCCCTCTTCGGTCAGCTGTGCCGCATCCATCTTGGTTGGCGGAGCCACCCACAGGCGGGTGGGTAACTGGCCTTTATGCGCATCCAGCAGTTTACCGGCAGCACGGAAGTGACCAATGTTGGTCATGCAGGAACCGATAAACACTTCGTCGATCTTCTCGCCCTGCACGTCAGACAGCAGACGCGCATCGTCAGGATCGTTCGGCGCGCACAGGATTGGCTCTTTGATGTCAGCCAGATCGATATCGATCACCGCGGCGTATTCCGCATCCGCATCACCTTCCAGCAGTTGCGGATCGTCCAGCCATTTCTGCATGCCCTGGATACGACGCTCCAGCGTACGGCGGTCGCCATAGCCTTCAGCAATCATCCACTTCAGCAGCACGATATTGGAATTAAGGTATTCAATGATCGGATCTTTGCCCAGCTTAATGGTACAGCCGGCAGCAGAACGCTCGGCGGACGCATCCGACAGCTCAAATGCCTGCTCCACTTTCAGATCCGGTAAGCCTTCAATTTCCAGGATGCGGCCAGAGAAGATATTTTTCTTACCTTTCTTCTCGACAGTCAGCAGACCCGCTTTGATGGCATACAGCGGAATGGCGTGAACCAGATCGCGCAGGGTGATACCCGGCTGCATTTTGCCTTTAAAGCGTACCAGTACCGATTCCGGCATATCCAGCGGCATTACGCCGGTGGCAGCAGCAAACGCCACCAGACCCGAACCCGCCGGGAAAGAGATACCAATCGGGAAACGGGTATGAGAGTCACCACCGGTACCGACGGTATCCGGCAGCAGCATACGGTTCAGCCAGCTGTGGATAATGCCGTCGCCCGGACGCAGTGAAACACCGCCACGGTTCATAATAAAGTCTGGCAGCGTGTGGTGAGTGCTGACGTCAACCGGCTTCGGATAGGCTGCGGTATGGCAGAATGACTGCATCACCAGGTCAGCCGAGAAGCCGAGGCACGCCAGATCTTTCAGCTCATCACGGGTCATTGGGCCAGTGGTATCCTGCGAACCGACCGAGGTCATTTTAGGTTCGCAATATTGCCCCGGACGCACGCCTTCGGTACCGCAAGCACGACCCACCATTTTCTGTGCCAGTGAGAAGCCGCGGCTGCTCTCTGCCACATCTTTCGCCACGCGGAACACATCGCTGTGCGGCAGACCCAGCGCTTCACGCGCACGGCTGGTCAGCCCACGACCGATAATCAGTGGAATACGACCACCGGCACGCACTTCATCAAGCAGTACGTCGGTTTTCAGTTCGAAATTCGCCAGCACCTCACCGGTGTCATGATTGCGCACTTCGCCCTTGTACGGATAGATATCAATGACATCGCCGGTATTCAGGTTATCGACATCGACTTCGATCGGCAGTGCGCCGGCATCTTCCATGGTATTGAAGAAGATGGGTGCGATTTTACCGCCCAGCACCACGCCACCGCCTTTTTTGTTCGGCACGTTAGGGATGTCATCACCCATAAACCACAGCACCGAGTTGGTGGCGGATTTACGCGAAGAACCAGTACCGACGACATCGCCGACATAAGCCAGCGGAAAGCCTTTCTGTTTCAGCGCTTCGATCTGCTTGATTGGACCCACGTTACCCGCTTCGTCGGGTTCGATGCCTTCACGTGAGTTTTTCAGCATCGCCAGCGCGTGCAGTGGGATGTCCGGACGTGACCAGGCATCCGGTGCCGGAGAAAGGTCATCGGTATTGGTTTCACCGGTCACTTTAAACACGGTTACGGTGATCTTTTCCGCCAGCTCAGGGCGTGACAAATACCAATCGGCATCGGCCCAGGATTGCAGTACCTGCTGCGCGTGCGGGTTGCCGGCTTTGGCTTTCTCGTCAACGTCATGGAAGCTGTCGAACATCAGCAGCGTATGAGACAGGGCTTTCGCGGCAATCGGTGCCAGTTTGTCATCATCCAGCGCATCAATCAGCGGATGAATATTGTAACCGCCCTGCATAGTGCCCAGCAGTTCAACGGCTTTTTCAGGAGAAACCAGAGGAGAAGTCGCTTCGCCTTTCGCGATAGCAGCCAGGAATCCGGCTTTTACATAGGCCGCTTCATCAACACCTGGCGGAACTCGATTAATTAACAGATCAGACAGAAATTCTTCTTCACCCGCAGGAGGGGTTTTCAGCAGTTCAACCAGCGCGGCCATTTGGGAAGCATCTAACGGTTTAGGAACAATCCCTTCGGCGGCACGCTCGGCAACGTGCTTACGGTATTCTTCTAGCACGACGTTCTCCTCGCTCTCATTGTATTTGTCTTTCCGACCACCTTTTTTCACGTCGGGTGATTAACCCTCCTTGTGTAGGGTAAGGTGTAAAGGTGCCCGGTTTCGCGTGGGGCAGCATATCAGGATTTCGCTTGCTTGTTAATCTGTTTACAAAAAAGCAACATTATCTGGCGCGATTCGTCAACCACCGAATAAATGCGCATTTCCGTGACCAGAAGCAGGCCAGAATGAGTCGTATAGCCAGTCACTTAGCATGCACCACCCTGATTTCCTCAGCGGTTATGCTTCTTTAAGAGCACATCTATAACCGGTGGTTATTTAAAACGGAGGGAAAAATCTCATTGAGCGCAAAATAGTTGCCGACAACAGGCTAACTGGCTAAAACCCGAACGTTGAGCTTTGGTTGAGGAAGTACGGTTTACAGCCTGCGGGAGCGGCAGTATAGTTCGTCCCGCGAATTATTGTGGAGAAACCTTTTTTGGACAGTCACCGATCTAATTAAGGCAAGCCTGTTGCTTGCCGCCCTGGCAAGCAGCGATCCCTCCGGCTCGTCTGCTTTGAAAACTATAAACAGACGAGTACTTATGATGCTGATCTTTTCCCATACCCTTTTTCCTCCAGGCTGAAGCTCAGCCGTATTTCTGCTGCGCCATCGCTGCACAGCAGTCTGTTACCGATCCTGTTATTCAGGTTTTTAAGCTCATTATCACCCGGTGATAATTAAGGAGTTACCATGGACGAGCACCCCAGTACGCAGCGTAATCCGCGTTGCGTGGGAGCACTGAGCTAGTTCTTTTCCCCACCTGCAACGCCATATTTTTTTCACGTCTATCTCACTTTGAGAGAGATTGCCGTGCGTATAATTTGGAATAAGCAGACATGACTCAGATGATCGATATGGCGCAACCAGCGCGCCGCCAGCACCACTCTAAAGCCAAAAACTGGCCGATTGCCAACGAGGCGCAGGTCAGCATTGACAGCACCTTTTCCACTCTAAACAGCAGCCCAAAAGGGTTAACCAGCCAACAGGCTGAATCACGACTCGAGCAGTTTGGCCTCAATCAGGTGGCGCAGGAAAAAGCGCCGCATGCGCTGATTCAGCTACTGATGGCGTTTAAAAATCCATTTATCTTTGTATTGATGGGACTCGCCAGTATCAGTTTCTTCACCGACTACTGGTTGCCTGCTCAGCAGGGTGAAGAAACCGATCTGACTGGCGTGATCATTATGTCAGTGATGATTGGGCTGAGCGGCCTGCTGCGTTTCTGGCAGGAGTTTCGCACTAATAAAGCGGCGGATGCGCTGAAATCACTGGTTCGCACGCAAGTGACCACTCGCCGCCGTCACGTTGATCATTCCACTCCGCAGTGGATGTATGTCAATCAGCAACAGCTGGTGCCGGGCGATATTATCTCGATATCAGCAGGCGATATTATCCCGGCCGATATCAAACTGATTGAATCGCAGGATCTGCTGGTCAGCCAGGCAGCGCTGACCGGCGAAGCCTTGCCTGTGGAGAAATTTTGTCTGAACGATCTACCACAAACTGCGCATGAAATTGGTGAAGGTGCCCTGCCCGGCTTGCCAAATGTCTGCCTGATGGGCACCAATGTCGTCAGTGGTCATGCAACCGCCGTGGTGGTGGCGACCGGCAACCAGAGCTGGTTTGGTTCACTGGCAAAAAACATTGTTGGCAAACGCGCGCCCACTGCCTTTGATCGTGGAGTAAACAGCGTCAGCTGGCTGCTGATCCGCTTTATGTTCATTATGGTGCCGATTGTCTTTGTGATTAACGGCATGACCAAGGGCGACTGGCTGGATGCGGCACTGTTTGCCGTGGCGGTGGCGGTCGGTTTAACCCCGGAAATGCTGCCGATGATTGTCAGCACTAATCTCGCGAAAGGTGCGATGGCCATGGCGCGCCGCAAAGTGGTGGTTAAACGCCTGAATGCGATCCAGAACTTCGGCGCAATGGATGTGCTGTGCACCGACAAAACCGGCACCCTGACGCAGGATCATATTGCACTGGAGCAGCACCTTGATGTGCTTGGACGCCCCTGCCGCCAGGTGCTTGATCTGGCCTGGTTAAACAGTTTCCACCAGAGCGGGCTGAAAAACCTGATGGATCGTGCGGTGCTGGAATTCGCCCGCGACACACAGGATCTGCCACGCAACTATCGTAAAGTCGATGAGCTGGCGTTTGATTTCACCCGTCGCCGCCTGTCGGTCAGCGTCAGTAATGAGCTGGGTCAGCATCAGCTGGTCTGCAAAGGTGCGCTGGAAGAGATGCTGGCCATCACCACTCACCTTAACCTTGATGGTCAGGTTGAAAAGATGACGCCAGCCTGGCGTGAGGATATTACCCGGCGCGCAGCCGAGCTTAACCAGCAAGGTTATCGTGTTTTGCTGGTCGCGACCCGTGCCATGGAGAGCAACAACTGGTATCAACGTCTTACGATCGAGGATGAGCGTGATTTAACGCTGTGCGGTATGCTGACCTTCCTCGATCCCGCGAAAGAGAGTGCCGCAGCAGCGATTCACGCCCTGCAACACAATGGCGTACAGATTAAAATTCTGACCGGCGATAATCCGCTGATTACCGCCAAAATCTGCCGCGACCTTGGCGTGGATGCGGGTGTACCGATGCTGGGCGATGAGATTGAGCAGTTAAACGATGAGCAGTTGAAACCACGGATCGAACTGCATACGATTTTTGCCAAACTGACGCCGTCTCAGAAAGAGCGAGTGGTGACATTGTTGCAGGCAAATGGTCATACCGTCGGTTTCCTTGGTGACGGCATAAACGATGCGGCAGCTCTGCGGGCGGCGGATGTCGGTATTTCCGTCGACAGTGCCACCGATATTGCCAAAGAGTCCGCTGATATTATCCTGCTGGAAAAAAGCCTGATGGTGCTGGAACAAGGCGTACTGGTCGGTCGCCAGACCTTTGGTAATATCATCAAATATCTCAATATTACCGCCAGCTCAAACTTTGGTAACGTATTCTCGATTCTGGTAGCCAGTGCTTTTATACCTTTTTTACCGATGCTGGCTATCCAGCTGCTGCTGCAAAACCTGATTTACGATATTTCGCAGCTGGCCTTACCCTGGGATAAAATGGATAAAGAGTTTGTGCGCAAACCACGTAAATGGGACGCCAAAAACATTGGTCGTTTTATGCTGTGGATGGGGCCAACTTCATCAATTTTTGATATCACCACCTTTGCACTGATGTGGCATATTTTTGGTGCCAACAGTGCCGACCATCAGGCATTGTTCCAGTCCGGCTGGTTTATTGAGGGATTACTGTCACAGACGTTAGTGGTGCATATGTTACGCACCCAGAAGATTCCGTTTATTCAGGCCCGTGCCACCTGGCCTATTATGCTGACCACAATTCTGGTGGTGATTATCGGTATCGGCCTGCCGTTCTCACCGTTTAATTCATGGTTTGGCCTGCAATCATTGCCGCTGACTTATTTCCCATGGTTACTGGCCACGCTGCTGGGTTATTGTCTGCTGAGCCAGGGTATGAAACAGCTGTATATGCGCAAGTTTGGCCAGTGGTTTTAATTAGCTGTTAGTGTTACTGCGGGAGGGATAACCCTCCCGCAGAATGACATCAAGTTATATTATATTCATTAAAATAATTACCTTAATGTTTTCTAATACCCCTCACAAATCCGTCCTTTGACACTCCGGAATAAATCTCACCTGTGCTATCTTTCTGGTATTACATCGCTTCAGGAAGATAAATATGAGAGCACATTGGCCTGTTTTATCATTGACCCGACCAACAAAAGAAGCCTGTTCAAATGAAAATAGTTATTCTTCTTGCATGTTGCTTTCTGCTGGCTGGCTGTCCTGTCCATCCATTGCCACACAGAGCTGCACTGGTTTCATTGGGGCAAAATGGGCAGCCTTGTTTTAAGGTAAAAAAGGAGTCAGTCACCGGAAATAATCAGTCTCGCATTATGGCTATAGTCGTAAGAAAAATAGCTGAAGATGACACTTTAAGTGAAGTATGGCGCAGTGACGACCTCGATTTCCCAATCAAAATAGTCGTTCCCGGCCAATGCATTCCAGTCGACTATAAATTTCAGCCATATCAGAAATATAGCGTCACCATTTACACTATCGTGCCACCCAATCAGGTGGAAACCAAACGTTTCTGGAGAGCAAGGTTTGAGCTGCAAAATCTGAAAGCTTAGCGAGGGAGAATAAAAATGATGATTATCGAAGAGGGATCTTCAAGACGTCTGACCCAAGGTGAGTCAGAAATGGCTAAGTCTGTATTTAAAAACGCCATTGATTACCGCCGGGTCCGGGTACATCACGGTGGTTACTTGCCA